>NZ_SNVY01000001.1:1416516-1766012 GCF_004361975.1 Buttiauxella sp. JUb87
ATAATTGGTGGGGCGTGCAGGATTCGAACCTGCGACCAATTGATTAAAAGTCAACTGCTCTACCAACTGAGCTAACGCCCCGCAATGCGGTTTACTGCTTCTTCAAACTCTTCACGATTCACTTACTTCGTACTGCTTCGAAATTGGTGGGGCGTGCAGGATTCGAACCTGCGACCAATTGATTAAAAGTCAACTGCTCTACCAACTGAGCTAACGCCCCAATTTCGTGTCACTTTCGGTTTGTTTGATATCCCTTGGCAACGGCGGCATATATTACTGATTTAAGATTTTGACGCAACAAGAATTTCGATCAAGATCACCTAATGGCTTGTGTTTTGCTCGGCTTGACCAGAAAAGCAGCGATATCTGGTCAGGCCGCACTCATTACATCGCATTCAGACGTTTTTGCGCCTGCTTTGCACCATCGGTATTTGGGAACTGTTTGATCACTTGTTGGTAGACAGCTTTCGCTTTGGCGGTATCGCCTTTGTCTTGCATGATCACACCGACTTTAAACATTGCATCCGGGGCCTTAGGAGATTTTGGGTAATTTTTCACCACAGAGGCAAAATAAAACGCCGCATCATCCTTTTTCCCCTTGTTGTAATTCAACTGACCGAGCCAATAATTTGCATTTGGCTGATAAGTTGAATCTGGGTACTTCTTAATAAAACTTTGAAATGCAGCAATAGCTTCGTCCTGGCGGGACTTATCCTGCACCATGGCAATAGCTGCATTGTAGTCACTGTTAGCGTCACCACCTTGCGCAGGGGCTGCTGCTGCAGGTGTCTGAGCTGCCGCACCGGCATCAGGTGTTGCCGCTGCAGCGGCACCCTGATCGGTACTGCCTGCCGCTTGTCCTGCCGCAGCACCACTGCCGAGGCTGTCTATCTGCAATAAAATTTGCTTCTGACGCTCCACAACCTGATTCAACTGGTACTGGTTTTCCTGAATTTGACCACGCAGGGAATCAATATCATTTTGGTTATCAGAGAGTTGTTGCTGAAGTTGGGTTAAGAGTTGACTGTGAGCGTTAGAAATACGCTCGAGTTGAGTGACACGGTCTTCGACCGAGCCTGAGCCGACACTACTGATTGGCGCCTGAGCAGTAGCGGCCCAAGGGGCCGCTATGCCAACCAGTAACGACAGACTCAACAAGTGATGTCTGAGGTTACTGTTCATACTGTTCTCTTAGTAAACCAGAACGGCACGACGGTTTTTAGCGTAAGCCGCTTCGTCATGACCCAGTACTGCTGGTTTTTCTTTACCGTAAGAAACGATGGAGATCTGGTCTGCAGAAACGCCTTTACCTTGCAGGTACATCTTAACAGCGCTAGCACGACGCTCACCCAGGGAAATGTTGTATTCCGGAGTACCACGTTCGTCCGCATGACCTTCTACAGTCACTTTGTAAGATGGGTTGCTACGCAGGAAGTTAGCGTGCGCATCCAGCATTGCAGCGAATTCAGAAGAAACATCATATTTGTCCAGACCGAAGTATACGATGTTGTTCTGTTGCAGCTGTTGCATCTGCAGGCGAGCCTGTTCTTCAGATGACATGTTGCCATTGCTACCGTTAGCGTCCATACCAGT
This sequence comes from Buttiauxella sp. JUb87, assembly GCF_004361975.1. Taxonomy (NCBI): domain Bacteria; kingdom Pseudomonadati; phylum Pseudomonadota; class Gammaproteobacteria; order Enterobacterales; family Enterobacteriaceae; genus Buttiauxella; species Buttiauxella sp. JUb87. Next base: position 1,418,110 of record NZ_SNVY01000001.1, read on the forward strand.
GCCGGCGCCCAGCATACCTTCGCCGCTCTCGTTGTTGGCGCTCTTGTTAGAACTACACGCAGCGATTGCCATAACAGGCAGTGCCAGCATCAGCCCTTTCAGCACTTTGTTCAGTTGCATTTCTTTGATCCTTTAATATTTTATTATCACAGATACGGCGACCAGGCAGGGAATTTAACCTGACCATCGGTTGCCGGAAGACGCGCTTTGAAACGCCCATCTGTTGAGACCAGATTCAGCACAGATCCCATCCCCTGAGAAGAGCTGTAGATTACCATCGTGCCGTTAGGTGCCAGACTTGGCGTTTCATCCAGGAACGTTGACGATAAAGTTTGTACGCCACCCGCTACCAGATCCTGTTTGGCGATATGTTGTTGCCCACCATTGGAGCTCACCATCACCATAAACTTACCGTCGGAACTCACATCTGAATCCTGGTTCTGAGAACCTTCCCAGGAAATACGTTGTGGAGCACCGCCATTTACATTCACTTTGTAAATCTGAGGACGACCAGCCTGATCGGAGGTGTAAGCCAGGTTCTGGCTATCCGGGAACCAGGTTGGTTCAGTGTTATTGCTACGTCCATCAGTCACCTGACGAATCTGGCCAGAGCCAATATCCATTACATACAGGTTCAAGCTACCGGTTTTCGACAATGCGAACGCCAGTTTGCTGCCATCTGGAGAGAAGGCTGGCGCACCGTTATGACGTGGGAAAGAAGCTACCTGACGCACTGCGCCATTTGCCAGAGTCTGGATAACCAGCGCTGAACGGCCACTTTCAAACGTTACATAAGCCAGTTTGCTACCATCTGGAGACCAGGCTGGTGACATCAACGGCTGCGGAGAACGGTGAACCACAAACTGGTTGTAGCCATCGTAATCAGACACGCGCAGTTCGTATGGGAACTGGCCGCCGTTAGTCTGCACAACGTAAGCGATACGCGTACGGAATGCACCTTTGATACCTGAAAGCTTCTCAAACACTTCATCGCTGGCGGTATGACCGGCATAGCGAAGCCACTGTTTGTTCACTTTGTAGGAGTTCTGAGCCAGTACAGTACCCGGTGCGCCAGAGGTATCAACCAACTGGTAAGCAACGGTATAGCTGCCATCACCGTTTGGTGTGACCTGGCCGACGACAACGGCATCAATACCCAGAGCGGTCCACGCTGCCGGTTGCACTTCCTGGGCGGAGCCAGGCTGCTGCGGTAAACGTGAACGATCCAATGGATTGAATTTGCCACTGTTACGTAAATCAGCAGCAACGATGCCACCAATATCTTCTGGTGCAGCACCTGGGCCTGCCCATTTGAACGGCGCAACACCAATTGGACGTGCTGAGTCAACCCCTTGGGTTATCTCAATACGAACTTCTGCGTGCAGTACTGCTGCCCACAGCATTAAAAAACTTAATGCAACTCGAAATGCCTGCTTCATCATATCTCCCTTATCTGGACCCACAGCCCACGATAATTTAGCAGAATGTTAACAAACTCAAATACACAAAACTACCAAAACTCTGTGACACAGCCTGGTTAGTTTTCCCCACTTTCGCGAGGAAAATTTTACTATGGCTTAAAGTCGATAGGCGCGTTTTTGAAAACTTCATAAACGTCCTGGCTAGGCGGTTTCGGAATCTTCGCCAGTCGTGCCGCCGCAATGGCAGCCTGACAAAGTGCCGGATCGCCACCTTCTGATTTGATATCAAGTAATAGGCCATCAGGAGCCAGTTTTATGCGCAATGTGCAAGTCTTGCCGCTAAAGGCAGGATCCTGGTAAAACTTGCTTTCAATTGCTGCTTTTATCTGCCCTGCGTAACCATTGATCTCAGCACCAGTAGCGCCATTTTTTTTATTATTCCCTTTTCCGGCAGCCGCAGCGCTATTACCTTGCGCCCCAGCACCCGTTTTCGGTGCATTCTTACCTGAACTCAGGTCGCCGAACAGATCGTCAACGCCTGCAGCTGCTGCTTTATCGGCAGCGGCCTTATCAGAGGCTGCTTTTTTCTTAGCATCCGCAGCGGCTTTCTTATCAGAAGCGGCTTTTGCAGCAGCAGCCTTTTCAGCCGCGGCTTTATCCGACGCCGCTTTTTCTGCAGCGGCAGTTGCTGCAGCTTCTTTTTTGGCAGCCTCAGCAGCGGCTTTCTTCTCTGCATCTTGCTGAGCTTTCTTCGCTGCTTCTTCCGCAGTTTTCTTCTCAGCTTCTTGCTGCGCTTTTTTAGCCGCAGCCACAGCTACTGCAGCAGCTTTCTTCTCAGCATCAGCCGCTTTTTTAGCAGCCTCTTCAGTCGCTTTCTTCTGTGCATCCGCAGCCGCTTTCTTCGCTGCGTCTTCCGCAACCTTCGCCTGAGCATCAGCTTGAGCTTTGGCATCTGCTTTAGCTTTCGCTGCCGCGGCTTCTGCTTGTTTCTGTTGCTCTTGCGCTTCTTTGGCTGCTTCTTGCGCTTGTTTCTGCTGTTCTGTTTGCTGCTTCGCTTGTTCCTGCGCTTCCAGGCGTTCTTTCTCCAGAGCTTTCAGACGCTGTTGTTCAGCAGCCTGTTTTTCCTGAAGTTCTTCAGCCTGTTGTTGCGCTTGTTTCTCGCGTTGCTCTGCTGCACGTTTGCTACTCGCCTGCTGTTGCTGTTCACGATTGTACTGCTGAACAACTGCACCTGGGTCGACCATGACCGCGTCAATAGCCGAACCCCCACCGCCACCAGCACTACTGGCGTCGATGTTCTCGTCAAACGAACTCCAAATCAGGACTGCAACCAAAATGATATGCAGGATCACTGAGACGATTATCGCGCGCTTGAGCTTATCGTTTTCTATGGTTGCCTTTGACACTATCGGTTCCCAAATATCGCGAGATGGATCAGATTGGCTGCGTCATCAGACCGACGGATTTCACCCCTGCACTATGCAGCAGGTTAAGCGCCTTGATGATTTCCTCGTAAGGAACATCTTTAGCACCACCGATCAAAAAGACCGTTTTTGGATTTGCCTGTAAACGACGTTGTGCTTCCGCAACAACCTGCTCAGACGGCAACTGGTCCATACGATCTTTCTCAACCACCACGCTGTACTGCCCTACCCCGGACACTTCAATAATGACCGGCGGTTCATCATTACTGCTTACCGTTTGCGAATCTGTCGCATCAGGTAAATCAACCTCAACGCTTTGCGTGATAATAGGAGCCGTTGCCATAAAAATGAGCAACAACACTAACAGCACGTCTAGCAGAGGAACGATGTTAATTTCGGACTTTAATTCCCGACGACCACGCCCACGTCCACGTCTGGCCATGACTTACCCCTTACTGCTTATCGCTGCTGGTAAAAGCCTGACGGTGCAGGATAGCCGTGAACTCTTCCATGAAGTTGTCGTAATTCAATTCCAGTTTGTTCACACGTTGGTTCAGGCGGTTATACGCCATAACCGCAGGGATTGCAGCAAACAGGCCGATTGCGGTTGCAATCAGAGCTTCTGCGATACCTGGCGCAACCATCTGTAGGGTTGCTTGTTTTACCGCACCGAGTGCGATAAAGGCATGCATGATCCCCCAAACCGTACCAAACAGGCCGATGTATGGGCTGATGGAACCGACCGTTCCGAGGAATGGAATGTGCGTTTCAAGCGTTTCCAGCTCACGGCTCATGGAAATACGCATGGCACGAGATGCCCCTTCGACGACCGCTTCCGGCGCATGTGTGTTAGCACGGTGCAGTCGGGCAAACTCTTTAAAGCCTGAATAGAAAATTTGTTCAGAGCCAGCAAGATTGTCACGGCGGCCCTGGCTTTCTTGATAAAGACGGGACAATTCAATGCCCGACCAGAACTTATCTTCAAACGCTTCTGCTTCACGAGTAGCAGCATTGAGGATTCGCGTACGCTGAATAATGATTGCCCATGATGCAATGGAAAAACCAATCAAAATCAACATGATAAATTTGACCAGAAGGCTAGCCTTCAGGAACAAATCAAGGATATTCATGTCAGTCACTGCTTGAACTCCGCGACAATAGACTTGGGAAGCGCACGAGGCTTCATTGAGAGAAGATCAACACAAACAATCAGGACCTCAGCTTCATTGAGTACCCTGCCATCGGCATTGACTATTCGCTGCGTAAACACCAAAGATGTGCCACGCATTGATGTAATTTCACTTTGGATTTCGAGTAAATCGTCGAGTCGGGCAGGCGCAAGATAATCCACTGTCATCTTGCGTACGACGAAGGCGATGCTCGCTGCCAACAAATCCTGCTGGTTAAAGTGGTGTTGGCGCAGCATCTCTGTGCGTGCTCTTTCATAAAAAGCAACATAACTGGCGTGGTATACCACACCACCGGCGTCAGTATCTTCGTAGTAGACACGAACCGGCCATCGAAACAACGTTGTACTCACTTTACATCCCGGTAATGCAATTAAACGTTGCTACTATACGCAAGAGGATGGGGGTTGGGAATGGGTAGCACTAAACGTTAGGTAAATATTTATGGGCTTGTTAATGCCCATAAATATTAAGGAAAAATCTTAGCGGTTAAAGAAGCATCAGAAGAAGAAAATAGCCAATCCGGCCAGCAAAACTAATTGCGCAGGTAACGGGCTAAAAACGCCCTGCCACAGCACTTTGCGCGGGCGAAAGCCCACGCCATGTATCACACCGGTGCATACCGCCCACATCAGCAAAAAACCATGCCAGATTTCCAGACCACTGGTTTTCGCTGCGAAACGTGACGGGTCCCAAAACATACATCCGGCCAGAACTAATGCCATGATCAAGGAAAGAGCCCTTAAAGGGCTCTTGTCCATTACCGCATACAACTTTGCGATAATTCCGTCCATTAATGTTCTTCTTTACCCGCTTTAGCAGCTTCTACGTGCTCAAGTGCCAGGGCGGTAATGATGCCGAAAGCACAAGCCAGCAGCGTCCCCAGAATCCATGCAAAGTACCACATAATCAGCTCCTTACTTAGTACAGAGAGTGGGTGTTGCTTTCGATATGCTCTTTGGTGATTCGACCGAACATTTTCCAGTAACACCAGATGGTGTAGATGAGAACGATCGGCACAAATACCGCAGCAACAAAGGTCATCACGTTCAGCGTCAGCTGGCTGGATGTTGCATCCCACATGGTCAGGCTAGCGTTCAGCATGGTGCTCGAAGGCATCACGAACGGGAACATCGCCACACCAGCAGTCAGAATCACACAAGCCAGAGTCAGTGAGGAGAACAGGAATGCCATCGCACCTTTCTCCAGACGGGACATCAACACAGTCAACAGCGGCAATACCACACCCAATGCAGGGATGAGCCACAGAATCGGCATGTTATTGAAGTTCACCATCCAGGCACCCGCCTGACGTGCCACTTCTTTAGTCAACGGATTCGATGCTGCGTGGTGGTTCAACTCTGAAGTCACAACGTAGCCATCGATACCGTAGATTACCCAAACACCCGCCAGTGCAAAGCACACCATCATCACCAGCGCTGAGATTTGCGCCGCCGCTTTGGTACGCAGATGTAGTTCACCTACGGTACGCATTTGCAGGTAAGTTGCCCCCTGAGCAAGAATCATCGATACGCTCACGACACCTGCCAACAGGCCAAACGGATTCAGCAACTGGAAGAAGTTACCGGTGTAGTACAGGCGCAGATATTCATCAACGTGGAACGGCACGCCTTGCAGCAAGTTGCCGAACGCCACACCGATAACCAACGGCGGCACGAAGCTACCGATGAAAATGCCCCAGTCCCACATACCACGCCAGCGCATGTCTTCAATCTTCGAACGGTAGTCAAAACCTACCGGACGGAAGAACAATGAAGCCAGCACCAGAATCATCGCTACATAGAAGCCGGAGAACGCAGCCGCGTAAACCATCGGCCAGGCAGCAAATAGCGCACCACCTGCGGTAATGAGCCATACCTGGTTACCGTCCCAGTGAGGGGCGATGGAGTTCACCATGATGCGGCGTTCAACGTCATTACGGCCAATGATGCGGGACAGCATACCTACGCCCATATCAAAGCCATCGGTGACTGCAAAACCAATCAGCAGAATGCCAACCAGCAGCCACCAGATAAAACGCAATACTTCATAATCGATCATTTGACGACTCCTGTCTTAGCGTGCCGGCTGAGAAGCCACATTGGACTGCTCAAAGTGATAGCGACCTGTTTTCAGACTGCTCGGCCCAAGGCGAGCAAATTTGAACATCAGGAACAGTTCCGCCACCATAAACAGCGTGTAAAGGCCGCAAATCAGTACCATGGAGAAGATCAGATCGCCCACGGTCAGAGAGGAGTTGGCAACCGCAGTCGGCAATACCTCACCAACAGCCCATGGCTGACGACCGTATTCAGCAACAAACCAGCCAGATTCAATCGCAATCCACGGCAGTGGGATACCATACAGCGCAGCGCGCAGCAGCCACGTTTTCGAGCCGATGGCATTACGCGTTACGGTCCAGAAGGAAGCCGCAATGATGAACAGCATCAGGAAGCCACAACCCACCATGATACGGAACGCAAAGTACAGCGGGGCAACACGTGGAATCGAGTCTTTAGTTGCTTTCTGAATCTGATCTTCCGTCGCATCAGCAACATTCGGGGTATAGCGTTTCAGCAGCAAGCCATAACCCAGGTCTTTCTTGACGGACTCAAAGTTATCGCGAACGGCCTGGTCTTTCGAACCAGCACGAAGTTGTTCCAGCAGGCTATAAGCCTTCATGCCATTACGAATACGCTCTTCGTGTTGCACCATAAGGTCTTTCAGACCGATAACCGGTGTATCCACTGAGCGAGTGGCAATGATGCCCAGCGCGTAAGGAATTTGAATTGCGAAGTGGTTTTCTTGCTTATCCTGATCCGGGATACCAAACAGCGTAAAGGCTGCCGGAGCCGGTTGAGTTTCCCACTCGGCTTCAATGGCAGCCAGCTTGGTTTTCTGCACATCACCCATTTCGTAACCAGACTCATCACCCAGCACGATAACAGACAGGATTGCCGCCATACCGAAGCTTGCAGCGATGGCAAATGAACGTTTCGCAAATGCGACGTCACGGCCTTTGAGCAAGTAGTAAGAACTGACACCGAGGATGAACATCGCACCGCACACGTAGCCAGAAGCCACGGTGTGAACGAATTTAACCTGAGCAACCGGGTTCAGTACCAGTTCGGAGAAGCTCACCATCTCCATACGCATGGTTTCGAAATTGAAGTCGGAAGCAATTGGGTTCTGCATCCAGCCGTTGGCGACCAGAATCCACAGAGCAGAAAGGTTGGAGCCAAGAGCCACCAGCCAGGTTACCGCCATGTGTTGAACTTTACCCAGGCGATCCCAACCAAAGAAGAACAGACCTACAAAGGTGGATTCAAGGAAGAACGCCATCAGACCTTCGATGGCCAGCGGGGCACCAAAAATGTCACCCACGTAGTGTGAGTAGTAAGACCAGTTTGTGCCGAACTGGAACTCCATGGTTAAACCAGTGGCCACACCCAAAGCAAAGTTGATACCAAACAACTTGCCCCAGAACTTGGTCATATCTTTATAAATTTGCTTACCTGACAGAACGTACACGGTTTCCATAATGGCCAACAGGAACGCCATACCGAGCGTTAGTGGCACAAACAGAAAGTGGTACATCGCGGTCAAGGCAAACTGTAAGCGCGACAGTTCGACAATATCAAACATCTTGACTCCTTGCTCTTCGCATGAAGACTCCGACCGTGGTTCGCCGTAGGGAAAACCACAACGCATGCCCTAATACAAAAACATTCGCTTCCAGACTTCATCCCTCCGTCATTTTATTTACATGTAACGAAGAAAGATGAAAGGTTACAAACACGTTAATAAAAACCAAAAATAATCCGCAAATATATTACCCTGCAATTTCCCTACGATAAACAGGTAATTGCTTAGTGTTATTTACGTTTCTCGACAGTGATCAATTTATAGCGAAAATGTCGTCTTACCGCCATCTTGATCTGCAACAATTTACGCCCTTTCCCACACCATTTGCTAGTTTTACATATTGATCTAGCGCAATTTTCCCTTCTTTTGTTAATTTAGTTTCTCATTGAGCTTAATGGTAAACCCATTGTTAATGATGTGTTTTATAAAACGTACTATCGTTAATGAAAGGATGATATCTATAAACAAAAGTTATTTATTTGAAGTCAGGTTTGGAAATTAAACTCTCACGAAGTAGTGACGTATTGTGTTAATCACCTCACGGTATTTCTCTGAATTCGTTTCTTTTCTGGCTTGAAATTAACAAATATTTCACCTTTAATAATTATTAATTTAACAAAACATTATTTTTGATAGGGTTAGCAGGTCGTGATGAAGTCAAAAAAAACAAAAAAGCCACGTAAAAACGTGGCTATAAAACACCGATGATGACAATGAAACTATCTTGAGCGGTCTGGTGCCAGGCTAAATGTGCGTGACTGGCAAGGTTGAAGCCGCGCAAAGTGCCCTGCCCTTTCTGATTGTTGTTGCAGCGGATTTTCATCCATTCCTGTTTCCATCCACCCCACGACAGGCAGTGTGCAAGCCACCATGCCTTCCCCACAATGCTGCTCATCAGGGTTAAAAATACGCATAATCAACTCATCACGATCTTCGGCTTTTTTGAGTGCACTGAGCATACAACCGACTGAAGGCATCGTAAGCAGGCTAAATGTGCACGGCGTGGAAAAATCTGCCCGGTTAAGCTTCATCGCATCAAACGGAATTTTGTTATAGCACTGAACCGGTGTCAGCCAGGTACGAGCGTGCTGAGCAATGCCCGCAGTCGTTGGCGAACCGCAAAATGCCATCAGGCTAAAGCGACAGCATAATTTTCCGCGCAGTTGTGAATCTGGCGTCGGCAGTTTGATGCCTGATGGCCTTCCAGGGCGTAATACCAGTTCTTCTTTACCTAATACTCCTACCGAACGGAATAACGTCAGTGCGAAAGTGTCTTTTCTCTCACCGACGATTTCAAATTCACGCAGCCCGTCAGTAAACAGAGCCACTCCATTCTTACCGTCATGCAATGCAGCGTAATTCAACAAATTCCACACCGGGATTGGCGCTTCTTTCCAGCCTTCCTCCTGCCAGTTTTGCATTGCCACATCCTCTACCGGACGCGTGATAGTGCCGAACTGGTTATCCGCCAGCACCGTTGACGAGGCAAATGGCGTTGGGATCAGGACTCGCACACGATGATCGCAGGCCTGGTTATCAAGGCACATTTCGATATCAATGCGGCGGCTGTGATGCGCCAGCGTAACGTGGCATTCCACATCCAGATAACCGCTAGTTTGCCGTTGAGCCCGTTGTTGCAGATTATCAGGCAGCACCATGCGCAATTTCAGCGTTGCGATGCTTTGCCAGGCTTCATGCTTCACCTCACACTGGTGAGCACTTTCTGTCGAGTAAATCAGCCACTCCTCTTTGGCAGGTGAGTAATCGTACTCATCGCCATCATCTGACCCCTCTTCCAGCTGCAAAACCTGGTCGTAACTCAGCCCACTTTGCTTATCGGTAATATACAGTGTGCCGTTTTGATTGAGATTGATACGATAGAAATTGTTTTCCAGCAGCGCTTCACCCGCTTCAGGCAGTACACGTTGCAGTCCTGGTTTTTGCCCTTCAACATACAACGTGCAATACCCCATCGCAGGCAGTACCTGGTTAAGCTGAATATCGTATTCCATGAAGGGATCGTAATTGCCGTAATGGACGATTTGCCTGTCGACCAGGCCTGGGTCAATTTCCCGCGCTTCGCGAATGAAGTACTCCACTTCATTGCCATGTTCATCTTTCAGGGAAAACTCACGGGCACGGATACGAATCGTGGTGTTAATCACCTCTTCGCGTGGATAAGGCATCATGTTGAAAAATGTCAGCTTATCGGCACTTGTTGTCGGCATATTGTCGACAATTTTACGCATATAAAAACGAATCAAATTTTCAGCCATGTCGTCCGCCAGCACAAAGCGGGTCATGATTTCCTGATGCACCTTATCGCTACAGCAGCAACCGATGCTGTCGTGAGCGTGGTTTTTGAGGATCTCTTTCCACATTTTCTCCAGCAGGCCGTGGTGATACTCAAAACCTAGTGACCAAGCGATAGACGCCAGCGGCTCAAGAATATTGACGATTTTGTTTTCAATTTGCGCATGAGCAATTTTGATATCCATGCGAGTGGAGCTGATAGTGCGGTGCACTCGCATATACTTACCATCAATGAACTCCCCTTCCAGCGTGGCAAGTTTGTCGCGTAACGCTTCAATTTTTTCGAATACGTCTTCATAGCGGCTCATGACAAATTCACGTTGCGGGTAAATCTCGCGCAGTTTATCGATAACCGCGAAGATATTTTGTTGCAGTGGCATTTGGTCATGCCCGTTTGGCAGCAAGATTTCCTGCGTGGCGGAAGCGTTTTCCAGCACCTCAAAGTAACTGTCGAGGCGTTTACGCAGGCCGACTTCATCTTCTGGCAAATATTTACCAATCGCATAACCCAACGGCAGTACCTGAGTGACCACTTCACTGCCGTCTTTGCTTTTCCATAAGAATTCGGTTCGGTCTGTTCCGTGACGCTCGGAACAACCTCGCCAGAACATCGCGCGTTTAATACCAAAGCCGTTAAAAATATGCGGCAGTTGTGCCGACATCCCAAACGAATCGGGCAAATAACCAATCTTCATCGACTCGCCAAACGCCATGCAATCACGCATGCCGTACATCAGGTTGCGCACAATCGACTCACCAGAAACAATGGTGGTGTCAGTTTGCGTATACCACGGGCCGATAATCAGCTTGCCCGCTTCTACCATCGCTTTAACACGTGCTTTATTTTCCGGCTTAATCGCGAAGTAATCTTCCAGTACCGCCGTTTGTCCATCGAGCACGTAATATTTATAGTCAGGGTCACACTCAAGGCGTGCCAGAATCTCCTCCATGTTATTAATCAACAGGATGCGGGATTCCTCAGTGGTGAAATACCATTCACGGTCCCAATGCATATGGGGAGTAATATGAACACGAGATACAGCTTTCATTCTTGTTTGCCTTACTTCTGAGTGATTACGATAGAGCGCTTTCTGGGGAATATTTGCCCTGCTTAACGGCGTGCTTACGCCACAAAATCAATACCGATGTTGAAATGACCGTGCCAACCAATGCCGCACCGAACCATCCCGCAGCGGCAGTCAGGCCACTGAAGTCACCGGAATGCAGCAGGAATAAAGAAAAGATGCCCGCACCCGGTGTCGATAAGCCAATATTCATCGCACCAACCATCGCACCAGTGACTACCGATCCCACCAGGAATGAACCAATCACACGGATCGGATCTTCAATTGCCATTGGGATCGCGCCTTCGGTGATCCCTGCCAGCCCGAGCAGCCAGGTTGATTTACCGGTTTCAATCTCAAAATCTTTGAAAAGACGAGGAGCGATTAACGTAGAAGCGGTGACCGTAAAGGCCGATACCATTTTAACCGAGGCGAAAATGGCGTATGGGCCAAACACGCCGTTCGCCATCGCGCCGAGACAAAATGCGTATGAAGCCTTATTCACCGGGCCGCCGAGGTCAAACGAACACATAAAGCCGATAATTGCGCCCAGCAATAAGGCATTGCTGCCGGATAATCCGTTCAACCAGTGGGTGAGCGAAGTGTTGAGCCACGCAACAGGTTCGCCAATGACAAACAGCATCAGGCTGCCCGCGACCAGCGTGCCAATCACCGGATAGAGATAGAAGGTTAAAAAGCCGTTGAAGTTAGGGCTGAGGCGAATGTGTTTTTTCACCCAGCGCATCAGGTAGCCTGCGATTAAGCCACCCACTACCCCACCGAGAAAACCAGAACCAATCATGTTGGCCGCAAGGCCCGCTGCAAAACCAGGCCCGAGCGCGGGTTTATCAGCCAAAGAGTAAGCGGTATAAGCCGCCAGAACCGGCACCATCAGCGTGCCCAGCATTCCGCCGCCAAGTTTGCGGTACATCCACAACCACGAGTTTTCGAGTTCGAACAAATGCTGCAAACCAAAAATCTGCGCCAGCAAAACAGCGACCGCTAACACGGTGCCACCGGCAACAATCAGCGGAACGGCAAAAGAAATGCCGCTGAGTAGCGCCTGCTTTAACTCAGTTTTAAAACCTGGTGCGGATTGCGTTTCATCTTGCTGTTGCAGGCGCTCATCAGAAATGGGTTCCAGCGCCAGCGCCTGCTGCAAAATGCGCTCGGCGTGTTTAATCGGTTCGGCAACAGGGGTACGAATAGCAGGAATACCTTTGAAGCGTTCGGCTTCTTTAATTGCCACTTCTGCCGCAAACACGCAGGCATGTGCCTGATTAATCTGCCGGGCCGTTAACCGCCCTTCAACGCCGTTCGCCCCTTGCTTTTCGACGTAAACATTGATGCCAAGCTTACGCCCGGCTTTTTCCAGATACTCAGCCGCCATATAAGTATGAGCAATCCCTGCCGGACAAGCGGTTACACAAACAATGGTCGGGCGTGTTGTATCTTCATCCCGCGCCACACTTTCTGGCTCACTATTTAGCAACGCCATAAACTCGTCCACGCTGGTCGCACGCAGTGCTTTATCGCGCACCTCGTCATCCACCAATGCAGTGGTCAACGCGGTCAGAAGCTGCATATGTGTTGATCCAGCCTCCCCTTCAGGGATTGCCAGCAAGAAGATCATCTGTACCGACTCCAGCCCGTCGATTCCTTCCCAGTCAATCGGTGACGTCAGCGTCGCGGCTGCAAAAGCCGCTACTTTTACGGCATTCGTTTTGCCGTGAGGGACTGCCAGCCCTTCGCCCAAAGCGGTTGGACCTTGCGCTTCTCGGGAAAATACTTCGGCCAGGAATTGCTCCAGATTATGTAATTTCCCCAATGCCGACAGTTGGCCTGCCATGGCACGAATCGCATCATCACGGCTGTTAAACGTAGTTTGCAGCGTGATCAAATCTGGGTGAGTTAACGCCGTCAGCTTCATTATTTCCTCGTCGGGAATGAGTTTTGATGTTGCGCAGTGTATCGATATAAATAATACCTTTGTGTGATCAATTTAACCTTATCGATAATTTGTATTTAATTTGTATTAATACTTATCGATTAACAGCTGCCATGATTGGGGCTATCATCTGGTGAGATTTCTAACGTTCTAAGAGGACTATGTGGTGGGTAAAAAACCGATGTACCGTCAGATTGCCGATGCTATCCGCTTGCAGGTGGAAAACGGTGAATTGAAAGCGGGTGACGCACTGCCCACAGAATCAGCGCTTCAGGCACAGTTTGCGGTGAGCCGGGTGACTGTCCGTCAGGCGCTCAAACAACTCACCGAACAGCAAATCATCGAGAGCATTCAAGGCAGCGGTTCATACGTTAAAGAGGAAAAGGTCAATTACGACATTTACCAGTTGACCAGCCTCTATGAAAAACTGGCCGACAGAAATGTCGAAACCCACAGCGAAGTGCAGATTTTTGAAGTTACTAAAGCGGATGACATTCTGGCCGCCCACCTGCAACTGGCGGTCGACGACAAAGTCTGGCATGTGAAACGCGTGCGTTTCATTAAACAAAAACCCGTTACGCTGGAAGAAACCTGGATGCCACTCACGCTGTTCCCCGATCTCACCTGGGAGGTGATGGAGAATTCGAAATATCACTTCATCGAGAACGTGAAGAAGATGGTTATCGACCGCAGCGAACAAGAGATAATTCCGGTGATGCCATCTGAAGACGTCGTTAAAGCGTTGGGAGTTGATGCCAGCAAACCGGTTCTGGAAAAGGTGTCGCGTGGCTATTTAAGGGACGGACGGGTGTTTGAGTTCAGCCGTAACGTATTCAAAAGTGACGATTACAAATTTACGTTAGTGGCGCGGCGTAAGCATTAAATTTGTTAAAGCCCTTCCACTTATTTCCCTCATAGCATCATTGAATTCACTACATCAAATGGTGCTATAAACAGCAATCAGTGAGCAAGAGCGCATTCGTATGCAAACTGTGGAATCGATTTGGGTCTGAATGACTTCATCACTCAAAGAGTGGCAATGCTAAAATAACAATGATGATATTGCGTTTAATTCACAACACGAATCCCTTCATCACACCTATCCATGAAATCAATTAATTAATTGATATATAGAATATATATTTACACGCCCTCTGATTTTCAACCTAAAAAGTTGATGTCTTTCACATAATAAAAAACCAGACAGATTATTCTTCTCCCCCTGTTCACGGTGTTTATTTTTTGCCCGCTACGGCGTTGATGTCGTCCGCAGGCAAGCGCCTGAAGCCAATCAATTTTCAGTTATGTAAACAAAAGGATTTGTGTATGACCGGTAAACCCGCGGCACGGATGGGTGACATGACGGCAACAGCCGCGCTGGAATTGGGATCAGGACCGAGTTTTAATGACTCGTTCATACGAACGAAATATGCCAATCATAAAAAAGGCCACTCAATAGAGCGGCCAACCATGTCGAACATTATCCCCTTCCCATTTGAAACTACAGCTTCAACTGCTTAGGGGATTTACTCTTATTTCTTTTACTTACTGAGGCAAAATAGCTTTCAGTGCGTCGCCGATGTCAGCCAGGCTGCGAACGGTTTTCACGCCAGCGGCTTCCAGTGCTGCGAATTTCTCATCCGCGGTACCTTTACCACCTGCAATGATTGCCCCCGCGTGACCCATACGCTTGCCTTTCGGCGCAGTCACACCTGCGATGTAACCAACAACTGGCTTGGTGACATGCTCTTTGATGTAAGCAGCAGCTTCTTCTTCGGCACTACCACCGATCTCACCGATCATCACGATAGCTTCAGTTTTCGGATCTTCCTCGAACATCTTCAGGATATCGATGAAGTTAGATCCAGGGATTGGGTCACCACCGATGCCCACACAAGTGGACTGGCCCAGACCGATATCAGTAGTCTGTTTAACCGCTTCATAAGTCAGCGTACCAGAGCGGGAAACGATGCCCACTTTGCCTGGCAGATGGATGTGACCTGGCATGATACCGATTTTGCACTCGCCTGGGGTGATAACGCCTGGGCAGTTTGGCCCAATCATGCGCACGCCTGCTTCGTCCAGTTTCACTTTCACAGTCAGCATATCCAGCGTCGGGATGCCTTCGGTGATGGTGATAATCAGCTTAATGCCTGCATCGATAGCTTCCAGAATGGAGTCTTTGCAGAACGGAGCTGGAACGTAGATTACCGTTGCAGTTGCACCAGTAGCTTCTACTGCTTCGCGTACGGTGTTAAATACTGGCAGACCCAGATGCTCGGTGCCGCCTTTACCTGGCGTTACACCGCCAACCATTTGCGTACCGTATGCAATCGCCTGCTCGGAGTGGAAAGTCCCCTGGCTGCCGGTGAAACCCTGGCAAATCACCTTGGTGTTTTTATCGATCAAAATGGACATTATTTCCCCTCCACGGCAGCAACAACCTGCTGTGCTGCATCCGTCAGACTTTTCGCTGCAATAATATTCAGGCCACTATCTGCCAGTTTCTTCGCACCCAGTTCCGCATTGTTACCTTCCAGACGTACTACCACTGGAACGTTAACACCCACTTCTGCAACCGCGCCGATGATGCCGTCTGCGATCAGGTCGCAACGCACGATACCGCCGAAGATGTTAACCAGAACGGCTTTCACTTTGTCGTCAGACAGAATGATTTTGAATGCTTCGGTTACGCGCTCTTTCGTTGCGCCGCCGCCAACGTCCAGGAAGTTAGCTGGTTCGCCGCCGTGCAGTTTAACGATGTCCATGGTGCCCATTGCCAGGCCTGCACCGTTAACCATGCAACCGATGTTGCCATCAAGCGCAACGTAGTTCAGTTCCCACTGTGCAGCCTGAGATTCACGTGCATCTTCCTGGCTTGGGTCACGCATTTCACGCAGCTCTGGCTGGCGGAACAGTGCGTTGCCATCGGCACCCAGCTTGCCATCAAGACAAATCAGGTCACCCTGCCTGGTGATAACCAGCGGGTTGATTTCGATCAGCGCCAGGTCGCGCTCAAGGAAGATGTTCGCCAGACCCATAAAGATCTTGGTGAACTGCTGAACCTGTTTACCTTCCAGACCCAGTTTGAACGCCAGTTCACGGCCCTGGTAAGGCATTGGGCCTGCCAGCGGATCCAGTGCAACTTTGTGGATCAGGTGCGGGGTTTCTTCCGCAACTTTCTCAATTTCAACGCCACCTTCGGTGGACGCCATAAACACTACGCGACGGGAACTACGATCAACCACCGCGCCAAGATACAGTTCTTTATCAATGTCAGTTGCAGCTTCAACCAGAATCTGGTGAACCGGCTGGCCGCCTGCATCTGTTTGATAGGTCACCAGGCGTTTGCCCAGCCAGTGTTCAGCAAAAGTACGGATGTCTTCTTTGCTGTTAACCACTTTCACGCCACCCGCTTTACCGCGGCCACCAGCATGAACCTGACATTTTACTACCCACGGGCCTGCACCAATTTTGGATGCCGCTTCTTCCGCTTCACGCGGTGTGTTACAGGCGTAACCGACTGGAGCCGGTAGGCCATATCGAGCAAACAACTGTTTCGCCTGATACTCGTGTAAGTTCATGAGTTCTATCCATCCTTCATAAAAACATGTAGGTCAGTTGTCGCAATTCTCATCGGATGACGCTTCGCTTATCCGACCTACAAGGCAGGTGATAATTGTAGGCCCGGTAGCTTTAACTACCGGGCGTAGGGTACTAAACGTCCAGCAGCAGACGAGTTGGGTCTTCCAGCAGCTCTTTAATTGCCACCAGGTAGCCCACAGACTCGCGGCCATCGATCAGACGGTGATCGTAAGACAGTGCCAGATACATCATTGGCAGGATCTCAACTTTACCGTCGACCGCCATTGGTCGGTCTTTAATAGCGTGCATGCCGAGGATCGCGCTCTGCGGCGGGTTGATGATCGGCGTAGACATCAGTGAACCAAACACACCACCGTTGGTGATGGTGAAGTTACCGCCGGTCAAATCTTCCACGGTCAGCTTGCCGTCACGGCCTTTAACAGCCAGTTCTTTAATACGTTTTTCGATGTCAGCCATACCCAGGGTATCAACATCACGCAGTACTGGCGTTACCAGACCACGCGGTGTGGAAACCGCGATGCTCACGTCGAAATAGTTGTGGTAAACCACGTCTTCGCCATCGATAGAAGCGTTAACTTCTGGGTAGCGTTTCAGTGCTTCAACCACCGCTTTGATGTAGAAGGACATGAAGCCCAGACGTACACCGTGGCGTTTTTCGAAAGATTCACCGTACTGCTTACGCAGTTCCATGATTGGCTTCATGTTCACTTCGTTAAACGTGGTGAGCATGGCGGTGGAGTTTTTCGCTTCCAGCAGACGCTCAGCAACACGCTTACGCAGGCGAGTCATCGGCACGCGTTTTTCGCTGCGGCCAGCCAGTGGAGCAACCGGTGCTTTAGTTTCTGCCGCCGCTTTAGCTTGAGCAGGTTGAGCTGATTTCGCCTGAGTCAGATGTTTATCAACATCTTCACGGGTGATACGACCACCGACACCGCTACCTTTAATGGCATTAGCGTCCAGGGAATGCTCGGCAATCAGGCGGCGAATCGCCGGGCTGAGTGCGTCATTGCTCTGCTCTTCCAAAGAAGCCTGCTGGCGCTGTGCCGGAGTAGACTCTTTGGTTTCAGCTTTCGCAGAAGTCTCTTTACCAGAGCTGTTGCCTTCACGCAGGCGGCCAAGGATTTGACGAGAGGTTACGGTTGTCCCTTCATCTTCCAGTACAGCATCCAGAACACCATCTGCAGACGCCGGTACTTCCAGTACCACTTTGTCAGTTTCGATTTCTACCAGCACTTCGTCACGGGTAACGGTGTCACCCGGTTTTTTATGCCAGGTTGCAACTGTCGCATCGGCAACGGACTCAGGCAGGTCAGGAACTAGAATATCTACGCTACTCATTTTTTATCCTTTAATTAATCGACGTTCAGCGCGTCATTAACCAGATCTTGCTGCTGTTTCTGGTGAACGGACAAGTACCCTACCGCAGGTGATGCGGAGGCTGGGCGACCTGCATAACGCAGGGCTGATCCAAATGGAACGACTTCACGGAAGTGATGCTGGCTGCAGTACCATGCGCCCTGGTTAAGCGGCTCTTCCTGGCACCAGACAAAATCATGTACGTGAGCAAATGGTTTCAATGCTTCCTGCACCGCCTGGTGCGGGAATGGATACAACTGTTCGATGCGCACAATTGCGACATCTTTTTGATCATTCTTACGACGCTGTTCCAGCAAATCGTAATAAACCTTACCAGAACACATTACCACGCGTTTCACGCCTGCCGGGTCCAGCTCGTCAACTTCGCCAATCGCTGGCAGGAAGCTGCCGTTAGCCAGTTCATCCATAGTGGAAACGGCCAGTGGGTGGCGCAGTAAAGATTTCGGTGACATGACGACCAGAGGACGACGCATCCCGCGCAGCGCCTGACGACGCAGCATGTGGTAAACCTGCGCTGGAGTAGAAGGCACGCAAACCTGCATGTTTTGCTCTGCACACAGTTGGAGATAACGCTCAAGACGTGCGGATGAGTGTTCCGGGCCCTGGCCTTCGTAACCGTGCGGCAGCAACATCACCAGGCCACACATACGGCCCCATTTCTGCTCGCCAGAACTAATGAACTGGTCGATAACAACCTGAGCACCGTTAGCGAAGTCGCCAAACTGAGCTTCCCAGATAGTCAGCGTACGTGGTTCCGCCGTGGCATAACCGTATTCAAACGCCAGTACCGCTTCTTCAGACAGGACGGAGTCCCAAACTTTGAACTGGCCCTGGCTGTTGTGAACGTGTTGCAGTGGGGTGTAAGTCGAACCGTTAGTCTGGTTGTGAATCACAGCGTGACGGTGGAAGAAGGTTCCACGGCCAACGTCTTCGCCAGACAGACGCACAGAAACACCTTCATCAACCAGGGTTGCATACGCCAGGTTTTCAGCCGCGCCCCAATCGAATTTCTTGGCGCCGTTAGCCATTTCCATGCGGTCGCTGTAGATTTTCGCCACACGTGACTGCATTTCCACGGTTTCAGGCGCGCTGCTAATACGCTTAGCCAGCTCCTGTAAACGCTTCATTTCTACCTTGTTCGGATAGCTCTCATCCCACTCGTGGTTGAGGTATGGCGACCAGGTAAAGGAATGCATGTTCATCGGGCGGTATTCTTTCACCACACATTCGCCAGCATCCAGCGCGTCACGATAGAGATTCACCATTTCGGTAGCATCTTCTAACGTGGCCAGCTTTTGCTGCTCCAGACGGTCTGCGTAGATTTTACGTGGCGTCGGGTGTTTCTTGATTTTCTGGTACATCACTGGCTGAGTGGCACTTGGCTCATCAGCTTCGTTATGACCATGGCGACGGTAGCAAACCAGGTCGATAAACACGTCGCGCTTAAAGGTGTTACGGAAATCCAGTGCCAGACGGGTGACAAACGCCACCGCTTCAGGGTCATCAGCATTCACGTGGAAAATCGGTGCCATCACCATCTTACCGATATCAGTACAGTACGGTGTAGAACGCGCATCCAGCGGGTTGGACGTGGTGAAACCAATCTGGTTGTTGATAACGATGCGAACAGTACCGCCCACTTCGTAACCACGCGCTTTGGACATGTTCAGGGTTTCCTGAACTACGCCCTGCCCGGCTACCGCTGCGTCACCGTGAATGGTGATTGGCAGAACCTGATTAATACCTGGTTTTTCCAGACGATCCAGACGCGCACGCACCGAACCGATAACCACAGGGCTGACGATTTCAAGGTGCGATGGGTTAAACGCCAGCGCCAGGTGAACCAGGCCACCTTCGGTTTCAACGTCAGATGAGAAGCCCATGTGGTACTTCACATCACCGGTGCCGAGGTGCTCTTTATGTTTACCCGCGAACTCGTCGAACAGTTCCTGTGGTTTTTTACCCAGCACGTTGATGAGCACGTTCAGGCGGCCACGGTGTGCCATGCCCAGAACCACTTCACGTGTGCCGCTCTTACCCGCATGGCGGATCATCTCTTTGAGCATTGGCACCAGTGCGTCACCGCCTTCCAGCGAGAAGCGTTTAGCTCCTGGGAATTTCGCGCCCAGGTAACGCTCAAGGCCTTCTGCTGCGGTCAGTTCGCTCAGGAAGCGTTTTTTCTCTTCAACAGTAAATGTTGAGTGACCGACAACCGATTCAATACGCTGCTGAATCCAGCGTTTCTCTTCGGTGCTGGTGATGTGCATATATTCCGCACCGATTGAACCGCCGTAAGTCTGTTCGAGCGCATCAATCAGGTCAGCCAGCTTCATGGTTTCTTTGCCGCTGGCAAAAGAACCCACGTTGAAGGTTTCCTGAAGATCAGCATCAGTCAGATTATGGAAGGCTGGGTCCAGATCGGGAACCGCATCCTGCTTCCACAGGCCAAGCGGGTCAAGATTTGCAGCTTGATGCCCGCGGAAACGCCAGGCGTTGATCAGCTGCAACACTTTGACTTGCTTAACGTCAGTGTCAGGGTCGGTAATTGCGGTGGAATAACGTGAGGCATCCTTCGCCAGACGACGGAAATAATCACGTGTTTTGGAATGGAATTGATCCGGTCTGGCCCCGGTTCCAGGTAATTGCTGGAACATTGAGCGCCAGTGCGCATCAACAGAGTCAGGATCGGTTAAGAAGTCTTCATAGAGCTGCTCTATCCAGGACTGGTTTGCACCTGCCAGGTAAGAGGAATCCAGCCAGGCTTTCATTTCGCCGTTCTGCATCGTGATCCCTTAAGCATTTATATGCTTATTTCGCCGTGAATAACTATTACGTACAGAATACAGAAGTTGTACGCATTACCGGGGTTCACAACAACGAGCCATTAACTTGTCAGGCAGCTCGCGAAGGAACCTTTAAAAACTGTCGCAACAGGGCAGTTTTTAAAGATTTCCTGCATTTTTATTACTCCCTCTC
The DNA here is from genome assembly GCF_004361975.1 of Buttiauxella sp. JUb87. NCBI lineage: Bacteria > Pseudomonadati > Pseudomonadota > Gammaproteobacteria > Enterobacterales > Enterobacteriaceae > Buttiauxella > Buttiauxella sp. JUb87. The sequence goes on from NZ_SNVY01000001.1 coordinate 1,439,071, forward strand.
CCTCAGGGAGAGGGTCGGGGTGAAGGCTGTGTTCAGCATCGATTGCCCTCACCCTAACCCTCTCCCCCAGGAGAGGGGACTATCATGCGCTTCTTTGCAGCAACATCGACTTAATGTGGCCGATGGCTTTCGTCGGGTTCAGCCCCTTAGGACAAACACTGACGCAATTCATGATGCCATGACAGCGGAATACGCTGAAAGCATCACTGATACCGTCAAGACGACTGGCGGTTTCAGTATCACGGCTATCGATCAGGAAACGATATGCCGCCAGTAAACCTGCAGGCCCGATGAACTTATCTGGGTTCCACCAGAAGGACGGACAGGAAGTCGAGCAACATGCGCAAAGAATACACTCGTACAGGCCGTCCAGTTTTTCACGCTGCTCAGGTGACTGTAAATGCTCACGAGCAGGTGGATTTTGTCCATTATTCAACAGGTAAGGCTTAATCTTCTCATATTGAGCATAGAATTGTCCCATGTCCACCACCAGATCTCTCACAACTGGCAATCCAGGTAGTGGCCGGATCACAATCTTTTGCTTTCCATTACCTAATGCGGAGATTGGGGTGATACAGGCCAGACCATTTTTGCCATTCATGTTCACACCATCGGAGCCACAAACCCCTTCACGGCATGAACGACGAAACGACAACGTCGGATCTTTTTCTTTCAACTGCATCAGCGCGTCAAGCAACATCATGTCGCGCCCTTCTTCCCCTTCCAGGGTGTACTCCTGCATACGCGGAGCATCGTCAACATCCGGGTTGTAGCGATAAATAGAGAATTCGAGTTTCATCACTTTGCTCCGCTATTAATAAGTACGCACTTTCGGCGGGAATGCCGGACGCAGTTTCGGTTGCATGTTGACCTCACGGCGCGTCATGCTTTCCGACTCAGGCAAATACAAGCTGTGGCACAGCCAGTTCGCATCGTCACGGTCCGGATAGTCGAAGCGGCTATGTGCGCCACGGCTTTCGGTGCGGAAGTTAGCGGAAACAGCGGTAGCAAAAGCGGTTTCCATCAGGTTATCCAGTTCCAGGCACTCAACACGCTGGGTGTTGAACTCGCTTGAAGTGTCATCCAGACGGGCATTTTTCAGGCGTTCGCGGATGAGTTTCAGTTGCTCAAGGCCTTTCGCCATCGCATCACCTTCACGGAATACCGAGAAGTTATGCTGCATACATTCCTGAAGCGCTTTGCGGATTTGCACGGGATCTTCACCGTCACGGTTGTTGTTCCAGCGGTTCAGGCGTTCCAGAGCGACATTAATTTCGTCTTCGCTGGCATCACGCAGTTCGCCTTGCTCAGCGATACACTCCAGCAGATGCAGGCCAGCTGCACGACCAAACACCACCAGATCCAGCAGCGAGTTACCGCCCAGACGGTTAGCACCGTGAACCGATACGCAGGCAATTTCGCCTACCGCAAACAGGCCCGGAATGACGACGTCTTCGCCCTGCTCGTTCACCGTCAGTGCCTGACCAGTCACTTTGGTCGGAACGCCGCCCATCATGTAGTGGCAAGTTGGGATAACCGGAATCGGTTCTTTAACCGGGTCAACGTGTGCAAAGGTACGTGAAAGCTCAAGGATACCCGGCAGACGAGATTCCAGAACTTCTTTACCCAGGTGGTCGAGTTTCAGTTTAGCGTGTGGACCCCATGGGCCATCGCAACCGCGACCTTCACGGATTTCAATCATGATGGAACGCGCAACAACGTCACGGCCCGCCAGGTCTTTGGCGTTTGGCGCATAACGCTCCATGAAACGCTCGCCGTGTTTGTTCAGCAGATAACCGCCTTCACCACGGCAACCTTCTGTGACCAGTACACCTGCGCCAGCAATGCCGGTTGGGTGGAACTGCCACATTTCCATATCTTGTACTGGCACGCCTGCACGCAGCGCCATGCCAACACCGTCACCGGTATTAATGTGCGCGTTAGTGGTGGACTGATAAATACGGCCCGCACCACCGGTTGCCAGAATGGTCGCTTTCGCTTTGAAGTACACCACTTCGCCGGTTTCGATACACAGCGCGGTAGTACCGACCACAGCGCCATCGGCGTTTTTCACCAGATCAAGCGCATACCATTCGGAGAAGATCGTGGTTTTGTTTTTCAGGTTTTGTTGATACAGCGTGTGCAACAGTGCGTGACCGGTACGGTCAGCCGCAGCCGCTGTACGTGCCGCTTGCTCGCCGCCGAAGTTTTTCGACTGGCCGCCAAACGGACGCTGGTAAATAGTGCCATCATCAAGACGGGAGAACGGCAGACCCATGTGCTCCAGTTCCAGAATCGCTTCCGGGCCGGTTTTGCACATATATTCAATGGCGTCCTGGTCACCGATGTAATCGGAACCTTTTACCGTGTCATACATATGCCATTCCCAGTTGTCTTCGTGGGTATTACCGAGTGCTACGGTAATACCACCCTGCGCAGACACGGTATGGGAACGGGTTGGGAAAACTTTGGACAGTAAGGCGCAAGTCTGGCCTGACTGGGAGATTTGCAATGCGGCGCGCATACCTGCACCACCCGCACCGACAACAACTGCATCAAACTCTCTGACCGGTAACTTCATTACACACCCCACACCACAACGAATCCATAAATGACGTAAACCAACAGTGCAACAACAATCAGCAGTTGCAGCCCAAGGCGAATCGCCACTGGTTTAACGTAGTCGGTCAACACCTGCCACATGCCAATCCAGGCATGGATCAAAATCGAGAACAATGTCAGCAGGGTGAACACTTTGGTGAAGGCGGAGCCGAAGAAGCCACTCCAGACCTCGTAGGTTAAATCGCCAGCGGTGGCGAAGAACCCAATCATATAAATGATGTACAGGGTGATTACGATGGCGGATGCACGAACCAGAATATAGTCATGCACACCATTGCGACCCAATGCGGAGGCATTGCTTACCATACGAGGACTCCTTCGAGAAGTGAAAGCACGACAGTAATAACAAAGGAAATCATCGCGGATCGTTTGCCCGCTATCAGGGTTTCTTCCAGCAAACCGGTGTCCATCATGATGTGGCGAATACCCACAACAACGTGATAAGCCAGTGCTGTGAGGATGCCCCACATAATGAATTTAACAAAGAAGCTGCCCATTATTGCTGACGCAACAAGGAAGCCTTCTGGAGACGAGAGTGACTGGCCTAACAACCACAGTAGGATGCCTACAGCCACAAAGGTGATCACGCCGGATACACGATGGAGGATGGAAGCGATTGCAGTGACGGGGAACCTCATTGTAGTGAGATCGAGGTTTACAGGTCTTTCTTTTTTCGCATTTTTTATCATGAATAGCGCCCACATGCTGTTCTTATTGTTTCCTTCCTCCGGGTCTGCAGGCGGGGTCAGACAGCGTGAACTTTCTATAACTGTGCGTCATGCAAAAACAGCTACATCCAGATGCCAAAAAACTGGCTACAACGCTGGGTGGCTCCCGGTGGCAGGGTATTCCGGAGACCTGGCGGCAGTATAGGCTCTTCACAAATTCATTACAATTAACCTACATATAGTTTGAAGGGTTTTAGTCGGAACAGTGAGCAGGATCACGATAACAACATTATTTTAAATTTTAATCATCTGATTTGACAAAAGTTAAACATTATTGTTACAAACGGAGCCAGAAAAGCCGTATAATTCGTAAAAGTTATAGGGTCAGCCTTTCACCTGATAATAAGTTATGTAACAGTGTGTCAGTCTTGACCCAGTCAATTAGGACGGTTATTAGTGGTATACAGGTTTGAATGATATGGACTGCTAACACCTTGATTTGCTGATTTTTCGCCTGCGTGGCATATGTTACCTGCAAGCGCCCATCGCTCTGTACCCTGGCAGTACACAATCAAAACAGAGCCACGAGCGAACAAAAAACGGGTAACGAACACGATGTGTTTGAACGCAAATCAGGTATCCCGCAGTCTGATAAAATGAGGCGCTAAGGAGACCGTAATGGCTGATAAGAAAGCAACTCTCACCTACAACGGTGATGATGCTCTGGAACTGAATGTGCTAAAAGGCACACTCGGCCAGGATGTAATTGATATTCGTAGTCTTGGTTCTAAAGGTGTGTTTACTTTTGACCCGGGTTTCACCTCTACGGCTTCATGTGAGTCAAAAATCACCTTTATCGACGGTGATGAAGGCATCTTGTTGCACCGTGGTTTCCCAATCGATCAGTTGGCAACCCACTCCAATTATCTGGAAGTCTGCTATATCCTGCTGAACGGCGAAAAACCGACTCAGGAACAATACGAAGAATTCAAAACTACCGTTACCCGTCACACCATGATCCACGAACAAATCACCCGTTTGTTCCACGGTTTCCGTCGTGACTCCCATCCGATGGCGGTAATGTGTGGTGTAACCGGTGCGCTGGCTGCGTTTTACCATGACTCCATGGACGTGAATAACCCACGCCACCGTGAGATAGCCGCGTTCCGTCTGCTGTCCAAAATGCCAACGATGGCAGCAATGTGTTACAAATATTCTATTGGCCAGCCGTTCGTTTATCCACGTAACGACCTGTCCTACTCCGGTAACTTCCTGAACATGATGTTCTCCACGCCGTGTGAGAAATACGAAGTTAACCCGATTCTTGAGCGCGCAATGGACCGTATTCTGATCCTGCACGCCGACCACGAGCAAAACGCCTCTACTTCTACCGTCCGTACCGCAGGCTCTTCTGGCGCTAACCCGTTCGCCTGTATTGCTGCCGGTATCGCATCCCTGTGGGGGCCAGCACACGGTGGTGCTAACGAAGCTGCACTGAAAATGCTCGAAGAAATCAGCAGCGTTGAGCACATTCCAGAATTCATCCGTCGCGCGAAAGACAAAAATGACTCTTTCCGCCTGATGGGCTTTGGTCACCGCGTGTACAAAAACTACGACCCGCGTGCCACTGTAATGCGTGAGACCTGCCATGAAGTTCTCAAAGAGCTGAATCTGAAAGATAACAGCCTGCTGGAAGTGGCGATGGAGCTTGAGCATATCGCGCTTAACGACCCGTACTTCATCGAGAAGAAACTCTACCCGAACGTGGACTTCTACTCAGGCATTATCTTGAAAGCAATGGGTATTCCATCGTCCATGTTTACCGTTATCTTCGCGATGGCGCGTACCGTTGGCTGGATTGCTCACTGGAACGAAATGCATGATGACGGCATTAAAATTGCCCGCCCACGTCAGTTGTATACTGGCTACGCGCAGCGTGATTTCGAATCTGATTTGAAAAAATAAGTTCGATGCTGGAAACAAAAACGCGCCAATCGGCGCGTTTTTTTATGCTTAAAACTGCTGGCATCCCCATGTTTTACATGGGCTTTGTCTTTTCGGAGCGGGGAGTTGGCCAGCATTATACCTGCGGCGTTTCCGGCGTTACTAATGGCGCAGCAGGTGCTTCAGCTTGCGCCGGTTCGGCAGTGACTGGGGCTTCAATTTGCTGCGGCATAACCGGAACGGGTTCTGCGGGAATCGATTCTGACTTCGGTTGCGGAACCGGGGTTGCGGCACGGACGATAAATATCGGTTTGCCGTTCGTAACAGAATAGGTCACATGGCTGATAACATCGCGCGATGACGACACTTCGACAGGCGCTATGGTCACACGGCCAATCAGCGTACGGGCATAGCCGCCGACTTTGTGTTTGCCCTCTGGAAGTTGTACCTCAAGGCTCTCACCCGTCCCCAGCACACCGGCATCCTTGTTATCAATGGTCACGTGTATAGCGGTGCCATCGTCGGTTTTTGTCGGGATATGCGTCACGGTCACCCGCGAGGAGCCGAAATCAAATGCTGGCGCCGGGTCGGTGCTTTTCGATTTTGCACACCCTGTCAGGGCTAAAACGGCTGCCACGGCAGCAATGGCGAAACGATAACTCATAGTGCAACATCTTCCTTTAAGACTTTTTTGTGATCTGCATCTCAATATACTCGATTTCCGCCCTATGAAATAAACGCAATCTTCAGGATTCTCTAATGCTGGCAGCCAGGGCACCAATAAAACGGCCTCGAAGAGAGCATCGTTTTCTCGATTACCCCACCGCAGCGCTCGCATTTCTCCCCTGCCCGATGAAAAACCTTGAAGCTGAAAATCGCCCCATGGTGTTTGTTTTCATCCACAGTGCCACGCGTGTTGTATGAAAACCGTGGAATATCCAGCAGCGCGTAAGACAGTTTTTCGAGTTGTTCAGGGGTTAAATCCTGTGCTTTGTGATGTGCCAGTAACCCAACGGCCCAGAGAATTTCAACCCGCAGGTAGTTTCCCAAACCCGCCAGAAAAGCCTGGTCCAACAGAAGACCACTAAACTGCCGCTTACGAAAGCGTGACGACAATAAACGATCTTTTACCTGCTGTGGCGTCAGCGTCATATCAAGCACATCCGGCCCCACACGCAGCAAGAAAGGATGGTTCGATAGCTGATTTGCATCGAGCATTTCGATATCTGACGCGCTGTAGAGCAGAATGGCTTTATCCGCAGTCTGTAATTTCACGCGTAAGATTCGTGTGGTTTGCGGCATTTCACCGGCATTAACCACGCGCCATACCCCATAAAGCTGATTGTGGCTGTAGAGGATTAAGCCACTGGAAAAGTGTGTCAGTAAAGCTTTGCCGCGCGTTTCTATCCGCGCGACTTTTTGACCAACCAACTCAGTTTCAAACGCCTTCAGTTCCGGAAACGCAAACCAGGCACCCGTTAACGATTTACCTAAAACGGCGTCCTCGAGTTTATCTGCTGCGCGCCGGATTTCTGGGCCTTCTGGCATCACATCATCCTTAATAATCAGTCTTCGTTATTCAGCCGCCAGGCCAACTGTTCAAGATAGATTTGCTGTTCGCGTCGTGCTTTGAGCGCCTCTTCCAGAGTGCAGTGCACAAAATGGATCGGTTCACCAAGCCGTAATTGTGCCAGATTAAACATATCCGCTTCGATAACGCAGGCAATCCTTGGATAGCCACCGGTGGTCTGCGCATCATTCATCAATACGATGGGCTGACCGTTATGGGGGACTTGAACCACTCCCGGCAACAGCCCGTGTGACAGCAATTCGCGGTCGGTGGTGCGCTCCAGACGCTGCCCCTGCAAGCGATAACCCATCCGGTTACTTTGCGGGCTTAGCTGCCATGGTAAACGCCAGAACGCATCCTGCGAGGTTTGCGTAAACTCGTGATATTCCGGCCCTTCCAGTGCGCGTATGCGGTTTCCCCACAGCAGTTGCTTCACCCCACGCGCTTCGCGGAAATGCCGCGTTGCAGGCAGCTGTGGGATTTCATCGCCATCTTTAATTAACCGCCCTTCCAGACCGCCAACCTGTGCTTTCAAATCGGTGCTATAAGAACCCAGCACTTCAGGAATATCTAACCCGCCCGCCACAGCAAGATAGCTTCGCATCCCACGTTCCGGTGCTTTCAGGCGCAGTTGTTGGCCTGCTTTCACTGCCAGGCGCCAGCCTGTCCACACGGCATGACCATCCAGCTCTGCGTGACAGCCCGCCCCGGTTAAGGCAAACCAACCATCCTGAGTGAACTCAATGACACAATTGCCCAGGGTGATTTCTAGCGCCGCACTTTCTGGTGCATTACCCACCAGTAAATTCGCCATTTGCAGTGCTGGCGCATCCAACGCACCACAACGGCTCACGCCCAATTGCCGATAACCATAACGTCCGGTGTCCTGCACCGACATGTGCATTCCTGCACGAATTATTTTCAGCACACACCCTCCTTTTGAGGCACGAAGCGTACGGTATCACCCGGCGTTAACAACGTTGGCATTTCAGCTGTCGGATTGAATAATTGCACCGGGGTCTGGCCGATAAGCTGCCATCCACCCGGTGTCGCGAGCGGATAAATCCCTGTCTGGCTGCCACCAATCCCCACCGAACCAGCAGGAACGATCAAACGCGGTTCAGCACGACGCGGAGTCTCAAGCTTTTGTGCCAGACCGCCGAGATAGGCGAAACCAGGCTGGAAGCCAAGGAAGTAGACGATGTAGTCAACCGAGGAGTGCAACTCCACAACCTGACGCGGCGATAATCCACAATGCCCGGCCACTTCGTCGAGATCAGGGCCGAAACTGCCGCCATAAATCACCGGGATCTCAATGCGCCTGGATTCCGGTACCATCGCCTCACTCTCTTCCCACCAGCGCTGAATCCGCTCAATGCCATCCAGTGCCAGGCTTTGTGGTTCACGCAGAACCACAGTGATGTTGTTCATCCCAGGAATCACTTCCGAAACCGCTGGTGATTCCAATAGTCGTTGAGTTAATCCCCAGATGCGTTGCTGACTTTCTAGCGATAAAGGGGGTTCCAGCTCAAGAACCACTGCGCTTTCGCCTAACAGATAACACCGTGCTCTTTGCACTTTTGCTCCTTGGTTTGGCGCTATGCCGGATTAGGGATATCGATAAAGGTTACGTCCAAATCTGTTTCGCTATTCAGCCAGCCACTCAGTGCCTGAATGCCGCCGCGTTCAGTGGCGTGATGCCCGGCCGCATAGAAATGCAGCCCCTGTTCGCGTGCCGAATGGATCGTTTGTTCGGACACTTCGCCAGTGATAAACGCATCAACACCGAAACGAGCCGCACTATCGATAAAGCTTTGCCCACCACCAGTACACCAGGCGACACGGCGAATTTGCTCAGGACCGGTATCACCGCTCCACAGCGGTGTACGCCCAAGGCGCATCTCAATCCATGATGCCAGTTCGACACCGGAAAGCGGCGTCGGAAACTCGCCCCACGGCACCAGTGGCTCAACCTCACCTTTGGTTTCAATCCCCAGCAGCGCCCCGAGTTGCGCGTTGTTGCCAAGCTGTGGATGAGCATCGAGCGGCAAATGCCAGCCGTAGAGATTGATGTCGTGACTCAGCAACGCTTTCAGGCGATTGCGCTTCATGCCACGAATCACCGGTGACTCTCCTTTCCAGAAGTAACCGTGATGAACAATCACCGCATCCGCTTGCTGGCGTATCGCTTCATCTATCAAGGCCTGACTTGCCGTCACGCCAGTGATAATTTTGCGCACTTCTTCGCGCCCTTCAACCTGCAAACCATTTGGCGCATAGTCGCTGATTGCGGCGCTGTTGAGTTTTTCGTTAATCAGGCGTTCCAGTTCGCTATTTTTCATTTTCTTTCTCTCAAGATTTACGCGCCGCTTCATAAGCCGCGAGTGTCGTTATACGTGCTTGTTTATGGTCAACAATGGGACGGGGATAGTCCAGCGTCAGTGACTGCTTCTCGGCCCAAACCCATGGGGTATGAATGTGTTTATCAGGCACCCTACTCAGTTCTGGCAACCACTGGCGGATAAATTCACCTTTCCCATCGAATCGCTCGCCTTGGGTGGTCGGGTTAAAGATACGAAAATAGGGTGCGGCATCAGTCCCCGTCGAGGCAGCCCACTGCCAGCCACCGTTGTTTGCGGCCAGATCGCCATCAATCAGTTGTGACATAAAGTAGCGTTCACCCTGCCGCCAGTCGACCAATAAATCTTTGACCAGAAAACTGGCCACCACCATTCGTAAGCGGTTGTGCATCCAGCCCGTGGAGCTCAACTGCCGCATCGCCGCATCGACAATTGGAAAACCGGTTCTGCCTTGCTGCCAGGCAACAAACTGAGCGTCATCTTGTCGCCAGGTGACGTTGTCTGTCCATGAGATAAACGGTTGATGACGGCAAAGTTTTGGGTATGCCACCAGCAAATGGCGATAAAACTCACGCCAGATTAACTCGTTTAACCAGACGGCCCCGCCCCCCCCTTCCAGCGCCTGAGGATGCTCTTTCAATAATCTATGCAGGCACTGGCGCGGCGACAACACCCCAACAGCCAAATAAGCCGACAGACGGCTGGTGCCGTCGATGGCGGGAAAATCTCGCTGTTGCGCGTAATCCACGACCGACTGGCGGCAAAACAGGCGCAACTGGTTAATCGCCTGTTTTTCACCACAGGGGAAAAGATTCGGGTCAATGGGCTGGCACGGGTAATCAAATACGGTGAGTTTTTGTGGTTCAGGCATAGTGGTTTTGCGCACTTGCGGCGCTGAAACACATTCAGGCAGACCTTCATTAAGGCGCTTGATAAATGCTCTGCTAAACGGCGTAAACACTTTGTACATCTCGTGATTACCCGTCGTCACACTACCTGGCGGCAATAAAACGCTGTCATCAAAACCCTGGCAAACCACGCCTGGGGATAACACCTTTTCTACTGCGGCATCGCGCTGGCGCTCATTCAGCTCGTATTGATAGTTATAAAAAAACGCGTCCACCTTCTGCGTTTCACAGAAGTTTTGCAGGAAACCGACGCAGTCATCAAAACCATCAGCTTGCCGAACAAACAGCTCAATTCCCCTTTCCGCAAGCGCGGCATGCAAGCTTTGCAAATGCTGCCAGATGAATTCAGCCTGACGAGGCGACATCTCATGTTTACGCCATTGCAGCGGAGTGGCGATAAATATGCCAATCACTCGGGCACCAGGGTCACGGCAGGCCGCTGCCAACGCCAGGTTATCGTTCACCCGTAAATCATTGCGAAACCAGACCAAATGCGTGGTCATACAACTCCATGATTAATTGCCCAAACGTAAGCGTAACGTTTCAGGATAAGGCTCAAAGTAGCGCTGCTGCGCCAGATAAGCGTCAGGATATTCTGCCATATAGTGTTTTAACAAGGTGATGGGTGCCAGTAAAGGCTGGGTTCCCTGGCGATATCTGTCGATAAGCCCTGATAGCTCCTGGCGCTGGCGCGAATTTAACTGGCGGCGGAAATATCCCTGAACGTGCATCAGCACATTAGTGTGGTTACGACGTGTCGCCTGATGGGCAAGCAAATCCATCAAGCGCTGACGGTATTCAATGAAAAAAGCATCCAGTGAATCCCAGCTTTCTATATTGGCAACAAAGCGCCCCAGTTCGCGGTATTGCGGCTGAGAATGAGCGAGGAGCAATAATTTGTATCGGCTATGAAAACCAATGAGTCCGCCTCGTGTCAGACCAGACTGGCGTAAAATATTAAGTTCATGAAGTGTATAAATGCGCTCGACAAAGTTCTCGCGAATTGCCGGATCGTACAAACGCCCATCTTCTTCAACCGGAAGCCACGGCAATTGTCGTTTCAGTTCCGCGGTAAATATCCCGGTGCCACTTTTTCGGTTATTACTTCCCTCGGGGTCGTAAACTCTTACCCGTTCCATGCCACAGCTTGGAGATTTAGCACAAACAATATAACCGCACAGATGATCGAGACTGGCTACACGACGTGTGGAAAATTGTTGCATCGCCAGGGTTAAATCCCCTTCGTGATGATTGCTAAAGCGCAAGGCTACTTGCCCCTCATCTAGTTTGACTAGCCGCAAAGCAGGCCTTGGTGTCGGTAAACCAATCGCCATTTCAGGGCATACAGGTTCGAAATGCACCCACGGCGCTAATTCATTGACGGCAAATGCCAGCCGTTTATGCCCGCCATCAAAGCGGACATTTTCCCCGAGTAAACAAGCGCTGATGCCAATGGGAATTTTATCGCTCATGACGTACTCCTTTGAATGTGTCCCGTTAAGTGTAGCAAGCCCAACAGATAATCTTTGCTGCATCGGGATGACTTCTCTTGCCATCTCAATACAACCAGAATTATTTTTTAAAGGATAACTCTATGACAAGCCAACGTATTTTAAACAAAGCCAATGTTTTCCCGCCTTTTGACTCATTAATACTACGAGAATTTGAAGCTCAGCTCATAAGATATATTAACAACCCTTTTGGATTGGGATTGTAGCGTTTTAACACAGCAACAACTTGCGTATATATTGACTATATTCAGCCACCCTTTATCGGTATAAATAATTAAAGTTATCCCCATTCCGGTCGTTAATAGCCACTAATGAATTTATAATTAACCCGGAAGGTTACAGCATGTTTAACTCCATCCGCAGTAGGGTTTTAGTTGCGACTACATTAATTGTCGTCGGCGCATTATGTGTAAATACCTCTATTAATTATCTAATTAGCCATTCGGCAAACAATAATTCAATCAATAGTACGCTTACCGCCCTGGCGCAGAGTCACTCGGCAACCGTGAATCAGTGGACTGAAACCAAAGTCGCACAAATTAGTTCTCTGACACCCCATGTCAGCGATACCGATCCGGTTCCACTGTTAACCCTGGTTGCCACTTCAGGGAATTTTATTAATGTCGATATTGGTTATCCGGACAAACGAGATATTTCCTCCGATGCGTCGGGTATTCCTGAAGGTTACGATCCCACTTCTCGTCCGTGGTATATCCAGGCTGCTCAAGCGAAAAAGCCCATTGTGACGAATCCTTATCAGGATGCCGGTACGCGAAAACTTATTGTCACCGTGGCAGCTCCGCGTATTGAAAACGGAGAACTACTGGGTGTGGTGGAAGGCGACATCAATATGGATGCGGTGATAGCCAACGTTCGGGCTATTCATCCAACCGCAGGCAGCTTCGGCATGTTGATGGATGCTAATGGAACGATCATCGCGCACCCGGACGAATCGCTCACCCTCAAACCCCTGTCCGGCATCGCACAGGCACTCAGCCTGCCAGAGTTGCTGAATTCTTCAGTACCGATTCAGGCTGATGTTTTGGGACGCCCAACCTTTATGATTGCCATGCCGGTTAAAAGCACCAACTGGTACATCGTTGTGGCGATGGATAAAGCAGAGGCAACCGCAAGCATGCGTTCACTGCTCTGGACTTCAACTGTCTCTATGTTCGTACTAATTGCGCTCGCCGCACTGATCGTCAGCTTTATCACTAAACGCAGCCTTGGCCCGCTGATCCGCATTCGCGAGGCAATGGATTCCATCGCTCAGGGTACGGAGGACTTAACCCAGCGCTTAGCGGTAGACGGCAAAGATGAAGTGGCACAGATTGCCAGCGCGTTTAACCGGTTTGTCGACAAACTCGCGGTGGTGATGAAATCTATTCGTAGCAGCAGCGAGTCGGTGCGCATTGCTTCCGAGGAAATATCCTCCGGGAATATCGATCTTTCTGCGCGGACAGAATCTGCTGCCGCAAGCCTGCAAGAAACCTCAGCGGCACTAGAACAGATCGCCTCAACAGTCGCGCACTCTGCCAGTTCATCTCATGAAGCAAACAAGGCCGTTCTTTCTGCCGCTGAGGTGGCACGTCGTGGTGGTAACTCAGTACGCGAAGTGATTCAGACCATGAACACCATAGAAGCTGCCTCCGAGAAGATCGGCAATATTATCGGCGTCATTGATGGCATTGCGTTCCAGACAAATATTCTGGCACTCAATGCCTCGGTAGAGGCCGCTCGCGCAGGTGAACAAGGAAGAGGATTCGCGGTTGTGGCAAATGAAGTACGAAACCTGGCAAGTCGTAGTGCGCAGGCAGCTAAAGAGATAAGAGTGCTTATCGACTCGACAGTGACGAGTGTGTCATCGGGTGCAAAGCAGGTTCACCATACCGGTAATACCATGCAGGAAATTGTCACCAGTGTTTCTTCAGTCACGACGATGATGGCGGAGATTAACCAGGCTGCGGATGAGCAAATGAAAGGCATTGCAGAGATCAATACTGCGGTAGCGCAACTCGATACCATGGTGCAGCAGAACGCCGCCCTGGTTGAGGAATCAACCACCGCTTCGGCGGCACTCCAGGATCAGGCAAGTGAACTGACTCTTGCGGTGAATCAGTTCCGTCTGTAAGGCGGCAGGAAAAACCCGGCTTCGGCTCCCCAGTAAACTCAGAGCAAAAAAAGGCTACCCGATTCGGTAGCCTTTATATTTGGGGATTTAGCAGGGGTCGCGGGCGCTAACCCGACCAAAACCACTTACATCATCGGTGTTGCCAAACGCACCAGGCTGATCAACGGTTGCGGATAAACACCCAGCAACAACACCAGCACGGCGGAGATCAACACCACCACACCGCCAGCAGTGAACGCCCAGTTAGTCGGAGCATCACGGTTTGGCTGTTGCGGTGCATTCAGATACAAACTCACCGTCACACGCAGGTAGTAGTACAAACCAATCGCACTACCCAGTACCACAGCGCCAGTCAACCACCACAGGTGAGACTGAACACCGACCGCAATGATGTAGAACTTACCAATAAAGCCCAGTGTCATTGGGATACCTGCCAGTGACAACATCATCACCGTCATGACCGCAGACAAAATTGGTTTGTGCCAGAACAGACCACGATAAGAATACAGCGAATCTGCATCCGGGCCACGGTACGGGCTGGACATCAGGCTCACCACGCCGAACGCACCAAGGCTGCTGAACAGGTAGCCTGCCAGATAAACACCAACCGATTCCATCGACATGTCGCCGCTTTGCAGCGCAATCAATGCCACCATCAAATAACCAAGGTGTGAGATAGACGAGTAACCAAGCAGACGCTTGATATTGGTCTGGCTCAACGCCATCAGGTTACCGAAGATGATAGAGATGAAGGCGATAATACCGAGCACCACGCGTACTGCTTCGCTATCGCCCACTGGCGCGTAGAGGAACAGACGCATCACCACACCAAAAATGGCGATTTTGCTGGCGGTTGCCAGGAAAGTGGAAACCGGAGCCGGAGCGCCCTGGTACACATCTGGGGTCCACAGGTGGAATGGAACCAGTGACAGTTTAAAGCCGAGGCCGACAATCATCAGACCAAAACCTGCCAGCAGCAGCGGTTCGTGGAGCATGTTGTCTGCGAGGCTCTTACCGAGCGTTACAAACGACAAGTCGCCAGACTCTGCGTACACCAGCGCCATACCGAACAGCAGGAATGAAGAGGCTGCGGCAGACAAAATGGTGTACTTGATACTGGCTTCCAGCGAACGTTTCTGTCGGAAGGCGTAACCAATCAGGCCGAACAGCGGCAGTGAAATTAACTCAATGCCAAGGAACAGTGCCGCCAGGTGATTGGCGTTTGCCAGCAGAATACCTCCGAGGGCTGCAATCAGCACCAGCAGGTAAAACTCTTCGCGGTTGTCGGTGTAACCCTCGAGCCACGGGTAAGCAAATGTACAGGTCGCGAGGCTCGCCAGCAAAACCAAACCGGTGTAAAGCATCGCATAACCATCGACGCGCATCAGCGGCGTGACGTCCATTGCGCCAGCCTGGCCAACAAACCACAGTGAAACGAGTGCGGCATTCAGGCCGATTACTGCCAGTGTTGCATTGACAAAATGGTCGCGTCGCCACGCTATGGAGAGCATCACAACCACCACCGTCAATCCGACGACGAGCAGCGGTAGCAGCGCGATCAATTGTTGAGGAGTTATAGTCATGGCGAATTACGGCCTTGTAGTTGGAATTGAACTGGTAAACCACTGCTGAATATTGCTCATCGCGGCATGCGAAGTATCCAGAATTGGCTGCGGGTAGAAGCCCAACAGGACTAACAACACCACCAGCAACAGGATGATAAAGAACTCGCGCGGCGACATGCCTGGCAGTTGCTTATCACTGATTTCGCTTTTTGCTTTACCGAAGTAAGCACGATGAATCATCGCCAGAGAATAAACAGAGGCAAAGACCAAGCCGAAGGTAGAGATAATGGTAATCACTGGCACGACATGGTAGCTGCCGAACAGAATCATAAATTCGCCAACGAAGTTACCGGTACCCGGCATCCCCAGAGTTGCCACCGCAAAGAACAACGACAGACCCGGCAGCCATTTAATTTTGTTCCACAGGCCGCCCATCAGACGCATATCACGAGTATGCAGACGCTCGTAAATCTGACCACAGATGATGAACATACCGGCCGCAGAAAGACCGTGCGCAATCATCTGAATCACCGCCCCCTGGTAAGCCAGTTGGCTGCCGGTATAAATGGCAATCAACACGAAGCCCATGTGGGAAACGGAGGTATAAGCAATCAGGCGTTTGATATCGGTTTGTGCGAAGGCCATCCACGCGCCGTAGAAGATACCGATGACACCCAGCCACATAGCGATTGGGGCAAATTCAGCGGAAGCTTCCGGGAACAGCGGCAGTGCGAAACGCAGCAAGCCATAGGCCGCGGTTTTCAGCAAGATACCTGCGAGGTCAACAGAACCCGCCGTTGGTGCCTGGGAGTGCGCATCCGGCAGCCAACCGTGCAAGGGAACCACTGGCATTTTCACCGCAAACGCAATGAAGAAGCCCAGCATCAGCAACCATTGAACGCTGCTGGACATTTCAGTGTGCAGCAATTGTTCGTAGTTAAATGTCCAGACGCCGGTTGAGTTGTAATGCACAAACACCAGACCAAGAATCGCAATCAACATCACCAGGCCGCTTGCCTGGGTATAGATGAAGAACTTGGTTGCAGCGGTGATACGCGTCTTCCCGTCGGAGGCTTTGTGGCCCCACAGTGCAATCAGGAAGTACATCGGCACCAGCATCATTTCCCAGAAGAAGAAGAACAGGAACATGTCGATGGCAAGGAACACGCCGATAACGCCACCGAGGATCCACATCAGGTTGAGGTGGAAGAAGCCCTGATATTTTTCGATTTCATTCCAGGAACAGAGTACCGCCAGCACGCCGAGCAGGCCGGTCAGGACCACCATCAGCAGTGACAGGCCATCCAACGCCAGATGGATTTCAATCCCAAAACGTGGGATCCACGGCAGGATAAATTCAGACTGCCACTGCGGCAAACCTGCAGATTGCGTTAGCGTGTAGCCACCGGCTAACCACAGTTGCATCGAGAGAGCCAGTGTCAGTCCCATCGTTATCAGCGCAATCCAACGCGGCACTTTTACGCCGAAGCGTTCAGTCTGCCAGCAGAAGAAGCCGCCAATAAAGGGGATGAGTATCAGCCAGGGTAATAGCATGGCATTTGTGTCCCTAAGTCAAAATAAACCAAAACATCACTCACTTTCCCATCTGTATTAAGACGCCGGGGAAGGTAAACCACCCTCACCCCGACCCTCTCCCTGATGGAGAGGGGGAGTTGTATGGAGTTAGCGCAAGACCAGCAGCAAGCCCAGAATCACGACCGCACCGATACTCATTGAAGCCACATACCAGCGCAGGTAACCGTTCTCGCTCACCAGCAGGCCACGGCCTGCAAAGCGTGAAAGAACTGCCGGAATGTTCATCAGTGAATTCAGCGGATCGCTCTTAATCAACCAGGCGATACCCAGGAATGGCTTAACGAAGACTTTATCGTACAGCCAATCGAAGCCCCAGGCATGGAACCACCAGGTACCGAAGAAGCGGCCCGGTGCGCTGTTGGCAATGGCGGTGACCAGAGTGCGTTTGCCCAGCCACAACCAGGCAGCAATCAGGATACCGGCGATAGCCACAACGCCTGAAGTAATCTCCAGGGTCAGCACGCTACCGTGCGCAAGCTCAGTGGTTGCTGGCAGGACGCCCGCTAATGGCGGAACAATCATGGCCCCCACGAAAGTGGACAACACCAGCAGCACAATCAGCGGCAGGTTGTGAGTAATGCCTTTGAGCGCATGCGCGTGAATCTGCTCTTTACCGTGGAAGACGATGAAGATCATACGGAAGGTATACAGTGAGGTCATAAACGCACCGACCAGACCAGCAACCATCAAGTTCACATGACCATTCGCCATCGCACCGGCCAGAATCTCATCTTTACTGAAGAAGCCCGCAGTAATGAGTGGCAACGCAGACAAGGCTGCACCGCCGACCAGGAAGCAGATATACACCAGCGGAATGGACTTACGCAGGCCACCCATTTTGAAGATGTTTTGTTCGTGGTGGCAGGCAAGGATAACCGAGCCGGATGACAGGAACAGTAACGCTTTAAAGAAAGCGTGAGTCATCAGGTGGAAAATCGCCGCATCCCACGCTTGTACACCCAGTGCCAGGAACATGTAGCCAATCTGGCTCATGGTCGAGTACGCGAGCACACGTTTGATATCGGTTTGCACCAGCGCCGCAAAGCCTGCCATTACCAGCGTCACTGCACCCACGATGCCCACTAAATGCAGCACTTCAGGCGTTAACAGGAACAGGCCGTGAGTACGGGCAATCAGGTAGACACCGGCGGTAACCATGGTGGCCGCGTGGATCAGCGCTGAAACTGGCGTTGGGCCAGCCATCGCATCCGCAAGCCAGGTCTGCAATGGCAACTGAGCAGATTTACCTACCGCGCCGCCTAACAGCATCAGGGTTGCCCACATCAGCATTTGGTTGCCAGCCGCAAAGTGCTGCGGTGCCAGCTCAACCATTTCGCGGAAGTTCAGCGTGCCCAGTTCGTTGTAAAGAATGAACAGTGCGAAAGCGAGGAACACGTCGCCCACGCGGGTTACCACGAACGCTTTCATGGCCGCCGCGCCGTTCTTCGGATCGGTGTAGTAGAAACCAATCAGCAGATACGAGCACAGACCCACGCCTTCCCAGCCGAGATACATCAGCAGCAGGTTATCGCCCAGCACCAGAACAACCATGCTTGCGATAAACAGGTTGGTGTAGGCGAAGAAGCGGGAATAGCCCTCTTCCCCACGCATATACCAGGAAGCGTACATGTGGATCAGGAAGCCAACACCCGTGACCACAGAAAGCATGGTCAGTGACAAACCGTCGAGGATCAGATTGAAGCCGATATTAAAATCGCCCACTGACATCCACGTCCACAACGGCTGGGTAAAGGCTTGTTGCCCGTTATTGAAGAAGTCGAACCCAACAATCGCCGTGACTAACGCGGACAGCCCAATCGAGCCGACCCCAACCGTGGCAGAAAGGTTTTCTGACCAACGACCACGCGAGAACGCCAACAACAAAAAGCCAATAAAAGGCAAAAGAATGGTTAACCAGAGAAGGTTCATCCACGCATCTCACTTACTGAATCGATATTCAGGCTCTGGCGACGACGATGGAGCTGCAGTAACAGTGCGAGGCCGATACTGGCTTCGGCAGCAGCTAAGCTAATCGCGAGTATATACATCACCTGGCCATCAGCCTGGCCCCAATAACTGCCCGCGACCACAAAGGCGAGAGCCGCGGCGTTAATCATCACTTCCAGGCTAATCAGCATGAAAAGCAGGTTGCGACGAATCACCAGGCCAGTCAGCCCCAGTACGAACAAGATAGCCGCGAGGATAAGTCCATGTTGCAGCGGAATCATACGTGCTCCTCCGTTTTTCTTTTCACAGCCTGGTCAGCCTGGCGGTTGCTCAGCACTTCACCCGGACGGTCTTCACGACCCAGGTGGAATGCCACAACCAGACCCGCCAACAACAGCATCGAGGCTAATTCCACTGCCAGAACGTACGGTCCAAACAGTGCGATACCCACTTGTTTAGCACTGACGGAGGTACCGTCGATCCCCTGGTCATTAAGACTCAGAATCGCGTACACCAGCACCGAAAGCAGGATGGCTGACAAAATGCCAGGACCAATCCACAACTGCGGTTTCAGCCAGTTGCGCTCTTGTTCAACCACCGCACCACCGAGGTTCAGCATCATGACCACGAAAACGAACAACACCATGATGGCACCGGCGTAGACGATAATCTCAAGCGCTGCGGCAAAGTACGCTCCCAGCGCGAAGAACACGCCGGAGATAGCCAACAACGAGATGATCAGATACAGCAAGGCATGCACCGGATTGGTATGCGTGATCACCCGTAAGGTGGTCCCAACCGCGATGATTGCGCAAATATAAAAAGCGAATTCCATTGCCTTGCTCCTTTAAGGTAATAGGCCTTTGACGTCGATAGGCTTGGCTTCGTTTTCCGCTTCACCCTTATCTTTGCCGTCGATTGCCATACCCGCCATCCGGTAGAAGTTATATTCCGGGTATTTGCCCGGACCGGAAATCAGCAGGTCCTCTTTTTCGTAGACCAAATCCTGGCGCTTAAACTCACCCAGTTCGAAATCTGGTGTCAGCTGAATCGCCGTGGTTGGGCACGCTTCTTCGCACAAACCACAGAAAATGCAGCGCGAGAAGTTGATACGGAAGAACTCTGGATACCAGCGGCCGTCTTTGGTTTCTGCTTTTTGCAAAGAGATACAGGCTACCGGGCAGGCTACCGCACACAGGTTACAGGCAACGCAACGCTCGGAGCCGTCCGGATCGCGCGTTAACACGATGCGGCCACGGTAGCGCGGCGGTAAATAGACTGGCTCTTCCGGATACATCTGCGTTTCGCGTTTGGCAAACGCGTGCAGACCAATCATCCAGATACTGCGTACCTGGGTGCCGAAACCAACCACTAACTCTTTCAATGTCATGGTTTTTTCACCCCTTATGGTGCCTGATAGAGAATGACCGCGGCGGTCACCAGCAGATTGACCAGTGTCAACGGCAGGCAAATTTTCCAGCCGAAGGACATTACCTGGTCATAACGTGGACGCGGTAATGCTGCACGGATCAAAATGAACATCATCATGAAGAACGCGGTTTTCAGCGCGAACCAGATGAACGGCGGTAACCACGGGCCATGCCAGCCACCAAAGAACAGGGTCACAATCAGGGCAGAAACAGTCACGATACCGATGTATTCACCCACGAAGAACAGGCCAAATTTCATGCCTGAATATTCGATGTGATAACCATCGGCCAGCTCTTGCTCGGCTTCTGGTTGGTCAAACGGGTGACGGTGACAAACCGCGACGCCTGCGATAGCGAAGGTCACAAAACCGAAGAACTGTGGGATCACGTTCCACAGGTTCGCCTGGTTATCCACGATATCGCCCATATTGAACGAACCCGCCTGCGCCACAACGCCCATCAAAGACAGACCGAGGAACACTTCGTAGCTGAGTGTCTGCGCAGAAGCACGCATTGCACCCAACAGTGAGTATTTGTTGTTACTTGACCAACCGGCGAACAGCACGGCGTAAACCGCCAGACCCGCCAGCATCAGGAAGAACAAAATACCAATGTTCAGGTCGGCAACCACCCAGCTTGGGCTGACCGGCACAATAGCAAAGGCCAGCAACAGCGAGGTGAAAGCAATCATCGGTGCCAGAGTAAAGATGACGCGGTCCGCAAAGCGCGGAGTCCAGTCTTCTTTAAAGAACATCTTGATCATGTCCGCGACTAACTGGAGCGAACCGCCCCAGCCCACACGGTTTGGCCCGTAACGGTTCTGGAACAGGCCCAGCAAACGACGCTCACCGAAACTCATGAACGCGCCGCATGTCACCACGACCAGCAGGATTACGACCGCTTTGAGAATGCTCAGCAGAATGTCGATAACATCCGGTGTTAACCAACTCATTGGCCAGCCTCCTGAAGATTTTCAAGACAAGCACCCGCCAGTACCGGAGCGATGCCAGGCATCCCCATCGGTAAACCTACCTGCCCTGCCGCCAGTCCTTCGGAAAGTTGCAGCGGCAGACTTAGCGTCTGGCCTTCATAGCTAAACGAAATCAGGCTACCCGCATTAACACCGAGTTTTGCAGCATCAGACGGATTAAGCTTGATGTACGGCTCAGTCATACGGCTCTGGAACACCGGAGAACGCTGGGACATTTCATCACTACCAAACAGATGGTAGTACGGCGCGATACGCCATTTCCCGTCTTCAGCGTGGAAGATTTCCGGCACATCAGTGAAGAAATCCATACCCGTTTCGGAGGCTTCAATCAGGCGCACACCCGGATCGCCGTGACGCAGATTGCCCCCCACTTCGGCCTGGAATTTGTTCCATGCTTGCGGTGAGTTCCAGCCTGGTGCCCATGCGAATGGAATTTGCTGACGATTAGCCGTCGGGCTGTTGTTCCCTTCCATAGAGAAGGCGAACATGGTGTCTTTATCCTGCGGCTGACGCGGTTCATGCACGCTAATGTTGGCGCGCATCGCGGTACGGCCACTGGAGCGGATTGGAGAACGCGACAATTTCTGACCACGAATACGGAAGCTGGCATCCGGTGCCGCATCTTTAATTCCGGCCAGTTGTGGCAACGCTTTCACGCATGCATCGATAACATCATCTAACTGCGTCCAGTCCACTTCACGGCTTTCAACTGTGCTGTGCAGAGAATGCAGCCAGCGCCAGCTTTCGAGCATCACCACGGAGTGGTCATAGTAAGACGGGTCATAAACCTGGAAGAAACGCTGTGCGCGACCTTCGTTGTTAATCACCGTACCGTCACTCTCAGCGAAGCTTGCGGTGGACAGCACCAGATGGGCTTTGTCCATAATTGCCGTGCGTTGGTGGTCAATAACCATCACCAACGGCGCTTTGCTCAGTGCTGCATCAACGCGAGTTGCAGAAGCATGGCGATGCAGATCGTTTTCCAGCACCACTACCGCATCGGCAGCACCGCTTTCCAGTTCACTCAACGCTTCTTCCAGCGAGCCGCCGCCAATCAGACCGAGGCCAACGCTGTTTACCGCACGAGCCACCATGGTGATACCGACATCGGCACCACGGTCTTTCAGCGCTTTAGCCACGTTGGCTGCCGCCTGAATGACCGCTTCGCTACCGGCGTTAGTACCGGAAACGATCAATGGTTTCTTCGCACCCGCCAGCGCTTGCACAATCACGTCGACTTTGTTTTTCAGGTCGCGATCGAGTTCAACGGCTGGGGAATTGCTATCCAGCGCGTGAGCAACCGCAAAGCCCAGACGAGCCTGATCTTCAACCGGAGCGCGGTAAGTCCATGCTGCGATGTCGTCCAGACGAGTGCTGTCTATATTGGTGACAAACAGTGGGTGTTTAGCGTGCTGACCAATGTTGAGGATTGCGGCAATCTGCCAGTCAGCCACTTTCTGTGCCGCTGCCATTTCACGCGCTTTGCCTTTCACGGCCTGACGCACAGCCAGCGCAACACGCGCACCGGTCTGAGTAATGTCTTCTCCGAGTACCAAAACCGCATCGTAAGATTCGATTTCACGCAGGGCCGGAGTATGAATGCCGCTTTCTTGCAGCACTTTGAGCATCAGTTCCAGACGTGCTTGCTCACCGGTTGCAATACCGGTGTAGAAGTTGTCCGCACCGACCAGCTCACGCAGCGCGAAGTTGCTTTCAACGCTGGCACGTGGGGATCCGATACCGATCACTTTCTTCGACTGGCGCAAAATATCTGCCGCGCCCTGCATTGCCTGATCGGCATTCAGCGTGATCAGATCGTCGCCACGACGTTGGATCGGCTGACGTGGACGATCCTTCAGGTTGACGTAGCCATAACCGAAGCGGCCACGGTCACACAGGAAGTAATGGTTCACGGTGCCGTTGTAACGGTTTTCGATACGACGCAGTTCACCGTAACGCTCACCCGGGCTGGTGTTACAGCCGATGCTGCACTGCTGGCAGATGCTTGGTGCGAACTGCATGTCCCACTTACGGTTATAACGCTCGGAGTGCGTTTTATCTGTGAATACGCCGGTCGGGCAGATTTCTACCAGGTTACCGGAGAATTCACTTTCCAGCGTACCGTCTTCAGGACGACCGAAGTAGACGTTATCGTGCGCGCCGTAAACACCCAAATCGGTGCCGTCAGCGTAATCTTTGTAGTAACGCACGCAGCGGTAGCAGGCGATACAGCGGTTCATTTCGTGAGAGATGAATGGGCCGAGATCCTGATTGCGGTGAGTACGTTTAGTGAAGCGGTAGCGACGGAAGCTATGGCCGGTCATCACCGTCATATCTTGCAGATGGCAGTTGCCACCTTCTTCACAAACCGGGCAGTCGTGCGGGTGGTTAGTCATTAACCACTCAACCACGCTTTCACGGAATTCTTTCGCTTCGCTATCGTCAATGGAGATAAACGTGCCGTCAGAGGCGGGTGTCATACAAGACATCACCAGGCGGCCACGGAGATCTTCTGCGTTTTGATATTGCTTCACCGCGCACTGGCGGCAAGCACCGACGCTGCCTAGCGCCGGGTGCCAGCAAAAATAAGGAATATCGAGGCCGAGAGACAGACATGCTTGTAGCAGGTTGTCTGACCCGTTTACCTCATATTCTTTGCCGTCTACATGAATCGTAGCCATAGTCAGCATGCTTCCAGTTGGCCTGAATAATCTTCGTCTTTCACACTGCGACTGCGTTGGCTTCTCTCGCTCACCCTGGTCATTTAGTTAACTAAACTCCCAGGGATTCACTCCTTTGCCGCCTTGCCTCAGTGCGAAATTCTTGATTACTTTTCAGGCATTAATTATAAAATTTTATAACCTGCAAACTTGTTGTCAGGTGTTACCAGCGCGCTTTTAACAAGTTCGGTTGAATCCCGCTAATCGCGCGGGTGTTCCCGAAATCTTGTTTGGCAATGCCCGCTTCGAATTCGTCGCGGAAATATTTAATGGCACTCTGCAATGGCTCAACCGCCCCTGGCGCATGCGCACAGAAGGTTTTACCTGGCCCAAGGAAACGACACAGTTGCTCAAGTGTCTCGATATCCCCAGGCTGGCCTTCGCCACGTTCCAGCGCACGCAGTATTTTCACGCTCCACGGCAGACCGTCACGGCAAGGTGTACACCAGCCGCACGATTCACGGGAGAAGAACTCTTCCAGGTTACGAACCAGCGGCACCATACCAATTTCATGGTCTACGGCCATCGCCAGTGCGGTACCTAAACGGCTACCCGCTTTACCAATGCTTTCGAATTCCATCGGCAGATCAAGGTGTGATTCGGTCAGGAAATCCGTCCCTGCCCCACCTGGCTGCCAGGCTTTGAATTTCAGGCCATCGCGCATGCCACCAGCGTAATCTTCGAGAATTTCACGCGCGGTGGTACCGAACGGTAACTCCCAAACGCCTGGGTTTTTCACACGACCAGAGAAGCCCATCAGCTTGGTGCCAGCATCTTTGCTGGTCGAAATGCCTTGATACCACTCCACGCCGTTGGCCAGAATCGCTGGCACGTTGCACAGGGTTTCAACGTTGTTTACACACGTTGGTTTACCCCACACGCCGCTTGAAGCAGGGAATGGGGGTTTTGAACGTGGGTTCGCACGGCGGCCTTCCAGGGAGTTAATCAGCGCGGTTTCTTCACCACAGATATAACGCCCGGCACCGGTATGTACGATCAGCTCAAAATCAAAACCAGAACCGAGAATGTTTTTGCCCAGCAAGCCCGCTTCGGTCGCCTCAGCAATCGCGCGGCGCAGATGCACAGCCGCTTCGATATACTCGCCGCGCAGGAAGATGTAACCGCGGTAAGCTTTCAGGGCGAATGCAGAAATCAGCATGCCTTCCACCAACAGGTGTGGCAGTTGCTCCATCAGCAAACGGTCTTTATAAGTACCTGGTTCCATTTCATCGGCATTACACAGCAGGTAACGGATGTTCATGGACTCGTCTTTCGGCATCAGGCTCCACTTCAGACCGGTGGAGAAGCCCGCACCGCCGCGCCCTTTCAGGCCAGAGTCTTTAACACGATTAACGACTTCATCCGGTGCCAGGCCAGTCAGCGCAAGACGAGCACCCTCGTAGCCGTTTTTGCTGCGATATTCATCCAGCCAGACCGGCTGTTTGTCATCACGCAGCCGCCAGGTCAGCGGATGGGTTTCGGCAGTACGAATAACGGTTTTCATTTGTACTGCTCCAGCAAGTCAGGGATCGCTTCCGGCGTCAGATGGCTGTGAGTGTCCTCATCAATCATCATGGTCGGCCCTTTATCGCAGTTACCCAGACAGCAGGTTGGCAGCAGGGTAAAGCGACCATCAAACGTGGTTTGACCCGGTTTGATGTCCAGTTTTGCTTCGATTGCCGACTGAATGCCCTGGTAGCCCGTAATGTGGCAAACCACGCTATCGCAATAGCGAATAACGTGGCGGCCTACCGGCTGGCGGAAAATCTGGCTGTAGAATGTGGCAACACCTTCTACGTCGCTGGCTGGAATGCCCAGAACTTCAGCGATGGCATAAATCGCGCCGTCAGGCACCCAGCCACGCTGCTTCTGAACAATCTTCAGCGCTTCGATAGACGCTGCGCGAGCATCTTCGTAATGATGTTTTTCGTGCTCAATCGCATCACGCTCGAATTGACTCAGCTCAAAGGCTTCTGCCTGGGGTTGTTGTTTATCGTGCATAGTTAGCGATCCACATCAGACATTACAAAATCGATACTACCCAGATAGACAATCAGGTCAGAAACCAGGCTGCCGCGAATCGCCGACGGGATTTGCTGCAAGTGCGCAAAGCTCGGAGTACGAATACGGGTACGGTAGCTCATGGTGCTGCCGTCGCTGGTCAGGTAGTAACTGTTAATCCCTTTCGTCGCTTCAATCATCTGGAAGGATTCGTTAGCCGGCATCACCGGGCCCCACGAAACTTGCAGGAAGTGAGTGATCAGGGTTTCGATATGCTGCAGCGTGCGCTCTTTCGGCGGCGGCGTTGTCAGCGGATGGTCAGCTTTGAACGGGCCAGCAGGCATGTTTTTCAGACACTGGTCAAGAATGCGCAAGCTCTGGCGAAGCTCTTCAACTTTCAACATCACGCGGGTGTAGCAGTCACTGACGCCACCGCCGACCGGGATTTCGAAGTCGAAGTTTTCATAACCAGAGTAAGGGCGAGCTTTACGGATATCGAAGTCAACGCCCGTTGCGCGCAAGCCAGCACCGGTGGTGCCCCACTCCAGCGCTTCTTTCTTGCCATAGGCAGCAACGCCCTGAGAACGACCTTTCAGGATGGTGTTACGCAGCGCAGCTTTCTCGTAGGAATCCAGACGTTTTGGCATCCAGTCGAGGAACTCTTTGAGCAGACGTTCCCAACCGTTTGGTAAGTCGTGAGCCACACCGCCGATACGGAACCAGGCCGGGTGCATACGGAAACCGGTAATTGCTTCAACCAGGTCATAAATTTTCTGACGGTCGGTAAAGGCGAAGAACACCGGAGTCATCGCGCCCACGTCCTGAATAAACGTGGAGATGTACAGCAGGTGGCTGTTGATACGGAACAGTTCAGACAGCATGACGCGGATAACGTCTACACGCTCTGGAACCTTGATACCCGCCAGTTTTTCAACCGCTAGCACGTATGGCATTTCGTTTACGCAACCGCCGAGATACTCGATACGGTCGGTATACGGAATGTAGCTGTGCCAGGACTGACGCTCGCCCATTTTCTCAGCACCACGGTGGTGGTAACCGATGTCCGGTACGCAGTCGACAATCTCTTCACCGTCGAGTTGCAGAACGATACGGAATGCACCGTGCGCGGATGGGTGGTTTGGACCGAGGTTCAGGAACATGAAATCTTCATGCTCGCTGCTGCGCTTCATGCCCCACTCTTCAGGCTTGAAGGTCAGCGCTTCCATCTCGAGGTCTTCTTTCTGTTTGGTCAATTCAAACGGATCGAATTCGGTGGCACGCGCCGGATAATCTTTACGCAGCGGATGGCCTTCCCACGTTGGCGGCATCATGATGCGCGTCAGGTGCGGGTGGCCATTAAAGGTAATGCCAAACATTTCCCAGGTTTCACGCTCATACCAGTTGGCATTCGGGAAAAGTTTGGTGATTGTCGGTACATTCAGATCGTTTTCAGACAGCGCCACCTTGAGCATGATATCGCGGTTGCGATCGATAGAAATCAGGTGGTAGAAAACGGAAAAATCCGCAGCCGGTAAACCGTTGCGGTGAGTACGAAGACGTTCATCCATGCCGTGTAAGTCGAACAACATGACATAGGGCTTCGGAAGTTTCTTTAAGAAATCGACTGCTTCGAGTAATTGCTCTCGCTTAACCCAGACCACCGGAACACCAGTGCGGGTTGGCTGAACAGTGAAGGCATCCGGCCCAAAACGGTTACGCAGTTCGCCAATTACCGGATCATCTAAATGGTCACGGGTTTGCCAGGCTTCCTGGTTGGCATCATGCGCAGTTAAATCGGTCATAATTCTCACCATTGCAAATGGTACTGTGGTGACTGTCAGCAGTGGCTTCGCGCTAGTATTATTGATATGCGAAGTAAACTCACACTGCCCACAGGCGCATATTAAATCTCGTCTGGTGTCCGCAAGTTGGTGACAGCGATACGCTCGCCACGTTTACGTTCACGTTCTGACTGCATGTTGGCGCGATAAACACCTTGATCGCCAACAACCCAGGACAATGGACGACGCTCTTTGCCAATGGATTCTTGCAGCAGCATCAGAGCCTGCATGTAAGCTTCCGGGCGCGGTGGGCAACCAGGGATGTAAACATCCACAGGCAGGAATTTATCCACGCCTTGTACCACAGAGTAGATGTCGTACATGCCGCCGGAGTTAGCGCAGGCACCCATCGAGATCACCCATTTTGGCTCAAGCATTTGATCGTAAAGGCGCTGAATAACGGGAGCCATTTTGGTAAAGCAGGTTCCTGCAATCACCATCAGGTCGGCCTGACGCGGAGATGCACGCAGTACTTCGGCACCAAAACGTGCCACGTCATGAACCGCGGTAAACGAGGTCACCATCTCAACGTAGCAGCAAGAAAGGCCAAAGTTATAAGGCCAAATTGAGTTTTTACGCCCCCAGTTCACCATATCGTGCATGGCATGTTCGAGCTTGCCCATGTACACGCTACGGTTGATTTCTTGATCAAGGGGATCGGTCACGATCTCCTGTTTTTGCAGGGGGTAACGGTCGTTCTCACCGTCGGGGTCTATGCGGGTGAGCGTATAGTCCATCTTATTGCCTCATTTTTACTGCGTATGACGGTTAGTAATACTGTCGGTTTCTGGGTTGATATGGGCGCGACGCGAACGCGCGGGAGTCCAATCAAGCGCGCCAATGCGCACGAGATACACCAGGCCTGCCAGTAGCACAAAAATGAAAATTGCGGCCTCGACGAAGCCTACCCATCCGCTTTCACGAATAGACACTGACCACGCGTAGAGATACAAGGCTTCCACGTCGAAGATGACGAAGAACATGGCAACCAAGTAGAACTTAGCGGATAGGCGTAAGCGCGCTGTACCAACTGAGTCGATACCTGACTCGAAGGGAGTGTTTTTGTGCCGACCCTTAGCTCTCCCGCCAAGGAACCAGGCCCCGAGAAGCATTACGCAACACAGGCCTATGGCAACAATAAGAAAGACTGCGAACGCCCAATGGTGAGCGATAACTTCAGTGGATGTTGACATACTCATTGCTTACTCATCAAAAGTGGCGCCAAAGTCTCTGCTCTTGCTGGCAGATGAACACCACATCGATTCATGGGGAGGAACAATAAACCTTACAATAACTGCCGGAATCAAAACTTTACCAGCACATTGATGGGGTTTTTTACTCCTTTCTATAACCTTTTGTCAACTTTAACAAAAGTATCCACACATTAATTTACATGAAGCCAACTTCATTAACATTAAGTGCCTTAAAAGCTAGTAACGCCGAGTTATTAACTCGGTTTTAATGAAGGTGAATCGTGTCCGTTAAGGAGGAAAAAATTAACTGCTGCTCTATTTTGGCAGGATTTCTCAACTATTCATCCCCCCTATAGGGAGTATTTTCTTGATCTGAGACACGCTTCTGTTAATTCATATCAAAAAATGACAACATTGCAGCGTATTTTTTAACAATTAAACACGAGTTGATTAGTAGGCTAGCAGGAGAAGACAGGTGACAAAGAGGAGGTAAAGTAGATTGTTTTAAAACGTGTTTTTACAAAACACCCGTCAACTTAACGTTCACTGATTAAAAAACAAGCCATTGAGACCCAAAAAGTGCTCAATGACCTGTTTTCGAATTTCATAAATTGTTACTAACAAACCCTTATGACGGCTACATCCCCTAAATAATTCGAGTTGCAGGTAGGCAGATTTGAACGCCGCTTGCGGCGGCCCCAAAGGGGTGAGGCTCGTGGATGAGCCGAATAGTGCAGCCAACACCCCTGCTACTCGAATTATGACGGGGAATGCGTTACTCGAAATCGCCTTCCATCAACATGGTATCGCCGTCCTCGTCTGAGGAAACCACGTAACGATATGGATTCGGGTTGTTTTCCAGCGCACTGAAAATAGCCTGAGCTAAATCATTAGTGGTTTGCAAATTACGGCACAGCATGTATTGCGTATCAGGCATCGCTGGCAAACCATCGGCACCTCCAAGCACGCGCAGTTCTGGGCTCATCATTTCTACAGGCCGTGATGTAATCCCCAACCCGGCTTTTACCGCAGCGCGTACAGCAGAAAGTGTTGACGCAACATAAGCAATACGCCACGGAATGCGTGCAGCGTTGAGTTGTTCAATCATCATGTCACGGTACGGGCTAGGGTTATCGAGCACCACTAAAGGCACCGTTTCACCTTTCTGGAACACGTAATCAGCGGCGCAGTACCATAAAGTTGGCGAAGTCCGTAACACAATGGATTCAAAATGCGCAGGTTTCGACGTCGTGACGACGAGATCCACTTCCTGCTGATTAAGCATTTCAACCATAAACGGATTACGTTTAACACGCACATCCAACGCCAATTTAGGGTACACCGAGCTTATCCGGTTAAGCAGAAACGGCAGGATGGTATCCGCAGTTTCATCAGATGCTCCAATCGTTAATACGCCCTGCAAATTACTAAACATTAGCGAAGTACAAGCTTCATCATTAAAACGCAGAATCTTTCGCGCATAACCAAGGAGCTGGATACCGTGCTCGGTCAGCAGTTTATTACGGCCATGACGGGCAAAAAGCTCTTTTCCTACTAACTGTTCAAGGCGCTGCATCTGCTGGCTTACAGCCGATTGAGTGCGGCAAACCGCAACGGCTGCAGCGGCAAAAGTATTCAGATCCGCTACGGCAACAAAAGTCCTGAGCAGATCGAGGTCGAGATTGAGTATCGGACGATTTGCGTTAATCATAATTTTTTCACTATCAGGTTGCTCTTACGAGTCTGCCTTAGTTTTATTGCTGTGATTTATCAAAAAGATAAAGCAATTCCCTTTTACAGAACGCCTCCCGAAGGGGAGCACCGTCATCCTGACAGCCGTTCTGACTTATTTATTTTTCATACTGCCAGAGGTACGCGAAGCAATAATGCAAAGCACGTATTTCTGGGATATTATACTGTCGTTAACAACATACAAACATTCGTCTTAACGTACTAGTCACTGAAATTAAAACTGAGTAATTATTGTAAAACCACTTCAGTACTGAGCTTTATTTATTCAACTCATAGAAGAAACAAGTGTAAACAGGATGGGGATTTTCTTTAAGTCACTTCATTGTACTGGCAATTGACACACTACAACGCAGACAAACCAACCCACCATAAAACATGGAGTTGCGTTATTTATACCGAAAACCACCTACCATTTTCAGTAGTGTATCTTACCGCAAAACACGCCATCCCATAACTTTTGTTGCGAATTATCCGATCTCATTCTCTTTTTTAATTCATTCATCAGTAGCTTATTCACAGAAATGTCCAAAATTCTACAAGCTAAAAGAGAAGCAATTTAACTATATTCCTTGTTTATATTAATCACATACTCGGTTATTTTTATATACATATTATTAACTCGCACTAATGCACTT
Source organism: Buttiauxella sp. JUb87 (assembly GCF_004361975.1). NCBI lineage: Bacteria > Pseudomonadati > Pseudomonadota > Gammaproteobacteria > Enterobacterales > Enterobacteriaceae > Buttiauxella > Buttiauxella sp. JUb87. Next base: position 1,470,456 of record NZ_SNVY01000001.1, read on the forward strand.
CATTTAACCATAAGCATGAATATTCAATTTTCCTTAACTATTACTCAATATAATTCGCATTTCGGTCAGCATGACTGACTACACTCTATGCATTAACGCAGTGACTACCATGGCAAGTAACTCGATAACCTATATTTTCGGTCAATATTGATATGATTATCAACATATAATCCTGCAAAATCACTATTCAACAGCAATTTACTACCACTCTCAAAATTGAAGATTTATTACTATTTGGCGCTTCGATAACCTTCAAATCTGTGCGGCGCAGGAGTACATTGTTCCCTGGTCGCTTCCACGGCAGGAAGTGGCGCTAACATTTAAGGTCAGGTTCATGTCCCCAATCGAAAAATCCAGCAAACTTGATAACGTCTGTTACGACATCCGTGGCCCGGTTCTCAAAGAGGCGAAACGCCTCGAAGAAGAAGGAAACAAAGTCCTCAAACTGAATATTGGCAACCCAGCGCCATTCGGCTTTGATGCCCCGGATGAGATCCTTGTCGATGTGATTCGTAACCTGCCTACAGCGCAAGGGTATTGCGACTCGAAAGGACTCTACTCCGCACGTAAAGCCATCATGCAGCATTATCAGGCACGTGAAATGCGGGATGTGACGGTTGAAGACATCTACATCGGTAACGGTGTATCTGAACTTATTGTTCAATCTATGCAGGCATTGCTTAACAGCGGTGATGAGATGCTGGTCCCTGCGCCTGATTATCCTTTATGGACCGCCGCAGTTTCACTATCGAGTGGCAAAGCTGTTCACTATTTATGTGATGAGTCGTCCGACTGGTTCCCGGACCTTGATGATATTCGTTCTAAAATCACACCTCGTACCCGCGGTATTGTGATTATTAACCCGAACAACCCTACCGGTGCGGTCTATTCCAAAGAACTGCTGCTGGAAATTGTTGAAATCGCCCGCCAGCATAATTTGATTATTTTTGCGGATGAAATTTACGACAAGATTCTGTACGACGAAGCCCAGCACCATTCAATTGCAGCACTCGCGCCAGATCTGCTGACAATTACCTTTAATGGTTTGTCGAAAACTTACCGTGTTGCCGGTTTCCGCCAGGGCTGGATGGTTCTGAATGGGCCGAAGAAACACGCGAAAGGTTATATTGAAGGGCTGGAGATGCTGGCGTCAATGCGCCTGTGTGCCAACGTTCCGGCACAGCATTCCATTCAAACCGCACTTGGCGGTTATCAAAGCATCAGCGAATTTATTGCACCGGGCGGGCGTCTGTATGAACAGCGTAACCGGGCATGGGAATTGCTAAACGATATTCCCGGGGTGTCATGCGTGAAACCACGCGGTGCGCTGTATATGTTCCCTAAAATTGACGCTAAGCGCTTTAATATCCATGACGACCAAAAAATGGTGCTGGATTTCTTGTTGCAAGAAAAAGTGCTGTTAGTTCAAGGAACAGCGTTTAACTGGCCGTGGCCTGATCATGTGCGTATCGTGACTTTACCGCGCGTTGATGAGCTGGATATGGCTATCAATAAGTTTGGTCGCTTCCTCGGTCATTACCACCAGTAATACCCACGGGGGGAGATGTTTGCATCTTCCCCCGACTCCCCGCACAATGGTTTTCTTTGCAGTAGACCCCGAGTGTACCCATGAGCCAGAGCCATTTCTTTGCCCACCTTTCACGTCTGAAATTAATCAATCGTTGGCCACTGATGCGCAATGTGCGTACCGAAAATGTTTCGGAGCATAGTCTACAAGTCGCGATGGTTGCTCATGCCTTAGCCGTGATCAAGAACCGAAAATTTAACGGGCAGGTTAACGCTGAGCATGTCGCACTCTTAGCGATGTATCACGACGCCAGTGAAGTGCTGACCGGTGACCTGCCGACTCCGGTGAAATATTTCAACACGCAAATAGCCCACGAATACAAAGCTATCGAGAAAATTGCGCAGCAGAAATTGATCGATATGGTGCCAGAAGAGTTACGCGATATTTGGGCACCGCTAATTGATGAACATCAGAGCAGCGAAGAAGATCGCGCCATCGTCAAACAGGCTGATGCGCTATGTGCGTATCTGAAATGCCTCGAAGAACTCTCTGCGGGTAACAATGAATTCTTGCTGGCAAAAAGCCGACTCGAGAAAACGCTGGCGGATCGCCACAGCGAAGAGATGGATTACTTCATGAATGTGTTTGTGCCAAGTTTCCAGCTTTCGCTCGATGAGATTAGCCAGGATTCGCCGCTTTAACTCTGGATATTGCGCCCTCACCCTAACCCTCTCCCCCAGGAGAGGGAATTGTCCGGATTGGTGTTCCCCCTCTCCCTCAGGGTGAGGGTTGTTTTAGAATGGAAACAGCATCGGCACCATCACCACACTCACCACCATAACGATGACGGTAAATGGCACGCCCATCTTCACAAAATCACTGAACTTATAGTTCCCCGGCCCCAGAACGAGCGTATTAACCGGTGAAGATACCGGAGTCATAAATGCCGCAGAGGCTGCAAGCGCCACAATCATCGCAAATGGATAAGGCGAGACGCCCATCGTTTTTGCCGCCGCTAACGCAATCGGTGCCATCAGAACCGCCGTTGCCGTGTTCGAGATAAACAGACCAATCGCGGCGCACATGACGAACAGGCAAACCAACATCAGGTATGGGCCATAACCCCCACCCATCTGCATCAGCCCGTTAACTATCAAATCCACGCCACCGGTTTTTTGCAGCGCAAGTGCAAACGGCATCATCCCGACAATCAAGATAATGCTTGGCCAATGCACCGCTTTATAAGCACTTTCCATGTCGATGCAGCGAAATTTGCCCATCAACAAACAAGCGATAATCGCCGCAATGGTATTAGGGATTTCGTCAGTCAGCATCAGGGCAACCATCAGCGCCAGGCAGAAAATCGCGTGGGGAGCCTGGCTGTGAGCAGGTGATGCCTCACCCTCTTCCACTGGCAAATTGAGTACCAGAAAATCTCGGCCTTTTAGTTGCAGCTGGCTAATCAGTTTCCAGTCACCGACCACCAGCAAAATATCGCCCAATTGCAAAGCTTCATCTACCAGCAGACCTTCCAGCGCTGCGCCATTGCGACGCAACCCGACAACGTTCAATCCGTAGCGTGTACGGAAACCTATTTCGCGCAGCGTTTGCCCAATTAATTCTGATTCAGGGATAAGCGACACTTCCGCCATACCAACATCCAGCGCCTGGTCCGAGAAATACTCGCCGCGCAGTATCATCGGCTCCAGCATTTGCTCGCTACAAAACTCACGCAGATCGACTTCAGAAGCCGACATATCGATTAGCAAAACGTCGCGAGCGCGGAATTCGGTGACGCCCGTAACATTAACGATAACCTTGCGGAATTTGCGCCAACGCTCAAGGCCAATCACGTTTGCACCATAGCGCTCACGCAGCTTTAAATCATCAAGACGGCGACCAACCATCGGTGAGCCAGGGCGAATCGCCAGACGACGCGCGCGTCCGGTTAGCCGATAATCTTTAATCAGATCGCGAAACGTGCGGCGTCGCCAGTGTTGTTTGCCGTCGTCTTTTTTCTGCCCGTTTAACGCAAAGCGTGCGATAAGCATGTAGCAGATGCCCAACAGCAAAATAACCAGACCGATTGGCGTAACACTAAAGAATTGAAAGCCCTGCAAACCTTCGCGCAACAGTTCGCTGTTCACCACCAGGTTTGGCGGAGTCGCGACCAGCGTCATCATGCCGCTTATCAGCCCCGCAAAACTCAGGGGCATCATTAAGCGCGACGGTGAAATTTTCATGCGCATTGAAACGCTGAGTACTACGGGGATAAAGATCGCCACCACGCCCGTCGAGCTCATAAATGCGCCCAGTCCGGCAACGGTTAGCATCAGCAAAACCAGCATTTTGGTTTCACTGCTGCCCGCCACATCCACCAGCCAGGAGCCCATTTTGGTGGCAACGCCGGTGCGCACCAGGCCATCGCCAATAATAAATAACGCAGCAATCAGAATAACGTTGGGGTCGCTAAAGCCCGAGAAGGCTTCGCTAAGAGTGAGTGTCCCGCTAAGGACAAAAGCGATGATAACCAGTAATGCGACCGCATCCATACGTACTTTACCAGTGGCGAACATCACCACTGCAATCGCTAAGAGTGATAAAACCCAAACCAGTTCTGAGTTCAAAACAATTCCTTATGTAGTTGTCTCAGGGGGATAAAATTTTGCCATAAAAAAGCCCCGCTATCGCGGGGCTAAATCATGTGTTCAGTGTTTTCTAAACACTTCGACGGTGCCATCAGACAACTTTTGAACCAGAAGCTCAGTCAGTGAATGCAACACATAATCGACATGCTCAAGGCGTGGCGTATCTACTGGAGCATTAACGGCTATCACATGGCAGCCCGCGGCTAAACCCGACAACACGCCAGCTGGCGCGTCTTCAACCACTACGCACTCTTCTGGCTCGAGGTCAAGCAGTTGCGCACCGAGCAAGTAGGCATCAGGCTCTGGCTTCCCACGAGCAACACGTTCAGCGGTGACCAGCACTTCGGGCTTAGGTAAACCACCCGCAGCACGACGAGCAGACGCTACCGGGTATGAACCCGAAGTCACGATAGCCCACGGAATGCCCGCCTCGTTCAAATGAGCCAGCAGCTCAACGGCACCAGGCAGCGCCACAATGCCGTCGGTGTCTTCAGACTCGATTTTTTCAAGACGCAAAAACTCCTGCTGAATCTCTTCTTCAGGCGCGCCCGCCATAAAGTGACGTAACGAAGTGATCGCCTGTTTACCATGAATGAAACCTAAAACTTCCTGTGGCGAAATATCGAAGCGTTTTGCCCAGTTAATCCAGGCTCGTTCGACGGCTGGCAGAGAATCAACCAGCGTCCCATCCAAATCAAACAAGAAACCTTTGCACTTCACTACGCTTCTCCCCTCAGGCATTAATAATTTGCGCGATCTCGTTCGCACTTAAATGGTACTGACGTGGGCAAGACTGCCAGACTTTTAACATACGCTGATATTTTTCCCACATTGGGGTCTGCGCATTGAAGCCATGAGTGCCCGCATCAAAATGAGCATAACGGCCTTCAATGTTCACCATAAAGCGAACATAGCCCAGGAAACGTGCTTCAGTTGCTGCATCAAAACCAAGGAAAGTCACACGACGCTCGTCGATTTCCTGGTTGTCTTTCAGGTTAGTCCAGGAGACATGCAGAGCATGATACATCTCCATGATATCGATAACTGTGCGGCAGGTTTCTTCCGTCAGCTCACCGAACTCCCGATCCAGTTCGCGCATTTGTAGGCCGTAACCGCGCTCGATGATCGTTTGCAGGCGACGATAACGCTCGGCGTTGTCCGGGTCGAGCATGGTCATCATTTTGTACTGATTAGATAAAATCAGACGCTGGGCGTTAGTCATTTCCATTTCTTAGCTCCTGTTGCGCAGGATTAATCCTGCGAAAAAATATCCTTCTTTATATGCGTAACGGCAGGGACTTTACAAATCATCCAGAAAAGTTTTATCCAACTGCTTGAACGCACGTTTCAAAACTTCTGCCAGCGCCTGGTAGTCTGGCTTGCCTTCGATTGGCGCCAGCGCCTGCCCAGCTTCCTGCAATTTGCCACGGACTTCGTAGAACCAGCTCAAAATGGATGGCGGAAGTGGCGTCACGGAACGTTTACCTAACCACCATAACCCCTGCATCGGCAGACTACAGGCGAATAAAGCGGTGGCAACGGCGGGGCCAAGTTGGCCGCCAAGGGCAATTTGCCAGGTCAGCGTAAACACAGCGAGTGGAGGCATAAAGCGGATGGCAAAACGCGTGGCGCGGATCACACGGTTTTCTACAAAGATAGGCGCGAGGCGTTTATCAACAGGCCAGGTCTTTGAATAGTGTTGTCCACGGCTGAACAGACTAAACCAACTTACATGGCTATTTTGGGGTGTTGACATGGCTTTACCTCAACTTCACATATAAAAAATAAAATTTTTGTGCAACTTAACAACTCTAAATTACATGGTTCAAAAACTTTTGTCTTTAGCCATCGCAATCAGGTATCCTGTGCCGGCCTTTGACGGCCATAGAAGGGAAACCGCAGGTTGTCAAATTTTTGCTCTGTTAGCCATCGCCGAATAAACGTGCAAGATGGCGTAAACATTAGAGTATTTATTCGCCATGCCAAAAAAAACGCTTCTGGCATGACGTTAATCATAAATGTCAGGCTCATCATGCGCTACGCTGAGAGACTCACTGACGTTTTTTTAGCCACGTATAAAAGTAGGTACTTCCATGTCGAGTAAGCTAGTACTGGTTCTGAACTGCGGTAGCTCTTCACTGAAATTCGCAATTATTGATGCGTTAAACGGTGATGAGTACCTCTCTGGTTTAGCCGAATGTTTCCATCTTCCTGAAGCACGTATCAAGTGGAAAATGGATGGCGGTAAACAAGAAGCGGCTTTGGGCGCAGGCGCCGCTCACAGCGAAGCTCTGAACTTTATGGTTAATACCATTTTGGCACAAAAACCTGAATTGTCCGAGCAGCTGACTGCTATCGGTCACCGTGTTGTTCACGGCGGCGAGAAGTACACCAGCTCCGTTGTTATCGACGAGACCGTGATTCAGGGTATCAAAGATACTGCTTCTTTTGCACCACTGCATAACCCGGCGCACCTGATCGGTATCGCAGAAGCACTGAAATCCTTCCCTAAACTGGCTGATAAAAACGTTGCTGTGTTTGACACCGCGTTCCATCAGACCATGCCAGAAGAATCTTACCTCTATGCTCTGCCGTACAAACTGTACAAAGAGCACGGCGTTCGTCGCTACGGCGCACACGGCACCAGCCACTTCTATGTGACTCAAGAAGCCGCAAAAATGCTGAACAAGCCAGTGGAAGAAGTGAACATCATCACTTGCCACCTGGGCAACGGCGGTTCTGTTTCTGCTATCCGTAACGGCAAGTGTGTTGACACCTCTATGGGTCTGACTCCACTGGAAGGCCTGGTAATGGGTACTCGTTCTGGTGACATCGATCCTGCGATTATCTTCCACCTGCATGACTCCCTGGGCATGAGCGTTGATGACATCAACAAAATGCTGACTAAAGAATCTGGCCTGTTGGGTCTGACTGAAGTCACCAGCGACTGCCGTTATGTTGAAGATAACTACACCACTAAAGAAGATGCTAAACGTGCAATGGACGTGTTCTGCCATCGCCTGGCGAAATACATCGGCTCTTACACTGCGCTGATGGAAGGTCGTCTGGACGGCGTTGTGTTCACTGGTGGTATTGGTGAAAACGCAGCAATGGTACGTGAACTGTCTCTGGGCAAACTGGGCGTTCTGGGCTTTGAAGTTGACCACGAACGCAACCTGGCTGCTCGTTTCGGCAAATCAGGCTACATCAACAAAGAGGGTACCGTTCCTGCGATGGTCATTCCGACCAACGAAGAACTGGTTATCGCTCAGGATGCATCTCGCCTGACCGCTTGATTCTCCTTACCGCCAGCCTTCGCTGGCGGTGTTGTTTTCTGAACCCTGAAAAGGGCTATACCCAAAATAATTCGAGTTGCAGCCAACACCCCTGCAACTTGAAGTATGGAGGGTAAAGACAAAGAGGTTATACCGTGTCCCGTACTATTATGTTGATCCCTACCGGAACCAGCGTCGGCCTGACCAGCGTCAGCCTTGGTGTTATCCGTGCTATGGAACAAAAAGGCGTTCGCCTTAGCGTTTTCAAACCTATCGCCCAACCGCGTACCGGTGACGATACTCCAGATCAAACCACCAGCATCGTTCGCGCAAACTCCAGCATCCCTACTGCTGAACCGCTGCACATGAACCACGTTGAGTCGCTGCTGTCCAGCAACCAACAAGACGTGCTGATGGAAGAGATCATCGCCAACTTCCACACCAGCAGCAAAGACGCTGAAGTGGTTCTGGTTGAAGGTCTGGTTCCGACTCGTAAACATCAGTTTGCGCAGTCTCTGAACTACGAAATCGCAAAAACACTGAACGCTGAAATCGTCTTCGTCATGTCCCTGGGTAACAACTCCCCAGAGCAGATGAAAGAGCGTATCGAACTGGCTCGTAGCAGCTTCGGTGGCAGCAAGAACACCAACATCACTGGCGTTATCATTAACAAACTGAATGCCCCAGTTGATGAGCAGGGTCGTACCCGTCCTGATTTGTCCGAAATTTTTGATGACTCCACAAAAGCGAGCATCGCTAATATCGATCCTAAATCCCTGTTTGCTGACAGCCCGCTGCCAGTTCTGGGTTGTGTGCCGTGGAGCTTCGATCTGATTGCCACACGTGCAATCGATATGGCGCGTCACCTGAACGCAACCATCATCAACGAAGGCGACATCAAAACTCGTCGCGTGAAGTCTGTAACCTTCTGTGCGCGCAGCATCCCGCACATGCTGGAACACTTCCGTCCGGGTTCTCTGCTGGTCACTTCTGCAGACCGTCCAGACGTGCTGGTTGCCGCGTGCCTGGCCGCCATGAACGGTGTAGACATCGGTGCAGTTCTGCTGACTGGTGGCTACGAAATGGACCCACGCGTCACCAAACTGTGTGAGCGTGCATTTGCCACTGGCCTGCCGCTGTTCATGGTTGATACCAACACCTGGCAGACTTCCCTGAGCCTGCAAAGCTTCAACCTGGAAGTCCCAACTGATGACCATCAGCGTATCGAGAAAGTGCAGGAATATGTGGCAAGCCACATCGATGCAGACTGGATCGAGTCTCTGACTGCAACTTCAGAGCGCAGCCGTCGTCTGTCTCCTCCAGCGTTCCGCTACCAGCTGACTGAACTGGCGCGTAAAGCCGGTAAACGTGTTGTGCTGCCGGAAGGCGAAGAGCCACGTACCGTGAAAGCGGCATCTATCTGTGCTGAACGTGGTATCGCAACTTGCGTACTGTTGGGTAACCCGGATGAAATCACCCGTGTTGCAGCAGCACAAGGCGTTGAGTTGAGTGCAGGCATCGAAATCGTTGACCCTGAAGTGGTTCGCGAAAGCTACGTTGCACGTCTGGTTGAGCTGCGTAAGAGCAAAGGCATGACCGAAGCCGTTGCGCGTGAGCAACTGGAAGACAACGTAGTGCTGGGTACATTGATGCTTGAGCAAGACGAAGTTGACGGTTTGGTTTCCGGTGCTGTTCACACCACCGCGAACACCATTCGTCCACCGTTGCAGCTGATCAAAACTGCACCAGGCAGCTCTTTGGTTTCTTCTGTGTTCTTCATGCTGCTGCCAGAACAGGTTTATGTTTATGGCGACTGCGCGATCAACCCAGATCCAACTGCTGAGCAACTGGCAGAAATCGCCATTCAGTCTGCGGATTCCGCTGCTGCATTCGGTATCGACCCACGCGTTGCAATGCTGTCCTACTCCACCGGGACTTCTGGTGCAGGTAGCGACGTTGAAAAAGTACGTGAAGCTACACGTATTGCTCAAGAAAAACGTCCTGACCTGGTTATCGATGGTCCGTTGCAGTACGACGCCGCAGTGATGGCTGACGTTGCTAAGTCCAAAGCGCCAAACTCACCGGTTGCGGGTCGTGCTACCGTGTTCATCTTCCCAGACCTGAACACCGGTAACACCACCTATAAAGCGGTACAGCGCTCAGCAGACCTGATCTCCATCGGGCCAATGCTGCAAGGTATGCGTAAACCAGTCAACGACCTGTCTCGTGGCGCACTGGTAGACGATATCGTTTACACCATCGCTTTGACGGCGATTCAGTCTTCTCAACAAGACTAAGTCTTTAAGAGAAGCAAAAAGGCCGCATTGATATGCGGCCTTTTTTATTGGCGATATTCCGGAAAAAAACTAAATGAATTATTCCGCAGCAGCTGTGTGCTGAGATTCATTCTTAGCGTTGCGGGTCATCCATAATGCCAGTGCTTTTAAAGAGTCTGGCGTGAAGTCGTCACAGCGAGCAGTAATCTCTTCTGGCGACATCCAGCACACTTCGCTGACTTCTTCTTCCTGCAACGCGAACGGGCCATGCGAAACGCAGCTAAACAGGCTTCCCCATACGCGGCAATTGGCATCTTCAAAGTAAAACTGACCATGCTCGGCAAACGGCACACCCGCAATACCCAGTTCTTCTTCAGCCTCGCGGCGAGCAGAGTCCAGTAATTGCTCATCGGCCTGAACCACCCCACCTGCAGTGGCATCCAGCATACCAGGCATAAAATCTTTAGTTTCGGTGCGGCGCTGCACCAAAATTTTACCCATACCGTCATGCACAACGATATAGGTCGCGCGATGACGTAAACGCTGCGCGCGCATTTGCTCACGGCTTGATTGCGCAATGACTTCATTGTCTTCATTGACAATGTCTACCCATTCCGTGCCAACAAAATGACTCTGTTCCACCATCGGGGAAACCTTATTCAGGGCGCTCTTATGGCGCGTAATGGTTATACCCGTCATCCTTCAAGCTGCAGGGGTGTTGGCTGCAACTCGAATGCTAACGGGTCTAATTTTTAAGGTAAGTTACGGGGTAATCTCCACCTGTGCAATAACCCCATCGTTATTCAGTGCGTGAACGCTCAGAACACCATCGTTTAGCATGCCGTAACTCGCTTCGAACCCACCTTTTGGGATACTTACCGAACCTGGATTGAATAGATAAACCGTGTCTTGTTTTTCAGCCAATGGTAAATGAGTGTGGCCAAAAACCAGCACGTCATTTTCTGCCAGCGGCGGCAGTTTGTCAGGATTATATAAATGACCATGCGTCACAAATAAACGCTGGTCAGCCATTAAAATCTGTTGCCAGGGGGCGGTAATCGGAAAATGTAGCAGCATCTGATCGACTTCGCTGTCACAGTTCCCGCGTACCGCAATAATTTTATCCGCAATGCTGTTAAATCTCTCAGCAACAGCACCTGGATTATAGCCCGCCGGTAAGGCATTACGCGGCCCGTGATTCAACACGTCACCGAGTAATATCAGCCATTTAGCACCGCTACGTTCAAAGTGCATCAACACTTGTTCTGTCGCGGGTAGCGAACCATGAATATCCGAGGCAAACATTAGCTTCATAAAACCACATTCCTGTTAATGATAAGCAAATTTATCATAACGAATTATGGGACGAATCAGCCAGAATGCTTTGCGGAAAGTGCCAGAAAACGCTGAACCGAAGCCCGCTGCCATTGGAATGTTGCGTATTCTTCTAAGCGCTCAGGCACTTCATCACCATTTAAGATCAAACGGTTCAGCATCAATGCCAGATCCAGGTCGGCAATTGACCATTCACCAAACAAATTTTGCTGGCCGATGGGCAATAATCCCTCGACGGTAGCCAGAAGTTTTTGTGCCGCACCCTGCCCACGCTCTGTTAATGGTGGCTTCTTCACTCCTGCGAAAACAACGTCGGTAGAACGCTCTTCGCGAATCGGCATTAAATCGCTACGGATCCAGGCCTGAATTTGGCGGGCCCTGGCACGTTTTTCCAGATCGTGTGGATAAATGCGCTCCCATGTCGGTGGAGCAAAACGTTCTTCGAGATATTCAGTAATGGCCGAAGACTCACTCAGTACAAAATCATCGACCGCAATGACAGGGACACGGCGAGTCAGGTCATACCCTTTCCAGCCAGGTTGCAGATTTTGGCCGCTATTCAGGTCGATAGTTTGCAACGTGAAGTTTAGACCTTTCTCTCTCAAGGCAACATAAACAGACATGACATACGGGCTAAAGTAGTTGCTATCGGACCAAAGCGTTATTGTCGGCTGACTCATAATATCCCCATGATTTAGTTACCCAGGCTATTGAACATATAGCGGAAAATCACGCCTGTCACTTGAGCAAAACTCATCTACAGAGCAGTTTTTTCAAAAAGTCTATACTCCATAGGTTTATGAGAAAACTGATGTCAGGATGGTAATGAGATGATCGACCTTTACTACGCACCCACACCAAACGGCCACAAAATCACGCTATTTCTGGAAGAGGCAGGTCTGGAGTACACCATTCATCGTATTGATATTGGCAAAGGAGATCAGTTTCAGCCTGCCTTTTTGGCGATTTCCCCGAACAATAAAATTCCGGCAATTATCGACAGGAATCCTACCGATGGTGGCGGGCCATTGAGCCTGTTTGAGTCAGGCGAAATCCTGCTTTATCTGGCCGAAAAGACCAACGAGCTATTGAGTAAAGATTTGCGTGAGCGCGCCCACATCCTGCAATGGCTGTTCTGGCAAGTCGGTGGTTTTGGCCCAATGCTCGGCCAGAACCACCACTTTAATCATTTCGCCCCCCAGCCTGTCCCCTACGCCATTGAGCGTTACCAGGTGGAAACTCAACGCTTATATGGCGTTCTCAATAAGCAACTGGAGAAAACCCCGTGGCTTGGCGGCGATGAGTACAGCATCGCCGATATTGCGACTTACCCGTGGACGGTTTCCCATGAGCGCCAACGCATAAACCTGGCGCACTTCCCTGCTGTTCAAAACTGGTTTGAGAGAATCCGCTCACGCCCGGCAACCGAACGCGCCTATGAGAAAGCGCAACAAAACTAAACCCTGCGCGCCCGACAAGGCGCGCAATTTTTTTCCTCATGCATTTTGGGTATAGTCTAGGTCGGAAATTACTACATGGAGGCAACCTGCAATGTCATCCCCACAACCAGACGCGATTATTCGAATTAAAAATTTACGCCTGCGCACTTTCATTGGCATCAAAGAAGAAGAAATTGCCAATCGCCAGGATATTGTCGTTAACGTCGCGATTCATTATCCGGCAGATAAAGCGCGTGCCAGCGAAGACATCAACGATGCGCTGAACTACCGCACCATTACCAAACAAATCATCCAGTTGGTTGAAAATCATCGCTTCTCATTGTTAGAAAAATTAACTCAGGATGTGCTCGATATCGCATGCGACCATCCGTGGGTGTCTTATGCTGAAGTGGAAATCGATAAACTTCACGCGCTGCGTTATGCCGACTCGGTATCCATGACGATGAGTTGGCGTCGCCAGGCGTAATAAGCTGGAGACGACCATGCAGATACTGATTACCGGCGGAACCGGATTGATTGGCCGCCATTTGGTGCCGCGCTTGCTGGAATTAGGGCACGATGTCACCGTCGTCACTCGAAACCCTGAGAAGGCCCGCGTATTTTTTGAACAAAAAGTCATGCTTTGGAAAGGGTTAAGTGAGAACTCCAGTCTTGATGGCTTTGATGCCGTCATCAATCTGGCGGGCGAACCTATTGCTGACAAACGCTGGACCGAAGCGCAAAAACAACGGTTGTGTAACAGCCGTTGGCAAATCACCGAACGTCTGGTCGAGATGTTTAAAACCAGTCAAACGCCGCCGTCAGTATTTATCTCCGGCTCAGCCGCAGGCTATTACGGCGATCTCGGCGAAGTGGTCGTCAACGAAGATGAGCCGCCGCACAATGAATTTACCCATAAACTCTGCGCCCGCTGGGAACAAATCGCCTGTGGCGCGCAGAGCGAGCACACACGTGTCTGCCTGCTGCGTACCGGCGTGGTTCTGGCTCCAAAAGGCGGGATTCTGGCGAAACTACTGCCGATATTCCGCTTAGGCCTGGGCGGGCCGATGGGCGATGGGCGGCAATATCTGGCATGGATTCATATCGACGATATGGTCAACGGCATTCTGTGGTTGCTGGATAACGATCTACGCGGGCCTTTCAACATGGTTTCGCCCTACCCGGTTCGCAATGAACAATTTTCTCATGCACTCGGCCACGTACTCAATCGCCCGGCGTTTATGCGAGCACCGGCAACTGCGGTAAAAATGATGATGGGTGAATCTTCGGTATTGGTGTTAGGCGGGCAACGCGCATTGCCAAAGCGGCTTGAGGAGTCCGGGTTTGGTTTTCGTTGGTATGACCTTGAGGAAGCGCTTGGGGATGTGGTGCGGTAAGAAACGCCCTCATCCCAACCTTGTCCCCAGGATAAGGGGAAAGCGAGCACCCTCTCCCTGGGGAGAGGGTGAGGGGGAATTACTTCAGCGATCCCGACAAGAACTGCTGCAAACGCGCACTTTTCGGGTTACCAAACAACTCTTCTGGCGTCCCTTCTTCTTCGATTAAGCCCTGATGCAGGAAAATTACATGGTTTGAAACGTGGCGCGCAAAGTCCATCTCATGCGTGACCACCACCATGGTTTTCCCCTCTTCGGCCAGTTTCTGCATGATACGCAATACTTCGCCTACCAGCTCAGGGTCGAGCGCGGAAGTCGGTTCATCGAACAGCAACACTTCCGGTTCCATCGCCAGCGCACGGGCAATAGAAACACGTTGTTGCTGGCCGCCGGACAGATGCACCGGATATTTCACCTGCTGGCGCTCGTCAATGCCGACTTTCGCCAGATACTTAACCGCACGTTCTTTCGCTTCTTGCTTGCTCAGGCCAAGCACCTGAATCGGCGCTTCCATGACGTTTTCCAGCACCGTCATATGGCTCCACAAGTTGAAATGCTGGAACACCATCGTCAGGCGTGTGCGCAGCAAACGAAGCTGGTTTTTATCGGCAACTTTCAGTTGCCCATCAGTATCGCGCACCAGGTTTATGTTCTGGTTATTGACGACAATCGTCCCTTCACTCGGTTTTTCAAGGAAGTTAATGCAGCGTAAAAAGGTACTTTTACCGGAACCCGATGAGCCAATGATGCTTATGACATCGCCAGCGTTGGCTTGTAAAGAAACCCCTTTCAGCACTTCATGTTGCCCATAGCGCTTGTGCAGGTCGGTAACGCTTAATTTTTTATCAGTCATCATTGCACACTCAATGTGTTGAGCTTGGTTTAACATGCTGCAACCAGCGTTGCTCAGCCTTGCGGAACAATCTAATCAGCACATAGGAAATACACAGGTACAGCACCGCAGCAATCCCGAAGGCCGTAAACGGCTGGTAGGTAGCGGAGTTGATATCGCGGGCAATCTTCAGCAGATCGGGCACTGTAGCGGTAAACGCCAGCGCCGTAGAATGCAGCATCAAAATCACTTCGTTGCTGTACGCAGGCAGCGCGATACGCAACGCCGATGGCAAAATAATGCAACGATACAATTTGAATGGCGAGAAACCATAAGCACGAGCCGCTTCAATTTCACCGTGCGGCACAGAGCGAATCGCCCCGGCAAAGATTTCTGTAGTGTAGGCACAGGTATTTAGCGTCAGCGCCAGCACCGTACAGTTCAGGCCGCTGCGGAAAAACTCATTGAGCAACACCGTGCCTTTCACCACTTCCAGCGTGTACATCCCGGAATAGAACACCAGCAACTGCACATACAGCGGTGTACCACGGAAGATGTAGGTAAACAGCCAGATAGGGAACGCGATAAACTTATTGCTTGAGACACGGCCAATTGCCAGGAACAGCGCCAGAATCCCGCCCATCACGACCGAAGAAATCAGCAGCCACAGCGTGATAGCCACACCGGTGAGGCGATAACCGTCTGTCCACAGCAGCGCTTTCCAGTACTCCTGAATAATTTCGATCATAGATCAGCCCTCTTCACGCCAACCGAGTAACGGCGTTCAAGCCAGAGCAGCACACCGTTCGATACCGTGGTAAAGAACAGGTAGATAAGCCCAGCGACAATCGCAAAGTAGAACGGCTGCCAGGTGCTTTTCCCGGCCAGTTGAGTAGCTTTAACCACATCTTCCAGGCCTAACAACGACACCAGCGCAGTGGACTTTAAAATGACCTGCCAGTTATTACCGATGCCCGGAAGCGCATAACGCATCATGGCCGGGAAGAGAATACGGCGGAAAGTTTGCGAACCGGTGAAGCCAAAAGCGGTTGCCGCTTCGATATGGCCTTTCGGTACCGCCATAAACGCGCCACGGAAGGTTTCGGTAAAATAGGCTCCGTAGATAAAACCGAGTGTAATGATACCAGCCACCATCGGGTCGATATCAAACTGAGACGCGCCCAGCCAGTCGGTTAACACATTGAGTGCCATTTGCAGGCCGTAGAAAATCAGCAGCATCAGCACCAGATCAGGAACACCACGAATCAAGGTGGTATAACCTTCAAACAGCATGGCTAACGGGCGATTTTTGGATAACTTAGCACCAGCTCCCGCCAGGCCAATAATAACGGCGAGGATAACGGAGCTTAACGCCAGTTCCAGCGTGACGATCGCCCCTTTAAAAATGACTTCTGAAAAACCGTACAGCATGGTGCGTATCCTGTCGTCAGTGTTTGCACAAACCTAACCTGCCCTTTACGGGCAGGTTGAACCACTGGTGACTGTTAACCACCGTAAACATCGAAGTCGAAGTATTTCTTCGCTAACTTCTCGTAAGTTCCATCTTTGCGTATTTCTGCAAACGCTTTGTTCAGCGCCTGGCGTAACTCGGTATCGTCTTTACGCAGACCCATACCGGTACCCACGCCGAACAGCTTTTCGTCTTTAATTGATGGGCCACCAAACTGGTAATTGGCACCAACAGGTTGTTTCAGGAAACCTTCGCTGGCGGCCACTTCATCCTGGAATGCCGCATCAATACGGCCAGCGGTTAAGTCGGCGTAAATAGAGTCCTGACCCTGATAAGAGACAATTTCAATGCCTTTAGGTGCCCAGTGCTCGTTACCAAAGGTTTCTTGCGTGGTGCCTTGCAGCACACCAACACGCTTACCTTTCAGCGACTCAAGCGTTGGCTGAATTGGCGAACCTTTAGCGACCACTAAACGCGAATCTGCCGCGTACAGTTTGTCGGTGAAGGCAATTTCTTGTTGGCGTTTTTCAGTGATGGAAAGTGACGACATAATCGCGTCGATTTTTTTCGCTTTCAACGAAGGGATCAGCGCATCCAGTGGATTTTCCACGAAGGTGCAGTTGGTTTCGATGCGTTTACAAAGTTCTTTTGCCAGATCGATGTCAAAACCGATCAATTCCCCTTGAGCATTTTTCGACTCAAACGGAGCATAAGTTGGGTCAGTGCCGATACGTAAATTCTTAGGAATTGCGGCGAAAGCTGTGGATACACTGGAAAATGCCAGTACTAAAGAAAGAGCAATGATCTGCTTGTTCATAATTATCCTCGAATAGACTGCACCCGTCGCCCTTCAAGATGCTCGGGTAAATTTTATGTGCGATGGCTTTTTAACCGTATAAAATTGCATGTTCTATGCCAATTTATGCATCTTAATATAGTGTTTTTCCTGGGTGTAAGCTCGCCATGCTACTCCGGCACTTTCACTCAAAAAAGACACTGCACCAACAGGATGCAAGGAAATTGCCATTCTGGTGCACCCGAAAAAATTTGCACTAAATCAGTGCAAACAATTCAGCGCTAGTTTGCAATTCTATTCAGCCCGGCCATGACGAATCATAACCGGGCTACAGACTACGGGATAACGTTATTCACCGTAAACATTAAAATCGAAGTACTTCTTCGCAAATTTGTCGTAAGTGCCGTCTTTACGCATTTCAGCCAGTGCTTTATCAAAGGCCGCTTTCAGCTCAGTATCCTCTTTGCGCAAGCCAATACCGGTGCCATCACCAAAGTACTGTTTGTTTTTCACCGCAGGGCCAGCAAACGCATAACCGCTACCGGCAGGCAGTTTCAGGAAGCCTTCGCTCGCCGCGGTTTCATCCTGGAAAGCAGCATCCAGACGACCCGCTGCAAGGTCAGAATAAATCAGATCCTGGTTAGCATAAGGCACCACATCGATTCCTTTGCTACGCCATTCAGCGTTGGCATACGCTTCTTGCGTAGAGCCTTGCAACACACCGATGTGCTTGCCTTTGAGGGAATCAAGAGTCGGTTGAACTGGGGAGCCTTTAACGGCAATCAGGCGGGAGTCAGCAGCATAAAGTTTGTCTGAGAAGGCGATTTCTTTCTGGCGCTTTTCGGTGATGGAAAGTGAGGAGATGATACCGTCGATTTTCTTCGCTTTAAGCGATGGAATCAGCGCATCAAAGTCACTGGCAACCCACGTACATTTAGTATTAATGCGCTTACAGAGCTCATTGCCGAGATCAATATCGAAACCAACAAAATCCCCTTTCGCGTCTTTAGAAGAAAACGGCGCGTATGTCGTGTCCGTACCAAGACGAAGACTCTGTGGAATGGCTGCGAAAACGCTAGCGGTGGCACTCAGGCCAAGCAGTAAAGACAGAGCAAGAACTTGCTTTTTCATACGGTACCCTCAAGTAACTGGTCTTATTATGTGTAATGTCGTGTTGTATTTGTTTTGTGTTGCGAAGCAGAGTTGCAGTTCTCATGCCACTTTTTCTTGCGTGAAAGAAAGTGCGCACCAGCGTGTTAAATAAAAGTTACAACCCTGTCACGAGATTGAAAGATAGCAGGTCTGGTATGAGGAAAAAGCATTAACGGAGGAAAATAGCGGATAAATGTTCTGGAAGTGATCGAGGTTACAAAATCGCCCCATTTTGAGGCGAAGGGTTTTGTGATGCACCACACTGGGACAGTGTTTAAGCCCCACTCCAGCGTGTGAACAGATCTTGCGGAAGCTCAATATCAAACTGATCGATGACCCGATTCACTGTCTGGTCGATAATATCCTGCACGCTCTGTGGGCGATGATAGAACGCCGGCATCGGCGGCATAATCACCGCGCCCATTTCAGCCGCCTGGGTCATCAAGCGCAAATGGCCAAGGTGCAGCGGGGTTTCACGTACGCAAAGCACCAACGGACGACGTTCTTTCAGCACTACATCGGCGGCTCGTGTCAGCAGGCCATCTGTATAGCTATGAACGATGCCAGAAAGGGTTTTGATTGAGCAGGGCAATATGACCATGCCGTGGGTCTTAAAAGAGCCTGAGGAGAGGCTGGCGGCGATATCACGCGAGTCGTGAACTACATCAGCAAATGCCTGAACTTCTCTTAAGGAAATATCGGTTTCCAGCGCGAGTGTCTGGCGAGCGGCATTGCTGAGGATGAGATGAGTTTCGACATCCGGCAATTGTTGCAGCACCTGAAGCAGTCGCACACCATAAGTCGCGCCACTGGCACCTGAAATCCCAACAATTAACCGTTTCATAATTTACGTTCGCCCGAGGAGTTTATCTGGGCTGACTTTGCCGCAAGATGGGGCGGGATGCAAGCAGTGCTGCCCCTCACCCCGCCCTCTCCCACAGGAGAGGGAGAAACCGTTCTATCCCCTCTCCTTCAAGGAGAGGGTTAGGGTGAGGATGGTATTAACCCTCGTTATGCATCTCTAAGTTTTCCACTTCGTTCTGGCGCTGAATCGCTTTCGAATCGTCATTACGCAGTGACTCAAGATACTCAAGGTATTCGTGATCAACATCTTTGGTGACGTAGATACCATTGAATACCGAGCACTCAAACTGAGTGATGTCCGGATTCTCAATGCGAACCGCTTCAATCAGATCGTCCAGATCCTGGAAAATCAAACCGTCTGCACCGATTAGCTGACGAATTTCATCCACTTCACGGCCATGAGCAATCAGTTCGTTGGCGCTTGGCATATCGATGCCATACACGTTCGGGAAGCGAATCTCAGGTGCCGCAGAAGCCAGGTAAACTTTCTTCGCACCCGCTTCACGTGCCATCTCGATAATCTGCTCGGAAGTGGTACCGCGCACGATGGAATCATCCACCAGCAGCACGTTTTTATCGCGGAATTCAGCGCGGTTGGCGTTGAGTTTACGACGCACAGATTTACGACGCAGTTGCTGGCCTGGCATGATAAAGGTACGGCCAACGTAGCGGTTCTTCACGAAGCCCTGACGATATGGCTTGTCGAGAATACGGGCAATTTCCAGCGCGATGTCGCAGGAAGTTTCTGGAATCGGGATAACCACGTCGATGTCCAAATCTTCCCACTCACGGGCAATTTTCTCACCGAGTTTTTTACCCATTTCAACGCGAGCGCTGTAAACGGAAATCTTGTCGATGAACGAGTCCGGACGCGCGAAGTAAACGTATTCGAACAGGCAAGGGTTGCTGGTTGGGTTGTCGGCACACTGGCGGGTGAACAACTGCCCTTTCTCAGTGATGTAAACCGCCTCGCCCGGCGCGATATCACGCAGGAACTCAAAGCCCAGCGTATCAAGCGCCACGCTTTCAGAGGCCACCATGTATTCGGTACGGCCATCACCCAAATCACGCTTGCCCATCACCAACGGACGAATACCGTTCGGATCACGGAAAGCCACCATGCCGTGGCCGATAATCATTGCCACACACGCATATGCGCCGCGGATTTGGCGGTTAGTCGCAGCAATGGCAGCAAAAATGTTGTCGGCTTCCAGCGGATAGTTGCGGAAGTTATCCAGCTCGCTGGCGAAAATATTGAGCAGGATTTCGGAATCAGAGGTGGTGTTAATATGACGACGCTTTTCTTCGAACAGCTTTTGGCGCAGTTCGTGCGCGTTCGTCAGATTACCGTTGTGTGCAAGAGTAATGCCGTACGGGGAGTTCACATAGAATGGCTGAGCTTCTGAAGCGCTTGAGCTACCCGCTGTCGGGTAACGCACATGGCCGATGCCCATATTTCCCTGCAAGCGCTGCATGTGAATGGCACCAAATACATCGCTCACCAGACCATTAGCTTTACGCAGACGAAAACAGTTTAAAGCATCAATGGTGACGATGCCTGCGGCATCCTGCCCACGATGCTGAAGCACCGTTAACGCGTCATAAATCGACTGGTTGACCGGCATAAAACCGGCGATACCGACAATACCGCACATGTTGTCTTTTCCTCATTAAGCCACAACCCCCCGATACGATTACCGGGGCAAGAAACTTGACGAGCTTTGCAGATAGTCAAAGAACCATCTGATGATGAAACTGAATTGCGGGATAAGCTGCGACTTTTGCCAGTCGTCACTCTTAGAAAAACCAGTAAACGTATCAAGAAAGAACAGAATGGCGGCGACGATCAGCGCTCCACGTAACGCACCGAAACAGATCCCCAACACCCTGTCTGTACCCGACAGGCCGGTTTTCTCAACCAGTGCGCTAATCACATAATTGACTATCGCACCGACGATGAGTGTCGCGATAAACAGTATCGCGATAGCTATTCCATTACGTACCAGTTCGTCTTCAAAGCCAGTGAACCAGACTGACAGGTAAGTGTAGTAATGACTGGCAACAAAGAAAGCACAACCCCATGTCACCAGCGACAACGCTTCACGCACAAACCCACGAATAACACTAATCAGAGCCGAAAAACCGATGACTCCAATGATGGCGTAATCTATCCAGACCATGAACAAATCTCACGACAAATCGCCCTGACGTCCAGTTCGGGGCGCATTCTAACAGAAAAAGAAAACGTTTGCGTAGGGATTTCCTTCCCTCGCGTAAATAAATAATGGCGTTGAAAAAATGCTCAACGCCATTAAAAGTTTGCCCTAAAACAACCCTCACCCTGGCCCACTCCCTGAGGGAGAGGGGCTGAGATCAGTGCCACTTTTCCCCCTCTCCTGGGGGAGAGGGTCGGGGTGAGGGCGACCTGAACTCAAATCGGGCTAATTTCTATCTCGCCGTATAATTCATCACCACACCGTTCAGCCCGGAAAGCGAATTCAGCTCGCCCAGTGAAGACTTAAGCTTGTCTTTCGAGGCATCCGGCCCCACCAGAATACGGGTGACTTTTCCTTGTACCGGTGTTGATGGTGACGTGTAAACACGGAACCCTGCGCCGCGTAGTTTACCAACAATTTCATTCACTTTGTCGGCATTCTTCAATGCACCAAGTTGCACAACGTAAGCTTTCCCGGTTGGTGCTTGTTCGGTCGTCTCTTGCTTCGCAGGCTTTTCTGGCACTGGCGGTTCTTCGTTCATCATCGCCAGGCGCTCTTCCGTTTGAGAAGCATCGACCTTGCTCTGCGGTTTCTCTACCGGCTTCGGTTTTGGTTTCTCAGCGACGGGCTTCGGTTTCGGCTGTTCACGGGAAACAGGGACTTCATCAATGCCCGCCCCGCTATCACCAGGCAGCGAAGCGATATCCAGCCCTGGCGCTGCCGCCGTACCGGCACGCACTTCTTCAGCTGCACCTTCCGGTGGTTGTGAAGGGAGTGCCTGAGTCGCCGCGGGTAGCATATCTGGCTCATCGGTATCACCTGGTTTTGGAACCAGAGGAATAGCTGCAAACTCATCCTGATAATGCTTTTTCTGACCATCAAGCAACCCTGGCAGGATAATGACCCCCAGTGCGACCAGAATGATGGTTCCGACTAATCGATTTTGAAACTTACTCGCCACCTGCTTTCTCCGCGTCCAGCGCTTCCATTACGTGGGCTACTGTATGAAATGAACCACACACCAGCACGGTATCATTTTCCGTTGCTGCGTTCATGGCAGCATACCAGGCCTCAGCCACTGTGTCGTAGACTTCACCCTGACCGAGATGTTCAATCAGTTGTTCAGCACTCGCACCGCGTGGCCCTTCTAATGGAGCACAATACCAGCTATCGACTTGCGGGGACAAACATGCCAGCGTCCCGGCGATGTCTTTATCATGCAGCATTCCGATGACCGCCAGCACGCGGCCACGTTTCGGCAACTCTGCCAGCCGCCCGGCAAGATAAGCCGCCGCATGGGGATTGTGCGCCACATCCAGAATAACCAATGGCGCTTGCGAAATGACCTGGAATCGCCCAGGTAGAGTCGCCTCTTTAATCCCTTGAATGATAGCGTCATCGCTAACATTCAGCTCGCTTGCGCGCAATGCTGCCAACGCCGTTGCCGCATTTGGCTGCGGCACCAGTGGCAACGGCAGCCCACTCAGCTCGCCCTGCCCGTCTTTGAAGCTCCAGCTATTCTCTTCAACGCTGTAAGACCAGTCCACGCCACGGCGCAGCAAATGAGCGCCTTTTTCAGCCGCCACATCAGCGATGGTCTGCGGCATATCCGGCTCACCGACGACAGCAGGTTTTCCACCACGGAAGACCCCGGCTTTTTCACGCCCGATGCTTTCGCGATCTGGCCCCAGCCAGTCAGTGTGATCAAGCGCGATACTGGTGACGACAGCGACATCGGCATCGACGATATTGGTCGCATCCAGGCGCCCGCCCAGACCCACTTCAAGAATCACAACATCAACCGCCAGTTGCTTAAACAGCAACAGGGCCGACAAGGTGCTGTATTCGAAATAGGTCAGTGATGTCTCGCCACGCGCCGCTTCAATCTGCGCAAAGGCCGCCGTGTGGTAAGCCTCGTCCAGCTCTTCGCTTTGTACGCGTACGCGCTCGGTGTAACGCACCAGATGCGGTGAACTGTACACACCAACGCTGTAACCCGCCGCCATCAACACCTTTTCCAGGGTACGGCAAGTTGTGCCTTTGCCATTTGTCCCGGCAACCGTAAACACCGTTGGCGCAGGTTTCAGGACATCAAGCGTAGCCGCCACTTTTTTGACGCGCTCAAGGCCAAGCTCGATGGTTTTAGAATGGAGGTTTTCCAGATAACAAAGCCACGTGGCAAGGGGCGACGTGGCTTGAGGTGTTTGAGTTTTTTCCATGATGCCCGCTCTACGCTACGGTTCAAGAAAAAGGGCAGAACCTGTGCGGCCTGCCCTTATTAACAATCAGGCCTCGTGACCTTCTTCCGGTGCTGCCGGAACCACTAGCGGTTCACGCGGCGCATCAGGATTTGGTGCAGGCTGATTTGTCAGTTTTGCCAGAACGCTTGCCAGTTTCAGACGCATTTCCGGACGGCGAACGATCATGTCGATCGCCCCTTTCTCAATCAGGAACTCACTGCGCTGGAAGCCCGGCGGCAGTTTTTCACGAACGGTCTGTTCGATAACGCGTGGGCCTGCAAAGCCGATCAACGCTTTTGGCTCAGCAATGTTGAGATCGCCAAGCATCGCAAAGCTTGCAGAAACACCACCCATCGTTGGGTCAGTCAGAACCGAAATATACGGCAAACCGCGTTCTTGCATTTTTGCCAGTGCGGCACTGGTTTTCGCCATTTGCATCAGCGACATCAGCGCTTCCTGCATACGTGCACCACCAGATGCGGAGAAGCAAATCATCGGGCAATTATCTTCCAGAGCCTGTTCAACGGCACGCACAAAACGCGCGCCCACAACAGAACCCATAGAACCGCCCATAAAGGCAAACTCAAACGCCACAGCAACAACCGGCATGTTATAGAGCGTGCCTTTCATCACCACCAGCGCATCTTTCTCGCCAGTTTCTTTCTGGGCTGATGCCAGACGATCTTTATATTTTTTGGAGTCTTTAAACTTGAGGATATCTTTTGGCTCAAGTTCACTACCCAACTCAAACAGCGAGCCTTCATCTAACAGGCTGTGCAGGCGATCGCGCGCAGACATGCGCATGTGGTGATCGCATTTTGGGCAGACTTCAAGATTGCGTTCCAGTTCGGCACGGTACAAAACCTGGCCACAGCTGTCGCATTTAGTCCACACCCCTTCAGGGATACTCGCCTTGCGGGTAGGGGTGACGTTGCTCTTATTGAGAATTCGTTCAATCCAGCTCATTGATGACCTTTCTGCTTGAACCTGGTCGATGCCAGTTTTTCTGTGGCAGCAATAGCTGCCCCAGACCATAAATGGTGCTCATTAAAACATAACGGCCCGCGACTTTGGATAAAAAAGTGGTCGAACCGCGCGATGGGGTTACTTTTGTAGGCGTTTGGCCGCATACCTTTGACGGAGAACTTCGATGACACCCGGCAGAATTGACAGGACGATAATCGCCACTATCAGTAATTTCAAGTTTTCCTGCACAATCGGGAAGTTTCCAAACCAGTAACCTGCGTAGGTAAATAACAGTACCCACAGCAACGCACCGGCCACGTTATACATCGCAAAATGACGATAGGACATATGCCCCATCCCGGCGACGAACGGTGCGAAAGTTCGCACAATCGGTACGAAGCGCGCGAGGATAATCGTTTTTCCGCCGTGACGCTCGTAAAAAGCGTGGGTTTTATCAAGATAACTGCGGCGGAAGATTTTTGAGTCCGGATTACTGAACAGCTTTTCTCCAAACAACCGCCCGATAGTGTAGTTCACGGCATCGCCAATAATGGCGGCAATGACCATTAAAATCACCATGGTATGGACATTCAGATCGTTGGTTGGCAAGGCTGCCAGCGTACCGGCAACAAACAATAAAGAGTCGCCAGGCAAGAATGGTGTCACCACCAGGCCGGTTTCACAGAACAAAATCAAAAACAGAATGGCGTAAACCCAAACACCATACTGCGCAACCAACTCCGCCAAATGCACATCAATGTGCAATATAAAATCAATAATAAAGCGGATAAATTCCATAGTTATCTACCTTTTCGACAAGGGTCAGTCAGCTAAAAAAAGTGGACCCATCGGGGGTTTAGGTAACGCAAAATGTTCAGGATAATCAACGCAGACTAAGTACAGACCTTCTGCTTTACCGGTGGCGGCTGCCAGCTTGCGGTCTTTCGCCGCCAGCAATTGCGCCATCCAGTTTTCGTCCTGATTCCCACAACCAATTTCCATCAAGCTGCCAACAATGTTACGCACCATATGATGCACAAATGCGTTCGCTTTGATGTCCACCACCACGTATGAGCCATAACGGGTCACGGTGATGTGCATCAGGTTACGCCACGGTGTGCGCGACTGGCACTGCACCGCACGGAACGAGGTAAAATCGTTCTCGCCCAACAGACACTGCGCTGCACGGTGCATCTTATCGGCGTCAAGCGGGTGATAAAAGTGCGTCACACCCTGCCCCATCACAGCCGGACGCAGCCGTTCGTTATAGATGACATATCGGTAGCGACGCGCCGTGGCGCTGAATCGGGCATGGAAATCGTCCGGCACAGCTTTAACCCAACGCACCGCAATGTCTCCAGGTAAATTCGCATTTGCACCCAGAGTCCATGCGGCATCTTTACGATCCATACGGGTTTCGAAATGCACGACCTGACCGGTGGCATGCACACCAGCATCCGTTCGTCCTGCGCAGAACACGTGAATCGGCTCATTCGCCACTTTAGAGAGCGCTTTTTCGAGCTTCTCCTGCACGCTGCGCACTTCGTTCTGGCGCTGCCAGCCATAATATTTACTGCCGTCATACTCAATGCCGAGCGCAATTTTACGCCGCGGTATTTCAGGTAACACGTCGGACATTAGTACATATACTCCTGCACTAATTTTTCAGCTGTTTTCACCGCCATCAACGCGCCACCGAAACGCACGTTATCGGCAACAGACCAGAATTGAATCTGCTCAGGCATACCGTAATCATTATGAATACAACCAATAGAAAGATGTGAGCTGCCGGAAGCATCGGAAACCTGAGTCGGGAACTGCCCTTCTTCAGAAAGCTCGATATCTTCAAACTGGCCAAACGCATCACGCGCTTCTTCAGCGGCCAGCGGGCGCATCGCTTCGAAGTTGACCATTTGTGCGTGACCGTAAAATACCGGAGCCTGAACCATGCTCGCAGAAATCATCACGCCTTCGTCCTGCAACACTTTACGCACTTCATTCACCAGGCGGCGTTCAGCAGGCACGCTGCCTTCCGCATCTGGCACTAATGGCAGCATGTTGAAGGCCAACTGGCGACCAAACAAATCGGTATCTTCGATTGGCAAACCATTCAGCAAACGCGCACTTTGCCCGGCCAGCGCATCGACTGCACTTTTGCCACGCCCAGAAGCCGCCAGTAAATTGGTCACCTGAATGCGCGACAAACCGCCTTGTTCAATCAGCGGTTTCAGCGCGGTCAGCAATTGGCTGGTCAGGCTATCGGCAACAGCCACCAGGTTGCGATTGCGGTATTCACCCAACACAAAAGGATTCACATCAGGCACCACTAACGGCACATCGTGTTCCATGGCGAACAGGCCGCTGGAGTCAATCACCAGGCAACCGGCGTTAGTGGCTTCTTCTGCGTAACGCGCCGTGGCTTCAACGCCTGCCACGAAGAACGCGAGCTGAACCTGAGTCCAGTCAAATGATTCAGCATCCTGAACCATCACCGTTTTGCCTTCATAACGAATGTTTTCACCCGCGCTGTCATTACGCGCCAGGGCATACAATTCACCAACCGGGAACTGGCGTTCGGCAAGCAGTTCAATCACAGCTGCGCCTACGGCACCCGTGGCACCTAAAACGGCAATATTCCAGCCTTCAGACATGTTGGTTTACTCCAGACTTGATAAAACAGCGTCCCACCGGACATTCGCCCGATGGGACAAAGATTAGGGCTAGCGGGTATAAACTGCGCTAAAACCGAGATTTTGCAGTGTTTGTGCCGCAGATTCATCATCACACTGAATATACAGCGATGACCATTCACGGCGTTCCAGGTAGTTTTTGCGTAACTTGTCAAACTCACCAGGAATTCCCGCCACTTTACGCAACGGGGCATCATCACGGCGCACATCATACACCAGATGAACCAGTCTTTTGAGTGTCGGCTGATCGAGCGGACCATGCAGGGTAATGCGACCGAATTCAGGGGCGGGCAATAAAGTGTCTAACGCCACTTGTTGTTTCTGCCCAATAAACTCACTGAATGCTTCAAACACCTGCGTGGTGCCGCGTGCTTTGCCTTCCAGCGTGTAGCCGGCAATGTGTGAGGTGCCAATATCGACTTTATCGAGCAACGCCACATTGAGGTCTGGCTCTGGTTCCCAGACATCCAGCACCACGCTAAGATCCTGGCCATTTTCCAGACACTTCAGCAGCGCGGCGTTATCGACCACCGGGCCACGACAGGCGTTAATCAGAATGCTGCCTGGTTTAAGGCTTGAGATCAGTTTTTCATCGGCAAGATGCAGCGATTTGTATGGGCCATCTTTGAACAATGGCGTGTGGAATGTCAGCACATCCGCTTCGCGCACCAGCGTTTCCAGCGGCTGGAAATCGCCTGTGTCGCCACGATCCGCGCGAGGTGGATCGCAAAGTAGTGTACGAACGCCGAAGGCTTCAAGGCGTGCCTGCAAGCGTGAACCGACGTTACCGACGCCAACAATCCCCACCGTGCGGTCGGCCAACTCGAAACCATCACGTTCAGCTAACATTAACAGTGAAGAAAAGACGTATTCGACAACGGCGATAGCGTTGCAACCAGGGGCTGCAGAAAACGCGATACCCGCGCGCTCAAGGTAGTTTTCGTCAACGTGGTCAGTACCCGCCGTTGCCGTACCGACAAATTTAATCCCTTTGCCATCAAGCAAATCGGCATTTACTTTGGTGACCGAGCGCACCATTAATGCCTCGGCATCCGCCAGTTCACAGACTGGGATCGGGCGCCCTGGAACAGCAGTCACATCGCCAAGGCGACTGAACAATTCGCGTGCATAGGGCATATTTTCGTCAACGAGGATTTTCACTTTACGCTACCTGTTTGTTAAACGTCGAGAATAAGCCCGATAGTGTGCCATAATCTTGCGGCCTGGCATACTTGAGCCGGGGAACGACAAAGGATTTTTAGACTATGCAACCCATTCAAGGGGCGGCTACGCGTCCTTCGGGGGAACCTCCCTCCACACCTTCTGCGGCAGGCGAATTTCCGCTTTCCTCCAAACAACGTACCGTTCTGGAACGATTGATCACGCGAATTGTTGCGCTAAACCAGCAACAAAGTGCTGAAGTGTGGGCGGGACTCAAGCATGATCTCGGGCTAAAAAGTGAAACACCACTGTTGTCGCGCCACTTCCCGGCAGCCGAACAAAATCTTAATCAGCGAGTTAGCGTGGCTCAAACCAGCCACGCCACACGCCAGGTGGTTCAGCAGCTCAGCGAATTGCTGGCGCAGGGCAATAATCGCCAGGCTGTCAGCGACTACATTCGCCAGCAATTTGGTCAGACTGCGCTAAGTCAGCTCACCCCAGAGCAGCTCAAAAGCGTGCTGACGTTATTGCAAAATAACCAACTGGCGATCCCACAACCGCAACAGCGCCAGGCCACCGACCGCCCGCTGCTTCCGGCAGAGCATAACTCGTTAAATAAACAGGTCGCCAAACTGACCGCCGCGACGGGCGAATCCGGAAAATTAATCTGGCAATCGATGCTTGAGCTTTCTGGCGTGAAAACAGGCGAACTGATTCCAGCCAAACACTTCACTTTGCTGACCACCTGGCTGCAAGCGCGCCAGACATTGAGTCAGCAAAATGCGCCTACCCTGCATACCATTCAGGCCGCACTGAAGCAGCCACTGGAACCGGCTGAATGGCAAGAGATGACCGATTACTCCCAGCAACGTTTCCAGGCGACGCCACAGACGTTACTGTCCGCAGCACAAGTGCAGGATATTTTGAATCAGGTGTTTTTAAAGCGGGCGCAACGCCAGCCAGCGGCGCTTGAGACACATCATATTCAGCCTATAGCCAGCCCAATCTGGGCACCGTTTATCGAGCCGATGAAAGTCGTGAGTGCGCGACCAGGCATGGCGCTGGTTGCGCTGGTTGTGGTCATGGCACTGCTGTGGATCGTGTTGTAGTGGTGCGTGATGCTGCCGTGCGGGTGAATGCGCCGTTCATCCTTTTCCGTCAGCCTGCCGTAGCGATCGTAATGGTAAAAACAATGCGCATCTTCGCTGCGGATGAGCTGCCCGGTGGGGCCGTAGTGGTAACGCTGTGTTCTGCCGTCAAAGCCGCTTTCCTGCGTCAGCCGGTCCAGGGTATCGTAGACAAAGTACATTAAAGGATAATACTACATAATATACGACGCATTAATTAATAGAATCATAATGATATCCTTTTAATTTCATTGCGCCATTAACTATTTCATAGACAAAAACCTCATAAACATTTCTTTTTATATACTCTGAGATATATGTCAATATAATCTCATTATTACTAAATAAATAATATGATTTTTTTACTTTTCAATGTCGATTTTTTGAATACCCCAAAATTTTTATTCTCAGCTTCAGTTAAAATACTTACAAATTGCTCTTCCGTTGCTTCAATTTTAAGTACACTAGATGTTTCGGCATAAATTTCAGCATACTCTTTTTTTTCATACATAGAATGAAATCTATCAACACATTTTTGTGCCAAATCCACATCTTATTGGAGCACAGGCGCATACAACGAGCATAATTACTAAAATATTCAAAGATCGCATAAATATTCCTTTTAATTAACCAAGCAGATTTGAGGTGTTTGACAAACAAGGCTTCCTGAATAATAACCAGCGCCGACACCAATACTAGCTGATGTTAAAGGTGAACCTGGATTGTCTAAATCATCCTGTATCGCAATGCCAAATCGTCCAAAAGCCCCACCACTTGCGCCAATCCCACCTGAGCGTCCTACCCCTGTCGACGGTTGAGCACCTGAGGTTGTTACGGTCAGAACTGCTCCAACATTACCTCCTGAACCCATATGTCCACATGCAGCCAGATAGAAGCAAATATCTGAAATCCAATCACCTTTCTTTTTACTAAACGCAACACCAAAGCCAGCATTTCCGCCTAATGTAACAATATCAAGTGATCCTGTTAGATCAATAGAAGTTGTTCCTTCAATTTCATCAACCCAAATTATGTCAAATAGGTTAACCAAACCCAGTGGATCAACCTCCTGCACTGGATTATTCGTATATTTATATAAATTCCCCCCCTCAACCCAATCGGATCCTGGGTAATATACCGCCCCTGCTGCGGGTCATAATAACGATGGCGGTTGTAATAATACAATCCTGTCTCTTCATCAGCCTGCTGACTCGGCAGACGAATGAGTTGTTGCAGATGATGCGGGTTTTCTTCTGTCAGCTGATTGCCCCATTCATCGTATTCTGCCTGCCAGGTTATCGCTCCTGCTTCATCAATCAGCGCCAGCGGCAGTCCCCGGTGGTCACAGTGGTAAAGATGGATTTTTCTCTCCGGGATGTGTTCCGGCTCCAGTTGGTTTTCCATCTGTTCCACGTTCAGCCCGCACTTCGCCAGCCACTACAGTGCCATAATTAAGTATTAACTGAATTATTTCTCTTTGAGTGTTACAACATGAATATCGTCATAAACTATTTGTTTTATTTTATCCCGACCATCTTCTTTCTTTATTATAAACATCTCATTCAATTCATAATTAGAGTATATCGAATGATAAGTCAATCTTATATTACCATCCCCAATCAATACCTTTACCTGATCGCTTTTTAATAACCTCCCATATTGATAACTTCCAAGCACAGAAGCATTTTTGTTCATAAGGGAAAAATAATCTGACTTTGTCATTGAATCTTTAAATTCTTTAGAAACTATATCTACATAAATTTTTTCAAAATCTTTTAAATTGAATTGCTCGTGAAATGCCTCGACTGTAAGCATTGCATCACGGGAACCTTCATCGCTGCAGCCAATCAATACTTGGGTGCTTAACATAACCCCAACAATATAGAATTTATATTTTTTCATGTTAATTCACTATGCATTTAGTATATTGCTGACAAGTAAGAACACCATTAAAACTCCCACCACCAAGCCCACCTATGCCGATTGCCGATGCATCAAACACGATTCCTTTGGCATAAGTATTCCCTGGATTCCAACCATTAGCACCTATACACATATTGTGATTAGCTTGTGCTACTTCATAGGGTGATGCTCCATTCTGTGTCATTAAAATATCTAAGCTACTAATATTTCTACCATAACCCTCAAACCCTGTACCTAAGTTGATTTGGCTGCTCAACCCCTTCGGATCTCTATATTGAACTGGATTTAGCGGATAAACATAAGCAGTCCACCCACCCCTTAGCCCAATAGGATCCTGGGTAATATACCGCCCCTGTTGCGGGTCATAATAACGGTGGCGGTTGTAGTACAGCCCCGACTCTTCATCCGCCTGCTGCCCCGGCAGCCGGATGAGCTGTTGCAGAGCCTGCGGGTTATCCTCTGACAGCAGGTTTCCCCATTCATCGTATTCCGCACGCCACGCAATAGCTCCCCCTTCATCAATCAGTGCCAGCGGCAGTCCACGGTGGTCGCAGTGGTACAGGTGGAGTTTTCTCTCCGGTGTGTGCTCCGCCTCCAGCTGGCTTTTCATCTGTTCTGCCGTCAGCCCACACTGCATCAGCCACTGGCGGCTTTGTTCACTGACCTGGTCAGTCCGCAGCTCCCGCTCCAGGTTATCCAGCAGGCTCACCAGTTCCGGCCTGAACGCCATCCCTGCATCCTGCTGCAGTTTCTCCGCCAAGGTACGACGGGGGGTACGTACAGTTTATCTGTGTACTGAGTAATAGTCCTATTTCAGTTTAATTACATTACCTCGTTTACCTGAATCATCGATATAAAAGCTTTGCAGGCATAAGTCTTTTTTATCATTATAATTGTAGATAAACTCCTCAATTAAAGAGTAGTGTTTATAAGTTGTTCGGTAACTTAAAATTATTTTTTTTGAGTTGATAACATTACTATGCAATAAAGTTGAATGTTCAAACTCACCGAACACCTCCATCTTTCCATTCATAATTGATAGAAATTCATCTCGGGGTGTTGCTTGCTGAAAATCATCACAGGATTCATTGTATATCTTATCTAAATGCTGGCTGTTATAAAGAGATTGAAATAAAGAAACCTTATTTTCAGCTTCCTTCCTTAAAGGTTTATCGTTTTTAAAGATAACACTAAACATGTATCTGAATAATATAAAAGCCATTACAACAATGATCAGTATTGTCAATTTATTTTTGTTCATCATTACCCCAACAACTCTGATAAACATTTTGCATATTGTGAGCAATTACTCAACTCACCGACCCAGGCTCCAATACCAGGACCTACACTTAAAATTCCAGTAAGATTACCGGTCATACACAAATCCTTCTGTTTACATGAACTGAAAATTGATGGTTACTCCAGGGCTGCCATTCAGAACTGCCGCATGTCCGGCGGCTGGCGGCTGTCCGCCTCCGGTGCTTCCGGCGGATTGTCCGTCAGACCGCAGTTCCAGTTAATCATCAGGGCATCGCCGCTGACGCTCTGCACACCCTGCAGATTAATGGCGGTGCCGTTGAGGAAGATTTTCCCGTCCTTCGTCAGCACCAGCCTCGCCATCCCGCAGCGCAGTTCCAGATGCTCACCTGCGGAATACACCGCCACTTTGCCGGTGCTCTCGGTGCGGTTTTTACCCACCGTGAAGGTGACATTCTCCCCGACGCTGACGTGATACCCCTTACCGACCACCAGCGATTTCTGTATCCCCACCTGTGAGGACTGCGTCAGCGCCACCGAGGTGTTCATCACGCCCCCGACGGTGGTCTGGTAAGCCAGCCCCACGGTCAGCGCGCGGACAATACCCACCGTCTCCGACTGGTTCTGGCCGACGGTGATACTCTGGTTTTGCCCCACGATTTCTTTCTGGTTTTGCACCACCGTCTGCAGCTGGTTTTGCTTCACGGTGATGACCTGGTTGCCACCGATGGTTTCGCTATGGTTGACTTTCACATCGGTGGTGCGGTTATTGAGCACTTCAGTGTCCATGTTCTTCTGCGCATGGAGGTACAGCTGCTCCGCTGAGGTCGCGTCATCAAAGCGCAGTTCGTTAAACCCGCTGCCCTTGTAGGTTTTTGAGCGGAGAGTCATCTGCGTTTTCGTTCCCGGCAGGTCTCCCGGTGAACCGTTAAATTCATGATAAGTCCGCCCCATCACTATCGGCTGGTCCGGGTCACCGTTGAGGAAATCGACTATCACTTCCTGGCCGACACGCGGTATCGCCAGGTGACCAAACCCGGTACCGGCCCACCCCTGCGACACCCGTATCCAGCACGAGCTGTCTTCCGTGCCGCCGTGATAACGGTCCCAGCGGAATTTCACCCGCACCCGCCCGTGTTCGTCGCAGAAAATCTCCTCCCCCGGCGGGCCGGTCACCACCGCACTCTGCGGGCCATCGACTTTCGGTTTGAAGCGCGGGGCCGGACGCCAGGTGCGTGTAGCGGGCATCACACTGAACTGGTTGATGAGGGTGGTGCCCTCGCCGCGACTGCCATGCAGCGCCTGCGGCTGGTCACCGGTCAGGATACTGCTCACCACCTGCCATTCCCGGTTCTGGGCCTTTATCGGGTGACCGGAAAGGGTGAAACGCCCCCCCGGCCATAACGTCGCTGACGTGCTGGTCCCCGTGGCAGTTTCCGCCTGATTGCGGCAGCCCTCGGTTTTGTAACGGGTAAAATCCCGGCCGTGCTGCTCATCCTTGAAACGCCCCGGATAATCATAAATTTCATACTGTGCGCGCTGGCCGTTCAGGCTGTCGGCCTTGTGGTTATACCTCCCCGGCCAGTCCGGTACCTTAAAGGTGTAATCCTGGCTCATGACCGAAGACGGCAGCACGTTCGCTTCGTAACGAAACACGCTGATGCACTCCCTGGTCACGTCCGGGGTATTCGGGTTAAAGGGAAAGGTATTTTCTGCGCGGACCAGGCCAGCTGCGTCATCACACAGCGTCAGTTTCTGCGCCTGCGCTGAGGCGTCATCGAAGAAGCTGATGCCTTCCTCGGCCCACAGTCTTGCCAGAAAATCCAGGTCAGTTTCCCCGTACTGAACGCAGAATTCCCGTGCCGGATGGCTCTCATAAAAGGAGGAGGTCCAGTCCGTGACGCCGTTTTCCGCCAGCAACGTGGCGGTGATGGTTCGGATATCCTGCTGCTGAAAAATACGGAAGTTCTGGCGCAGGCCGCAGCGCCACAGGGGAGGATGAATGCGGAAACGGTAGCGCATCTGCCAGCCGTTGTTCTCGCTCATGCCGAAGGTGGCAATAATGCCGCTGACATGGCGCACGGCGGTGGCACCCTGCCAGACCGTCAGCGTGGCATTCTGCTCGAGTAACTGTTCGGCAGTCTGGCGGAAGGAGTCGCTGGCAACATCGACGTCGAGGATAAAGGAGGAGGAATAATGCTGGCGGAGGAAGAAACTCACCACCGCAAAGGTGTCCGGCTCAAGCCCTGCCACCTGTAGCGTAAAACGCAGTCCTTTTACTGACATAATTCTTCCCTGTGCCGACGCGCTGCCGGACAAATGATAAACATGGTTAACAGGTGAAGAAGAATAAGCAGTCTGTTTTTTTATAGTGTGACCGCGGTCAGTTTTTCAGGTTGAAAATCAGAAAATTGATAAATATATTATTTATATATCAACTATTTAATTAATTTTGCGTATGGTTGCCCTAAAGGGATTTACACTGTGAATTAATCGTTCTGACTCAAAGCAAATTGGTGGGGAATAAGAGAAATAAAAACAAATCTACAAGATCTAACTTTTGGAATATTGACTTACAACGATCACTACCTCCATAGGAGATCGTGTAAGGATGGCAAAAAAACGGGGCACCCTTTATGGGCCGATGAAGATAGTGAGTGCGCGACCAGGCATGGCGCTGGTTGCGCTGGTTGTGGTCATGGCACTGCTGTGGATTGTGTTGTAGCAATTTGCCACCCATAACGGGTGGCAGACATTATTTACGGAAAGCGATTAATGTCACGACAATCCCCATGGCCGCAGAAATCGCTCCAGCAAGGAACACCGATGGATAGCCCATCGATGTGGCTAACAGCCCGGTTAGCGGGCCAGCGATACCGTAAGAGATATCCTGAAATGCCGCATAACCGCCGAGTGCTGTGCCGCGCACTTGCGCCGGAACGCGTTTCACGACTTCAACACCCAGCGCCGGGAAGATCAGTGAACAGCCGCAACCGGTGAGCGCCGCGCCCATTAGCGCAACGCTCGCTTCCGGTGCTTGCCATAACAAAACCAACCCGACAGTTTCTATCGCCAGCGAAATCAGAGCCACACGCACACCACCAAAACGGTCTGGCATCCAGCCAAAAAACACACGCATCAGGACAAAAGCGCCACCAAATGCGGTGAGCGTGAAACCCGCCCAGGCCCAGCCTTTAGCAGCAAAGTAGAGCGAAACAAAAGTACCGATAACAGCAAAACCAACCCCCTGCAATGCCAGACCGACTCCGGGTTTCCAGATAAGCCCAATCACGGCAAACAGCGCAGGACGCTCACCATTATGCGCCGGTACTGCACGAACGCGCCCATTGAACGCCCAGGCGACCAATGGCAGTGCAATGGTCGACACACCCAACGCGACAAATCCCCAATGGCTATTTAACAACAAACCCAGCGGTGCGCCAGCAGCTAATGCGCCATAAATCGCCATCCCATTCCAGGACATTACTTTGCCGGAACGCGCCGGGCCCACTAAACCCATTCCCCAGGTAAGATTGCCAGTCAGCAGTTGGCTTTCGCCAAAACCGAGAATCAAACGACCGACAATCAGTAACCCGAATTTAGCCATTGCATCAACCGGCAACAATGCCGCCAACAGATAAGCAACTCCCGCAAAGGCACAGGCACACATGCCTTGTAAGGTCGACCGCTTTGCACCTTGCTGATCCGCCAGGCGCCCTGCGTAACCACGTGTTAAAACCGTTGCCAGGAATTGAATTCCCACGGCAATCCCCACCATGGTGTTGCCATAGCCGAGTTGGTGGTGCACAAAAAGCGGGATAACAGGCAGCGGTAAGCCAACTGTCATATAGGTAAGAAACACCGCAAAGGTGATATTAAATAAAGACTTATTTCCTGATTTGGTATTTTTTAGCTGAGAATCAATCAATGCAGACATGCTGCTTACTCCATTTATTGCAGAGTAAGGCGAGGAAACCACCACGCCCTTTCCCTCTGAACGTTCAGATTAAGGGTGCGTTGGTTGACGTTGAACGCTTACGCATTATCAAATTGATAATGTTATGGCGAGATAGTGCCTTCAGTGATTGATGCTGTCAATAATTGTAAATGGCAAAAAAAACGGGGCGCCAAAGGCACCCCGTTAGAAATAATCGCTGTTTGCGATGAATTACGCGTTAACTTTGCGCATCACCAGCGTGGCGTTAGTCCCACCGAAACCGAAGCTGTTAGACATAACAGTATTCAGTTGACGCTCGGTAGTTTCAGTCACGATGTTCAGACCAGCAGCCTGCTCATCCAGCTCTTCAATGTTAATGCTTGGCGCGATAAAACCGTGTTCCAGCATCAGCAGAGAGTAGATAGCTTCCTGAACGCCAGCGGCACCCAGAGAGTGGCCAGTCATCGCTTTGGTCGCGGACATAGCTGGTGAGTTGTCACCGAAGACTTCTTTGATTGCGCCCAGTTCTTTCACATCGCCAACCGGCGTAGAAGTCCCGTGGGTGTTCAGGTAGTCAATCGGGGTATCCACACCATGCATTGCCATCTTCATGCAGCGCACTGCGCCTTCGCCAGATGGAGCAACCATGTCTGCGCCATCAGAAGTCGCGCCGTAGCCAACGATTTCAGCGTAGATGTGTGCGCCACGAGCCAGAGCGTGCTCCAGTTCTTCAACTACAACCATACCGCCGCCGCCTGCGATGATGAAACCGTCACGGCTCGCATCATAGGTACGGGACGCTTTGTCCGGCGTTTCGTTGTATTTGGTCGACAGTGCGCCCATTGCATCGAACTCACAGGCCATTTCCCAGCACAGCTCTTCGCCGCCGCCAGCAAAAACGATATCCTGCTTGCCCAGCTGAATTTGCTCAACAGCGTTACCGATACAGTGCGCAGAAGTCGCACATGCGGAGCTGATGGAGTAGTTCACACCGTGAATTTTGAACGGAGTCGCGAGACATGCGGAAACCGCAGAACCCATCGCTTTGGTCACAACATAAGGACCAACCGCTTTCAGACCGCGCGGGCTACGCATTGCGTCTGCACCGAACACCTGAGATTTGGAAGAACCACCGGAACCTGCAATCAGGCCAACACGCGGGTTGCTTTGATAAACTTCTTCTTTCAAACCAGCATCTTCAATAGCTTGCTGCATTGAAAGATAAGCATAGACAGAGGCATCGTTCATGAAACGGACAACTTTACGGTCAATCAGGCCGGTGGTGTCCAGTTTAACGTTACCCCACACGTGGCTGCGCATTCCAGAATCTTTGAACTCTTGAGAGAAAGTGATCCCCGAGCGACCTTCACGCAGAGATGCCAGGACTTCCTGCTGGTTGTTACCGATGCTGGAAACAATGCCCAGACCAGTAATCACTGCACGTTTCATTCAATACCTCTTCCACTGCACTATTTAGGATTTCGACAGGCACAATAGCGTACACTTGTACGCCGAACAAGTCCGATCAGACAAAACGGCCTGAAATTTGCGCCGCTTCGCACACATCGTTACTATCCTTTCACTGCCTGCCAGACGAGTAACTTACGTGAAACACTCCCCAATACAATCGGCCAATCTGGGCTTTAACGAAGAGGGTACACCTGTATCCCGAGAGTTCGACGATGTTTACTTCTCTAATGATAATGGACTGGAGGAAACTCGTTATGTCTTTCTTGGGGGAAATCGTTTGTCAGAACGTTTTGCGACCCACGACCGCTCACTGTTTATCGTCGGTGAAAGCGGATTTGGCACTGGACTTAACTTCCTGACTTTATGGGAAGCTTTTGAACAATTCTGCCAAAAACAGCCGAATTCTACCCTACAGCGCCTGCACTTTATTAGTTTTGAAAAATTCCCTCTGACAGCGAAAGATTTACACGCTGCTCATGCGCACTGGCCCGAACTGGCATCTTTTGCTCAGCAATTGCAGCAGCAATGGCCACTACCTATCGCGGGTTGTCATCGCCTTTTACTGGCTGGCGGACGCGTCACTCTGGACCTCTGGTTTGGGGATATTAACGAGCTAATACCGCAGTTAGATGACACGTTAAATAATCAGGTCGACGCCTGGTTCCTTGATGGTTTTGCCCCGGCAAAAAATCCAGACATGTGGACGCCGCAACTATTTAACGCAATGGCAAAACTGGCTCGCCCAGGTGGCACGCTGGCGACATTCACCTCCGCAGGATTTGTGCGTCGTGGTTTGATTGATGCCGGTTTCACGATGACCAAAAGCAAAGGTTTTGGACGCAAGCGCGAAATGCTGACGGGAGTGATGGAAAACGCCCTCGAATCGCCACCCCGCGCGCCCTGGTATGCTCGCCCCGCAGCCCGAGGCAACGAAGTCGCGATTATTGGCGGCGGTATTGCCAGCGCCCTGCTGTCACTCGCTTTGCTACGTCGTGGCTGGCAGGTCACGCTGTACTGCGGAGATAGTGCTCCGGCCCTTGGCGCTTCCGGCAACCGCCAGGGCGCGCTTTACCCGTTGCTCAATACCCACAGCGCCACACTCACCCGCTTTTTCAGCGCTGCATTTACCTTTGCCCGCCGTTTATATGACTCATTGCCAGTAGAGTTTGATCATGACTGGTGTGGCGTCACGCAACTGGGCTGGGACGAAAAGAGCCAGCATAAAATCGAGCAACTGCTGAGCCTCGAATTTCCAGAATTACTTGCCAGAGCGGTGAGTGCCGAAACGGTGGCAGAACTGTGTGGCGTTGAAACAGGCCATGGCGGAGTCACTTACCCGCTCGGTGGCTGGCTATGCCCGGCACAACTGGCAGCCGGAGCATTGGCGTGCGCCGAAAAGATGGGATTAAAAACGCATTATCAGCATCGTGTTGAATCCTTAAGCAAGGCATCTGATGCGTGGCAATTAACCTTCGCTGACAACACCGTTCAGCAGCATGCCGCAGTGGTGTTAGCCAACGGCTATAAAATCAATAAATTCTCGCAAACCGAGAAGTTACCGATTTCCGCTGTCGGCGGACAGGTGAGCTATATTCCCACCACGCCATCACTTTCAGAGTTACGCCAGGTGTTGTGTTACGACGGTTATCTGACACCACAAAACCCGAACAATCAGCAACATTGCATCGGGGCGAGCTATCATCGGGGCGTGGAGGAGATGCGCTATAACGATGAAGATCAGCAGCATAATCGCCAGCGTTTGCTTAACTGCCTGCCGGATGTGCAATGGCCTCAAGACGTCGATGTCAGGGCCGGAGAAGCTCGTTGTGGAGTCCGCTGCGCGTCACGCGATCATATGCCGATGATTGGATCTGTTCCTGACTACAACGCCACACTTGAAGCTTACGCAACGCTGGTTGAAAGCCATGAAAATGCCGAAACCGCGCCGGTATACCCAAATCTGTTTATGCTGGCATCCCTCGGTTCGAGAGGGCTTTGCAGTGCGCCACTGGCGGCAGAGATTCTGGCAGCACAAATGAGTGATGAACCCGTTCCGATGGATGGTGAAACACTGGCAGCGTTAAATCCGAATCGATTTTGGGTGAGAAAATTGCTGAAGGGGAAAGAAGTTAAATAGGGGAGAGTTTAACGCCCTCACCCCGGCCCTCTCCCCCAGGAGAGGGAGAAAAGCGTACCGAACAGTTCCCTCTCCCTGGGGAGAGGGTTAGGGTGAGGGGGAATATCTTAAAACTTCGCCTGCTGGTACAAATTGTCCCACATACCCAGCACTAAAGACTGGTCGCGCGGCGAAAGCTCACCTGCCTGAATCGCTTTCTCCAGGCTGCCGGATACCGCACCGTGCAGCGCTTCCGGGCTGTGATCTTCACCATGCTCTACATCGGCAACAGCCAGAGTCAGGTGGCCACGCAGATAACCGCTGGCAAACAGCTCGTCATCACTGGCTGTCTCAACCATTTCATCAATTAGCGCCAGTATGCGTGTCTCAAATTCCGCGATCATCGTACTTCCTCTTTTTTTGCAGGTAATTAATTTAAATCTTCCGGCCACGGGAATTGTTCTGCGGCCAGCGGCGGGGTTTTGTAATACTCCCGCAGTGCTTCAATCAGTTTTGCCGTGCGAGCCGGTATGCCCTCTTGCAGGTAAATCATCACCTGCGCATGCACCCGACGCTGGAAGGCGATTCTGTCCGGGTCGACATCGCCGCTCAGGTTGTCGCAACTGACATTGAACGGGAAGTTGGCTGCCACGCACAGTAACCATTCCTGTGCCTGGGGTTTAACTTCCACATCCTCGAATTTACTTTGTGTCTCGGCATCACGCCCATCAGGGCAATACCAGTAACCAAAATCCACCAGTTCACGGCGCGCTTTGCCAGCGATAAGCCAGTGGGAAATCTCGTGCATCCCGCTGGCGTAATAACCGTGGGCAAACACTACACGGTGATAAGGAATTTCCGCATCTGCTGGAAGATAGATCGGTTCGTCGTCGCCTTTAATCAGACGTGTATTAAAATCGTCTTTAAAGCAGCCATCGAAAATATCGATAAGTTCCTGATAATGGTGTTCTGTTTTTATTGTCATCATTGCGGTTGTCATCTCAAGCTATCCCCAACCAATGGAGGATCTCCGTTCCGTGGCTATCAAATAAGAGTTTGGCACTCATCACCGCCGAGACAATCACTATCATCGGGCGGATCAGTTTTTGGCCTTTACTCAATACCAGACGCGATCCCATTCGCGCCCCTATAAATTGCCCGGCCATCATCACAAAACCGGTTCCCCAAATCACTTTCCCGCCAATGATAAACAGCAGTAAGCCACCGAGGTTAGACGCGGCGTTTAACACTTTGGCGTGAGCGGTGGCTTTGGCGAGGTTAAAGCCGCATAACGTGACAAATGCCAGCGCGTAAAAAGAACCCGCACCAGGGCCAAAGAAACCGTCGTAAAACCCGACACACCCGCCAGCGACCAGCGCAAATGGCAGGCCGTATAAGCGACGCTGTCGGTCTTCGGCACCCAGTTTTGGCATCAATAAGAAGTAAAGACCGATGCTAATGACCAGTATTGGCAGAATTTGGCGCAGCACGTCTGATTTTACATGCTGAACCAGTAACGCACCGGTCATTGAGCCGATCAACGTCATCAGAATATTGAGTTTCTGATCTTGCAGGCTGACCACTTTGCGGCGAATAAAATAGATCGAGGATGAAACTGAACCGCCGCAGGCCTGCAACTTGTTGGTCGCCAGAGCTTGAGCCGGTGACATTCCTGTCGCTAACAATGCGGGTATAGTAATCAAACCGCCCCCACCCGCCAGAGCATCGATAAACCCTGCACCCATGGCGACAAAAAACAGCACCGCCAGCATCAGGGGGGAAACCATAAACCATTCCATGATTTTATCCGTTAGAGAACGTGCTCATCCAGTAAGGCCTGACATGAGGCCGGAATTGGGGGTGGAGTTTTCTTTTTCGGTGCACTACTCCCAGGAGGCGGTGGTGCAAACCAGCTTTGCAATTCAGCCCCGCAACCGTCGCCTGGCGGCGGTAAGGGTTGATCTTCGCATTCAAGGCTATCAGCCGGGCAACGCAGACGCACGTGCATATGCGCACGATGAGCAAACCACGGGCGAACTTTACGTAGCCAGTCACGATCGGCTCCGGCATCCAGACACAATTGTTGCTTAATCGCCGGATTGACGAAGATCCGCGTGACGTCGTTATCTTTCGCCGCAAGTTTGATCAGGCTGCTAATTTCAGGTTGCCACAAACGCGGTACCACATGCTGATTATCGCTGCCGACTAAATCCAGCGCCTGCGGTTTAAGTAACTGTGCAGACGTCCAGCGTGTTTTAGGTAACTGCAAAAAGATGTCTACATCCAGCCCGCTTTGGTGGCTGGCGTGGCCTGAGCTAAAACGCCCACCTGCCGCCATGCCCATATCAC
This sequence comes from Buttiauxella sp. JUb87, assembly GCF_004361975.1. Taxonomy (NCBI): domain Bacteria; kingdom Pseudomonadati; phylum Pseudomonadota; class Gammaproteobacteria; order Enterobacterales; family Enterobacteriaceae; genus Buttiauxella; species Buttiauxella sp. JUb87. The sequence goes on from NZ_SNVY01000001.1 coordinate 1,512,921, forward strand.
CAATCAACACCGTACCAAGACCAAGCTGTGTGGACTGATTACTCAGGCGCTGAATAAACATCACTAAATCGGGGTGACCGAAATAGCGACGTTGATCCTGGCGCATCACCTGATAGCGCGGATCGTTTAGCGGCAACTCGTGGGCACCAACGATACAGCCGTTAGAAAAAGCACCAATAGATTGCGCACTACCCGCAATCGGATGACTAATTTTCTGCCACGGAGTGGCTGCAAAAGTAGCGGTGCTGGCAAGTAACGCCAGCAGCCCGACGAGCATTTTTTTCATCGCATTACCAACGCGGAAGAGGGAAAGTCACGTCGCCGTTTTGAGCACGTTGACGCAGCATATGATCCATCAAAACAATCGCTAACATGGCTTCGGCGATAGGAACAGCACGAATACCGACGCAAGGATCGTGGCGGCCACGGGTGACCATCTCAACTTCTTCGCCTTCGCGGTTAATCGTACGGCCCGGCACCATAATGCTTGAGGTCGGCTTCAGCGCCATATTGGCGATAATTTGCTGACCACTGCTGATACCACCCAAAATGCCGCCAGCGTGGTTGCTCTGGAAACCTTGTTTAGTGATTTCGTCACGGTTCTGGCTACCGCGCAGATTGACTACGCCAAAGCCATCACCGATTTCGACACCTTTCACCGCGTTGATGCTCATCAGCGCATGGGCAATATCGGCATCTAAACGATCAAATACCGGTTCGCCAAGGCCTGGTGGCACATTGTCCGCCACCACGGTGACTTTCGCACCAATGGAGTCGCCTTCTTTTTTCAGCGCGCGCATCAGTTCATCAAGCGTTTCAATTTTATCCGGATCCGGGCAGAAGAACGGGTTCTGCTCAACTTGATCCCAGTCTTTGATTTCCAGCGGCACGTCGCCCATTTGCGTCAGGCAGCCACGAATGGTAATGCCGTATTTGTGCGCCAGATATTTTTTAGCAATTGCACCAGCGGCTACACGCATCGCGGTTTCGCGGGCGGAAGAACGACCACCGCCGCGGTAATCGCGCAGGCCGTATTTTTGTTCGTAGGTGTAATCAGCGTGGCCCGGACGGAACACGTCTTTGATTGCGCTGTAATCTTGTGAACGCTGATCGGTGTTTTCAATCAACAGACCGATGCTGGTACCGGTGGTCACGCCTTCAAATACACCAGAAAGGATTTTGACCTGGTCAGGTTCACGACGTTGCGTGGTATAGCGGGACGTCCCTGGGCGGCGGCGATCGAGGTCGTGTTGTAAATCAGCTTCGGTAAGCGGAATGCCGGGCGGCACACCATCAACGATACAACCCAACGCCACACCGTGGGATTCACCAAATGTCGTTACGCGAAATACTTGTCCGATAGAATTTCCTGCCATTTGTCACAGCTCCTTACCGTTGTCATTTTCGTTGTGTTGTCAGCAAAAGAAGACGGGCCAAAAGGCCCGCCTGCACAGATTAATCTTTGTAAATGCTGAAATGTTCACGCGCGTCAATCAACTGCGATTTAGTCAGCATAAACACGCCGTCACCGCCGTTGTCGAACTCAAGCCAGGTGAACGGCACATCCGGATACTGATCCATCAGATGTACCATGCTGTTCCCGACTTCACAGATCAGGATGCCGCCATCAGCGAGGTAGTCCGGGGCACACGCCAGAATACGACGCGCCAGTTTCAGGCCGTCCGTCCCCGCAGCTAAACCTAATTCCGGCTCGAAGCGGAATTCGCCTGGTAGGTCAGACATATCTTCCGCATCCACATACGGCGGGTTAGTGACGATAATGTCGTATTGAATTTTCGGCAGGTCGCGGAACAGGTCGGAACGAATCGGCGTTACCTGGTTTTCCAGACCGTGTTCAGCGATGTTTTGCTCGGCAACTGCCAGCGCATCCAAAGAAATATCGACCGCATCCACTTCCGCATTCTGGAATTCATAAGCACAAGCGATGGCGATACAGCCACTGCCGGTGCACATATCCAGAATATGGTGTGGTTCCTGGTCGAAAAGACCGGCGAAACGGTTGGTGATAAGCTCGCCAATCGGGGAACGTGGCACCAGCACACGCTCATCAACATAAAACTCATGGCCGCAGAACCAGGCTTTGTTAGTCAGATAAGCGACCGGAATGCGCTCGTTTACGCGGCGAATCACGCGCTCAACAATACGATGACGCTCGCTAGGAGTCAGGCGTGCTGTACGCATATCTTCTGGAATATCCAGCGGCAGATAGAGGCTTGGCAGCACTAGCTGAACGGCTTCGTCCCACGGGTTATCGGTACCGTGACCATACCAGACGTTGGCGGCGCTAAAACGACTTACTGCCCAGCGCAGCATATCCTGAATGGTGTGCAGCTCATTCACTGCCTCATCGACGAAAATTTTATCCACGTTGCCCTCCGCAGGCCGTTCGCGCTAATTCAATAATCGATTAGTTTGCCATGAAGACCGCGACAAATCAGCATATCAATTACGCTCACCGTCGGGAAAATTGCGTTTTATTTAGTGATGGACGGCAAACCAGGTAAACTAGCGGCAATAACGAATGCGAGATGAGCCAGATGAAAAAGAAAACTCCGCTCAGCGTTGATGATCAGAACCTTTTCCGTGGTTTGATGAGCGGTACCAAAAAACTGACTCAGGACACGATTGTTCATCGTCCAATGCGCAAGAAAATACAGCAAGTCCCGGTGAAACGGCTGTTACAGGAACAAGCCGATGCCAGTCATTATTTTTCTGATGAATTCCAGCCACGCCTGGCGACAGAAGGCCCTACGCGCTATGTGCGCGAAGATGTCAGCCACTTTGAGCTGAAAAAAATTCGTCGTGGTGATTATTCGCCAGAGTTATTCCTCGACTTACATGGCCTGACGCAGTTACAAGCCAAACAAGAATTAGGTGCGTTAATCGCCGCTTGTCGTCGTGAACACGTATTTTGTGCCTGTGTGATGCACGGGCATGGAAAACATGTATTGAAACAGCAAACACCGCTGTGGCTGGCGCAACACCCGCACATTATGGCATTTCACCAGGCGCCGAAAGAGTATGGCGGTGATGCCGCATTGCTGGTGTTGATTGAAATCGAAGAGTGGATGCCGCCGGAATTGCCTTAAGATTTTATGTCGGATGACGCTGCGCTTATCCGACCTACGATTTTGATTTTGTAGGGTGGATAAGCGCAGCGTCATCCACCAAACTTATCGTATGATCGCACAAATAAGAAGAGCCGCATTTCGCGGCTCTTTTTTTCATGCTTACGGCTTTCAGATAGCTTTAGCAACCTTGAGATTGCACGGACTCATCTGCCAGTTGAACACCCCTTTCCCGGTTTCGGGATCAAGTGTGACATTAGCAATAGCCGAAGTGCTGAACATCGGAGGTGTCTCTTGTGGACAGAGCTCAGACACCAGGTAGCCGACCAACGGCAAATGGGAAATCACCAACGCTGATTCAACCCCTTCATTTGCCAGAGCTTGCAGGTAATCACCCACCAGGCCCACATCGCCGCACGGTGTCAATTCCGGCAGAATGTCTTCTTTACCTGGAAGACTCAGTGCTTCCCGCACTACATCCAGGGTTTGTTCGGCTCGCAGGTAAGGGCTCACCAGAACACGTTCGATATCCGCTACTTGACCTTTCAACCAAGTCGCCATGACTCGGGATTCATCACAACCACACTGGGTGAGTGGACGTACCGAGTCGCTGGCGGCATCGAGTGCTGCGTCGCCGTGACGCATGATAAAAACTTGCATATTGCACCGCTTTTGTTAACCAGGAATGCTTGAATTCCCCTGAAACTTGAGAGGAGAATTCAGCAGCCGGGCATTGTGCCTTATCCGTACATCGAATGAAACGCTGTTTTTTACCTCAATGGTGCAAGTATAGTCAATCACTGTTTATTAAATGACCGACCAGCATCCATTCACCGAGCCATATGTTTATGTTTCTTTGACTACAGTTTCATTTCTGAGGTTCACTTTCCCCAGAAATTTCGTTGTTCTTCCACCATTTGTAAAAGTCGGTCGCAAGGAGCAAAACGCTCCCCGTACTGACTAGCCAGGCGTTGCAACTGCGCGACGACTTCACCCGCTCCCAGTGTATCCATATAACGGAACGGGCCACCGAGGAACGGTGGGAAACCAATACCAAATACGCCGCCGATGTCACCATCGCGAGCACTGCGAACCACGCCCTCATCGAGACAGCGAGCCGCCTCATTGAGCATCATCATCACGCAGCGTTGTGCGATCTCTTTTTCAGCCAGCGCGCCTTTTGGCGAAACGCCCAGCAGGGTATAAATTGCAGCATCAACCTGCTTTTTGCTTCTACTCCCTTTCCCTGGATAAAGATAGAAACCACGCCCATTTTTTCTACCTTTGCGATCGTCATTCAATATTGCTGCAATACTTTGTGGTGCGGCAAAACGATCGCCATAAGCATGCTGAAGTATAGGACTAATTTTAGTCCCTACATCGATTCCCACCTCATCCAAAAGTTGGATTGGGCCGACCGGAAAACCAAACGCCACCAGCGCATTATCAATTTTATCGACAGGCTCCCCTTCCACCAGGCAACGCATCGCTTCATTAACGTAAGGCGCCAAAATACGGTTGACGTAGAAGCCTGCGCTATCGCCCACCACAATCGGTGTTTTGCCCTGTTTTTTAGCCAATGCAACGGTTGTGGAAATGGTTTCCGCACTGGTTCCAGCGTGTGGGATAACTTCAACCAATGGCATTTTATCTACCGGACTAAAGTAATGCAGACCGATGACAAGTTCAGGGTGTGCGGCGTTTGCCGCAATATCGGCGATCGGCAGCGAGGAAGTATTAGAAGCAAAAATAGTATGCGGTGCGGAGTTTTGTTCGATTTCCGCAACCATCTTTTGCTTAAGCGCCAGATCTTCATAAACGGCTTCCACAACGATGTCACGGTTATGGAAACCATGATAATCAGTACCGCCGGAGATCCGCGCCATTTCACGCTGGCGCTCCGCCGCTTTCAGATGGCGACGACGCACTTTTTTATCCAGCAAATCCCAACTGTATTTCAGCGCATGGTTAATGCCGTCGTTATTAATGTCTTTGATGCACACCGGTAATTTGCCTTTGGTGGCAGTGACAAAGGCAATCCCGCCGCCCATCAAGCCACCGCCCAACACGCCAACCGCATTTATCGGCCGTGGAGGTGCATCAGCACCGTGCTCTTTTTTAAGCTCTGTGCTGGCAAAAAACAACCCGCGTAATGCCGCTGATTGTGGCGTCATCGCCAGTTCGCCAAAGGCTTTCGCCTCCGACTCATAACCACTAAAACTGCCCTGCCCAAGCCCGATTTTTATCACTTCGATAATGCGCAACGTGGCAGGATAATTACCGCGCGTTTTTTGCTCGGTTTTTTTCTCCACCATGCTAAACAACAGTGAACGGCCAAGCGGGCCTGCAAGAATACGTTCTCTAACCGGCAAAATGCGCGATGGCTGGCGGCCTTTTGCCACCAGTTCAACTGCCGCCTTCAGCAAAATCGACTGCGGCACCACTTCATCGACCAGCCCCAGTTTCAGCGCCTGACGCGGGCGCAATTGTTTCCCGGTCAGGATCATGTCCAGCGCATGGCTGACGCCAATCAAACGCGGCAAACGCTGTGTGCCACCAGAACCCGGCAACAGACCCAACTGCACTTCAGGTAAGCCGAGTTTAGTTTTTTCATCATCGGTGCAGATACGCGAATGACAGGCCAGCGCCAGTTCCAGCCCGCCGCCGAGACACGCGCCATGAATAGCCGCAACCACCGGAATCGGAAGCGCTGCAATTTCCGCCATGATTTGCTGGCCCTGCTGCGCCAGCGTTTGGGCTTCAAGCGCAGTCTGGCAACTGGCAATCATGTTGATGTCAGCACCGGCAATAAAGTTATCAGGCTTTCCTGAGATAAATATCAAGCCTTGCAGGGCCGTGTTATCGCGAACCTGTTTAATAATGTTGTGCACGTCAGGCCCGAAAGAGGCTTTCAGGGTATTCATCTTTTCGCCCGGCACATCAATTGTCACAACGGCGATATTGTCGAGGCGGACATGCAAGTTGAAAGCAGAAGTCTGTTCCATTATTCGACCTCCAGAACCATTGCAGCACCCAGGCCACCTGCCGCGCAGGCGGTAACCAAACCAAATCCACCGCCACGGCGCCGCAGTTCATGCAGCGTTTGCGTGATCATGCGCGCCCCCGTTGCAGCAAACGGGTGTCCGTAAGCAATCGAGCCGCCTAAAACGTTAAATTTAGAGTCGTCCACTTCGCCGGTCGCATGAGCGCGGCCTAATACATCGCGAGCAAAACGCTCGCTGGCGAGCATTTTCAGGTTAGCCAGCGTCTGTGCAGCAAAGGCTTCGTGCATATCGAATAAGGTCAGATCATTCAATGTGATGCCTGCTCTTTCAAGCGCCAGCGGTGTTGCCCATGCGGGGCCGAGCAGCATGTCCTGCCAGACATCAACCGCAGTGAAAGCGTAACTGCGCAAATAGCCCAGCGGCTTCAAACCCAATTCTTTGGCGCGTGATTCGGTCATCAGAATAACCGCTGCCGCCCCGTCGGTTAACGGAGTGCTGTTTGCCGCAGTCACCGTACCGTGTTTGCGGTCAAACGCCGGACGCAGTTTCGCATAATCGGCAATCGACGAATTTTGGCGAACGTTATTATCTTCGCTGAAAGGCTGGCGATAAGGCGGGATAAAGGCAGTCATGACCTCTTCGCTCAGTTTGCCTTCTTGCCATGCAATCGCTGCTTTGGTGTGGGAGCGATGCGCCAGCGCATCTTGTTGTTCACGAGTAATTCCATGAGTTTTCGCCATTTGCTCGGCGGTGTCGCCCATCCGTAAACCGGTTGAGTATTCCGCAACGGCTGGTGGAACAGGTAATAAATCGCGCGGGCGCAAACGTGAAAACAGTTTCAGCTTCTGCCCCAGCGTGCGCGCTTTATTGGCATCCACCAGTACGCGCCCCAGTTTTTTACTGACGCCAATGGGCAAAACGGATGATGAATCAGCACCACCGGCAATCCCCGCGCGAATGGTGCCTGCCATCAGACTTTCGGCGACGTTCGCCACCGCCTGGAAGCTGGTCGCACAAGCACGGCTGACGCTGTAGGCATCGGTATGCACGCTCATTCCTGTCCCCAGGACAATCTCACGGGCAATGTTTGGCGCTTCCGGCATCTGGACAACCTGGCCGAAAACCAATTGTTCAATGATTTCTGGGGGAATTTCGCTGCGGGCCAACAATTCGCTGACCACCATGTTGCCGAGATCGACGGCAGGTATACCGTGAAATGCCGTAGCCTGGCGAGCAAACGGTGTGCGTAACCCACTGACGATGGCAATGCGGTCGCCCTGACGGGTGACCAGCGGAAGTGCCTGACTCATAACGCTCCCCTGTTTTTCCCTTTGTCTATGAAACAACAGCCGTATTGCTGTAACTGCATATTTCCAGGAATAAAATTGTAAATGACCAATAGTGGTCTGACCTGATCACAGTTTTAACCAAAAAGTTACAATCAGCCAACCGGTGGACTAAAGAATTGGGAGGGGGGACACGCTTTAAAGAAGGATATTAAAGTGAAAGAAGGTGGATGACGCTTTCGCTTATCCACCCACGATTGGCACTTGTAGGTCGGATAAGCTTGCGCCATCCGACATTTTTACATTTAACGCAGGCCGAGCTGGAAGATCATAGTTTCAGCCTGGCAGCTGAAAGTGAAGTCGATATCCAGACGTACGCCATCAGCTTCTTCGGTATAACGCGGAACAATCTGGCAAGGTTCAGATTCTGCGGCACGTGCTTTTTCGGTCAGCGCAGCCAGAGTTTCTTCAGCTTCAGCACGGGTTGCAAACACGCGGCTGTATGTTGCTGTGCAATCGGTGTTATCGATGATGGAACCAACATCAATACAGCAGCAAACCGGGGTTTCATCAGCAGTGTTCTTACTCATTTTATGATTTCCTCTGTATTTCGCATTGAATAGGATTAAACAATTCCTGCTTATTTTACGCTCCCTGTTGAAGCGACTCCAGTCGTTAATCTTGTCAAAATCCGCAAGTGACCCAAATCACACTTAAAAATGATCTAAAACAAGATTCACCTATTTTGCGTAGTGACGAAGAACCCGATTTTGCCAGGCAGATCTCGTTTCTACGATCAAATTTGAAAATTCTTAGATACAAACTTGCAACATTCCATCTGGTCAGACCTATACTCTCGCCACTGGTCTGATTTCTCTGTAACAGATCAGCCCCTACTATTCGCGCTCCTGTTACGGTATGTAACATTGTTTGTATAAAAATAAATCTACGATGAGGTTTTGGTCATGAGCCAGAAAAACCTGTTTACAAAGTCAGCCCTCGCGGTTGCAGTGGCAATAGTCTCTTCGCAGGCGTACTCGGCCGGCTTTCAATTAAACGAGTTCTCTTCCTCTGGCCTGGGCCGAGCTTATTCGGGGGAAGGTGCAGTTGCAGATAATGCGGGCTCTGCCAGCCGTAACCCTGCAACAATTATGATGTTTGACCGCCCTTCTTTCTCTGGCGGTGCCGTCTTTATTGATCCCGACGTCAATATTTCCGGAACCTCACCAACAGGCCGCAGCACCGATGCGAATAACATCGCACCGACCGCCTGGGTGCCAAACATCCACTTCGTTGCACCGATTAACGAACAGTTTGGTTGGGGTGCTTCTGTTACCTCTAACTACGGTTTGGCGACAGAATTTGCCGACGATTACACCGCAGGTTCGATGGGTGGTAAGACCGATCTGACCACGATGAACCTGAATCTGAGCGGCGCATACCGCCTGAACAGCAACTGGAGCTTCGGTCTTGGCTTTGATGCGGTTTACGCTAAAGCTAAAATCGAGCGCTACGCAGGTGATTTAGGCCAAATCGTTGCCGGTTCTGGCGCATTGCCTCCGTCACTGGCAGGCCCGGTTTCCCGTATTCCTGGCGATACTCAAATCGCGCACCTGAAAGGTGACGAGTGGGGTTATGGCTGGAACGCCGGTATTCTTTATGAAATCGATAAGAACAACCGTTACGGCTTAACGTATCGCTCAGAAATCAAAATCGATTTCGACGGCGACTATAAGAGCAACCTGCCTTCTGCGTATAACCCACTGCTGTCCAGATTTGGCTTGCCTGCTGGTACCAACGGGCAAACCGTTCCAGGTTCTCTGACGCTGAACCTGCCAGAAATGTGGGAACTGTCCGGTTATAACAAAGTTGATCCACAGTGGGCGATTCACTACAGCATCGCTTACACCAGCTGGAGCCAGTTCCAGGAGCTGAAAGCCACTGGCACCAACGGCCAGACTTTGTTCTATAAAGATGAAAGCTTTAAAGATGCGTACCGTATTGCTTTAGGTACCACCTACTTTATGGATAAGAACTGGACCTTCCGTACCGGTATTGCATTTGACGATAGCCCAGTTCCGGCAGACCATCGTTCAATCTCTATCCCGGATCAGGACCGCTTCTGGATCAGTGCGGGTACCACCTACGCATTTAACGAAGATGCGTCTGTCGATGTCGGTGTTTCCTACATGCACGGCCAGAACGTTGAGATCAAAGAAGGTCCATACACCTTCCAGTCTGCAGGTAAAGCCTGGCTGTACGGCATGAACTTTAACTACGCATTCTAATAGTTAACGGTGAAAAAAAAGGCGAAACCTCAGTTTCGCCTTTTTTATGTCTCTCATTCCAGAAGGTTACTGAGAGTCGATATCTTTTAGATCATCCTGAATAGCTGATGCGTTCGGATTCTCTTGTGGCGTGAGTTTCCCGCCGTTGGCCTGGAAATCATGGCGCTGGAAGTAGGCTTCACGCACCAAAATATAGGGGTCTGAAGATTGCTTCAGCAAGCCTTCGGAATCCAACAATTGCGCACGAGTTTCGATACCTTCAAGCGTCCATTTACCCAGTGACATCCACCAGGTCAGCCAGGACAGTGGCGCATACAAATCATCGACCAACTCACCGCCATCTTCACGGAGCGTGAAGCTACCGTATGCCGGTAAATGCACATATGGGCCATAACCCACGCCATAATGCCCAAGCGTAGTACCGAAACGGTTCGGCTCAAGACGTTGTAACTTCGGATTCGCCATCCCCGCAACATCGATTAAACCACCCATCCCCAACAAGCTGTTCAGGAAGAAACGAGTGAAATGCACCATCCCCTGATACGGGTCGCCCTGGATAAAGTTGTTCACCATAGAGGCAGGTTCTTCGAGGTTACTGGTGAAGTTACTTATCCCATTACGTGCCGGTTGCGGCATATAATCACGCCATACCACAGCCACCGGGCGCACCACATACGGGTCCAACACATTAAAGTTGAAGTCGTACATCGTGCGGTTGAACCCTTCTAGCGGGTCCGAACGCCCTTGCGGTTGTGTATCGCCCGAGCTGGCACAGCCGACCAAAACAGTCACAGCCAATGCCAGCCCAGTGAGGCGGAAATTCATAATTCTCTCCCTGTTATTGCTGTTCTACGCTCTCAGGTTTGGTGCCGCCCCCGCCAGCAAGCGCTGCGGTCGCCTGCTCAATACTTCTTTGCACCACAGCGCGACGCGAGTCATTTGCTGGCAGAACTCGCAACATGATTTGCCATGCACCTATTGCCTCAGAGTAATGTTGCTGCTCAAAAGCGTTAAACGCCAACAAGCTTAGAACGCGAACATTTGTATGATCCGATTTGAGCAACTCTCGCAACAGATCACCACCCAGTTGGTTATCCTGCGGGTCGCCGCTACGGGTCAATACTTCAGCATAGCCCAGCTTTACATTATCGTTAGTGGGCGACAGTTTATACGCATGAGCAAAGGCTTGTGTAGCGGTTGATGCATTATTAAGAACCATACCAATACGTCCGAGCATCATCCAGCCCTCAATATTGTTAGGTTCATGCTGTAATTGCGTGCGTAATCCAAGACCGAGATTGGCCATTTCCGGCATATTCAGCGGCCTGGCTTGCGGGTCTAAAGCACGTTGCAATAGTTGAGGTGTCTGATTTGAGACTTTTTGCCAGGCTCGAACCTGCTTTATATCCGACGTTTTCAGATAAACGCCCGAACTCACGACCAGCAAAATCACCGCTCCCGGTGCAAAAAACCAAAAATGGGCTTTTTTACTGACGGTAGGCAGCGCTGCTTTTTCAGGCTCGTCACTAAAATGCACCCGCCGCTTGCGGCTGCGCCTCACAATCACACCCGCACCGCCCAGCACAAACAACACCGGAAGTACCCATAAAATCAGCGTTGCGGGCGTCATTGGCGGTTCGTAAGTCACGAAATTACCGTAACGTTCCACCATATAGTCGATGATCTGCTGCTTGGTTTTCCCCTGCTGTTGCAGTTCATAAACTTTCAAACGCATGTCTGAAGCGATCATGGCGTTAGAATCGGCAATGCTATTGTTCTGGCATTTCGGGCAGCGCAGTTGCTCTGTGAGCTGGCGGAACTGCTGTTCTTGCGCTTCGTCTTTAAACTGGAAAGTATCGATCGCCGCCAGAACATTAAAGGAGAACAGGAATGCGATGAGAATTAGCCAACCGCGTTTCATGCGCCAGCCTCCTTATTGTATTTTTCCCACAGCGGTTTCAGCTCCTGTTGCCAGACGCGATCGTTAAGATCACCGGCATGGCGATAACGGATGATCCCTTTGCCGTCGATCAGGAAGGTTTCCGGCGCGCCATAAACGCCCAGATCTAACCCCAGCATCCCGTTGCCATCAAACAGGCTCAGCGCGTAAGGATTACCTAATTCATTCAGCCAGGTAATGGCTTTGCGGCGATCGTCTTTATAGTTCATGCCGACCACCCGCACGCCCTGCGCTTTCAGGCCGTTAAGGTATTGATGTTCGGCGCGGCAAGTTGGGCACCAGGTCGCCCAGACGTTAAGCAACAACGGTTTGCCATCAGTCAGCACAGACTGGTCGTAAATCTTGCCAGGATTTTCAAGCGATTCGAGACGAAACACCGGCACTGGCTTGCCAATCAACGCCGATTCCAGATTGGTTGGGTCATCGCCCTGCGCATTACGCGCCAGTTGCCACAGCAGCATCGCAGCCAGCAGTAAAAACAGTACCAGCGGGATAAATAAGACTTTGCGATTCATGCGGCCTCCGGCATGTTTTTGCGTTGGCGATAACGCGGGTCGAATAAGCAGAACAGCCCGCCGAGCGTCATCAAAATTCCGCCCATCCAAATCCAGCGCACGAAAGGTTTGTAATAGAGGCGAACCGCCCAACTGCCGTCATCCAGCTCTTCACCGAGCGCGGCGTACAGGTCACGCGTCACGCCGCCATCAATCGCCGCTTCGGTCATCATGGCGCGGTTGCTGTTGTAGAAACGCTTTTCAGCGTGCAGCGTGGCTTCAGGTTTGCCATTGCGTGTGACGTCGATAATCCCCACGCCGCCACGGTAATTTGGGCCGTTCAGTTCGTGAACATCGCGGAACACAAAGTGATACTGGTGGATGTCGATGCTGTCGCCGACTTTCATGCGCACATCGCGCTCGATGCTGTAATTCTGGCTAAACGCGATACCCACCACCGTCACCGCCAGCCCCAGATGGCCAAACACCATGCCCCAGTGGCTGCGTGGCAATTTCCATAAGCCTTTCAGCAAACCATGGCGATACGTAGCACGCTCGTAGACTTCGGTTAACGCCAGCACAAACACCCATACCGCCATCAGCAAACCGACCACAGTCATCGCTTCGATGCGGTCTTGCATTAGCCACGGCAAAGTTAACGCCAGCGCCACGGTCACCACCACGGCAACCACCAACCTGCGCACCAGCTTTTGTGGTTCATCACGACGCCAGCGCACTAGTGGGCCAATGCCGAGCAACAATGCAAACGGCGCCATCAGCGCGGTAAACATGGTGTTGAAGAACGGTTCACCGATAGAAATACTGCCCAGCCCCAGTTGCTTGTGCACCAAAGGCAGCAGCGTGCCCAGCAACACCACCAGCATGGCGGCGATCAACAGCACGTTATTGCCGAGTAAAAAGGATTCCCGCGACCACAGACTATTTCCGACGCGTGAACGGACTTTGCTGCCTTTCACCGCATACAGCAGCAGCGAGCCGCCAATCACAATCACCAGGAAAGCGAGGATAAACATGCCGCGTGCCGGATCGGATGCAAACGAATGTACCGAAACCAACACGCCCGAACGCACCAGGAAAGTGCCGAGTAAACACAGAGAGAACGCGGTAATCGCCAGCAACACCGTCCAGGCTTTGAAACTGCCACGTTTTTCCGTCACTGAAAGGGAGTGGATCAGCGCCGTTCCCGCCAGCCACGGCATAAACGATGCGTTCTCAACCGGGTCCCAGAACCACCAGCCGCCCCAGCCCAGCTCGTAATAAGCCCAGGCCGAACCTAACACAATGCCGATGGTTAAAAATGACCACGCCGCTAAAGTCCACGGGCGTGTCCAGCGCGCCCAGGCCGAATCGAGTTTCCCGGCCATCAGTGCGGCAATCGAAAATGCAAATGCCACCGAGAAACCGACATACCCCATATACAGTAAAGGCGGGTGGAAAATCAGCCCGATGTCTTGCAGCAGAGGATTCAGGTCGCGCCCTTCGATAGGGAAATCCGGTAGCGTGCGGGTAAATGGGTTAGAAGTGAAAATGATAAACAGCAGGAAGCCGAAATTAATCATCCCCATCACTGCCAACACCCGTGCGACAGCATCTTGCGGCATGCTGCGGCTAAACAACGCCACCGCAAACGTCCATCCGCTCAGCAGCAAAACCCACAGCAGCAGCGAACCTTCATGTGCGCCCCAGGTGGCGGCAACGCGATACCATACCGGCAACTCGCTGTTGGAGTTATTCGCCACATACAGCACGGTAAAATCGTTCACCACAAAGGCATTCACCAGCACCAGGAAACTGGCGCACAGCGTGATAAACAGCGCCCAGGCCAACGGACGCGAAGAGGCCATCAGGCGCGAGTCATTACGCTTTACGCCCCACAACGGATAAACACTGAGTAACAATGACCAGCCAAGTGCCAGACAAAGCAAAAAACTGCCAATTTCTGGCATCATGAGGCGTTATCCTTATAGGCCTGCGGGGCGCGTTGGTGGTTCTTATCCATCGCTTCTTTCACTTCCGGCGGGGTGTAATTTTCGTCATGCTTTGCCAGCACTTCTTTGGCGGCAATCTTATTACCAGCCTCAAACTCGCCTTGTGCGACCACACCCTGCCCCTCGCGGAACAAGTCTGGCAAAATGCCATCGAAACTGACGTCAACTACGCCGCTGGCATCGTAAAGTTTGAAGGTGACTTTTAGCGTATCTTTATCACGCTTCACACTGCCCGGTTGCACCATGCCGCCAACGCGCAAACGTTGCCCCACTTCAGGCAACTGATGGCTTTCACCTTTGCCATACAGGATTTCGCTCGGCGTATAAAACAGGTCGATATTGCTGCGCAGCGCATACAACACCAGCGTGATAGTGAGCCCTAACCCCACCAGCACAGACAGCGCCAGATAGAGTCGATTTTTGCGACGAGTATTCATTCAGTTCCCTCTGCATGTTGTGCCGCCTGTATGCGCCTTTCCCGCGCATGTTGGCGTCTGACCGCATTTAAAATGGCACGACGCTGCACACGAGTGTGTACCAGCAAAAGCAGCAACGGGATAAAGGTCAGCGCGACAGCTAGCCAGACGTAAAACGCGTAGCCGCCCATGGCAAAAAAATCACCCCAATTCAAAAATGCCCTGGTCATGAGTTTCTCCCTTTATTCGCCAGTTCCATCACCCACGGGCGGCGCTGCTCCTGAAGCAAAATAAGGTTACGCAAACGCATCAGCGTCAGCGTGGCAAACAGCATCAGAAAACCGAAAATGGTCAGGCGCAACGGAGTGCGCATTGAAGGGTCGATACTTTGCTGCATGTTAGTTGAACCTTGATGCAACGTGTTCCACCACTCCACCGAGTAGTGAATAATCGGCAAGTTCACCACGCCGACCAGTACCAGAATCCCTGCCGCGCGCCCCGCCAGGCGGCGGTCATCAAAGGCGTTATACAGCGCAATCACGCCGATATAGAGAAACAGCAACACCAGCTCGGATGTCAGCCGCGCGTCCCATACCCACCAGGTTCCCCACATCGGTTTACCCCATGCAGAACCGGTCACCAGCGCGATAAAGGTAAACACCGCGCCCACTGGCGCCATCGCCGCCACGGCGAGGTCAGACATTTTCATCTGCCAGACAAGGCCAATAAACGCCGCCACCGCCATCGAGCCATAAATACCCATCGACCAGATCGCCGCAGGCACGTGAAGATACATAATGCGATAGCTCTGGCCTTGTTGATAATCCGCAGGCGCAAATCCAAAACCCCAGACACAACCTGCCACCAGCAGCACCGCACTGATAATCGCAAACCACGGCACCAGACGCCCGCAAAGCTGATAAAGCCGCTCGGGTTTAGCGAGCTGATGTAACCATTTCCACATAATTATTTGCTCACGAAATCAAAACAATGGTGGATGATGCTGCGCTTATCCACCCTACAAAATATTGATATGTAATGTTTCACGTAGGTCGGATAAGCGCAGCGTCATCCGACAAATCTATTGCACACTCACACGCAGCGCCGCCGCCGTAGCAAACGGGCTTAATGTCGCGCTGGCCGC
This sequence comes from Buttiauxella sp. JUb87, assembly GCF_004361975.1. Lineage (NCBI taxonomy): Bacteria > Pseudomonadati > Pseudomonadota > Gammaproteobacteria > Enterobacterales > Enterobacteriaceae > Buttiauxella > Buttiauxella sp. JUb87. The sequence goes on from NZ_SNVY01000001.1 coordinate 1,528,612, forward strand.
CAAAAATGCACCAAGAATAGCCATATAACCGTCAACAGGAAGATGCATAGAGGCTGCGTCCATAGCGGCGGTCGCAAAAATTAACAGCGGAATAGTCAGCGGCAGCACCAGCAAACTCAGCAGCACACCGCTACGCCGCAACCCCACCGTCAGCCCCACGCCTGGGGCGCCCAAAAAACTCAACGTTGGCGTCCCCAACAACAGCGTCAACGCCATCACTTTCCAGGCGTAAAAATCCAGCCCGAGCAACAAAGCGGCAAGCGGCGAGAGGATCAGCAATGGCAAACCGGTCACCACCCAGTGAGCGGTCACTTTCGCTAACACCACCATCGGCAAAGGGATGGGCAACAACATCAGTTGCTCAAGCGAACCGTCCTGAAAATCATCACGAAACAGCCTGTCCATCGCCAGCAACGACGCCAACAGCGCCGCAACCCAAATCACACCCGGCGCAATGCGCGCCAGTAATTGCGGCTCAGGACCTATCCCCAGTGGAAACAGCGTGATAACGATCAGAAAGAACCACAACGGGTTGGCGATTTCCGCCCCTTTGCGGAACACCACTCGCAGTTCATGCAGAAAAATCCGGCGCATCATGCCCGTTTCTCCTGCAAATGAATCTGGCGCAGATTGTCGACCGCCAGCGGCTGATGCGTAGTAAGAATGACCATGCCGCCATTTTCGGTATGGCGCTGGAGCTGATGCGTGAGTTTTTCTACACCCGCGGCATCAATGGCGGTGAAAGGCTCATCCAGAATCCACAGTTTGTGTGCGCTTAACCACAAACGGGCCAACGCCACTCGCCGTTGTTGCCCGGCCGAAAGCTGGTGAACCGGGACATCTTCAAACCCCAGTAAACCCACTTCAGTAAGTGCTTGCCAACGTAGTGATTCCGCACCTTGCGCGTGATAAAAGCTGAGATTTTCAAAGGCGGTGAGAACCGTTTTGATACCGGGCTGATGCCCGAGCCACAGCAAATCCTGATGATAGTGTTCGCGCGCGCGGGATAACGTTTCCCCTTGCCACTTCACTTCGCCATCCTCAGCTTGTGCCAGCCCCGCCAAAATCCGCAACAGCGACGTTTTCCCGGCACCATTTTTCCCGGCGATTTGCACCATTTCACCTGGGCGTACGCTAAACGACAACTCGCTAAATAACACGCGGTCATCACGTACGCAGGTCAGGTTAATCGCATCAAGCATTTGAGGAGTCGCTCCTTGTCTCGGGATGCAAAATCATAACACATCATAGGCTTTGCTCCAGATTGGCTCGCGCCGTTGCGGTACTCCAAAAGAGGTAATCCTTACCCCCTGGATCAAAATTAAGTCGAATTAGCTGACGCCAGGAGGCACAGAGCTAAAAACCGCTACGCTTAAAGAAACAAACACCCCGCGAGTGCCCCGAAATATGGATGAATTAAAAGAAGACAAAATCGATAAATCCACCGATGCCATCGAGGTCGAAAGTGATGAGAAAGATCACGGCGAAAAGATAGAAGTCGATGAGGAACGCCTACCCTCGCGGGCGATGGCCATCCACGAACATATCCGTCAGGACGGTGAAAAAGAGTTAGAACGGGACGCGATGGCATTGCTGTGGTCGGCGATTGCGGCGGGTTTATCGATGGGCGCATCGCTGCTGGCGAAAGGGGTATTTCACGTCAATCTCGAAGGTGTACCCGGCAGCTTTTTACTGGAAAACCTCGGCTACACCTTTGGGTTTATTATCGTCATCATGGCGCGCCAACAGTTGTTCACCGAAAACACCGTCACCGCCGTACTGCCTGTCATGCACAAACCCAACGGGGCAAACCTCCTGCTGTTGCTGCGCTTATGGGGCGTGGTGCTACTGGGTAATATTATCGGCACCGGGCTTGCCGCGTTTGCGTTTGAATATATGCCAATATTCGACGAAGAAACGCGGGATGCTTTCGTCACCATCGGCATGGAAGTCATGCACAACACCGCAGGTGAAATGTTTGCCAACGCCATTATTTCCGGCTGGATTATCGCCACCATGGTGTGGATGTTCCCGGCGGCGGGTGCGGCAAAAATAGTGGTGATCATCATCATGACCTGGCTGGTCGCACTGGGTGATTTAACCCACATCGTGGTCGGCTCTGTAGAAATTCTCTACCTGGTCTTTAACGGCACCATCCACTGGAGCGATTTCTTCTGGCCATTCGCATTACCCACGCTAGCAGGCAACATTTGCGGCGGAACATTTATCTTCGCGCTGATCAGCCACGCACAAATCCGTAACGATATGAGCAATAAGAAGAAAGCCGAGGCGAAAGCTGAAGCAAAACGCAAACAGGAAGTGGAAGACGGCAAAAGCGGAAAACAGGCGCAACGCAGATAAAACTGGTTACGTTTCAGGCAATCAGCCTGTTTGCCCCTTAACTCCGCTCTAAAAGCGGGTATACTACTGCCCGCAATACCCAAAATAATTTGAATTGTGGGTAGGCGGCAAGAGAACAAAGTCCCAGGAGCTTACTTGAATAAGTGACTGGGGTTTGTGAATGCAGCCAACACCTCCACAATTTAAAGTATGAAGGGTATGAGTCCTCTTAGTTAAATGGATATAACGAGCCCCTCCTAAGGGCTAGTTGCAGGTTCGATTCCTGCAGGGGACACCATTCACATATATCCCATCGTCTACTCAAGACTACAAAAACCCAATAAATCAAGCCACATAACCATATTTCCGTATCTCAACGTCTTCTCACATCCGCTTTTTGTAGGTCGGAAAAGCGAAGCGTCTTCCGACAATATGCAGCAAATGGTGGATGACGCTGCCGCTTATCCACCCTACTAATCCAGTCTTAATTTGTTGTTTGCGAGCCCCTTCGCACATCAAAAATGCAACGCTGTAACTCCCATTATTCTACTTGTCACCTGAAAACCAGCGAGCGTAAGATAAGCTAATTAAACACGTTATTCACCTCTGAGTTAGCTGTGGTATTGGCGTCTCCAGAACACATTCGCGGGATCCGGAACTCATAATTTAAAAATGACGAGTTGAATGATTTGTCGACGATTTCTATAGTTGACGTACGGAATTAAGCCGTACAATTCAGATGAGTTTAAATCTCTTTGAATAACTGAAGCGAAGAGAATGACTGCCGCATAGCGTGAACAGGCAAGGAGCACGTAATGTCAGCATTGAAGAAACAGCGCATCGATCTCAGATTAACCGATGACGACAAGAGCATGATCGAAGAAGCGGCAGCCATGTCCAACCAGACGATTACCCAGTTTATGGTTGCCAGTGCCTCAGAACGAGCAGCGGAAATTATTGAGCAGCATCGTCGTCTGCTCCTCAACAAAGAATCATGGAACCTTGTGATGGATGCCATCAGCAATCCGCCTGCTCCGAATGAGAGGCTGAATCGAGCTGTTAAGCGTCTACAAAACATGGAGTAGGACGTGGCTAATTTGACCATTGAGATTTTTTCAGAAGATATCGAATATGATTTTTCGGGCTTCGATTGTGGTGAGGAGTCGCTAAATAATTTTCTTACTGCACATCTTGCACGCCAGCATAGTGGTCGAATTTTGCGGGGTTATTTGCTTCTGACTAAAGAGCCGAATCCGAAGGTCGTCGGTTATTACACTCTTTCTGGTAGCTTTTTTGAAAAGGAAACGCTTCCATCGAATTCACTGAAGCGGAAAGTGCCTTATGCCAATGTTCCAGGTGTCACATTGGGTCGCCTGGCCGTTCACAAATCCCTTCAGGGACAAGAATGGGGAAGCACACTCGTCACGCATGCGATGAACGTCGTTTATCTGGCTTCCCTGGCGGTTGGTGTACATGGAATATTTGTTGATGCTCTAAATGCGCGGGCAAAACAATTCTACTTAAAACTAGGTTTCATTGCCCTTACAGGAAGTAACGAAAATTCGCTTTTCTATCCAACGAAGTCCATCGAAAAGCTGTTTGAAGACCAATAACGAGAAGTCCCAATACATCCCGTCGCCTCCAGACTCTATTCCCCAATCGCTGACGTTTTGCTTCCTAAGCTTGCAACTGAAAACATGAAAAGGCGGCCCCGGCACTTATCTGCCTCTGGACCGCCCTGCATGCATCCGGCGAAAAAGGATCAGTTGTTAACCACCTGCCTGCGCAGCAAATCATCTATGGCGCGGATCGCCAAAGGATAACCGTCGGCCCCCATGCCACAAATCACGGCATTGACCACGCCCGACATAATTGAGTGTCGATGCAGTTCATCACGGGCATGGATGTTCGACAGATGCAGTTCAATCAGCGGTGTGTCGAGCATCTTCAGGGCATCGAGCACCGGAATCGAATGAAACGAGAAGCCGGCCGGGTTGATGATTACCGCAGCGCCCTGCTCGAAGGCTTCCTGAATCCAGTCGACCATCACGCCCTCGTGGTTGGTCTGGCGAAAATCGCATACCAGGTCAAGTTCTCCGGCGAGCCGTTCGCTGCGTTGGCGTATCTGCTCGAGCGTAGTGTGTCCGTAAATGTGCGGCTCACGACGACCCAACAGGTTCAGGTTTGGGCCGTTAAGGATGAAGACGGTGCGGTTCATGGTCGTCCTATTGTGTTATTTGAAAAGAGAGCTGAAGCAGCATTTGCTTCCGTGTCAGGTGCTGCGACGGTATTCAGATCGATGCCGCGGGTTTCTGGGCCAATGAGGATCATGGCAAGCGAGATCAGGTTGATAGCAGCGCACAGCGTCACCAGAGGCCATGGCGAGTTGTTCGACTGGCTCATCAACCACACGGCGATCATCGGCATCGGGCCACCGATCACCAGGTTTGCGCCGGTGTAGGCCAGTGCGGAACCCGAATAACGCACCTGGGTTGGAAACGCTTCGGCGAAGGCCACGGGCTGGATGCCGCTCTGAAACTGGGTGAAGCCAAGGAACAACCCCATAACAGCCATGATCGCCGCGACGTTTAATGTATTGAGGATCGGGAAGTAGACGAACAGGATCAGCAGGGTCATGCACGAACCAAAGGCCAGTGCTTTTTTGCGCCCCCAACGATCGGACAAATACCCTCCCGCCAGCGCACCAAAAATCGCGCACATGTTTGCCACCATCAGTGACATAAAGCCTGTCGACTGGCTAAAGCCGAGGTGCTTGGTCAGGTAGCTGAGGGAGAAAATCACAATCAGATAGAACAGCGCCGCTGGCGAGCAGAAGAAGAACATCAGGCGCAGGATGGTTTTGTAGTGGCTGCCTACCGCGGTCTTGAGCGGGCTTTTTTCCTGCTTGACCGGCGTCTTTTTCAGGGCGACAAACGCAGGGGTTTCGTCGACTTTCAGCCGGATAAAGATGGCGACCACCACCAGCACGAAACTCATGACGAAGGGAATGCGCCAGCCGAAGCTTTCGAATTGCGCAGTTGATAGTGTCGCGGCAAGCCCCATCAACACGCCGTTGGCCAGTATCTGACTGAGTGGTGAACACAGGCCGAGTAAGCCGGAATAACGCCCGCGTCGGTCTGGAGAAGCGTGCTCCAGCGCCATCAGTTGTGCCCCGGTGGACTCACCGCCCAGCGCGAAACCTTGAATAATTCGCAGGATAACCAGCAATATGGGTGCCCAAATACCGACCTGGGCATAGGTCGGCAACAAGCCCATCAGTACTGATGCCAGACCCATCAGTGTCACGGTTGCCAACATCAGGTTGCGACGACCCAATTTGTCACCGAGATAACCGCAGGTGATCGCGCCCACAGGGCGAGCGGCCAGACCCACACCGAAGGTAGCAAGCGAGGCGAGCAAACCGGCGGTCGGCTCCATCGCCGGGAAAAACAATTTAGGCAGAATGGTTGCTGACACCGCGCCATACAGCGTGAAATCAAACCATTCCAGGGCAGTACCTATGGTCGCGGCGGTGACCGCTTTGCGGGGCATGCGTAGGTCATGACTCGCGTGAGTTGTTGTATTCATTGAGGTAGTGGTCCTTTAATTATTATGGTTGCAGGATATCCATACCACTCCGCTCCGGCACAGGTGCACGCAGGAAACGTCGAAGTCAGTAGACATTAGCGCATCCCCTCTGCAGAATAATTATCAAAATTACGATAAATAGATAAGCTCAACTTATCACTGAGGATTATGGAACTACGTCATTTGAAAGCCTTCGTTGTCGCCGCAGATTTGCAGCATTTCAGCCGGGCGGCCGAACAACTGGGCATTGCGCAACCCGCACTGAGCCAGTTAATGCGTACTCTTGAGTCTGAGCTTGGGCTGGCACTGTTTCGGCGGGAAAACCGTGGCGTGGTGTTGACCGCGGCGGGCGAGGCATTTTTGCCCCATGCGCGGCAATCCATCGAGTCCGGTAAGCTGGCGATTGCCGCAGCACGGCGTGCCCGGCGTGGCGAGGTGGGTGAGATAAACATCGGCTATCACTCGGCGTTATTCGAGGCCAACCTGCCGCAATTACTGCGGCACTACTTCAGCACCTTCCCCGACGTCAAAGTCTCGCTGGTGGATGCGGGAATTAGCGCGCAGTTCGAAATGTTGATCGACCATAAACTGGATCTGGCCTTTGCCAGGGTGTTTAAAGATCACCTGCCGGACCGTCTGCGCATTCATCAATTCAGCAAGTCGAGACTGGTGTTGCTGATCCCGGATAACCACGAGCTGGCAGATAGTTTTACCGGTGACCTGTCGACGCTGCGCCACGAGAAATTCGTGTTTTTGCAAGACGCTGCCGGTATCGGCTTGACCTCACATACTCTTCAGGCGTGCCGACAAAACCATTTGCACCCTGAGAACATTATGTATGTCCCGTCGCTGATGAGTATTCCCGGCCTGGTCGCTGCAGGCATTGGGCTGAGCATCGTGCCAGAAACCATCACCCACTTAACCATGCCTGGGATAAGGATTGTGCCGCTGGATCAACCGGAAATGGTGAGTGAGCTGTTGTTGATTTCAAGGATTGATGAGCGTTCAAGCGCAGTGCTGCACTTTATCAATGAAGCCCACGGTTGGGATGAGGCTGCTGAGATGAAAAAGACAGGAACTAAACCCCAGCCATGAGATGACTGGGGGAAGACCGAGTTTTAATAATCAGGGACACAATTTACACCGGGCTGATGCTCCGGCTTCGGTAAGCTGTAACACTCCGTATCAAGCTCCAATACTCCCGGTCCGAAAGACTGGGCGTGTTGGAGCTGATACTCGCTGGTGCTGGTCCTTTTAGGGACAGGTTGATTACTCTCGGTCTCCACAGTTTGCGAATAACAAGGTGCGGCAATGGCAGATAACAACAAAGCAGCAAAATAATATTTCATTTCTGACCACCTTATCTGGTTGTGTCACGATGTGTTCACAAGGAACACCTCACCATGAACGTGATCTGCATCACATAAAATCATGCATTCGGGTGATTTTTACTCGTGCAACACATCAGGTACCGCCAAACCACAGCCTTACAAGGCGTTAAACCAAACTGATGCACTCTGGCTCCTACAACCTCGCACAGCCTCGAAAATTAAAGGTATAATCCCCTCAACATTTTTTATTGGTTTTAGACACGAACATGACAAAACTCACATTACAAGAACAGATGCTTAAAGCTGGCTTAGTCAGCAGTAAAAAAGTAGCGAAAGTACAAAGAACGGCTAAAAAATCGCGGGTTCAGGCTCGTGAGGCAAGAGAGGCTGTGGAAGAAAATAAAAAGGCACAGATCGAACGTGATAAACAGTTAAGCGAGCAACAAAAGCAAGCTACTTTATCTAAAGAATTAAAAGCGCAGATAAAGCAACTCATTGAAATGAACAGAATTGTTATTTCAAAAGGTGATATTGGTTACAACTTCACAGATAATAATTTAATTAAAAAAGTCTATGTGGATAAGGTAACGCAAACTCAATTAACTAATGGCCGCCTCGCCATCGCTCGTCTGGTTACAGACAGTAACCCTGACGGTGAATACGCGATTATCCCCGCGAGTGTCGCCGATAAAATTGCCCAGCGTGATGCGAGCTATATTGTATTGAATAGCGCGCTCAGCCAGGAAGCGCAGGACGAAGAAGATCCATACGCAGATTTCATCGTTCCTGATGATTTGATGTGGTAGTCAAGATTTCCAGGTGTTTAGCTGGTCAGAATCTCTTAGGGCAACGGGCTGACTCCGTTGCCCTCATCTCAATAAATCGTATCACTGTTCGTAGCCCTGAATTTCATTAACACTAAATTCCCCTTTTGCGAGCAGTCTCGCATCGCACAAATGCAACGCTGAAAACCCAACAATCTGACTTGTCACCTGCAAACCTTAGGTCGTATTCTTTCTGCGCACCAGCAAAATCTGGTGTCGGGCGTAGGAACCTGAGTACTCTCTATGGCGAAATCATGGCGTTAGCGTCTTTTTGATTGTCGCAGCACTCGCACACCTTTATCCTTATCAACGGTGGCGCTGATGGGGCAACCTTCGGGTTGGCCAGCTATCGTAGAGAGTCTGGTATTCCTACCCCCATTAGCGCCACCAACTTGAGCGTAGGAACTCCGGTGGTGACGAAGTTTATAACTCTCGCTACGGAGACAATCATCATGATGTCAGCTCAAAATTTTTCTCAGCTGCACTCCAGCAACGCCCTGCTTTCCCCCATTACCGCCAGCATGGATTTATTCCAGATCCTCAATGTCTGCGAATTGCTTGCCGATGAGCTGATCGAATGCAAAACAGTAACCGAACAACAAGCGCTTTGCGGGCGAATTGCGCACTGTCTGGAAGTGATGAAAACCACCTTTGAGCAGCCGCTGCCTGCTTATCTGGTGGAATGCCTCACCGTCGAAAAAGAAGTCAAAATACAGGTGAATCACGATTCAGAAATACAGCGCCAGTATTGCCACGCGCTCACCCAAACATTATTAAGCCGCGCCCATTCGGCAGATGTGAACCGCGCATTAACTGGCATGTTATTTGAGTTAATCAATGAACTGGTCGAGGATTTGCAGGCACCGCGATTTTTGCACGGTTAGATGATTTTGTCGGGTGGCGCTACGCTTACCCGACCTACGAAATAGGTTTTGTAGGGTGGATAAGCGATAGCGCCATCCACCATTTATACTCTGTTATTAACGCTAAAAGCGTTATTCCATCACGCGCATTCTTTTAATTTTGGCTTCATCGCTATTATCGCTTGCCGCCACCAGCGTGAAGTCGAAATTCACTTCGGTGTGCGGCTGGTTAATTTTGCGCTGTTCTGCAATGTGCGTGTCGGTAATTTTAAGCGGGTCGGCAATTAATTCTTCACGGGTGGCAAAAGCAAAGTCATCCCATAAATAAGCATCGCCATTCAGGTTAATCTGGGTGGTTAAATGTTTATAACCAGGCGCTGAGACAAAGAAGTGGATATGCGCCGGGCGGTTGCCATGGCGACCCACTGCAGTCAGCAGTTTTTGGGTTGGGCCATCTGGCGGGCAACCATAGCCGCACGGTACAATACTGCGCACGGCGTAGCTGCCATCGGCACCGGTCTGGATGCGGCGACGTAAGTTATACTGGCTTTGCGACTGGTCAAAGAATGAATATCCCCCCAACGTGTTGGCATGCCAGATATCAACAACCGCCCCAGCAACTGGCTTGCCGTTGGAGTCCGTCACTTTGCCTTGTAACCACATGATTTCAGCCTGCTCTGTGCCGTCATCCATGCGCGCGTAATTCTGGCTTAATGGCGCATTTGCCACATACAGCGGGCCTTCGATGGTGCGAGGGGTTCCCACTTCAATTCCGGCTGCCGCTTCTTTTTCATCCGCACGGATATCCAGATAATGTTCCAGCCCTAAACCCGCCGCTAATAATGCCGCTTCTTTACGCTCGCCTAATTCATTCAGGTAATTAACCGCCAGCCAGAATTCTTCATCGGTAATATCGTATTTTTTGATGGTCTGGCAAATATCACCCAGCACTTGATGCAGAATGACTTTTAAGCGCTCGTTGCCTTGCTGTGAAACTAACCCGCTGCTGATAGCAAGTAACTTTTCTAATTCAGATGTTTTTACTGGATTCACTGTCATTTTATATTCCTCACTGTAGGGTAAGAGTCTGTCTTATTTTCTGGCGTAAAAATTCAGTTTATCTGCGTCAATTTCAATGCCCAGCCCTGGCCCCTGCGGTAATGTGACTTGCCCGTCGCTGAAATCCAGCGGGCGTACCACAATGTCGTCCTTAAGCAGTAACGGGCCGAACATTTCGGTTCCCCACTGCATGTTGATTGTCGACCAGGCGTGCAATGAGGCGACGCTGCCCAGCGTTCCCTCCAGCATGGTGCCGCCATACAGCCCAATGCCCGCCGCCTGTGCCACATGCGCCAGTTTCAGCGCCTGCACTGGCCCGCCTGCTTTGGCAATTTTCAGGGCAAAAGCACCGCTGAACCCGTTGCTCGCCAGGGCGTAGCCATCGTGGCTGGTTGCCACGGATTCATCAGCGAGGATCGGTACCGCAAAACGCTGGCTTAGCGTGATCAAAGCTTGTCGGTCCCACTGCGGCGTCGGCTGTTCCACCAGGTCGATACCGCCGTCCTGCAACTGCGTCATGCCTTTTATGGCGGTGGTCAGATCCCACGCCTGGTTAACGTCAACACGGATACTGACCTCACCGCCAAGAGCAGATTTAATTGCCAGCGCGTGGCGAATATCCACTTCCAGAGCGCGCGCACCAATCTTCAGTTTGAAAGTATTGTGTCGCCCTTCGGCCAGCAGGCGTTTTCCCTCTTCGATATCTTTTTCGGTATCGCCACTCGCCAGCGTCCACAGCACCGGCAGGCGCTCAGTTAACGCACCGCCCAGCAAGTCACTGACCGGCAATCCCAGCACTTTTCCCTGCGCATCAAGAAACGCGGTTTCCAGTGCCGATTTTGCAAAGGTGTTTCCCTTCACGCTGGCGTTCATCACGTCCGCCAGCGCGGCCACGCCGTTAAAGGTTTTGCCGCACAATAACGGTGCCAGGTAGCACTCAATGGCTGACTTAATCGCCTCCGGGCTTTCCGAGCCGTAGCTCAAACCGCCGATGGTGGTCGCCTCTCCCCAGCCGATAACACCCTGCGCACAGGTCATGCGAATGATAGTCAGCGTCTGGCAGCCCATGGTTGCCATGGAAAGCTTGTGTGGACGAATGGTCGGGATATCCACCAGCCAGCAAGCAACTGACTCAATTGTGAGACTCATTAACAGCTCCTTCAGTTAAACGCGGCAACGCCGGTGATTTTTTCTGTGAAGGCAGGCTCCACAGCGCAATCAGCGCCAGCAGGGCATAGCCCATCAGCAATAATGAAACCGGCCAGTAAGCATCAAATTCAATCAGCAACGCCACCGCCAGCATCGGCCCTAAACCACCGGAAAATATCGATCCCACTTCATGCCCCAGCGCCAGGCCTGAGTAACGTACCCGCACCGGGAAGAGATCGCTCATGATGCACGGCTGAGTACCGATCATCGCCCCGTGGCACACCGGTAAACCGAGGATCATCGCGACCATGATCCAGCCATAATCGCCGGTCGACAGCAGCCAGAAGAACGGGAAAGCCATCACCAGCAAGCCAATCACGCCGACGTAATACACCGGTTTGAGGCCGATACGGTCAGACAATGCGCCCCAGAACAGAATCGAGAACAGCTCCACCACCATCGCGAGCGTCACCGCGCTAATGATGACGCCGGTGCTGATACCAATGTGTTTGGCATACACCACCGAGAAGGTGAAAAAGATGTAGGACGCGCCATTCTCTGGCAACCGCAGCGCGATGGCCTGCAACAGCGCTTTCGGGTGCTCTTTAATCAGCACCAGCAATGGCAGTTTTTCGTGTTGGTCTTGAGGCTTAGCCTGTTGAAAGACCTGGCTTTCACGGATGTTTTTACGGATATAAACCCCGACCAGAAAAATCAGCAGACTCAGCAGGAACGGCACCCGCCAGCCCCAACTCATGAAGGCCGCTTCCGGGAGTTTCTGCACCAGCCAGAAGGCAAATGCCGATAACACAAAGCCCCCGGAAACCCCCATCTGGCTCCAGGCGGTAAAGAATCCACGGCGTGATGTCGGCGCATTTTCGCTCAACATCAGCACACCACCGCCCCACTCGCCACCGGATGCCACGCCTTGTAAGAAGCGCAGGCTGATCAGTGAAATCGGCGCCCAAATGCCAATCTGTGCGTAAACCGGCAGCAGACCAATCACAAAGGTGGTCGCGCCCATTAACGACAGCGTCATCACCAGAGTCATTTTGCGGCTGTATCGGTCACCCAAATGCCCAAACACAATCCCACCCAGCGGGCGAGCCAGGAAACCGACCGCAAAGCCTGAAAACGCTAATAACGTTCCCTGTAGCGGATCGCCGCCCACCGGGAAGAACAACGGGCCAAACACCAGTGCGGCGGCCGTCCCATAGAGGAAAAAGTCGTACCATTCCAGCGCATTACCGAGCACCGATGCGATAACAAGCTTGCGCATTTGCCGGGCATCGTGCGGTGCATTTTCTTTCGCGATGTCACTCATGGAGCGTTTCCTCGTGGATAAAAGATGCGCTAAACCGTTGGCGGCTACACTTCAACATCGTCGCCGATGGTGTGGTAACGGCGGTTAAAGTAGACCAGGCCGCGTGGCTGTTCGCTGACACGAATCGCCTGCACCTGGCAATAAAACACCGTGTGGCTGCCGACTTCATGGCAGGTATCAATAACGCAGTCGAAGCTGGCGACTGATGAGCTGAGAACCGGCGCACCGCTGGCCATTACCTGCCAGTTATCGTGCAGAAAACGTTGCTCAGAACGCAGGTTGGCATTAGCAAAAACGCCGGACAAATCCTGATGCTCGCCGGACAACACGTTGACGCATAACGCGCCGTTTTGTTTGAAATGGTCGTTAGCGAAGGAGTTGCGGTTCATACACACCAGCAAGGTTGGCGGCTGGTCGGTCACGCTGCATACCGCAGACGCCGTGAAGCCGAATTTTCCCGCCGGGCCATCGGTGGTAATCACCGAAACCGCGCTCCCCAGTTGCGCCATCGCATTACGAAAATCTGTTTGCAGAGTCATGGGATATTCCTTACAAATCGATGATTAAACGCGCGCCTTTGGCGCGGGAACAGCACAACAGGATTTGATCGCCATCGGCTTTCTCTTCATCCGTCAGATAGCTGTCGCGGTGGTCCGGTTCGCCTTCCAGCACATCGGTCAGGCAGCTGCCGCAAATCCCTTGTTTACAGGAAACGCAGACTTTCAAACCCGCCAGTGCCAGTGCTTCGACGATGCTTTGGTTTTCAGCCACCTGCACGGTGATCCCGCTGGCCGCCGCCACCACTTCAAATGCCTTGCCCTGAATCTGGACATCGGCACTAAAACATTCCTGATGAATCTGTTGCGCCTGGTAATTCAGGGTTTTGGCCGTCTCATTGACCGCATCCATTAATCGCGTCGGGCCGCAGACATACACATGGGTATTCGGTGGTACATCGCTGAGCACCGCTGAAAGGTTCAGGCGCTGCTCGTCGCTAAAATGCAGCTGAACTTTTTCGGCATACGACGCGCTTTCCAGTTGCGCGACAAACGCCGCACCAGAGCGTGAACGGCAAGCGTAATGCAGAGTAAAAGAGCGCCCGGCGGCGTGCAGTTCTGCGGCCATCGCCAGCATCGGCGTGATGCCAATCCCGCCGCCAATCAGCAGGCTATGTGCCGCGCAGGCTTCAAGAGCAAACAGATTTCGTGGCACGCTGACCTGCACTTCATCGCCTTCACGCAGGGTATGCACCGCCAGCGATCCGCCCTGAGATTGACTGTCTTTCAGAATACCCAGTTGGTAATGCTGGCGGTTTTTTGGGTCGCCACACAGCGAGTACGGGCGCACCAGATCTTCACTCAGATGCAGGTCGATATGCGCACCCGCACCGTATTCCGGAAGCTCAAGGCCGTCGGCGTGGGCGAGCGTGAGTAGCACGACATCGCCCTGCAATTCGCGCTTAATAATTTGCAAAGTCAGCATGTCCGCTCCTTAGCGCATAAACAGGCCACCGTTGATGTCCCAGGTTGCCCCAGTAACAAACGATGCCTGTGGTGAAGCCAGTAATGCCACGGCCTGAGCAATAAACTCGGCCTCGCCCAGCTTGCCGACCGGGATCATCTGCAACAGTCCGGCCATTTTTTCTTCCGGCACCAGCGCATGAACCGAAGGCAAATCCATCGGCCCTGGGGCGATGGCATTAACCGTGACGCCGGATTTGCTCAGCTCGCGGGCAAAGATTTTGGTCAGCGTCAAAATGCCGCCTTTTGACGCGGCGTAATGCGCGCCGGAAGCGGTGCCGCCGTTCTGTCCTGCCAGCGAAGCGAGGTTGATAATCCGCCCGTAGCCACGCTTAGCGAAGTAGCGCCCCATCGTCTGGCAACCAACAAACGTGCCGCGCAGATTAGTGGAGATCACCTGGTCAAATTCATCGACAGTGATATCCATTACCGGGGTTGCCAGCGTCAGCGCGGCGTTGTTAACCAGCACATCCAGGCTGCCAAAACGCTCAACGGTTGCCGCCAGCGCGAGTTCAAAATCCTGCGGCTGGCGAATATCCAGCCCGACCGCCAGCACCTTGCCCTGGCCGTTATCCAGGTTGTCTGCCGCCTGCTGCGCACGTTCGCGGTTCACGTCCGACAACACCACCTGGAATCCCTGCTCCAGCAGGTATTTGGCGATGACATTTCCCAGTCCGGCAGCAGCACCTGTGACTAATACGGTTTGTGTCATAAATAGCCCCTTAAAGGATGTAACCGATGCTGTGCAGCACATCGTCGCTGTTGATCAAGCGGATCACTTTTTGTTTGATAAGCAGTTGATCACCCTGGCGTTGTAACTGCCAGGTAATGTCTGCGGCGTAGTGGCGGCTGTGGCCTTTGCGGTGTTCCCACAGCGACTGCGCCCCACGCACCACAATCACGTCATCCTGCGATTCCAGCAGGCGAAAACGCGACAAGGTGCGCAACGTCCTGGCGCGCGGCGTAGTGGAGATCGATTCGCCGCTATACAGGCGTTTCACGCGGCGGGCGCGCATTTCATGGTCGTCGCAGGCGTAGTTCAGGGTGTTTTTAAAATCAGTTTCCTGTGGGTCAATCGGCACCACATACAAGCCGTCGCGCTGCCATAACTCCAGCCAGGCGTTGAATTCGCCTTGATCAAGCAGATCGCCTTCGAGGTTAATCAGCGACATCGCCGCAAACAGATCAGAATCTGGCTTCATCATTTATTCCGCCTCCGTCATCAGTTTTTTCCACATCTGGTAAGCCGCTCGCATGCCGGTTTCGGCACTCACATCGCTGCGCAAACCATCGTCTGTACGGTATTCCCCCGCCAGCCCGCGGTTGAGCATGATCCACAGATCGTTGCCAGAGGTTGCGCCGCGCTGCACGCGTTCCCACGCTTCGGAGTCGTCCGGTGTGCCAAAGCCCATCGGCCCCTGGAAGTGTTCATGCAGGCGCAATCTGGCCTGGTTGGCGATTTCTGGCCCGCCGTCCATCATGATCACCGCATGGTGAATTTCAGTTTCCTTGACCGAAACCGGCTGTAACACGCGGAAGAACGCCATCGAGCAGGCAATGTTCGGGAAGATATTGAGGTTAAAGCCGGAACCGCCGACGGCGCGGACAATACGGCGCACTTGCTGTTCGTCGTGCTCCAGACGCAGCGCATCAGCCAGTTCGCTAAAGCGTTCCGGGATCGGCGCGTCGAGATTAGCGTCCAAATCCACCAGTTCCGGGATCATCACCATCACGCTGTGGCCATTACCCAAATCTTCGACATAACCGCTGCCATCGACGAAGTTGAGCATCTCTTCGGTCTGCTTATCGACAGAGCTAAGGAACGAGCGGTGCACCACCGGGAAGTGATAGCCGTCCGTGGTGTTTTCGAGCTGGATTTTCCAGTTACCCGGGAAGCGGAAACGGTGTGCAGGCCCGGTTTTAATCGGGAAGCCCGCGCCCTGTTTCATAAACAGATCCATCCATTTTTTGGCAGCACCGAGGAAATCTTCCAACGGTTCAATCTGTTCATTGAAGGTGGCAAAAATCATTCCGGCGTATTGTTCGGTGCGCAGCGACACCAGCCCTAACTCGCCCTTTTCCAGCTGGTCGGCATAGCTTTCCGGGTGCGGAACACCGCGCAGAGTGCCGTCCAGCGCGTAACCCCAGCCGTGGTACGGGCAGACGAAGCTGTTAGTTTTGCCGCTGCGGTGTTCGCAAACGGTGGCGGCGCGGTGGCGGCAACGGTTCAGTAAGGTATGAACGGTGCCTTTACGGTCACGCACCACAATCACCGGTTGGGTGCCGATTTCGGTGGTTTTAAAGCTGCCGGTTTCCGGGATTTCGCTGGCATGTGCCACCCAAACCCAGGTTTTGCTGAAAATTCTGTCCAGCTCGAGCTGGAATAATTGCTCTGAGTTATACAACGAGGTGTGAACGCGATCGTGTTGCACTAAGGCGGCAATTTCCGCGCAATCAGGCACCGCTGGCGCTGTGGTATCAATATTTTTTATGTTGATGATGTTGTCGCAATTCATGTCCAATCTCCTGCACGTCTTCGGCTGTCTATTTTTTATCCGGCACCGGGAGTTCATCCGCTGCATGCCAGTGGTTTACCGGGCGGCTGAACAGGTTGCGCGTCGTAAAACGGTGGATACGCATACCGCTGGCTTCGCGGCAAAATTCCACGTTAATTTCCGCCGCGTTGAGATGAGCGCCTCCGGCGGAAAACTCGGAGGTTTGCAACATCAGCCAGCGGCCACAGAGCTTGCCGTCGGGCTGCTGGCTGAGCGCTTCAGAGCAAAGAAAATGGGCGTTCATGGCAAAATGCGCCGGGGTTCGCACATAACCTGCCATCATCGCCACAATCGCCTCACGCCCAAGATGTCTTCCCAGGCGCGCGGCATACGGCTCGCCGACACCTTCCCAGCAGGCGTCTGCGGTAAACAGTTCGCCGATAGCCTGTACCGTTTCTGCCGTATCGAGTTGGTCGCACAACCACATGTACTGGCTGATACAAACCCTGGCGGCTTGCTGGTCTTCAAGCTGCTGTAAACGCTGTGCGTCCGGTGAATTCATCATCGACTCCGTTAGCCCTGAATAATCAGTTCACGCCCAACACGCGCTTCGATTTTGCAGTACTTCCACAGCTTGCTACCGCTATCACCCACTGGCGTGGTGCGGAACAAGTTGCATACTGCCGCGACGTTTTCCAGCGCGTCGGCATCGGCCAGAATGTAAGTCGTCCACGGTGCGGTGGTGGACGGGCCAACCATTAACTGGTCGTCATCCATATTGCCAATCACGCGGATGCCAGGGGTTTCTTCAACACCTTTCATCATCACGCCAAAAGCGCCCCACACTTGCTTCGCTTCCGTTGGGCTGGCATCGAAAAAGTTCTGATTAACCCCGATGCAGAACAGCACACGTAATTTGTTTGTCTGGCTCATTTATTGCTCCTTTAGAAAAGAATCACAGGTAACCCGGCAGCGGTTTGCCACCGAAAAAGACCGTACCGGCGTTGAGATAAGAGAGGTCGCCCATAAAGGCGTGTTGCGTAATCACCATGGTGTCGCGCACATAACGTTGCAGCGGGCTGGTCATCGCAACGCCGCCCATGCCGTTGAGTGCCAGCGCCTGGCGTGCCACTTCTGCTGCCACGCGGGTAACGTGCGTCGAAGAAAGACGCAAGGCATTAATTTGTTCTGGGCTGGCTTCGTCACCGGCGAGCAATTTTTGCCACACTTCGTCGATAGCTTCGTAGAACCAGGCGCGGGCCGAGCGCAGATCCGCTTCACAACGGGCAATTTGCATCTGTGCCTGTGGCCTTTCAGCAAGCTTCGGCGCGCCAGTAACCGACTGCTGACGATGGGCAATCTGGTAGATTTCATTGAGTGCCGCGCGAGCCACACCCAACGCCACCACTGACAGCACTTGCGTGGCGAGGGAAAGCACCGGATAGCGATACAGCGCCCCTTCCAGATTCAGTGCGCCACCGCGAATAAACGTCCACTCCTGCGGAACATACGCGTCGTTAACCAGCAGATCGTGGCTGCCGGTTCCGGCCAGCCCGACGGTGTTCCACACCGGATCAATCTGCACATATTCCCGTGGCAGCACCGCCATACGCGGCAGCGCTTTTTCTTCATCTGGCTGGATACCCACGCCAAACACCGATGCGCCCATGCTGCCGCTGGCAAAACTCCAGCGCCCGCTAACGCGATAACCCCCATCGGCCCGCATGGCTTTGTGTGTCGGGTAAATTCCACCGGCAAACACCACGTCTGGCCCATCGCGGTATAGCTCTTTCAGGGTGTCCGGCGGCAACGCCCCAAGGTAGAACGGGCTCATGCCAAAACTTGCCACCCAACCTGCCGAACCGTCTGCTGTGGCAATTTGCTCAATCAGTTCGCAAAACTGCGCGGGTGAGCATTCGTCACCGCCGTAAATTTTCGGCACCAGTGCGCGATACACACCGACCTGTTTGAAGCGGGTAATAATGTCTTCAGAAATATGGCGTTGATGTTCAAAATCGGCGCTACGAGTCGTCACTTCACTCAGTAACGGAACCAGCTCTTCACGAACGTTGACGACAGACATGGCTAACTCCCGAAGTAATGGGGTGCAAATGGTGGATGGCGCTTACGCTAATTCCCGACAAAACCACTCGGCGGCCTGAACCAACAAGCCTTCACGCCCTTTGGCCGCCACTAATTGCAAGGCGACCGGACGACCGCGTAGTTCGCCCATCGGCAGGGTGATTGCCGGATGTCCACTGAGATTGAAAGGCCGCACCAGGCGAGTCAGGTTGACGACGCTAAGCGGGTCTTGTGCTTCTTGTAGCGTTGGAGGAAGTTCCGGCAAGGTTGCCAGCGCCAGCAAAGGTGTTTGCTCAAGTAACGCATCCACCTCGGCGGTGAATTTGATGCGCACACGTTCGGCGTTAGCCAAAGCGGCAGCGTCCACATCTTTGCCCGCCCGAATACGGCTCGCGACATCTGGCGAAACCTCTTCACTGCTGAGCAATGAGTTAAACGCCTGCCAGTTTTCGTGGCTGATAATCGCCAGCCCGGCGCGGTGTGCGTCGGCAAGCGCAGGAAGTTGTGAACGGTGAGGACGAATGCCCTGTTGTTCGAGTTGCCCCAGCAGAAGCGCGTCAATTTCTGGGATTGCCGCCGCCACAAAGGCCACTTCAGGCAACGCAGTGATTGGCTCGCCGACAGGAATGGAAAGGTGCGTCAGAACCTGGCGCAGCACCGTAGCGTTACGGGCAAAAATGCCGACGCAATCCAGCGAGCTGTGTGCCGGTAAAACCCCATCGCGGCTGATGACACCGTAACCGGGTTTCAGCCCCAACACTCCACAACAAGCGGCAGGCATACGCACCGAACCACCAGTGTCAGTACCCAGTGAAAAATCGACTTCACCTGATGCGACAACCGCCGCAGAACCACTTGATGAACCGCCAGGGATCAGCGCCGGAAACAACGGATTCACCGGGGTGCCGCTCCAGGCGTTAATGCCCGTCACCCCGAATGCCAGTTCGTGCAGCGTGGTTTTGCCGGTCAGCACGCAGCGGTTGTTGAGTAACGTCGCCACGACGCCAGCATGATGCTGCGCAACAGGTGCTGCTGCGAGCGCCGGACATCCGGCACGAGTACGGTAACCAGCGATATCCAGGGTGTCTTTTACCGCAAAGCGCAGTTCACCCTCGCCGAGGACAAACTGCTCTACATAACCATTGCTCTCACAAATAGACTTCATCATTAAGCCCTTAATCAGATAATGTGAATCACATCAGGCAAACAGTCATCGCTGCTTTTTCGTTCTGAGTAAATATGAATCAATCATGGAATATTTAGATGAAAATTCAAGTAATATTTCACGTAAATTTTACGATTGATTAACATGGAGCTAACCAAATTTAACAAATGAATTTTTGATTATGCTGATGAATTGATAAGGAAAAATTTGGCGAATGCCAAAAAGTCGTCATGAGAACTCAGGACGACGAGTGGAAAAAAATATTTATTTTACAGTGGGTTGGAAGAAATTTTTAACGCGGTCACAAATTTGTCATTCTGTCGATCAGGCTCAAATTTCGTTCAGGTTATCGAGCACTTTAGCCAGTGAAAGATTCATTTTTTCCACCTGCGCCACACTCATGCCCTTAAACCCTTTCTCGAAAACTTTACCTGCCAGACGGTACGCTTCTTCCACTTTTTGCTGGCCTTTGGCAGTCAACATCACTTCGGTGACTCGCGCATCTTGTTCACTGCTGGCGGTGGTGACTAAACCTTCATCGCGCAGGCGGCCAACAATTTTGGTTACCGTCGGCATTTTGACCATCGCGTATTCGGAGATTTGCGAAATGCTGGCCTTGCCATATTGCTGCGTCACCATTAAGACCCGGAAGCCAGAGACATCCAGTTGCACCTTTTTCAGCGTCACTTCCATGATTTGGGTGTAGCGCGCATAGACGTTGACTATCCAGTAAAACGGGAACTCCTCACGGTGAAATTCGGCATCCACATCCGGTGTTTTCTTTAGGGTACTCATGAGGTTCCTTAGCAAGACAGTTGTCAATTGGGCGATTATACCTGCTTAAACCTGGCGGCTATAGCGCTTCGGACAACGCTATTGTTCAATTCTGAATTTTGGGCGATTACCGCACACTTAATGATTCGAAAATGCCACATGAACAACATTTTTGTATCATTTTCACAACACCGCATTGACATCCAATCTTCCTCTTTCCTATACGTTAGCGCACGGGTTTGCGTTGGCTGGGACGGGCAGTGCTCAATCCATGACAACACCGGACTAACAATACTAATAAACGCAATGTGGAGCTCTTCATGAACGAAAGTCCTTCTCTGGAACAGGCTCGCTCCGAGGTGCTGGCACCGCCATCACCAGGCGAAATAGCACTGGATCCCCGGCAACAGGCGGTGATTAAAAAACTGTTTCGTCGGTTGATTATCTTCTTGTTTGTGCTGTTTGTTTTTTCGTATCTGGACCGCATCAACATTGGCTTTGCCGGTTTGACAATGGGCAAAGATCTGGGCCTCACCAGCACCATGTTTGGCCTGGCGACCACGCTGTTTTATGTGATGTATGTTATCTGCGGCGTGCCGAGTAACATCATGCTGAGTATTGTCGGTGCACGCCGCTGGATTGCCGTTTTGATGGTGGTCTGGGGGATTGCTTCCACCGCGACGATGTTTGCCACCGGCCCTGGCAGCCTTTACGTGTTGCGTATGCTGGTGGGGATTGCTGAAGCCGGATTCTTACCGGGTTTGTTGCTCTATTTAACATACTGGTTCCCTGCGCAATATCGCGCTCGGGCGAATGCGCTGTTCATGATTGCGATGCCCGTCACCATGGCGCTGGGCTCGCTCGCTTCCGGCTATATTCTTAACCTTGATGGCTTGCTCAACCTGAAAGGCTGGCAATGGCTGTTCCTGCTCGAAGGGTTCCCGTCGGTGTTGTTAGGTCTGGTGGTGTGGTTCTGGCTGGATGACTCACCGTCGAAAGCCAAATGGCTGACCGACGATGATAAAGCCTGCCTGAACGAGATGATGGAAGCCGATAAACTGGCGATTCAGAAATCACAACAAGGCACCAATATCGGCCCGACATCCCAACGCGGCATGCTGCGGGAATTATTTACGCCGGTGATTATGCTTTATACGCTGGCCTATTTTTGCCTCACCAACACATTAAGCGCCTTGAGCGTCTGGACGCCGCTTATCCTGCGCAGTTTTAACCAGGAAAGTAATAACATCACCATTGGTTTACTCAGCGCGATTCCGCAAGTTTGTACTATTGTCGGGATGATTTGGTGGAGTAAGCGTTCTGACCGCTTTAATGAACGTAAAATTCACACTCTGTTGCCGTATCTGTTTGCCGCCGCAGGCTGGGTTTTAACAGCTTCAAGCAGCAATCCGATGCTGCAATTTACCGGCATTGTGATGGCCTCGTCAGGTGCATTTGCCGCGATGGTCATTTTCTGGACCACGCCGGATCAATCCATCTCTTTGCAAGCCCGCGCCCTGGGTATTGCGGTGATCAACGCCACCGGTATGACTGGTGCCGCGTTAGGGCCATTGTTGATGGGCTGGATGAAAGATGTCACCGGTAATTTCAACGCCGGTATTTATATGGTGGCCGGGTTCCTGGTGTTGGGCGCAATTGTTATTTCATTGATTCCGATGAAGAAGATGGCGCAAAGAAGCAGTCTTTAAACACTTTTTATTGGTAATAAAAAGGCCCGGGCTTGCACAAAACAGCACCGGGCTTTTATTCATGTTTAGTTTTAAAGGGCAGATTCCTTTTTCCAAAATCTTTTTTAATATATTCAACTAATTTGCCGCTAATAATATTTCGTGCACAACGAGTTTTCAGTAGAAAATTGACAACCCAAGCCGAGAATTTAGATGATTTTTTAATTTTCATTTTCATAAAAGTCAGAATAATGTTCCTGGCACGCTCATCAATTTTGTCCGCCAACTCGTCAAGATTAACTGTTTTTTTCGGCCAGGCCGGTAAAGGTTCCTGCGCCTGAACCTGTCTCATTAACGGGATAATAGGAAATTCACTATTACTTTTGATTGGCAGATTGTTATCACCAGCCTTAAATAACGGGTTCCCCTGTGGTAATGAAAAGTATTCCCGCAGAAATTGCTGGCAGTTCCTGCGCCCCAGCATGTAGTCATGGTGCCTAAATTCCTCGCTAAGAAAACCGCCAAATCCCCCCAGAGAACCACTAGCGATAGCCTGGTCATTGAAGGTTTTATCACGGATGTCATCCGATCGAATCGGCGCAATCAGAAAACGACTGTAAGTATGCTCGTCCACCGCTAATGCTAAATCGGCGGAATTAAAACGCATCTGATGACTGATGGTTGAAGCGATGCCCTTTATGCTGTCGAACAGGGAAAATGGAGAGGTTATGCAGGGCTTATCCTCCACCGACTGAGGAAAAGGGTCAATCATCACCACAGCACGGAAGGCATCTTCTCCCTTTCGCGGATTGTGGCAGGCTAGCCCCGCCAATTCAGTGCGCGCTAACTCTAATGGCTCGTTATCCATCATCCCACCATCAACGATATATTCCTGATAAACCGCAGGTGGATTTACCCAACTCGGGGATAACTGCCGTATTTTAAATGTCTCGGAACCAGGTACATTAGTATCAGAGCGAGGTTCGGTCGTAATAGAAAACCGCCAGTTGAGGCTCGTAAGATTGCGTTTTTCTAACCTGGGTGCCAGCATAATAGGAAATGCCCCGGAACCTAATGCGGCATTACCCAGTTCTTCCCAATCGGCAATCGTCGTTTTCTGCTGTAAGTCTGAATCTAATTCAATATCATCAATTCGCCGTTTAAAAACTTGTTGCCCCTGATAACGAACAGAAAAACTACTATAGGTTTTATGCAGAACCATACCTTTCCCACTGTTGGTATTCCCCGGAAGATGAAAGTAATAAGGAATACCCTGCAAACTACTTTGCGTAAAAATATAACGCACTCGAGCATTAAGATAAGGTCGCTTAATAGGTGCCGCGCTATAATTAAGCGCATTATTAGTGATTTGCTGTAGCACAGAGCAATCCAGTAACGATGTCACGATTTGATCCCGTTTTAAATCTTCGTCACCCAGCAAATCATTGATATTAATGCCTTTAACCCAGCCGGTATAAAATGGATTGTTAATATCCCCGGTCTTTACTCCGGGGCGTATATGTGGGAAATCATAATGTAATGCCCCTGCCGCAATGGCTGCATTCATTCCCCCCGCCGAGGCACCGGCAATAACCCGAATCCTCACTTTGTGATGAGGGACGGTGGGATCTTCTTTAGCTTTTTCCCAGGCATCCAGCGCTTCAAATAAATAGTCCAGCACCCCAGCAGCGTAGCAACCAGCGCTAATTGCGCCAGCCATCACCAGGCCAATTTCAAAAACTCCGGGTTCAGGCTTTTCCTCCGCGATCAAATACGGTGCAATATCAGCTTCCCAGGGTTTCCCATCAGGATCATGTTCAGGATGATAATAGCCATCATTTTCCATCATAATAGAGTGACTCCTGAGTTAAACCTTATCGGCCCGATTCTTTAAAAGTGAAATAACACCTTGCCCTGGCTTAATAAAACCATCCTCATTGAGTTCATATTCCTGCGATTCACTTCCATAAGATACCGTATTTGCGACATTACCTCCCATGACCCGTACTACATCAGCAGTGACCTCCACCACAATGTCGGAGTGGCTAATGTAGTCAGCATGATTTTCGGCATACGAGAATGAAAATAAATTCCCACTTCTATTTATTTGAATAATATCGCCAAGAGCTGGCTTTTCTTCATTAATTGCGTATCCCCAGAAGGGTTTATTCAATTGCTGTGTAAAACGAGCTTTGATGGCGCTATTAACAAAAACTGAATGGTTGGCAGCAAAATTGAAATCCTCATAGGCTTTACCCGCCTGGCGTACAACCCAGGAAATAAAAGCGGCTGACCAGGGCACATCATTTTTTCCATCCCACGGTTCGCCAATGGCAGCCCACATGTCACGAATGTAGCGATAATAAGGGCCGTTTTTTTCATTGCCTTTGCCTTTATCAAACCGTAACCATTCCGCAATGGCTGCCTGTAGCAACGCTTCGATTTGTTTCCCAGCGGGTTCACGTAAATACTTGCCAAATACCACTCCGCTTTCGTTCCCTACCTGAACTTTCTGCCAGCCAGCTACAGGGCTGGCACCCAGATCCTCAACGGCTTCTCCAATGGTGAGGTCACGGATGATGGTACCATTTGGCTCAGTGCGTAATCGTACTCCTTCAGTGGTGATTATGCGGTTGGTTGATGCGGTTGAAAGCGAGAACAACACAGGTTCAGACCGTACTATGACGACCTTATTTTCCACATGACCTTCTCCTGCTTCATCAACAGTAAACGCCCCCAACTGTTGGGGAGAAAGACGTAAAATATTGCGGTCATAATCGACTTTGGGCGAAGGAAATTCTTGCTCCGGCGGTAATTGCCGTAGCGCCCACTTGTTGCTGTAAAAGAATGACTCTGTGCCAAGAAAACCCCGCGACATCGACAACCACGGCACTGATATTAAATTTTCCGCCAGCAATTTTGACAACACCGCTCCACTGCCATATGCGCCAATAGAGAATGCAGAATTAACGGTCTGCTGGATAGCCATAAAGTAATCCAGGATCGGGCCATCTATCGCGGGTGCCTGGTAATCGGCATCAACTGCGAAAATTATTGTGCTGCCAGCATTTGCGGGTTGGCCAATTGTAGAAGCAAATGTCAGTGCGCTCTGGGCATTTTTTTTCCCTGAAGCCGTCGAAAAATCAGTAATTTCACGGCTTGAGTTCTGGAAAACGGGGAGCAAATTAAATCCTTGCAGCGAAAGAAATTTGGCCTCCTTCACTGTTAATGTCTTTGGGTTGCTGGCATCAGTAGCATAATAACGAATGATGGTTGAGACATTATTCTTCGTAAGAAAATCGAGAAACTGGCTGTGTTTATTGTCTAACCGAATATTGAGGTCAATCGCTGACCAACCTGCAGCACGCTGAAACTCATCTTTATAAGACATAAACAACCTCAACAGTTAATATATTTAACAATAAAATGGCTACGGGAAGAATGTAATATTTCACCATACCGCTGTCGTTGAGATTCAGGTTTAGCACATAAAAATACTAATCGTTATAATACTTTCTGCTGAACTACATAATCACATATAAATAGTTTTATAATTCTTTAAAATGATTTTCATATAAATATCATCACATTGAATCATCACCTGAAAGAGGTTAGGCATGAATAAAATAGAAATTTTATACTATTAACTTGAAGGCGTTATTTTTCCTTCTACGCTAATAACAGTCACAACAGTAAATCCATATATAGCTCAATGAGTTGCTCTCCCAGTCTTTGATATCGAATGATGTTGTCTTCCCGTGGCACTCGACTTATCGTTTACAACGAAAGAGGAATGGCTATGTTTAATCGTTTAGAAGATAAAATCTCTATTTACCTCACTCACTTACGCATTCTTAAATCTTTCGATTTTGCCAGGAATACTTTAGAACCTTTTCTAATCGCCATAATTACTGATAAGCAGAATGGTCAACTCAGAATGACTCACCGTGTTTTTAATTTCCCAAACTCCATAGTTAACCAGCTTATTGTTAACTCTGACACTAGCATTTGCCTATATGGCCCTGAAAATCCGGGTGAATTCGTCACCGCAAACCTGATGCTGATTGAGTCCGATGCAGACATTCGCACCGTCGGACAAGAAATAGAAACGTTCATCAATAATGAATCTGGCAAGAAAGAACTTGTGGAAAAATTAATTACCAATCCGACCATTCAAGTTATTACAAGCCTTGCAGAAGGGATTCTGAGCGGGGTCGCATTGTTGATGAAACATAACAGCGATGACCCAATAATGTTTATTTATGACACTTGGGAGCAAGGGAAAAATCCTCCCTACGGTACTAATCAGTATAAACTTCATTCTAACCGTGCAGCTGAAATGACACTCAGTGTTTATCCAACACCTAAGCTAGCTCAACAGAAATGGACCACCATTGTCTAAGGGAACAAATAAAAGGAGTAGGAAACCAGTATTTATCGCACTCCTTCTCTGCGAGCTTGCAGGTATAGGAGAGAAGGTGTGCGGACAATTGTTGGCCTCCGCAATAATACGGCTATCATCTATCTGAGCGAGGGTGATAGTTCGTCATCACGCAAAAATCAGATTACCAAAATGAAACAAGTCACCTTTAGTGATCTTCTCGGTCTTTGGGCTAAACTATGCGAGTAGCCGCCAGGTAGAAAGTCCATCATTTATATAATGAAATCATCAGCAATGATTAGAACAGGACGGACATTGTGGCAGAAATTAAAATACCCGACGCGCTCACCATTTTTGGGAAACCCGATGAGACTAAACCGACATTTAGCCACAGCACTCAGCCCCCTGTTGCTGCTTAGTGCCTCTGTTCACGCCGAGGTCGATCTTGGCTCCTTAGAGCTATTCGCGAAAGACAATGACACCAGCCCCATCCCCAAGGGTTTGATTTTGGGCGGCGCGGTGATTAGCGGCACGGCACGTTACGAAGCGCAAAAAGATGAAACTTATGTCATCCCCGGCGCGCTCTATTTTGGCGATCAATTCATGTATCTCGGCGACCGTGGTCGCTACTATTTTCATCTTGATGACAACACCGCCGCTTATGCGTATGGCAGGTTCCGCTTTGGTAACCTGGATCCCGATGATGAAGATGCTTTCGATGGGATGCACAAGCGAAAGTCAGAATTTGAAGCGGGCGTCGGCGGCACTATTATTACCCCGTATGCACTGCTTAGCGCCCGTGTCAGTTCTGATGTCACCGGGCGCAGTAATGGCCAGGAACTACTGTTGTGGGCGGATTTCCCTATCGTAAAAGGGAATTTGCTGGTGATGCCTGGCATGGGGATGATGATTCGCAGCGATAAGATGGCGAACTATTACTTTGGTGGCGTTTCGAAAAGTGAGGCCACCGCCCAACGGCCAGAATGGGATACCGGAACCACCTTCTCGCCTATGGCTGCAGTGATTACTAGTTACCGTTTCAGCCCAAAATGGGTGGGGATGCTGGCGGCCAACTACGAGTTTTATGATAAAGATATTGCCGACAGCCCTATCGTGCAGCATAACGGTGAGTTGTATGGGATTTTGGCCGTAGGTTATATCTGGTAGCGAGATGCTTAAAGAAAATTTCAATGAGCTGCAAATCTTTCTGGTGGTGGCAAAAGAAAGGAGTTTTACCAAAGCCGCAGGGAAACTGGGCGTTTCACAATCCGCGTTAAGTCATGCGGTGAAAGCCCTGGAAGAACGTTTAAATGTGAGGTTGCTGACCCGCACCACCCGCAGTGTTGCCCCCACCGAAACCGGTGAGCGGCTCATTGCCAGCCTCGAGCCTCGCCTGGCGGAACTTGAGAGCGAACTGGAAAGCATTCTGCAATTAAATGGCGGTGCTTCAGGTAATATCCGGCTTTCTGCCGGTGAACATTCCGCGCGTAAACTACTGTGGCCGAAGCTAAAACCGTTTCTCAAACAGTACCCGGATATTAATGTCGAGCTGGTGGTCGATAACGGTTTTGTCAATATTGTCGAGGGCCGTTTCGATGCCGGAATTCGGCTGGGGGAAAGTGTCGATAAAGACATGGTGGCGGTGAGAATCGGGCCGGATTTGCGCATGGTGGTTGTCGGTTCGCCGCAATATCTACAGGCGCAAGGTATTCCGCAAACGCCGCATGAATTACAACATCATCGTTGTATTAATATGCGTTTACCCACCGCAGGCGGTTTGTATCACTGGGAATTTGAAAAAGACGCTAAACCCCTGCGCGTGCGCGTGGAAGGCCAGCTGATTTTTAATCTGCTTTCCGAACGGATTGATGCCGTGCTGGCTGGGTTTGGCCTGGCCTGCGTCCCTGATGATATGGTTCAGGATGAGCTGAAATCGGGGGAGCTGGTGCAGGTTCTTGCCGACTGGTGCCCAACATTTCCGGGCTATTACCTTTATTATCCCAGCCGTAAACAACACCCACCTGCCTTTGCATTACTTATCGATTCGTTGCGTTATTCAGAATAAAAAACGGTGGATGACGCTAACGCTTATCCACCCTACAAAACCCAACCCGACATTTTCAGGATTAACGCCCGACGCGAGCCTGCAATGCCGCCGGATAACGTTCACCGACGATTTTCACCGTTTCCAGTGCCAGGGTGATTTTACGCAAATCATCCTGCGCAAGGGTTAAATCCGCCGCCGCCAGGTTCTCTTCCAGACGATATAGCTTAGTGGTTCCCGGAATCGGTACAATCCACGGTTCCTGTGCCAGCAACCACGCCAGTGCGATTTGCGCCGGGGTCACCCCTTTTTCTGCGGCCAGTTCACTGAGCAAAGAAACCAGTTTTTCGTTGGCTTCCAGTGCATCAGCAGCAAAACGCGGTACTTTGCTACGGAAATCATCCGCGCCGAAGGTGGTGCCAGACTTAATTGAGCCGGTCAAGAAGCCTTTGCCTAACGGACTAAACGGCACAAACCCAATCCCCAGTTCTTTTAGCACCGGCAGAATTTCTTGCTCCGGCTGACGCCACCACATCGAATATTCACTTTGCAGCGCGGTGACCGGTTGCACAGCATGGGCGCGGCGAATGGTTTGCGCCCCCGCTTCGGACAAACCAAAGTGCTTCACTTTCCCTTCAGCAATCAGGTCTTTTACTAAACCTGCGACGTCTTCAATCGGCACATCGGGATCCACACGATGCTGATACAACAGGTCGATAACGTCGGTTTTCAAACGGCGTAACGACCCTTCCACCGCCAGGCGAATATGTTCCGGACGGCTGTTTAAAATTTGCTGCTTATTATCCTCACCAAAAGTGAAGCCGAATTTGGTGGCAATAACTACGCGGTCGCGGAACGGTTTTAATGCTTCGCCGACAACATCTTCATTGAGATATGGGCCATACACTTCGGCGGTGTCGAAAAATGTCACGCCACGCTCGACGGCAGCACGAATCAATTCCACAGCCTGGCGGGTATCCGTTGCCGGGCCATAGCCGTGGCTTAGCCCCATACAACCCAGACCCAGTGCGGAAACTTCAAGACCAGAATGACCGAGATAACGCTTTTGCATAATGATTCCTCGTGAATGGGTGGAAGTTATACGTCTAGTTTGCGGCCGGTTAGCCACTCAACCCTCGCCGGATCACGATGCGAGAAGAAGGCACTGGTCGCGGTATCCAGCGCGGTAATTTGCAGAAAATCGTCGCGGCTCAGTTCGAAATCCAGAATATTGAGGTTCTCTGCCATGCGAGTTTGGCGCACGGTTTTCGCCAGCGAAACGATGCCACGCTGGAAGATCCAGCGCAGGACGACTTGCCCGATGCTCTTACCGTGTTTTGCCGCAATCGCCGCTAATAGCGGATGCTGGAACAGATTGTTGCGCCCTTCAGCAAACGGAGCCCAGGCCTCTGGCTGAATGCCACGGCTTTGCATCCACGGCGCGGCATGCAGTTGCTGATGGAACGGGTTCACCTCCACCTGGTTGACGGCGGGAACCACGCTGTTAAAAGCGATAAGATCAGCCAGTCGATCAGGCTGGAAGTTACTGACGCCAATGGCGCGGATTTTCCCGGCTTGCTGCAACTCTTCCATCGCACGCCACGCGCCATGCACATCACCGTACGGCTGGTGAATCAGATACAAATCGACATAATCCATTTGCAGGCGGTTGAGCGAACGTTCGAACTGCGCTTTCGCGCCTTCGTAGTTGGCGTCTTGCAACCATAGTTTGGTGGTGATAAACAACTCTTCACGGGCAATGCCACTGTTTTTTAAAGCATTACCGACTTGCGTTTCGTTCTGATAAGAGGCGGCGGTATCAATCAAACGGTAGCCGGTTTCAATGGCGTCAATAACCGCACGTTCGCATTCTGCGGCCTCTGTCATCTGAAAGACGCCAAAGCCCAGCAGTGGCATTTCGATACCGTTGTTCAATATGACGGTTTGCATAGCGTTCCCCCTAATCTGTGGTGTGGGAAAAAGCATAACGCAAACAGGTTTATCTGATTAGGCACCCTAATTCGCTAGGGTTTATTAGCAGGATTCATTAATGAATACGAGCGGCGGGATTATTTGCTTTCCGGGACAATCGAGATATGCCCGTTGCGTTCGAGAATGGCGAATTTAATTTCTGCCAGTTGGGTGATTCCGTGATCAACACGGGCTGTTTGTAAAATATCATCACAGGAAATATCGACTTTTTTCATTTTCTCCTGAAACAAATAGCCGCTTTCAACCAAAATGACTGGCGTATTATCAAGAAAATCATCAGCTCCCGGTAAATGTTTCTTTATCAAACCAAACAGCATATCCACCACGATCAAGGTGACAATGGTCAGCATGGCTCCGGTGACGGAAAAGTCATTGCCTAATAACGCTTGTTGCGTGGCCTCGCTAATAATTAATAGCAATATCAAATCAAAGGAGGTCATCTGTAATAGCGTACGGCGGCCAGCAATCTTGAACACCACCATCAATATCAGATAAATGGCCAGCGCCCTTATTACCATATCCATTGTCTGGTTACCTTAGGGATAAATAAATTGTTGGAAAGGGATTTCAGCGCCGTTATCAATTGCGACGGTGCTTTTCATGGCCCCGAATTTCATCGGCGTCAGACTTAACCACAATGTTTGCTTAACGCCAGGTGCCATCGGTTGATATTCCAGAATCATCTCGCCATTCAGGCTGTACATTTTATCCGGCTGCGGTTGCAGCGTATCAATGCGAAAGCCCTCCATAAAATCACCGCCCAGCACAATACGGTTACGTTTCCCAGGCGGGGTAACCGAGGTGATTTTCATGTCCATGTCGCTCATCAGGCGATTGAATTTTTCGTAATCAAGAGTGAGGGAATGGTCGTCGTTCGAACGGGTGGCCTCACTGAGATAGCCGCGTGAAAATAGCCCCGCCAGAGCGGCCGCAACAATCAGCAGCAACAGCACAAAACCGACACGCCGCAGCTGAAATTCAAAGTTCAGCCAGAACGGTTTTTCGGCCACGGGTGAAGATTGTTTGGCGGGCGTTGTTTTCATTTATTGATCCGGCCAATGCAGAGTAAGTGGCTGTTTTGAAGTCTAGTCAACAGCGGCAACACTAGCCAGCCTGGATTATTTTCGCAACGGTACATCCTTCATCAGCAATGACAGGATGAACGCAAACACCACCACTGCCGCAGAAATCAGGTACACCGAATGCAATGCCGAGCCAAAGGCTTGCAGATAATCATTTTGCAGCGCCGCCGGAAGTTCATGCACCGCCTTTGCACCCAGTTGACGGGGCAATTGAGTATCAGGTGGGAGCAATTCGCTCAGTTTGTTTTGCAGCACATTGGTGAAAATTGCGCCGAAGGCCGCCACGCCAATCGAGCCACCAATCTGGCGGAACAGCGTGGTGCTGGAGGTCGCAACACCAATCATTTTTTGCTCCACGCTATTTTGCACCGCCAGCACCAACACCTGCATCACCATGCCCAGACCAAAGCCCAACAACGCGATGTAGAGATAGAGCGTGTGAATAGGTGAGTCGATTTTAAGCGTGCCGAGCAATAACATGGCGATAAACGTCAGCAAGGTGCCAACGATCGGGAAGATGCGATAGCGCCCTATTTTGCTGATGATGCGGCCACTGATAATTGAGGTCAGCATCAGCCCACCCATCAGCGGCAGTAACTGAATCCCGGCTTCGGTCGGCGTGGACGATTTCACCACCTGCAAGTAAAGCGGCAAGAAAGTCATCGAACCAAACAGCGACATGCCGATAATAAAACCAATCAGGCAACTCAATAAGAAAGTGCGGTCACGGAACAGGCCGAGGGGAATGATCGGCTCAAATGCCCGCCGCTCCTCATAAATAAAACCGCCGAGCGTCACCACAAAAAAGGCAAAAATGCACCACAGTTGCGGGTCAGACCACGCCATTACGGTGCCGCCCTGGCTGGTGAACAGGATTAAACAGGTCAGCGAGGCGGCGAGATAACCCGCGCCAAGAAAATCGATTTGGTGGCGAATACGCGCAGTTTGCGGTTTGAGCACCGCGCCAATCACCAGCAGCGCGAAAATACCGAGCGGCAAATTGATGTAGAAAATCCAGCGCCAGGAGAAATGCTCAACCAGGAACCCGCCAATCAGCGGGCCAATTACGGTGGCAAGGCCAAACACCCCGCCAAACAAGCCCTGATATTTGCCGCGATCCGCAGGCGGGATAACATCGCCCACCGCCGCCATAGTGACCACCATCAGCCCACCGCCACCCAACCCTTGCAAGGCACGCATCAGAATTAACTGCGTCATATTTTGCGCCAGCCCGCATAACGCGGAGCCAAGCAAGAAAATCACGATAGCCGTTTGCAGCACGATCTTGCGCCCCAGCAGATCGCCAAATTTACCGTATAGCGGCACCACAATAGTGGAAGAAAGCAGATAAGCGGTGACCACCCAGGAGAGTTTTTCCAGCCCACCCAGCTCACTGACAATGGTCGGCAAGGCGGTGGAAACGATGGTCTGATCCAGTGCGGCGAGCAGCATGACCAGCATCAGCGCACAGAACAATAAACGAATTGAAGTTGCCTGCTGATGCGTTTCTGCCTGAGGTGTTTCGGTGACTGTCATGTTACCTGTCAGCTTGGGATTAATTAATTTGGTAATTAATGTAGGGTGAATAGTTTCACCCGGTCAATGGATGGCGCACGAAACGCCCCTAAAAACGGCTGTGATAAATCCGAAATCACACCATTGCCCGCCTTGTAGTATCGGGTCGCTGGAGATTCACCGGCCATTTAGCAATTTGTGATCTGGAAATAAATACATTTTCCGCATCAATGATTAAGCTTTTTCCTAATTTACCCATACCAAAAATAATGGATTATGCCAGCGCCAGAAACGGCGTTTCCGCTGCGGCGGCTTCTTCTTAATTTTGGGTTAAACAGCAATGAAAAAAATAATGTTGATGATGGTTGTAGGTATGGCTGGAACATTGGTTGGCTGTAGTACTCCGGCGCAGCGCCAGGCAGAATGCCAGGCTCAGGGAGTCAGCAAAGATGCCTGTTATATGGCCGAGCAAAACAGACAAAACGTAGCCTTAAAGCAGGCGATGGAAAATGCCCACGACGCGGTGAAATAACCCAACGGCTTCGTCATTAATCCAGGCTCGCAAGGGCCTGTTCCTGCTTTCCCCTTCCAAAATACATCCCACATAATTCATTGAATTATGGCGACTTTGTCACAGTCGATTCGCACGAAATGTAAAGTTTAAAAAATGATGCTTTTCTCAGTTTGCTGGCTCTTGTATTCACTCTGAAAGGGAGAGTACATTAGCGCCGGCGAATCGATTCATTAGCCAAAAAAATACAATATGCAGCGGCCATCTGGTGAAGTTAATCCCAAAAGTCATGAATGGCGGTTTCATCTTTCTATACTGAATTTTTTAGCAAAATTGCGCGGCAGCACGCGCGGAGCAATGTAACGTGAAATATTTCATGATGGGCTTGTCGTTTATTTTGTTGGTTTGGGTCGGTACGTTTGTGATGATGGTCGAATGATGAAAAACAGGAGCCATTGGCTCCTGTTTTTCATCATTCAACCATTAAACGTTAACCCAATACCCCATCGGCACGGAACATCGCTTTGATGCCACGTACCGCCTGGCGAATACGGTCACGGTTTTCAATCAGCGCAAAGCGCACATGCGTGTCACCGTAATCCCCAAAACCCACGCCTGGCGAAACGCAGACTTTCGCATCCTGAAGCAGTTTTTTGGCAAATTCCAGCGACCCCATTTGTGCATAGTGCTCAGGGATTTTCGCCCACACATACATCGACGCTTTCGGGCATTCCACCATCCAGCCCGCTTCGTGCAAGCCTTTCACTAACACATCACGCCGGCGCTTGTACTGCTCGGCGATATCGCGCACACATTGTTGATCACCTTCTAGTGCCGCAATGGCCGCGACTTGTAGCGGCGTAAATGTGCCGTAGTCGTGGTAACTTTTGATTCTCGCCAGTGCGTTCACCAGCTCTTTATTGCCCACCATAAACCCGATGCGCCATCCCGCCATGTTGTAGCTTTTTGACAGGGTAAAGAATTCAACCGCGACATCGCGAGCGCCAGGGACTTCCATAATTGACGGGGCTTTCCAGCCGTCATAAACGATATCGGCGTAGGCCAAATCATGCACCACCAGCACGTCGTAACGTTTTGCCAGTGCCACCACACGTTCGAAAAATTCCAGTTCTACGCACTGCGCGGTTGGGTTCGATGGGAAGCCGAGGATCATCATTTTCGGTTTCGGGTAGCTTTCGCGAATCGCACGTTCCAGCTCGGCAAAGAAATCGACGCCTTCCACCAGCGGCACCGAGCGCACTTGCGCTCCGGCAATGACCGCGCCGTAAATATGAATCGGGTAACTTGGGTTCGGCACCAGCACCGTGTCGCCGTGGTCGAGGGTTGCCAGCATCAGGTGCGCCAGGCCTTCCTTCGAGCCAATGGTGACAATGGCTTCGCTTTCCGGATCAATCTCGACGTCGTAACGATCTTTATACCAGCGCGAAATAGCGCGGCGTAAACGCGGAATACCTCGGGAGGTGGAGTAACCGTGGGTATCTTCACGCTGCGCAACGGTGCAGAGTTTTTCAACGATGTGCGGCGGAGTTGGGCCATCAGGGTTGCCCATGCTGAAATCGATTATATCTTCGCCACGGCGACGCGCCGCCATTTTCAGCTCAGCGGTGATATTAAATACATACGGCGGGAGGCGATCGATACGCGAAAAACGACGTTTTGGACTGGAGTCAGCCATAAATTCCTCAGATTAACGTTAGCGCCCGGACCGTCCGAGCGACGCTGCCACGTGATGTGGCTTGTTTAGAAAATAGCCTGAATAAAAATCATCTGTCGAGAGGGAAAGAGAAATATTTTTATTCCACCAAAAAGAGGATGCTTCATTCGAAGCCTATCCCTATTTTATTTGATACAAGTGGATTACATTAACCATGTCGCAACAATCCAATAACCTTCTTTAAGAGACGTGGAGTATCACCATGACCCTACAGATTGATGACTTACCGCGTGCAATCCGTGAGATAAAACAAAAACTTCGCCACGAACTGCCAAATTACCAAACCGCTTTTGAGCAACTCGAAGGCGATATGAAGCGCCAGATCGACGAGATCCGCGCAGAGCTGGCGCGCGGGGAAAACCCAGTGCCAAAAATTAATGCTGACGATATCGTGAATCATCGCGTTAGCGAGCAGCAAAAAGCACTTATTCGCCAGCGGGGTTGTTGCACCGTGAAAGGGGTATTCCCGCAATCTCAGGCGCAAGCCTGGAATGAGGAAGTCGGGAATTATCTGGAGCGCAATAACTTTGTCGAGAAACTGAAGAACGCTGCAGAAGATAACTATTTTGGCACACTTGCCGCCAGTAAGCCGCAAATTTACGGCATCTACTGGTCGAAGCCGCAGGTTGAAGCGCGCCAACATGCCCGCATGAAAGCGGTGCAGGTGTTTCTGAATAATTTATGGGAAACCGAAAGCAACGGTAAGCAGCATTTCGACCCGGACCGTGTGGTGAGCTATGCCGACCGTACCCGCCGCCGCCCGCCGCGTTCCAACTCTTTGGGCCTGTCTCCACATGTGGATGGCGGTTCAGTTGAACGCTGGCTGGATGAGAATTTCCGCCATGTTTATCGCCATGTGTTTTCTGGTGAATGGCAGAAATACAGCCCGTTTGCTGCTGAAGGGCGTACCGAAGTGCGTGAATTCCCATCGCCAGCGGTGTGTTCGATGTTCCGTACTTTCCAGGGCTGGACGGCGCTTAGCCCGCAGCGTAAACATGGCGGCACACTAACCTTGCTGCCGGTAGCGAATGCGATGGCCTACATTTTACTGCGCGCTTTGCAGGATGATGTGCCGGAAGAATCGCTGTGCGAAGCGAAGCCTGGCCGCGCACTTTCTATTAACGAGCAGTGGCATCCCCTTTTATTAACAGGGATTTCCTCAATTCCGGATATGGAAGCGGGCGATACGGTTTTCTGGCACTGCGATGTGATCCATGCTGTTGAAAATGAACACCTTGGTGAATTTGATAGCAACGTGATGTATATCGCCGCCGCACCATGGTGTGAGAAGAACGCCGCTTATCTTGAACGCCAGTGGTCATCCTTTGTTGAAGGTAAATCGCCACCTGATTTTGCCGCCGATGATTTCGAGGTTGATTTCACCGGACGTGCGATGCCAGCGGATATGACAGCCGCCGGGCGCGAGCAGTTAGGTGGGAAGTAATCCCCTCACCCTACCCCTCTCCCCAGGGGGGTGTCTCTTAGTCACAACTTTGAGGGGCGGTTCCTGCCGATCCGGAGAAGGTTCCGTTCACCAGGCGATAGCGTGTTTATGTCGCGACTGAACCGGTGAACGTCTTAGGGTGACCACCGTCGTCACCCTAAGAACCCTGACTCCCGGCAAATAAATCGCCGCAAGCGGTAAACCTCCATTTTGCCTCCGTGTCAGGGTCGGTTGCGATTCGTTCCCGACGATCGCGCCCTCCAGCCGTTCCCGACGGCTGGACCCTGCCACCTGGAGTCAAAATGGAGGCGATTTAAGCCGGACCCGAAATTCAAAGTCAAAAGCCAGAGCGGTTTTGACCTTGTCCCCGGCTTCAATCGCGCCGTTTTTTACCCTTCAGTCGGGGTCACGTGGTCGGGAACCACGTGAGAGAGCGATCGTCTGGAACGAATCGCGAACGACCCCGAATGTTGGGTGAAAAATGGTGTTTACCGCTTTAGCGGCGATTGATTTGCCGGGCGCCTGGATTATCAAGGGGTTGGCGTTAACCCCTTGATACGTTCACCGTTTGCGGGAATTAAAGAGATAACTGAACACACGGGTGAACGGAAAACCTGCAGGGCTTACAGATCTCACCCTGACAAGATAACCAGGATGAGTTGTGTATAAGAGACAGCTCCCCAGGGAGAGGGGATAGTCCAGTTTGCCATGTCCCAAAAATCCACGTTTCTGGTAACCACTCAGTAATTTCCTTATCATTGCCCTTCCATTCCTGGTCACGCGAGTTACCCGTGCACGAAATTTTTAATATGCTGCTGGCGGTGTTTGACCGAGCGGCGCTGATGCTTATTTGCCTGTTCTTTTTAATCCGCATCCGCCTGTTCCGCGAGTTGTTGCATAAGAACGCCCACACGCCGAAAGAGTTACTGGCCGTC
This sequence comes from Buttiauxella sp. JUb87, assembly GCF_004361975.1. Lineage (NCBI taxonomy): Bacteria > Pseudomonadati > Pseudomonadota > Gammaproteobacteria > Enterobacterales > Enterobacteriaceae > Buttiauxella > Buttiauxella sp. JUb87. The sequence continues at coordinate 1,566,453 of NZ_SNVY01000001.1, forward strand.
ACCGCTATTTTCTCGATGTTTGCCCTGTTCAGCACCTGGTCCGGCGTGCATGTTGAAGGTTCGCTGGTTAACGTGCGGATTATCGCCGTGATGGCGGGCGGGATCTTATTTGGGCCGTGGGTCGGTATTATTACCGGTATTATCGCCGGGCTTCATCGTTATCTGATTGATATCGGCGGGATTACCGCCGTTCCTTGCCTGATAACCAGTATTGTCGCCGGTTGTATTGCCGGTTGGATAAACCGCAAAATACCGAAAGCTCAGCATTGGCGGGTGGGGATTATTGCCGGGATGTTGTGCGAAACCATGACCATGGTTTTAGTGGTGCTGTGGGCGCCGTCTGTTTCACTGGGCATCGATATTGTGTCGAAAATCGGTATTCCGATGATTGTCGGCACCGTTTCCATCGGCTTTATTGTGTTGCTGGTGCAAAGTGTTGAAGGTGAGAAAGAGGCCAGCGCCGCGCGTCAGGCCAAGCTGGCGCTGGATATTGCCAATAAAACGCTGCCGTTGTTCCGCAAGGTGAACAGCGAATCGCTGCGCCAGGTGTGTAATATTATCCGCGAGGATATTAACGCCGACGCGGTAGCCATTACCGATAAAGAGAAAGTGTTAGCCTACGTGGGTTTTGGGGAAAGCAATTATAAACAGAATGATAATGGGATTAGCCCACGCACCCAACTGGCGCTGCGCGAAGGAAAAATCATTATCCGTAACGATGATGAGGCTTATCGCACCCCGGAAATTCACTCGCTGATTATTATTCCGTTATGGGAAAAAGGTGTCGTCACCGGCACGCTGAAAATCTATTACCGCCATGCTCATCAAATTACCTCTACTTTGCAGGAGATGGCGGTCGGGCTTTCGCAGATTATTTCCACCCAACTGGAAGTTTCCCGTGCCGAGCAGTTGCGCGAAATGGCAAATAAAGCCGAACTACGCGCGCTGCAAAGCAAAATTAACCCTCATTTTCTGTTCAATGCCCTGAACGCGATATCCTCGTCTATTCGCATGAATCCCGATACCGCACGCCAGTTGATTTATAACTTGTCGCGCTATTTGCGCTACAACATTGAATTAAAAGACGATGAACAGATCGATATTAAAAAAGAGCTGTATCAAATAAAGGATTACATCGCCATTGAGCAGGCACGTTTTGGCGACAAGCTGACGGTGATTTATCACATTGATGAAGAGGTGAATTGCCTGATCCCCAGCCTGCTGATCCAACCGCTGGTTGAGAATGCGATTGTCCACGGGATACAGCCATGTAAAGGCAAAGGCGTGGTGACCATCAGCGTTGAGGAGAGCGGTAATCGCGTGCGAATTGCGGTGCGCGACACCGGTAACGGTATTGATCCGCTGGTGATTGAACGCGTGGAGGCCAACGAAATGCCGGGCAATAAAATCGGCCTGTTGAATGTGCATCACCGCGTAAAATTACTCTACGGTGAAGGTCTGCATATTCGTCGCCTTGAGCCAGGCACTGAGATTGCATTTTATGTGCCTCACGCCGCCAGTACCGTTCCACCTTTATTGCCGCAACAAGGAGGTAATCTATGAAAGTCCTCATCGTAGAAGATGAAGTCCTGGCTCAGCAGGAGCTTAACTGGCTTATCAAAGAGCACAGCCAGATGGAAGTGGTGGGCACCTTTGATGACGGCATGGATGTGCTGCGTTATCTGCAACATCATGAAGTTGATGCTATTTTTCTCGACATCAACATCCCCTCTTTAGATGGCGTGTTGCTGGCACAAAACATCAGTAAGTTCGCCCATAAGCCGTTTATTGTGTTTATCACCGCCTGGAAAGAACATGCAGTGGAGGCGTTTGAGCTGGAGGCTTTCGACTACATTCTCAAGCCGTATCAAGAGTCGCGCATTATTGGGATGCTGCAAAAGCTGGAAGCCGCTTTCCAGCAACAAAACGCCCCTGCCGCTGCTAACACCCCGGGGCGTGAAGCGTTGACGGTTAATTTGGTGAAAGATGAGCGGATTATCGTTACCGATGTTAACGATATTTATTACGCCGAAGCGCACGAGAAAATGACCTTTGTGTACACGCGACGTGAAGCGTATGTCATGTCGATGAACATCACTGAGTTTTGCCATCGCCTGCCGGAAAGCCATTTCTTCCGTTGCCATCGCTCATATTGCGTTAACCTGAGTAAAATCCGTGAGATAGAACCGTGGTTTAACAATACCTATATTTTGCGTTTGCAGGATTTGGAATTTCAGGTGCCGGTGAGTCGTAGCAAAGTGAAAGAGTTTCGCCAGTTGATGCGTTTGTAAAACGGGCGCAAGAATTTGCGCCCGATGGGATTACAGAACCTGCCCCAGCGTTTGGCGCAAATGCGCGCCAGCGCCCAGCAATCCTGGTTGATCGTGAACAATCAAATACACCGGAATGTTGTGCACGTATTCTTTGAAACGCCCTTTGTCTTCAAAACCGCCACGGAAACCGGAAGCTTTAAAGAATTCGAGGAAACGTGGCACGATACCGCCCGCAATGTACACGCCGCCAAACGTCCCAAGGTTTAACGCAAGGTTACCGCCAAAGCGCCCGAGGATGACGCAGAACAGCGACAAGGCACGACGGCAGTCGGTGCACGTGTCTTCAACAGCCTTTTCGGTAATGTCTTTCGGTTTATAGTTTTCTGGTTCACGCCCGTCTGATTTAACAATCGCGCGATACAAATTCACTAAACCGGGGCCAGAAAGCACACGTTCTGCAGAAACGTGGCCGATTTCGGTACGCAGTTCTTCGAGGATAATCCCCTCTTCTTCGCTGTTTGGCGCAAAGTCGACGTGACCGCCTTCACCCGGCAGGCTCACCCAGCGTTTATCGACGTGAACAAGATGTGCGACGCCAAGCCCGGTGCCAGCACCATAAACCGCAATCGGTTTGCCTTCGACTGGCTCATCGCCACCAAACTTGATCAGGTGCTCTTTTTTGAGCGCCGGAATAGCCATGGAAACGGCGGTAAAGTCGTTGATAATCTCCAGATGTTCAAAGCCGAGGTTCTTTTTCATCTCGGCGGTAGAGAATGCCCAGGTATGGTTGGTCATTGCCACCCAATCGCCAGTAATCGGGCATGCAATGGCGATACAACCGTCAGTCACGGCGACATTGTGCTCTTTGAGATAATGCGCCACCACCGCTTCCAGACTTGGGAAATCGAGGCCCGAATAGGTTTTTGCCTGGGTGATGTCACCATTTTCAACGTTGCACAGTGCCAGACGCGCATTGGTGCCGCCTACATCTCCCACCAAAGCATATTTTGTCATTCTTTCACTGCTCCGCTAAAGTCAAAATAAGATCTGGCATCACTGTAAAATTAGCTAGCCTAAACAACAACGACCAGATGAGAAGTGCCTTGGGATTATCGATCTTCGTCACAGATTAGCTTGAGCGTTTCAGCCCGTATTGCACAGTGGCTTAAAACTAATCAGGCAGAGGGTTTGCCGCGACGATTTGCGCTGAATAAATTTAGAGTAAGGAAAATTTATGCTCCATCCGCGAGCCAGAACCATGCTGGTTCTTTCTGTCCCAGCGTTAATCATTGGGGTTTGTTCCAGTCTGGTATTGATTGTAGTGATGAAAGTCGCTGCGGTTTTGCAAAAATACCTGTGGGTTACCCTGCCCGCCAATTTCGACCTCAATATGAACTCCCCGATGTGGATTCTTTTGATGCTGACCGTCACCGGCATCGCGGTTGGGTTGGTGGTGCGCTATATGCCAGGCCACGCGGGGCCCGATCCGGCAACAGAGCCGTTGATTGGCTCGCCGGTACCGGTGATGGTGCTACCAGGTCTGATTATTGCGCTGCTGCTGGGGCTTGCCGGTGGGGTTAGCCTCGGGCCGGAACACCCTATTATGTCGGTGAATATTGCGTTGGCGGTGGCGATTGGTGCGCGTTTATTGCCTAAAGTCGCCGCGCTCGACTGGACTATTCTCGCCGCAGCAGGAACCATCGGTGCGCTATTTGGTACGCCAGTTGCGGCAGCGTTAGTGTTTTCGCAAACGCTGAACAGCAGCAACGATGTACCGTTGTGGGACCGGCTTTTCGCCCCGCTGATGGCCGCCGCTGCCGGAGCCATGACCACCGATTTGTTCTTCCAGCCTGATTTCTCGATACCGGTGCTGCAATATACGGAATTGCGCGTGGTGGATATCTTCAGTGGAGCCGTGGTAGCGACTATCGCGATTGCATTGGGGATGGTCGCCGTCTGGTGTTTGCCGCGTGCGCATCGCATGATTCACCAGCTCAAACACCCGGTGTTTATTCTTGGCACCGGCGGTTTTCTGTTAGGGGTATTAGGGCTGATTGGTGGCGAAGTCACACTGTTCAAGGGGCTGGATGAAATGCGCCAGCTGACCGCCGGGAGTTTTTCCGTGGCAACCCTGTTCATGTTTGTGGTGGTAAAACTGGCCGCGCTGGTGGTTGCCTCAGCCTGCGGATTCCGTGGCGGACGGATTTTCCCGGTGGTGTTTGTCGGGGTTGCGCTGGGGATGATGCTCCATCAGCATGTCGAAGCGGTTCCGGCAGCAATTACCCTGTCATGTGCCGTCCTTGGCCTGGTGTTGGTGGTCACGCGTGACGGCTGGCTTAGCCTGTTTATGGCAATGGCAATCGTACCAGATATCAAGTTGCTGCCGCTGCTGTGCATCGTGATGTTACCCGCCTGGCTGCTGCTGGCGGGTAAACCGGTGATGATGGCCGAGAAACCGAAAGTGTAGCTCTGCGTTACCTGTTTTGTCGGATGACGCTATCGCTTATCAGACCTACGAAGAGGCCAGTCATCAGTCTCGTGCGGCATTGCGTTTTGCCAGCGATGTTGTGATGGCATGCAACAATTCGGGTATATCCTGTTTCGGCAGGACGACTTCCACAAGCGTAAGTCGTTCTGCTTTTGCCACCTTCTGCATCACTTCTTCTAACTGCATCGGTTCTGTTACTCGCCAGCATTGCGCCGGATTGTGAACATTCATCGCTTGCGGGATTTGCGTCCAGTTCCATGGCGCAATGTCGTTATAGCGCTGCTCCGCGCCATGTATCGCCCGCTCAACCGTGTAACCATCATTATTAAGCAAGAAGATCACTGGCCGCTGCTGGTCACGCAGCATCGACCCCATTTCCTGAATAGTCAGTTGTGCCGAACCGTCCCCTACCAGCAATATCACTCGCCGATTTGGGCAGGCAGTTTGTGCGCCAAATGCAGCCGGGAGGGTAAAACCAATCGAGCCCCAGAGCGGCTGAGCGATAAAGGTCACACCTGCAGGCAAGGTCAGCGTCGCGGCACCAAAAGCGGCGGTTCCCTGGTCGGCCAGCACAATGTCCCCCGCTTGCAGGAAGTTTTGCATTAATTGCCAGAAGGCGTGCTGGTCCAGCGTTCCGTTGGTGGTGGAGGGTAACGCAGGCGGCTTTTGTTGTGGCACCGGCCAACCGGAAACCTGGTGTTTACACAGCTGATGCAGCACCTCAACGGCTTGCGCCATCGCAATGCCACTGAACCAACGGTCACCAATGCGTGTGGCGTGTGGCTGAATGTCGATAGTTTGTTGTTCGGTGAGGTGTTGCGTGAACCCGGCGGTGAGCGTGTCGGTGAATTTGACGCCGGCGCAGATGACCAGCTCAGCGCGTTCAATAGCGTGCTTCACTTTTTCATCGCTGGCCGAGGCGCTGTAGGTTCCGACAAACCCTTGCTGGCCTTCATCAAATAACCCTTTGCCCATCAGCATGGTGGCATGAGGCATCGGGGTGTCGTCCATCCATTGCTGGAGCGCTTTTTGTTGCCCAAAGCGCAGCGCCAGGAAATCAGCCAATAACGCCACACTTCGGCTTTCTGCGAGGCGTTCCTGGGCACAGGCGCGGAATTCGGCCAGCAATGCCGGATCGCAGCCTGATTGCACAGCGAACAGAGGTTGAGTCGGGCGAATGGCTGGAGCCTGGGAGACATCGCTGGGGAGCAACAAATAACCCGGACGGCGTTGCGTGAGGGCTTGTTGTAAAACACGGTCAATTTCGTAACAGGCGTTTTCCGGTGTGAGCGAAGCCTGAGCCACCGTCACCTCCTGCGCCATTCTGGCAAAATGGCAGAAATCGCCGTCACCTAATGTGTGGTGCAGCAATTCGCCGCGCCGTTGTGCCCCAAGGCAGGGCGCGCCCACCACATGGATAACCGGTAAGTATTCGGCGTAACTTCCGGCGATGCCATTTATTGCGCTTAATTCACCCACGCCAAAGGTGGTGAGTAACGCGGCGGCACCATTACAACGCGCATAACCATCAGCGGCGTAAGCGGCGTTCAGTTCGTTGGCACATCCGACCCAGGCTAGAGTCGGGTTTTCAATCACGCTATCCAAAAACTGTAGGTTGTAGTCACCTGGGACTCCAAATAAATGGTTGATCCCGGCTTCGGTGAATCGGTCGAGAATATAGTCCGCTACACGGTAAGTCATGACGCATTCCTTCTCAGAGGGCTTACAGTGAGTATTGGGCATATGTGATCGCTGTCGAGAATCCACGCGAATAAGGCCATGGAAAGAAGGATTTACACTTAACTGCGGTGTAGTCTGATAGCCAGAAACTTTGTGAAAACGTATACACTAAATTGGGTATTTTTACTGACGAAGGAACCAACATGGTCTATCAGGCAAATTCTGCACGTTATGAATCAATGGAATATCGTCGTTGTGGACGCAGCGGTTTAAAACTCCCGGCGATTTCGCTGGGCCTGTGGCACAACTTTGGCGACACCACGCTTCTGGCTAACAGCCGCCAGTTATTACACCGTGCTTTTGATTGCGGTATTACCCATCTGGACTTGGCGAATAACTACGGGCCGCCTCCAGGTTCGGCAGAAGAAAACTTTGGCCGCATCCTGCGTGAAGATTTCCTTCCATATCGTGACGAACTGATTATTTCGTCAAAAGCGGGATACACCATGTGGGATGGGCCTTACGGTGACTGGGGTTCTCGTAAGTATCTGATTTCAAGCCTTGATCAGAGCCTGAAGCGCATGGGGCTTGAGTATGTCGATATCTTCTATCATCACCGTCCGGACCCGGAAACCCCGCTTGAAGAGACGATGCGCGCGCTGGATAGCATAGTGCGCCAGGGCAAAGCGCTGTATGTCGGCATTTCAAACTATCCGGCAGAACTGGCTGCTCAAGCCATTGATATTTTGAATGATCTGGGTACACCATGCCTGATCCACCAGCCTCGTTATTCGATGTTTGAGCGTTGGGTTGAAGGCGGTTTGCTGGATGTGCTGCAAGAGAAAGGCGTCGGCAGTATCGCGTTTTCGCCTCTCGCAGGCGGCCAGTTGACCGATCGTTATTTGGACGGCATCCCTGCCGATTCCCGCGCAGCCAGTGACAGCAAGTTCCTTAATGCTGAGCAACTCACCGAGGTAAAACTGGAAAAAGTGCGTAAATTGAATGCGATAGCACAACGTCGTGGGCAGAAGCTTTCGCAGATGGCGCTGGCGTGGGTACTGCGTGGTGACGCAGTGACATCGGTTCTGATTGGTGCAAGTAAGACCAGCCAAATTGATGATGCGGTGGGGATGTTAGCAAATCGTCATTTCAGCGCCGCAGAGCTTGCCGAGATCGAAGAAATTTTAGTGTAACCGTTAACATTGAATGGTCAATTGTTAAACTAAATTAGCAAAAAGTGCTCTACCCTGCGAATTAGGAGTTGTGGCGATGAAACACTTAGTTACCACAACTTACTATACGGATAACAAGCCGCCCTGGCGGTTACCGTGTATGAGGAGAGAGTATGTTCAGGTCACTGATTCTTGCGATTGCATTACTGGCATCTGTACCGATGATGGCGAATGCGGGCGAAATCACCCTGCTGCCGTCGGTGAAGCTTCAAATTGGCGATCAGGATTATCGCGGTAATTACTGGGATGGTGGCGGCTGGAGGGACCGCGATTACTGGCATCGTAACTATGAATGGCGCGATCGCGGTTGGCACCGTCATGACAATGGTTACCATCGTGGCTGGTATAAAGACCGTGGCCGTAGCAGCTTTGAGAAGGGCTACCGCGCGGGCTGGAATGACCGGGACGACCATCGCGGCCCAGGACGTGGTGGCCGTGGACATGGTCACGGCGGCGGTCATCGCCACTAATACTTAACGGTGGGGGGATTATCACCCCCACCGTTTTCACTGTTACAGCCCCAACACCGTCCCAATCAGCAGCCACAAATTCAACGCAACCACTATCGCCACAATCACCCACCCCGTTGTTTTCACGACGCGTGTATTGACTAAATCGCCCATCAGTTTGTCATTGCTGGTAAAAATCAGCAGTGGAACCAGTGCCAGGGCAATCCCGAAACTGAGTAATACCTGGCTCATCACCAGGATGCGAGTGGGATCAAGCCCCATCAGAATCACAATGAATGACGGTGCCATGGTCACGGAGCGGCGAACCCATAGCGGGATATAAAAACGCACGAAGCCCTGCATCACCACTTGCCCGGCTAACGTCCCCACCACAGTAGACGACAAGCCCGCAGCAACTAAGCTTAAACCAAAGATGGTAGCCGCCGAGTGACTGAGCAACGGTTGCAGTGTGAGATAAGCTTCGTCGAGGTCAGCAACACCGGTATGGCCCGTGAAGTGAAATGCCGCGGCGGCGGTGGCCATCATCGCCAGGTTAACAAATCCGGCGATGGTCATTGCTATCGCCACATCCCATTTGGTCGCTGAATAGCGTTCAGCCCGATTGCCACCATGTAAATGTTGGGTGAGCGACGAGTGCAGATAGATAACGTGCGGCATGATGGTGGCGCCAAGCACACCCGCCGCCAGAAATACCGCTTCGCTGTTTGGCAGGCTCGGGATCAACATACCCTTGCCCAGATCCACCAGTTTAGGCTGTGAGAAAATGAGTTCGACAATGTAAGCGGCTGCGACAAATAGCAATAACCCGCCAATCACTTTTTCGAGTGGTTTTTGGCCGCGCCGTTGCAGCATCAAGATTAAGAACGTGGCAATACCTGTCAGCACCGCGCCCTGCAATAAAGAAACACCGAGGATTAATTTAAAACCAATCGCCGCACCAATGAATTCGGCGAGATCTGTCGCCATGGCAATAATTTCGGCTTGTACCCAGTAAAGCCAGACGACCGGGCGCGGATAATGGTCGCGAATCTGTTCGGCAAGATTTTTACCGGTCGCGATGCCGAGTTTTGCAGACAAGATTTGGATGAGCATCGCCATCAGGTTGGCCCAGACCACCACCCACAGCAATTTATAGCCAAAGCTGGCCCCCGCCTGGATGTTGGTGGCAAAGTTACCAGGGTCGATATAACCAATGGCAGCAATAAAAGCCGGCCCCATCAACGCCAGGCGTAATCTGCGCGCTGTGCGAGTACCACTATTTTCAACGCGAGTATTAGTCATCATCTGCCTCTGAGATATAGCCTTTGCTATGTTTCAAGCTAGCAAAAGTGAGAATGATTATCAAATTCATTTAAGGGACAAAAACTGATTTCTTCTATAGTTTGAAACAATGAGGGATTTTTAGGCGCCGATTAACGAACCACAATGAAGACAACAACTATTATGAAGATATGTGCATTGACGCAACTTTTACCTTCTTTACTTAACATAGCAGAAATGTATGGTTGATCACTAATTTTGAGATTGGTCACATGTCATTACTATAGTGTGCGATTGCTCTCGTTTTCTTATTGCTTGTTACATAGAATGTGCAACGAAATTAAACCTGCCTCATAATATTTGGAGCAAATATGTCCCGCGTTCTGCATTTTGTTTTAGCGCTTGCCGTGGTTGCGTTGCTTGCTTTGTTGCTCAGCAGCAATCGTAAGCAGATCCGTATTCGCTTTATCGTTCAATTGTTAGTGATCGAACTCATTCTCGCCTGGTTCTTCCTGAACTCAGAAGTGGGCCTGGGCTTCGTGAGAGGCTTCTCAGAAATGTTTGAGAAACTCCTGTCGTTCGCTAATGAAGGGACAAACTTTGTATTCGGTAAGATGAATGACGAAGGACTCGCCTTCTTCTTCCTGAAAGTACTTTGCCCAATCGTCTTTATCTCTGCGCTGATTGGTATTTTGCAACACATTCGCGTGCTGCCAATTGTTATCCGCTTTATCGGTACCCTTCTGTCTAAAGTGAATGGTATGGGTAAACTGGAATCCTTTAACGCCGTAAGCTCACTGATTTTGGGACAGTCAGAGAACTTTATCGCCTATAAGGATATTCTCGGTAAGATGTCCCGCAACCGCATGTACACTATGTCCGCTACGGCCATGTCTACTGTGTCCATGTCGATTGTCGGCGCTTATATGACGATGCTCGAACCTAAATATGTGGTCGCAGCGCTGGTATTGAACATGTTCAGTACCTTCATCGTGTTATCTCTTATCAACCCATACCGTGTTGAAGAGAGCGAAGAAAACCTGCAGATGTCTAATCTGCACGAAGGTCAAAGTTTCTTCGAAATGCTCGGTGAATATATCCTGGCAGGTTTTAAAGTTGCGATTATCGTTGCCGCAATGCTGATTGGCTTTATCGCTTTGATCTCTGCATTGAACGCACTGTTTGCAGCTATCTTCGGTATCTCCTTCCAGGGCATTCTGGGTTACATCTTCTATCCAATAGCCTGGGTGATGGGTGTTCCTTCACATGAAGCCCTGCAGGTTGGCAGTATCATGGCAACCAAACTGGTATCGAACGAATTCGTTGCGATGCTGGATCTGCAAAAACTGGCGGGTACGCTCTCCCCACGTGCGGAAGGTATCCTGTCTGTGTTCCTGGTGTCGTTTGCTAACTTCTCTTCTATCGGGATTATCGCTGGTGCGATTAAAGGCCTGAACGAAGAACAAGGTAATGTGGTTTCTCGCTTCGGCTTGAAATTGGTTTATGGCGCAACGCTTGTGAGCATTCTGTCTGCTTCTATTGCAGGCCTGTTCTTGTAATCCTGACGCTACAAACAAAAACCGAGGCTTACGCCTCGGTTTTTTTATGCCTGAAATTTATCTTCACCCAACCAACACACCTGATTTCTTCCGCGTGCTTTGGCCCTGTACATACGCATATCCGCAAGGGATTGGATCTGCTCAAGCATGTATTCAGGATGCTCGCGATACGACGCGACACCCAGCGATGCGGTAACAGGTAACTGCGAGCCATCTTCAAGAATCAGCGCCGATGACTCAAGCTCCCATTTGATACGTGTCGCCACCTTGATCCCGGTTTTAAGGTCAGAGTTTGGCAGGTAAATACAAAACTCCTCACCGCCTATACGCCCCAAAATATCCTGTTTACGTATGGCACGCTGGATACGCCCAGTGGCGTGGATCAACACATTGTCACCGACCTGGTGCCCATACATATCGTTTACTTTTTTGAAGTGATCGAGATCCAATAGAACAAGGGTGTAATCGACATAATTAGGGCTGACTTGCGATGTTTTCTCGAAGAAACCACGCCGGTTAAGTACTCCGGTCAAATCATCGTGAAGCGCATGATGCTGCATTTCACGTTGTAAATTGCCCATATTGCCCACCAGGCGGCAAATAATGCGATGTGCTCCTAAAAGAGAAAGCACAAAAATCAAAAACATCGTGACGAGAAGTAGACTGAATCGCCCAAAATCTTCGTGCAGCCCCTGGCTCAGGGTTTGGGTGCTCACCAGAACCGAGTGTGTCCCTCTCAGTTTACCAAAAGTGATAAATACCGACCCGGAACGGAAAGTGCCGCGCGGTTTATCAATCAACATCTTGAGAATGGTTTTCTTCTGCTCCACGTTCAGCTGTACGTTGTTTTCCGCACCCACCGCTTTTGTCAGCGGTTTTAACTGCTCATCATATAATCGGTAGGCACTTTGCGTCCCTTCAGGTAATGAAGAGGCAAGAAATTTCTGTACTGACTGATTATCAAATGCAATTCCCAACAACCCGACCCATTCACCACCAAAATCGACTGGTATCGCCGCGTTAATCACTGTCTCATCGCTGTTAGCGATGTTTTGCCGCGTCCAGAACGGTGCGCGCCGGGGATTCAAAAGCGGTGAAGCCAATACGAAACTACCCTGCTTTTCGTGCGGGTTATAACTATTGATCAGTTGCTCGTTAACCTCTTGCGATAAAGAGGCGATAAATTCACCTTCACGCGAGATATAGTACAAATCGGCAAGCAGTTCATGTTCCCCGGTTGCCAGCGGGAAAAGCCCCTGTATTTTACGCAACCCATTGAGTTGATTACGCACTTCCTGTGATTCTTTGCCCTGAAAAGCTTCATCTTCAGTGACAGTATCAGGCAGGGGTAACTCGCCAATCCATAGTGGCCTTTGAATCGCATTCTCATTGACTTCCCAGGGAGCCACCGGGCTACCAGGAAAAATCGGATCATCCATCGCTTCAATAAAAATTCGTTTTAAATAGCGAAGATTATCAACCTTGTATTGTGCTCTGCTTTCAAGCCGCGCAATCACGCTTTCCAGGTGGCTTAACTGCCCGGTGCGATAACCCTGGCTAAACAACTGGCCTTGCTGCCAGAACAGTATGGCGGTCAGGACAAAAACAAAAATAAAGCACAGATGAATAACACGCAGTGTGTTGGCCAACGGTAAACGGAATCTATTCGCTCTGGAAGTGCTCACAATAAAGTCCTGTGATCAGATGCTCGCAACATACTGCTACCTTAAAAAGTATGGACTGTATTAAGAGGCTCTGGTTTGCCAATCAGATAACCTTGTAAAAACTCTACGCCAAGGCTAAGCAAAAGGTTGCGCTGTTCTTCTGTTTCAACAAACTCGGCAACGACACTGAGCTGCTTCGCTTGTGCCATGTCACATATTGATTTAACAATCAGCGGATCAAGCGAGTCCGATGTGATGTCTTTAATGAAACACCCATCAATCTTGATAATGTCCGCATGAAGCCGTTTGAGTCTTTCGTAATTGGCATAGCCTGTGCCAAAGTCATCAATGGCAATTTTAAAGCCGCTTTCACGCAGCAGCGTGATGTTCTGCATTGAGATTTCTGATTCTGAAAATGCCTGTTCCTCAGTAACTTCAATAATTACACTGCAGGTTGGCACCTGATATTCAGCAAACAAGGAAACAATGTCCTGGGCGATATCTTTTTGCATTAACGTCAACGGCATAAGATTGACAGAAAAACGCGGTTGTTGGCTTTCAACAGCATGTTGCTGCAGGAAACTCACCAGTTTCTTCATGATTAGCATGTCGAAGCGGGTACTGAGGTTAAATTCAGTGATCACAGGAATAAACTTATCCGGCGTAATAACTTCGCCATCTAATATTAAACGACTGAGTATTTCGTGATAGCCCTTCCCCTGCACGTTCATAACGGGTTGGGCATACAGCACAAAAGATTGTTCATCATTCAAAGCATGTTTAATTTTTTGCAGAAGTAAAACGCGATCTGTCGTCTGGCCTGAAACATCTTCAATTCGGGTATTCAGACTTAGCACACGCCTGCTGGCACAAGCCTGTTCAGACAGATAACTTAATTGCCCTAATGTATGGTGTAATTCAACAAGGTCATTATCGATAGCGCTATAAGATGCACTGTACTCAATGTCCAGCATAGTGTTATGCCATTTTATTTGTTTACTATTGAGTGTATCGACCATATTGCCGAGTCGTGCAGCAGCATCCTGAGTATGTAAAAATATTAATAATTCACTGCCAGGTAATTGAAATACCTGTTCACCTTGATGTAGCAAAGGGGTTAATTGGCTGGTGATAATACGTTTACAGTCAATACGCATCATCATGCCATAATGGCGACTTAAAAATTCCAGATTAGACATACGCAAGCAACACAACGTCCCTTTTGGATAACATTGCACATGATGTTCCAGCGCACGAATATTCGGTAACTGAGTTAAGGGGTCAGTCAGGGCTTGCGAACGATAAATATGCTTCATCCACTCATTTTTCTTGAACATCGACGTCATATACACCATACAGACGCTAAATGAGATAAATACCGAGAGAATAAAGGACAGAGCAAATTCAGTATTTACCCCATACAGGAAACCATCGTTATAGGTCAGCAATAACCATGCAGAAATCGCCCACATTAGCCCCATGATACGCGGGCCGAAATGGCGGATTCCGAGAGCAAATAGCACGAAGATGACCGGTACCAGATAGCCAGAAACCTGCAGAACCCCCCAGGAGGAACACAAAACCCCCAGCAGGGTTATTAAGCAAAAGACCCAAGTCAAGGAGTAACAACGGCGCGGCCCAACAAAATCACGCACCACACAACGGAGCCAGAATGCGCGCGCATAATAAGGATTCAGGATCATCCTTAATGGGTAATAGAATAAAGGGGTAAAAATAAGCGATGCGGCAACCAGGCTTTGGAAATCGACCACCATGAAAATAAGTGAGTTATCACCGAAATACGCTGCAACCCGAGCAGGAAAATGAATATATATTCCGGAAATATACATCAATATTTTAATAAAGAATGGGACAACAAAACCAAGCCAAAATATCCTGATGCCAATACCTTTATCTGCTAAACCATGACGCCAGCGTGCACCGAGATAATAACGAGCCATCATGCAACAAACTGATATTGCAGAGACCAGACAAAGGACAAATACCACCACCGCAAACCAGGATATTTTCAAACAGAATGAATATGCGACGATTGAAGCTATTATTAACGGAATAATACCTAACCGCCCATAGATAAGCACCATGGCGATCATGAAACTTATTGGAAGGTATGCGAGATAAATCTGCTTAGATTCAACAACTGTAGCGGGTGAGATGTAGCGAGAAAGAGGAACAAGCAGAAGGCTTAAAACCAGTGCTGTGACGGATTTTTTTATCATTTTTCGGAAAGTCATAAGCTCTGGAGTGAGTATTCTGCATTGTTTGGCAGCGTTATTCGGTGATGAATAATACGTTTATTTATTGCGCAGATCAAGTTTGCGAAATACCACATCTCTTTAATTTACTTCATCTTTTACACATCCCAACAAAGAGAAATAGTTTGATATATTCACTAGGTGAATAGATGTGTAATAAATGTCGCTGGTGTGCGGTGATTTTGAGTTTTTTTGTTATTAAAACGAAAAAACCCCCGCCATCAGGCGAGGGTTTTATATTTTGGTGGAGCTAAGCGGGATCGAACCGCTGACCTCTTGCATGCCATGCAAGCGCTCTCCCAGCTGAGCTATAGCCCCACGAAGGGTCTTATTGTGTAAACGGTTCAAATCTTGCTGGTTAAGATTTGGTGGAGCTAAGCGGGATCGAACCGCTGACCTCTTGCATGCCATGCAAGCGCTCTCCCAGCTGAGCTATAGCCCCATACCGTGAACACCGTGTCGTATCGACGGGCGGCATCATATGAAACCCATTCAACAGTGTCAACGGCAAATTCTTGTTCTGCGGTTGATCGTCGAAAAAGCAAACAATGTGAACAAAGCTAATTGCATATCATGATGCTGTAGTTAATCCTGTCACAGTTTCCAGTAAAATGATCCTCTAAAATGAACCACTAATAACCCCTTTGGACTTAAGGAAAAACTGTGCTCAAGGAACGTATGACCCCAGAAGAGCTGGCGATAATTACCGGTTACAGTCGTCAAACAATCAACAAATGGGTACGTAAAGAATGTTGGCTCACCACGCAAAAACCCGGTGTTCAAGGTGGTAAAGCTCGGCTGATTCATGTTGACGAACGTGTACGCGATTTTATTAATAGTGCAAAACGTGTTTCTGAGAAACACAGCAACTACCATGTTAATGACACTTCCCTGGAAGGCCTTCTGCTTAATTCGATGAAACAGATGTCGATAGTTGAGCAAGAAAAGTTGTCTGCACTGCTTCTTCGGGAAGGAATTGCGGGAGTTTTAAAACGTTTAAGTATTCGTGATGAATAAGACGAGTATTAAAAAGCCGGCATAAGCCGGCTTGTTAGCAAGTACTCTTTATTACCGTACGCGTTACTGTTGTGCTTCGCGCTGTGCAATAAATTCCAGCGCCTGGTTGATACGCGCAATAGAACGTTGTTTACCAATTGCATGGACGGTGACATCCAGACCAGGTGACTGCCCTGCTCCAGTAACCGCTACGCGCAGTGGCATGCCAACTTTGCCCATACCCACTTCCAGTTCATCAGCTGTTGCCTGAATTGCGTTATGCACGTTTTCTGCTGTCCAGTCAGTTAACGCTGCCAGTTTGTCACGCACCACTTCCAGTGGCTGACGCGCAACCGGACGCAGGTGTTTCTTCGCAGCATCCGCATCAAACTCACTGAAGTCTTCGTAGAAGTAGCGGCAAGTTTCAGCCATCTCTTTCAGAGTTTTGCAGCGATCGCCAAGCAGTTTCACCAGTTCAGCCAATTGCGGGCCATTACGGGTATCAATATTTTGCTGCTCGATATGCCATTGCAGATGCGTGGCAACATATTCAGGTGCCAAATGGTTAATGTAGTGGTGGTTCAACCACTGCAATTTTTCCGTGTTAAATGCGCTGGCAGATTTGCTGACTGAATCAAGGGTGAACAGCTTGATCATCTCTTCACGCGTGAAGATCTCTTGATCGCCGTGTGACCAACCCAAGCGCACCAGGTAGTTCAGCAAAGCTTCAGGCAGATAACCATCATCACGATATTGCATGACGCTTACGGCACCGTGGCGTTTAGAAAGCTTTTTACCGTCATCGCCATTAATCATAGATACGTGCGCATATACCGGAACAGGTGCATTCAACGCTTTCAGGATGTTGATCTGGCGAGGTGTGTTGTTGATATGGTCTTCACCACGAACAACGTGGGTGATTTCCATATCCCAGTCATCGACTACCACACAGAAGTTATAAGTTGGGGAACCGTCGGTACGGCGAATGATCAGATCGTCTAGTTCCTGGTTGCTGAATTCGATTGGGCCACGGATCTGGTCGTCGAAAATCACAGAACCGTCTTGCGGGTTGGCAAAACGCACCACACAAGGTTCGTCTGCCGCGTGATGTTCATGACCGTGACGGCAGCGGCCGTCGTAACGCGGCTTGTCGCCATTCGCCATTTGTTCTTCGCGCAGCGCTTCAAGGCGTTCTTTAGAGCAGTAACATTTATACGCTGTGCCCGCTTCCAGCATTTCATCGATAACCGCGTTGTAGCGATCAAAACGTTTGGTCTGGTAGTACGGGCCTTCGTCCCACTCAAGGCTCAACCAATTCATGCCATCCATAATAGCTTCGATAGCTTCTGGGGTTGAACGCTCAAGATCAGTGTCTTCTATACGCAGCACAAACTCGCCGCCGTGGTTACGAGCAAAAAGCCATGAGTAAAGAGCAGTACGAGCGCCACCAACGTGCAAATAGCCTGTTGGGCTTGGCGCGAAGCGAGTTTTGATTTTCATTAAACGGCCTTAATTACGCAAAAGTGCCGGGAAACCGGCAAATGCCAGGGAATATTTAGTCGAAAACATTCTACCACTGTGTGCTGATTCCTCAATGTCGATACCTTGTGTTCTCAGCAATCCTTATATTCTGGTGATAAATCAATCACCAATGGATATTTGGCGATCGCATTGTTTATTTTTACGACGAACAAACAAAATCTTTAGAAAAGGCGTTGACTCATTTTCAACTCTCCCTATAATGCGACTCCACACAGCGGGGGTGATTAGCTCAGTTGGTAGAGCACCTCCTTTACACGGAGGGGGTCGGCGGTTCGAGCCCGTCATCACCCACCATTCATTAGTGAGTGATACCGCAGTGTGTAGTCATTAAGAAGTACAGTAAGAGATAAGATTTGGGTGATTAGCTCAGTTGGTAGAGCACCTCCTTTACACGGAGGGGGTCGGCGGTTCGAGCCCGTCATCACCCACCATTATCTACTCTTGCGATAGCAGTACCGAAGTTTGGGTGATTAGCTCAGTTGGTAGAGCACCTCCTTTACACGGAGGGGGTCGGCGGTTCGAGCCCGTCATCACCCACCATTCGGGGCGTTAGCTCAGTTGGTAGAGCAGTTGACTTTTAATCAATTGGTCGCAGGTTCGAATCCTGCACGCCCCACCAATGTAGAAAGGCGCCCTAAAGGCGCCTTTTTGCTATGCGCGATTCGGGCGGGATTTGAACCTGCTGCAGGTTCGACAAAATCGTCGGGAACGATTTTGCATCACCGCTTGCGGTGACCCGAAGGGCGAGTCTCAGGATGAGACGAGTGATATCCTGCACGCCCCACCAAATTCAGACAAAAGCGCCTTCAGGGCGCTTTTGTTGTTTCTAAGGCAGGTTCAAGCTGAGTGCTGCGAAACAACATTGCCGCTTACGCTAATTTCCCCCTACAAAACCTCATTATTATCAAATAGCGGATCGCCCTGGCGCGCTGCAGTTAACTGCTGGGCCTGTTGACGGACAACCTGCCAAATCGCCTCCGCTGCACGCGATAGCGAGCGATTTTTGCGCCGTACCAGCATTAATTTCCGCTCCACCACCGGGACAAGTGGCCGCACAACCAATGGCCGGCCTTGCGGTAATGGCAATGCAAGTGCGGGAAGTACACTAATGCCGATTCCAGCTTCAACCATAGGATACAGTGTCGCCGGATGACCTATCTGCTGCACAATATTTGCCTCAATGCCCTGGCGCATTAATGCATCATCGATCAATGGTCGACTGCCCGATGCATAATCCTGCAAAACCAGATTTGTACCTTGTAGCTCCTGCCATGGAACCTGTTTGCAGGCAGCAAATGGATGGTCATTACGGCACAGTAATAAAAAAGGCTCAGATAGCACAGCCTCACAATCCAGATCGCTTGCCTGAATGGGGTCGATAACCATGCCAAAATCCACTTCCCCCTGGCGAATACTTTGCAGCACCCACTGCTGCGGACGGTCATGTAGCACGAAGCGAATAGCAGGATATTTCAGTGCCGCCGCCGCAATAGATTGTGGCATCAAATGAGCGGAAATAGTCTGGCTTGCCGCAACTCGCACGGTACCGCTTAGTTGATGGCCGACACTGCGCGTGTCCAGCAATGTACTGGTCAACTCTTCCAGCAACCGCTCAAGCCGTGCTGCCAGTTGTTGGCCCGCATCCGTCAGCACAACTTCGCGCGTGGTGCGATCCAACAGTTTTACGCCTATTTCATTTTCCAACTCTTTCACGCTGTGGCTGACTGCCGATTGGCTCAGGCCAATTTGCTCCCCTGCCCGGCTAAAACTTCCAGCATGAGCCACGGCAACGAAGACTTTTAACTGACGCAGAGAGTAATTCATCTGTTTTTTTCATTAATGTATTCAATAAATCAATTTTATTTCTAAAAACGATAAAAGCACAATGGCGCGATAACAGTTTGAGGAATGATGATGAAACTCTTTCGCGTGCTCGACCCTTTTACTATGACGTTGATTGTTACCGTACTGCTGGCGTCTTTCTTCCCGGCTCAAGGTAGTTTTGTGGGCTTTTTTGAAGGGCTAACAACTGCGGCTATTGCATTGCTATTTTTTATGCACGGCGCAAAGCTTTCGCGTGAGGCAATTATCGCGGGTAGCAGCCACTGGCGGCTGCACTTGTGGGTGATGTGCAGCACCTTTGTACTCTTCCCGGTATTGGGTGTTTTGTTTGCCTGGTGGGCACCAGTTAATGTCAGTCCGGAAATTTACACCGGCTTTTTGTACCTTTGCATTCTGCCTGCCACCGTGCAATCTGCCATTGCCTTCACTTCACTTGCCGGAGGGAATGTTGCTGCTGCCGTATGCGCCGCTTCCGCTTCAAGCCTGCTCGGTATTTTCCTCTCGCCATTGTTAGTTGGCATGGTGATGCACGTCCACGGCGCAAGCGGTAGCCTGCAACAAGTCGGCAGTATTATGTTGCAGCTGCTGGTGCCATTTGTCGCCGGGCATTTATCGCGCCCGTGGATTGGTGATTGGGTTGCGCGCCATAAAAAATGGATAGGTAAGACTGACCAGACATCAATTCTTCTGGTTATCTACACGGCGTTTAGCGAGGCGGTCAGACATGGAATTTGGCACAAAGTCGGTTTAGGTTCACTACTGTTTATCGTTGTTGTGAGCCTGATATTGCTGGCCATTGTTATCAGTATCAATATGTTCGTCGCCAGACGTCTGGGTTTTAGTAAGGCGGACGAAATTACTATCGTGTTCTGCGGTTCAAAAAAGAGTCTGGCGAATGGTATTCCGATGGCAAATATCTTATTCCCGGTCGCTACCGTGGGGATGATGGTGCTGCCACTGATGATCTTCCACCAGTTGCAGCTGATGATTTGTGCTGTTCTGGCAAGGCGTTACCAGAAAGAGACTCAAGTGGCGGCCAAAGCCGCCACCGACAATGCTTAATTAATGCCGTTTGAGGGGCTTGACCATCCCCTCCAACCCTTCAGTTTTAATCAGCAATGTGAGCCTCATCAACTCACCCAGATGACCTTGCGGGAACTCATCTTTGCGAGCAAACCACAGCAGATATTCTTCCGGTACATCGATCAACACGCGACCTTTGTACTTGCCGAACGGCATCACAGTATTGGCTATCTCAATAAGCTGTTCTTTATCCATTTCATTCACCCAATAAGCGAATCATTTCAGCTTCATCAATCACCTCAATACCCAGTTCCTGAGCTTTAGCAAGCTTAGAACCCGCCGCTTCGCCCGCGATCACCAGATCCGTTTTCTTCGACACACTACCTGCCACTTTTGCACCTAACGCCACCAAACGTGCTTTCGCATCGTCACGCGACATGATGTTCAGCGAGCCAGTCAGCACCACCGTTTTACCGGCGAAAGGACTGTCAATTTCTTCAGCTTTGATAACCACGGGAGCTGGCCAGTGAACGCCCGCTTCTTCCGTCAACTGGCGGATCACTTCACGGTTGCTCTCTTCGGCAAAGAAGTTAAACGTATGAGTAGCCACCACAATGCCGACGTCAGGAACTTTTTGTAACTCCTCGATGCTCGCAGCAGACAGCGCATCAAGCGTACCAAAGTGAGCGGCTAAACTAGCAGCTGTCGCTTCGCCGACTTCACGAATACCGAGTGCATATAAGAAACGCGCAAAGGTGGTTTCTTTGGCTTTAACCAACGCATCAACCACGTTTTGCGCAGACTTCGGCCCCATGCGGTCGAGCCCGGTAAGTTTACCCGGCGTCAAAGTAAATAGATCGGCTGGGGTGTGAACGTATTCTTTCTCCACCAGTTGATCGATGATCTTGTCGCCCATCCCGTCAACATCCAGCGCACGGCGCGAGACAAAATGCTTAAGCGCTTCTTTACGCTGCGCACCACAAATCAGGCCTCCGGTGCAACGAGCTACCGCTTCGCCTTCCACACGTTCAACGTCTGACCCACAAACCGGGCAATGAGTCGGGAAAACTATCTCTGCGGTGTTCTCCGGGCGCTCAGATTCCACCACACCAACAACCTGTGGGATAACATCGCCAGCACGACGGATGACCACGCGATCACCGATTCTTAAGCCCAGGCGCTCAATTTCATCCGCATTATGCAGTGTGGCATTACTGACCAACACCCCCGCGACCTGAACAGGTTCAAGACGTGCAACCGGGGTAATAGCGCCAGTACGCCCAACCTGGAATTCAACGTCACGAACAAAGGTCATCTGTTCCTGAGCCGGGAATTTAAACGCCACTGCCCAGCGTGGTGCACGAGCAACAAAGCCGAGTGTTTCTTGCAACGCAAGCGAATCTACTTTGATGACTACACCGTCAATATCAAAGCCGAGTGTTGGGCGGTCGGCCTCAACCTGGTGATAAAACGCCAGTACTTCTTCTGGTGTGTTGCACAGACGAATGCGGTCGCTAACTGGCAGGCCCCACTCTTTGAACTGCTGCAAACGTGCATGATGACTGGCTGGCAATTCACCACCTTCAAGCAAGCCGACGCCATAACAGAAGAAGGTTAATGGGCGTTTTGCCGTAATGCGAGGATCGAGCTGGCGCAATGATCCGGCCGCCGCATTGCGAGGGTTGGCAAAAATTTTTCCGCCCGTACGGCGCGCTTCTTCGTTAATTTTCTCAAAGCCCGCCTGTGGCAGGAACACTTCACCACGTACTTCCAGGCGGCGAGGAAGATTTGTGCCGCGCAATTTGAGTGGAATAGCACGAATGGTACGCACGTTGGCGGTGATATTTTCACCCGTCGTACCGTCGCCACGCGTGGCAGCACGAGTCAATACACCGTCTTCATAGAGCAGGCTTACCGCCAGGCCATCCAGTTTCAGTTCACAGCAAAAAGTCACGGCTTCGGTGCTTTTTAAGCGGTCCTGGACACGCTTGTTAAATGCCAGGTAACTCGCTTCATCAAAGGCGTTATCGAGCGACAACATCGGCACTTCATGGCGAACTTGGGTAAATTCGCTTAAAGGTGCAGCCCCTACGCGCTGTGTCGGTGAATCGGGGGTAATGAGCTCAGGATGCGCTTCTTCAAGTGAGCGCAATTCCCCCATCAGGCGGTCGTATTCCGCATCAGGGATTTCTGGGTTATCAAGCACATGATAAAGGTATTCATGATGGCGAAGCGTGGTTCGCAGTTGAGTAATTTGTTGTTCGATTGTGTCCATATCGCACCATCAATATAAAAAACCCCCGACATGCGGGGGTTTAGGGATAAACATGTTCAGGATGGGTATCAGTGGGTTGCGTTTGCTTCAACCACTTCGCGGATACGATCCTGATATTCACGCATTTTTTGCGGCGTCATCATGCGACGTTGATCATCAAGCACAACACCACCGACTTCATCAGCAATATGCTGAGCAGACTGAAGCATCAGCTTAAAGTTCTGCGCCGGGTCGCCATAAGATGGTACCTGCATGAAGATTGTCACGCCAGGCGTTGCAAAATTCGTCATGCTTTCTGGGTCAAACGAACCTGGTTTAACCATATTAGCAAGGCTGAACAGAACCGGGCCGCTACCATCAGGACTCAGATGACGGTGGAAAATATTCATTTCGCCAAAAATAAAGCCCGCCTGCTGAATACTGTTTAACAGCACATCACCGTTAATCATACTGCCCGCATGAGCCGAGACATTAAGCACAATCACCGTTTCTTTACGACGTTCCGGTGGTTCTGGTGTCGGAGCCGGTTGAGCAACAGCCGGTTCAACCGCAGGTTCTACGTGCTGAACTGTTGGCTGTTGAATCGGAGCTTGCGGTGCCACTGGCGGTACAACAGGCTGTTGTAGCGCCGGTTGTGGGGCTTGATGGACCGCCGGCTGCACATGCTGTTGAGGTGCTGGCTGGTGATTAGTCGGTGCGACTGGCACTTCCTGACGCGGCATGACCGGTTCAGGCTGACGCACAGGCGAACTCTGACGTGGTTCAGCAGAAGCGTAAGGTGGCTCGTATTGGTGTTGAGGTGCTTGCGGCTGACGAGGCATTTCTGGCTCGCGAGTCACTGTTTCTGGCGCAGGAGTTACCCGACGCACACGCACCTCACCTACTCCATCATCTTGCTCATCGTCAGCCTCGTCGCCATCCGGCTCGTATTCGTCACGCTTAGACTTCATGCGCTTCAATGGACGATCACGAAAAACGGATGAACGTTCCTTACGACTCGTCCACAGACCGTGAACCAGTAAGGCTATTATGGCGATCGCGCCAACAATGATTAATATCAGACGCAAATCCTGCATCATTATATTCTCTGTTGTTCTAACACCTTGCCACCGCGGCAAACATTTACTCACTAAGAGTATTTGCCCATCTGCTCAAGTGCAAGTCCGCACAGAGTTTTCTCAGCATAAAGATGGACTGAAATCGACTTTTTGCTGTTTTTTCGACCATTTCCTAATAAGTTTTTCTGCTGACACTCAGTTATGATGGATATGCATGTCAAAGCAAAGCCCAAAAAGGAGTTCGTTCAGATTATGGTTTCACCATCAGGAAGCGTGCCACGCAGTGGCGTTTATTATTTTTCGCAGGGCTGGAAGTTGGTCCGTGAGCCTGGAATCAAACGTTTCGTGCTCATGCCGCTATTGGTCAATATTTTACTGATGGGTGGCGCATTCTGGTGGCTATTTTCACGCCTGGATGTGTGGGTTCCAACCCTACTTTCATACGTTCCAGACTGGTTGCAGTGGTTAAGCTATTTGATTTGGCCAGTGGCAGTGGTCTCTATCCTGTTGGTATTTGGTTATTTCTTCTCGACCATTGCGAACGTGATTGCCGCACCATTCAACGGATTGCTGGCAGAGCAACTTGAAGCGCGTCTGACAGGGAGCACCCCGCCAGATACCGGCGTGTTGGGCATCATGAAAGATGTCCCACGGATTATGAAACGCGAATGGCAGAAGCTGTCCTGGTATTTACCGCGTGCTTTGGTGCTGCTGGTGCTCTACTTCATACCGGGCATCGGCCAAACTGTTGCACCCGTTTTATGGTTCTTATTTAGCGCCTGGATGCTAGCTATCCAGTATTGCGACTATCCGTTTGATAACCATAAAGTGCCATTCAAGGAGATGCGCATTTCGTTGCGTGAGAAGAAAGGTATTAACATGCAGTTTGGTTCGCTGATCAGTCTGTTCACACTGATTCCTTTCCTGAACCTGGTCATCATGCCGGTTGCGGTCTGCGGCGCGACCGCGATGTGGGTTGATTGTTATCGCCCAAAACACGCCATGTGGAAGTAGTTTTTTCTGGAGCGGTTTCTACCGCTCCTTATTCCTTGTTATTCCTTCTTGCTACAGCTTATTACCCTTCTACATATAGATATACGATTTCTTTACTTCCGCATAACTTCTAAGCAGGTATGCTGAAGAGGTTTCCCAAATTTCATACAGTTAAAGGACAGGCTATGAGCAAGATCTATGAAGACAACTCTCTGACAATCGGTCATACGCCGCTGGTTCGCCTGAACCGTATCGGTAATGGACGCATCCTGGCAAAGGTAGAGTCCCGCAACCCGAGCTTTAGCGTCAAATGCCGTATCGGAGCCAATATGATTTGGGATGCCGAGAAACGCGGTGTACTCAAGCCGGGAGTCGAGTTAGTTGAGCCTACCAGTGGTAACACAGGTATCGCCCTGGCTTACGTTGCTGCAGCGCGTGGCTACAAGTTAACGCTAACCATGCCTGAAACCATGAGTATTGAACGTCGTAAACTGTTGAAAGCACTTGGCGCTAATCTGGTACTAACTGAAGGCGCGAAAGGCATGAAAGGTGCAATTCAGAAAGCTGAAGAAATCGTTGCCAGCGATCCAGAAAAATTCCTGTTGTTGCAGCAGTTCAGTAACCCGGCCAACCCAGAAATCCACGAAAAAACCACAGGCCCAGAAATCTGGGAAGATACTGACGGTGAAGTCGATGTCTTCATTGCCGGCGTCGGTACTGGCGGTACGCTGACCGGCGTGAGCCGCTATATCAAAAACACCAAAGGCAAAACGGATCTGATAAGCGTGGCCGTTGAGCCAACGGATTCTCCAGTCATTGCTCAGGCGTTAGCAGGTGAAGAAATCAAACCTGGGCCGCACAAAATTCAGGGTATTGGTGCAGGCTTCATTCCTGGCAACCTCGACCTCAAACTGATCGACAAAGTTATCGCCATCACTAACGACGAAGCTATTTCTACTGCGCGCCGTCTGATGGAAGAAGAAGGCATACTTGCTGGGATTTCATCCGGTGCGGCAGTGGCTGCAGCATTAAAACTTCAGGAAGATGAAGCATTTACCAATAAAAATATTGTGGTTATACTGCCATCCTCCGGGGAGCGTTATCTGAGTACCGCCCTGTTTGCCGATCTTTTCACTGAAAAAGAACTGCAACAGTGATGCCAACCAGGTAGGTTTGAGTAAAAAAGCACCCAAATGGGTGCTTTTTTGTGGCATCCGTCAAACTTTTAGCTACCCTGGCATTGCGTCACCCTTTCAGGTCTGGTATCTATCCAGCAAATTATTTTGATGCGCGAAATTAATCGAAGTGTGAGATACGTCTGCTGAATCGATTTATCGATTTGGTGCAAAATCACATTTCACGGCATAATGATTAATGACGAGCGAGCCGCGAAGCGCATGGTAAATGTCAGAGCACATTTCGTGGTTCCCGAAAGCATCCTGTGTCGCGTAAAGTCTTCAGTTAACGTCGACGCTAACTATACAGGCTAAAGTTTTGCCACCAGGCTAGACTTTAGTTCCACAACACAAAACCTATAAGTTGGGGAAATACAATGTTCCAGCAAGAAGTTACCATTACCGCTCCAAACGGTCTGCATACCCGCCCTGCTGCTCAGTTTGTTAAAGAAGCTAAAGGCTTCACTTCTGAGATCACTGTGACCTCCAACGGCAAAAGCGCAAGCGCCAAAAGCCTGTTCAAACTGCAAACTCTGGGCCTGACTCAAGGGACTGTAGTGACCATCTCCGCTGAAGGTGAAGATGATCAGAAAGCAGTTGAGCATCTGGTAAAACTGATGGCTGAACTCGAGTAAGTTCTGGGTTCTTCGTAAATATCAGTCACAAGTAAGGTAGGGTTATGATTTCAGGCATTTTAGCATCCCCGGGTATCGCTTTCGGCAAGGCACTTTTGCTGAAGGAAGATGAAATTGTCATCGACCGGAAGAAAATTTCTGCCGACAAAGTTGCGCAGGAAGTTGAACGTTTCTTAAGCGGGCGCGCGAAAGCGTCAGCACAGCTGGAAACGATCAAAATTAAAGCTGGCGAGACCTTCGGTGAAGAAAAGGAAGCTATCTTCGAAGGGCACATTATGTTGCTGGAAGACGAAGAGCTTGAGCAGGAAATCATAGCCCTCATCAAAGATAAATTAGTGACAGCTGATGCAGCGGCTCACGAAATTATCGAAGGCCAGGCGGTCGCGCTGGAAGAGCTAGACGATGAATACCTGAAAGAACGTGCGGCTGACGTACGCGATATCGGTAAGCGTCTACTGCGCAATATCCTCGGTCTGGCAATTATCGACCTTAGCTCTATTCAGGATGAAGTTATCCTGGTGGCTAAAGATTTGACTCCGTCTGAAACTGCACAGCTGAACCTGCAAAAGGTGCTGGGTTTCATCACCGATATCGGCGGCCGTACTTCCCATACCTCCATCATGGCGCGTTCTCTTGAACTGCCAGCGATCGTCGGTACCGGTAGCGTGACCAGCCAGGTGAAGAACGGCGATTACCTGATCCTCGATGCTGTTAACAATAAAGTTTACGTTAACCCAACCAACGACGAGATCGAAGCCCTGCGCGCTGTACAGCAGCAAGAAGCTTCTGAGAAAGCTGAACTGGCAAAACTGAAAGACCTGCCAGCAATCACTCTCGATGGTCATCAGGTAGAAGTATGCGCAAACATCGGTACTGTTCGTGATGTCGACGGTGCTGAGCGCAATGGTGCAGAAGGTGTAGGTCTGTATCGTACAGAATTCCTGTTCATGGACCGTGATTCACTGCCAACTGAAGATGAGCAGTTCGCGGCGTACAAAGCTGTTGCTGAAGCCTGTGGCTCGCAAGCAGTTATCGTACGTACCATGGATATCGGTGGCGACAAAGAGCTGCCGTACATGAACTTCCCGAAAGAAGAAAACCCGTTCCTGGGCTGGCGTGCTGTGCGTATCGCAATGGATCGTAAAGAGATCCTGCATGACCAGGTACGCGCTATCCTGCGTGCTTCCGCTTTCGGTAAATTGCGCATCATGTTCCCAATGATTATCTCTGTTGAAGAAGTGCGTGCACTGAAAGCTGAGATTGAAATCATGAAGGCGCAGCTGCGTGAAGAAGGCAAAGCGTTTGACGAAACTATTGAAGTCGGTGTGATGGTTGAGACTCCGGCTGCGGCCACGATTGCTCGCCATCTGGCAAAAGAAGTCGACTTCTTTAGTATCGGTACCAATGATTTAACTCAGTACACCCTGGCAGTTGACCGTGGTAATGATATGATTTCACATCTTTACCAGCCAATGTCACCGTCCGTACTGACTCTGATTAAGCAAGTTATTGATGCTTCTCATGCAGAAGGTAAATGGACCGGTATGTGTGGTGAGCTTGCAGGCGACGAACGTGCTACACTTCTGTTGCTGGGTATGGGTCTGGACGAATTTAGTATGAGTGCCATTTCTATCCCGCGCATTAAGAAGATTATTCGTAACACGAACTTCGAAGATGCGAAGGTGTTAGCAGAGCAAGCTCTTGCTCAACCGACAACGGACGAGTTAATGATGCTGGTTAACAAGTTCATTGAAGAAAAAACAATCTGCTAATCCACCGGATGCGGCCCAATTTACTGCTTAGGAGAAGATCATGGGTTTGTTTGATAAACTGAAATCTCTGGTTTCTGATGATAAAAAAGACACCGGAACCATTGAGATTGTTGCCCCACTTTCTGGCGAAATCGTCAATATTGAAGATGTTCCAGATGTGGTGTTCGCCGAGAAGATCGTTGGTGATGGCATTGCAATTAAACCGACTGGCAACAAAATGGTTGCTCCGGTTGACGGCACCATCGGTAAAATCTTCGAAACTAACCATGCTTTCTCTATCGAATCCGATAGCGGCATTGAGCTGTTCGTTCACTTCGGTATCGATACTGTTGAACTGAAAGGCGAAGGCTTCAAGCGTATCGCAGAAGAAGGCCAGCGTGTTAAGAAAGGCGACGTAGTTATCGAGTTCGATTTGGCCCTGCTGGAAGAGAAAGCGAAGTCTACCCTGACTCCAGTTGTTATCTCCAACATGGACGAAATCAAAGAGCTGATCAAACTGACTGGTAGCGTGACTGTGGGCGAAACCCCGGTAATCCGCATCAAGAAGTAATTATTAGATACAGGATTAACCGTCCTGTATCTAAAGAAAAAAACCGGGAATGTCAGCATTCCCGGTTTTTTTTCGTCTGTCGCTAATTCGATTCTATGCGCGCAGATATTCGACTGTGTAATTCCCCGATCCTACGTTGGCAACCCCGCTGGTTCCCTGCTGTTTGAAGTCCACGTCCTGAGCTGAAAGCAGTTCTCCCAGGCTCGAAAGTTTGATGGTGGCATGCGTGTTATGCGGCACCGTAACATTTAGCGTCACTCTTTCATCCAGTACCTTCCAGCTCACGGCGATTTCGCCATAGATGGACTGATAACTCGCATCAACAAAAGATAAACCACCACCGATAGTCGGCTCGATAATCACATGCTTAAAGCCCGGCTCATCGGCGTCAGCCTCAATCCCCGCTACAGAGCGATATAGCCACTCCCCCACCGCGCCATACGCGTAATGGTTAAACGAGTTCATATCTGCGCTCCACATTGTGCCATCGGGTTTCAGGCCATCCCAGTGCTCCCAAATGGTCGTCGCCCCAGCTTTTACTTGATATAACCAGGAAGGGAAATCCTCTTTTAGCAACAGCTCCCACGCCTCTTTTTCTCGCCCATTCTGGCTTAGTGCATGGCAAAAATAAGGTGTCCCGACAAAACCCGTCACCAAATGCCCATCATGTTCACGCAGCAGTTCAACCAGCGTATTCACCGTTCGTTCGCGGAACGGTTCCGGCACCAGGTTAAAATAGAGCGCCAGAATATGCGCAGTCTGGGTTCTCGCCGCCAGCCTGCCTGATGGCGTGAAAAATTCATCCTGAAAACGCTGGACGATTTGCTGGTGCAAGGCACTGTAGCGCTCAAAATCTTCTGTTCGATTCAACGCTTTGGCAGCCCGGCTGAATAACTCGGTTGAATGGGCAAAATAGGCCGTGCAGACAAGGTCCGTCGGCGTCGCGCCAAAATAGCTCCCTTCTTTGGCATCCAGCGCCACCCAATCGCCAAATTGCAATTTATAGCGCCATATCAGGTTCTCTGAATGAGTAAGCATGAAATCCACCCAGCCTTTCATGCTCTGATACTGGTTTTCCAGAATCCGCGTGTCGCCGTACATCAGGTACATCGTCCACGGATTAATCACCGCAGCATCCGCCCATGCCGCCGCAGAGTGCGTCCCACCTGCGGCCAGGTTGATATCATTCGCGCAATGCCCGGTGAGGATATCAGGTACCACATGCGGTACGCCGCCTTCTGGCGTCTGGTCATGTCTCAGATCCCTGAGCCATTTAGCGAAGAAGTTACGCGTGTGCATCAGATAGCTGGCAGTACGGCAAAATATCTGCGCATCACCGGTCCACCCCAGCCGTTCATCACGCTGCGGGCAGTCGGTTGGGACATCAACAAAATTGCCTTTTAATCCCCACAAAATATTGTGGTGTAGCTGGTTTAAGTCTTCATTTGAGCAGTTGAAATGCCCGGTATGTGCCATGTCAGAATGGAGTACCAGCGCTCTGAAATTCTCAGGCAATATCTTGCCAGGGTAGCTTTCGACTTTAACGTAACGGAACCCCTGGTAAGTAAACTGAGGATGATAGACCTCCTCCGCATCGCCTTTTAACACATACTCCACGCGCTGTTTCGCAGAACGCAGATTATCCAGATAGACATTGCCCTCAGCATCCAATGTCTCGAAATGGCGCAAGATAACTTTGTCACCGAGCTTGCCACTCACTTTAAATTCGACCCAGCCACTGAGATTTTGCCCAAAGTCGATAACCGTATCGCCTTGCGCAGTAGTGATAATGGCAACCGGCTCAAGTGCAGATATTTTTTCCACCTTGCAGGCACTCTGCGCGGTAAGCACTTTTTTATCATAAGGAATAAGGCTGACAGGCCGCCAGTAAGAGGCATCATAACCGGTATTATTCCAGCCTTCCCGCTCAAGGCTTGCGTCGCAAATTTCACCGTCATAGATTTCCGAGAACAGAATTGGTGAATCTTCCCCATACCAGGAATCATCTGTCACGACAATCTGCTGGGTTCCATCCAGGTAGTGAATGACTAACTGGCAGATCAGTGCGGTTTGTTCACCATAATAATTTCTGTCACGGGTAAAACCCATATCGCCTTTAAACCAGCCCGCCGCTAGCTCCGCGCCAATAACGTTATCGTCACGCTGGAGTTGCTCACTCAAATCATAAGTTTGATAAAGCAGATGGTGATGATAGCTAGTCCAGCCTGGCGTCAGCACATCATCACCGACTTTTTGACCATTGAGATAGAACTGATAAAGCCCTAATGCGGAGACATGTAAATAAGCAGAAGCAACTGCACTGCCTTTATTGAGTGAAAATGGTTTTCTCACTAATGTGACTTTAGAATTATCTTTATCAGCGGAATTCTCAGCAGAAATAAAATCACCTGACCACGGGGTATCCATCATCCCGGTAATAAACTCAGCGACTGCACTCCACGGGCTTTCCTCTCCGTGGTTATCGTTAATTCTCACCCGTACAAAATAACGCGTTGAAGGATGCAGCAAAATGTCATTAATATTAACATTCGCCGAAGCATCACTATTTATCAATCCACTATCAAATAAAATAACGTCGAAATATTTATCATGACTAACCTGTAACTGATAGCAAATTTGCTTAACACTCTGTTGATCACTGGCAATTTCCCAACCGATAACCGGAAAGTTATCGACTCCCGATAAAGACAATTCATAGTCAAGCGTGATCTTTTTTACTGATAGCATAATGATATGCTCCTTAGATTACTGAATATTTATACGAGATAATTATTTTGTCTGAATGGCCTCTACGGGCAAGGTCGATGCTGTAATCTGTTTCTCGGTAATCATTTCTCCTTCGCTGGAGAATTCATTACGTTGTTGGCGATGGAAACACAACCAGCCTATAAACATGCCTAATGCAACAATCGAAGTCAGAATGGTGTACAACGCCACCGGTCCGGCATCGAGTAATACCGGTGTGACAAAAGCTAATAAAGCACATGATAAACGAGCGACACCCACAATCGCGCCCTGCGCCGTTGAACGTAACATGGTCGGGAATGACTCTTGCGACCATACTTTCATAATTCCTTCAAAAGCCATACCGCTACCGGTAGCCGTAAATAAAAGGAAGCAGAACCATGATAACTGAGAGAAATTAAGCAACACCGGCATCAAGAAACCACCGGCAAAAAAGAATGCGCCAATAATAAACACCAGCATCCTTTTTGAGGTATCGACCATCTTCATAAATAACAAACCGGACAACACGCCCACCGGCATTAACAACAGGTTCCAGAGAGAATTTTCTTCAACCGTAATACCAACCACATTCACCGCGACATAAGTCCCGAATTGCCCACCGGTATTTGCCGCCAGATTGACCAGCGTATAAAAAAAGCATAATGCGACAAACGGCCATAAGTACTTCCCATGCAGCAAATCTTTAAACGATGACTTTTGTGCGCGAACGGTTGTCGCACCTCGACGGTTCTCATCACGAGCAACCAGCCACATCGGTGATTCAGGAATAGTCCAACGCAACAGCAGTAATACGGCGGCGACAATACCGACATGGAGATACATAATTTGTGCCCCCAATTGCCCCCAACCCCCAACAACGGCTGAAACTCCCATCGTGGTACTGATGCCCACCAGCCAAAGAAGATTGGATAAGCCGATTATCTTGCCGCGGTTGTTATCGTTGGCAGCCTCTGCAATGGTTGCTAAAGAAACCGGTAAATCGGCACCTGTCGCCAGACCAACAAACATTGTCCCAGCCAGCAACACGACAAAGACTTCACCGAATGCCAACATCAGCGACCCCAGAACAATCATTGCCATGGTGGCAATAAACACTTTGCGCCTGCCAAGGCGATCCCCCAGCCTGCCACCTAAAAATGCCCCGATAGCAATACATAGCGTTAACACGCCTGAAAGGACACCGATATCAGCAGAAGTAATACCAATAGCCTTCTGATAAATAACTAAAGCGGTACCATTGGAAACTATAGCGGCCGAGTCGATATAAGAAGCCATCCCTGAAACCACCCCAACATACCAGGGGTTAGTTACTTTCAATTTGCCCATATTATTTACTCCATTAAATTATGACTTACATCATGTGTTACTTCTTCCCATGAAAATAAAAACACATTCGTATAAAGGATTAATACAATGATATTTATGACTCTGCTATTGAAAAACTTAGATGTCTTTCTTGTGTAGGGGTGCGGGAAAATCTCTTCTTATAAACATCAGTCAATCGAGAGGCATTAACATATCCACAAAATAAGGCAACATCTCTTATTGGCCAGTCAGTCGTGCGTAACAGTTCCTGAGCTTTTAACAGGCAACAAATTTGCTGAAATTTCTCAGGCGTGGTACCTGTGATCTGTTTAAAAAAACGAAACATCGTGCGTTTAGCCATGCCACACTCATCACATAGATTGCTCCAGTTAATGTTCTTCGCGTAATTTTGCCGCACATAATTAATAATTTTTTGTCCGCTATTCTCTATGCTTCGATTTCTTTCACCTTTGCGCGCAATGCAACGGCACAACAAAGAAATTATTTCCAGAATAACCGCCTCTGTTGTCGAGAAGTAAATCGCATCAAAAGGATCATCACGCCTCGCCGTGACCCCATCGGTTAACAATACGATTTTATCCAGTTCACTTTCGGTTAAAGAGAGAAACTCTCTCGATGGAGGACGGATACTTTCCCTTACTACATCAAGCAATACATCAATATTATGTATAAAACTAAAATGCCGGTCTTTATGAAACAGAAGATTAATCAAAGAAAGATTATTGGTCGACTCGTAGTAGTGCGTGTCATTTGCAGAAACAAAAAAGAAGTCTCCCGCATAAACCAACTCCACCTGATCATTAATAATATGAAAACCACTACCACCGCGAACAATAACCAGCTCATCAAAATCATGACCATGAACATCCGCCACCTCCTGATTATTCAACATGAATAAACAGAAAGCGTGTGCCTGTGAGAGAAAAAAGTCCTCTGGTTGTTTAATTTCCATCTATTCACCTGCCAATTATTTATTACATCGTGGTGATAGAGATATTAGAGCTTAATATTAATGACAAGTCATTATAGTGAAATGGCACTACAGCGTAAGTCGCCGTGACATTACTATCATTTTTGCCGATTAACTCAGCATCGGGAGGATAACTGCGAGGGGAAAAGGTTTTGCAGAGCGTTATCTACAAAACCATTTTGAACTTAGATGCCGGAACCTTGCGAATAACTCTCTTCGCCAAAAACGCCGGTTGATAAATAGCGGTCGCCACGATCGCAGATAATTGCCACCACCACAGAACCAGGGTTTGCCTGCGCTACACGCATCGCGCCAGCAACTGCACCGCCAGAACTCACACCGCAGAAAATCCCCTCTTCACGCGCAAGTTTTCGCATGGTTCGCTCGGCTTCGACTTGTGACATATCCATCACCTCATCAACCAGGCTGGAATTGAAAATCTTCGGTAGCCACTCTTCAGGCCAGCGGCGGATCCCCGGAATGCTGCTGCCATCTTCCGGCTGGAGGCCAACAATTTTGACCGGTTTTTCTTGCTCACGCATAAACTGGCTGACACCGGTAACTGTGCCGGTGGTTCCCATGCTGGAAACGAAGTGTGTGATTCGCCCTTGCGTCTGGTTCCAGATTTCTGGCCCGGTGGTGCTGTAGTGCGCATAAGGATTATCGGGATTATTGAACTGGTCGAGAACTTTGCCCTCACCACGCTCATCCATCAAACGCGCCAGTTCGCGCGCGCCTTCCATGCCCTGCTCTTTGGTCACCAGAATCAACTCGGCACCATAAGCCTGCATCGCCGCTTTGCGTTCCATACTCATGTTGTCCGGCATCAACAGTTTCATGCGGTAGCCTTTCAGGGCAGCAATCATCGCCAGCGCAATTCCGGTATTCCCGCTTGTCGCTTCTATGAGCGTATCTCCAGGCGCGATTTCACCGCGAGCTTCAGCGCGCACAATCATCGAGAGTGCCGCTCGGTCTTTTACCGAACCTGCCGGATTATTGCCTTCAAGCTTGACCCAAATTTCACTGCCATTATCAAGGCCAGTGCGTTGTAATTTAACCAGAGGCGTATTGCCAATTGTGCTTTCTAAGGTGTTCACTTGCCTGTCCAAAAAATAAGAAAAGCGGCCACGTGGGCCGCCTTTGCGTGTCGTGTTGTGCGGTAAACTTATCAGGCAGTCTGCGCCAGGTCTACCTGGTCATTAAAAACGCGCTGGATTCGATTCTTCCCTTCATACAAACGTGCATGTTGCAGGCCAACGAACAGACGTTCGCCGCGCACCGGAACATGGTTTTCACGCAAAACCACGGTTAACGGTTCGTCGTACCAGCCCAGTGGCTGAACCACCAACTGCATGTAATGCCCACGCGGGCTGATTTCCAGCACCTGCACCGGCAGCGGTGAATCCAGATTAGTACGGCGGCTAACGTCTACTTCCCACGGGCGTAAGAACAAATCCACCGCGCCCTGATAAGCAGGCGTAAATCCAAGCGGCCAGCGGTGCGCACCAACATGGAACTGGCTGCCGCGAATGGTGCCTTTCATGCGATTCACTTCACCGAGGAATTCCAGCACGAAGCGAGTCGCAGGTTCACGCCATACCGCTTCCGGTGTATCAACCTGTTCGATATTCCCCTGGCTCATCACTACCACGCGATCGGCGACTTCCATCGCTTCTTCCTGATCGTGGGTGACGAAGACGCTGGTGAATTTCAGCTCTTCATGCAGCTGGCGCAACCAGCGGCGTAACTCTTTACGCACCTGCGCATCCAACGCGCCAAACGGCTCATCAAGCAGCAGAATTTGCGGTTCAACCGCCAGCGCACGCGCCAGTGCCACACGCTGTTTCTGCCCTCCGGAAAGCTGTGCCGGGAAACGATCCGCCAGATGGGCTAACTGCACCATTTCCAGCAAACGCGTCACTTTCTGTTTGATAACCGCGGCTGAAGGACGCTCACGGCGTGGCAAAACCGTCAGACCAAAAGCGATGTTGTCGAACACGTTCATGTGGCGAAACAGCGCGTAATGCTGGAAGACAAAGCCCACTTTACGCTCACGCGCATGAATGCGGCTCACATCGGTGCCATGGAAACTAATGCGCCCGCTGTTCTGGTGCTCAAGCCCGGCGATAATACGCAGCAGCGTGGTTTTACCGGAGCCAGACGGCCCCAACAGCGCTACCATTTGACCCGAAGGGATATCAAGCGTGATATCGTTCAGCACCTGGGTGCGACCAAAAGATTTCTTAATATTGGTAATATCAATGCTCATGATTCCCCTCCTGTTGCAGGCGTTTTTCCTGGCTATTCAAACGCCACTGCACCGCACTCTTTAAGAACAACGTAACGATAGCCATCAGGGTCAATAACGCGGCGGCAGTAAACGAGCCGACGGTGTTGTAATCCTGCTGTAGCAATTCAATCTGTAACGGCAGCGAGAAAGTCTCACCACGAATAGAACCGGAAACCACCGACACGGCACCAAACTCGCCAATGGCGCGGGCGTTGGTTAACACCACGCCGTAAAGTAGCGCCCAGCGGATATTCGGTAACGTGACGCGTCTGAACATTTGCCAACCGGATGCGCCAAGCAAAATAGCCGCTTCATCTTCCTGGCTGCCCTGGCTTAACATCACCGGCACCAGTTCACGCACCACAAACGGGCAAGTGACAAAAATCGTCACCAATACCATGCCCGGCCAGGCGAACATAATCTGAATATTATGCGCATCCATAAAGCCAGCAAGCGGGCCGTTGGAGCCGTAAAACAGCAGATAAATCAGGCCTGCAACAACAGGCGAAACCGCAAATGGAATATCCAGCAGCGTCAGTAATAACTGGCGGCCAGGGAAATCAAAACGCGTCACCAGCCAGGCCAGCAAAATACCGAACACCAGATTCACCGGCACGGTAATCAACGCAATCATCACCGTCAGCCAGATGGCGTGTAGCATGTCCGGGTCAACAATATTTTGCAGCGCAGGCATCAACCCTTTCGAGAAAGCCTGCGCAAAAATAGACGCCACCGGCACCACCAGCAGTAAAAACGAAATCAGTACGCCGAGACCAATCAGCGTCCATTTTCCCCAGTTAAAACCGGTGCGGCGATAGCTTTTCAATTCAGTTACGTCCGTCATCAGTGACCTACCACGCGCCGACCAAAGCGACTTTGCAACGTGTTAATGGTGAACAGCAACAGCAGTGAAGCGGCCAGAATCACCGAAGCAATCGCGCTGGCTGCCGGGTAATCGAACTCCTGCAAACGCACGAAAATCATCAGCGATGTCACTTCGGTTTTCCAGGCGATGTTACCGGCGATGAAAATAACCGCGCCGAATTCGCCAAGGCTGCGCGTGAACGACAGCGCAACACCCGCCATCAGTGCCGGTGAAAGCTCGGGTAAAATCACGCGACGGAAACTCTGCCAGCGCGTTGCACCCAGGGTTTCAGCCGCTTCTTCATATTCAGGCCCCAGTTCTTCAAGCACTGGCTGAATGGTGCGTACCACAAACGGGATACTGGTAAACGCCATCGCAACGGCAATGCCCAGCCAAGTATAAGTCACTTTAATGCCGAACTGCGCCAGCCATTCGCCGTACCAGCCATTGACCGAAAACAGCCCCGCAAGGGTTAAACCCGCCACCGCCGTTGGCAAGGCAAACGGCAAATCCATTAACGCATCCAGCAGACTGCGGCCTGGAAACTGGTAGCGCGTTAAAATCCACGCCATCAGCATGCCGAAGAAACCGTTGAAGATGGAAGCCACGCCCGCTGACAGCAGCGTCACTTTATAAGCGGCAACCACCTGCGGGTTGGTAATCACTTCCCAATACTGCGCCAGCGTCATCTCAGAGAGTTGCATTACCAGCGCGCTGAGCGGCAGCAGTAAAATCAGGCAAACGAACAGCAAACTGGTGCCGAGACTTAAGGTAAAGCCTGGCAGCACCCGTTTGGAGGCAACAGCAAACATTACTCACGCCCCTTTCCGAGCAGCTTGTCGAACTCACCGCCGCTGGCAAAATGGGTTTTCATCGCTTCAGGCCAGCCGCCGAATTCATCTTCCACGCGGAATAGCTCGGTCTGCGGGAATTTATCTTTCAGCTTCGCCATCACTTCCGGGTTATTCACGCGGTAGTAATAATCCGTGATGATGATTTGCGCCGCCGGGCTGTACAAGAAGTTCAGATACTCTTTGGCGGCTTTTTCAGTGCCGTTGGCTTTAACGTTTTTATCCACCCACGCCACCGGGAATTCAGCCAGAATATTGACCTTTGGGACGATCACTTCGTAGCCGTCTTTTTCGTATTGCTTACTGATGTTATTCACTTCAGATTCAAAGCTAATCAGCACGTCACCCAAACCACGCTCAACAAAAGTGGTGGTTGCGCCACGGCCGCCGGTATCAAACACTTCAACGTTTTTCAGGAACTGCGTCATGTACTGTTCGGTTTTGGCTTTATCGCCACCGCCCGCTTTGTTCGCCGCACCCCACGCGCCTAACCAGGTGTAACGCGCGTTACCGGAAGTTTTTGGATTAGGGAAAATCAGCTTCACGTCCGGGCGAACCAAATCGCTCCAGTCGTGGATGTTTTTTGGGTTACCTTTGCGCACCAGGAATGCCATGGTGGAGTAGAAAGGCGAGCTGTTGTTTGGCAAACGGGTCTGCCAGTCGGCTGGGATCAGGTTGCCTTTGTCATGCAGGATCTGCACATCTGAAACCTGGTTATAAGTTACAACGTCTGCTTTTAAACCCTGCAAAATCGCCAGCGCCTGTTTTGATGACCCGGCATGAGATTGTTTAATCACCAGCTTGTCACCGCTATTTTCCTGCGCCCACTGTTTTTCGAAGGCCGGATTCAGCGCGGCAAACAGCTCGCGAGACACATCATAAGAGCTGTTCAGCAGTTCTGTAGCATGGGCTGAACCTGCCAATAATGCAGAAACAACAAGCGCACTCCAGAGTTTTTTCACAGATGTATTGGCCATTGGGCACCCTTATAATTGTGGTAACGGTCATGCTTTATGGTTACCAGTGTATTTATAACGAGTGTCAAAGCTGTAACGGTTTTATATATCGTTTGGTGATTTGCAATAAGAAAGGGGTATAAGGTTTTTTTGCGGGGATTTGTCGGGCATAGCGAACGCTAACCCGACGGGTTGTAAGGTGGATAAGCGCAAGCACCATCCACCATTTAATTCTACAGGTTCAATAACTTATCTAATGACGGTGCGAAGTAATAACCGCCGGTCACTGGTCGGGTGAAACGCAACATGTCGTCACGCTTGCCGTCGGTTTCGCCAAACATGCTCAGCAATTGCTGCTCGATGTTATGCAAACGCGCGCAATAAGCGATGAAGTACAGGCCGTGAGCGCCGCTGGCGGTGCCGTATGGCAGGCTCTGGCGCACAATCTTCAGACCTTTACCGTTTTCTTTTAAATCGACACGGGTCAGATGCGACGTGACCGGGCGCTCGTCACCATCAATCTCTTCATTGGCTTCTTTGGTACGGCCAATGACCATTTCCTGGTCACTAATGCTCATGCGGTTGAGCTGCTTGAGATTGTGTTCCCAACGCTGCACCATCACATAACTGCCGCCGGCATCAATGCCATCGTTAATTACCGCGACTTCACGGCGCGTCCCTTCGCCTTGCGGGTTTTCAGTACCATCAACGAAACCACTGAGATCGCGTTCTTCAATCCAACGGAAGCCGTGGATCTCTTCTTCAATTTTCAGCGCGTCGCCAAATGCCGCCAGTGCCGCTTGCGCCACAGAGAAATTCACATCGTGGCGTAAAGAAAGAATGTGGATCATCACATCGTGCTGGGTCGCTGGTGCCAGGCCTTTGCCTAACGGCGTGAAGTTTTTCAGCTCGCTTGCACCCACGCCGCCACTTAAATCGCGCCACAGGTCATGACCAAATGCCACTACCGCGCCTAAATTGGCTTCCGGGAATTTATCCTGCAAAGCACTCAGTGACTGATTGAAGGTTTTGCAGCCCTGACGAATGGCATCGAAATCGCCCTGAAAACTCGCTTCCAGCCAAACAGCGGCGCGACAATGTTCTGGCAGAATGCCAGTTTGAACACGAGACATGAATCCTCCTAAATGAACACGCCACTCTACGTGGCGTTTATTCCCTGATGATACCCAATCGCGGCGGCGCCTTCTTGAGAAGACGCAAACCCAGGGTTAATTTTTATCGACGCCAGATAATTTTACTGATTTTCCAGTTTTTGAGCGTGTCGTCAGATGGCATCAACTCCGGCGCACCATGCCATTCGCCGCTAAACAGATAGCTAATATGCTGGCTGTTAGGTGCTTTGCACTCAACGCCATCGCTGTCGTCACCGGTCGCTTTGACACACGAACCAAATGCTTTGTCATAAAGAGTGCTAAAGGTGGTGCCAATTTTAACGCCACTATCGGTTTCAATATCGCTATCCAGCACATCGACACGACTGACCGTACCTTTTTCGCCGTTAACGACAACCATCACCGTTCTGTCAGTCATGGCTTCATAGAAGCGCACAATCTCGCCGTTATCGGTTTTCATGCCGCTGCGCAAACGGTAGTTATCGTTCAATGCACTGCTAACGGCTTTTTCATCCATTGGTGTGCTGGCAGTGATTTCACCCACACCTTGCTCACTCACTTCAAGCGACGAACCGAACCAGTTCATTGGATTTGCCGCAGACCAGTTGACCGAAGACAGCGTCGAGCACCCACTTAAAACCAGTGGCAATCCTATTAGCATCAGGCGCAGTGTTTTCATCAGAAATTCCTTTATTAAGCATGGGGACGCGTTTTGGAGTACAAACTTTCCCAAAAGTGCCAGGTTAATCACGGCTAAGGGTGAAGTAATCGCGTAAACGTTGGCTGCTACACAGCCACCACAAGGCAAAGATATCGGCTATCAGCAGCGATAAAGTCACAGCGGTTAACTCTTCGCCTTGCCATAAAAGCAGCAGTTGCCAGGCCAGAACGATACCCTGCGCGGCAACTAAAACCCAGCGCCAAATCGCCCATAACCGAGGGTACAAATGGCGACGGCCGCTAATCATGAATGCCAGCGCGGCGGGGATACCGGGCAATAATCCAAACCAAAAAGTATCGCGGTCAGGATAGAACACACTGAGGATGGCATCGCCCTGCTGGCGGGACGCCGCTGCAAGCACCAACACAAACCAGGTTCGTGCCTGCAGCAGGAGAATACACCAAAACAAAATGGGTGTTTTCAGATTACCGTGAGTATCGTAATCCGACGGTGGATACAGCTCAGGCATTAATATTCCTGGTCTTCAATCAGCCGTTTGCCGAGTAGCATCACATCCTGCTGCTCGTACTCGAGCCGCTCATACATGCCAATCACCAGGTCGTTTTCTTCACGCACCATGATTTGAATTTTTGGGCAACCGCGGGCAATCAGCTTTTTTTCCAGCCGACTGAGCAGCGCATTGGCGATGCCGCGACCACGAAATTCTGGGTGCACGCCGAGGTAATAAGCGGAGCCACGGTGGCCGTCATAGCCGCCCATTAATGAGCCAACTACTTCGCCACCCACTTCCGCGACTAAGAACAGATCCGCGTCATGATTAAGTTTGCGCTCAATATCCATTTCAGGATCGTTCCACGGACGCAGTAAGTCGCAACGTTCCCAAAGCGTAATGACTTCTTCGAAATCATCCTGGCGAAAAACACGTATTTCCATGGGATCAGCCACCTGAAAGTCTAAAAGCCTGATTATGGCTTTAAGTTTCCGTTTAGCCAATAAGCAGCGAAAAAATGGCATACTAGCCACTCATTCATTTTTCGAAATAAAAATTCCGGAAAATGCTTGTCGTTTACCCTTTGCCGATACGCTATAAATGCCTATCAGCAATTTTGAAGATAAAAAAACTCGCCGTATGAGCAAAATTAAATCACTGACGCATTTGACTACTCGCCGCCAGCTACTGCTGACTGGTTTGGCTGCCTTAACCTTAACAGGCGTAAATAAGGCTTTGGCCAGTTCCGAAGCTAAACCCCTTAAAACCACCACTAACCACAGCAAACCGACGAAAAAATCTGGCGCTCGCCGGGTGGTGATGCTCGACCCTGGTCACGGCGGTATTGATACCGGCGCGATTGGTCATAATGGTTCCAAAGAGAAACATGTGGTACTGGCCATTGCTAAAAATGTGAGAAACATTTTAAAAAGTAATGGGATAGAGGCCAAACTCACACGTACCAGCGATGAATTTATTCCGCTATACGATCGCGTTGAAATCGCCCATAAACACGGTGCCGATCTCTTTATGTCGATTCATGCCGATGGATTTACCAACCCATCCGCAGCCGGTGCGTCGGTGTTTGCCCTTTCCAATCGTGGCGCCAGTAGTGCGATGGCAAAATACCTTTCTGATAAAGAAAACGCCGCCGATGACGTCGCGGGCAGCAAAGTGAAACACAAAGATCAGTATTTACAGCAGGTTCTGTTCGATTTGGTTCAAACCGATACCATCAAAAACAGCCTGACACTCGGCTCACATATCCTCAAACAGATAAAGCCAGTGCACAAACTGCACAGCCGTAATACGGAACAAGCGGCGTTTGTGGTCCTGAAATCACCGTCGATCCCGTCAGTACTGGTCGAAACCTCCTTCATCACTAATCCCGGTGAAGAGAAACTGCTTGGCACGACCGCGTTCCGCCAAAAAATTGCTAATGCCATTGCCTCTGGCGTCATTAGCTACTTCCATTGGTTTGATAACCAAAAAGCTCACAGCAAAAAACGTTGATGCCTATGAACACGCCTGATATTCACGCCGTAAAACAATTCCTGCTGCAATTGCAGGACACCATCTGCCAACAACTCAGCGCCGTTGATGGTGCCTCATTTGAAGAAGATAGCTGGCAGCGCGAAGGTGGCGGCGGTGGGCGCAGTCGGGTGTTACGTGGCGGGGGTATTTTTGAGCAAGCGGGAGTTAACTTCTCTCACGTTCATGGTGATGCCATGCCTGCATCAGCCACCGCACATCGTCCGGAACTTGCCGGACGCAGTTTTGAAGCAATGGGCGTGTCGCTGGTAGTGCATCCGCTCAACCCGTACATTCCCACCAGCCACGCCAATGTGCGTTTTTTCATCGCAGAAAAACCGGGCTGTGAACCGGTGTGGTGGTTCGGCGGTGGTTTTGACTTAACGCCGTTTTACGGTTTTGAAGAAGATGCCGTTCACTGGCATAAAACTGCGCACGACCTGTGCCAACCGTTTGGCGATGACGTATTCCCGCGTTACAAAAAGTGGTGCGACGATTACTTCTTTATTAAGCATCGCAACGAACAGCGCGGTATTGGCGGCTTGTTCTTTGACGATCTCAACACGCCTGATTTTGCGCATTGCTTTAGCTTTATGCAGGCAGTGGGCAACGGTTATCTGGATGCGTATTTGCCAATTGTCGAGCGACGCAAAGCGTTGCCGTGGGGCGAGCGTGAGCGCGACTTCCAGCTTTATCGTCGTGGCCGTTATGTCGAGTTTAATCTGGTGTGGGATCGTGGCACGTTATTTGGTTTGCAGACCGGCGGGCGTACAGAGTCGATTTTAATGTCGATGCCACCACTGGTGCGTTGGGAATATAACTATCAGCCAGAAGAAGGCAGCCCGGAGGCTGCCTTGTATCGTGATTTCTTGCCGGTTAAAGATTGGGTCTAACCCTGTTGTCGGATGACGCTTACGCTTATCCGACCTACAAGACTCCACCAAACAATCACAACGGAACGGTCTGCGCCTCAACTACCGCCAGCGCCACCATATTCACAATACGACGAACAGAAGCAATCGGCGTTAACACGTGCACCGGTTTCGCCACGCCCATCAGTACTGGCCCGACGGTCACCCCTTCGGAGCTTGAAACACGCAGTAAGTTGTAGCTAATGCGTGCCGCTTCCACGTTCGGCATGATCAGGATATTTGCTGAACCTTTCAGCGGGCTGTCTGGCATACGTTCGTTGCGAATGCTTTCCACCAACGCCGCATCACCGTGCATTTCGCCATCAATTTCCAGCTCTGGTGCACGAGCACGCACCATCTCCAGCGTCGCGCGCATTTTGCAGGCGGCTTTCGAATCGGAAGAACCGTAGTTGGAATGCGACAGCAGCGCAACTTTCGGTTCGATACCAAAGCGGCGCACCGTTTCTGCAGCCAGCAAAGTGATTTCGGTCAACTCTTCCGGCGATGGATCGTCATTGACGTAGGTGTCAGCAATAAAGGTGTTGCCGCTTGGCAGCAACAGCGCGTTCATCGCCCCCGCCGCTTTCACGCCTTCACGGTAGCCGAACAG
Organism: Buttiauxella sp. JUb87; assembly: GCF_004361975.1. Taxonomy (NCBI): domain Bacteria; kingdom Pseudomonadati; phylum Pseudomonadota; class Gammaproteobacteria; order Enterobacterales; family Enterobacteriaceae; genus Buttiauxella; species Buttiauxella sp. JUb87. The sequence continues at coordinate 1,610,599 of NZ_SNVY01000001.1, forward strand.
CTTCTCAACCACACTAAAGTGCTCGTGATATTCACCGATGGTGCCACAAATCATCGCGTCAGCTTCACCACGATGCACCATGATAGCGCCGATCACCGTCGTGTTGCTGATCACCGCACGCTGCGCTTGTTCTTGCGTAATGCCGCGGCGTTTCATGATGTTGTAGTACTCGTTCCAGTACTCTTTGAAACGCGGATCGGATTCGTTATTCACGATTTCGAAGTCGACACCAGCGCGCATTTGCAGGCCCAGTTTCTTCAGACGCATTTCGATAACCGCCGGGCGGCCAATCAGAATCGGCTTCGCCAGGCCCAAGGTAATCAGTTCCTGAGTCGCATGCAGCACACGCGCTTCTTCACCTTCGGTCAGCACCACACGTTTCGGATCTTTACGCGCCTGCGAGAAGATCGGCTTCATAAACAGGTTAGTTTTGTAAACGAACTCGGTCAGTTTTTCGCGGTAAGCGTCGAAATCCTGAATTGGGCGCGTAGCCACACCGGTGTCCATTGCCGCTTTCGCTACCGCTGGTGCGATTTGCACGATTAGACGCGGGTCGAACGGTTTTGGAATCAGGTAATCCGGGCCGAAAGTCAGCTCTTCTTCGCCGTAAGCTGAAGCCACCACATCACTTTGCTCGGCATGTGCCAGCTCTGCAATGGCGTGAACTGCTGCCAGTTTCATCTCTTCGTTAATTGCCGTTGCACCAACATCCAGCGCGCCACGGAAGATGAACGGGAAGCACAGCACGTTGTTCACCTGGTTTGGGAAGTCAGAACGGCCGGTGCAGATAATCGCATCAGGGCGCACTTCTTTTGCCAACGGTGGAAGGATTTCCGGTTCAGGGTTCGCCAACGCCAGAATCAGTGGCGAACGCGCCATCTTCTTGACCATTTCCTGTGTCATGGCTTTCGGGCCAGAACAACCGAGGAAAATATCCGCACCTTCAATGACTTCAAGCAGCGTGCGCTTGCCGTTATCGTCCACCGCGTAGGCCGCTTTAGTTTCCGCCATGTTGGCTTCACGGCCTTTGTAGATAACGCCTTTCGAGTCGCAAACCACGATGTTGTGTTTCTGGATACCCAACTGAACCAGCAGGTTCATACAGGCAATCGCAGAAGCGCCCGCGCCAGAAACCACCAGGCGGACATCAGAAATATTCTTCTCAACTACGCGCAGGCCGTTAAGCACCGCAGCGGTACAAATGATGGCTGTGCCGTGCTGATCGTCATGGAACACAGGAATGTTCATGCGCTCACGCAGTTTTTTCTCGATGTAGAAACACTCTGGGGCTTTGATGTCTTCTAAGTTGATGCCACCAAAAGTAGGTTCGAGCGCTGCGATAACTTCAATCAGCTTATCCGGATCCATTTCATCGACTTCGATATCAAACACATCGATACCGGCAAATTTCTTGAACAGAACCCCCTTACCTTCCATCACCGGCTTGCCTGCCAGTGCGCCGATGTTGCCCAGACCCAGCACTGCGGTGCCGTTGGAAATCACGCCGACCAGGTTGCCACGTGCGGTGTATTTGTAGGCCGCAAGCGGGTCTTTTTCTATCTCAAGACAAGGTGCCGCCACGCCCGGGGAGTATGCCAATGCCAGGTCACGCTGAGTGGCGAGTGGTTTGGTTGGTGATACCTGAATTTTTCCGGGAGTTGGGAATTCATGAAAATCGAGGGCACTTTGCTTCAGTTGTTCATCCATTTCTTCGTTCCTTTCTTATTACTCTCAAGGGTCGGTAAGGACTTTGTAGGCCACGTAGTATCGCGCTTGCAGGCGCTCTAAACTTTGAACATAGCCATACTATCAGCAACGACTTATAAAAATGTTAGAAAACCAGAACTACTATGTTACCTGGCATTAACAACAATGCCATGCCTATCTGCTATGCTTTTTAGTTATGCCTTTGATGAATTTTCGTCACAAGCAACATGGAGCATGTAAGTAATATTCTGTATTTTAAGGAGATAGTCATGAGCCAGCTAGAGAGTATCAAGAAGTTCACCACCGTTGTTGCCGACAGCGGCGATATCGAATCTATCCGCCATTACCAGCCTATTGATGCAACTACCAACCCCTCGTTATTACTGAAAGCCGCAGGTTTAGCGCACTATCAAACGCTCATTGATGATGCCATTGCTTACGGTAAACAGCGCGGAGACACGCTAGAAGCGCAGGTTGTACAGGCCAGCGACAAACTGGCAGTTAATTTCGGCGCGGAAATACTTAAAAGCATTCCTGGCCGTGTTTCGACGGAAGTCGACGCCCGCCTCTCTTTCGATAAAGAAAAAAGCATCGCCAAAGCGCGCCATTTGATTGCGCTTTATGAAGAAATTGGCATTGATAAATCGAGAGTTCTTATCAAACTCGCTTCAACATGGGAAGGGATTCGTGCTGCCGAGGAACTGCAAAAAGAAGGTATCGACTGCAATCTGACGCTACTGTTCTCATTTGCCCAGGCGCGTGCCTGTGCCGAAGCGGGCGTATTCCTGATATCACCGTTCGTTGGCCGTATCTACGACTGGTATCAGGCTCGTAAACCGATGGACCCGTATGTGGTTGAAGAAGATCCAGGCGTCAAATCGGTGCGCAATATCTATGATTACTTTAAGCAGCATAACTACAACACCATTGTGATGGGCGCGAGTTTCCGCCGCACCGAGCAAATTCTGGCGTTGGTGGGCTGCGACCGCCTGACTATCGCCCCTAACCTGCTGCAACAATTGCAGGAAAGTGATGAACCGGTAGTGCGTAAATTGGTGCCGACTTCGCAAGGCTTCCGCCGTCCAGAACCGATTAGCGAAGCTGATTTCCGTTGGGAACATAATCAGGATCCAATGGCCGTCGAAAAACTCGCAGAAGGCATCCGCCTGTTCGCCATTGATCAACGCAAACTGGAAGATTTACTCGCCGCCAAACTTTGAACGACAACCACGGAGTGAAACATGTCATCTCGTAAAGAGCTTGCTAATGCCATTCGTGCCCTGAGTATGGACGCGGTACAAAAAGCCAATTCGGGCCACCCAGGTGCACCGATGGGGATGGCAGATATTGCCGAAGTGTTATGGAATGACTTCTTGCACCATAATCCGACGAACCCCACCTGGGCTGACCGGGACAGATTTATTCTCTCCAACGGTCACGCCTCGATGCTGCTCTACAGCCTGTTGCATCTGAGCGGGTATGACTTGCCGATGGAGGAATTAAAAAACTTCCGTCAGCTTCACTCCAAAACCCCTGGCCACCCGGAAATTGGCTATACGCCAGGCGTGGAAACCACCACCGGTCCACTTGGCCAGGGTCTCGCAAATGCCGTCGGCATGGCGATTGCTGAACGCACATTAGGGGCGCAATTCAACCGCCCCGACCATGAAATTGTCGATCACTTTACTTACGTTTTTATGGGTGATGGTTGCCTGATGGAAGGCATCTCCCATGAAGTTTGTTCGCTAGCAGGAACCCTCGGGCTGGGCAAACTGATTGGCTTCTACGATCACAACGGCATCTCAATTGACGGTGAAACCGAAGGCTGGTTTACCGACGATACCGCGAAACGCTTTGAGGCTTATCACTGGCATGTGGTGCACGAAATTGACGGTCACGACCCCGAAGCCCTGAAGAAAGCCATTCAGGAAGCGCAGAGTGTTAAAGATAAACCGTCGCTGATTATTTGCCGTACCGTCATCGGTTTTGGCTCACCCAATAAAGCCGGTAAGGAAGAAGCGCATGGCTCACCGCTTGGTGAGCAAGAAGTAGCGCTCGCCCGTAAACAACTGGGCTGGAACTATCCGGCGTTTGAAATCCCAAAAGAGATTTATCACGCCTGGGATGCCAAAGAAAAAGGCGAGCAAGCGCAAGCCGTATGGAATGATAAATTCACCGCTTACGCCACAGCTCATCCTGAACTGGCCGCTGAATTTAACCGCCGGATGCACGGAGACATGCCAGAAAACTGGCAGGAAACTACGCAGAACTTCATCGAAAAATTGCAGGCTAATCCGGAAAAAATTGCCACCCGTAAAGCCTCGCAAAACGCGCTCAACGCCTATGGCCCGAGTTTGCCAGAGTTGCTTGGCGGCTCTGCGGATTTGGCCCCAAGTAACCTGACCATCTGGAAAGAGTCCAAATCCATCAAAGAGGACATCGCCGGGAATTACATTCACTATGGCGTGCGCGAATTCGGTATGACCGCCATCGCCAACGGCATCGCCCACCATGGCGGTTTTGTGCCATATACCGCCACGTTCCTGATGTTTGTTGAATATGCGCGTAATGCTGCGCGTATGGCAGCACTGATGAAAGCGCGGCAAATTATGGTGTATACCCACGATTCGATTGGCCTGGGTGAAGATGGCCCAACTCACCAGGCAGTTGAGCAACTCGCCAGCCTGCGCATGACACCAAACTTCAGCACCTGGCGCCCATGCGACCAGGTGGAAGCCGCGGTGGCGTGGAAAACGGCAATCGAGCGGCATAACGGCCCGACAGCTCTGATTCTTTCACGCCAGAACCTTGCGCAAATGGAACGCACGCCAGAACAGGTCAACGCCATCAGCCGTGGGGGTTACATTCTCAAAGACAGTGGCGGTACGCCGGATGTGATTCTGATCGCGACAGGTTCAGAGATGGAAATTACGGTGCTGGCGGCAGATAAGCTGGCGGCTGAAGGCCATAAAGTGCGCGTAGTTTCACTGCCTTCCACCGATATTTTTGATGCGCAGGAAGAGGCGTATCGCGAGTCAGTGTTGCCTTCTGGAGTTGCTGCACGAGTGGCGGTGGAAGCGAGTATTGCGGATTATTGGTACAAGTATGTCGGCCTGAAAGGGGCGATTGTTGGCATGACCACTTACGGGGAATCGGCACCTGCCGATAAGCTGTTCCCGTTCTTTGGCTTTACCACCGAGAATGTGGTGGCGAAGGCGAAGAAGGTTTTAGGTGTCTGATTCGTTTACGCTCTTGTAGGGCGGATAAGCTTGCGTCATCCGCCGTTGTACTCCGGTGCAATTGGCGGATGACACTGCGTTTATCCGCCCTACAATAAATCTTACTTCGTCACCCACAACGTCGGCCACGACGGGCTAGCATTCCAGCCGTCACACGTCGGTTCCTCGGCATAACGCACCAGACGGAAACGTTGCCCGTCGAAACGCCAGCGCGTCGCGACTCCGCAGTCACCGATACCGCGCCCTTTCGCAAGCGTGGTCAGCTCTTTATTGGTTTCGTCGTATCCTGAATTCATCAGTTCAAGTTCGGTGTTACCGCTTGCTGGTGTGAAAGGCAGTTTTAGATGGATTTGCCGTGCAGCGAACGGCTTCTGGCGCGATACCACCCACGCGAGATCGACAATATTGTAAGCTCCGGCCTCACAACCAATCATCAGCAACGCTTTGTCGTCACTGACAGCAAACACGCGAACATCCCGACGCGCAGGATCTAACGAGCATTGGCTGCTATTGATGCGCCAGGATCCATAATCCATTAAGTCGCTGACTTCCACTTGCGTCAATGGCGTCGGTGTTGGGTTAGTCAGTTTGACGGCTTTTAGAGCGGGAGCGGGCGGGACACTCAATGGCGGATCGTCACCTTTTTTGACCCAGGCTGTTTCGCTACCGACGCGCTGTTGCTGGCTATCAATAAACAGCAACGACGCTTTTAGTCCGCTGAGCGAGATGTTTCCTTTCCCTTGTTTCAGGGTAATGGCATCCGCATTGCCGACTTTTTCGAGGAAACCATTTATCGCATCCGCATCACCGGTTTTGAGATGGTGGGGTGTTATCTGCCATTTTTCCGCATCCAACACCAGCAGCTCGCCATCCACTAACAGCTGTGAGGCAATCGGCAGCGCTGTCATGTCGGCAGTGGTCATATTGCCTAAATCGATTCTCAGCGTCGCGTCGGTATGCGCACCGGCACTGCGGGTCAGTGTCATGACCAGACCTTTATGCAGCCCAGAATTACGGGCTGAACAAAAATTTTGGTTGTTGCAGGTGACTTGCCAATCGGAAAACGATTTTTGTGCCGCTGCCGCAAAGGCAGAGTTCGCTATAAAGAATAAAAACAGTAACAGCGATGCTTTGCGCAGAAACATTGGCGACACGTATCCTGAGAAGACGAAGAGAAAAAATGGACAAAATGTGGCGATATCTTCGTCTGGTTAACGTTTGTGCTCAATCAGATTTATCGGATAGATATTGTTAAAAAAACCCATCCATAATCCATTGAATTTTAAACTCTTTAATCCATAAATCCGCGTAATTTCAGCTGTTGTAACAGAATGACTGTTTTTCCATCACGAATTTCACCTGTCGCGACCATTTCCATCGCTTGTTGGAAGGGAATTTCGAGCACATCGATATCTTCGTCATCAATCCCACCACCCGCATTTTCGCGTTGAGCGTCGCTGTATTCCGCCATGTAGAAATGGATTAACTCGGTGACACCGCCCGGCGACATATACAGCTCGAACAATTTTTCAACGTCCCCGACCTCGTAACCCGTTTCTTCGATGGCTTCTTTACGCGCACAAACTTCCGGTTCGTCGGCATCCAACAGCCCCGCGCAAGTTTCAATCAACATGCCGTCAGGGTTACCGTTGACCCACGTCGCGACGCGGAACTGGCGTGTCAGCACCACGGTTTTTTTATCGCGGTTATACAGCATCATAGTCGCGCCGTTACCCCGGTCATAGACTTCGCGTTTATGGCGAATCGCTTCGGAGTCGTTACGGTATAAATCGTAGGTGATATTGCGCAGGATGAAGTAATTATCTGAGAGGATTTTATCTTTGATGACTTCGATTTTAATCGACATACCGTCTCCACAGCGAGTTAGGGGAGCCGATAATCATAGGCTGCTAAGTGGGTAAGCGTCAATTTGATTACCCTCACCCCGGCCCTCTCCCACAGGAGAGGGAGAGAACCGAACCCGTTCCTTCTCCCTCAGGGAGAAGGTCAGGATGAGGGTGGTTACAGACTAAAAGCCATTTTTTACTTCGCTCATATCCGGGAGCTTATGCGCAATCCCCTTGTGGCAATCCACACAGGTTTGCCCATCTTTAACTGCTTTATCGTGCATTTTCGCCGCTACAGTTTTCTGCGCGGTGAAATCCATGTAGTCAAAGTTGTGGCAGTTGCGGCACTCTTGCGAGTTGTTGTCTTTCATCCTGCGCCACTCGTTTTGCGCCATCGCCAGACGATGGTCATTAAACTTTTGTGGCGTGTCGATTATGCCAAACGCTTTGGCATACAACTCTTTGCTGGCCTGAAGTTTACGGATAATTTTCGGCACCCACTCGTGCGGGACGTGGCAATCCGGGCAAGTGGCCCGCACGCCGCTACGGTTGTTGTAATGCACGGTCTGCATGTATTCCTCGTAGACGTTGGCGCGCATTTCATGGCAGCCGATACAAAATTCTTCGCGGTTAGTCATTTCCATGCCGGTGTTAAAACCGCCCCAGAAAATAATCCCACCAGCGAAGCCAATCAGCAGCAACGTGCCCAGAGCCAGGCGGCTCGGGCGACGCCACCACTGCCATATACGGCGGATGATGCCTGGTTTACCGGTTGATTTATCCATAATGGCCCCTAGTTTCCAAAGCCTTTAGACGGCGTGAAGGTGTTTTCCACAATCGGTGTCGCATCGGTTTGAGGAACATGACATTGCAGGCAGAAATAGCGGCGCGGTGCGACGTTCGAAAGCACTTTGCCATCGCTATCCATGAAGTGCGTCGGGCTGACACGCGGCGCTCCTGTGGCGCGGTAATGTTCAACGCCATGGCATTGCAGGCAACGGTTAGTGTTTTTGCTCACCTGATAACCGTCAACGCTATGCGGGATCATTGGCGGCTGGTTCACGTAGTTGAGCGCCATACGCCCCTGCTGTTTAGGCATTTTTACCGAACCTTCCGGCGTGCCTGAAACTTCAGGTGATGGTGTGAGATCGACGCTGTTCGCCGCCCACAATGCGCCACTCACCAGCAGCGTCAATGCCGCCATCCATTTGAATAACATTCTGTTTTTCATGATATCCCCCTTACACCTTCGCCAGTTTGACAGCGCATTTCTTATAATCCGTCTCTTTTGAAAGCGGATCGGTCGCGTCGAGCGTCAGGTTATTGACCAGTTGCGCGGCGTCGAAGAACGGCATGTACACCAGCCCCTGCGGCGGCTTGTTACGACCACGGGTTTCGACAATCGAAATCACTTCGCCACGGCGTGAAATCACTTTCACTTTGTCGCCACGACGCAAATCACGCGCTTTGGCATCAAGCGGATGAATAAACAACACCGCTTCCGGGAAGGCACGATGCAGTTCCGGTACACGGCGTGTCATGCTGCCGGTATGCCAGTGTTCCAGCACGCGCCCGGTGGATAACCACAGGTCGTATTCCTGGTCCGGGGATTCTGCCGCAGGCTCAAATGGCAGTGCGAAGATCACCGCTTTGCCGTCGGGTTTGCCATAGAATTTGAAGCCTTCGCCCGCTTTCACATACGGGTCGTGGCCTTCGCTGTAGCGCCACAGCGTTTCTTTGCCATCAACCACCGGCCAGCGTAAACCGCGCGCTTTGTGGTAATCATCAAACGGAGCCAGGTCATGCCCGTGGCCACGCCCAAAACTGGCGTACTCCTCGAACAACCCTTTTTGCAGGTAGAAACCTAACTCGTGGGATTCGTCATTCAACTGCCCTTCAGCCAGTTCCGTGACCGGGAATTTGCTGACACTGGAGTTGGCAAACAGCACGTCAAACAGCGTTTTGCCACGATACTCCGGTTTCTGGTCGAGCAATTCAGCTGGCCACACTTCTTCAACTTTGAATCGCTTCGCAAACTGAACGAGCTGCCAGAGATCGGATTTAGCCTCGCCCGGCGCTTTAACCTGCTGACGCCAGAACTGGGTGCGGCGTTCGGCATTGCCGTAAGCGCCTTCTTTTTCCACCCACATTGCGGTTGGCAGGATCAGATCCGCGCTTAATGCGCTGATCGTCGGGTAAGGATCGGAGACAATCACGAAGTTGCGCGGATCGCGCCAGCCCGGCATTCGTTCTTCGGTAATGTTCGGCCCGGCCTGCATGTTGTTGTTACACATCACCCAGTAAACGTTGAGCTTGCCATCTTTCAGCGCACGGTCTTGTGCCACGGCATGTAAACCGACTTTCGCCGGGATGGTGCCAGCAGGAAGTTGCCAGGTGTTTTCGACGATTTGGCGGTGTTTCTCGTTGGTGACCACCATGTCGGCTGGCAGGCGGTGAGAGAAAGTCCCGACTTCACGCGCCGTACCACAAGCCGAAGGCTGGCCGGTTAACGAGAACGGCCCACAGCCAGGCTGGGAAATTTTGCCGGTCAATAAGTGGATGTTGTAAACCAGGTTGTTAGCCCAGACACCGCGTGAGTGCTGGTTGAAGCCCATCGTCCAGTAAGAAATGACTTTCTTGTTCGGGTCGGCGTACAACTTCGCCAGCGCTTCGAGTTGGTCTGTCGGTACACCGCTCATCTCAGCGGTTTTTTCCAGCGTGTACTCGGCAACGAACGCTTTGTAATCCTCAAAGCTCATCGGCTCGGAGGCATCAGAACCTGGGTTTTTGGCGGCTTTTTCCAGCGGATGGGTTGGGCGCAAACCGTAGCCGATATCCGTCACGCCTTTGCGCAGATTCACATGCTGCTTAAAGAACGATTCGTTGATGGCATTGTTCTGAATGATGTAGTTCGCGATGTAGTTAAGAATCGCCAGGTCGCTTTGCGGCGTAAACACCATGCCGTTGTCGGCCAGCTCAAAGCTTCGATGCTCGAAAGTCGAAAGAACCGCGACGTTAACATTTTCATTCGACAGACGACGGCTGGTGATGCGCGACCATAAAACCGGATGCATCTCGGCCATGTTCGAGCCCCACAGCACGAAGACGTCGGCCTGCTCGATGTCGTCGTAGCAACCCATCGGTTCGTCCATGCCGAAAGTGCGCATAAAGCCCACCACCGCCGAAGCCATGCAGTGGCGCGCGTTCGGGTCGAGGTTGTTAGAACGAAAACCGGCTTTGAATAATTTAGAGGCAGCGTAACCTTCCCAAACCGTCCACTGACCGGAGCCAAACATCCCGACCGCTTCCGGCCCTTTTTCCTTCAGGCTGGCTTTAAATTTTTGTTCCATGATGTCAAAGGCCTGCTCCCAGCTGATGGGAGCGAATTCGCCTTCTTTATCGAACTGGCCGTCTTTCATGCGCAACAGCGGCTGGGTAAGACGGTCTTTTCCGTACATGATTTTTGGCAGGAAGTAGCCTTTGATGCAGTTCAGGCCACGGTTTACCGGCGCATCAGGGTCGCCCTGGCTTGCCACTACGCGTCCATCTTGTGTGCCGACTAATACGCCACAACCGGTGCCACAAAAACGGCACGGGGCTTTATCCCATTTGATGGCGTCTTGTTTCCCGACAACGGCTCGGGCAACGCTCGGTACGCTAAGACCTGCGGCAGCCGCCGCGGCTGCAATAGCGTTCGCTTTCATAAAGCTACGACGACTGAGTTTCATGGTGTTTCCTCACCTTGCTCATCCTGCTGGTGATAAACCAGCGACACCGCCAGCACACCCGCAATATTGCGTGCCGACTCAATTTGATTCAGCAGCACATCACTGCGCGCTGCCTCCATAACCACGACTAATTTGCCGTGTTCAGCATCACTTGCTGCAACTTCGCTGCCCGGTAGTTCGTTTATTGCGGCGCCAACCGCGAGAATATTGTGGGGTTGGGCCTGAACCACCAGGCCTGCGACGTGCCAGTTAGCCTGCATTTGCGTGTCTCATAGTGATGGCTGAAACCGGACAACCGGCAATACATGCGCCGCAAGCGGTGCAATCAGCGTGGTTAAGTAGAGGTTGTGCGATGCCTTGTAGCGAGGGGCGAAAGGCAATCGCCTGAGTTTCGCAACTGTCCTGGCAACTGCGGCACTCGATGCTGTTTCTGGCAAGGCAGTTATCGCCAATCGACAAGGTATGTTCCCAGGGGGAAACCTCGCGTTTAAGAAAGATTTTTTCAGGGCAAGCTTGCGCGCAGGCGTAGCAGAAGGTGCATTCACCGTGGGCAAAGTTAACTTCGGGATAGCCACCCTGACCGCGTTTTAAAACACGTGTTTCACAGGCCGACAGGCAGGCATCGCAGCGCGTGCAATCCACCAGAAAATGGTTTTCATCTCCGCTCCAGGGTGGGCGGAAGGCAGTACCGGAGCGGCGAAAGCTGCCGGTTAATAGTCCACGTCGGGAAAAATCAGCCATAAGGCACATCCTTGCATCACAAAAGCCAGGCTCCACATCGCGAAGCTGGCAAAGATAACTTTGTTATTTCCATACTTTTTATGAGTTTTGTAGGGTGGATAAGCGTTAGCGTCATCCACCATTTACGCCTGTGGTGTCGGATGCCGCTGCGCTTATCCGACCTACGAAGACGTTTGTCATCAGTCTCAGATAACGTTGTTATTTCCATACTTTTTATGAGCGTTACCATATGTGACGAAGGGGTGGTAGAGGCATCACCCTTTAGGGGTAAATACAGGGGTGGGATCAAAAAGGAATTCGTTTTGTAAAACAAACACTCACCCCGACACAAAGCTGGGGTGAGATTTGCCGTTAATTCAGGCGCTGAGGGGGAACCGCCAGATATTCCATTATTCCCGCAGCGGCATGGCGGCCTTCCGCCATCGCGGTCACCACCAGGTCGGCTCCACGTACCGCATCGCCCCCGGCAAAAATTTTCGGGTTGCTGGTTTGGTATCGCAATTTATCCTCAACGCTGGCGATGATTCGCCCCCAGCTGTCGAGTTTCACGCTGTGCTCTTCCAGCCACGGCATACCGTGCGGGTGGAAGCCAAATGCCATAATCACCGCATCTGCTGGCATCACAAATTCGGAACCTTCAATCGGTTCCGGACGACGGCGGCCTTGCTCATCCGGCTCACCCATGCACGTGCGCAGCATGCGAATTCCCATCACCTGGCCACTTTCATCAAGTTCAATGTTCAGCGGCTGCACGTTGAACTCAAACAATGCCCCTTCTTCGCGGGCATTTTTGACCTCTTTTTTGGAGCCCGGCATGTTGGCTTCGTCGCGACGATAAGCACATGTCACCCGCTCCGCCCCATGGCGTAAAGAAGTGCGCACACAGTCCATTGCCGTGTCACCACCGCCCAAAACTACCACCTGCTGACCCGCCATATTGATATACGGTTCATCAGGTAATTCAGGCAGCCCCATCACCTGTTTAGTGTTAGCAATCAGGAACGGTAGCGCGTCGTAAACCCCTGGCGCGTCTTCGTTTGGCAGCCCGGCTTTCATTGAGCGGTACGTGCCAACACCAACAAATACCGCATCAAACTCAGCCAGAACCTGTTGCAGCGGAATGTCACGACCCACTTCAGTGTTGAGTTTAAATTCGATACCCATCGCACTGAAAATCTCACGACGACGGCTTAATAACGATTTATCCAACTTGAACGCAGGAATGCCAAACGTCAGCAGCCCGCCGATTTCTGGATGGCGGTCAAACACCGTGGCCTGAACGCCGTTTCGCGCCAGAATATCTGCACAGGCAAGCCCAGCCGGGCCTGCGCCAATCACCGCGACACGGCGGTTTGTCGGTGTGACATAAGAGAGGTCCGGCGTCCAGCCGCTCGCAAACGCATTATCGGAAATATAACGTTCAATATTGCCGATGGTGACAGCACCGTATTCATCTTTGAGGGTACAGGCGCTTTCACATAAGCGGTCTTGCGGGCAGACGCGTCCGGTCACCTCCGGCAGGCAGTTTGTCTGATGCGAAAGCTCGACCGCTTCCAGAATGCGCCCTTCTTTGACCAGTTCAATCCACTGTGGAATATGGTTGTGCAGCGGGCAAGTCCATTCACAAATACTGTGTTCACCGCATTTCAGACAGCGGTCGGCCTGGCTTTCCGCCTGGATTTTATCGAAGGTACGATAGATTTCACCAAAGCCGGTTTTGCGTGATACCAGGTCAATTTTGTCGGGGTCTTGTCGCGCTGGTGTGGCGCGCATTTTGTTCACTTTGGTTAAGTCAGCAGCCAGCAACGGCTGTTGCGCCATGTGTTGCTGCGCGCTACTGTGCCACGGCTGAGATTCCTGAGCCGCGGAGCGTAAACGCCGGGCTTTTGCCAGCCCAGCAAGTGTTTCACTGCTGATGAGTTTCAGTGCTTTACTGGGGCAGTTTTCTACACAAGCCGGGCCATTTTCACGGTGCTGGCATAAATCGCATTTATGGGCGCTGGCTTTTACCGACCGGCCATCATTAAGCGGAACGGTGATGATTTGCATGGCACCAAACGGGCAGGCTACCACGCAGGATTTGCAGCCGATGCACTTGCGCTGGTTAACCTGCACACTCTCTCTGACGCGGGATATTGCTTCATTTGGACAACTGCTGGCACATGGGGCATCTTCACAGTGGCGGCAAGTCACGGCATTGCGTCGTCCCTCATGCTTCATCACCGCAATCCGTGGCTGGAATTGCTGGCTGGTCAGAACATGCTTTTCTTCATTGTGGGACATCACACATGCCACTTCGCAGGCATGGCAGCCAATACATTGTTGAGCATTAGCGAGAACAAAACGATTCATCTTTACCCCTTGCCTGTTATCAAGAACAGAAGGCGATTACTCGTTAGCATTCAAGTTGCAGGTAGGCGGCCAGGGAGCTTATCCCGATGAGCTTACTTAAGTAAGTGATTCGGGTAAGTGAGTGCAGCCAACACCCCTGCGGCTTGAAGGATGACGGGTAAATTTTTTATGGGGTGATGTTATCACCTGGCGATGTATTAACTGGCAATGGTCATTTGCCCAGTTTGCTCTGAAATCTGCTAATAACCTGGTACGGATCAATTTCTTTTCGTGTTTGATGAAACCTCGTTTTTCTGCGTTTTGTTATGCAGCAGTTATGCTTGTGATGTCACAGAGTTAATTCCTAAGCTCTATTTTGGAAGATATGCCGAAATATAAACAACGAGGATTTGTGACGAAGCCAGTTTCTGGTACGTTTCGCTCTCTATTATTTCGACGGGTAAATATTTAGTGATAGTAAAACGCTCGGTTTCCACGAGCCTGGCCCGCGCCTTTTTTTATATTATTTTGCTATCGCTGCTTTCTACAGGCATTGCGATGCTTACCCTTGCGAGCAGTTTACGTGATGCCGAAGCGGTGAATGTCGCAGGGTCATTGCGTATGCAAAGCTATCGCCTGGGTTATGATTTGCAGGGCGACCGTGCCCATATCGATAAGCACCTTGAGCAATACAGCCAATCATTACTCTCACCTGCCCTGCTTAAAATCGAGAAATTCTGGGTGCCAGCGGAAGTCCGAACTCGCTTTGCCACAATTAATTACGCCTGGGCGGAGATGGAACAACACATCCGCCAGGGCGATTTGCAATGGTATCGGGCAAACATCGCAGGCTACGTCGAGCAAATCGATCTCTTTGTGCTGGCGCTTCAGCATTATGCTGAACGCAAAATGATGCAGGTTGTTATCGCCTCGGTGGTGGGTTTTATTGCCATTTTCACGCTGGTGTTTTTCACGTTACGCCGCTTCCGCCAGCAGGTGGTGGCTCCACTCAATAAACTGATGGAAGCCAGCCGCGCTATAGAGCGCGGTGAATTCGATTACCCGCTATTGAGTATGCAGTTGCCGAACGAACTGGGTTTGCTGTCACAGACCTTCACTCGCATGTCCGGTGAGTTGAAGAAACTTTATCGCTCACTTGAAGAGAGCGTGCAGGCAAAAACGCTGGATTTACAAGAGGCCAACCGCACACTGGAAGTCTTGTACGCCTGCTCGCAAGCACTGACGGTCAGTACCATCGATCAACACTGTTTCGAGCGCGTGTTGCAGCAAGTAAGACAGAAAACGCAGGTCAATTATCTTGAGATGAAAACCGGTGAAAACTGGAAGATACAAAACGGCGTTCAACATAATGATCAGGCATGGCAAACCTTGCCGATTGTGCTTGAGGATAAAGAACTGGGTCTGCTCCGTTGGCAAGCCCCACAAGGTGTTCCACCGCTGCCGCTGATGCAAAGCCTGGCCAATATGCTGGGGCGCGGGCTCTATTTCAATCAGGCGCAAAAGCACTATCAGCAGCTATTGTTGATGGAAGAGCGCGCGACCATTGCCCGAGAACTGCATGATTCGCTGGCGCAAGTGCTCTCCTATTTACGCATTCAACTCACCTTGCTAAAACGTGCAGTTCCGGCCCAGAACCAGCCTGCACAGCACATTATTAATGATTTTTCCCAGGCATTGAATGATGCCTATCGCCAGTTACGCGAGTTGTTGGCCACCTTCCGCCTGACGCTCCAGCAAGCAGACTTACCTTCGGCATTGCAGGAAATGATCGCTCCGCTGCGCAAGCAGACCGACGCAACTCTCACTCTGGATTGTAATATTCCGACTCAGGCGTTAGATGCCTCGCAGCAGGTGCATTTACTGCAAATTATTCGCGAAGCTGTGTTAAATGCGATTAAACATGCGCATGCCACTAAAATATCCGTAAGCTGTAGCACTTCACGCTCAGGAATTCATACTGTGAATATACTCGATGACGGTACTGGGATTGCCAGCCTGACCGAACCCGAGGGACATTACGGACTTAACATCATGCAGGAACGTGCCACCCGTTTAGGTGGTGAGCTGGCTATTTCCCGCCCTCCTCAGGGTGGGACTTTGATTGCGTTGAGTTTTAGATCGCCACCGGCAGAACAAGCGACGCACGAAACATCCATAAATTTATAATGATAAAAATGTGAAACATATTGGGGTATATGATGAGTGAGAAAACTGTCTGTCAGGTGTTGATCGTTGATGATCATCCGTTAATGCGTCGTGGCATCCGCCAGTTGCTGGAAATGGATGACAGCTTTCGCGTGGTGGGTGAAGCCAGCAGCGGTGCTGAGGCTATTAGTCTGGCGAATCGCCTGGCTCCCGATCTGATTTTGCTCGACCTCAATATGAAAGGTTTGAGTGGGTTGGACACGCTCAATGCGATGCGTCGTGATGGTGTCAGTGGGCGTATCGTGGTGCTGACGGTATCTGATTCACGTAGCGATATTTTCACGCTGATTGATGCCGGTGCCGATGGATATTTGCTGAAAGATAGCGATCCCGACGTGCTGCTCGAAGATATTCGTCGTGGAGCCACTGAGGGCGAAGCCTATAGCAAACAAGTCGCGGAATATTTACGTACCCGCAGTTTCGAAAAATACAGTGAAGATCCGTTTGCCGTGTTGACCGAACGTGAATTAGACGTGTTACAAGAAGTCGCCAGAGGGTTATCAAATAAACAAATTGCTTCAGGCCTGCATATTTCTGAAGAAACCGTGAAAGTGCATATTCGCAATTTGCTGCGTAAACTTCAGGTTCGTTCCCGAGTCGCAGCAACCGTCTTATATCTTGAACGTCGTGGCTTTTAACATCGCCAACAGCAAACCGATTCCACTACAGAGCGCGAAGATTTTTTACAATATCTCCTCAATTTCTCCACGTTTGGACCTGCGGTAAAGGCTACAGTGACGACTGAGACTCATAATCACAATCTGAAGTACTAACGAGGTCCTGACTGAATGGCGAATTTCTTTATCAATCGCCCCATTTTTGCGTGGGTATTAGCCATTATTTTGTGCCTCACTGGTTTGCTCGCGATTTTCTCTCTTCCTGTCGAACAGTATCCAGACCTCGCACCGCCAAACGTGCGTATCACCGCAAACTATCCAGGTGCATCGGCACAAACGCTGGAAAACACGGTTACGCAGGTGATTGAGCAGAATATGACCGGGCTGGATAACCTGATGTATATGTCGTCACAAAGCAGCGCCACCGGCCAGGCTAGTGTGACACTGACATTTATAGCAGGAACCGATCCTGACGAAGCCGTGCAACAGGTGCAAAACCAGCTGCAATCCGCCTTGCGTAAGCTTCCGCAAGCGGTGCAAACCCAGGGCGTAACCGTCAGGAAAACCGGCGATACCAATATTTTGACGCTCGCTTTCGTTTCTACTGACCACAGTATGGATAAGCAGGACATTGCCGATTACGTCGCCAGTAATATTCAGGAACCGCTGAGCCGTGTGAACGGTGTCGGCGATATCGACGCCTTTGGTTCGCAGTTCTCAATGCGCATCTGGCTCGATCCGAACAAACTCACTAGTTACCAAATGACCGCCAAAGACGTGACGGACGCCATTTCCTCCCAAAATGCGCAGATCGCCGTTGGGCAATTAGGCGGCACGCCATCGGTCGATAAACAGGCATTAAACGCCACCATTAATTCGCAATCCCTGTTACAAACTCCAGAGCAGTTTCGCGATATTACGCTACGGGTGAACCAGGACGGCTCCGTTGTCACCCTCGGTCAGGTGGCCACGGTGGAATTGGGGGGAGAGAACTACAACTACATCAACCGCTACAATCGCGACCCGGCATCCGGCCTTGGCATCAAGCTGGCTTCCGGCGCGAATGAAATGGCGACGGCGGAAAGAGTTCTCTCTCGCCTCGACGAACTGGCCCCCTATTTCCCCCACGGGCTGGAATATAAAATTGCCAATGAAACCACCTCTTTTGTTAAGGCCTCCATTACCGATGTAGTCAAAACATTGCTGGAAGCCATCGCGTTGGTTTTCCTTGTCATGTATTTGTTTTTACAAAACTTCCGCGCAACACTCATTCCCACGATTGCCGTTCCTGTGGTCCTGATGGGAACGTTCGCGATTCTCTATGCCTTTGGCTACAGCATTAATACGTTGACCATGTTTGCTATGGTGCTGGCGATAGGTTTGCTGGTGGATGACGCTATCGTGGTGGTGGAAAACGTCGAGCGCATCATGACCGAGGAAGGGTTATCGCCCAAAGAAGCGACCCGAAAATCAATGGGCCAGATTCAGGGCGCACTGGTAGGCATCGCGATGGTGCTTTCAGCCGTATTTGTGCCCATGGCCTTTTTCGGTGGCACTACTGGAGCTATTTACCGCCAGTTTTCCATCACGATTGTTGCCTCCATGGTGCTGTCAGTGCTGGTGGCGCTGATCCTCACCCCAGCGCTGTGTGCAACATTATTAAAACCGCTGCACAAAGGTGAACAGCACGGACAAAAGGGCTTTTTCGGCTGGTTTAACCGTATGTTTAACCGCAATGCCTTGAGATACGAAAATGCCGTTGGCCGGATTTTGCACCGCAGTCTGCGCTGGATCCTGGTTTATGTTCTGCTGCTGGGGGGCATGGTAGTGCTGTTTTTACATCTGCCCACTTCATTTTTACCGCAGGAAGACCGCGGAATGTTTACCACCTCGGTTCAGCTTCCAAGCGGTGCGACCCAGCAACAAACGCTACAGGTTGTAGAGCAAGTGGAAGATTACTTTTTCAGCCATGAGCAGGAAAATATTCTCTCCATCTTCGCCACCGTAGGCTCCGGTCCAGGGGGGAATGGTCAGAACGTCGCACGTATGTTTATTCGTCTGAAAAACTGGGACGATCGCGATGCTAAAACCGGCACTTCATTTGCCATTATCGAGCGAGCCACCAAAGCATTTAACCGTATTAAAGAAGCACGAGTCTTCGCCAGCAGCCCGCCTGCTATCAACGGTTTAGGCAGTTCGGCAGGTTTTGATATGGAATTGCAAGATCACGGTGGCGTCGGTCACGACGTGCTAATGGCCGCCAGGGATCAGCTTTTGGACCTGGCGGGGAAAGACGATCGCCTCACTCGAGTGCGCCACAATGGCCTTGATGACAGCCCACAGTTGCAAGTCGATATTGACCAGCGCAAAGCTCAGGCATTGGGTGTCTCCATCGACGATATCAACGACACCCTGCAAACAGCATGGGGTTCGAGTTATGTGAATGACTTTATGGACAGGGGTCGCGTGAAGAAGGTGTATGTGCAGGCGGAAGCGAAATACCGCATGCTGCCGGAAGACATTAACCAGTGGTATGTGCGCAACAAAGACGGCGGAATGGTGCCTTTCTCGGCGTTTGCCAGTTCACATTGGGAAACCGGCTCGCCACGTCTTGAGCGCTACAACGGCTATTCAGCATTAGAAATTGTCGGCGAAGCAGCACCAGGCGTCAGCACCGGTACAGCAATGGATATTATGGAAAACCTGGTGCACCAGTTACCTGGCGGGTTGGGTCTTGAGTGGACAGCGATGTCCTATCAGGAACGCCTCTCCGGTGCGCAAGCGCCAGCGTTATACGCCATTTCCCTGTTAGTGGTTTTCCTGTGTCTGGCTGCACTTTATGAAAGCTGGTCTGTGCCATTCTCGGTGATGCTGGTTGTGCCATTAGGGGTAATCGGTGCGTTACTTGCCACCTGGATGCGTGGGCTGGAAAATGACGTCTACTTCCAGGTCGGCCTGCTGACAGTCATTGGGCTATCAGCGAAGAACGCTATATTAATCGTCGAATTTGCCAATGAAATGAATCAGAAGGGTCAGGATTTGCTGTCGGCTACGCTGTATGCCTGCCGCCAACGTTTACGCCCAATATTAATGACTTCTCTGGCATTTATCTTTGGCGTGTTGCCGATGGCCACCAGCAGTGGCGCAGGCTCCGGTAGCCAGCATGCGGTGGGGACAGGCGTGATGGGCGGGATGATTTCTGCCACGATACTGGCGATATTCTTCGTTCCCCTGTTCTTTGTGCTGGTGCGGCGGCGCTTCCCGCTTAAAGAGCATGCTGAAAAGTAGTCCACAAAAAAGCGACCTGAACAGGTCGCTTTTTGTATGGCTCAAAGTGTATTGAGAATAAGAGCATCATGCTCTTGCTGTTAGTTTCATTTACGAAGCATATCTTCGATGAAATCTTTCCAGTTCCCTAGTTCGTGTTCGATCATAACCGCCTCTCTTATAACTGCTCTAATTATACGTAATCCCTTCCATGGAGTGAAGCGACGATACTTAGTGGCTTCACTGGCTATCATCAAATATTGAGAGTCGACTGCGTATTGCGTTAATTATCAGCTCAGCAGGTAATTTAAAATGTGACGACGAACTTGAAACAAAATGATTCACCAACTTTCGGATTTTTACCCTGTAGGCCACGAAAAATCTGACTTATCGCAGCGTTCAAAGGCTCCGAGTTTATGTAACATCTAATGGCTATAAATTAACCACCCCGGTAAAAAGAAACGCTATTACCTAACTTTTAGATTAGCTATTAGGCTATATTTTGCCTTGCGACTTTTTTATCATTTTAATTATTCTAATTACCTGCATAAATAATCACCTCTAAAGATAAGGATTGACTCCGTGATAATTCTCTACGGTATTAAAAACTGCGACACCATCAAGAAAGCACGCCGCTGGCTGGAGACTCAAGGTGTGGATTATCAATTTCATGATTATCGCGTCGACGGGCTGGATGCGGATTTATTGAATAGTTTCATCGCGCAGTTAGGCTGGGAAGCGCTGTTAAATACCCGAGGAACAACATGGCGGAAACTCGATGAAGCCCATCGGGCGAGCATAACTGACGCGCAGAGCGCAGCGGATCTGATGATTTCAATGCCTGCAATCATCAAACGCCCATTGCTCTACGCGCCCGGTCAGCCTATGCTGCTGGGTTTCAATGAATCGAACTATCAGCAGTTTATCAACGAGGTGTAGTCCTATGTCTTGCCCAGTTATTGAGCTGACGCAACAGCTTATCCGCCGTCCTTCCCTGAGCCCAGACGACGCTGGCTGCCAGGCGCTGATGATTGAGCGACTGCGTGCTATCGGTTTTACTATCGAGCACATGGATTTTGGCGATACACAAAATTTCTGGGCATGGCGAGGAAAAGGCGAAACGCTCGCGTTTGCTGGCCATACCGACGTGGTACCTTCAGGTGACGCCGATCGCTGGATTAACCCGCCGTTTGAACCGAATATCCGCGATGGTCTGCTGTTTGGCCGTGGTGCGGCTGATATGAAAGGTTCGCTGGCAGCCATGGTGGTTGCGGCAGAGCGTTTTGTTGCACAGAACCCGCGCCACAAAGGCCGCCTCGCGTTTCTGATTACTTCAGATGAAGAAGCCAGCGCCAAAAATGGCACGGTGAAAGTGGTTGAAACCTTGATGGCGCGTAATGAGCGCCTCGATTATTGCCTGGTCGGAGAACCGTCCAGCACTGAAGTCGTCGGTGATGTGGTGAAAAATGGTCGTCGCGGCTCATTGACCTGCAATCTCACCGTACATGGTGTGCAGGGGCATGTTGCTTATCCGCATCTGGCCGATAACCCGGTGCACCGCGCAGCACCGATGCTGAACGAATTAGTCACTATTGAGTGGGACAAAGGAAACGAGTTTTTCCCGGCCACCAGTATGCAGATTGCCAACGTTCAGGCCGGAACCGGCAGCAACAATGTCATTCCTGGCGATTTGTACGTGCAATTCAACTTCCGTTTCAGCACCGAACTGACTGACGAAGATATCAAACAGCGCGTGATTGCCCTGCTGGATAAATATCAACTGCGCTATACCCTCGACTGGTGGCTTTCCGGCCAGCCGTTCCTGACCTCACGCGGCAAGTTGGTCGATGCGGTAGTGAATGCAGTTGAGCACTATAATGAAATTAGACCGCAACTGTTGACCACGGGCGGCACGTCAGATGGACGCTTTATCGCGCGTATGGGTGCGCAGGTGGTGGAGCTTGGGCCAGTCAACGCGACCATTCATAAAATTAATGAGTGTGTGAACGCCGCAGACCTGCAACTGCTTGCCCGTATGTATCAACGTATTATGGAGCAGCTTGTCGCCTGACAGGCTGCGCAACTTAAGTGAGGTATTGGCATGGAATGGCTATCACACTACTGGTGGATTATCGTACTGGTATTTCTACTCGGTATTTTCCTGAATGTTATTAAGGATCTGAAGCGTATCGATCCGAAAAAATATATGGAGAATAAACCCGAGCTTCCCCCGCATCGTGACTTCAACGACAAGTGGGATGACGAAGACGACTTCCCGAAGAAAAAACCTTAGTTTTTGCCCTCACCCCAGCCCTCTCCCCCAGGAGAGGGAGAAGAACCACTCCCGGGGTGAGGGAGTCCCATCTCACATAAACTCAACAATATCGTCGTCGTTCGGTTTACCGCCGCTCAGCGCTTCATCGAAATAATGCTTCGGCACGGTATAACGCAGATGGTCCAGCGCAATCTGAATGCTGCGGTCATCAATGGCGTGGCCTAAATTGTCAATCACATCCAGCGTCACATCGCCTCCAAGTTCCGTTAACTTTTCCGAGGCGTCAAAGGCATGTTTCACATCAATCACCCCGTCAATATCACCATGAATCAAATGAATGGTGGTTGAGGTTGATGCGCTTTCAGGAAGCGTTGCATAGCGACCATTAAAAGCAACTACGCGAGAAGCGAGGTACGGCTCGGCTTTCACGCCTTCAAGCGCCATGATAGCCCCTTGCGAGAAACCAATCAGCGCAGTGGCATTTGCCGCGACACCGCTGTGTCTCTGCCAGTCACGCACCACTTCGATAAACGTTGGCATGATGGCATCAACCCTTGCCTGGCGGTTTTCTTCCGTCACTCCGGCAACGGAAAACCATTCCCGACCTTGATACGGGCCACTGGGTGCCGGGCCGCCAATGCTGACCACCAACGCATCAGGAAAATGTGGTGCAAACCAGCCGCCAATTTCACCCATGGCAACAGGATTATCGCCAACACCATGAAATAACAACATCAGTTGCTTAGCCGGAGTGGCAGGGCTTTGGACTACAAAATGGTCATGTTGCATGGTGTTCTCCTTAAGTTTCTGGAGTTGACTATACGCCGACGAATCGCGATGACCATGCCATTTGACTGAACGACTTAGTGGAAAAATTGCAATTGCAAAAGCGCGCTTTTCAGCGCAATGCACTGTTGCTCATCGAGTTTTTCCAGCGCCTTTTGCACTTCCTGGCGCATGACGTTCAACAGCGCTTTGCGCCCGGATATGCGCCATTGTTGGCAGAGCATTTCTACACTCAGGTGTTGCTGGATGCGGCCACGCAATGCATTCAGTGGCATATCACTAGTGAGTAATAAGCGATTCAGGGAACCCAGACAGGCTTCCAGCGGGCGATGCCCAAACGCAAAACCTGCCAACTCCAGCCAGTCATCACTGTTTAGCGTAGCCTCTTCACAGCCAATCACGGGTAATGGATGGTCAATCCACGGCTGTAACCAGGCAATATCGCGCTGTAATCGGTGCTGTTCGTGGTGAGTGAGTGCTTCCCCTTGTGGTGTAAGCGGTAACAACGCCATCGCGTTATAGCACCCGCTGCTGGCCTCACGATGGCTGCCCACGCGCACCAGCACGAAGCCACAACTTTCCCAAAAGCGCCAAAGCTCGTCGGTAAAACCAAAACTGACTGAAAGGTAATCTGCGGCCTGCTGCGCGTGAGCTTTCACTCTGGCAATCATTTGTTGGCCGATTTGCTGGCGCTGGCGCAGCGGATGCACCGCAATGCGGCTGACGCGCAAGCCTTTAAACGTGGCAGCTAATGGGCTACCGCCGTGAGCCGCCAGTGATTGTGCAACCAGATTCCCACGCGGGCGCCGGAAGCCAGCCCATACAGCACGGCTCAGGTTCTCACTCAGCCCGCCCTCTTCCACCAGCCAGCTGGCACCTATGGTTTCTTCACCGCAGTTGGCGGCAATGAAATGCTGCCCTGGCGCATCCAGCATCCGCCGCCAGTCCAGTGGTGAAGTGCGATAGTGCGCACCTGACAGTAAGCGATACATATGTTGTAGTTGAAGCGAGGGTTGTGCTTCACGATTGTGTTCAATGAGTTGCAGGGAAATCGTGCCCTGTGCAACGGTGCTGACATCTACCTCATCAAACAGCAAAACCGTATCGATGAGTTTTTCCAGCGGGTCGTTGATAGCCCAGCGAATAGGTGTCGACAGGGTATAGCGCGTTAACGTGTCGAGGCTTGCGCAAAATTTGAGGATAAAGCCTCTTCCGGTTCCTTCGTAACCCTGAACCGTGGTGGTCAGCAACACACGAGGAAAATGGGAGATTAACTGGCGTAATTGAGGAGCCGGAATAGCGGCCGCCTCATCAATGATTAGCCAGTCGGCCTTAAAGGCCTCACTATTGGTGAGCAGCGCGTCTGGTGCCACAAAATTAAAACAATCACCGGCATGTTCAGCGAGCACATCCGTTGCCGCTTTGGCGGGCGCTGTCACCAGCCCCGTACCGGTAATCCTGCGCAGTAACATACCCGCAAGAGCGGATTTTCCACGCCCCCTCGGCGCGGTTACCACCGCAATCCCTTCAGGCATATCCAGCAATGTATCCAGAATAGTCGCCTGCTCATCGAAAGGCGCACCATTAGCCATATGCCACTGTGGACGTGGGGGAAACCCCGAGAATTTTAGCGGCTGGTGCTGCTGCCAGAGCACACATTCATTGTCGGCTTGAATACAGTGTTGCAGATGAGAGATAAAGTGCGGCGTGGGAATGGCTTCAGATTGCTCACTCCAGCGGGTCGAATCGGAATCGGGACGTAGCGGCCAACTGTTCCACGCGGGCGCAAGCAGTACTAACCAGCTTCCCGCTTTGAGTGTACCGGCCAGGGCTGCGAGCGCTTCGGCATCCAGCCCGTTTCGCGCGTCAAATACTGCGTGCTGAAACTCTCGCCCCAGCAACGTGCGCAGCGCGGTGGTGGCGCAGTGAAGTGGCAGCTCAGGCGCAGCTCCTACCCACAACCAGTCTCCTGGCAGTTGCCGGACGAGAGACTGGACTTGTTGGCTGCTCCACGTGCTTTCACCGGCCAGTA
The DNA here is from genome assembly GCF_004361975.1 of Buttiauxella sp. JUb87. Lineage (NCBI taxonomy): Bacteria > Pseudomonadati > Pseudomonadota > Gammaproteobacteria > Enterobacterales > Enterobacteriaceae > Buttiauxella > Buttiauxella sp. JUb87. Next base: position 1,635,395 of record NZ_SNVY01000001.1, read on the forward strand.
TCAACATGCGACGAATACCCGCATCTACCATGCGGGTGGTGGCTTGCCGAAGCTGTTCCATAGCTTGAATCCTTGTCACATCTTGTTATTTGACAGTGTTGCCAAAGGTATTGCACTGGGTAGGGTCACCGCTATCGAAACCGCGTTTAAACCAAGTGTAACGCTGCTCGGAAGTACCATGGGTGAAGCTATCTGGCACTACACGCCCCTGCCCTTGTTGTTGCAGGCGGTCATCGCCAATGGCTTCTGCGGCATTCAATGCTTCCTGTAAATCTCCGGCATCCAGCACTTCTTGTTTCTGCATGCTGTTACCCCAGACACCCGCGAAGCAGTCTGCCTGTAATTCCATTTTGACCGACAGACGATTTCCTTCAGCCTGGGTCGCCCCCTGCTGGAGCTGACGAACTTTCGGTTCAATGCCGAGCAATTTCTGAACGTGATGCCCCACTTCATGAGCAATGACATAACCCTGAGCGAAATCACCATCTGCGCCCAGTTTGTTTTTCATTTCATCGTAGAAAGACAGATCGATATACACCGTGCTGTCTGCCGGGCAGTAAAATGGCCCCATGATTGACTGACCAGTGCCGCACCCGGTACGTGTCGCGCCACGGTACATCACCAGTTTTGGTTGCTGATACGTCCGCCCCATCTTCTGGAAAATTTGCCCCCAGGTATCTTCCGTGGTTGCCAGAATCACCGAGGTAAATTTGGCAGCTTCATCATCATTAGGGCTGATTGAACGCTGTGTAGATTGCTGTTGAACGGGTTGTCCGCCAGACAACAGTGAAGTCAGGTCAACGCCGTAATAACTCGCGACCACGACCACAATGAGAATGACAATACCGCCTTTACCGCCAGGTAAACGGAACCCGCCACCTCCACCGCCAAAGTTTGGACCTGAAGATTGACCTCTCCTGTCTTCTACATTGTCGCTTTCGCGACGACCTTGCCAGCGCATAATAGACCTCAATATTCACATCTTGTAATCAGTAGATCGTAGGTGGTTAATAGCAGGATTACCATAGGAAACAAGATGTGAAAAAGCCGAATGTGAAAACACATTCGGCTTTAAAAATAATTATGCAGGAAATTAGTCTAATTTAACGCCAAGACGATGAGCCACTTCTTCGTAAGCTTCAATCAAACCACCGAGGCTCTGGCGGAAGCGGTCTTTGTCCATTTTGTCGAGCGTTTGTTTGTCCCACAGGCGGCTACCGTCCGGGGAAAACTCATCACCCAATACGACCTCACCTTTGAATAAACCAAACTCCAGCTTGAAATCGACCAGGATCAGGCCTGCGTCATCAAACAACTTGCTCAGCACGTCGTTAGCTTTGTAGCTCAGCTCACGCATACGCGCCAGGTTCTCTTTGTTCACCCAACCAAACGTTTCGCAATAAGATTCGTTGACCATCGGGTCGTGCATCTCATCGTTTTTCAGGAACAAATCAAACAAGGGTGGATTCAGTTCAATGCCTTCTTCAATACCCAGGCGTTTAACCAATGAACCCGCAGCACGGTTGCGGATAACGCACTCAACCGGCACCATATCGAGCTTCTTCACCAGTATTTCGTTGTCGGAGAGCAGTGCTTCCATTTGCGTAGGAATGCCAGCTTCTTCCAGTTTGGCCATAATGAAATGGTTAAACTTGTTGTTCACCATGCCCTTACGGTCGAACTGTTCGATGCGGGCACCGTCCCCTGCTGACGTATCATTGCGGAATTCGAGCACCAACAGATCCGGGTTTTCCGTGCTGTATACGGTCTTCGCTTTGCCACGATACAACTCAGCTTGCTTTTGCATCTTTCTTACTCCAGGTGTGATTTAACTAAAAATTTCGTTATCCATCGCTACGCACACGTTTGCGTAGCCTGGCAGAAAAAAGGCCAGATTGCTCTGGCCTCTAAAAGTTACTTGCTGAATGCTGCCTGGAATACAGCGACCAGAGCATCGTTCTGGGACTGCGTCAGCGTGTGACCTTTTGGATCGATGAACTGCAGACTGCTGCGGTTATCGAGGTCGCCCACTTGCAGTTTATAGTCGCCACTGGACAGACCTGGGTCTTTCGCCCCTAAATCTTGCCATGCGCTATCAGACAATGGTTTGTAGGTCACCGCCACGCTACCGGTTGAACGCGTAGCATCGGTGACTTTCATGCCGACTTTCTCAAGCGTTGCAGGTAAACGGCCCCAAACAACGTTGTACGGAGCACGCACTACCAGCATTGGTAAGCCAGTGTCGTCAGCGGCACTTTGCACATCAAGTTGCGTCGCTGCACGGTTGTCTTTCGCGTTCTGCTGGTCAGTCTGGGTTTTATCCAGGCCTGCGCTAATGCTGTTCAACATTTCTGCGCTGTAACGCTGCAGGGATGCAGCGTCAGAAACTGGCTTGCCAGCCTGTTCCAGATTCAGCAGTTTAACCACCACAGCTTGTTGATAGCCCTGCGGTTTCACACTGATCTGGTAGCGCCCACGGTACTGTTGATCTTCATCAGCACGGTTCCATTCTACCCACTCAGTGGACAGAGTCTGGCTCGCGTCATCACGTTTATCAATGCCGTAGTTTTTTGCCTGAAGAACACTGACAACTTGCGGCCACAGCGTTGCGCTACGCGCACTTTCAACCATCAGCGTGGCGGTATCCCCAGTAAACTGAGTGCGCGCGCCACTGACTAATGCCAGAGGTTGAGCTGGCGGACGAATATCCAGCTCTTTGCCTACTGCGCCGCTGCCGTTGGTGACCGGAACATTATATTCACCGTTCTGCACCGGCAGGATCATCCCCGCCGGAGAATGGATTTCCGCAAGTGGTGCTGCATCTAAGTAGGCTTCGTCACCGCTAACCTGGCGCTTATAACGCTGGTCGGTGCTGCATGCTGCCAACAGCATGGCTAACGAAACCACTGCAACTTTCGCCACCATCGACTTCTGTACTGAGTGAGCCATCAAATCTCCCTAAACTTTACAGCAAACCGGCATGCTTGAGCGCGCTAATAATCACCGGACGACTGGCTTCAGTCAGCGGTGTCATTGGCAGGCGTAAGGTATCGGTTGCCACAAGTCCCAACTCCCGACATGCCCATTTGACTGGGATAGGGTTGGGTTCAACAAATAATTTATTGTGCAGCGGCATCAAACGTTCGTTGATAACGCGCGCTTGCGCATATTGCCCATTGGCGGCCAGTTTACACACTTCTGCCATTTCACGCGCTGCTACGTTTGCCGTCACAGAAATCACACCGTGGCCACCTAATTGCATGAAGTCCAGTGCACTAGCATCGTCGCCGCTAACCAGGATGAAGTCATCTTCAACCAGCTCTTTGATCTGATTTACTCGAGTTAAGTTCCCGGTAGCTTCTTTGATACCGATAATATTTTTGATTTGCGCCAGGCGGCCTACTGTTTCAGGCAGCATGTCACAACCGGTACGAGAAGGAACATTGTACAGCATCTGCGGCAGGTCGGTGCTTTCAGCAATCGCTTTGAAGTGCTGGAACAGTCCTTCCTGAGTTGGACGGTTGTAGTAAGGCGTTACCGTCAGGCAACCGACGATCCCGCTATTTTCAAAACGCTGAGTCAGGGAGATAGCTTCAGAGGTGGCGTTTGCGCCAGTCCCTGCGATAACCGGAATACGGCCAGCGGCCAGCTCCAGCGTCATCAGAACCACATCACCGTGCTCTTCATGGCTCAACGTAGCAGACTCTCCGGTGGTCCCCACCGAGACAATCGCCGCAGTCCCGCTGGCAACATGGTAATCAATCAGTTTTTTCAGGCTTGACCGGCAGACATTACCTTTCTCATCCATCGGCGTCACAAGCGCGACAATACTTCCAGTGAACATTGGCCATCCTCTGTGCTAACAAGTGTCTCAATGGTACGTTTGGTGCAGGATCAAAAGCAAGTCACCAGGTGACGCTACACGGTTGTACGCAGGTTTTTTTTATGCTTTCCTTATGATATCTCACCGATTCACAGGAAGAATACGTTTGACTCCCTCACCACACCATTATTTGGTCATTACGGCCCTTGGGGCGGATAGACCTGGTATTGTTAATACCATCACCCGCCATGTGAGCAGTTGCGGCTGTAATATTGAAGACAGTCGCCTGGCTATGCTCGGTGAAGAGTTCACGTTTATTATGCTGCTGTCAGGCAGTTGGAATGCGATTACCCTGATTGAATCGACTCTCCCCCTGAAGGGCGCAGAGTTGGATTTGCTGATTGTCATGAAGCGTACCGCCGCGCAAGAACGCCCAGCAATGCCAGCGACAGTCTGGGTACAGGTGGAAGTCACTGATTCCCCTCATTTAATCGAACGCTTCACCAATCTGTTTGATATTCACCATATGAATATTGCCGAACTGAGTTCTCGTACCCAACCGACTCAAGATGGCCAACCAGCACAGCTTTATATTCAGATTACTGCGCATAGTCCCGCCTCAGAAGATGCGAGCCGGATCGAAGATGAGTTCAAGGCCCTCTGTACAGAACTCAAAGCACAGGGCAGTATTAACGTTGTGAATTATCCACAGCAAGATGATTAAGACGGAGAGTTGTAATGAGCCCACTGAAAGCCGGTGATATCGCACCGAAATTTAGCTTACCCGATCAAGACGGTGAGCAAATAAATTTAACCGACTTCCAGGGACAGCGCGTTCTGGTTTATTTCTATCCTAAAGCAATGACGCCAGGCTGTACCGTGCAAGCATGCGGGTTGCGCGACAACATGGACGAGTTGAAAAAGAAGGGTGTAGAAGTGCTGGGTATTAGCACCGACAAACCAGAAAAACTGTCACGTTTTGCCGAAAAAGAGTTACTTAACTTCACCCTGCTTTCTGATGAAGACCATCAAGTCTGCGAACAATTTGGGGTGTGGGGCGAGAAATCGTTTATGGGTAAAACTTACGACGGCATCCATCGTATTAGCTTCCTGCTTGATGGCGAAGGGAAAGTCGAGAAAGTGTTTGATGATTTTAAAACCAGTAACCATCACGATATTGTGGTGAACTGGCTGAAAGAAAACGCTTAATTAGCGCATCACCCGATTAAAGACAAACGTCTTCGTAGGTCGGATAAGCGCAGCGTCATCCGACACCACTGGCGTAAATGGTGGATGACGCTAACGCTTATCCACCCTACAAAACACATTTATAACCCTTTGCCAGCAATCTGAAAGCCGACTTAACGTCGGCTTTTTACTGTCTCTAATTTGGCTTGTCGTCGATAAGCAGAGTATCTGGCCAGGCATGCACCACCGCTTTAATCAGCGTGGCAAGTGGGATAGCAAAGAACACCCCCCAGAACCCCCACAGTCCACCAAAAATCACCACCGACAGAATAATGACCAACGGGTGCAGGTTAACAGCCTCGGAAAATAGCACCGGCACCAGCAAGTTTCCATCCAGTGCCTGAATGATTAAGTAGACGGCAAACAGCGTCCAGAACTCAGTGCCAAGGCCAAACTGGAATAAAGCGACACACACTACCGGAATAGTCACGACAAATGCGCCAATGTAGGGAATCAGCACCGAGAACCCGACCAGTACCGCCAGCAGCAACGAGTAATTCAGGCCAAACACCACAAAGCCAATGTACGTCACCACACCCACAACCAGCATTTCCAGCACTTTACCGCGGATATAGTTGGTAATTTGTTGGTTCATCTCCAGCCACACCTGCCCCGCAAGCCCACGATTTCGGGGTAACACGCGGCGCACAGCATTCAGCATCTGCTCTTTATCTTTGACCAGGAAGAACACCATTAGCGGGACGAGTACCAGATAAATAGCTAGCGTTAGCAGGCCAACTAAAGAGGCAAGCGAATACTTCACCACCTGATCGCCCATGCCTATCATGCGCCCGCGCATATTTTCCGCCATCGCATCAATGATGCCCGCGTCCATCAGTGCCGGATAACGCTTCGGCAGCGTTGCGGCATAATCAGAGAGTTTATTCAGCATCCCCGGCATGTCACGAATCAGGTAGATACCCTGTTGCCAGGCGACGGGAGCCACCACTAAGACTAACAACAACAAAATACCAACAAATAACACCAGAACAATTGTCGTCGCCCAGGTACGGGAACACCCGACATGCTGAAGACGCGCAGTGGGCCACTCCAGCAAATAAGCCAACACAATCGCCATCAATAACGGCGCTAACAGCCCATGGAAGAAGAAAAGAATAACAAATCCTGCAACCAGAATGACCAGCAGTGCGATAGCCTCGGGGTCGCTAAACCGCCGTCTATACCACTGCAACAACATTTCGAGCATACATCCCTTCCCTGACAGCATTGTGCGAGGATCGATTGTATCTAAATGTCACAATAAAGACTTCGCTTTTTATCGCTGTTCAATAGCAGTTTAAAATTGACGCAGATAAGATATGTCTTAGTCATGCGGTGAGTTAGAGTTCATCGTAGTGTGCGAACAAAATCAGGTAACACTTGTCGAAGATTAACTTTGATTAAACAGGACAGGACGTATGTTCAAGCAGTTGAAAAAATCGCTGGTTGCAACACTGATGGCAGCTTTGCTTGCGGGTCCGGTCACACCAGCGTTTGCTGATGTGACCGATCAACTGCCAGATATGGGAACTTCAGCCTCAAGCACCCTGTCAATCGGCCAGGAATTGCAGATGGGCGACTATTATGTTCGCCAACTGCGAGGCAGCGCCCCATTAATCAATGATCCTTTACTCGTACAGTACATTAATAAACTCGGCATGCGCCTGGTGAGTAATGCCAATTCGGTTAAGACCCCGTTCCACTTCTTCCTGATTAACAACGACGAAATTAACGCCTTTGCTTTCTTCGGCGGAAATGTGGTGCTGCACTCAGCCCTGTTCCGTTATGCCGATAATGAAAGCCAGCTCGCCTCGGTTATGGCGCACGAAATTTCACACGTTACGCAGCGCCACCTGGCACGTGCCATGGAAGATCAGAAAAAGAACGCCCCCCTGACTTGGGTGGGTGCGTTAGGGTCCATTTTACTGGCGATGGCTAGCCCACAAGCGGGTATGGCGGCACTTAGCGGTACGCTTGCGGGAACGCAGCAGGGCATGATCAGCTTTACACAACAGAACGAACAGGAAGCTGACCGCATCGGGATTCAGGTGTTGCAGCACGCGGGCTTTGATCCGCAAGCGATGCCGACATTCCTGGAGAAACTCCTCGACCAGTCACGTTATTCCTCGCGTCCGCCGGAAATTCTTCTTACTCACCCATTACCAGAAAGCCGTTTATCAGATGCCCGTAACCGCGCCAACCAAATGCGGCCAGTGGTGGTGCAATCTTCTGAAGATTTTTACATGGCAAAAGCCCGTACGCTTGGGATGTACAACTCTGGTCGTAATCAGTTAACCAATGATTTGTTGGATAGCTGGTCGAAGGGCAATATCCGTGAACAGCATGCCGCCACTTATGGCCGTGCGCTTCAGGCAATGGGGGCAGAAAAATGGGATGAGGCGCGCAAGCTATTGCAACCGCTACTCTCAGCGCAGCCGGCTAATGAGTGGTATCTCGATTTATCGACCGATATCGACCTTGGGCAGAAGAAAACCGCAGATGCGATTAATCGCCTGAAGAACGCCCCAGGCCTGAAACAAAACCCGGTGTTGCAGCTAAACCTTGCCAACGCCTACGTGCAGGCGGGCCAGCCTAACCAGGCAGCAGAAATTCTTAATCGCTATACCTTTGCTCATCCGGACGACAGCAACGGCTGGGACTTGTTAGCGCAAACCCAGGCTGCATTGGGTAATCGCGATCAAGAACTCGCCGCTCGTGCCGAAGTTATGGCGCTGGTCGGGAAACTCGATCAGGCTATTACGCTGCTCAGTGGTGCCAGCGCACAAGTTAAGTTGGGTAGTTTGCAACAAGCGCGTTATGACGCGAGAATCGATCAGTTCCGCGAATTGCAAAAACGTTTCCTTCAGTATTCGAAGATGTAACAGGAGTTACGATGTCCACAACTGTTTCTATTTATCACAATCCACGCTGCTCCAAGAGCCGTGAAACATTAAGCCTGCTGAAAGCGAATGGCATAGAACCTGAAGTGGTGTTGTATCTGGAAACCCCGCCCGATGCCGCAACGATAGAATCATTGCTGAGCAAACTGGGTTTTGGCAGCGCACGTGACCTGATGCGTCAGAAAGAGGATTTATACAAGGAGTTGAATCTGGCTGAGCCGACATTAAGCGAGGATCAATTGATTCAGGCGATGGTCAAGAATCCAAAATTGATTGAACGCCCGATTGTGCTGGCGAATGGCGAAGCAAGAATTGGCCGCCCACCGGAGTCGGTGCTGGAGATTTTGTAATCTAGTGATTTAACGCCCTCACCCTAACCCTCTCCCCCAGGAGAGGGAATTTCCCTGTTTTCTCCTTCACACTCAGGAGAGGGAATTGGTTTTCTCCTTCGCCCTCAGGGAGAAGGCCGGGATGAGGGTGGTTTTACAGCCCCAAAATCTCTTTCACAAACGGGATAGTCAATTTACGTTGCGCTGTAATCGAAGCCAGATCAAGCTGATCAAGCGTCATAAACAGCGTACGCATTTCCCTGTCCAGACGTTTTAGCAGGAAACGCCCCACGTCCTCGGGCAATTCAAAACCACGAAGTCGGGATCGCAATTGCAGCGCCTGGAGTTTGTCATCATCGGAAAGCGGTTGCAGCTTATAGATTTGGCCCCAATCAAGGCGTGATGCGAGATCGGGCAATTGCAGGTTGAGCTGGCGCGGTGGGCGATCGCCGGTAATTAACAGCCGCGTTTTGCCAGATTCCAGAATGCGGTTATAGAGATTAAAAATCGCCATTTCCCACAGTTCGTCGCCCGCAACACACTCAATATTGTCGATACACACCAACGAAAGCTGTTCCATGCCATCAAGCACTTCCGGAACAAACCAGGTGCGTTTATCGAGAGGCACATAGCCAACGGCTTCGCCACGTTGCGAGAGTTCCGCACAGGCTGCATGAAGCAAGTGGCTACGTCCTCCTCCTTCTCGCGACCAGAAATAGATATATCCGCTGTGATCCTGACGGAGCACGGACTGGAGTGCGGCGAGTAAAGAAGGGTTATCACCCGGCCAGAAACTTGCAAAAGTTTCGTCATCAGGCAAATAGAGTGGCAGTGATAGCTGTGCCGGCGTATTCAGAATTACCTCAACCATAACAGGCAGAAAAACGCAGAGAGTCTATCACAGAATTGGCGATCAGGAGAACCGGGCGCACACGTCGCCCGGCTTGCATCAAAACTACGGTTTTACGTTGGTTTCTTCTGCATCAAGCACCACTTCTTCCGGACGCAGGATACTGATCAATTTGAAGATCAGGCTCAGACCAATACCGACGATAGTCGCCAGCGCCATCCCTTTCAGCTCAGCCGCACCAATATGTAGGGTCGCACCGCTGACGCCAACGATCAGAATGATAGCGGTCAGGATCAGGTTTTGCGTTTTGTTGTAATCCACTTTCGAATCAATCAGCACGCGGATACCTGAAGCGCCGATCACCCCATACAGCAACAGAGAAACACCGCCGATTACCGGAACCGGGATGATTTGGATCGCCGCCGCCAGTTTACCGACACACGACAACAGAATCGCGATAATCGCCGCACCGCCGATAACCCAGGTGCTGTACACGCGGGTGATCGCCATAACGCCAATGTTTTCACCATAAGTGGTGTTCGGCGTAGAGCCGAAGAAACCGGAAATCACGGTGGAAAGACCGTTAGCAAACATCGAACGATGCAGACCTGGGTCGCGGATCAGATCCTTTTTGACGATATTCGCCGTCACCACCAGGTGCCCAACGTGCTCGGCGATAACCACCAGCGCTGCTGGCAAAATGGTGAAGATGGCAAACCACTCAAAGCGCGGCGTGTAGAAGGTTGGCAGTGCAAACCACGGAGCCTGAGCAATCGCCGCGGTATCCACAATGCCGACGGCAAATGACAGCGCGTAGCCAGTCAGCACGCCGATCAGAATTGGGATAATTGCCAGAAAACCACGGAACAAGACTGAGCTAAATACCGTCACACCCAGCGTTACCAGCGAGATCAGGATGCTGGTGGTATTCGGTTCGGTACCCGCAGCTGGCAATAGGCCTGACATTTCTGCGGCAACACGTGCCAGTTCCAGGCCGATAACCGCCACAATTGCGCCCATTGCCGCCGGAGGGAACATCACATCCAGCCAGCCGGTACCGGCTTTTTTCACAATCAGCGCCACGATACAGAACAACACACCGCACATAATAAAGCCGCCCAGCGCCACTTCATAACCCAATGGCAACAGCAGCAGCACTGGCGAAATAAACGCAAAACTTGAACCGAGATACGCCGGGATTTTGCCTTTACAGATAAAGAGGTACAGCAGCGTCCCGATCCCATTAAACAGCAAAACCGTAGCCGGGTTGATGTGGAACAGGAATGGCACCAGAACGGTAGCTCCAAACATAGCGAACAGGTGCTGTAAGCTTAACGGTATCGTTTGCAGCAGGGGTGGTCTTTCGTGTACCCCAATGGCGCGGCGCGTCATAATGTTGTCCTCTGAATGATGGTGTTGTTGTGTTTTAGTCAAAAAAAAGCCGACTCTCAAAGTCGGCTCAATTTTTTAATGCTCAATAGATTTCGGATTGCAGGAAGGCGGCAACTGCGCAAATCCCTGGGAGCGTAGATTTGCTACGTGACCAAGGTGAGCAAAGGCAGCCAACGCATCAGCAATTCGAAAGATGAAGAGCATTATTTGGTACCAAAAATCTTATCGCCGGCATCGCCAAGCCCCGGAATAATGTATCCGTGCTCGTTCAGACCCTGATCGATAGAAGCAGTAAACAGCTCTACGTCCGGGTGCGCTTTTTCCAGTGCCGCGATACCTTCTGGTGCTGCCACCAGAACCAGCACCTTAATGCTGGTACAACCGGCATTCTTCAGCAGGTCGATAGTGGCAATCATAGAACCGCCGGTTGCCAGCATTGGGTCAACCACCAGCGCCATACGTTCTTCAATGTTAGAAACCAGTTTCTGGAAGTAAGGCACCGGCTCCAGGGTTTCTTCATTACGATAGATACCCACTACGCTGATACGTGCGCTTGGAACGTTTTCCAGCACGCCTTCCATCATGCCCAAACCGGCACGCAGAATTGGCACAACGGTAATCTTTTTGCCTTTGATCTGGTCAATTTCTACCGGGCCGTTCCAGCCTTCGATAGTGACTTTTTCAGTTTCCAAATCCGCCGTGGCTTCGTAAGTTAGCAAGCTGCCAACTTCTGAGGCGAGTTCACGAAAGCGTTTGGTGCTAATGTCGTTCTCACGCATCAGGCCCAGCTTGTGTTTGACGAGTGGGTGTTTGACTTCCACGATCTTCATACTCTTTCTCCCCGAGATAGTTGGCCACCACAAAAAAAATCGCCGGATTATACCGCTTTTTGATGGTGGTGCCACAGGAATTGGCACTGATTGGGGTTGATCAAGATCAACGAGACTGGAATGAGTATATATCAACAATAATTACATCCTGCTGAATAAGGGGCTCGCAAACGTTTGCCTGCACTGTTAGAATTGCGGCGTTTTTTATTCCTAACCCATCCGCGGGGACTTAGCAGTGACCGACAAAACTTCTCTTAGCTATAAAGATGCCGGTGTTGATATTGATGCTGGTAACGCTCTGGTCGATAAAATCAAAGGTGTAGTGAAAAAGACCCGCCGCCCGGAAGTGATGGGTGGCCTGGGCGGTTTCGGTGCGCTGTGTGCGTTACCGCAGAAGTATCGTGAACCTGTGCTGGTTTCCGGCACCGACGGTGTGGGTACTAAACTGCGTCTGGCTATGGATTTAAAACGTCACGACACAATCGGCATCGACCTGGTGGCCATGTGTGTGAACGACCTGGTCGTTCAGGGTGCTGAACCGCTGTTCTTCCTCGATTATTACGCAACGGGAAAACTTGAAGTCGAAACGGCTGCAAGCGTCATTACTGGTATTGCCGAAGGTTGTCTGCAATCTGGCTGCGCATTAGTCGGCGGTGAAACTGCTGAAATGCCGGGCATGTACCACGGTGAAGATTACGACGTGGCTGGTTTCTGTGTCGGCGTGGTCGAGAAATCTGAAATCATCGACGGCTCCAAAGTGACCGATGGCGATGTGCTGATTGCGCTGGCTTCCAGTGGCCCGCATTCCAACGGTTATTCTCTGGTGCGTAAAGTGCTGGAAGTGAGCGGTACTGACCCACTGACTACCGAATTAGAAGGCAAACCGCTGGCAGATCACTTGCTGGAACCGACGCGCATTTACGTGAAGTCGATTCTGGAATTGATTGAACAGGTTGACGTTCACGCGATTGCTCACCTGACCGGTGGCGGTTTCTGGGAAAATATCCCACGCGTTCTGCCAGACAACACTCAGGCGATTATCACTGAGTCTTCATGGCAGTGGCCTGCGGTATTCGGCTGGTTACAACAAGCCGGAAATATCAGCCGTCATGAAATGTACCGCACCTTTAACTGTGGCGTGGGTATGCTGATTGCGCTGCCTGCTGCTGAAGCGGACAAAGCGGTTGAGTTTTTGAATGCAAAAGGTGAAAACGCCTGGAAAATCGGTAGTATCAAAGCTTCCGATTCCTCTGAGCGCGTGGTTATTGAGTGATGAAACGCATTGTGGTGCTGGTTTCCGGCAACGGAAGCAATCTTCAGGCAATCATTGATGCCTGCAAGCTTAAAAAGATTAATGGCACTGTAGCGGCTGTATTCAGTAATAAAACCGAAGCTTTTGGGCTTGAACGTGCGCGTGAAGCAGAAATTCCTGCTCACGCGTTAACCGCCAGCCAGTTCGTCGATCGCGCAGCGTTCGATCGTGAGTTAATGCTTGAGATCGACGCTTACGCCCCGGATCTGGTGGTTTTGGCAGGTTACATGCGTATTTTGAGCCCAGAGTTTGTCGGGCATTATGCCGGGCGCTTGATTAACATCCACCCTTCTCTGTTGCCGAAATATCCCGGCCTGCATACCCATCGTCAGGTGCTGGAAAACGGTGATGAAGTCCATGGGACATCGGTGCATTTTGTCACCGAAGAACTGGATGGCGGCCCGGTTATTCTGCAAGCCGAAGTGCCGGTATTTGAAGGTGATGACGAAGAAGACATCACCGCTCGCGTGCAGAATCAAGAACACGCAATTTATCCGTTAGTCGTTTCCTGGTTTATTGAGGGGCGACTGGAGATGCGTGAAAACAGCGCCTGGCTTGATGGCAAAGAATTACCACCGCAAGGCCACGCTGCAGACGAGTAAATCAACTGCCTTCTCCTCAACAGAGAAGGCAGTATCCCGCTTATTTCGCTCGTTCGTTCATCACCTTCATTGTTAACACGGTCGCCGCTAACAACAGGGTGATGCCGTTGGCGATCATCAGCGGCATATCACCGCTTGTTAGCCCATAAAGCAACCAACACAACACCCCAAAAACAAACACCAGATACATACTCAGAGAGATCGCTTTAGTATCGCGATTTTTCAGGATATGAATCACTTGCAGGGCAAAAGAACCGGTGGTGCAGCAGGCAGCAACTCCACCCAGCCATGCGAAATCAGACATCTTGTTTTACTCCATCACACTCTACCAATACCACAGCCTGTTCGTTCCAGTCGGAAGGTAGAGGCTGTGGACGAAAAACATCGATATTGCGCAGCGTCAGGCCATTCACTCCACAGCAATACAGCGCGGGCAAACCACCGGGATAAGCCTCAACACCGTAAGCACGCTGCGTATCTGGATTAAGACACCAGGCGTTGTCCAGCCCCATACCCGTTGGCGAAAGCGGGTTACAGGGTGGACGAATGTCGTATAAACCCTGCTCCGGTGAGGCGCTGATGCTTTGGGTGAGTTGCAAACCATCAATGATTACCTGGCGCACCAGTCCTGGTTGCTCGCTGTGTAAATTAACCGCCCCTTCACTCACGCCGGTTAAACCACGGAACTGGATAAACTCAATCGCACCTGGTTGAATCGCCGGGTCACGGAAACGGGCAGACAAGTAGACTGGATCAGCCTTACCCCAATGGCAGGCATGCACCATCTCGCAGTTAAAAGTGATGTTACTGAAGATCATGCGTCGTAAGCGTCCGCCGTCACGGGAGACAATCCCGATGGCGCGGTTTGATTCGTAAATGGCACAGTTGGTGACACAAATATCTTCAATGTCTTCCCAGGTTTCAGTACCAATTTTTACCGCACAACTTTTGGAACGTAACGTGCAGTTGTTCACTACCACATGGCGCGTCGGGCGTTGCAACGGTGCCGGTTTACGGCTCGTCTTCAAGCAGATAGTGTCATCGGCGGCGCTGAAATGACTATTGCTGATATGCACTTGCTGGCAACTGTCGATATCCAGTGCATCGGTATTAGCCAGTGAAAGATCGTTATCGATGGTGATGCCATGCACTTTTACCAGCTCACACGCCACCAGATGAATCGTCCACATTGGGGCATTTTCGATAGTAAAGTCGCGGAGCTGTACGTGACGGCAATCTTCAAAAACAATCATGCGCGGGCGCTGTTCGGCAGGCTTGCGATAGCCCATATCATCAGCCTGTGCATCAAACCAACCGTCAGCATTGCCATTAATCTTCCCGGCGCCACAGATGGTGATGTTATGCGCACCATAGGCGTATAAGAATGCCCAGCGCGAGCATTCCGCCTGGCTTTTAGTGGTGGCTTGCCCAAAGTCCTGGCCGTCATCGCTGACCCACAACTCAGCACCAGCCTGCAAACTGAGCGTAATATTGGAGCCAAGTGTCAGACCACCCAACCTGTAACAGCCACTTTCAACTTCCAGCGTTCCTCCCCCCTGTTGCGCCAAAGTATCCAGCGCTTTCTGGAAGCGGAGCGTATCGTGATTCTTATCGTCAGTATTCGCCCACTGCGGGGTCAGAGTCAGTTTCATGGTTCTCTCATCACTCGATGTAATAGACCCAGACATCTCACCATGCCCCTTCTCAGCACTCCACCGCGCCGCAATAGCTGATTAGCAGGAATGTTGCCTGACTCGCAAAATACCTTTTGCCCTGGGGTAAAAGGTGATCTTCATCACATCAGGTTTAAGCAGCATTTTTCCATTAGTGACGCAGATCACACTTTATTGCCCTTTCTGGCTTCTACGCCGCTCAAATACCAGGGGAACGATGAATACACATTCGATATTTCCCCACCCCCTTCGCATTACCGGACAAAACCCTTCCTGTCGCCATAGAGACTGCGGCCCACACTTCGTACCGTAGATGCCGAACTCCTTTTTTATCGACACGAGATAAGAACAATGGACACAACGACAAAAAACACGGCTCCAGCTGGAAGGGAAGTCAAAACCAAAAATATTCTCGCCTGGGGTATGGGCGATATTTTTGGTAGTGGCGCGATGACCATTACCGGCCTTTGGCTGCTGTATTTCTATATTGAGGTTGCCGGGTTATCGCCTGCTGCTGCCGCTTCCATCTTTGCCATCGCCAAAATTTGGGATGGGATTACCGACCCGGTGATGGGCTACATCACGGATAACATTCGCAGCCGTTGGGGACGCCGCCGCCTGTTCTTTATTATTGGCGCACCGTTCTCACTGACCTTCGCCTTGATGTGGATGAGTGGCTACGGATACTTCTGGTATCTCGGCACCTATTTGCTGTTCAGCACTGTCTTCACATTGCTGATGGTGCCTTACGATACGCTACCTGCGGAGATGACCAACCGCTACGAAACCCGCTCGAAAATGTCGGGTGCACGTATGCTGTTTGCACAAGCCACCGCGTTTCTTTCCGCACTGATACCTGGGCAAATTCTGGCGCACGTTGCTGATAAAGATCAGGCATTTATGCTTATCGGTATTACCTTCGCCGTGCTGTTCTCGCTGCCGTGGATTTTCGTCTGGCGTGGCACCTGGGAGCGTGACAACCTGCCGCCGCCACAAACGCAAACCGGGCTGCTCAACACGCTGAAATCTCTGTATCGGGAAATGTTGTCAACGTTTCGCCTTAAGACCTTCCGCATTCATATCATGATGTATGTCGGCGGCGCGGTTGCACTGGATATCTTCGGCTCGCTGTTTATGCACTTCATGACCTACGTGCTGCAAATCAGTGCCGGTCTGGCTTCGCAGGCGCTGAGCCTGATGACCTTGTTCCAGTTTCTCGCCATCCCTGTTTTCACCTGGCTGTGTATTCGCGTCGGCAACGGCCATGCGTATAAAGCGGCTATCGGCATGATTTTGATAAGCCTGGTCTACTTCAGCCAACTTTCCGCAAGCTACGCCTCCATTGGCATGCTGGTGCTTGGCGGGGCTGTCATGATGGGTATCGCGCGTGGTGGTACCTATCTCATTCCATGGAACGTGTACAACTTCTTACCTGATGTCGATGAGGCTTATACCGGCGTGCGCCGTGAAGGGATCTATGCCGGTGTCATGATGTTGACCCGCAAATTCTCCCAGGCACTGGCACTGTTTATTGTTGGCCTGGCGCTTGAGTCTTTCGGTTTTACCAAAGGTGTGGCATCGCAAAGCAGCACGGCCATTGATGGCATCTGGTGGGTGTTCGTTGTCGGCCCTGGCGTGTTGGCAGTCATGGCGATGTGCGGTGCCTTCCGCTTCCGCCTCAGCCAGTCACGCCACCAGGTACTGATCAGCGAACTGGAACGCTTACGTGCAGGTGGGAAACCGGAAGATGCTAGCCCTGAGACCAAAGAGGTTGTCGAAACCCTGACCGGCCACCCGCACAGCAATGCTAACTGGGCGTATCGTCCAACCCACGAAATCAAAATTACTCCAGCTACAACTTCTGTTTAAGGAACAGACCATGACTACGACACTGTTATCCCCAACCCGTGAACACACCACTGAGCTGATTGATAGCCTGATTGGTGGTCTGGTCGACATCAAAGACGCTGACGGGCGTTTTTTACAACGCCTCAGTGATGGCCGAATTGTTGATACCAAAGGCTGGGCAGGCTGGGAATGGACACACGGAATCGGCCTGTTTGGTTTATATCGCTACTATCAAGTAAGTGGCTCTGAGCGCGCCAAAGAGCTTATCGACCTCTGGTTTAGCGATCGTTTTGCCGAAGGCACTCCGGTCAAAAACGTCAATACTGCCTGCCCATTCCTGACACTGGCATTATGTTATGAAGAGCAGCCAAATCCGCAGTGGCTGCCATACCTGGAAACCTGGGGCCGTTGGCTCCAGCACCAGCTGCCGCGCACCGATGAAGGCTGCTTCCAGCATGTGACTTATGAAAACGACCACCACCAGCAAATCTGGGACGATACGCTGATGATGGCAGTTCTTCCGCTGGCTAAGATTGGCAAAATGCTTAACAAACCAGAGTGGATTGAAGAAGCAAAGTATCAGTTTACTCAGCATATTCAGTACCTGGCGGAACCTAAAACAGGACTGTGGTATCACGGCTGGAACTTTGAAGGGCGACACCATTTTGCTGGCGCACTGTGGGCGCGTGGCAACAGCTGGATTACGCTCGCCATTCCTGAGTTTTTGGAGTTGTTAGATTTATCACCGCAGGACGCGCTGTATCGCCAGTTGTGCAATGTTTTGCGCAATCAGGTCGCGGCACTGGCCGAATGCCAGGCGGAAAATGGCCTGTGGCCAACGCTGCTTAATGACCCTGAAAGCTATGTTGAAGCTTCGGCCAGTGCTGGCTTCGCGGCGGGGATCTTCAAAGCTGTGCGTCTGGGTTACCTGGAAAGCCACTGGCTGCCAGTCGCACAACGCGCCACCGATGGGATTATCAAGCACATCACGCCAGAAGGTGAATTGACGCAGGTTTCATTTGGTACCGCGATGGGTCACGACCTTGACCACTACCGAAATATCCCTCTGACCTCAATGCCATACGGGCAAGCAATGGCCATTCTTTGCCTGGTTGAATCACTGCGTTTACACATCTAGTCATCAGGTGGATAAAGCTTTTGCTTTATCCACCTTTTCTCCCCCTAACCTGACAATTTCGCTAACTCTTTGCTTAAACTCCCGGCCAGTGCGCGGGCGCGCCCGGCATCAAACATCACATGAATGGCCGGAGGAATGTCACTCCATTTGCCACAGAAATCTTCCATCTCATGAGCAGTGCCATACAAAGCCTGAATATTGGCCTGGCAAACTTCACGTAGGCTCCAGTTGTTTTCAACTTCACGCGCGTAGTGCAGGGTGAAAAAGGCTTTCTGCGCATGAATAAACGCCCGGCAATATAAAAACAGCCCCTGCCACTCCGTTTGCCAGCGTTGCGCTAATGCTGGCGGGAAGCCAGCATGTTTCGCGAATTCTAATGCCTGGCGCTGTACATTTTCCGCCCCTTGCCAGGCGAGATCTTTCTCGGCAGCAATCAACGACAGCTTCCGTGAAGCCCCTGCCGCATCCTGGCTTGCAAAGACGATGTCATCAGCAGAACCGGGCAACCAGTGGTTACGGTTAAGTTGCCCGTACAAACTCCAGACCACCTGGCCGTAGCTTTCAGGCAACAAGCTGTGACGATGAAAAACATGGTGGCGGGCATAAATAGCGCTGTAAATCACCTGATGCGCCTGTTCAAACAACCCCATTAGTACCAGAAGCTGTTGTTCATCCGCCGGCCATTGCCAGCATTCCAGTAACCAACGTTTCAGCAGTTGCGCGGTATTCTCTGACGGAGCCTGGGGATCGAGAAATTTGGCGCAGCTAAACAGGTTAAATTCACTTAACGTGCCAATCACACAGTGGTTATCGATACCTTCCCAACTGGCTTTGCATAACACACCTTTGATCGCCGGATTGCTGGCCCGGCACCACAGTAATCGCCCCTGGATTTCATCAACGCGGATAAACGGCAGATTTCCCCAGCAGACCTCTTCGCCTGCGGCATCGACTTCCGCCCAGACTTCGCGGTCTGTAATCGCCAGCAATGCCGGGTTATTAGGGAATTCGGGCCAGAAGCGTTCTGGTGTCAGTTTTATCGACACCGCCACATCAGCAGGTAAACCGGTGATAGCTTCAAGAACCGGTTCAACGCCGTCGATACTGGCGGGGAAAAGACGCAGCACCAGATGTTTGTGATGGCGAGCCATGACCTGAGCGGCAGCATTAAAGCAGCAACGATAAAGCGCCGAGCTGGCCGATTTTTTTTGCTGCGCCACGTTCTTTTTCCAGTCAGGCGTGGCTATCGGCACCAGACTGTCAGTATTGGAAATGGCCAGCAGCAGGCCATCTATCGCGGGAATCTGCTGGCACACCAGCGCCAGTTTATCGGCCAGATACTGGCTCCAGAAATCAACATCAAAACGCAGGCCGCCGTGACCATCGAATAATTGCGGTTGATGGAGCAGTAAATCAGCCGGAAAGCCTAGCTCTTTAGCCTGCAGATAAAAACGCAGACCGCGCGCTTTGCAATACTGAGCAAGCCGATTCAGGTAAACGCAACAGCAACGCTGATGCACGGAGATACGGTCATTGTATTGCGCAGGAGTGTAGCCCGCCGGAGTGACAAGCTTGCCGAGCAGATCGGTTTGCCCGATCACCACGGTATTAAAGTTATGTGCACAAGCGTAATCGACAAACTGGCAGGCTTGATGCCAGTTCCATAGCTCCTGGTTGTTCAGTTCAAGCGCCCGTGTTTCCCACATTCCCTACTCCTACTACAGTTTAAAACGCTATTTTAATTTATAGTTTCGCCTGTGACTGTTTCCTTTCTCACAGAGTCATGCGCTATACCTGAAGTTATTCAGACCCCAGCATTGGACAATCCCCGCCAAAGCTCGCCATAATGTCCAACGTGACGGCATTTAACGTCCACGAAAACGCAAGTGAGGGCTAATGGGTCAGGATAAGCTGTATATCGAAAAAGAACTGAGCTGGTTGTCTTTTAACGAACGTGTGCTCCAGGAAGCAGCGGACAAAATTAATCCGTTGATTGAGCGAATGCGTTTTCTCGGCATCTATTCGAATAACCTTGATGAGTTTTACAAAGTCCGTTTCGCTGAACTCAAACGGCGCATTCTGATCAGTGAAGAACAAGGTACGGCGCCCAATTCGCGTCATTTACTCAATAAAATTCAGGCGCGGGTGCTGAAAGCCGATCAAGAATTTGATGGCTTATACAACGATCTGCTGCTGGAAATGGCGCGTAATCAGATATTTTTGATCAACGAACGCCAGCTTTCCCCAAATCAGCAAAACTGGCTGCGCCACTACTTTAAACATTATCTGCGCCAGCACATCACCCCGATTCTGATTAACCACGACACCGACCTGGTGCAGTTCCTGAAAGATGATTACACCTATCTGGCGGTAGAAATTATCCAGGGCAGCGACATCCGCTACGCCTTGCTGGAAATCCCGTCCGATAAAGTGCCGCGTTTTGTGAATCTTCCACCGGAAGCACCACGCCGCCGCAAGCCGATGATCCTGCTGGATAACATTCTGCGCTATTGCCTGGACGACATTTTTAAAGGCTTCTTCGATTACGACTCATTAAACGCGTATTCGATGAAAATGACTCGTGACGCAGAATATGATCTGGTCACCGAAATGGAATCCAGCCTGCTGGAACTGATGTCATCAAGCCTGAAACAGCGTTTGACCGCCGAACCGGTGCGCTTTGTGTATCAGCGAGATATGCCCGACGCGATGGTTGAAATGCTGCGTAATAAGCTCACCATCACTAATTACGACTCTATTATTCCTGGTGGTCGGTACCACAATTTTAAAGATTTCATTAGCTTCCCGAATGTCGGCAAAGCCAATTTAATCAACAAACCGCTGCCGCGCCTGCGTCATATCTGGTTCGACAAATTCCGCAACGGCTTTGATGCGATCCGTAATCGCGACGTGCTGCTCTATTATCCGTATCACACGTTCGAGCATGTGCTGGAATTGCTGCGTCAGGCCTCGTTCGACCCCAGCGTACTGGCGATAAAAATCAATATTTACCGTGTGGCAAAAGACTCGCGCATCATTGAGTCGATGATCCACGCCGCGCATAACGGCAAGAAAGTCACCGTGGTGGTTGAGTTGCAGGCGCGCTTTGACGAAGAAGCCAATATTCATTGGGCAAAACGCCTGACGGAAGCCGGCGTGCACGTTATTTTCTCCGCACCTGGGCTGAAAATTCACGCCAAGTTATTCCTGATATCCCGTAAAGAAGGTGAGGAAGTGGTGCGTTATGCCCACATCGGCACCGGCAACTTTAACGAGAAAACCGCCCGTCTTTATACTGACTATTCGTTGCTGACCTGTGACGCACGTATCACTAATGAAGTACGCCGGGTATTCAACTTTATCGAAAACCCGTATCGTCCGGTGACCTTTGAGCACCTGATGGTCTCGCCGCAAAACTCGCGCCGCCTGCTGTACGATTTGGTCGATAAAGAAATTGCCAATGCGCAAAACGGACAACCGTCTGGCATTACTCTGAAACTGAATAATCTGGTCGATAAAGGGCTGGTAGACCGGCTGTATGCTGCGTCAAGCTCTGGCGTGAAGGTGAATCTGTTGGTGCGGGGAATGTGTTCGTTAATCCCTAATCTGGAAGGCATCAGCGATAACATCCGCGTGATCAGTATTGTTGACCGTTATCTGGAACACGATCGCGTCTATATTTTTGAAAATGGTGGCGATAAGAAAGTCTATCTCTCCTCCGCCGACTGGATGACCCGTAACATTGATTACCGCATTGAAGTAGCCGTCGCTATTCTCGACCCGCGCCTGAAACAGCGGGTGCTGGATATCATTGAAATTTTATTCAGTGATACGGTGAAAGCGCGCTACATCGACAAAGAACTCAGTAATCGCTATGTGCCGCGTGGCAACCGCCGCAAGGTGCGCTCGCAACTGGCGATTTACGATTACATCAAATCTCTGGAACAACCTGAATAACGCCATGCCGATAAAAAAACACGCTCCACGACCGCAAGAATTTGCCGCGGTAGACCTTGGTTCGAACAGCTTCCACATGGTTATCGCCCGTGTGGTTGATGGCGCGATGCAAATTATCGGGCGCCTGAAACAACGCGTCCACTTAGCTGATGGTCTGAATGCTGATAACGAGTTAAGCGAAGAAGCAATGGAGCGTGGGCTGTCATGCCTGGCGTTATTTGCTGAACGCCTGCAAGGGTTCTCAGCCGAAAATGTCTGTATTGTCGGTACGCATAGTTTGCGCCAGGCGGTCAACGCCGAAGCGTTCCTGAAACGCGCCGAGCAGGTTATTCCCTACCCGATTGAAATTATTTCCGGTAACGAAGAAGCGCGTCTGATTTTCATGGGTGTGGAACATACCCAGCCGGAAAAAGGCCGCAAACTGGTGATTGATATTGGAGGGGGTTCCACTGAACTGGTGATTGGCGAGGATTTTGAACCGAAGCTGGTCGAAAGCCGCCGTATGGGCTGCGTGAGCTTTGCGCAAAACTTTTTCCCCAACGGGAATATCACGCCAGAAAACTTCAAACGTGCGCGCCTTGCCGCAGTGCAAAAACTGGAGAATCTCTCCTGGCAGTATCGCTTGCAAGGCTGGAATGTGGCGATGGGCGCTTCCGGCACCATCAAAGCCGCTCATGAAGTGCTGGTGAATATGGGTGAGAAAGACGGAATAATTACCCCTGAACGCCTGGAAATGCTGCGCGATGAAGTATTGAAGTACAAGAGTTTCAGCGCCATGAGCCTGCCGGGGTTATCCGAAGAACGAAAAGCGGTATTTGTGCCGGGTCTGGCGATTCTTTGCGGCGTGTTTGATTCACTGGCAATTCGTGAATTACGTCTGTCTGACGGAGCGCTTCGCGAAGGTGTGCTGTATGAAATGGAAGGCCGTTTCCGCCATCAGGACATTCGTATTCGCACCGCGCAAAGCCTGGCGGATCAGTACCATATCGATAGTGATCAGGCTAAACGGGTACTGACAACCACCGAGCATATGTATCAGCAGTGGGAGATTCAAAACCCGAAACTGGCCAATCCCCAGATGGGCGCACTACTGAAATGGTCTGCGATGCTGCACGAAGTGGGGCTGAATATTAATCACAGCGGGTTACATCGCCATTCAGCTTATATTCTGCAACACAGCAACTTGCCGGGGTTTAACCAGGAACAGCAGATGTTGATAGCTTCCCTGGTGCGCTATCATCGTAAAGCGATAAAGATTGACGATCTACCACGCTTTACCCTGTTTAAGAAAAAGCAGTTCTTGCCGTTAATTCAGATCCTGCGCCTCGGCGTGTTGCTTAATAACCAGCGCCAGGCCACCACCACCCCACCGACTCTGGTGCTGGAAACGGATGAAAGCCATTGGACGTTGCGTTTTCCACACGACTGGTTCAGCCAAAACACGCTGGTGTTGCTGGATTTAGAGCGTGAACAGCAATATTGGGAGAGTACTCCCGGATGGCGGCTCTCAATCGAAGAAGAAGTCAGCCCGAACGTGGCTGCCTGACAGCAAAAAGCACAAACGCCCTGATGGGCGTTTCAGACTGATGACAAACCTCTTCGTAGGTCGGATAAGCGCAGCGTCATCCGACACTTTTATCTGCAACAACAGGCGAAAATGGTGGATGGCGCTAGCGCTTATCCCCCTTACAACACCTGTTTAATGACCGTTGTCAGCCATCTAAAACGCCCATCAGGGCGTTTATTGCTTTCTACGCCTTATCTGGCTGCTCAAGCAGAGTTTCAAGCAGTTGCGGGCGTCCTATCAAATAGCCCTGGACGTAATCGATTCCGAGGCTTTGCACGGCGGCTTTGACCTGTTCGCTTTCAACATATTCAGCCACCAGCTGCATCTTTTTCATGCGT
This sequence comes from Buttiauxella sp. JUb87, assembly GCF_004361975.1. Lineage (NCBI taxonomy): Bacteria > Pseudomonadati > Pseudomonadota > Gammaproteobacteria > Enterobacterales > Enterobacteriaceae > Buttiauxella > Buttiauxella sp. JUb87. The sequence continues at coordinate 1,659,202 of NZ_SNVY01000001.1, forward strand.
GCCAGCTGACAGATAGAATCCACAATCTGATAATCCAGGCTACTGGTCATCATATTGCGAATAAAACTGCCGTCGATTTTGAGGATGTCCGCATTAATATCTTTCAGACGTGCATAACTGGCGTAACCGGTACCAAAATCATCAATCGCTATCCGGCACCCCATATTTTGTAATGCGTTCAACGTCGCATTGACCTGTTCAATATTAGTTAACGAGTTGCTTTCAGTAATTTCAAAAATAAGCTGCCAGGGTTCAATGCTGTAGCATTTCAACAAGTTTTTCACTTCACTGGCGAACTGCAATCGTCCCACCGATGCCGGAGTTAAGTTGATGGAAAAACGGCTGCCGGGGAGTTGTTCCCGATGGTTATTCATAAATTTCAATGTGGCTTCTAATACCCATCTATCGATTTTAGAAGATAAGCCAAACTCATGTGCCACCGGCAAAAACGCGTCAGGCATAAACAGATTATCCCCTGCGTTATCGCCCTTCATACGCAGCAATATTTCATGATAATTATCGCCGCGGATCCCTTCGATACGCTGCACCATCAACACGAAACTTCCGGAATCAATCGCTATCTGCAGGCGGTTCATCATTGCGACTTTATTTCTCACCGCGTTCTGCACATGGTTTGACCCCTGTTGCTGCAAGCTTTCTGGTTTTAGGGTCGTTAGCGACAAGTCAGCCATGGTGCTGAGTTCGCCCAGCAGGTAGTAAATGTGGGTGACGGGTTGGCGAATATGGCAATAACTGATGCCCACTTGTGGCTGCATCGCCATGCCATCCCACATAAAGCGAAATTTTTTCACATGCTGATCAAGGGACTCAATGCGCTCATGATACGAATCATAATTTACGCGCACTGCCAATTCATGGCCTGACAGGTGATAAACATTTTCGTTATTGCTCAAGAAATGTTGCAGATAATCATTGAGCTGCTGCTTATATTGGATACGTAGTTGTACGCCGTAGTTACGCCCTAAAAGCTCTAGCTCTGGCACACGCAAAAAAGCTAACGCCGACCACGGATGAGTGGATAACTCGCGGTTAAGTGCCCGTAAATTTGGCATCTGTACGACGGGGTCAATAAACGCAACACGGCGTGCTTTTCTATGCAGAAAGCGCTGGCGAGTGGTGACAACCGCCATCAGATAAATAGTCACCGAGAAGACGGCGTAACACGATGAAGCTATAGCCAGATGGAGCTGAAAGCCCATGTAGGGCGGCAAGTAGTTATGAAAACCGCTGCACAGGATAGTTAAAATAACGGTCCAGATGGTGGTGATAAACAGGAAACCAAAACGCATCGCCCCCCACAGCATGACCGGCAGGATGAGCGTTAGCGTGTAATCGGTAGTGAAAATGGTGCTGTAATCATTATTTGGCAATAACAGCAGGCTAATCAGAAGGACGACAAATGCGGCCCAAAGTGCCATCTCCGTTTTCGTCACCCCCGACTGCATCTGCGCTTTCATTCGCGAAACAAACGAGAAAACAAAACGCGGATTGCGGCACATCCGGATGACGATATAAAAGAACGGTATACCGGTTAAACAACCAATCAGCACTGCCTGAAAATTGATTAATGTCCTGGCATGGAAAAGATTTTCTACACTGTTTTGGCCCGCAACCTGGTACCAGCCAAAGAAAATACCAAACTGGTAGATAGCCCAAAAAATCAATGAGTTGATCAGTATCAACCAAATCATGCGTGGTGCTGTAAGGGTGATGACACCAAACATAACTGAATTGCGTCGGGGCACGAAAATACGATAGCCACCCCAGCTTATCATTATGGGAATTAAGAAATGTATGACCGCAATTAATGGGGCAAACTCACCACTAAATGGAATAAAGCAGATCGATAGCGCAAGCATAATTCCCGGCAGGGCTGCCCATCCGAAAATCAACATAAATGCGGTCATCAAACCAAGCGGCATGTAGACCAGGAACACCAGCCCGCCATCCATGATGGTATGGGCGTTACACCACATCGCGATGGGCAGCAGAATACTCGGCAGCACCAAAGGAAGCGCCCACCATTTGTTTTTAGATTTCTGATACCAGCTTGCCAGATACATTGATTGTCGCCAAAAACCCTGTCATCCAGCCTGGGTAAACTCCGAACAGGAATCCTGCCTGGTCGATAAGCCATATTGCTATGGAACGGAGTGCAGATTTTAGTTAGGGATTATCTGATGAAGGTGATCTATATCAACTTCTTGCCGGAGTTTTCATTTCTTGAGTAAAGAATTCAAAACAATGACTGTATATATATTAATCAGCCAATATTAAGATATGCTCATATAACAAGGGTGAATGATTCCGTAAATGACTCTGAGATGTCCGGCATTTGACCTTCAAGTAACGCTGTGTCTAAATACCACCGTCGCCCGCGGTTGACGGGTAAACATCAAGGTTCATTTGCGTGACACAGGTTACGAGTATGCGAAGACGACATAAGTTTAACAATCGTATGACCCGCATTATTCTGCTCATCAGTTTTCTCTTCCTTTTTGGCCGTTTTGTCTACTCTGCTATCGGTGCCTGGTACCATCATCAGGACAAAGTAGAAACACAGCAAAACAGCTTGTCTGTGGATAACACTAGCCGGTAACGCCTCACCTCAAAACATTGATATTCTAACCGCCAGACAGGTGGTCGATTCTGCTCGCCTGAACATTGTGAAATGACTGCGGATGGCGACCTATACTCTAACGACCCGCCATGAAGCGCGAAGAATAAATTTGTGACCAGGAGAGATTAAATGATACATGTCTTTGGCCATCTGAATCCCGACAGCGATACGGTCTGCACTGCATACATGGCTGCGCGTTGGCTGACGATTAAAGGGCAAAATGCTCAGGCATTTCGCCTCGGTGAATTAAACCCAGAAACAGCCTATATTTTTCGCCATGCCGGCCTGACGCCTCCGCCGCTGCTTGATGATTCCCTGGCGGGCAAAGATGTCTGGCTGGTTGATTTCACCGAACCCGCTCAGGGGCCTGCGTCACTGAGTGAAAGCAATGTTGTCGGGATTATCGACCATCACCGTCTTGGCGGCCTAATCACTCAACTCCCCCCTGAAGTCTGGATAAAACCTGTCGGCAGCAGTGCGACCTTGTTATGGCAGTTGATGACCCCAGCTATTCGCCGTGAGATTTCCCCTGGCGAAGCCATTTTGCTGTTAGGAGCCGCGCTGAGTGATACCGTAGCACTTCGCTCGCCGACCACCACTGACGACGATCGCCAGGCCATTGATGAGCTCTGCTCTCTGGCAAAAGTAGATCGGGAAGATTTCATTCGTGATTTACTGACCGCGAAGACAGATATTGTCGGTTTGAGCGCAGAAGAGTTGCTGAATAAAGACAGTAAAATGTTTGATATTTCGGGGAATAAAGTGCTAGCTGCACAACTCGAATTATATTCGCTGGACCAGGTAGAACCGCTTATGGATGAACTTAAATTAGCGATGGAACAGCGGGTCACCACATCCGGGGCTGACCTGGTGGTTTTGATGCTGACCGATATCAGCGCTGAGTGCTCAAGGCTCTATTTTGCTGGCCCTGCACTTGCCGATAATGCCCCCTGCACCATCGCCGGAATGTTAAGTCGCAAAAAACAGCTCCTTCCCTGGCTGCATGCGCGGCTTGGTTAAATTACATCATAAAAAAAGCCCATTAAAAAATGGGCTTCGACTGATGACAAACCTTTTCGTAGGTCGGATAAGCGCAGCGTCATCCGACAAAACTGGCGAATGACGCAAACGCTTATCCACCCTACAAAACCCGTTCATCACCCTTTGTCAGCAATCGACTGCCAGATAGTGACAGTTATGCCTAAAGACGGGTTATTCCCACTCGATAGTCGCTGGCGGTTTGCCAGAAATATCGTAAACCACGCGGGAAATGCCGTTAACTTCGTTGATAATGCGGTTGGATACACGGCCAAGGAAATCATATGGCAGGTGTGCCCAATGCGCGGTCATAAAGTCGATGGTTTCCACTGCGCGCAGTGAGACAACCCAATCGTATTTACGGCCATCGCCCATCACGCCAACGGAGCGAACTGGCAGGAACACGGTGAATGCCTGGCTTACTTTGTTGTAGAGATCTGCTTTATGCAGTTCTTCAATAAAGATGGCATCAGCACGACGCAGCAGGTCGCAGTATTCTTTCTTCACTTCGCCCAATACGCGCACACCAAGACCTGGCCCCGGGAACGGGTGACGGTAAAGCATGTCGTACGGCAGGCCGAGTTCCAGACCAATTTTACGTACTTCGTCTTTGAACAGCTCACGCAGCGGCTCAACCAGACCCATCTTCATCTCTTTCGGCAAGCCGCCCACGTTGTGGTGAGATTTGATGACGTGTGCTTTACCGGTCGCAGAGGCAGCAGATTCGATAACGTCCGGGTAAATGGTACCCTGAGCCAGCCACTTCACATCTTCCAGTTTCAGTGCTTCTTCATCGAACACTTCAACGAACACACGGCCGATGATTTTACGTTTCGCTTCTGGTTCGTTCTCGCCCGCCAACGCAGACAGGAAGCGTTCTTCACCTTTAACGTGAACAATGTTCAGGCCGAAGTGGTCGCCAAACATGTCCATCACTTGTTCAGCTTCGTTCAAACGCAGCAGGCCGTTATCCACGAATACGCAAGTCAGACGGTCGCCAATCGCGCGGTGCAGCAGCATAGCGGTAACGGAAGAATCCACGCCACCAGACAAGCCCAGAATAACTTTGTCGTTACCCACTTGTTCACGCAGACGAACAATCGCGTCTTCGATGATTTTTGCCGGAGTCCACAGCGCTTCGCAGCCACAGATATCCAGAACAAAACGCTCCAGCAGACGCTGACCCTGACGGGTGTGGGTCACTTCCGGGTGGAACTGCACACCATAAAAACGTTTTTCTTCGTTTGCCATAATCGCAAACGGGCAAGTCTCGGTGCTGGCAACGGTAACGAAGTCAGACGGGATCGCAGTGACTTTATCGCCGTGGCTCATCCAGACATCCAGCAACGGTTTACCATCGGCGCTCAGGGAATCTTCGATACCGCGAACCAATGCGCTATCAGTTTTCACTTCAACTTGCGCGTAACCGAACTCACGTTCACTGGAACCTTCAACATGGCCGCCGAGCTGCATCGCCATGGTCTGCATGCCGTAGCACACACCAAATACTGGCACACCTGCAGTAAAGACATATTCAGGCGCTCGTGGGCTGTTCTGCTCGGTAGTACTTTCCGGTCCACCAGAAAGAATGATACCGCTTGGATTGAAATCACGAATCTGTGCTTCCGTGACATCCCATGCCCACAGCTCACAGTAAACGCCAAGCTCGCGCACACGACGCGCAACGAGTTGAGTATACTGAGAACCGAAATCAAGGATAAGTATGCGATGTTTATGGATATTTTCCGTCATTGACGCTTATTCCAAGGCAAGTGAAACAGATAAAGAAAATCGCCCGGCATAAAGCCGGGCGAGGAGAATCAGGAGCCCATACGGTAGTTCGGGGACTCTTTAGTAATCGTCACATCGTGGACGTGACTTTCCTGAATACCCGCACCGCTGATGCGTACAAATTCCGCTTTGGTACGCAGGTCGTCGATGGTACCACAGCCGGTCAGACCCATACAGGAACGCAGGCCACCCATCTGCTGGTGAACGATCTCTTTCAAACGGCCTTTGTAAGCCACGCGACCTTCGATACCTTCCGGTACCAGTTTGTCGGCTGCGTTGTCAGTCTGGAAGTAACGGTCAGAAGAACCTTTAGACATCGCCCCCAGAGAACCCATACCACGGTAGGATTTGAAAGAACGGCCCTGGTAGAGTTCGATTTCGCCTGGAGATTCTTCAGTTCCTGCCAGCATGCCGCCAACCATCACAGCAGATGCGCCCGCCGCGATAGCTTTAGCGATATCACCAGAGAAGCGGATACCGCCGTCAGCAATAACAGGAATGCCTGTGCCTTCCAGTGCTTCAACAGCATCAGCAACCGCAGTAATTTGCGGAACACCCACGCCAGTGACGATACGAGTGGTACAGATGGAGCCTGGGCCGATACCGACTTTAACCGCACTCACACCAGCGTCAGCCAGCGCACGAGCGCCATTGGCTGTAGCAACGTTGCCGCCAATGATTTGCAGGTCAGGATATTTAGCGCGAGTTTCACGAATACGTTGCAGAACGCCTTCGGAATGACCATGAGAGGAGTCAATCAGTAAAACGTCGACACCAGCGGCCACCAGAGCGTCGATACGCTCTTCGTTGCCCGCACCTGCGCCTACGGCCGCCCCAACACGCAGACGGCCCTGGTCGTCTTTACAGGCGTTAGGTTTACGTTCCGCTTTTTGGAAGTCTTTTACGGTGATCATACCGTGCAGATGGAAATTGCCGTCAACGACCAACGCCTTCTCAACACGCTTTTCGTGCATTTTAGACAGCACGACATCACGAGCTTCGCCTTCTTTCACGGTAACCAGACGCTCTTTCGGGGTCATGTACACGCTAACAGGCTGGTTTAAGTCGGTGACAAAGCGAACGTCGCGACCGGTAATAATACCGACCAGTTCATTGGCTTCAGTGACCACAGGGTAACCCGCAAAACCATTACGTGCGGTGAGTTCTTTAACTTCGTGCAGAGTGGTTGTCGGCAGCACGGTCTGTGGGTCAGTTACAACGCCACTTTCGTGTTTTTTCACGCGTTTGACTTCTTCAGCCTGGCGCTCAATAGACATATTTTTGTGAATGAAACCAAGTCCACCTTCCTGAGCCAATGCGATGGCCAGACGGGCTTCCGTTACGGTATCCATTGCTGCTGAGAGCATAGGGATATTCAAACGAATAGTTTTGGTCAATTGGGTGCTGAGATCGGCCGTGTTAGGCAGAACTGTAGAGTGAGCTGGAACGAGGAGAACGTCATCAAACGTCAGTGCTTCTTTAGCGATTCGTAGCATGGCAATATCTCAACCTGGGGTGAATGAGAACAGATAAAATATTGCCGCGGCATTATACAGAGCGGAATCGATTGCATCCACACTTTTTTAAGAAAACTCCTTGCCAAGACGAATACGAAAGGTACTATCGACCGAATAACTTGCTGATTTAGAATTTGATCCAGGTCACATGCCAACGAAAAATACCCCTGCAATTTTTACTGTCAGCCGCCTGAATCAGACGGTGCGTATGCTGCTGGAACAAGAGATGGGGCAAGTCTGGATCAGCGGTGAAATTTCCAACTTTACCCAACCGGCTTCCGGTCACTGGTACTTCACACTCAAAGACGATACCGCTCAAATTCGTGGGGCGATGTTCCGCAACAGCAATCGTCGCGTCACCTTCCGTCCGCAACACGGGCAGCAGGTTTTGGTGCGCGCCACGCTCACACTGTATGAACCGCGTGGTGACTACCAAATCATCGTAGAAAGTATGCAACCTGCCGGTGAGGGGCTGTTGCAGCAGCAGTATGAAGAATTAAAACAGCGCCTCACCGTTGAAGGTTTATTCGACCAAATTCATAAGCAGCCATTGCCAACCCCTGCGCATCAGGTTGGGGTCATTACCTCAAAAACCGGTGCCGCACTGCATGACATCCTGCATATCCTGAAACGTCGTGACCCTTCGTTGCCAGTGATCATTTACCCCACTGCGGTTCAGGGCGCCGATGCGCCACTGCAAATCGTGCGTGCTATCGAATTGGCCAACCTCCGCAAAGAGTGCGACGTGTTGATTGTTGGGCGCGGCGGTGGTTCGCTGGAGGATTTGTGGAGTTTTAACGACGAGCGCGTGGCTCGCGCCATATTTGCCAGTCAAATTCCCGTAGTTAGCGCCGTAGGCCATGAAACTGACGTCACGATCGCCGATTTTGTCTCCGATGTTCGTGCTCCGACCCCTTCTGCAGCGGCAGAAATTGTTAGCCGTAATCAGGTGGAGCTGTTACGCCAGATTCAGTCGCAACAGCAACGCATGGAAATGGCGATGGATTACTACCTCGCCCAGCGCTCGCAGCGTTTCACCCGCTTACATCATCGTTTGCAACAACAACATCCACAGCTGCGTTTAGCTCGCCAGCAAACTACGCTCGAGCGCTTGCAACAGCGCCTGAATGGAGCAATGGATGCCAAACTGCGCCGCACCACTCAGCAGCAGCAACGCCTGATGCAACGTTTGAATCAACAACAACCGCAGCCAAGAATTCACCGTGCGCAGACTCGCTTGCAACAACTTGAATATCGCTTATCGCAGGTTGTGACTGCCCGCCTGAGCAATACCCGCCAGCGCTTTGGCACCGCTATTGCGCAGCTTGAAGCAGTCAGCCCGCTGGCAACCCTTGCGCGTGGTTATAGCGTGACTACGGCGACAGACGGCAAAGTGCTGAAAAAGACCAAACAAGTGCATTCCGGAGATACGCTAACGACGCGTCTGGAAGATGGTTGGGTGGAAAGCCAGGTCACCGGCATTACACCGGTGAAACCTGTTCGCAAGCGAAAAACGGTTGCGAAAAGTTAGAACTTAGTTCGCAACAGGCACGAAATCGACGCGTTTCTTCGAAATCAATCCGTGGCCGTTTTGGCAGAAATAGTCGACTGCGCCACACGCTTTTAAAACTTCCAGCGGCTTATGGCAATCCGGGCAGCGGGCTTCCAGGCGAAAATCCTGCTTGCAGGTTTCGCAGCGCGCGCCCGAGTCTGTTTGCTGTAATGGGGTTTCACACACCGGACATTTCACTTCCATAATTACTCCTGACAACTCTTCGCGATATTTGTCTTTTGATGATAAAGACAAACCTGCCAATAATCACCAATAACACTCCCCATGCTGGCAAACGGCTATTGGGGATGTCGTGTTGGGCGGGGTTCATTTATTTAAAACCAGATAGTGCTGATTGGAAAAAATGGGTGAATAGTGAATAACTTAATTTAGTATTTTTACCTGAGGGTTCATCATGAAAAAGTTGCTTCTTATCGCAGTGGCCTTACTCCCTCTCTCAGCATTGGCTGCCCCTCCGCAGGCGTTCAATTTTAGCTGTGGGAAAACTGGCGGAACTTACAGTGACGGTAAAGGTGGCGTGTGGGTGAATGGTCAAAAAGCGACGATTAAACAGAGCAGCCCGACCTATTGGGAAGCGACCAGTGGAAAAACAGTGATCAGCATTGTGCGTTCAGCAGACGGTAATCCTGAGATTTCTTTTACCGGCCCCAATCGTACTCACGGCGTCTGTTTGCCTGAAGATGAAGTAAGCTTTGCACCGACTGCACAGAAAAAAAATGAGCAGAAATCTGGGCCTTCATTTTCATGTTCAGCAGTAAGTAAAGGCAGTATGGAAGAGTTGATTTGCCAAAACGAAACGCTTTCCGCGCTGGATCTCAAACTGGCGAATATCTACAAGCAAGCTCTGGTGAAATCAAATAATAATTCCACGCTTAAAGCTGAGCAGCGTGGATGGATTAAGGGGCGTGATGAATGCTGGAAAGCAGATGACAAAACCTCTTGCCTGAATGACTCATATCAGCAACGCATCAGCGAATTACAGAAAAAGTACCAGGTACAATAAGCAAAATCGTTACCAATAGCCTGAATGTATAAAAGCCCGCGATGCGGGCTTTTTGTTTTGCTAACGGCTGGTAACCGCGCAGTTTTATTTGCTTTTCTTGATGTGCTTGATCAAACGCTTACGCTTACGCATCTGATTCGGTGTCAGCGTGTTACGTTTGTTGGCAAACGGGTTCTCGCCTTCCTTGAACTGGATACGGATTGGCGTGCCCATAACATCCAGCGATTTGCGGAAGTAGTTCATCAAGTAACGCTTGTAGGAATCCGGCAGGTCTTTCACCTGGTTGCCGTGGATGACGACAATTGGCGGGTTATAACCACCGGCGTGAGCGTATTTCAGCTTAACACGGCGACCACGAACCAACGGTGGCTGGTGATCTTCCGCAGCCATGGTCATGATGCGAGTCAGAAGCGCGGTGCTTACACGACGCGTGGAGCTGTCATAGGCTTCGCGAACAGATTCGAACAGGTTGCCAACACCGCTACCGTGCAACGCAGAGATAAAGTGCACACGAGCAAAATCGATGAAGCCGAGACGGTAATCCAGGGTCTCTTTGACTTGCTCCCTGACTTCGTTGCTCAGACCATCCCACTTGTTGACCACAATCACCAGTGAGCGCCCACTATTCAGGATAAAGCCGAGCAGCGACAGATCCTGATCAGAAATACCTTCACGAGCATCGATAACCAGCATCACAACGTTGGCATCTTCAATCGCTTGCAGGGTTTTGATTACCGAGAATTTCTCAACGGTTTCAGTGATTTTGCCACGCTTACGAACACCTGCGGTGTCGATAAGGATGTATTCGCGCTCGTCACGTTCCATTGGAATGTAGATGCTATCGCGCGTGGTTCCCGGCATGTCATAGACCACAACACGGTCTTCGCCAAGAATACGGTTAGTAAGCGTTGACTTACCTACGTTCGGACGACCAACAATTGCCAGTTTGATGGGTAAATCGATAGGGTTGAAAGCTTCTTCTTCCTCTTCTTCAATCTCTTCGTCGTCTTCAGAAACAATGCCATGTTTAGCATTGAATGCCGCCCAGTAGGCTGTATCTTCATCGATCTCTTCTTCCGGTTCACGCGGATTAGTTTCATCGATGAACGGAATCAGCACGTGTTCCAGCAGCGTTGTTACGCCGCGGCCATGAGATGCTGCGATAGGGTGAATTTCACCTAATCCCAAAGAGTAGAAATCGATAACCGCCTGATCAGGGTCCATGCCGTCAGTTTTATTCGCCACCAGGAAGGTTGGCTTCTGACGAGAACGCAGATGTTTGGCAATGGCTTCATCGGCAGGCATCAGGCCTGCACGCGCATCCACCATAAACAGCACTACATCGGCTTCTTCAATCGCTAACAGCGACTGTGCAGCCATATGTGTTTCAACGCCATCTTCCGTTCCATCAATACCACCGGTATCAATGGCGATAAATTCGCGACCTTCCACTTCAGCACGACCATACTTGCGGTCGCGAGTCAGCCCCGGGAAATCCGCGACCAGCGCATCTCGGGTACGCGTCAAGCGGTTAAACAACGTGGATTTTCCGACATTAGGGCGCCCGACAAGCGCAACCACAGGTACCATGATAAAAGCCTCATTACTCAAAATTCATCATAAAACGACGTCAAATCACATCGTTTCTAAAAACAGGAAACGGCTCCCGGACTACAGGAACCGTTTTTCTCTTAATTACTTCAGGCAAGTCTAACGCTTGATAGCGTACAACGTACCGTCTTTTGACTGAATCAACAGCTTGTCACTGGCAACAACTGGGTCAGTCTGGAATCCAGAACCGTCCACTTTTTGTTGGGCAACAAAGCGACCGTCATCAGCGTTGAGCCAGTGCATATAACCTTCACTGTCAGCGACAACCAGATAACCGTTGTACAGAACAGGTGAAGTCAGATTACGGTGCAGCAGATCACTTTGCGTCCACATCGTGACACCGCCATCAGCATTCAGTGCAATCACGCGGTCATTTTGGTCAACGAGGAAAATACGGTTCGCATCAACAAGAAAGTCGTTTACTGAACCTAATTCACGTTTCCACATCACCTGGCCTGAACGTAAGTCCAGCGCCGTCAGGTTACCGTTATATGCCAGCGCATAAACCACACCGTTAACAACAACAGGGGTCGTATCGACATCGCTCAGACGGTCAATCTCTGTCGAACCGGTTGCCTGAGAGATACGTTGCTGCCAAATCAACTGGCCTTGCTTCAGCATAACCGCGCTTACACGGCCGTTATCACCGCCAACAATTGCAGCACCAAACGCGACTGCAGGTGCTGATTCGCCACGCAGAGAAAGTGCTGGCATATCCAGGTTCACCGTCCACTTCACGGCACCATCAGCTTCATCAAATGCCTGAAGCTGGCCATTGCTGGTATGAACCAGAACTAAACCATCGCTAACCACTGGGCGAGAAAGCACTTCGCCAGCGGCCTTGCTTTGCCATGCAATACTACCATCAGAGGTGTTAAGCGCATAAACCTGCGCTTTTTCACTACCAACGTAAAGATGTGCACCTTCAACAGTTACGCCACCAGAAAGCAGTGCCGAAACGTTGCTGGTATAAAAGCTCGTTTTTTCGGAAAGGTCGACAGACCAGACTTCTTTACCGTCATCCGCGTTAACGGCTTTCACGATACCACGGCGATCGGCTGCATAAATGTTGCCGTCCTGCCACGCTGGATGCAAATTGGAATAGAAATCACCCACTCCGCTACCAACAGAAGTACTCCATGATTTTTCAGGTTCGAATTGGTTTTCGACTGTCGGCAGTGGAGACATTTGAACCACATCTTCTTCACCGCTAAACAGTGAACAACCGCTGAGCAGCGTCAGAGAAATCAGCCCTGGTACAAGTAGTTTACGCAATTGCATCGGGTCCCTCTTAGCTCGACAAATTATTAATTTTCATCTGCATCATTTCGCGCAGAGCTGGAGAAGCATCAGTTTGTGAGCCTTTGCTCCACGCATCGCGTGCACCTTGCTTATCACCTTTGCTGAGCAGTGCTTCACCGCGTAAATCAGCGATAATGGCTACCCAACCTTCACCTTTAATGCTATCAAGCGTTTTCAGCGCGGCATCAATTTGCTTTTGTTGGATTTGAACACGTGCCAGACGCACGTTAATCAACGCCTGCAAATTTTCGTCTTTAGTACTGCTCAGACCCTGCTGCAATTGAGCTGCCGCTTTCGCGAGGTCGTTGTTATCTGCATACTTCTGAGCAATTTCCAGTGATGCCAGGGCACCATAAGTGTTCTTCGTGTTTGCAGCGAATTTCTCTGCTGCACTCAACGTTGCAGGTTGGTCAGCACGCACAGCTTGAGTCACGGTTTGATACTCAAGAGAAGATGCCATTGAGCTTTCAGCCTGATGGCTATTCCAGTAACGCCAACCAACCAGTGCGCCAATACCCAGAACCACGCCCACTACCAGCGCTTTGCCGTTTTCGGCAAAGAAGCGTTTTACCGCATCAACCTGCTCGTTATCGTTTTCGTAAATTTCCACGCAGTCCTTCTCCTTAACGATTAATCACTGGGGAAATTAACCCAGTAGCGCCTGTAAATGAGCGACCGCGTTTACTTGTTCAACGGTAGTTTGCTCACCCGTGCGCAGATCCTTCACGACGACCTGACCATTAGCAACTTCAGTTTCGCCCAGCACCAGTGCAACACGTGCACCCCACTTATCTGCACGGACGAACTGTTTCTTGAAGTTACCACCGCCGTAGTTAGTCATCAGCTTGATAGCCGGGACCTGGTCACGTAATTGCTCAGCCAACAGCATTGCCTTAGCTTGCGTTCCCTGACCTGACGATATCAGGTAAATATCGACAACAGATTCTGCTTTAAATTCCGGATTAATGGCCTGAACCAGTAAAACAAGACGTTCCAGACCCATTGCGAAGCCAACAGCAGGCGCTGCACGGCCACCCAGTTGCTCAACCAAGCCGTCATAACGGCCGCCCGCACAAACGGTGCCTTGAGAACCCAGGCTGCTTGTTACCCATTCGAAAACGGTACGGTTATAGTAATCCAGGCCGCGCACCAGGCGCTGATTCACGGTATACGCGATACCGGCAGCATCCAGGTACTGACACAGACCTGCGAAGTGTTCGCGAGACTCTTCGTCCAGATAATCGCCAAGTGTTGGCGCATCATCCAGCAATGCCTGAACGTCTGGATTTTTTGAGTCCAGTACGCGTAACGGGTTGCTGTACATGCGACGCTGGCAATCTTCGTCGAGCTTCTCTTTATGCTGTTCAAGGAACGCAACAAGCGCGTCACGGTAGTTAGCGCGCGCTTCAAGAGAACCGATAGAATTCAGTTCCAGACTGACGTGTTTGTCGATACCCAAGGCACGCCACCAGCGAGCCGTCAGCATGATCAGTTCTGCGTCAATATCAGGCCCTTGCAGACCAAAGACTTCGACACCCAACTGATTGAACTGGCGATAGCGCCCTTTTTGCGGACGCTCATGGCGGAACATCGGCCCGATGTACCACAAGCGCTGTTCCTGATTGTACAGAAGACCATGTTCGATACCGGCACGCACGCAGCCCGCGGTGCCTTCAGGGCGCAAAGTCAGGCTATCGCCGTTGCGGTCCTCAAAGGTATACATCTCTTTTTCAACCACGTCGGTCACTTCACCGATGGCGCGTTTGAATAACGGGGTCTGCTCTACAATCGGCAAACGGATTTCACTGTAACCGTAGCTGCCGAGCACCTGTTTCAGAATGCCTTCAATGCGCTGCCAGATGGCGGTTTCGCCAGGCAGGTAATCGTTCATGCCGCGGATGGCTTGAATGTTTTTTGCCACGTTTATTCTCTACCGAATTTATACAAAAAATGAACCCGAAATCAGACTGTTTGCTATCGCGAAACGTCTGGCGGGTTCAATCATACACGGGAAGCCGAATGCTTCCCATGTTTCGCACTATTTTTCCAACTGCTGGATATTAATCCGTTGCGATTCATCAAGCATGGAGGCCTTGGCACGAATACGCGCTTCAAGTTGCGCAATCATGTTGTCGTTGTCCATTCGCTCACGTTGACGCACGCCGTCTTCGTAGAAACCGCTTTTCTTGTTGCCACCCGTCACGCCCAAAGTGGAAACCAGTGCTTCACCCGGCCCGTTCACCACACAACCGATGATCGAAACATCCATTGGCGTGATGATATCTTCCAGGCGCTCTTCGAGAGCGTTCACGGTACTGATAACATCAAATTCTTGGCGCGAACACGTTGGGCAGGCGATGAAGTTAATACCACGAGCACGAATACGCAAAGATTTCAGGATGTCGAAACCAACCTTGATCTCTTCTACAGGATCGGCCGCCAGTGAAACGCGCAGCGTGTCACCGATGCCTTCAGAAAGCAGCAAACCCAGGCCAATCGCAGACTTAACAGAACCGGCGCGCAGGCCCCCCGCTTCGGTGATCCCAAGATGCAACGGTTGATCAATCTGTTTAGCCAGTAAACGATAGGATTCAACCGCAAGGAAAACATCCGACGCTTTGACGCTGACTTTGAACTGATCAAAGTTAAGACGATCAAGATGATCGACATGACGCATCGCTGACTCTAACAACGCCTGCGGTGTGGGTTCGCCATATTTTTCCTGGAGATCTTTCTCCAGCGATCCGGCATTAACGCCGATACGAATAGGGATATTTTTGTCGCGGGCGCAATCGACAACCATACGAATACGCTCTTCATTACCAATGTTACCAGGGTTGATGCGCAGGCAATCAACGCCATACTCAGCAACTTTCAGGGCGATGCGGTAATCAAAATGGATATCAGCGACCAGCGGGACATTGACCTGCTGTTTTATAAGCTTGAACGCCTCTGCTGCGTCCATAGTCGGTACAGATATACGAACGATATCGGCACCCACTCTTTCTAACGCTTTGATCTGATTAACTGTTGCTTCAACATCCGTAGTACGGGTGTTGGTCATAGACTGGACGGCGATCGGTGCCCCGTCGCCGATTGGCACATTCCCGACGTAGATCCGTGTGGATTTTCTACGTTGAATTGGGGCTTTATTATGCATTACAAATCTCCACAATTACGCGTCATGCTGGCTGCGATTATTCAGCACTTACCGTCAGACGCGCAACCTGGCTAGTTCTGATAAATCGACTCAGGTCGACAGGTTTACCCTGAAACTGAATCTGTACTGCCGCCGGAGCACCAATTTTCAACTTATACGGAGCCTGGCCGGCTAAATTCAAATTGCCATCTTTACGCTGCATGCCGCTGAATAATTTTTTACCCGTCGCATCGGTCACTTCAAGCCAGCAATCGGCATTAAAATTCATGACTAACGCATTCGGATCTGCTGCCGCCGTGGCAGGATTAGTCACAGCGGCTTGATCGGTCGGTAAGGTGGCATTTGGTGCAGGCGGCGTAGTGGCCTGCACATTTTCAACAGGAGCCTGGCCTGGAGCCACTACAGCGGAGGAGTCCGCTGGAGTGGTTTGCTGGGCCGTTGCTGCCGGAGCCAGATTTTGTGTTGAATCAGTTCCAGGTGCAGATTGTGTCGCAGGTGCCTGCACGGGCTGCTGTGCTGAGGTATCAGTTGCAGATGAATCATTGGTACTCAATGGAACTGATTGAGAATTGCTATTGCTTGCTGAAAGTTCAGCTGAAGATTGATCTGCCATCGTCGAAATCTCTTCCTGTTGCGCTTTGTGGTTTTGCCACCACCATGCGCCCGTCAGACCGACAACAACAAACAGAACGAGCCAGGTAAAGCTCATTAACCAACCGTCACGTTTCTTGCGACGTTTCCCCAGGGAAAAACTTTGCATTGGGGCAACTTTGGCAGCCTTAATCGGTGCCTGTTTTGCCATCATCGGCAACAGTTCTTCTTCAGGGATACGCACCAGTCGTGCATAAGAGCGGATATAACCACGCAGGAACGTAGACGCTAACTCGGCAGGCGCCTTGTCATCTTCAATATCCCGGACGGTAGAAACCTTCAGGCACAGGCGTTCTGCCACAGCTTGTTGGCTAAGACCGAGTTCTTCACGAGCGGTACGTAGACGTTCACCCGTGGTTTTTGCTGCATTTGATTCTTGAGTGGCTTCAGTATTCATTAGCTACAACTACTGGTGCTGTTCGATTGAGGAATTAGGCAGGAGCCTTGTCGCACAGCATTTCCGCTACGCCACACTCTCCCGCTCCGCGAAACTAATTTATCTTCTGAAGGGCACCCCTTCAGACAACATAATATTCAGCTCAAACTACTCATTCACCTAAAACAACTGCATTACATGAACGATTTGTCACCGATGAGTTAACCATAGACATCATTTTGAATGTTGTCAGTGGATTGCGACCCATGATGGCTTAAATAGATGCGCCTAAACTATTGTTGTGCCGCTACATACTGCCTTAAAGTGCGGTGAAACGCACAGTAATTATTAATCTTAAACACGCTTGCGAACCTTGCATAACTGCAAGATATCACTACGTGTTTTTTGCGCCGTACAGCGGCATGACTGCATGGCGCCAGTCTGTTCAAAATGAATGCTTATCAGACTGCTTTAACATCAATAGGTTCACCCTGCATACGTTTGCGCAACGTACGTTTGGTACGGTCAATCACTTCACCTGCCAACTGGCCGCAAGCCGCATCAATATCATCGCCACGCGTTTTACGCACGATGGTTGTGAAACCGTAGCTCATCAGTACTTTCGAGAAACGGTCAATTCGGCTATTGGAACTGCGCCCGTATGGTGCCCCCGGGAACGGGTTCCATGGGATTAAGTTAATTTTACACGGCGTATCTTTAAGACATTCAGCCAGTTGATGCGCATGTTCAGTACCATCGTTGACGTGATCCAGCAGAACGTATTCCACGGTGACACGGCCCTGGTTGGCATTGGATTTCTCCAGATAGCGACGAACAGCCGCCAGGAAAGTCTCGATGTTGTACTTTTTGTTGATCGGCATGATTTGGTCACGAATATCATCGGTCGGTGCATGAAGAGATATAGCAAGTGCTACATCAATCATATCGCCCAATTTATCCAGAGCCGGAACTACACCCGATGTGGAAAGCGTTACGCGACGTTTAGAAAGCCCAAAACCGAAATCATCAAGCATGATTTCCATTGCTGGAACCACGTTGTTGAGATTCAGCAGCGGCTCACCCATGCCCATCATCACCACGTTGGTGATAGGACGTACGCCGGTTTTCTTTTGTGCACCGATAATTTTCGCCGCACGCCATACCTGGCCAATAATTTCAGAAACACGCAAGTTACGGTTAAAACCTTGCTGAGCGGTTGAGCAGAATTTACATTCCAGGGCACAACCAACCTGAGAGGAAACGCACAGTGTGGCGCGGTCTTCTTCAGGGATATACACGGTTTCGACCAGTTGATCAGCGATTCTGATTGCCCATTTGATGGTGCCATCGGCAGAACGTTGCTCTTCAGCAACTTCAGGAGCGCGGATTTCAGCGACTTCTTTAAGTTTGTTGCGCAGAACTTTGTTGATGTCGGTCATGTCATCGAAATCATCACTGCAATAGTGATACATCCATTTCATGACTTGATCAGCGCGGAAAGGTTTTTCGCCCATATCAGCGAAGAACTCACGCAGTTGCTGGCGGTTAAGATCCAACAGGTTAATTTTTTCTGACTTGTTGGAAACGACTGAAACAGGCGTCTCAGGAGTGACAATTTGCTCTGACATATTTTCTTCCGGCCTCGTT
Source organism: Buttiauxella sp. JUb87 (assembly GCF_004361975.1). Classification (NCBI taxonomy): domain Bacteria; kingdom Pseudomonadati; phylum Pseudomonadota; class Gammaproteobacteria; order Enterobacterales; family Enterobacteriaceae; genus Buttiauxella; species Buttiauxella sp. JUb87. Next base: position 1,677,512 of record NZ_SNVY01000001.1, read on the forward strand.
GTTACACGTTACGGCCCCAGGAGGGTTAAAAAGATACGCCCCAGAGAGCAAGCTCATCCGGGGCGTAGCATTGTACAAATTCTATGGCTCAGATGCCATGACTGAAAGCGATGTACATACAAATAAAATGTAACGGCCGCTTAACAGATAGTGCTAATTAACGAGTGCGCGGACAAACTTCGCCTTCAGCGAAGAAATAGGCGATTTCACGAGCAGCAGATTCTAAAGAATCAGAGCCGTGGGTGCCGTTCTCGGTGAAGCTATCAGCGTAATCTGCGCGCAGAGTCCCTGCCAAAGCGTTTGCTGGGTTAGTCGCGCCCAGAATGTCACGGTGACGCTGAACGGCGTTTTCACCTTCCAGAACGCTAACCACGATTGGGCCAGAAGTCATGAACGCAACCAGACCATCGAAGAATGGCTTACCTGTGTGCTCAGCATAGAAGCCTTGAGCCTGTTCTGAAGTCAGGTGCAACATTTTGGCGCCAACAATTTTAAACCCTGCGGATTCAAAACGAGCATAAATATTACCAATAACGTTTTTTGCCACCGCGTTTGGTTTGATGATGGAAAAAGTACGTTCAATAGCCATGATTACCTCTGTGTCTGTTCTGTTTGCCCGGTCCCCACCATTCTTCATTTAGGGGATACCCGGTTATGATTTGGCGCCGATTATAATGAGCAAGTCTCGAGTTGCCTATGGATGCAGGTAACATTTTTTTAAAATAAAACGAACATCGGCAACACTTCTCATCTAAACGCCTAAAAATCACACTATTACTCTACTGCAATGTGAAATGAGCAGCGGCAATCTGCCCGGCACCATCAAGGACCAATACCTGATACTTACCCGGTTTATCCAGATTCAGCGCAATTCCGTTCTGGTTTTCACTGACCGGTTCGCCATTCAAAAACCACCAGCGATCGCCCTGGCCCCCCTGAGCGCTAAGGCGGAGCACCAGGCGCAATTCACCCGGCAGACGTTTCAAAATAGCGCCCTCGCGTACCCCTAACAACAATAAAGGCGTAACTTCATCTTTCTGCTGTGGTGGACACTGTTCCGAGACCGCAGGCAAACGAGCGACTCTTCTTTCGCCCTCCGGTAACCATGGCTCAAGCGGCAGGGGCCATAGTGCAATAGTATGTTGTGTTGCCCCCGGGCAATCGGCAGCCACACGTTTCCCTTGTTCATCCAGCCATATTACCTTTCTCGACCCCTGAATCCCCTCCTGCCCCGGAGCTTCTAGTGTTGGCGGTTGGCTACCATCCAGTAACCAGCCCGATAGTCTGCGTCGGCAATTGCTGTCTCCAGCCGCCAGGTTTTGCCCTCCCGGCCAGCAAATTTCACCGGCAGAAACCGTTGCCGGACGCGGGTCAACCGATAAACGCGCTTGCTGAACAGCGGAAGTGGCTTGCAGCAGATTATTAACCTGGTTTAGCAGTGGCACGGCGCTGCCTAATCCAAACTGCCCAGCAACCGGCGTGCTATCAGGGCGTCCGGTCCAAATACCAATGAGATAGCGGGGATTTATTCCGATAGCCCACGCATCACGATAGCCGTAACTGGTGCCCGTTTTCCAGGCCAAAGGCACCACAGCAGGCAAAGTGGCATCCGGTTGCGGCTGCGCTTCGCCTGCCAGAACTCGACGAATAATCCACGCGGCTCCCGCAGACATCAAAGGACGCTCAAGTAATGGCTGGTCGGGTTGCAAACGTAGATGCGCCGCGCGACCATGGCGAGCAAAAGCGCTATAAGCAGCAACTAACTGATCCAGTCGCGCCCCCCCACCACCAAGAATGAGCGAAAGATTGGGCTCACTGCCAGCCGGGAAACGCAGATCCAGCCCCACATTACGCAGTTGTGCTGCAAACCGTTTTGGCCCATACGCTTCCAATACCTGAACAGCAGGAAGGTTAAGCGAGCGCACCAGAGCCTCACTCATACTCACTGGCCCATGAAAACCAGTGTCGAAATTTCCTGGCCGGTAATCGCCGAAACGGCGTGGCACATCCTGTAACAACGAAGTGGGATGTATCAGCCCATCGTCCAGCGCCAGGCCATAAACAAAGGGTTTCAGCACCGAACCGGGTGAACGAATGGCCGTCACCATATCAACATGCCCGAAACGGTTTTGGTCATTGATATCGACCGAACCTACCCAACCGCGCACTTCCATGGTGGTGTGATCGACGACCAGCATCGCCAGTGATGATCGCGAAGGCAATTGTGCTTTCCAGTTAAGGGCTAGTTCTTCCAGTTGACGCTGTAACGATGCGTCGATGGTGGTCGTGATTTTCTGAGCGGGACTGCGATTTGCCAGATAGCGCGACAGCAGCGGAGCCAGTTGCGGCATCTGCCGTGCGGCCAGCCATACCGGTTCCTCCAGCGATTCCTTAACCTGCTGAGGTTCCCAAACGGCTTGTTCTGCCATACGAAGAAGCACTTTATTACGCGCGGTCTGAGCCCGTTCTGGCCAGCGGTCCGGGCGCAAACGACTGGGCGCCTGTGGAAGTACCGCCAATAAGGCCGCCTCCGCATAGCTAAGTTGTTGCGGGGACTTACCCAAATAGACCCAACTGGCCGCCCCTACGCCCTGTAACGTGCCGCCAAAGGGGGCTCGATTAAGGTAAATAGTGAGAATTTGTTGTTTTGAAAGATGCCATTCAAGCTGCAACGCTCGCCAGACCTGGCGGATTTTCCCGCCAAACGTACGAGGATGCGGATCAAGCAAACGCGCGACTTGCATCGTCAACGTACTGCCACCCGAGATCACTTTCCCATTGCGAAGATCCTGCCAGGCCGCTCGTAAAATCGAAAGTGGATTGATCCCTGGATGATCCCAAAACCAACGATCTTCGTAGTTGATCAAAGCTTCGAGATAGCGGGGAGAGACATCATTCAGCGTGACCGGATAACGCCAGATGCCGTTCTCATCGGCAAAGCGCCACAGCGGCGTGCCGTCTGCCGCAACCACGACACGTGCAGGATTCGCCTGTGACAACGGCAATGGCCAAATCCGGTCTGCCAGCCAAATTCCCAGACAAATAAAGAGCGGCACCACAACCAAAAGGTAGCGGCGCCGCCAGCATAAAACTTTTAACATTCGCAAGGCCAGTTACGGATGAACTGTCAGCAAACCAGTGCTGGCTCCTGTAGCCCGCCACTGCGGAACATACATTGATTCCACTTGTGAAACCGGAACCTGATAAGTCCCGGGAGTGACCGCCCGCGCCAGATAAACCAGAGTGGCATGCTGGCTTTCATTGAGTGGTAATGCAGCCACAAAGCGATCATCACGGAACTCCAGGTGCTGGATATCAGCCTGCTGCATCTGGCTCAGTAAGCCCTGAACCTGGTTATCACCTTCACCTAAACTGGCACTACTTTCAGAAAGGTTCTGGTTTTCCAGCTCAAGCCCCGCTGGCAGTAAATCGACCACCAGCGCATCAGGCACATTTTTATCCGCCCAGACATCTAACCAGACCATCACTAACTCACCGCTTTTCAGTTCTGACAACGATTTGCTATTGCCTTTAGCATCCAGGAAATGGCGCTCAATATGCAGCACATTGCTATATGGCGCTGGAGCCCGTTGTGGATAGCCGACGCTGTCTAAGCGGAGATAAAGATTACCTGTACCGGTGTTAGTCACTTGCAAACGCTCAAGTTGTTCAGCAGTCAAATTACGAGTCATTGATTGCCCGCTTGCCAGTGGTTCGTCAGTAAAGGAAACCTGCGATTGCCACTCCCCTTTTGCGGTTTGCCAGTTACGGCCAGCCAGGAATAGTGCGTTACTTTCCTGAGTCGACAACCAGCGTTGGCTAAAAGCGAGGTTAGAGAGGTTCACAAGCAAGTTATTCTGCTGGTCCGGCAGCAATTTGTTCTCTTCAAGAAGGCTCAGCATCATCGCGTTATCACGCAGTTCACTGCCGTAGTCAGCTAACCAAATACGCTCATTGCTGCGACTAGTTTGCAAACCTAACTTGATAGCTTCATCGCCTCGCGGAGCATCACCCATCAGTTTTAACGCCACGCCTAATTGCACCAATGGCAATCCGGCACGGGCTGAGCTGTGATGCGACCAAAGCTCACGCAGCGCCCCGAGCGGTGCTTTTTGCTGACGTGCCAATACTTGTGCGGCGTAGGCCTGAACCGCAAATTTAGTGCCCGCAGAGTCATCGCTATAACGCAACGCGATAAGCCCTGAATCCTGCAAATAACGCAACAGACGCTGATTTGCTTCAGTCAGCGCATCTGTATTCACGCTATAACCTTGCTCACTGGCACGCACCAGGAAATCAGTGACGTACGCCGTTAACCAGTATTCTTCTGGCCCTTCTTTGTCCCATAAGCCAAAGCTGCCGTTATCACGCTGCATATCAAGCAGTCGAGAAATCCCCAGGTCGATGGCGGCACGGCGCTGTTCATCGCTGGTTCCTTTTATCCCCAGAGCCGCGAGTTGCGCCTGATTGGTATAAAGCGAAGGGAACAGACCGCTGGTTGTTTGTTCAAGGCAACCATACGGATAGGCTTTCAGTTCCCGGATATAACGCGCCAGGTTCAACGGTGGACGGCCACTGAGAAGAATTTGTCCTTCAAGCGTTGCTGGTGCCAAACCGGAAATATGCTGCGGTGGAATATCCCAGACGTCACCCGCAGCCAGCACCGCACCGCTATTGATGTTTTGCGCCGGGAACGGAGGCCGTACGCCCAATTTCCATTGTTTTTGCAGTGCGCTGAATGTTTCGCCAGGTAAGTTTATGCCACTGATTTGCGCAGTGAGCTGCCCGTCACCAAAACCATCCAACGCATGGACTGAGATAAACAGGGTTTTACGTGCACCAGGTAACAGTTGCACTGTTTGCTCAGCAGATGAGTCCAGCGAAATCAAACCACTGGTTTTCAGGTTTAGGTTCAGTTGTTGCGGCTGGTCGGTAAGATTAGTGAGATCCATTGCCAGGCGGCTACTGTCACCACTTGCCATAAAGCGCGGTGCCGCCAGTTCGCTCACCAAAGGTGCCGCAACCACTACTTTTTGCTCGCTGTTACCAAAACGGTCATCGGTCCAGGCTTGCGCCATTACCCGTAACTCGCCGTTAAAGTCGCCAATCGGCAGCGTGACGATTCCTTCACCCTTCTCGTTCAGCTGTACCGGTTGAGCTTGCTCAGCAATGATAGTGACGTGGTTTACCGGTTTTTTACCACCGCGACTTAGTGCATCGCCTTCATCACCATCACCACCAAAGCGTAACGCGGCTAAGCGCCCTTCCCCTTCAATCACCTGACCGTAGATATCATATAAATCTGCGCCATAACGTTTGCGACCAAAGAAGGCTTCCCAAGGGTCTGGCGTTTTGTAGTCAGTAATATTCAGCACACCGCTATCAACAGCGGATACCAGCACATTAATTTGCTTCGGCATTTCGCCATTAATCGGCTGGGTTTTAACTTTTACGGTGAGATTTTGATTCGGGCGCATTTTGGCCGGAGCCTCCAGCGCCAGTGCCAGGCGGCGGCTTTCGTCACCCAGTGGCAGATGCAAAATACCAACAGCACGTTTCGGCGTTGCCGCACGGCTCTTATCACCAGGACGAATCACCAGGGTACTCAGATAAAGGTCATGGCGCTGCCAGCTTTTATCGACCGGAATAGCAATATCCAGCCCTTTTTCTGGCACATCAATTTCTTTCCACCACAATGGGCCATCACTGGATTCCACCATCGCGTAGCCTTTACCGGCTGCTGGGGCGGAAATATGCAGATTGATGGTGTCACCTGGCTTATAAGCTGGTTTGTCTATTTTCAGCGTCACACGATCTGGGCGCACAGCGCCAGCGCCGTCACTGTTATCTTGCCAGCTATAACCCGCCCAAAAACGCATACTACTGACAATGTTTGTCTCCGGGTCACGGACTTCAAGACGGTAAGAACCCCATTCAACGGGGAAAGCCACTTTGCCAGTTTCACCCGCGGCAAGCGTGAGTTTTTGCTCAGCTTCTACCAGATCTTTCTGGTCATATTGTGACTGCCAGCCTTCACCTTCTTCCCAACTCCAGAAGTAATCACGGCGCTCACGGATGAGCCGCACATCCAGCCCCGAAACCGCCAGTTTTTCCCCTTTAGCATTGGCGTACACGATGTCAAAACCGGCGTTAGTGTCTTCGTCAACGATAGGTTGAGTACGGGTGCTGTCGGTTCGGTAATCGTAAATTTCTTTACTGGCAAATTGCGGACGAATACCCGGCAACGCAGCGCCTGGCCAGATAGCTTGTTCAGCGCGACGCGTCACTGGACGGCCACCTGATTCCAGCAAACTGGCTTGCAGCACCAGCCGTAACGGTGAATGAACGTCAGACCATTGGCTGTCTGCACTGACGGTAGTTTTACCTTGCTCATCAAGCTGGAGCTGGACTTCATCCAGATTACGAGTGAGGTTTTCTTCGTTGATGTCACCAAACTGGAACCCAGGCAATGCAGACACCGCTTCACGCAGTGGGCGTAAGAACAGTTGCCCTTGCAGATTATTACCGGCTGCTGGCGCACCATACAGATAGCGACCGACAATTTCGAAATTCACAGAATCATCAGGACTGACAGGCTCTTTACTACCAGTGATGTTGAGCGCCATGCGCTCCGGCATAAAGTCTTCAACTTTAAATGACCAGATACGTGGCTGGTTATCGCCAGTATTCACACGTACTTGCCAGTTGCCGGTTTGCACATTCGGGTTCAATGGATAGCTAAATTTGTACAAACCATTTTCAGGTTGCCAGACTTGCGTCCTGGCGACCTGGCCGTCTGGTTTCACCACTTCGAGTTTTACCGGCTGCGCAGGTAGTGCTTTACCGTCGCCATCACGTAACAAGGCATTCAGCAGTAGCGTTTCACCAGGGCGGTAAAGATCGCGTGGGCCAAACATAAAGAACTGCTTACTGAAGCCGGTTTCCCCGGCAATATCAAATTCAGCCAGATCCAGCGCCGGGCGGCTTAAATCCAGCAGCGTAGTTTGCTCGCCTGTTCTCGCCAGCAAGATTGTGCCTTTACCTGGTTTTTCCAGCTTAGCGTGACCATCGCCATCGCTCTTCGCTTGTGCCAGTGTTTGCCCTTTTTCATCAAGCAAGGAGATTTCCACGCTGGATTGCGCGGCACCATTTTCCAGGCTTTGCGTGAAGACATCTAACCGATCATGGTAGCGGTGTGCTGACACACCGATGTCGCTCAACGTAAACAAGGTTGCGGCATTGCTATAACTGTAATGACCAGCCTGACTCATTATCGCGATGTAGACACCAGGCTGTTGCAGCGGTTTAATTTCGCCTAATGGCAGCAGGAGTTTTTCGCGGGTATTGCGCGCCGGATTGAGATCAAACCTGCCGCTGTAAACCAGTTCCGCAAGCTTGAGTAAATTGTCAGATTCCCAGTTAGACACTGAGTTTCGGTATTGCCACTGGCTGATGAATGAACTTAAAGATTCACTTTTTATCCGGTAGAAATTGACGTCGATTTTATCAACGTTGAGTGCCATCACCGGTAAACCTGCCATCACTTTGGTTGGCAGCAATGAACCCCTGCTGGCAAACCCCACGCTTGGTTGGATATCGCGGGTCGAAATTTTCTTTTCGAAGTGGCTGTCAAAAGTCGTTTTATTGAGAGCCAGCAAGCTGTTATCAACGGTCAATATCAGTTCACGTTTCGGCTCAAGATGGCGCAAACGTAATTCTTTCAGGTCGGCTGAAAGTTCCCACGCACCATCGACTTTACCGCTGGTTTTGTCCACCAGATGGGCCACGCGGGAGAAATCTTGATTGGGATCGAGTGGAATTGAAAAAGTCATGACTAACGTGCTTGCGCCATCGAGTTGTACCTCGGAGGCATCGAGCAATTTAAGCGGTTTGCCCGCAGAGTCTTTCGCTAACTTTTCGAGTTGCGAGGCATCAGGCTTCGCCGCAGGAGCAGTACTTTGCTGAGCCGTGCTATCGCTTTTCGCTGCTGGCTGAGGTTTATCGTTATTGTCGCACCCTGAAAGTGCCAAAGCTGCTACGAGCGCCGCTACCAGCGCACCCAGACGTATTGCTTTCATGTTTTATCCCTGGCCGATAAGGCCCATTAACTCACTACGTAGTACATGTATTATGCGGGTACATTAAAAAAACGAAAGTATGAAGATTCGGCATTGCGTACTTTCTCGCAAAGGAAACGTTTTATTGTGCAACGGTTTCAACTGAAATTTGGATGCAAAGTGGAAGCATGATCACAGCCTGAAACGTTACATGTTACCTTGTGAGTCATTTGTTTTTAAAACAATAAGATAGTTGGATTAGCAGTCTTTATTCTTGCTACATTTCAAGCTGAGTCGCTGCCTCAACGCGGTGTTTAGCCAAAGTGATAATAAGAGACTGCTAAATGAAAAGTGCCGTTAACGCTCTACAAAATTTCGGAAAATCACTCTACGGCCCGGTGCTTATTTTGCCGATCGTCGGTTTATTTATCGCGTTCGGTAATGTATTGGGCAATGGCAACCTGGCAGAATATTTACCCTTCCTCGGCCACCCTTCCATTCAACACACTGGCGTTCTCATCTCCAAATCCGCGGTATCGGTTCTGGCGAACCTGGCGCTGGTATTTGGCGTAGGCATTCCCATTGGTCTGGCGGCCAAAGACAAAGGGTATGCTGCATTAATTGGTCTGGTTACTTTTATCGTATTCATTAATGCGATGAACGTAACGTTACAGCTTCAAGGCGAACTGGCTCCTGCCGACCAAATGCGTGCCGCAGGGCAAAGCATGGTGTTGGGTGTCCAGGTGCTTGAGATGGGCGTTTTCGCAGGGATCCTCACGGGCGCACTGTCGGGATATTTGTACAACCGTTATTCCAGCGTACAGTTTTCTGGTGCGATGGCGATTTACTCAGGGCACTGTTTTGTCGCCATTATCATGCTTCCCGTCTCGATGTTACTCGGTGTAGTGATGAGCGAACTCTGGCCGTTTGCCCAGCATGGCATCAGCGCACTGGCGCTGGCGATTAAAGGCGCCGGAGTGTTTGGCGTTGCTATCTACGGTTTCCTGGAACGCATCCTGGTGCCAACCGGTCTGCATCACCTGGTCTATACCCCATTCCTGTATACCGAATTAGGCGGCACGGCCGATGTTTGCGGCAATATTTACCAGGGCGCGCGCAATATTTACTTCGCAGAAATGGCCTGCCCGAGCGTGCATCAACTGAGCAGTACTGTGGTGTGGGACGCGCGCGGAATCAGCAAAATGTTCGGCCTCCCTGCGGCAGCACTCGCCATGTATATGACGGCGAAACCGGAACGCAAAGCGGCAGCGAAAGCCATTCTCATCCCGGCAGCGCTGACGTCCATGCTGGTTGGAGTCACGGAGCCACTGGAGTTTTCCTTCCTGTTTGTCGCCCCATTGTTGTTTGGTGTGCATGCGGTTCTGACCGGCATCGGCATGATGCTGTTCTATTTGCTGGGCGTTCACGCCATCGGTGCCAACGGCATTATCGATTTCATTCTTTATAACCTGCCGCTGGGGACTGAGAAATCCAACTGGCCGATGTATATCGTCGTCGGGCTGACGATGTCGGTCATCTATTTCCTGGTGTTCCGCTTCCTGATTCGCCGTTTCGACATGAAAACGCCGGGCCGTGAGGACGACGAGCAAGAAACAAAACTGTATAGCAAACAAGAGTATCAGGCCAAAGGTAGCAACGATGGATTAGGTGAAGCCATTATTGAGGGCCTCGGTGGACGAGCCAATATCGAAGTGGTCGACAACTGTTACACCCGCCTGCGAGTGACGGTACGTGATGTGACAGTTATCGACGAACCCCGCCTGAAATCGACTGGCGCGAAAGGGGTGATTAAGCAAGGTAATAACGTTCAGGTGGTCTACGGGCTGCATGTCAAAAAAATGCGTGAAGCAGTAGAGACTTATCTCTAAAGGAGCTAATGATGTTTAAACCCCCGTTTATTTTGTCCATTGCCGGTGGCGGTAGTACTTACACACCGGGCATTGTTAAGAGCCTGATGGTGCGCCTGGCCGATTTCCCATTAGCTGAAATCCGCCTCTATGATATTGATGGCGAGCGCCAGTCGGTGATTGCTCCGGTGGTTGAGAAAGTGATTCGCGACCATAGCCAAAGCATTAAATTTACCGTCACCACCGACCCGGAAGTTGCCTTTAGCGGTGCCCATTTTGTTTTCGCTCAAATGCGCGTTGGCCAGTACAAAATGCGCGAGCAGGATGAAAAAATCCCACTACGCCATGGCGTGGTAGGGCAAGAAACCTGTGGGCCTGGCGGGCTGGCATATGGCCTGCGCACCATTTTGCCGATGGTGGAATTGTGTGATTTTGTCGAACGTTACGCGCATCAAAAAGCGTGGATTGTTAACTATTCCAACCCTGCGGCGATTGTTGCCGAAGGCGTGCGTCGCCTGCGCCCAAAAGCGCGAGTACTTAATATTTGTGATATGCCGGTCGCCGCGATGCGCAATATGGGTGCCATTCTCGGTGTTGACCGCCATAAATTAGAAGTCGATTACTTCGGCCTCAACCATTTTGGCTGGTTTACCCGTGTGCTGGTTGATGGGGAAGATCGCCTGCCGGAATTGCGCCGCCATATTGCGAAATTTGGCCTGCTGACCGAAGATGCTGCGCAAACCGATCCGCAGCATTCCGATCCGTCTTGGGTAAAAACCTGGCGTCACATCAAGCCGATTATGGACCATTTCCCGCAATTCCTGCCAAACCCGTATTTGCAGTATTACCTGATGCCAAACGACATCGTTGAGCATCAAAACCCGGACTACACCCGCGCTAACGAAGTGATGGATGGGCGCGAGAAGAAACTGTTTGCCGCCGCCGCCGAATATAAGCAAACCGGTATTTTGCCGGATGCCTTCCACGTTGGTGTGCATGGTGCGTTTATTGTTGATGTTGCCTGTTCGCTGGCCTTTGATTTACGCCAGCGCCACCTGGTGATTGTGGAAAACAAAGGTGCCATTGCCAACCTGCCATACGATGCCATGGTGGAAGTGCCTGCTTATATTACTTCCGAAGGGCCAGAACCGGTGCGCATGGGCGCGGTTCCGCTGTTCCACCAGACGTTGTTAATGCAGCAGTTAGCCTCAGAGCAGTTGCTGGTTGAAGCCACCATCGAAGGCAGCTACGAGAAGGCGTTACAGGCATTTACGCTTAACCGTACTGTGCCAACCATGCAGCATGCGAAAGCGATTCTCGACGATATGATTGAAGCCAATCGTGATTACTGGCCGCAATTGCAACAGGCCTGGAAAGATGGCGAAGCGGTGAAAGCGTAACTTTATCTAATATTTACGGCACACTTCGCAGCAGTGGATATGGTTGCTTGTCGGTTTGCTTAAAAACACCGACAATCCGTTAATCAATGACGATTCGGAGGCAACCATGTCCACCACTTTCTTCGTTGCGGGCGACTGGCTCGCAGAACATATTAATGATGAGAATATCCAGATTATTGATGCTCGCATGGCGCCTCCAGGCCAGGAGCATCGTGATCTCGCAGGTGAATACCGCGCAGGCCATCTGCCAGGCGCGGTATTTTTTGATATCGAAGCCCTGTCCGATCACACCAGTCCTCTGCCGCATATGATGCCGCGCCCTGAAGCCTTTGCTGTCGCCATGCGCGAGCTGGGTATCAGCCAGGATAAACATCTGATTGTTTACGATGAAGGTAACCTATTTTCCGCCCCACGCGCCTGGTGGATGCTGCGGACTTTTGGCGTTGAGAAAGTCTCGATTCTGGCCGGGGGGCTCGCCGACTGGCAGCGCGAAGAATTACCGCTGGAAAAAGGTGATGTTGAATTACCCGAAGGCGAGTTCGATGTGAATTTCGACCCACTAGTGATTAAACGTCTGACCGATGTGCTGCTGGTCAGCCATGAAGGCACCGCACAAATCGTCGATGCTCGCCCTGCCCCACGCTTTAATGCACAAATGGACGAGCCACGTCCGGGTTTAAGACGCGGTCATATTCCGGGCGCCTTAAACGTGCCATGGAGTGATTTGGTAGAAAATGGTCAGTTGAAAACCACTGATGAGCTGAATGAAATTTTCATCCGCCAGGGTGTGAGTTTTGATAAACCGGTTATCGCCAGTTGCGGCTCAGGTGTCACTGCGGCGGTGGTCGTGCTGGCGTTAACGACGCTTGGCGTCAACGGTGTTTCTCTGTACGACGGCTCCTGGAGTGAATGGGGTGCCCGTTCTGATTTACCTGTCGAACCTGCACAATCACTGTAATGGACAACCGCCTGGCAGGCTTGCTCGAGCGCGGAGAGTCTTTAACCCGCGCTGAGTACCGTGTTCTTTCGCATTTGACCAACCATCCATTGCTGGTAGGCAAAATCACGGTTCGCGAACTTGCCCTGGCGACGTTTGTCTCCAGCGCGACCATTATGCGGCTGTGCCAGAAGCTTGGATTTAGCGGTTACAGCGAGTTTATCTGGCACTGTAAGCAACTGCTTTCCAATACACCGCATATTGCTCAACAACCCGCACCACCCGCAGGCGCCCTGCCGGTTTTATTCGATGAATTTGTGGCTAATTACCGGCAAACCTTTCGTTGGGTGACGCCCGAGCTAATGGCGCAATTCGCGGCGCTGTTACGCGAAAAAGAGAGTTTCTTTTTATACGGCGCGGGTTTTTCCTATCTGTTTGCCGAATATCTCACCAAGAAACTTCAGGTGCTGGGGAAAACTGCATTTATTTCCGGGCCAGGCGATAGCCGAGGCATTTTCCTGAGTAACGCGTCGAAGTATCAGGTGTTTATCGCCATTTCACGCAGCGGTGAAACCGAACAGGTACTGGATAAAGCGCGGATTGCACAGAATGTTGGGATGTCGATTGTGGCATTTACTCGCGCGTCGCCGAACAGTCTGTCCGAACTGGCGGATGTGCATTTTCAACTGTATGACGAGGCAGTCCACTATGCAGCAGAAGCTTCTGGGATCACCTCGTTTGAGTCGAATCTGTTGCTGTTAATGGATTTACTGCTGGCGCAGGCAATAAACTAAATATCAGTTTTACCTGCACCAGAATATTCTCGTTTAACTATTCAACTCAATAAGAACTCTACGCGCATGTGCAGCCTGCAGATATTTCGCTAATAACTCATACAATTCATCAAAGCTTATCTTTTCGTTGCAGCCTTCTTTGAGCAGCGTCCCGGCAATGATCATGGTTATTTTATGTTTTTTGGTAACGACGGCAATGGATCGAGAAAAACGCCCCAGTAAAGAAATGGGCAATTCCGCATCCTCGCGCATAATGAGATCCAAATAACAATTACTCTGAATCACTCGCATTGAAATATCTTCTATATCAACAAGCATGACAGGTTTATTGAGCTGTACACTCAAGATACTGTCATTGGACAAGGTAAATAGCGGTTGAAGCGTTTTCCTGTACATCGCCACAGAAGCAAGAGCAAAGAATAGTGAGAAGCCAGCTGTCCATGCCGCTACCTTTACTTGCGTTGAACCGGCAGCACCAGGGCCTGAAAAGATAAGAGACGTAACCCATGCAGCGATAATAAATAATACCATTGCAAATCCCCCCATAAACCAAACGTTTTTTTTGCCTAAGCGAAATGTCAGCGTTTCTTCTGGGGCGACGATTTGAGAGACGGCTTCCAACTCTTTGCGAATTTGCTCACCCTGTTCACCCAGTTCTTTTTTGAGAGCCTGTGTGAGTTGTTGACATAAGCCTTGAGGGTCTGCAAACCACTTATCCATATTATGATAGTCATGTTCACTGACTGGACGAGAAGCTTGTATGAGCAGTGCATCATCAACCTGCACATTCAGGGCCGCAATGCGTAAGCTTGTGGGTGGGTGGCTGTCTAGTGGATGGATGGTACTGTTTTCAAGCTGTGCTTTCGCATCAATAGTTTCTCTTGATTTCAGAGCTTCAAAGACTGTGGCAGCCAGATCGGGGTCGTTAAACTTCCCTTGATAAAGCCGATGAATTTGCTGGCTAATATCATCGTTCAATGCACAAATGCGCAGTAATGCGCTAGAAAACGCCTGCTCGCTACTGGCTTTTGCACCAACAGCATCGGCAGCATGCTCACGGATACGGCTCCAGTAATTAACCGTTTCGTCGAGATTCTTGAGGAAATAATTCCCGATATAAAGAGCAGGATAGATAACGATGTTATCTATCCATGAATTGCCCATCGCTTTAATAGCAACCTGTTCCAGACTATTTTGCAGGCCGCTGTACAGTGGTGTAAAACGCAAACTGTACTGGGTATCTTGCCCGGTAAAATGCCCCAGTTCATGGCCGACGACCGCAGCAATTTCATCTTCACTCATAAAGCGTGCGTAAGTGACAGGAAAATACAACGTATTACCGGTTAAATGCTCACCATCAACAAGCTGCACTGAATTAGCGGTAACATAAAAACACTCTTCCATACCCACAACGATATTATCCGGAATGACTGCATTAATTTTCGCAGCCAGCTCCCGAACCCATTGCCAGAGGCCAGCAGCCTGTTGTTCAGAAACATTATGTCCAATAACTAATGAAGGTGTGGGTTGGAACATGGCAAAACAATTTTTAATATTGATGAGACTTTTTATTAATATCCATAAAACACCTAATACCCCCATTCCAATCAGGGTAAGTAATTTATAACTCCCGGTATCCATTTCAAATGCAGAAACGATCCAGGCAATTTCTGAAAAAGCATAAAATATTATACTGAGACCACAAAAAACAATCTGCCCCAACATCATGAATGGGAATACTTTTCGGCAGCGGTTAAACATGATAACCAGTGTGTTCTGGGATTTTCTGGCAACAGTTGTACTATAGCGGCAGAGTGCCATCGCGGCACCACTTATAAATAAACTAAGCAGTGACGATATCAAACCTATTGTTGATAAAAAATGCCGTAAAGCCATTTCATTATAATCATAATCTGAAGGCGAAACTCCATCATTCATCCGATACAGTTGGAAAAAACCATAAAGCGTAATTAACACTGGAATAACAAATATATACAAGAACCCTTTGTTTTTCATCACAACCATCCCGGTCATTGAAAATAAGAATATTAAACATTATAAAATAATATTGCTCGCAGGTAATTATAAATGCAAGGTACCAAACTCTGAAAAATTTACATGGTAATAAAAACAGCACCATGCGTGTGCTGTTTTTATTTTTTTAGATAATCCGATTGGTTTTAAAATCTCGCAAGAAACTGCCCCAGCGGCGTTCGTAGAATGGCGTAATGTGCGCCATCATAAAGTGGCTGATGCCATTTTCGCCTTCCACCACCTGGCAAATATCAACTGGCTCATCGCCTGGTAACGTATCAGTCGCGACACTTCCAGCCTGGCGAATAATCGCTTCGATATCCCCTTCAGCTTCAATACCAATCAGCAGGTTTGGCTGCTCGTCAGCACGTTCTTTAATAGAGCAGATGAACGCACGTTTTACAGTTTTCAGGTTTTTGAACAGCGTAGTTAATGAATCGACCATTTGCGCCGGTGGCTCAGCCACTTCGGAAAGCAGCAACGATGTCCCGCCATCCAGCACTTCCTGCTGGGTTAAAGGATCGCTTTCATCGCTGATTAAATGAGTGATTTCACGCGGGGTAAATTCTTTGCCGGTCGGCAGTTTAGCGTTCAGAAACAGTGTCGCGCCCTGCGTCATTTCAAACAGCGTGCGCACTGGCATCACAACAAATGCCTGCTCGTGGCTGATGGCTTGTTGCAGCGCTTCAACAGAGGTGAAAAACGGAATGACAGAGGTGCCATCGTCTTTTTCCCAGTGCTGCAATTCGACGGCACTATCGGCGTCAATGGCTTCGCCTTCAGCGGCGCTACCCGGGACCCAAACGGTGGATTCCAGTAACACGCGGAAAAATGCCGGGCGGTGAGCAGGTTCAGTGGCCGCCTGTTCAAGCAGCGTTTCGAGTTCGTTTTTGAGTTCTGACATGGTGGTTCCAGAATGAGTCTGTGGGGCAAACAACCCTCACCCTAACCCTCTCCCTGAGGGAGAGGGAATTGGCCGTTTTCCCCCTCTCCTGGGGGAGAGGGTCGGGGTGAGGGCGAAAAGCGAATTACTGACTAACCAGCAGATTTGCAATCGCACGCACACCAATGCCTGTTGCGCCAGCAGACCACTGCTCAACCGCACCTTTACGATAAGTTGCAGAGCAGTCGATGTGCAGCCAACCTTCGTGATAGTTTTCCACGAAGTGAGACAGGAAGCCCGCAGCCGTACTCGCACCCGCAGGGAAGGAGGCGTTGGAGGTGTTGTTCAGCTCGGCAAAGTTGGACGGCAACTGGTTGCGGTGGAACTCAGCCAGTGGCAAACGCCAGAACGGTTCGTTTTCTGCCGCAGCACTCGCCATCAAGCGATTAACCAGTTCATCATCGAAGCTGAACAGCGCGTGGTAATCGTTACCCAGTGCCGTTTTCGCCGCTCCCGTTAAGGTTGCGCAGTCGATGATTAATTCTGGTTTTTGCGCACACGCGTCAATCAGGCCGTCAGCCAGTACCAGGCGGCCTTCCGCATCGGTGTTCATAATCTCAACAGTTTTGCCGTTGCGATATTTAATGATGTCGCCCAATTTAAAGGCATTGCCGCTAATCAAGTTATCTGCACAGCACAGGTACAGTTTGACGCGTTTGTTCAGGCCACGAGTAATCGCAAATGCCAGTGCGCCGGTGATGGTGGCCGCACCGCCCATATCCGATTTCATGGAGTCCATGAACGCGCTTTGCTTGATGCTGTAGCCGCCGGAGTCGAAAGTAATACCTTTACCCACCAGGCAGGCATAAACCGGTGCATCCGGGTTGCCTGTTGGGTTGTAATCCAGCGCCAGTAAAACCGGTGCACGCTCTGAACCACGGCCAACAGTATGGATACCCATATAGTTCTGGTCGCGCAGATCTTCACCTTTAGTGATGCGGTAAGAAACGTTATCGCATGCCACATCACACAGCAGGTCTATGGCGCGTGAAGCCAGTTGCTCTGGGCCAAGTTCTTCGGCTGGTGTATTGATGGTATGACGTACCCAGTCGATGATTTTCAGGCGGTTATTCAGCTCTTTTTGCTCTGCTTCGCCCAGCACTGCCCAGTCAACTTTACGCGTACCTTTTGGTGCGCGATAGCCTTGCCAAAATGCCCAGCTTTTTTCTACATCCCAGCCGTCACCTGCCAGTTGCACATGCTTCAGGCCCTGGCCGTCAATTTTACGGGCAGCACGCTGGATTAACCCCAGGTCATCTTTGCCTGTCAGGTGCAGGGTAATCCCTTCGTCGTTGATACTATAAGCGGCTTTTTCGCCCCAACGCGCATCGGCAGGCGACGTGGAAAGGCTAATTTTCATGGCTTCTGTCATGTTCTTTTCCTTATATTTTTCAGCTCATGCTACATATAAAAACGGGCCGCCAGAGGCAGCCCGCTTATTTTTATTCTGCTTCATCTAACCAGACTAACAGAATTGCTTCCAGAATTTTTTCATTGGATGCGTTTGGATCGTCGTCAAAATCTTCCAGGTCGCAGATCCATTGATGCAGATCGGTGAAGCGTACCGTCTTCGGATCGAGATCCGGGCGGCTGTCGTACAGTGCTTCGCCGATTTCGCGGCTATCGGTCCATTTCAATCCCATTTGCGACTCCTGTTAATGCTCACGCGCATGGTTGATGGTGTAGCGCGGCATCTCAACGACCAGGTCTTCGTCTGTGACGCGAGCCTGGCAGCTTAAGCGGCTTTCCGGCTCAAGACCCCAGGCTTTGTCCAGCATGTCGTCTTCGTCTTCCGTGCTTTCAGCCAGGGAGTCGAAACCTTCACGCACTACGCAGTGGCAAGTGGTGCAAGCACAGGATTTTTCACAGGCGTGTTCAATCTCGATACCGTTGCGCAGGGCAACATCAAGAATGGTTTCACCGACATTCGCTTCCAATACTGCGCCATCTGGGCACAAATCCTGATGAGGCAGAAATACAATCTTTGGCATGTTAAACCTCGTCCACGGAGTGGCCTTTCAGCGCCTTACGGATTGATTCATCCATACGACGTGCGGCGAAATCCTGGGTTTGTTTGTCTACGTTTTTAATGGCTTGTTCAATCGCATTGATATCGTCACCCGCAGCAGCGGCATGGAGTGCCACTATTGTCGCGTCGATATCTGCACGTTCAGCGGCGCTTAACAGCGCGGCGTCTGCGGCTAACGCACCTTGCAGGCTTTCCAGCACGCGGGCCGCGTCAACTTTTTGCTCCGCAAGCATACGCGCTTGCACGTCTCGCTCAGCAAAACTCATGGAGTCCTGAATCATTGAGGCAATTTCGCCGTCGCTCAGGCCATAAGAAGGCTTCACCTGAATAGAAGCTTCAACACCTGTGGATTTCTCCATGGCGGTGACGCTTAGCAGGCCGTCCGCATCAACCTGGAAGGTGACGCGGATATGCGCCCCGCCCGCAGGCATTGCCGGAATACCGCGCAGTGCAAAACGAGCCAACGAACGGCAATCTTGTACCAGTTCGCGCTCGCCCTGCATTACGTGAATCGACATCGCCGTTTGGCCGTCTTTAAAGGTGGTGAAGTCCTGCGCACGCGCCACCGGAATAGTGGTGTTACGTGGAATGACTTTCTCTACCAGGCCGCCCATGGTTTCGAGGCCGAGCGACAGTGGGATCACATCCAGCAACAGCATGTCGCTGTCCGGCTTGTTGCCCACCAGAATATCCGCCTGAATGGCAGCACCGATGGCGACAACTTTATCCGGGTCGATGGACGTCAACGGCGTGCGGCCAAAGAACTCGCCGACACGTTCGCGCACTAATGGCACGCGGGTTGAACCGCCAACCATTACCACTTCCAGTACTTCGTCAGCTTCCACGCCTGCGTCTTTCAACGCGCGACGGCAAGCCAGCAAAGTACGTTTAACCAGGGCTGCAATCAGTTCGTTGAACTGTTCGCGGGTCACGGTACCCGTCCAGCCAGCCACTTCTACCGTGGTAGTTTCGGCATCGCTCAGAGCAATTTTCGCGGCAATGGCGGCGTCCAGTAACTGGCGCTGCACGCGGTCGTCGCTACGGTCAGCAACGCCTGCTTGCCCGCGTAACCAGTCGGCTAACAGGTGGTCAAAGTCATCGCCGCCTAGTGCAGAATCACCGCCGGTCGCCAGCACTTCAAACACGCCACGGCTTAAACGCAGGATGGAAATATCAAACGTACCGCCGCCTAAATCGTAAACCGCGATAACGCCCTCTTTGCCAGAGTCCAGACCGTAGGCAATCGCTGCCGCAGTCGGTTCATTCAGCAAACGCAGCACGTGCAGGCCGGCCAGACGCGCGGCATCTTTGGTGCCCTGACGCTGTGCATCGTCGAAATACGCCGGAACGGTAATCACCACACCATCAAGCTGGCCTTCCAGCGCTTCGGTGGCGCGTGCGCAAAGGGCTTTAAGGATGTCGGATGAAATACGGATAGGGTTCAGCAGCCCAGCTGGCGTGTTGATCATCGGCAGGCCATTCTCACTCGCCTGGAGTGAATAAGGCAGATGCGGATAGCGCGCCTGAATATCGGCCAGCGAGCGGCCCATCAGACGTTTTACCGAGCTGATGGTGTTCGCCGGGTCGGTTGCGGCTTGCGCACGCGCATCCCAGCCCACATCCAGACCTTGTTGCTGATAGTGCACCACAGAAGGTAACAGGTGACGCCCTTCATGGTCAGGCAGCGTTTCGGCTTGCCCGCTACGAACAGTTGCAACCAGTGAATTGGTAGTACCTAAGTCGATGCCCGCCGCCAGCTTGCGCTGATGAGGTGCCGCACTCAGGCCCGGCTCACTAATTTGTAATAACGCCATATTGAGCTTCCAGTTAAAAATCGAGCAGCTTTTCTTCGAGTTGTTCTATTTGGCTGCGCAGTTTATCGAGAAAACGCAGTTTACGCACCGTATCCGCCGCCTGCGTCCAGTCCTGATTATCCAGTTGCTGCACCATTAGCGCCATGCGGGTTTTCACCATTGCATTAACGTTGGCACTAAAGGATTCCAGACGGTCACTATCTTTGGCGTGCTCAATGTTATCAAGCTCTTCGCGTAATTCGAGTTGCTCCATCAAAAACGCGGTGTCGCGCACGGTATGCTGTTCATTCGCCAGGTCAAAACCGTTGAGGGAGAGAATGTACTCGGCGCGCGGCAGTGGATGACGCAGCGTTTGCCAGGCCTGGTTGATGGTCGCAGATTGTTGGACCGCCAGCAGTTGCTCCGCCTGAGGGCGGCTGGTGTATTTATCAGGGTGGAACTGACGTTGCAGCTCCTGGTAACGGGTAGCCAGCAGCTCAGTATTGAGGGCAAAACTTACCGGTAACCCAAAGAGGGTAAAGTAATCCATAACAGGCTCGGGTAACTTTAGACCCCGCGCAACGTGAAGTTACACGGGGGATTGGCGAGTATCAGACGTGGAAGCTTTCACCGCAGCCACACTCATCTTTCACGTTCGGGTTAGTAAATTTAAACCCTTCGTTAAGACCTTCTTTGACGAAGTCGAGCTCAGTGCCGTCTAAAAATTGCAGGCTTTTACCATCGACGACCACTTTCACGCCTTTGTCTTCGAACACGGTGTCATCTGCCATCGGTGCGTCAACAAATTCCAGAACATAAGCCATACCGGAGCAGCCTGAGGTGCGAACGCCTAAACGCAAACCAAAGCCTTTTCCGCGATTGGACAGGAAGGCATTCACACGTGCGGCAGCACTGTCGCTAAGGGTAATCGACATACAACAACCTCTACTCAACAATAATTATTTAGCTTCACGCTTGCTTTTGTAATCCGCGATAGCCGCTTTGATAGCGTCTTCTGCAAGGATTGAGCAGTGAATCTTCACCGGTGGCAGTTCAAGTTCTTCTGCAATGTCGGTGTTTTTGATTGCTTGCGCTTCATCCAAAGATTTACCTTTAACCCATTCGGTTACCAGCGAACTGGAAGCAATGGCAGAGCCACAGCCGTAGGTTTTGAAGCGAGCGTCTTCAATAATACCTTCATTGTTGACTTTAATCTGCAACTTCATCACGTCACCACAAGCAGGCGCACCCACCATGCCGGAACCGACGCTGTCATCGCTGTTGTCAAAAGAACCCACGTTGCGTGGATTTTCGTAGTGATCGATTACTTTTTCGCTATAAGCCATTTTTTATTCTCCAGAATCCGATATCGACGTCCGTGACGGACAATTAGTGATGAGCCCATTCGATGGAATTAAGATCCACGCCCTGCTTAAACATTTCCCACAGCGGAGAAAGGTCGCGCAGACGGCCAATGGACTTACGTACCAGTTCGATGGTGTAGTCGATCTCTTCTTCAGTAGTAAAACGACCCAAAGAGAAACGGATGGAGCTGTGAGCCAGTTCATCAGTCATGCCCAGTGCGCGCAGCACGTAGGATGGCTCAAGACTTGCTGAAGTACAGGCCGAACCGGAAGAAACCGCGAGGTCTTTGAGTGCCATAATCAGTGACTCACCTTCAACGTAGTTAAAGCTCACGTTGAGGATAGTTGGAACGCCATGTTCCAGGTCACCGTTCAGATACACTTCTTCCATATCTTTCACGCCATTCCACAGACGGTTACGCAATACGCGCAGACGGGACATTTCTGTTTCCATCTCTTCTTTTGCGATACGGTAAGCTTCGCCCATGCCAGCAATCTGGTGAACAGGAAGAGTACCAGAACGCATGCCGCGCTCGTGACCGCCACCGTGTACCTGAGCTTCGATACGAATACGTGGTTTACGACGAACATACAGCGCGCCGATCCCTTTCGGGCCATAGATTTTGTGACCAGAGAAGGACATCAGGTCAACTTTGAGAGTGCTCAGGTCGATAGGCATTTTACCCACGCTCTGAGTCGCATCTACGTGATAGATAATGCCACGCGCACGGCACATTTCGCCGATTGCCGCGATATCTTGTACCACGCCGATTTCGTTGTTCACGTGCATGATGGAAACCAGAATGGTGTCGTCACGCATCGCCGCTTCCAGCACGTTCAGGTCAACGATACCGTTGCTCTGCGGTGCCAGATAAGTCACTTCAAAACCTTCACGCTCAAGCTGACGACAGGTGTCCAGCACGGCTTTGTGTTCGGTTTTTACGGTGATGATGTGCTTGCCTTTCTTCTGATAGAAGTTAGCGGCACCTTTAATAGCGAGGTTATCGGATTCAGTTGCGCCGGAGGTAAAGACGATTTCACGCGGGTCTGCACCAACCAGTTCAGCGATTTGGTTACGGGCGATATCAACAGCTTCTTCCGCCTGCCAACCGAAACGGTGCGAACGAGAAGCCGGGTTACCGAAGGTTCCGTCCATAGTCAAAAACTGCATCATTTTCTGCGCAACACGCGGGTCAACTGGCGTAGTGGCAGAGTAATCGAGATAAATCGGTAATTTCATGCTTTTAAACTCCGTACATCACTCAATGCGAAATCCCCTTCATCTTTCAAGTTACAGGTGTGTTGGCTGCTCTCACTCACCCGAATCACTTAGTTTACTAAGCTCATCGGGGTTCCTTCGCTTGCCGCCTGCCTGCAACTTGAAATATTTTGGGGATTGTCATTCTTTAAAAAATGACAAAGATTCTAAAATTCTTTTTTATCTTTACCCTAAATAGTTCGTGTTGCAGCAAGGCGGCAAACTTGAGAGTCCCCAGGAGCTTACATCAAGTAAGTGACTGGGGTGAACAAGTGCGGCCAACACAGTTGCAACCCGAAATATGATGGGTAAATTAGGCGCGCAGTTTGACGTCGATTGCGTCTTGAGAGCGCGTACTGCGATGGTTTTCATTATGCTGACGGCCAGAGACGTCCAGCACTTCCTGGTTATTCACCAGCTCACCCAAGGTGATGTTATTCAGAAAACCGGTCAGACGGTCACTCAGATCGCGCCACAGTGCGTGAGTCAGGCACTTATCGCCGCCCTGACAACCACCTTTGCCCGCGCAACGCGTAGCATCTACAGATTCATCGACGGCACTAATCACTTCGCCGACTGCAATGCTGTTTGCTTCTTTACCCAGCAGATAACCGCCGCCTGGACCACGTACGCTGGCAACCAGGCCATTTTTACGCAGACGGGAGAATAACTGCTCCAGGTAGGAGAGAGAGATTCCCTGACGTTCAGAAATATCAGCCAACGGTACCGGGCCTGATTCGGAGTTCAACGCAACGTCAAGCATTGCGGTCACGGCATAACGTCCTTTCGATGTCAGTCTCATGTCTTACATAACCTCAAATCGCCCCTCGAACCGGGGGTTTTTTATAAATGTGATTGTCACATAGCAGGTCGCAAGTCTGACATTCCCGAGTAAATTGGTCAACTATTTAACCTAGTAATTTACTCAAGTATTATTTGCCGTGTTTTTTCTCGTTATCAATAGAAGAAAGCATGCCGCGCAGGATGTTAAGTTCTTGAATTTCCGGGCGTGCACGAGTATACAGGCGGCGCAACTTACTCATAATCTGGCCAGGATGTGTTGCGCGAATAAAGCCAGTTTTCAGCAACACTTGTTCCAGGTGACCATAAAAACGCTCGAGATCGTCAACCGCCGGGTACTGTGTTTCGTCTTCAACAACGACCGCTTCTTTGCCTTCTTCTTGAGTCGCAAGCCAGGCGATACGAATTTCATAAGCCAGGATCTGCACCGCCATCGCCAGGTTCAGCGAGCTATATTCCGGGTTTGCCTGAATCGCCACGTGGTAGTGGCATTTCTGCAATTCGTCATTGGTTAAGCCTACACGCTCGCGGCCAAAAACAATGGCGACTGGCGCATGTTGCGCTTCAGAAATACTCTTTAAACCACATTCGCGTGGATCGAGCATCGGCCACGGCAATGTACGCGAACGCGCACTGGTGCCAACCACCAGAGTACAGCCAGCCAACGCTTCATCAAGGGTATCGACAATTTTAGCTTCACCGATAACATCACTGGCACCCGCAGCAAGCGCAATAGCTTGAGAGTCAGGTTTAACCAGCGGATTGACCAGCCAAAGATTGGTCAGCCCCATGGTTTTCATCGCACGGGCTACAGAGCCCATGTTGCCGGTATGGGAGGTTTCAACCAGCACTATACGTACGTTTTGCAGCATTATTGACTCATAGCCTGAAAAGATTATCGCGATATCCTATCATAACCCTGGGACATATTCCGAACGCTCTGCTATACTCCGCCGCGTTTTCCCGTTCTTTAACATCCAGAGAGAGACCGATGCATCCGATGCTCACCATCGCCGTGCGCGCTGCGCGCAAGGCGGGCAATTTAATTGCCAAGAACTACGAAACCCCTGACGCTGTAGAAGCGAGCCAGAAAGGCAGCAACGATTTTGTGACTAACGTAGATAAAGAGGCCGAGCGCCTGATTATCGAAATTATCCGCAAATCCTACCCGCAACACACCATTATCGCTGAAGAATCAGGCGAACTGGCGGGTACCGAGCAGGATGTGCAATGGGTTATCGATCCTCTGGATGGCACTTCAAACTTCATCAAACGTTTGCCACACTTCTCTGTTTCTATTGCTGTTCGTGTTAAAGGCCGCACCGAAGTTGCTGTGGTTTATGACCCAATGCGTAATGAGCTGTTCACAGCCGTTCGCGGTCAAGGCGCACAGCTGAACGGTTACCGTCTGCGCGGCAGCAATGCACGCGATCTTGACGGCACTATTCTGGCAACCGGCTTCCCATTCAAACTGAAGCAACACGCCACTCCATATATCAACATTGTTGCCAAACTGTTCACGCAGTGTGCTGACTTCCGTCGTACCGGTTCTGCTGCACTGGATCTGGCATACGTTGCGGCTGGCCGCGTTGATGGTTTCTTCGAGATTGGCCTGAAGCCGTGGGATTTCGCAGCAGGTGAACTGATTGCTCGCGAATCTGGTAGCCTGGTATGTGATTTCACCGGCGGCCATAACCACCTGACCAGCGGCAACATCGTTGCAGGTAATCCACGTGTTGTTAAAGCCATGCTGGCAACAATGCGTGATGAATTGAGCGAAGCGCTGAAGCGTTAATCTTTAAAGCCCTCACCCTAACCCTCTCCCCCAGGAGAGGGGACTGTTCGGTTTCCCCCTTCGGGGAGGAGAATGTCCGGTTTTCCCCCTCGGGGAAGAGACTGTCCGGTTTCCCCCTCGGGGAGGAGACTGTTCGGTTTTCCCCCTCGCCCTCAGGGAGAGGGCCGGGGTGAGGGTTGTTTTAATCAAGGACTAAAACGGTCGTATCCCGCGCATTACCGGTTGAGCACTCAGCCACATCACCGCCGCAGCTAAAACTAAAATCCCACCGCCCGCTAACGCCAGTGTCGCCCAGGCTACTTGTCGCCATAAAACCGGGGCTTTGTTACCACTCACTCGCACCGCAAGCTGACGGAAACCGTGTACCAGAAACGCCAGCCCAGAAATCGTAATTGATGTCCCGGCAGCCATCGTCAATGCCGACAACATTCCCCAGCTATACACGCCAATGACTTTACTAAACAGCAGCACCATGATGGCACCGGAACACGGGCGCATCCCCATCGACAGCACAATCATCACGCGGGCACGCCAGTCCTCTCCTGCATCAAGCTGTTTTTCTGTCGGCAAATGCTGATGGCCACAACCACATTTTTCGTCGTGAACATGATGCGGCGTGAACGAGGTAAAGCGCTTCGGTTTTCGCAAAACACGGTGTAAATTTCGTAAGGCGCGGCCACACAACATCAAGCCTAAAATCCCCACCAGCAAATAACTGCTTTTCTCCAACCAGAAACTGCTCGTATGCAGTTCCCGTGATGGCAATTCCAGAATCCCCAGCACCACCGTTACCAACGCAATAGCCACGCCTCCCTGCATTAAGGCAGCGGCAAAAGTCAGTTTCAGGCTGCTTTTCAAACGCGAAGGATGGGTGGCAAGCCAAGTGGCGATCACCACTTTGCCATGCCCCGGCCCTAACGCGTGCAGCACACCGTAAACCAGGCTAAACGACAGTAATGACCAACCCGCTCGCTCCGGGTTTTCGGCAACCTCACGCAAAAGTGCGCTCATTTGTTGGTTAATTGCTTTCTGCCAAATTGCACTATTAAGGATAATTTGCGGCCAGTAGTGCCACAGGCTGTACAGCCCAACCGCACAGACAAGCAGGAAAAGAGCCAGCGGCCACAGTTGTATCCAGCGGCGTGAAGAGGATCGAGCTGAAGGAATTACTGACAT
Organism: Buttiauxella sp. JUb87; assembly: GCF_004361975.1. Taxonomy (NCBI): domain Bacteria; kingdom Pseudomonadati; phylum Pseudomonadota; class Gammaproteobacteria; order Enterobacterales; family Enterobacteriaceae; genus Buttiauxella; species Buttiauxella sp. JUb87. Next base: position 1,703,761 of record NZ_SNVY01000001.1, read on the forward strand.
TGCAACGTAACCTGTTGAGCAAATTGTTTACCGAGTTCCATATCTTCTGGTGGCGCATCGGCTTTATCTAACGACAAGGCAAACGCCTGCATATCTTCAGTCGGTTGCGGTGTTTTGACCGAGATTTTGCAAAGTGCGGCTAATGTTTTCGGCACTTTGGCATCTTCAGGACGGTCGTAACTCATATCGACAAAATAGCTCGGGTCGAAGGTCGCGAATTGGTATGTTTGCCCTTTTAACGGCTGCGGATGTGCCAGCGGTAAAACAAAGGTTAACACTGCCTGATGCCCTACCCGTGCCAGCCCGTACTCGGGTGGTAAATTGTTAAACGTCACTTTTTGGCCGTTGTGCCAGAATTCAGTGAAGTAATGTTGCCCTAAAACATTGGCCATCACTTCGGCGGCGAGCTTCTTCCAGACCGGTGAATCAGGCTTTGCGTCACCGGCGTCATACAGTAGATCTGCTGAAGTAATTTCATCCATTGTCCACTGCATTTTCAGACCCGTTAGCTGGTCATCTTTGGTTATAACCGTGGTCACAAGCGTAATAAAGCTGTGCGGATGGGCCAATGCTAACGGGCTAAAAAGCGCCGTACCTAAGGCAAAAAGAACAACTCTGTTACACATTTTCCTGCTCATTATTCTCTCAAGCTTAAAATTCTGTGAGCCAGTCAAAATTCCGTAATTAAAAAGCTCAAATGTGACTCTGTGCGATAAAAGCTTTAGCTACGCTTAGCATTAATCAACTTTGATTTGGTAATGCGGATGATGACACTGCTCTCCTCTCCACCATCTGTACTCTCCAGTCCGCAGCGTCGCTGCCACCTACTTTTGTTGCTTTACTTACCGGGATACACCGTGACTCCAGAGATCCTCGCCAGACTCAACGGGGTTGATGGGACTAAAGCCCTGCAAGATATAGCCGACACGGGGGATGAAATCCAGCGCTATCACCGGCTGAGGCTTATCACACAACAGGATGGTAGCTACCGGATTGAGGGTACGCCTTTAGACCGTCGTCTGTGCTTACTGCACTGGTTACGCCGTGCGCTACGATTAAGCCCACACTTTGTGCAACAACATTTTACCCCAGCGCTCAAAATCCAGCTTAAACAACAAGGGATTTTGACCGCGCTATACGATGAAAAGAATCTCCAGGCACTGATTGGTCTGTGCTCACGACGCTTGCAACGTCAATTTGATAGTCGTGATGTGCAGTTTTTAACGCTATTTTTGCAGTACTGCCTGCATCAGCATCATGCGGGAATAACGCCTGAATTCACCGAGCAACAACGGATATGGACGCAAATGCGCCCGGAGTATCTGGCCGCGCTTGAAATTGCCCGCCACTGGAAGCGCCGGGTGATGCAATCGGCCAATGAAAACGAGCAGCTATTCCTGGCGTTGTTATTCCAGTTACTGCGCACTCCCGATCCGATTCGCGATAACCATCAGCAAGACTTACGCCTGCGTACCGCAATTTGCGGGATGATTACGCGTTTTCGTGAGCAGGGGGGAATGTCGTTTAGTGATGAACAAGGCCTGAGCGACCAGTTGTATATTCATCTTGCTCAGGCACTGGATCGCTGCCAGTACGGTATCGGCATCGATAACAGCCTGCCTGAAGAAATTACTCGTTTATATCCGCGGTTAATGCGCACCACGCGCGAAGTGTTCCGCGACTTTGAAGCGCATTTTGAAATGCGTTTTTCTGACGAAGAAGTCGGTCTGGTGGCGGTAATTTTTGGGGCGTGGTTAATGCAGGAAAATGACTTACATGAGAAGCAGGTTTTACTGCTGACCGGCAACAATATGGAACTTGAGCAGAATATTGAACAGCAGCTTCGCGAATTGACCTTGCTGCCGCTCAATATTAAACATCTGACCATTCACAGCTATCAGAAAGAGGGAGCGCCGAAAGAAGTGGTGCTGGTGATTACGCCCTATTCCACTTCGTTACCGCTCTTTTCCCCGCCGCTGATTCACGTCACGCTGCCGCTGGGCGAACACCAGCAGCAGCAGATCCGTAAGATTATTGAGTGTTAACACAATACGCGATGGGGCGCGGTCGTATGAATAGTGCAGGTACGGCCACCAGCGCCATAATCCAGAATACATCGCCCTGCATGTGCTGATAAAGGTAGCCGGAGAACATCGTCATAATCGCGATACCCCCGCCCATCGCCACGGCAGAATAGACCGCCTGCAAACGGATAACTTCGTTGCCTTCACGCGCGGAGATATAACGCATTGCCGCCAAATGGCAGACGGTGAAACTGCCACAGTGCAGGATTTGCGCGGCAATCAGCCACGGCAACTCGGTCGTGTACGCCATCAGGCTCCAGCGTAGAATCCCGGTAATCCCCGAAAGCAGCAGCAAATCGCGCGCGCTCCAGTTGCGGAACAACTTTTTGCTGAGTGCGAAAACTACAATTTCTGCCACGACCCCCAGCGACCATAAATAGCCAACCACCGAGGCGGAATATCCCGCGCCTTGCCAGTAAATTGCACTGAACCCGTAATATGCCGCGTGCGCACCTTGTAATAACGTCACGCAGGCAAGGAAGCGCCAGGAACCGAGCACCAGTTTCTTCCACGCAGGCCAACCCGCGCCTTCGCTATGGCGGGTTTCACCTTGCGGCATCACCGATGGGCGCAGCAGCATGCCGACAAGCATCGACGCGACACCAATACTCAGCAGTACAAGAATCGCCTGATAGCTAAACACGCTCACCAGTTTGCCGGTCATCGCCGAACCAATCACAAATGCCAGCGAGCCCCACAAGCGCACGCGCCCGTAATCCATGGTGATTTGTCGCTGCCAGGTTCCAGCAAGCGCATCGGTAAGCGGCACCAGCGGTGAGAAAAACAGGTTAAAGCCGACCATCACCACCAGCAGCCAGGTGGCGGTTTGCCCAAACCAGAAAGCCACGGCAAATAGCAGTGTCAGTAAGGCAAGAAGACGCAGGGCAAAAATCAGCCGGGAAGGATCGGTCACACGAGGTGCCAACAGCAAACTGCCGAGGAAACGGGCGATTAAACCGGCCCCAAGCAACAAACCGATAGTTTCTGGAGGCAGACCGACTCCGGCAAGCCAGACACTCCAGAATGGCAGGAAAATCCCGTAACTAAAGAAGTAGGTAAAATAACTGAGCGCCAGCCAGCGCGTTGAATGCAAAACCATGATCCCTCCCGTTTTGGACGGCGTTAGTGTCGCCGAGCACCGACAGGCTTGCAAGCAATCATTAACAGACTAATAACACACATGAACTATATTGTTATGATCTATGTATCGGATTTAACTGTGTAATTTATTTTTGGATGAAACGCTTAACTCTAACGGATACTCATTCCATTAAAATCACGCACCGTAAATTCGAATCAAAAGTTCATTGTATTCATGTCTAACACTACCCTTTTCAGGGGCTTAATCCTGACTTTGTCGATGCTCACGTTACCGGCTACTGCCGCTGAGCCATCCTCTGCTGAAGCCAAAAAAGAGACGCCATCGCCGTGGTTGTTTGTTCCGCTATTCAGCTCCAGCCCAAAACTCGATACTGCCGCGGGTGGGATGGTGGCCTATATGCACCGCTTCGATGAAAAATCGCGCCCTTCGATGTTCGGGGTGTCAGCCAAATACACCACTTCGCAATCACTGATTGCCAACGCCTTTGCCAAAACGTCGTTTGGTGAAGATCACCACCGTATTCTGGGTGGCATGATGGTCGGTGATATTAACAACGACTACGAAAACTATTTGGGATCCGGCCAGCCGCTAAGTACCAACGACAACTACAGTTTCGCTTTTTTGCGCTACCTGTATCGTGTCGAGGGCGACTGGTTCATCGGTGCGCAAGGTGCCTATTCCAACTATGAGTTGCAAGGGCAAGATCCTTCGTCGAGCGAAATCCTCGATGAAATGGGGCTGGTCGGTTACAAGTCCGGCGGTGTGGGTGCGGTCATCATGCACGACTCCCGCGACAGCGATTTTAAAGCCACCAAAGGCTGGTATCTCAACGTTAATAACATGGCGTATCGGGAAGCGTTGGGCGGCGAACAAGACTTTGATATCTGGCGCGTCGATTACCGTGGTTACTGGCAACACGGCGATGGCAACGTCTTTGCCGTGCGCAGCCGCCACCAGTTTTCCAACGATGCGCCAGCTGGCGCCTATTCCCCGGTTTATATTCGTGGTTACACGCCCGGTGAATACCTCGCTCAGCACATGTCTTCCATCGAGATTGAAGAGCGTTACAAACTGGCAGAACGCTGGACCGCAACGGTATTTGCCGGTACCGCCTGTCTTTATGGCGACTCCACCAGCGGTGAGCAACTCAACTGTGGCGACAGTGAAAACCTGTACCCGGCGTGGGGCGCAGGCGTCCAGTATTTGCTTAAACCCGAAGCGGGGATTGTCGTCAATCTCGAGTACGCGATGGGTAAAGATGACAACCAGGGCATCTATTTAAAAATGGGCTACAGTTTCTGATCTACAAAAGCGCAATCTCCATGGTTAACGCCGTTGATTGCTGGTTTGCCAGCAAAACCAGCCCCGGAAGCCCAGCCATATTGTGGGCATTCACCGGGTGGCTTTGCGGTTCCAGGCAAATAAACGGCTCGTCGGCCATGCGGAATACCATCAAGTACGGCGTGGCGCATTTTAACTGCACACGCATCTCGCCCGTTTCAATCAACGCACTACCGCTCCAGCCGGAATAGCCGACATTCAGCCACTGGTTGTCCGGGGTTTTCGGGCTGATGAAATTGGTTTGCGGCGTCAATTCGCCACACCATTGCTGCGGTAAATGATTAGCACCCTCCGGCCAGAATCCAGTGGCAGAAAACTGCACTTGCGTAGCAGGCGTAAGATGGAAAAAGGGGTGAAAGCCGAGGCCATAAACCATCGGTTTGTTGGCCTGGTGAGTCAATTCCAACTCAGCAATAAAGCGTTTTCCTTCTAGCCGGTAAATCAGCCGGGCGTGATAGTCAAACCCGCAGTCATACTGACTTTCAAGGGTAAGGACGAGTTGCAAAACATCATGCTTTTCGACCTGCCAGTCTTTCAGCCAGCCGTCGCCATGCAGAAAGAATTGCTTATCCGCCGGGCTTTGCGGCAGTTCGATTTTCTCGCCATGAAGGGTAAAACTATTCCCGGCGACCCGGTTTGCCAGCGGCAACATCGGGAACAAGGCTTTTTCACCGCCATACAAAATCGCCTGCTGATGTTCCAGAGAATCCAGACTGAGAATTGCCGCCCCTTGCGGGGCGACGGTTAAACGCAGAAATTCATTTTCGAGTAATAAGGTTTCCATAGTTTAATGCGCCGTTCTTTGCGCACGCGCTTTCGCTTCTGCGCCGTATTGGTCCGCCATGCGTTTTTCCAGCGCTTCAAGGCTGACACCTTTGGTTTCAGGCACATAACGGCGCACGTAGATAAAGCCAGCTGCGCAAATCACACCGTACAGCAGGAAACTCCCCGCCGCCCCCAGCCCCGCATTCAATAATGGGAAGGTGTAGGTCAACAGGAAACACGCCACCCACAAGGCCAGCGTCCCTATAGACATCGCAAGTCCTCGCACACGGTTCGGGAAAATCTCTGAAAGCAGCACCCAGGTCACCGGTGCCAGCGTCAGTGCATAAATCGCAATCGCCGCCAGAACCAGAATCAACACCGGCAACCCCATAATACCCAGGCCATATGCCGCGCCGATTAACGCATAAATAATGGTTAAACCCGCTGCGCCAAACAACATCAGTTTGCGACGACCAATTTTGTCCACCAGCGGCAATGCGGCCAGGGTGAAGATCAGGTTAACCAAACCGGTCGCCACAATGGATTTCAACGTGCTGTTAATATCAAACCCGGCAGAGGCAAAAATTTCCTGCGCATAATTGAATATTACGTTAATGCCGCACCACTGCTGGAACACCGCCAGCACCATACCGATGATAATGATCGGTTTGACCTGTGGCTGCCACAACGCACTCCAGGAAACTTTTTGCGTGTCTTTGTTCAGAGTTTGCAGAATGTCATTGAGCGTTTCATCGGCATATTTCTGGTTACCAATGCGTTTGAGCATCTGGTGAGCACGTTCATTTTTACCGGCGCGAGCCAGCCAGCGCGGTGATTCAGGTACAAAGAACATCAGCACTAAAAACGCCAGCGCGGGAACCAGTTCCGCACCAAACATCCAGCGCCAACCGACTTGCCCATTCCAGCTTTCAGTGATTTGCTGCATGGTCGCGGTTGAGGTCACCGGTTCGGCAATCATCAGGTTAATCAACTGAGCCGCCAGCACGCCCACCACGATAGTTAACTGGTTGATGGCAACAAACTTGCCGCGTTTTTCCGCCGGACTGACTTCTGCGATGTACATCGGACTTAACGCTGAAGCCAGGCCGATGCCCACACCGCCAACGATACGAAACACCACAAACATATCGAAGTTGCTGGCCATCGCCGTACCCCAGGCCGAGGCACTAAACAGGATAGCCGACATAATCAGCGGGACTTTGCGCCCGAATTTGTCCGCACTCCAGCCAGAAATCAATGCGCCAAAAATGCATCCAGCCAGGGCAGAACTCATCGCCCAGCCAGATTGAGCCGGATCGGTAATCGAAAAATAGGCTTCGTAGAACGGTTTCGCCCCACCAATCACCACCCAGTCATAACCAAACAGCAAACCTCCGCAGGCGGCGACCAGGCAGATAGTCCAGACATACCCCATGCGTAATTGTGTCGGTGCATTAATCATGTTGTTTCCTCAATAAAATCTTGTAGAGATACAGAGGAGCGGGATTGTTCTCCCGCCGTTTATTGTTATTTCAACGCTCAGGCAAACACACCGCGCTGCACCGCAAGCTGCAATAAATGAGCTTTATCGTGAGCCGGGTTTTGCGACAGCAAGGCTTTCAGTGCTGATTCAAACTCGGGATATTCCTCCAGTCCAAGATGCCCAAGGGCGGCGACAAACAGGCAGTGCTGTTGATGTGCAGATTGACGATCGGCATCCAGCGCGACCAGATCAGGTAGCGAGACGGCGAAGAAATCAGGCTCAGAATGGTGGTTAAAATGTTCATCCGCCCAGGCAATAAAGCTGCGGAATTGCACCTCGGCCTGGTTTTTGTCACCGATACGGCTTAACGCCATCGCTTGATAGAACAGGTAATCGACCGGCTGATCGTTGTAGTAGCGCCCGGCTTCCAGAGTGGCCCCCCCTTCCAGCGCGCGTTCGAAATAGCGCTGCGCACGCTCCGATTGTTGAAGTTGCTGTGCACACCAGCCGAGCAGATACCAGATATCGTTATCGCTCTGGCCGACTAAGCGCCCTTCACCAAGGTTTTCGGGATAGCTCAGCGCCTGCTGTAGCAGTTCTTCCGCTTTGCCATACTGCTTATTAGCAATCGCGTTCAGCGCCCGGCGTTGCAGGTTAATCAGATACTGCCCGGTGACTTTGCCCTCCCCGCCTTCCCACGGATGGAATTTACGCTGCGCCAACACCTGGGCTGCCGCGTCAGTTTCACCATGAATGTTCCACAAGCTGAGTAATTCAGCGGTCAGATCATCGCGTTTGAGGACCACATCGCGACGTACTGCAAGGAATGCGAGCCGCTGCTCGGTTGAGCGGCCAGTGAGTTTTTGCAGATAGTCGAGTTCAAACAGGAAGCGGGCGTTTTCCGGTTCAAGTTCAACCGCATGTTGCAGATACTGTTCCGCCACTTGCGCATTGTGTTGTTTATTCCACGCATGAATGCCCAGCACACGCTGCACCGCGCCAAATTCAGGCAACTGCTGCGCCGCAAACTCCCAGCAGGCGACAGCTTCGCCATAACGACGTTTGCTGTACCAGAAACAACCCAGCAGATATTGCGCGAAGCCATCGTGCGGCAAGCGTTGCAGCATTTGCACTTCATCCAGCGTGTTGGGGAAACGCACTTTGCGAGCAAAGAATTGCTGCGCCTGTTTCACCAAAGCCAGTTGTTGTGCGTGGTCAGTTTCCAGAGCGGCTTGCCACAACAGCGGCATCGCTTCCTGGGCATCGAGAACGCTCAACACTTTTTTGGCCGCCGTTTCCTGACCCAAACTCACCAGCCACCCCGCCAGAACACTGGCGTTGATCCCGCGCCGTCCGGTGACTCGCAGCAGTTCTGCTTTATCAGTTTCGTTTTGCGTGCTGGCCCAACGGGCGTAATGCAGCACGTAGCTCAGCGGATATTCTTCAAGCTGCTGGTCAATCCACTGTTGTGCCTGTTTTACGGCACCCGTTTGCTGTAACAGCAGGGCTTTTAGCCCCATCGCCAGGTTATTACTGCCATTAAATTTCAGACTTTGATTCACAAACGCCAGCGCCTGGGCGTCATCGCCTTTGCGCAGCGCCAGGCGCGCCAGGGCATAAAAAGCCGCATCACGGCAGTTGCCACTCCAGCTCGCTTTGAAGTAATCATCAAACGCGCCTGCAAAGTCGCCCTGCTTCTCTTTTGCCGCACCGCGTAACATGCTGGCGTCGCCGTTTTGCGGGTTCTTGTTCAGGCGATGGGCGCGTTTCAGTGCCGCATCTGCCAACTGCTCAGCAAGCGCCCAGTTCGCACGGTTAAATTCAAGCTGCCCTAATGCCACGTTGCAGCGGTAATCTTCGGGATCTAACGCCAGCGCACGCTGGTAGTAATCGAATGCCGAACGACTGGCGTGCAGATACTGCTCCAGATGCTGGCCGATAAAATACAACTCGTCGCAGTTAGTAATTTCTTGCAGTTTGGCAGGAACGCAGGCGGGCTGTGGCAGCGGCAAGTCTTCTGCAACATGTTCGCAATAAGTGAGAATCAGCTTGCCCTGCGCATCTCGCAAATTCAGGGTCAGGCGTTGCGGCCAGCTGTCTGCGAGAGTTTCCTGCCACGCCTGCGCCGGTTGCAGCGTCAGCGCTGTTTTCCAAAACAGGCTGCCAGCCGATTCAATTTCAAGCGTGGCGCCTGTCAGCGGCGCGATGGCATAAACACCAAGACGGAGTTCGCCATTGTGGCGCTCCAGTTTAATTGCCGCCTGGGTGTTGGCATTCTGCAACGTACCAAGCTGGCTATACGGCAGGAAATTCTGCACGAAGATTTTTTCTTCATACGGCGCAATCCAGGTGAAATCTGGCTGATTGTCGGTGAACACCCCGGTCATCAGTTCAATGTATGGGCCATTTTCATCCGTCAGATTACGATCCCAGGCCTGGCCGAAATCGCAATTGCCCCATGTCCACTGCTTCTTACCCGGTGAAACATGGTGATCGGCGATGTGCAACAGGCCGCCTTGTTCACCGTGATGGTATGCGCCGACAAAATCGTAATCCGATTTATCCGCCATGTACGACGTTGGAACGGGAATGTTTCTGTAGCGTGAGATATCCACGCCTGCGGAATAGTCGACTTTATAGTAAGTGCCGTGGGCAATCGGGAAGGCCGATACGTCGCGTTTGCCGTGGTCGAATACTGCCGTGACATCTGGCGGGAACACGCTTTGGTGCTCATCGCCCCCTTTCACCGCCGGGTTCGCCCACCACAAGAAATGGCGCGGAGTGGCGTTGCCGTTAAATACTTTGCCGGTGATTTCAATCAGCGCTTTTTGCGGATAGAGCGTAAAGCCGGTCATTACCTGCAAACCGCGCATCGGCTCCACTTCACCGAGCCACACCATTTGTGCGCCGTTTTCATGTTGCTGGAAAGTCACATCCACCGGCATAAAGGTGGTTGGGCGGTGGTGCTGCGGCCAGTTAAATTCAATGCCGCCGGAGATCCACGGCCCCACTAATCCCACCAGCGCGGGTTTCACCACTTCGTTGTAGTAAACGAAATCACGCTCCATCACTTTGTCATAAGCACGGTGAATACGGCCACCCAACTCCGGGAGCAGCATGACCCTGATAAAATCGTTTTCAATCCACACGGCTTTGTAATCACGCATCTCACGCTTGCCGGTGAGAGTGTCAATCACACCGTAAGGATAAACAGCGCCTGAAGATCCCTGATAGACACGGTTTTCTAAAAACATCGGATTCGGGTCTTCCGCACCGGTGGTCCAGGTGGGTAAAGCAATAGTCTCTTGCCAGACGTTAACGGCTCCGTACATTTCGCATCTCCAGTAAACATTAAACAGTTAAATAGGATATGTTTGCAGTGTAGGGAACTCATCGCGGCTTAAAACGCTTAATGCTCACGCAATATAGTTAACGGAGTTAAGTGAAATGCAGATTTCAGGGCTGAACAATCAGCGGGTGCGGCAGGTTAATCGCCAGACCATGATGAAGCTGGTGTGGCAGCATAAGCGGCTCAGTAAGTCGCAGTTTTCCCAGTACACCGGTCTTTCTATCCCTGCGGTCAGTAAGATTCTTGATGAGTTAGTGAATGATGGAAAGCTCAACCACTCCACTGAAAATCTCAGTAATCGCGGCCTTAACAGCGGCAGTTACCAAATCCCACCCGACGGTGATTTCATTCTTTGCATGAATGTGACACCCACCAGCATTGAGAGCCAACTGTGCGATGCGCAACTTTCGCCACTGGGCGAATTTGAACGTATTCATGTCAATGCTGCCACGCCGCAGGTTTTGCTGGCAGCGATTGAGAATATCTGGCGTCATCATCATAAAAACTGGCCGAAAAAAACCATTAACCTGGCGTTGGGCATACACGGGCAAGTCGATCCGGTGACAGGTGTTTCACAAACCATGCCGCAAGCACCGTGGCGTGAACCGATTGAAATCAAATACTTGCTGGAAGAAAAACTGGGTATTACGGTACGTGTGGATAACGATTGTGTGATGCTGGCGCTAGCGGAGAAATGGCAGAATCCGGAAAGCCGCCAGGATTTTTGTGTCATCAATGTGGATTACGGTATCGGTTCATCGTTTGTGATCAACGGGCAGATTTACCGTGGCAGCCTGTACGGCAGCGGGCAAATTGGCCACACGATTGTCAACCCGGACGGCATGGCGTGTGATTGCGGAAGGTACGGCTGCCTTGAAACCGTCGCCTCGCTTAGCGCGCTGAAAAAACAGGCACGCATCTGGCTTAAATCGCAACCCAGCTCGCCTAAACTTGACCCTGAAACATTGACGTCAACGCAATTAATTGCCGCCTGGCACGATGGCAACGAGCAGGTGCGGCGCTGGGTTGAGAGCGCCGCCAATGCCATTGGGCTGAGTCTGTATAATTTTCTCAATATCCTGAATATCAATCAGATTTGGTTTTACGGCAGATGCTGTGCGTTTGGTGATGAATGGCTGGCAACCGTTGACCGGCAGATTGGCTTTAATCCCTTTGATCATGGCGATGCGCTGAAAGTGAAAGCAACGCAGATTAATTTTGGCAAGCTAACTCGTGCCCAGCAAATAATGGGAATTGGCTATTTATATGTCGAAAATGCACTGGAAGCAGAGTAGCAAAACCTGGGTGGGAAATATTAAACCTGTTTTTCCACCCGACATATTTCAATAATTCACTGCAATTATTAGTAATCTCTGTTTAGTTAAATATAAACCCCCGCGCAAAGTCCCACCGATTTTAATCCACTACGCTTAGCCACCTTCGGCATATCAGCTTAATTTACCGAATATCTTTCCGAGTTAATTGTTCCATTAACACAGGAGTGGTTCGAATGGAATTAGCCCGTTCAAGTGAAGGTTCTGGTACTGAAAAAGATAGATATCCACGTGACAAAGTGTCCTGGACTACCGCCATTTCCTATGGCATTGGCAGTTACGGCGCAAATGTGATGTACGCGTTTATCGCTATTTACTTAATGTTGTATTACACCGATAGTTTTGGCATTAAAGCCGCTGCCGTCGGATTATTATTTTTAATCGCTCGTCTGGTTGATGGTGCAACAGATATTGCCCTTGGCATTCTGGTAGATAATACCCACACCAAAATGGGGAAATTCAGACCATGGATTCTGATTGGCAGTATTCTGGTATCGCTGACGACGGTCGCCTGTTTCTTAAGCCCAGACTTATCTGAAGCAGGAAAGCTGGCGTATGCCTACTCCACCTATATTTTGTGGAGTATTTGCTTCGCCATTATCGATATTCCCTACTGGTCATTGTCCGCCGCCATCACGCAGGACCCGACCGAGCGCAGTAAAGTCATCACTATCCCGCGCACCATTGCCACCTTTGGCTTTCTCTCTGTCAGTGCCGCAACGCTGTGGTTGGTCAAATTTGTTGGTAGTTGGGCAGGCGTGGCGGTGATTTACAGCGCTATTTTCTTAATCTGCATGTTGATTACATTCTTTGGTGTCAAAGAAAAATATTCCGTACCACGCAAAGAACGGCAAAGTTTTAAAGGATTCTGGACTTTATTAAAACAACATCGCCCGTTACGTCTGCTGCTGACCGGTATGTTTTTATTAGAAATGATTGGTGTTATTCGCGGCACCTTCCAGCTTTATTTCTTCATTTATAATTTGAATGCCGAAATGATGCTGGGTATTTTCCTCACGGTTTCAATGATTGCTCAGGTTGCTGGCGCGGTCGTCTCGCCGTTTATTTCCGCAAAAATAGGCAAGAAGAACACCGCACTATATAGCAGCGCGATTATGGCTGCCGCCTGTATGTTGCTGTTCTTTTTCCAGACCAACATCACCCTTATTTTCATCATTGGCGCACTGGCACCATTCTGTGGTGGCGTGGGGCAAATATCGCTTTATTCCATGGTGGCAGACTGTGTGGAATATGGCGAATGGCGCAGCGGCAACCGCTCCGAAGGCATGGTGTTTTCACTGAATATTTTTAAAACCAAATTGTCCGGCGCTATCGGCGGTGCCATTGGCGGATTTATGCTGTCGTGGGCGGGTTATATTCCTCACCAGGTACAGGCGGTGGAAACAGCCATGTGGATTGGCCTGTTATTTACCTTAATTCCTGGTGCGTTAACGCTGATTAGCCTGATCCCACTAGCCGGTTATGAAATTACCGAGAAACGCTTTTATGAAATTCTCGACGATATTCATCAGCGTAATACCAGCAAGCCTGAAGAGGTGAAAGTATGATTACCTGGAATGCGCAACAGCAAACATTTCACCTTCACAATCAGCAAATTAGCTATGTGATGGGGATTGAACACCAACGTTATCTGGTTCACTGCTACTGGGGCAAACGCATTGCCACGTTTAATCAGTATCACGATTACCCAAAACTTGATCGTTCGTCATTTTCACCCACGCCAGCAAACTGGCCGGACAGAACATTTTCACTCGATACCGTTTTGCAGGAGTATCCCGGCCACGGCGCAGGGGATTATCGCGAACCGGCATTTGAGGTGCGCTATGCGGATGGCAACCAGGTCAGCAATTTGCACTACCTTTCGCATCAGATAGTTGCCGGTAAACCCCGCCCTGAAGGGCTGCCAGCAACGTGGGTAGAAACGCCTGACGAAGCTGAAACGCTGGTTATCACGCTTGCCGATCCGGTGACTCATTTGCAGGTTGAGCTGAGCTATACGGTGTTTCGTGACCTCCCGGTTATTGCCCGCGCGGCGCGGCTGGTTAACAAAGGTGATAAGCCGTTACGCCTGCTGCGCGCTCTGAGTTGTGCCGTTGATTTCCCGGATGGCGAATTTGAGCAGATTCAGTTTCCCGGAGCCTGGGCGCGCGAGCGCCAGTGGCATCGCCAGCCGCTCAACCCAGGCATTAGCGTCCTGGACAGCAAACGCGGAGCCAGCAGCACGCATCAACAACCGTTTATCGGCCTGGTGCGCCCGGAAACCACCGAAATGCAAGGTGAAGCCTGGGGAATGCACCTCGTCTATAGCGGCAATTTCACCGCCCGCACCGAGGTCGATGCCTTTAAACAAACTCGCGTGTTGTTAGGTATTAACCCGCACGGATTCGGCTGGCAATTGCTACCGGGTGAAGGCTTCCAGACGCCAGAAGCGGTAATGGCCTGGAGCGATTGCGGCCTTAACGGGCTTTCGCAGGCGCTGCATCGGCTTTATCGCGATAACCTGGTGCGCGGCCAGCATCGCCATCAAACGCGCCCGATTCTGGCGAATAACTGGGAGTCCACCTACTTCGATTTTAATGAAGAAAAGCTGCTGCACTTTGCCCACAACGCAAAACAGCTTGGCGTGGAACTGCTCATGCTTGACGACGGCTGGTTTGGCGAGCGAAACGGCGATACCTCATCGCTCGGCGACTGGTTTGTCAATCAGCAAAAATTCCCTCTCGGCCTGCGCCCGTTAATCGACCAGGTGCACGCAATGGAGATGAAGTTTGGCCTGTGGTTTGAGCCAGAAATGATTTCCCGCCGCAGTGAGCTGTTTGCGTTACATCCTGACTGGGTACTTAGCGCAGGCGAGCAGCCCCTTTCCGAGGGCCGTAACCAGTACATTCTCGATTTAGGTCGCCCGGAAGTGCGCAACAATATTCTTGAGCAAATGAGCACCTTCCTCGAGCAGCATCCTGTTGATTACATTAAATGGGATATGAACCGCAATATGACCGAAGTGGGGTCGCACACGGCCAGCCCCGAGCGCCAACAGGAAACGGCGCACCGCTACATACTTGGGCTGTACGCACTACTCGAGGCTCTCACCACGCGCTTCCCGCATATTCTTTTTGAGTGCTGTGCGGGCGGCGGTGGGCGTTTCGACCCGGGGATGTTGCATTACATGGCGCAAGCCTGGGTGAGCGATAACACCGACGCCGCTTCACGCGTGCATATTCAGTATTCCACCAGCCTGCTCTACCCGCCGATTGTGCAATGCGCACATGTATCGGAAGTCCCCAATCACCAAATGGGGCGATCCACCAGCATGGAGATGCGGGGCGCAGTGGCAATGAGCGGCAACTATGGGCTGATGCTGGATTTGATGCGCAGCGATACCGAGCGCGACAAAGCGGTGAGCGAACAAATTGCTTTTTATAAGCAGCATCGCGAACTGTTGCAGTTCGGCACTTTCTGGCGGCTGGTTAGCCCGTGGCAGAACCCGGACTTTGCCGCGTGGATGTTTGTCTCGCCGGATAAAAGCGAGGCATTGCTGATGGCATTTTCTCTGGTCAGCGAGGCTTCTGCGCCATTACGTAAAGTGCGCCTTGCCGGGCTGGATGCGCAGGCTACTTATCAGGTAGACGACCAGCCGCGGCCTATTGGCGGGGATGAGCTGATGTATCGGGGGATTTATATCGATCCGCCACTTAGCCGCGACTACACCAGCCGTATCTGGCACCTGAAACGCCTGCCATAGCTTTTTAGGGGGCTTATCGCCCCATTCCTTACTTATTCTAAACCCTAAATAATTCGAGTTGCAGCCAACACCCCTGCGACTCGAAGTATGACGGGTATATTCATGGAAGGATTCCCTATGCGTGACATATCCTTACGGCCCCTGTTTGCCGCAATACTGGCAACAACCCCCACCCTGATGATATCGGCCCCCGTCCAGGCCGAAGGTTTCGTGGACGACTCTCATTTAACCGGCGGCATTTATTACTCGCAGCGTTACCGTGACAAACGCGATATGACCGTGGGCAGCCCGGATTACGGCCATTACGTCGAAGACCTTCACCACGCGACCTTTAACGCTAATCTCGATTTTGTTTCAGGTTATGCCGGGGGTTTTATTGGCCTTGATGTCGCCGGGTTTGCCGCCGTCAACCTCGCCACCGGCAATGCCGCACACCCCAATGAAATCAGTTTAAGTTCGGCAAACCAGCGTTGGGATGAAGACTGGTCCGGGGACAAAGGCGGTTTCAATCTCTACAAAGCCGCGCTGAAATTAAAACATGACGATTACTGGATGCGAGCCGGTTACATCCAGCCCTCCGGCCAAACGCTGCTTGCCGTGCACTGGGGATTTGTTCCCGGTGCGTATCAGGGCGCTGAAATGGGCGGTAGCTGGGACTTCGGTCAGTACGGCGCGCTTTCCAGCTCTTATTTCTGGTCTGATAAATACAAAGCGCCGTGGTACACCGAAATGTATGAATTCCGCGGCGCAGATAACACCACCAAAATCGATTATGTTCATGCCCTCGGTATGCGCTACGACTTTAAAAATAAGCTGGTGCTGGAAACCTCCTGGGCGCAGGCCGCTGATTTTATGGATCAGTACATGACCAAGCTTTCATACAGCTTCCCTGTCGCGGGCAACGATCTGCGCCTGAGTTATCAGTTTTACGGCGCCAGAGATCAGGTCGGTGACAATTCCATTGCCGCCTACGGCTCGGTCAATGACGAATACGAAGGGCTGGCCTGGCTGCAAGGCATCACGCTCGGCTACACACTCGACACGCTGGATTTCCGTCTGGAGGCGCAAACCGTCAAGGCCGAAGGAAATCAGGGCTTCTTCCTGCAACGTATTACCCCGGCTTACGCCAGCTCCAACGGGCGGCTGGATATTTGGTGGGATGCGGCTTCTGACTTCGACGCCAACGGTGAAACCTCCGTTTTCGCGGGCGTGACGTATGACCTGAAAAATTACGAACTTCCCGGCTGGGCGGTTGGCGCAGGCTACGCCTATGGCTGGGGCGGCAAGCCCTGCACGACGTGTACCGTCAACGACGAACTGGCTGACCAGAGCCAACGCATCGACGAATCGGCCTGGACGTTCAATATTGCCCACGTCGTGCAAACGGGTCGCCTGAAAGGCACGTTGTTCAATCTCCATTACATCAATTACGACAACCACAGCAGCAACCCAAACTACAGCGGTGGCTACAACAATATGTTTCAGGATGAAATTGATATCAAATTCAATGTCATTGCACCGTTTTCAATCTTTTAAGGTGTGAAAAATGATGAACAAAATAGTCTTTACTCTGGCATGCCTCATCACATTCAACGCCGCCCACGCAGCCGATTTTTCTCAGCAGGGGCAGCAGGTTACGGTGCGCCACGGCGAGTATAAATTGAATTACGATCTCAGCCGGGGAACGGGGGATTTGCTGTGGGGCAATGTCCCCGTGATCAAAACCTTTCGTAGTACGGCACAATTAAGCGAGGCAAGTCTGGACAGTGCCAAAGCGGTAGGCCGCACCGCGCTTTGGCAGAAAGTAAAAGACCCGGCCCGCGGTGAAGGTGAAACGCTGACCTTGAACAACCGCTTTGCCGACGGCTCCACCCTGATGGTACGTTTTTGGTTTTTTAACGACAAAAGCTGGCTGCTCAGCGACATGCAGGTATCGGCACAAAATAATCTGCACGTGACCAAACTTACGCCCATCAGCGCCTCGTTTGCCGATATTGGAGAAGGCGGCGATAAACGAATTTACACCACGCCCTACTCCAATAATTTCGACTTTGGCGTAGCGGCGGTAAATCATTTTGGCCTGAGCCAGAACGGAACGGATCGCTTTGCCAACCCTGATGAACCGATGGTGAAGTTCAACGGTGTCAGCCATTGGGTCACCGCGCTATTCGACAATACCAACCACAACGGTTTAGTCGCCGGGGCTGCAAGCGTGCAGAAATGGAAAAGTAGCCAGCTTTTGGGGGAAGCACAGCAGGCGAATGGCGCGCTCAGCGAATTCGCACTTTATAACTGGGGCGGAACCCAAAGTGGCAAACAGGTTAGCTCGGATCTGTTTTTTATCGGCTACTTCAACGATTACCGCGACGGGCTGGAAAGCTACGGCAAAGCTTACAACCAGGGTGAACCCCGCCTCAACTGGCAGGGTGCGGTGCCCGTTGGATTTAACGCGTTTTACTCGCACGATAGCTACGGTAAAGCGCGGGATATGTATGACATCACCGATTATGTTGCTAAAAATCTCAAACCGCTGGGGTACGAGTACATCAATATGGACGGTGGTTTTCAGCCTGATGGCTATCCCGAGGGAATGAAAACCTTCACCGACTATGTGCATAAGAAGGGGCTGAAAGCGGGCGGCTATTTGACGCCCTTTGCCGTCTATGAAAACTGGCTGGATCTGCCGGTAGACGACACGGGTTATACCCATCGCGACGCCTGCCTGCATGATGAAAAAGGACAACTGGTGAAAACCTATCTGGGCAGTTACGCGCTGGATATGTCACACCCGGCGGCGCAGTACATTGTGCGGCGTAATATCAAAAATTATCTCGCATGGGGGTATGACTACATCAAGCTCGATTTCCTGGATATGGGTTTGTATGAAGGGAAACACCACAACCCGGCGGTAAACGGCATTCAGAACTACCGCATCGGCATGAAGATTATGCGTGACGAAGTACTGGCAAGTGGCCGCCCGGTATTCCTGAATGCATCCATTGCGCCACTGCTGCCCGCCGCGTTTACTCACGGCCGCCGCGCTGCCTGCGATACTTCGCTGGGCGTTGCAAACTACAGTGGTATCGAACGCCAGGCCTTTAACAGCGCAGCCTCCTGGTGGAGCAACGGCACGCTATACGATTATAACGATGCCGATATGTTCCTGCCGGAGTACATCATTCAGGGTAATAACCGCTACGGCCAGTTAGCCGCACAGCGCCTTGCCACCACGGTAGCCCTCGGCGGCGGCCACTGGCTGGTTGGCGATAATCTGCCGTTTGTCGATGAAGACCGCAGTGCATGGCTGGAAAATAAAGCCTTACTGAAGGTTGCCGCCGATGGCAGTGCCGCACGGCCTGTTTCCATGAATAATTTCTACCACGCGGGCGAACATAGCCCAGCGATGCTGGTGCGAAAAGACGATAAAGGCGGCGTGTATGTTGGGCTAACCAACTGGCAGAGCAAACCGCAAACCTTGCAACTCACGCCTGCATCACTGGGGCTTAAAGCAGGCAGCAAGTGGCAGATAACCGAACTTTATAGCGGGCAAAGCTGGCAGCAAAAACTCGGCGTTGTGAGCTACCCGCTGGCGGGAGGGGCTACCGCGCTGCTCCACTTCAGTAAACAATCTGGCGTGACGATTCCGGTGCCTGATAACCTCGCGCAGGGCAAAACGATTACCGCAGGAATAAACAGCTATGAACTGGATTTGGGCAAGCTGACGCAATTTAACCAGATAGTGGTTAAAGAGCCTGCACCGTTTGCGATACGCAATTATGCGCTGGCTTATCAGGAAGGCGGCGCATGGCACACGTTAACGCGTGGCTTTATCCTCGGTGATAAGCGTACCTTTTCGTTCCCGGAGATGAGCGCTCGTCGTCTGCGAGTTCAGTTTGAAAACCACGAAGGGAACCTTAACGCGCCTGAAATTGAGGTTTATCAGCACACCACGGCAGTCCCCGCCATGCACATCGTGCAGGAAAGTATTGCGCCGGGCAGCGAACGGACAGACATGCAGGGCGAGCAGCAATTGATGCAGACCTTCACCCTGCAACAGCCCGATCTGCCAAAGCTCGATTTTTGGTTGTTTGAACGCTACGTGGATGCGGTGCCAGGAGATAACTTCCGGATTCAGATTGTCTTGCTCGATAGCAAAGGTAACCCGGCACAAACGCTGTTTTCGGCAGCCCTGCCACCGTTTAATCTGCCGTCCAGGCCGGCGGTTTACTCCCTCTGGCCGCGTCTGACGGGGTTGGATATCCATAAACGCTATGCGCTGATTTTCAGCTCACAGGGATCAACCTCTCAACCTACGGGAAAAAACAGTTACAGCCTCTGGGTAAGCACAAATAATCCCTACGCCAACGGAGAACTTCGCCATTCTGTGGACAACGGAAAAACCTGGCAGACTGCTACCAACCAGGATTTGTTATTTGCCCTTTATAGCCGCGCGCCTTTCAAATCAGGAGTGAAGTGATGTTCAAAGCAGGAGTCATACTTTGCGGGATATTATTAAGCGGATGTGCCGCCCAGACCGTTAACACGCCACCGCCGATGTCGCCAATGGACGAGTGTAACCAGGCAACAAAAAATGGCGATACCGTGACTATTGCTGAGAAATGTTCGGCAATTACGCGCGATCGGCAGTAACGCTAAAAACAACAAAGCCCACATGATGTGGGCTTTCAGATTGCTGACAAAGGGTGATAAATGTGTTTTGTAGGGTGGATAAGCGTTAGCGTCATCCACCAGTTGTGTCGGATGACGCTGCGCTTATCCGACCTACTCTTACAAGTCTGGGATTATGCGTAAACAGGCAAACGTGCGCAGATATCCAGAACTTTTTGCTTAGTGCGTTCGATAACCGCTTCGTCGTTGATGCTATCCAGCACATCACACATCCAGCCAGCCAGTTCACGAACGTCAGCTTCAGTGAAGCCACGACGAGTCACCGCAGGGGTACCGATACGGATACCGGAAGTCACAAACGGGCTCTTCGGATCGTTTGGTACGCTGTTCTTGTTGACGGTGATGTTCGCACGACCCAATGCAGCATCGGCTTCTTTACCGGTCAGGTTTTTATCAACCAAGTCCAGCAGGAACAGGTGGTTGTCAGTACCGCCAGACACCACTTTGTAGCCACGCTCCAGGAACACAGCAACCATCGCTTTCGCGTTTTTAGCCACTTGCTGCTGGTAAGTTTTGAACTCTGGCTCCATCGCTTCTTTCAGTGCGACAGCTTTACCCGCGATGACGTGCATCAGTGGGCCGCCCTGCGCGCCTGGGAATACTGCAGAGTTCAGTTTCTTGTACAGCTCTTCGCTGCCGCCTTTAGCGAGGATCAAACCACCGCGTGGGCCTGCCAGCGTTTTGTGCGTAGTGGTAGTCACAACGTGAGCATGTGGAACCGGGTTCGGGTAAACGCCTGCGGCAATCAGACCCGCAACGTGTGCCATATCAACGAACAGTTTCGCGTCAACCATGTCGGCGATTTCACGCATTTTTGCCCAGTCAACCACACCAGAATAAGCAGAGAAACCACCGATGATCATTTTCGGTTTGTGTTCTTTGGCTTGTTTTTCCAGATCTGCGTAATCGATATGACCGGATTCATCGATACCGTAAGGAACGATGTTGTACAGCTTGCCGGAGAAGTTAACCGGAGAGCCGTGAGTCAGGTGGCCGCCGTGCGCCAGGTTCATACCCAGAACGGTGTCGCCTGGTTCCAGCAGCGTGGTGTAGACCGCGAAGTTAGCCTGTGAACCTGAGTGCGGCTGCACGTTAGCGTAATCAGCGCCGAACAGCTCTTTTGCACGGTCGATAGCCAATTGCTCAACCACGTCAACATATTCGCAACCGCCGTAGTAGCGTTTGCCTGGGTAGCCTTCTGCATATTTGTTGGTTAACTGAGAACCCTGAGCCTGCATCACGCGCGGGCTGGTGTAGTTTTCGGAGGCGATCAGTTCAATGTGCTCTTCCTGACGTACTTTTTCTTGCTCCATAGCCTGCCACAGTTGGGCATCATAATCGGCAATGTTCATTTCACGCTTTAACATCCGCATCTCCTAAACTCAGCTAACAGTAAAAATTTACAGCAACGAGGGTGCCCTTTTGGGCGACGGGCAACAGTGTAAACCGAAACAGTGCTGGGTGATAGGCCTTGACAGAGGTTTTTACGCAAACGATTGGCTTGGCGTCCTGCAAGGGTTTGAAGGGGAAAGTGGCAAGCTATTTCAGCGGATATTAATTCATCATCAACATGCATAAATTTCACGTTCTGTGAGCCGAATCGACTCAGTCAGTATCCATTTACAATGTAGTGCTTTTTTTTTAGCGGAGAGTTTTATAAGATGTATTTTAAATGCAATATTAAATTTTAATGTCAGAAAATGGAGCTATACCATGCTTGATGCCCAGACTATCGCTGTTGTGAAATCCACCATTCCCCTGCTTGCAGCAACCGGCCCAAAACTTACCGCACACTTTTACGATCGTATGTTCAGCCATAACCCTGAGCTAAAAGAGATCTTCAATATGAGTAACCAGCGCAATGGCGATCAGCGTGAAGCGCTGTTTAATGCCATCTGTGCTTATGCGACGAATATTGAAAATCTGGCGGTGTTACTGCCTGCGGTAGAAAAAATCGCCCAGAAGCACACCAGTTTCCAGATTAAACCTGAGCAGTACGACATCGTCGGCGGCCACCTGTTAGCAACGCTGGATGAGCTGTTCAGCCCAGGCCAGGAAGTGCTGGATGCGTGGGGCAAGGCGTATGGCGTGCTGGCGGGTGTGTTTATCAACCGTGAAGCGGAAATCTACCAGGATAACGCGGCGAAAAATGGCGGCTGGGAAGGCACGCGTGCTTTCCGCATTGTGGCAAAAGAGCCGCAAAGCCAGCTTATCACCAGTTTTGAATTTGCACCCGTGGATGGCAAACCGGTCGCGGATTATCAGCCTGGCCAATACCTCGGCGTGTGGCTGAAACCAGAAGGGTTCCCGCATCAGGAAATTCGCCAGTATTCACTGACCCGCAAGCCAGATGGTAAAAGCTATCGCATTGCGGTGAAACGTGAAGACCAGGGCCAGGTTTCAAGCTGGTTGCACAATCACGCACAAGTAGGCGATGAACTGCATCTTGCCGCTCCGGCGGGTGATTTCTTTATGGACGTCAACGCACAAACTCCAGTGACGTTGATTTCCGCAGGCGTCGGCCAGACCCCGATGCTGGCGATGCTGGATACGCTGGCGAAAAATGCCCACCACGCCCCTGTAAACTGGTTCCACGCCGCAGAGCATGGCGACGTGCATGCGTTTGCCGACGAAGTGAATGTGCTGGGTGCGCAGTTGCCACGTTTTGATAGCCACGTGTGGTACCGCACACCGAGCGCGGACTGCCGTGCACAGTCAAAATTCGATAGCGAAGGCTTGATGGATTTGGTTGCACTGGAGAGCAAAATCAATACGCCGGATATGCAGTTTTACCTCTGCGGCCCGGTGAGCTTTATGCGTTTTGCGGCGGAGCAGTTAGTGACGTTGGGCGTTGAGCAGAGCCGAATTAACTATGAGTGTTTTGGCCCGCATAAGGTGATGTGATTTTCCCCTCACCCCGACCCTCTCCCCAAAGGGGCGAGGGAGAAAAGAAAATCCCCTCTCCTGAGGGAGAGGGTTAGGGTGAGGGCAAACGATGCGGATTAAATCGCGGCGTCGTCTTCTTCCCCAGTACGGATACGCACCACGCGCGCCACGTCAAAGACAAAGATTTTACCATCGCCGATTTTACCGGTTTGCGCGGTACGAATAATGGTGTCCACGCAGGTATCGACGATATCGTCGGTCACGACAATTTCAATTTTCACTTTCGGCAGGAAGTCCACCATGTACTCAGCACCACGGTACAGTTCGGTATGCCCTTTCTGACGACCAAAACCTTTAACTTCCGTGACCGTCATGCCGGTGATGCCAACTTCTGCCAGCGCTTCGCGCACGTCATCCAGTTTGAACGGTTTAATAATCGCATCAATTTTTTTCATAATTCTCTCTGTCATCCCGCACTTCGTCGATTGCTCAAACTACCACAGACTACTCTTTAAAGTCATTGGCATCGAGTTCATGCCGTGAGAGTAGTTTGTAGAATTCTGTCCGGTTACGCCCCGCGATGCGTGCCGCTTGAGTGACATTTCCCTTGGTCATTTGCAGCAATTTGCGCAGGTAATTCAGCTCAAACTGATTACGCGCTTCGACAAAAGTCGGCAGTGCGGTGTTTTCCCCTTCCAGCGCCTGTTGAACCAACGCTTCGCTGATAACCGGAGCGGAAGTCAGGGCCACGCACTGTTCAATCACGTTGACTAACTGGCGCACGTTACCCGGCCAGCTTGCTGCCATCAGGCGTTTCATGGCGTCGGTCGAGAAACTACGCACGAAAGGTTTATGGCGATCGGCTGATTGCCGTAACAGGTGATTTGCCAGCAACGGTACATCTTCGGCGCGTTCATGCAGTGCCGGGATCTTGAGACTCACCACATTCAGGCGATAGAACAAGTCTTCACGAAACTCGCCGCGCTCCATCGCTTTGGGTAAATCACGGTGAGTTGCCGACAGGATACGTACGTCGATATCGAGGTCGCGATTACTGCCCAATGGGCGCACTTTGCGTTCCTGCAACACACGTAACAATTTAACCTGTAACGGGATCGGCATATCGCCAATCTCATCAAGAAACAATGTCCCGCCTTCTGCCGCCTGGAACAGCCCTTCTCTGCTGCTGACTGCGCCGGTGAATGCGCCGCGTGAATGGCCGAACAGTTCAGATTCCAGCAATTGTTCCGGCAACGCGCCACAGTTAATGGCGATAAAGGCCTTTTTGCTGCGTGGGCTGGCGTTATGAATCGCCTGGGCGAGAATTTCTTTACCAGTACCGCTTTGCCCGTTAATCAGCACGCTAACATCAGACTGCGCGACCATGCGTGCTTGTTCCAGTAAACGCTGCATGACTGGGTTGCGGGTGACGATAGTATCGCGCCACATTTCATCTCCGGCGATGTGCGAGTGCGACAACGCATCGTCGATGGCTTTGTAGAGCGCGTCTTTATCAACGGGTTTGGTCAGGAAGCTAAAAACACCCTGCTGTGTGGCGGCAACCGCGTCAGGAATAGAGCCGTGGGCGGTCAAAATAATGACCGGCATCCCTGGCTGCACTTTCTGGATTTCGGCAAATAATGCCATCCCATCCATTTCATCCATTCGCAGATCGCTGATAACCAAGTCGATTTTTTCTCGACCCAACAGACGCAACCCCTCAGCACCACTTTCCGCGGTTGAGACGGTGTAACCTTCGCTGGTCAGACGCATGCCAAGAAGTTTTAGCAGACCAGGATCGTCATCAACCAACAGCAATCTGGCGGGTTTACGCTGTGTCATGGTTTCGCCTCCTGCGCGGGTTTGGTGTTGTCCGGTAGTTCGGCAACGGCCGGTTTACGGTTCGAAAGCTGGCGTTCAATATCCGTAAGGTTTTCCAGTTTCCGGGTGGTCAAACTTAACTGGCTTCTGAGCCGTTGCTGCTGCTCACGCAGCGTATCGAGTTCATTGTCTGAACTTTGCTGCAATTTGCTATAGCGCGAGCGTTCGTCAGAAAGCGCCAGTAGAGAAGCCTGGCCATCACGCCAGACCTGGAACAACGAACGCACTTGCGCCGGGACATCAGCGGTCATGGCATCCAACTTCGTCATGTAACGACGACGTTCAGTGGGGGAAATTTTGGCGTTAGAGAGCAAAATGCCGCGCTTGAAGGTGTCACGCCAGTTATCGGCCGGCCAGCGACGGGCTTCCGCTCGTGCTTCTGCGGGCGCTAAACGTTCAGAGCAATCCATCGCACGCAGCCAGTACAGCGGGTTGCTCATGGAATCCTGGCTTTGGTTTTGCCAGATATCATCACAATTCGTCGACAGGTAATCAGCCAGTTGTTGTTCTGGTTCTTCAACGTGTGGCGGGTGTTTAACATCTTTCGGTGCTGTGTTTTGTACACAACTCGCCAGCAACAAGGGCAGTAGCAATGCTGACAGCGGACTAAAAATCGTCACTTTCATTTTTTATTTTTCTCGGGAAATACAGGTAACTCGATCCGGAAGCAAACATCTGCCGTTTCATCGTCAATCAGGTGCAATTCGCCACGCATGCGACGAATACAATCCAGGGCAATACTCAGACCCAGACCGCTACCTTTTACCGCACCTTTACGCTGGTGGCTTCCCTGATAAAAAGGTACAAAAATCATCTCTCGCTCTGCAGCCGGAATGGGGTCGCCGGTATTCGCGACATCAATCAGTAGCATGTTTCCGACCTGCGAGCTTCGCAGATAAATGGTACCGGATTCAGACCCATAGTGCACCGCATTGGAATAGAGATTATCCAGCACACTGGCTAACAACATGGGTTCCGCGAGGCAAGCCTGCGGGCTAAAGTGGCACTCGGTACGCATCATTTTAGCCCGTGCTGGCAAACTGTGAGCGGCGATAATCACATCCATCAGCGGTTTGATCTCAACTTTTTCAAGTTCGACCGGAACATCCGCTAGTTTGCGGTTGTAATCCAGTAATTGCTCAATCAATTTTTGTAAGTGACGGCTACTATTATCGAGAATTTCTACCACTTCTTTTTGGTCGTTAGTCAGTGGCCCGACGACCTGGTCGGCAAGCAGTTCGGTGCCTTCACGCATACTGGCGAGTGGCGTTTTTAGTTCATGGGAAATATGGCGCAAAAATTCATGGCGCTGGGATTCGAGCCACGACAAGCGCTCGCTTAACCAGACAATCCGCTGCCCGACAGAACGCAGTTCGCGCGGCCCGCCTTTAAACAATACCGTATTGCCCAGTGAATGCCCTTCGCCAAGCAAATTAATCATCCGCTCAATGCCTTTTACCGGACCGATAATCATGCGCGTAAAGATCATTACCAACGCGAAACTCAACAGAAACAAAACCAGCGCCTGCCAGCCAAAGAATTGCCCGCGCTCGGCGATTTCTTGCTGAAGTTGTTGCCCACGGGAAAAGACCACCGCGCGTGTGGCTTGTACCATTTCGGCATTTTTGGTAGCGAAGGTTTCAAGGTGTGCAGAAGCGGCGACATCTGGCCCGCTATTTTTACATTGTATTTCGGCAAGATCGTTTAGCGACTGGCGTAGAGCGCTATAAAGTTGATTGTCCGGTAAAACCCCTTGATGGGCTTCTAGCATTTGCGCATAACGCTTACGCTGCCCTTGATAAAGCGTGGCAAGCGTGGCGTCATCCAGCACACAGTACTGCCGGTAGCTACGTTCCATTTCCAGCGCCACGTTCGTCATAGCCTGGCTACGACGGGCATCCACCAGCGTAGTGCGGTTGGTGAGTGCCGCTTGATCGCTAAGTGCGTTGAGGCTTTGCCAGGCTTGCCATGCCAGAACCAGCAGCGGCACCAACACCAACAAAAAAGCCATCATCACAAGCTGGCGTAAAGAGCGCGGGAAAAAATGCCACTGGTTCAATAGCTTCATCTCATTGGGATTGTGAATAATTCGATGCTAGCTGGGAATGGGGGGAGTTTAAAGTTCAGAAATGACAAAGGCAGAGAATAATCTCTGCCTTTGTTCTGAAATCAGGCGGTGCCTTACTCAACGTTTCGCCCGGAGCATGATAAAGCAGCACGAAGCTGGCAATAATCAAAAGTCGGACGGCAGGCACCTTGTGTGCGTCATTCTATGGTTTATGTAGCACTACCCTTGCGGGGGCTGACATAAGAAGGTGAATGAGCCACTGCGCAGTATTATGCAGTATGTGTGCCACATTTGCTACAAAATAGACAACTAAATGTTTTTATTATGTTTATTTGCAGTAATGCTTGTTTATGAATTTGTTTGTTTTTTGCACATGGTGTCGCTAATTTGCAACAATATTATTAATGAAAAATTAAACCACTTTAAATCAATAAGATAAATGTCTCCTTTAGGAGACATTCAGGGTGAGGTAGTGTCGGGGATTGGGGACATATTTGTTTGCCCTTACCCCGGCCCTCTCACACGGGAGCTGTCTCTTATACATACACAACTTACCCTGGCAATTTTGTCAGGGTAAGATCTGTTAGCCTCGCAGGTATTCCGTTCACCCGTGCGTTCAGCTATCTCTTTAATTCCTGAAAACGGTGAACGTATCAAGGTGTTAACGCCAACACCTTGATAATCCAGGCGCTCGGCAAATCAATCGCCGCTAAAGCGGTAAACACCGTTTTTTACCCTTCATTCGGGGTCGTTCGCGATTCGTTCCCGACGATCGCTCTCTCACGAGGTTCCCGACCACGTGCCCCCGACTGAAGGGCGAAAAACGGTGCGATTGAAGCCGGGAACAAGGTCAAAACCGGCCTGGTTTTTGACTTTGACCTTGAATTTCTGGTCCGGCTTAAATCGCCTCCATTTTGACTCCAGGTGGCAGGGTCCAGCCGTCGGGAGCGGCCCTCAAAGATGTGACTAAGAGACAGCCCCCAGGAGAGGGGGAAAGTCAAAGTCCCTTCTCCCTCAGGGAGAAGGTCAGGATGAGGGTGGTTAATTAACCCAGTTGCTTACGCGCATTGCGGAAAATACGCATCCACGGGCTATCTTCGCCCCACTCAGCAGGGTGCCAGGAGTTACTAACGGTACGGAACACGCGCTCCGGGTGTGGCATCATAATCGTGACGCGCCCGCTTTCGTTGGTGACCGCCGTGATGCCGTTTGGTGAACCGTTCGGGTTCGCCGGGTAGTTTTGTGTCACGTTGCCGAAGTTGTCGATAAAGCGCAGCGCCACCAGACCTTTGCTTTCGAGTGCCGCGAGATGTGCCGTATCGCGTACTTCAACATGCCCTTCACCGTGAGAAACCGCGATTGGCATGTGCGAGCCCACCATGCCTTGCAGCAGCAACGACGGGCTAGAAGTGACTTCCACCAGGCTGAAGCGCGCTTCAAAGCGGTCTGAATGGTTGCGCACAAAACGCGGCCACAGCTCGCTGCCCGGAATCAGTTCACGCAGGTTCGACATCATCTGGCAGCCGTTACACACGCCCAACGCCAGGGTTTGTGGACGGTGGAAGAAGGTTTCGAACTCATCACGCACGCGGGAGTTAAACAGAATGGACTTCGCCCAACCTTCGCCTGCGCCCAGTACGTCGCCGTAAGAGAAGCCACCACAAGCTACCAGCGCCTGGAAATCTTCCAGACCGCGACGGCCTGCCAGCAAGTCACTCATATGCACATCGATGGCATCAAAGCCCGCACGATGGAAGGCCGCAGCCATTTCAACGTGTGAGTTAACGCCCTGCTCACGCAGTACGGCAACTTTCGGGCGCGCACCCGTCGCGATAAACGGTGCTGCGATATCTTCTTTGATATCGAAGCTCAATTTAACGTTCAGGCCAGGATCGTTGTCATTGGCTTTCGCTTCATGTTCCTGATCGGCACACTCTGGGTTGTCGCGCAGACGCTGCATCTGCCAGGTGGTTTCTGCCCACCACATGCGAAGCGTCGTTCGGCTTTCGCTAAATACCGCGTGGCCGTCAGCCGTCAGCGTGAAACGGTCACCCGCCACGGCTTTACCGAGGAAGTGAACACAATCAGCCAGGCCATGCTCTGCCAGGGTTTTCTCAACCGCATCACGGTCAGCAGCTTTAACCTGAATCACTGCGCCCAACTCTTCGTTGAACAGTGCTGCCAGATGGTCTTTACCGAGGGTTGCGATGTCAGCTTCCACGCCGCAGTGACCCGCGAAGGCCATTTCGGCCAGTGTCACCAGCAGGCCGCCGTCAGAACGGTCGTGGTAGGCCAGCAATTTCTGCTCGGCAACCAACGCCTGAATCGCGTTAAAGAAGCCTTTCAGTTGTTCAGCACTGCGCACGTCCGCAGGTTTGTTGCCCAGTTGACGGTAAACCTGAGACAGCGCGGTAGCGCCCAATGCGTTGTGGCCTGCGCCTAAATCAATAAGCAATAAGGCATTATCTTCAGTTTGCAGTTGTGGCGTCACGGTACGACGAACATCTTCCACACGGGCAAATGCAGTAATAACCAGCGACAGCGGAGAAGTCATATCACGCTGTTCGTTACCTTCCTGCCAGCGGGTTTTCATCGACATGGAGTCTTTGCCCACCGGAATAGTCAGGCCGAGCGTTGGGCAAAGTTCTTCACCCACGGCTTTCACGGCTTCGTAAAGACCGGCGTCTTCACCAGGGTGACCGGCTGCGGACATCCAGTTTGCCGAGAGCTTAATTCGGTTCAGCGCGCCAATTTGCGTCGCCGCAATGTTAGTCAGTGCTTCACCAACCGCCAGGCGACCTGATGCCGCAAAGTCCAGCAATGCAACTGGTGCGCGTTCGCCAAGAGACATCGCTTCACCGTAGTAGCTATCGAGGCTCGCGGTGGTGACCGCACAGTTAGCGACCGGAATCTGCCACGGCCCAACCATCTGGTCGCGAGCAACCATACCGGTTACCGAACGGTCGCCAATGGTGACCAGGAAGGTTTTTTCTGCCACGGTCGGCAAGTGCAGCACGCGATTGACCGCATCAGCAATGGTGATATTGCGGCAATCCAGCGCATCACCTGTTGCTTTCAGGGTTTCAACGTTACGTTCCATTTTTGGCGTTTTACCAAGCAGAACGTCCAGCGGCATATCAATCGGCTGGTTGTCGAAATGGCTATCGTTGAGTGTCAGATGTTTTTCTTCGGTGGCTTCACCAATGACGGCGTACGGCGCGCGTTCGCGGCGGCACAGTTCGTCAAACAGCGGCAACTGGTCTGGAGCAACCGCCAGGACATAACGTTCCTGGGATTCGTTACACCATACTTCCAGCGGGCTCATGCCCGGCTCGTCGTTCAGAATGTCACGTAGTTCGAAACGCCCACCACGCCCACCATCGCTCACCAGTTCTGGCATTGCGTTGGAGAGGCCACCCGCGCCGACATCATGAATAAACAGGATTGGGTTGGCATCGCCCAACTGCCAGCAACGGTCGATAACTTCCTGGCAACGACGTTCCATTTCTGGGTTGTCGCGCTGTACGGATGCAAAATCCAGATCCGCGTCAGACTGACCTGAAGCCATAGAAGAAGCAGCACCGCCACCCAAACCGATGTTCATGGATGGGCCACCGAGCACGATAAGTTTCGCGCCAACGGTGATTTCGCCCTTCTGAACGTGGTCAGCACGAATGTTGCCAATACCGCCCGCCAGCATAATTGGCTTGTGGTAACCGCGCAGTTCTACGCCGTTGTGGCTGTTGACTTGCTCTTCGTAAGTACGGAAGTAGCCCGTCAGCGCCGGACGACCAAATTCGTTGTTAAATGCCGCACCGCCCAATGGGCCGTCGGTCATAATATCCAGCGCCGTTACGATACGGTCTGGCTTGCCAAAATCTTCTTCCCACGGCTGCTCAAAGCCAGGAATACGCAAGTTGGAAACCGAGAAACCGACCAGACCGGCTTTAGGTTTAGCACCACGGCCTGTCGCACCTTCATCACGGATTTCGCCACCGGAACCGGTCGCCGCACCCGGCCATGGGGAAATAGCAGTTGGGTGGTTGTGGGTTTCGACTTTCATCAGGATGTGCGCATCTTCCTGGTGGTAGTCATAGCGGCCCGCTTCATGATCGGCAAAGAAACGCCCGACGACCGAACCTTCCATCACTGCGGCGTTATCTTTATAAGCCGATAACACGTAGTCCGGGGTTTTCTCAAAGGTGTTTTTAATCATTTTAAACAGCGATTTAGGCTGTTCTACGCCGTCAATAATCCAGTCGGCGTTGAAAATTTTGTGGCGGCAATGTTCGGAGTTAGCCTGCGCGAACATATACAGCTCGATATCGTTCGGGTTGCGCCCCAGTTTGCTGAACGCATCCTGCAAATAATCGATTTCGTCTTCTGCCAGTGCCAGACCCAGACGGATGTTAGCTTCAACCAGCGCTTCGCGACCTTGCGTTAACAGATCAACACTTTGCACTGGAGCAGGCTGATGTTGAGAGAACAGTTGCTGGGCATCATTGAGCGAGTCAAACACGCTTTCCATCATGCGGTCATGCAGTAGTGCGGCAACTTGCTGGCGCTGTGCATCTGTCAGCGTGCTGCCAGACACGTAATAAGCCACACCGCGTTCCAGACGCTTAACTTTGGCTAAATCGCAGTTATGGGCAATATCAGTCGCTTTAGAGGACCAGGGTGAGATGGTACCAGGACGCGGCGTGACCAGAATCAGGTGGCCGGTCGGGGCGTGGTCGGCAAGGGTTGGACCATATTTCAACAACCGTTGCAGACGGGTTTGCTCATCAGCGCTCAGCGGCGCGTCAAGATCGGCAAAGTGAACATACTCGGCATAAATGTCGCTGACCGGAAGGTTGGCGTCATTAAAGCGGGCCAGTAATTTGTTAATACGAAATGCCGATAAAGCGGGCGAACCACGCAGAATTTCCATCATCAAAGATCTCTCGTCTTCGAAACGCCAGGGGGACGCTTCAGTGGGCGCAAGGGGAAAACGGGCGCCATTATAGAGAATCCGCGGCCTTGACGAAACCGTTTGCGTATAAATAAACGGATTAGTTTTCAGTGGCGAGAATTTAGCCATAAATGTTGAATAAGTTGCACAGTGGCGTTTTGTTAAGCAAAATGCGCCACACCTTATTGTATAACCTCCATTTTTGATGCTCTGTTGTTAGCGAAAACTCGACGCCTCGTTGCAGATTAAATACTTGAAAAGATTTAAGATTAATTATCTGCTTATCGGTGCCGTAACCGTGTTGCTGGCAGTGGCGCTCTGGCCCTCCATTCCCTGGTTCGGACAAGCCGAAAACCGCATCGCCGCCATTCAAGCGCGGGGGGTTTTGCGCGTCAGTACTATTGAGTCTCCGCTGACCTACACCCTTTATCAGGGTAAAAAAATTGGCCTCGATTATGAGCTGGCGGAACAGTTTGCCAGGTATCTGGACGTGAAGCTGGAAGTGACTGTTCGCCCAAATATTCAGGAACTGTTTGACGACATTGATAGTGGCCGGGCCGATATTATCGCAGCGGGTCTGGTGTATGACACACAACGTAGCCAGCATTACCAGGCGGGGCCGGCATATTATTCCGTTTCCCAGCAGATGGTTTATCGCATGGGTAGCCAACGCCCAAAGACGTTGGCTAGCATCAAAGAAAACCAGCTGGTGCTGTCACCTGGTGTCACATCGCTGGGTGCATTGAACAAACTTAAACAACAGAAATACCCGGATTTAAGCTGGCGCATTGATAATCAGCTCAGCAGTACAGAGCTGATGCAGCAAGTCGTGGATGGGAAGATTGCATTTACCATTGCCGATTCCGTGGCAATCAGCACCTTCCAGCGCGTTCATCCACAGTTGGCTGTCGCACTGGATATCACCGACGAGCAGCCGGTGACGTGGTTTAGCGCATTAGATAGCGACGACAGCCTTTCCGCTGCCCTGCTCGACTTTTATAACCGTCTCAATAGCGACGATACCTTTGCGCGCCTCGAAGAAAAATATCTCGGCCATGTTGGCGATTTTGATTATGTCGATACCCGCACCTTCCTCAAAGCGGTAGATTCCGTGCTGCCAGAGCTACAGCCACTCTTTGAAAAACATGCCACCGAAATAGACTGGCGTTTGCTGGCTGCCATCTCTTATCAGGAATCACATTGGGATAACCAGGCGACCTCGCCAACCGGTGTGCGTGGGTTGATGATGCTGACCAAAAATACCGCACAAAGCCTTGGAGTGACTGACCGGTTAGATCCAGAGCAAAGTATTGAAGGAGGAAGCCGTTATCTGAGAGATATGATGACGAAAGTCCCTGACAGTGTGCCAAAGGATGAACAAATTTGGTTTGCGCTGACCGCCTATAACATGGGATACGCTCATATGCTGGATGCCCGTCAACTGACGGCGAAGCAAAAAGGTAATCCGGACAGCTGGGCGGACGTCAAAATGCGCCTGCCGCTACTTAGCCAAAAACAGTACTACTCGAAAACAAAGTATGGTTACGCCCGTGGTCATGAGGCGTATGCCTATGTGGAGAATATCCGCAAATATTACATTAGCCTGGTGGGATATTTGCTCGAAAAAGAGAAACTGATAGCGCAAACGGAAAAACAAGAAGAAGAAAATGCACTACAAGATCCCGTCGCTGACGCTGAAGATCAGGCTACTCCGCACTTCGGGCCTTTTCCTTTAGGGCCTTTTTCTCAAGGCGACGAGCGCGAAAAAAATCGCTCAACATTGCCGAACACTCTGCTGCCATTACGCCCTCAGTCACATTAACCTGGTGATTCATACCAGGGTGGCCCAGCACATCCATTAGCGATCCAATCGCGCCAGTTTTGGCATCACGCGCGCCAAAGACTAAATGACCGATGCGGCCATGAACCATCGCGCCTGCACACATGACGCAAGGCTCGAGGGTGACGTAAAGTGTGGTTTCCAGCAGGCGATAATTTTGCAATACCAACCCACCCTGGCGCAGTGCCATAATTTCCGCATGCGCTGTCGGATCGTGTCTACCAATCGGTCGGTTCCAGCCTTCGCCAATCACCTGGTTGTTATGCACCAGCACCGCACCAACCGGAACTTCACCTTCTTCCCACGCACGACGTGCAAGGGTCAGCGCATGACGCATCCAGTGTTCGTGGGTAAATTCACTTTCTGACAAGGGACTCTCCGGGCTAGCTTAGGGCGGCGCATTATACACAGTCGTTACAATAGACGGAATTATTCGAGTTGCTGGAGATTACCCTGCGGTGTAACCCTCCAGCGGTGCTGGCAGAAAAAGAGTAGCGGGTTGTCTTGATTGCTGTCGCTGTAACCACTGTAGAGTTGCAGTGGCGTGCCGATTTGTTGTTCCAGCTGTGACACTTTTTCATGCCCGAGGCAACGCAATGTGAGTACCCACCCACCGTGGGAGCGCTTGATTTGGCTGGCGATAAGCTTCACTTTTGGCAGCCACGGCGTATCGAAATAAACCTGCTGCACCAGCGGTTGTGGGGAGCCGGTGATAAGCCAGACATCAGCATCTGAACTGGTCAGGTAATCGGTCAGGCGCTGTTGTACTACGGGGAATGCAGTCACGCGCTCACGGAACCACGTCACGAAATTCGTTTCCAGTTGCTTGAGGCGCGTTTCGCTGTGACCGAAGGTTGCGCCCCACAACAACAGGCTCATTGGCCAGCGAGCGGCGCGCCCCTTAAACAATAACGCGCCACCTATCACCGGCAGAAGCGGAATGACAAGTAACAGATTGAGGGGCTGATGGCGCAACAAGTAGCGCAAGAAGCTGCCGAACATATCCTGCTGATGCAGCGTGCCATCTAAATCGAAAAAAACTACCCGACGCTCACTCTGAGTTGCCAAACGTTACTCCTCTGGATCATTAAAGCCCATAAACCATGTAAATAAGAACCCGGCGATAACCGCTATCAGAAAGCCTAACAGATAGAACATCACTTTTCCGGCAACAATGGTTAATGCCAGCGGTAAACCTGAAATTCCGAAGGTGATGACAGTCGCCACTTTCCAGTAACTGATGAGCGCCCCACCCACCGCGCCGCCTAAACAGGCGCCGATAAATGGTTTACCCAACGGCAACGTTACCCCGAAAATCAACGGTTCACCGATACCCAGCAACCCAACGGGTAATGCGCCTTTAATCAGTTTTTTCAGGCGTTGGTTACGCGTTTTCAGCAATACCGCCAGTGCCGCCCCGACCTGCCCGACACCGGCCATCGCCAGAATGGGCAGCAAAGCGTTTTGGCCGTGTGTCTGGATAAGCTCAACATGAATCGGCACCAGTCCCTGATGTAACCCCGACAAGACTAGCGGCAGGAAGACGCCAGAAAGTATTGCACCGACCACCAGTCCACCTTTATCAATTGCCAGGGTCGCACCGTGGGCAATCGCATCAGAAATCAGGCCACCCAGCGGTTGCAGCGCCACAATCGCAATCGATGCAGTAATTAAGGTGGTCAGCAGTGGGTTGAGGATCAGCTCAATTGAACCTGGCAATAACTTGCGTAACCGTTTTTCAATCCAGCACATCAGCGCCACCACCAGCAACACCGCGATAACCCCGCCGCGCCCCGGTTGCAGGTTTTCGCCAAACAGGTGGATTTGCGCCAGTTGCGGGCTGGAAAGAATCCCGGCCATCACGCCGCCCATCGCCATTGAGCCGCCGAATACTTTAGCGGCATTTACGCCCACCAGAATATTCATGATAGCAAACACGGCACTACCGAAGATGGCAAGTAAGCCGAGAATGTTCGGATACTGCGTGGCAAGGTCACCCACAATATCCGGGCGTTTTAAGATATTAATAATCCCGGTGATAAGCCCTGAAGCAATAAAAGCTGGAATCAATGGAATAAAGACGTTGGCCAGTTTACGTAGCGCTTCGCTCATCGGAGCCTGATAACGCGCTTTCGCCTGAGCTTTATTCTGTGCAATATCGTCTTCTGCTAAGAGCGTTTGGCCATTGCTTTGCAACAGTTCACGCATGGCATCGACTACCTGAGCTGCACGACCCGGCCCAACAATAAGCTGATGCTGCGTTCCTTGTTTCACATAGCCACTAACTCCCGGCAGTTTCTTCAGACGGGCAATATCAAGCTGGTTATCGTCATGTACTTCGACGCGTACGCGTGTCATACAGTTTTCCAGACGGGCGATATTTGCCTGCCCACCGATTCCAAGCAATATTTCACTGGCAAGAGTTGCTGTCATATCCATGATTCAGTGCCTGCTTTTAGTTTTTCAGTGCTGGGCGAAGATAACCATTGCTGTCTGCCAGACGCGTGTAAGCCGTCTGCGCATCCACACCAGTGAGTATCATTAGAATGGCGGGCTTCACTTCGTAATCTGTTTGTTTGAGCGCATTTTCAGCATCAATACGAGCGGCTCCGGTCGCTTCCATGACAATACGACACGCCCGATCCACAAGTTTAATATTGGTGGCTTTCATATCGACCATCAGGTTCTGGTAAACCTTACCCAGTTTCACCATCGCGCCAGTGGAAACCATATTCAGCACCAGTTTTTGCGCAGTGCCTGATTTCAGACGCGTGGAACCCGTCAGGGCTTCCGGGCCGACGACCGGAGAAATGGCAATTTCAGCTTCCAGTGCAATGGCAGAACCTGGATTACAGGAAATCGCTGCGGTACGACAGCCAAGATTGCGCGCATAACGCAGGCCACCAATCACATACGGCGTGCGGCCTGACGCAGCAAGCCCAACCACCATGTCGTTGGCGGTTAGCTCCAGGGCTTTCAGGTCGTCCTCGCCCAATTGCTGGTTGTCTTCAGCACCTTCGACGGCTTTCAGTAATGCGCCAGGGCCACCGGCGATTAAACCAATCACCAGACCGTGTGGCACGCCAAAAGTCGGCGGGCATTCTGAGGCGTCCAGCACACCTAACCGTCCGCTAGTTCCCGCGCCCATATAAATCAAACGGCCACCCGCTTGAAGCGACACAGCGG
Organism: Buttiauxella sp. JUb87; assembly: GCF_004361975.1. Lineage (NCBI taxonomy): Bacteria > Pseudomonadati > Pseudomonadota > Gammaproteobacteria > Enterobacterales > Enterobacteriaceae > Buttiauxella > Buttiauxella sp. JUb87. The sequence continues at coordinate 1,740,483 of NZ_SNVY01000001.1, forward strand.
CAGCATCAACGGCTTTGGCAACTTCGGGCAGTGTTTTCTCAACAGCCTCTGCCACCAGGGCATCCTGTTGATTAAAGCGCTGGACCATTTCAAGTGTAGAGAGACAATCGAGATCCATGGTTTGTGGATTACGAGTTTCAGAAACGAGTGAGCCGAGATTCATCATGTGCCTTTGAATATTTAATTCCTTAAAGTTTCTACATGATGGAATATTAAATTCATTCAGGCGAGCGTAATTTACGTTATTATGGAGCCGCTCACATAATTGACCCGACGGACTGGAGAGGACATGAACTGCTTATTGCGTATTCGAAGCCGCTACCCAACCCTGGCACAAAGCGACCGTAGACTGGCTGACTTTTTGCTGGAGAAGCCCGACTACGCGCGCCATTTAAGTTCACAGCAGCTTGCCACCGAGGCAGGTGTCAGCCAGTCCAGCGTGGTGAAATTTTCCCAAAAACTGGGGTTCAAAGGCTTTCCGGCTCTGAAACTGGCAATCAGTGAAGCACTGGCCAGCGGCCAGGAACCACAATCTGTGCCTGTTCATAATCTGATATTGGGTGATGACCCACTGCGGTTAGTGGGCGAAAAGCTGATTAAGGATAATTTGGCCGCGATGCGTGCCACGCTTGATGTCAACAGTGAAGAAAAACTGCTAGCGAGTGTGGATATGTTGCGCAATGCACGCCGGGTGCTACTGGTAGGCATTGGCGCCTCTGGCCTGGTTGCCAAGAATTTTTCCTGGAAGCTGATGAAAATTGGTATTAATGCGGTGGCGGAGCAAGACATGCATGCATTACTGGCGACGGCCCAAGCTTCAAGCAGTGACGACGTGCTATTGGCTATTTCCTATTCTGGTGAACGGCGTGAGATAAATCTTGCCGCTGATGAAACACTGCGTACCGGAGCAAAAATCCTCGCGATTACCGGTTTTACACCTAACGCTTTACAACAACGCGCCACTCTTTGCCTGTATACCATCGCTGAAGAACAGGCGACACGCAGCGCGGCAATTTCATCCACCAGCGCGCAAATGATGCTGACCGACCTTCTGTTTATGGCGCTGGTACAAAGGGATTTGGAACATGCGCCGGGGCGAATTCGCCACAGTGAAGCACTGGTAAAAAAACTGGTTTGACCGGTGATTGGGCGTATAATGCCCGCCCTGTTTCTGTTGTTATCGAGATCTTCCCATGGCACTGCTCATCACTAAAAAATGTATTAACTGCGATATGTGCGAGCCGGAGTGCCCGAACGAAGCTATTTCCATGGGGGAGAGCATTTATGAGATCAACACCGATCGCTGCACTGAATGCGTCGGGCATTACGAAACGCCAACCTGCCAGAAAGTCTGTCCGATCCCGAATACTATCATTAGCGATCCGGCGCATATTGAGAACCAGGAGCAACTGTGGGACAAGTTCGTTCAGTTGCATCATGCAGACAAACTTTAGTTCTCAATAATTACCGTTGCACACGCATAGTGCCGTTCATCGGCAAGCGTAACATGCACTGAGCGCACGCCCATTCTTTGCGCGACTCGTTCCGCCTCTTCCCAAAACCGTAATTGCGGTTTGCCTAGTGGATCGTTAAAAACCTCGAACTGATTAAACGCCAGGCCATTGCGAATTCCTGTCCCAAACGCTTTGGCTGCAGCTTCCTTTACTGCAAAGCGTTTGGCAAGAAAGCGCACCGGCTGCTGGTGCGCCTGGTATTGCAGCCATTCATTGGCACTAAGCACACGCTTCGCCAGGCGGTCGCCGGAACGTGAGATAACGCTTTCGATACGCGCTATCTCCACGATATCGGTGCCAAGGCCAAGAATAGCCATTAGCTACGTGCTTCCAGCATCAGACGTTTCATTTCTGCTACCGCTTCTTTCAAACCGCTCATTACCGCACGGCCAATTATTGCATGGCCGATATTCAGCTCATGCATTTCTGGCAAACGGGCAATAGCTTTGACGTTGTGATAAGTCAGCCCGTGTCCGGCGTTCACTTTCAGGCCTTTTCCGGCGGCATAGGTTGCAGCTTCGGCAATACGCGCCAGTTCTTTGGCTTGAGTCTCGTCGTCTTTTGCATCAGCGTAGCAGCCGGTGTGAATTTCGATATATGGCGCACCAACAGCTACCGCTGCATCAATTTGCGCGTGGTCAGCATCAATAAACAGAGAAACCAGAATGCCAGCATCGGCCAGCCGTTTGCAGGCATCACGCATTTTATCCAGTTGACCGGCGACATCTAGCCCGCCTTCGGTAGTCACTTCCTGACGCTTTTCTGGCACAAGGCAGCAGAAATGAGGCTTGGTTTCGCAAGCAATATCAAGCATCTCTTCGGTAACGGCCATTTCCAGATTCATACGTGTGTCGAGGGTCTGGCGCAAGATGCGTACATCGCGATCGGTGATGTGCCGGCGATCTTCACGCAGGTGAACGGTAATACCGTCAGCCCCTGCTTGTTCGCAGATAAATGCCGCCTGCACTGGGTCTGGGTATGCCGTGCCACGTGCGTTACGTAAAGTTGCGATGTGATCGATATTGACGCCTAACAGTAATTTAGACATGCCTTTCCTCGGGTCAGAACGGTTTGAGTTCAGGCAGTTTACACCGGGTAAGGAAAGCATGGCTACGACCAGACGTTATTGCGGGTCTTGCGGTGATTTGAGTGGTGGAATTTTAGGCACAAACTGGCGGAATAATTCGCGGCTTTTAAGCGGTTTGCCACCGAGGTAAGGTTTCAGCGCCATTCTGGTAAAACGTTTCGCGGCGCGTAAGGATGCAATATCAGGGAATTCGCGATTGGCGAGAGCTTTGAGTTCATGCCCAGTGAAACTACGGTTATCCACCACCAGGCTCGCGATAAACCCTTTCTCTTCACGATAGCGATAAGTCATGGTGTCGCTGACTTCTTCCCCGCTTCCTGTGCAGTGCAGGAAATCCACGCCATATCCCAGGTGCCCCAGCAGAGCCAATTCAAATCGGCGCAATGCCGGTTCCGGCGAGCCGCTGGTACCCGCTAATGCCTGAATGCAATGAAGGTAGTCGAAAAATAATTCAGAGAAACGCGTTTCATCTTCCAGCACGCGTGAAACCAGTTCATTCACGTACAGGCCGCTGTAGAGCGTAATACCACTAAGTGGAAGTGCCAGTGAGACAGCTTCGGCGCTACGCAGTGTTTTGACTTCACCACGACCGCCCCAGCGAACCAGCAAAGGGGTAAAGGGTTGTAGAGTCCCTTTAAGGTTAGAGCGGCGAGAACGAGCGCCTTTCGCAATTAAACGAACGCGCCCGGACTCTTCAGAAAAGAGGTCTAGCAGAAGGCTGGTTTCGCTCCAGGGGCGACTATGCAGGACAAAAGCCCGTTGCCAGCCTTCCATTGGTTAGTCGTCTGTGTAGCCGAGGCTGCGCAACGCGCGCTCGTCATCTGCCCAGCCGGATTTAACCTTCACCCACAATTCCAGGTGAATTTTCGCTTCAAACATGTCTTCCATGTCTTTACGCGCTTCGATACCGATGGTTTTGATTTTGGCGCCTTTGTTGCCAATCACCATTTTCTTCTGGCCTTCACGTTCAACCAGAATCAAACCATTGATGTCGTAACCACCGCGAGCGTTAGTCACAAACTGTTCAATTTCAACGGTCACGGAATACGGTAATTCCGCGCCAAGGAAACGCATCAGCTTTTCACGGATGATTTCAGAAGCCATGAAACGCTGAGAACGGTCAGTGATGTAATCTTCCGGGAAGTGATGAATCGCTTCTGGCAGACGTTTACGCACGATGCTGGCGATAGTATCCACGTTCATGCTGTTTTCAGCAGAAATAGGCACAATATCGAGGAAGTTCATCTGGCTACCGAGGAATTGCAGGTGCGGCAGCAAAACGCCTTTATCCTGAACGTTATCGACTTTGTTCACCGCAAGAATTACCGGCGCTCGCGCGTCACGCAGTTTGTTAAGCACCATCTCGTCATCTGCGGTCCACTTAGTGCCTTCAACCACAAAGATAACCAGCTCAACGTCACCGATGGAGCTGCTGGCAGCTTTGTTCATCAGGCGGTTGATGGCACGTTTTTCTTCCATATGCAGCCCTGGGGTATCGACGTAAATCGCCTGATACGGACCTTCAGTATGGATGCCCATAATGCGGTGACGAGTGGTCTGCGCTTTACGGGAAGTAATAGAGATTTTTTGCCCAAGCAACTGGTTTAGCAGCGTGGATTTGCCGACATTTGGGCGACCAACGATGGCCACGAATCCGCAAAAGGTTTGTTCTTCGCTCATTATTCCAGCTCCAGCTTGATAAGCGCCTGCTCAGCTGCAGCCTGTTCCGCTTTACGGCGGCTTGAACCGGTACCAACGACCGGCTCAGGCAGGCCACTCACCTGACAGTGAATGGTAAATTCCTGATCGTGCGCTTCACCACGAACCTGCACCACCAAATAAGATGGCAGTGGCAAGTGGCGACCCTGCAAATACTCTTGCAGACGCGTCTTAGGGTCTTTTTGCTTATCGCCTGGGCTAATTTCATCCAGACGAGATTGATACCAGGAAAGAATTAAGCGCTCAACGTTCTGGATATCGCTGTCGAGGAAAACACCACCAATTAAGGCTTCGACGGTATCGGCCAGAATAGATTCGCGGCGGAAACCACCGCTTTTCAATTCACCCGGCCCAAGGCGCAGACATTCGCCTAATTCAAATTCGCGGGCAATTTCTGCCAGCGTATTGCCGCGCACCAGCGTCGCACGCATACGGCTCATATCGCCTTCGTCAACACGAGGGAAACGATGGTAAAGCGCGTTTGCGATAACGTAGCTAAGAATTGAGTCACCCAGGAATTCCAGACGCTCATTGTGCTTGCTGCTGGCACTGCGATGCGTTAATGCCTGTTGCAACAGATCCTGATGTACAAAAGTGTAGCCCAGCTTACGCTGCAGCCTATTTATTACGATGGGGTTCATGCGATACCAATTAATGAATGCGTCAATTATTCAGCACACGGAACAGACCTGAAAAAGAGAACCAACGCTGTTTCGTTTGCCGTGGCTCCTCTAAGAGGAGCCAACCTTAATACGGGGGGATATTCTATAGATAACGACATAGAAAGTCGTTATCTGAATAGATTTAATTGATCAATGAATTCCGCCAATACGGCTTAAACGAACACCCGTTGGCCATTCACCTTCTTGTTTCTCAAAACTCATCCAGATTGCCGTCGCTTTACCTACCAGATTTGCCTCAGGAACAAAGCCCCAATAACGGCTATCAGCGCTGTTATCGCGGTTATCACCCATCATGAAGTAATGGCCTGGTGGAACAATCCAGGTCGCCAGTTGTTGGCCTGGTTGCTGGTAGTACATCCCCAGTTGATCCTGAGCGATTGGCACCGTCAATATGTTGTGAGTTACATCACCCAACGTTTCTTTGCGCTCAGACAGCCGGATACCGTCTTCTTTGGTCTGGTTCAGCGGCAACTGGAAAAAACCAGAATTCGCTTCACTGCCGTTACGGCGCGCAAAGGTCTGAACGAAATCGCTCGGCTCTACGTTGCTGTAAGTAATTGGCAGAGCGTTATCACATGCCTGGCCAGAACTGCAATTTGGCTGGACCGTGACTTCTTTTGCAACGGGATCGTAACTGACGTGATCGCCCGGTAAACCAACAGCACGCTTGATGTAATCCAGACGAGGATCTTGCGGGTATTTAAAGACCACAATATCACCGCGTTTTGGATGACCCGTTTCAATGAGCGTTTTCTGGTAAATCGGATCTTTAATGCCGTAGGCAAATTTCTCCACCAGAATAAAGTCGCCAATTAATAACGTTGGCATCATTGATCCTGATGGGATCTGGAACGGTTCATAGATAAACGAACGCACGATCAAGACAATAGCGAGCACCGGGAATACGGATGCCCCCGTTTCTAACCAACCTGGCTTAGGTGCCACTTTTTTTAGCGTTTTGCTATCAAGTGCATCACCAGTGGCAGCTTGCGCTGCCGCCTGTTTTTCCTGACGCTTTGGCGCAAAGATAAATTTATCGATACACCATAAAAGGCCCGTTACCAGCGTCGCTATCACGAGGATTAGCGCAAACATATTCGCCATGCCAACTCCTTAATTTATTTGCTGTCTTTGCCGACATGCAGAATGGCGAGGAACGCTTCCTGAGGCAATTCGACGTTACCGACTTGCTTCATACGCTTCTTACCGTCTTTCTGTTTCTGCAACAGCTTTTTCTTACGGCTTACGTCACCGCCGTAGCATTTCGCCAGAACGTTTTTACGCAACTGTTTCACGGTAGAACGCGCAATAATATGTGCGCCGATTGCCGCCTGAATCGCAATATCGAACTGTTGACGTGGGATCAGCTCCTGCATTTTCTCAACCAACTGACGGCCACGGAACTGCGAGTTGCCACGGTGAGTGATCAATGCCAGAGCATCAACACGGTCGCCGTTAATCAGTACATCAACACGTACCATGTCAGAGGTCTGGAAACGTTTGAAGTTATAGTCCAGAGAAGCATAGCCACGGGATGTTGATTTCAGACGGTCGAAGAAGTCGAGTACTACTTCTGCCATCGGGATTTCGTAAGTCAACGCAACCTGGTTACCGTGGTAGACCATGTTGGTCTGTACGCCACGTTTTTCGATACACAGAGTGATGACGCTGCCCAGATATTCCTGTGGCATCAGCATATGACATTCAGCGATTGGCTCACGCAGTTCAGCAATGTTATTCAGTGCTGGCAGCTTAGATGGGCTATCAACATAAATTGTTTCGCCGCTGGTGGTTTCAACTTCGTAAACTACGGTTGGCGCTGTGGTAATCAGGTCAAGGTCGTATTCACGTTCCAGACGTTCCTGAATGATTTCCATGTGCAACAGACCAAGGAAGCCACAACGGAAGCCGAAGCCCAGTGCCGTTGAGCTTTCTGGCTCAAAGAACAAGGAGGCATCGTTCAGGCTCAATTTACCCAACGCATCACGGAAGTTTTCGTAATCGTCAGAGCTTACCGGGAACAGACCCGCATAAACCTGTGGTTTCACTTTTTTGAAACCTGGCAGCGCTTTATCTGCTGGGTTACGCGAAAGGGTCAGGGTATCGCCAACTGGTGCGCCGAGAATGTCTTTGATCGCACAAACCAACCAGCCAACTTCACCACAACCCAGTACATCGCGATCAACACGTTTTGGCGTGAAGATACCCAAACGGTCAGCGTTATAGACCTGGCCGGTGCTCATAACTTTGATTTTGTCGCCTTTTCTCATGGTACCGTTTTTGATACGAACCAGAGAAACAACGCCGAGGTAGTTATCGAACCAGGAATCGATGATCAGTGCCTGTAATGGCGCATCAGGATCACCTTCTGGGCCCGGGATATCACGCACCAGACGTTCAAGTACATCTGTTACGCCAAAGCCGGTTTTAGCCGAGCAGCGCACCGCATCAGCGGCATCAATGCCAACAATATCTTCAATTTCCTGCGCAGCGCGTTCAGGATCGGCAGCTGGCAAGTCAATTTTGTTCAGAACTGGAACCACTTCCAGATCCATTTCCATGGCGGTATAGCAGTTTGCCAGGGTCTGAGCTTCTACGCCCTGACCAGCATCGACCACCAGCAGCGCACCTTCGCAGGCTGCCAGAGAACGGGAAACTTCATAAGAGAAGTCAACGTGGCCTGGGGTGTCGATGAAATTCAGATGATAGGTTTCGCCATCTGATGCTTTGTAATCCAACGTTACGCTTTGCGCTTTGATGGTAATACCACGTTCACGCTCCAGATCCATGGAGTCAAGAACCTGAGCTTCCATTTCACGGTCAGACAAGCCGCCGCAAATTTGGATAATACGGTCAGACAGCGTCGATTTGCCGTGGTCGATGTGGGCAATAATAGAAAAGTTACGTATATTCTTCATAGTTAGAGGTTTTTATGCCTTACAAATCCGGGAAAGCTCGGCGCAATGCGCTGTACAGAGCGTGATGTCAATGGCTGTCTTTTGCCTGAAACGCCGCATTCTACACTACAACGAGAAAGCGAGGAAACAGGTCATCATGCAAGCGTAGCTGAGAGATGAAAGACCTATAGAAAGTGTGTCTAACAGATTGCGGATATCGGAGACTCTACTGGCTATCCGCAGGAGTCGTCGTTTCGACTCTAAGAACATTTGGTGGTAGTGCGACACTGAGAATAACAGGTTGCCAGGTTTCACGGCGGCTGAGCTTTAATGAGAACCCGCGCGCGATCAGAAAACCGCCCACGCCGCCCAGAACAGCACCGCAAATCGCCGCAAGGTTGGTACCAAACAGCGCCTGAAACACTCCCGAAACCAGAAATAAGCCCAGCAATGGGGACATATAAACCAGCAACGCAGAACCTATCAGGCTGCCTTCAGCAATACCCAATTCGACTTTTTGCCCCGCCACCAGCGGCGTATCGCAAGCAACAGACAAGGTGTGGCTGGTTTGTGGGCCGAGTTTGTTGAGAATGCGGCTGCCGCAGCCTGCGCGTGAAGCACAGCTACTGCATGACGCTTTTACGTCACAGCTTAACAGTGCTTCACCTTTTTGCCAGGAGATAACGGTAGCCCACTCCTTGATCATTGCGCTGTCCTGAATTTGATACTGTCAGCAATACGTTTCGCTGTTTGTGGCGGAAGCTCACCGACGATCGTAATTTCAGTTTTATCCCGAACTTCAGAACTCACCGTGCGGCGCCCGGTGCGCAGTAGCTGATCGGTGCTATTGCTGGCTGCACGGCTAATGTTGACCGAGAAGCTGAACAGACCATCAGAATACAGGCGAGATTCGATAGGAACATCAACAGTCGGCAATGGACGACGGCTGCTGGAGACCTCACTAAAACCTTGCGGCAACCAGGTCGGTGCCCAGGCAAAATTGATTTTTTCAGCACCCGGCACTGACAGCAATGGCGGTAAATTCGCCTTCGCCAGGCTTTGCATCATGCCGTTGGCTTCTTTGCTGACGTTGAAGGAAATAACGCGGAATTGCTCCAGCGTTTCACCATCACGGTCCAGCAAATCAACACGCATAGGTAATTTGGTTTCCGAGTCCAACCACACCATATAGCTGTAACGCGTGCCATCTCGTGCCACGACTCGGATTACTTCGCAAAGCCTGTCGGCAATACGAGTTCGTCCGACAGAAATGAAGTCGTAATAAGGTGTTAAGCGTTTGAAATCGGTGTAGACGATTGATGGAAGCGAGTCAACAATGTAATCACCAGTGAGCGTAAACGGCTCAAGCCCTGGTTCAAAATAGCTGATTTCACTGCCACGCTGGACAACTTCTCGGCGTGGGCCATCCATCTGAAGCAATTGCGCAAGTGGACGATTATCAAGTCTTGCATGGCGATAGCGTAAGGACTCTATCCCTTGCTTATTAATACTGATAAATGCCAACTCATAATTGAGTGACTGACTCGCCTGGTTCATTTGCTGCAACAACGCCCCGGACGAAACTGTGTCCGCCGAGGCATTTGAGCTGAACAACAGGCTGCTTGTCATAAGAGACAGTGCATACCAAAGTTGCTTCATTACTGCGATTGAGTTCCTAACGTTTGGTTTCCTGGCACTTGTACCGCAGCTTGCTGGGTTTGTGCCTGTTCAAACTGGAGTTGCTCGGCGTGTAAACGACGCTGCAATTCGTAATCTTGCAGCATAGCATTGATACGTCGACGTTGTTCCTGTACCTGCTGCTGACCAGTACTTGCAGTGCTGTCAGACGGAACACCCAAGCTTACCGGGCTCGCTTTACCCATCATCGGTAAAGTGTTGAACACAGGAGCTTCAGGCTGCGCAGGATTGTCAGATTGGCCATTATATTGCTGCACACCAACGATTACCGCAAGCGATACGCATGCTGCAACACCCACTTGGGTAAGCTGGCTGGCCCACGGACGTACCTTTTTCCAGAACGACATTTTCTGCCATTGCTGAGGTTCAGGCTGCTGTTCAGTAATAAGTGGCGTGACATGACGCACTGGTTCATTTTCGATTGCCGCCATAACATTGGCTGCAATATCAAAATGAAGCAATTCACTGGTATCGCCGCGCATAGTATCGCGGATTAGGTGGTAGCTCTCCCAGCTTTGCTGCAATGATTTGTCTTGTGACAAGACACTTAGCAGTTCGCTATCCAGAGTTTCCCCATCCATTAAAGCGGAAAGCTGTTCTTTCTGCATGCCTAATTACCCTTCCAGTAACCCGCTATCGTCAACGCCTGATAAGCGGTTGAACTTTATTATCAATAGCTTCCCGCGCACGGAAAATACGAGAACGTACTGTCCCTACCGGGCAATCCATGATGGCGGCTATTTCTTCATAGCTCAAACCATCCAACTCCCGCAACGTAATTGCCATGCGTAAATCTTCCGGGAGTGACTCAATAGTACGGAAAACTATTTGTCTCAGTTCTTCAGACAACATTAAGTTCTCAGGGTTCGAAATTTCTTTCAATGCACTGCCACTTTCGTAGTTTTCCGCATCAATTGCGTCCACATCGCTTGATGGAGGACGACGACCCTGAGCAACCAGATAATTTTTTGCCGTGTTGACCGCGATGCGGTACAACCATGTATAAAACGCACTATCGCCACGGAATGAATCCAGTGCGCGATAAGCTTTGATAAAAGACTCCTGCACCACGTCAGGAACATCTCCTGAAGGTACATATCGGGAAACCAGACTCGCCACTTTATGCTGATAGCGAACCACCAGTAAATTAAATGACGTCTTGTCTCCCTTCTGGACCCGTTCGACGAGGACCTGATCCGTTAACTGCTCACTCATCCGAGGTAATGTCTCCCCAAACCTATTTCCACGCGTAATTGAAAAGCCACCCGAACTCTGCATAAATGAGCAAGTTCACGGTTGGAGCACTCGATTTGAGCAAAGTTCCATTACGCCGTTGTTTTCCTGATCTGTCCCACGAATTATCTCTTCTTGATTATAAGTTTCATGGCACAAATGGTGGCACCTTTTTTGTCCGAAAAGGCGATCGCTAGATTCATGCAGAGTATCGCATGAATGATGATTTTTCATTAGAAAATCTGCCACTAACAGTGAACTGGCACGAAAAAGTGCTTAAAGACACTATTATTCGGATGAAACTGAGCTTTGCCTTACTTTTGTTTAGTTCATATAACACCAGTTTAAAAAAAGCGTGTTACAGCCCACATCGGGTGATATGCTGGCCTGACCTTTGTTTAGTAAATTAAACACGATGAACGCAAATTCCGAACTCGCTTGTGATGTATTAATCGTTGGTAGCGGAGCTGCTGGCCTCTCTCTAGCCTTACGGCTTGCCGAAAACTGCAAAGTTATTGTTCTGAGTAAAGGGCCAATTAATGAAGGCTCAACGTTTTATGCTCAGGGTGGCATTGCCGCGGTGTTTGATGAAACGGATAGCATCGATTCACATGTCGAAGATACGCTGATTGCAGGCGCCGGAATTTGCGATCGAGATGCGGTGGAGTTTGTCGCCAGTAACGCACGCCATTGCGTGCAATGGTTAATCGATCAAGGTGTGTTGTTTGACACTGAGATCCAGGCTAATGGCGCGGAAAGCTATCATTTAACTCGCGAAGGTGGGCATAGCCATCGCCGTATTCTCCATGCTGCAGACGCCACTGGCAAAGAAGTTGAAACCACACTAGTCGGCAAAGCACTGAGCCATCCAAATATTCGTGTTATCGAGCGTAGTAACGCCGTCGATCTTATTGTTTCAGACAAGATCGGTCTGCCTGGCACGCGACGTGTCGTGGGGGCCTGGATCTGGAACCGTAATCGCGAGAAAGTGGAAACTTGCCGTGCGAAAGCCGTGGTTTTAGCCACTGGCGGCGCGTCGAAGGTTTATCAGTACACCACTAATCCAGATATTTCTTCAGGTGATGGCATTGCCATGGCGTGGCGTGCAGGTTGCCGCGTTGCCAATCTGGAATTTAATCAGTTCCATCCAACAGCCCTCTTCCATCCTCAGGCTCGTAATTTCCTGCTAACCGAAGCATTGCGCGGTGAAGGTGCTTACCTCAAGCGCCCAGATGGCAGTCGCTTTATGCCAGATTTTGATGAGCGTGGCGAACTGGCTCCGCGTGATATCGTCGCTCGTGCCATCGACCATGAAATGAAACGTCTGGGTGCCGATTGCATGTATCTGGATATTAGCCACAAGCCCGAAGAGTTTGTGCGCCACCATTTCCCAACGATTTACGAAAAGTTGATGGGGTTGGGTATCGATCTGACTAAAGAACCAGTACCTGTGGTGCCCGCTGCCCATTACACCTGTGGCGGTGTGATGGTTGATGAAAATGGCCGTACTGACGTTGATGGGCTATACGCTATTGGCGAAGTGACTTATACCGGTCTGCATGGTGCAAACCGTATGGCGTCGAACTCGTTGTTAGAATGCCTGGTTTATGGCTGGTCTGCTGCAGAAGATATTATGAAGCGTATGCCATACGCGCGTATTTCCAGATCATTACCTGACTGGGATGACAGCCGGGTCGATAATCCTGATGAGCAGGTCGTTATCCAGCATAACTGGCATGAACTGCGTTTATTTATGTGGGATTACGTCGGTATTGTGCGTTCCACGCGCCGACTGGAGCGAGCATTGCGCAGAATTACCATGTTGCAGCAGGAAATTGACGAGTACTATGCCAACTTCCGCGTGTCGAACAATTTACTGGAACTGCGCAACCTTGTGCAGGTTGCCGAGTTAATTGTGCGCTGTGCCATGATGCGTAAAGAAAGCCGGGGTTTGCACTACACGCTGGACTACCCGGATTTGGCTGAAAATTCTGGGCCAAGCATTCTTTCACCGCTTTACATAAACAAATAGAAGTCCTGGGTCAGGCCACAGTAACCTTCGGAATAGTGTTGGTCTGGCCCACGAATCGTCAAACGCTCGGTAAAATACTCACCATCAGTTGGTGACAGTGCCAACATCACACGATGCGGCAAGCGAGTTTCATTATCTGCGATATCCGTACGGTAACGTACAAACCATCCCTGTGTTTTTGCCAGTTCACAAAAAGCCGTTCCCGACGTTTCAGGCATGATCACACAGAAAAAACCATCTTCAGTGATCAACTGTGCGGCACTACTCAACAACGCGTTATGATCAAGCGTTGTGGTATAGCGAGCCTGAGCGCGCTCCGGCGAAGCACAATCACTGCCCTGGGAAAAAAATGGCGGGTTGCTGACGATTAGCGAGTAACGTTGCGTGGCTTGTTGCGCCCATTCACGAATATCAGCGCAATGAACTGAGATACGCGAAGACCACTTGCACCCTGCGGCGTTTTCCGCAGCTTGCTCAGCGGCAACAGGATCAAGTTCTACTGCATCGATCGTGACATTGTCAGGCGTGCGCTGCGCTAGCATTAATGCCAGCAAGCCGCTTCCGGTGCCAATATCCAACACGTTTTTCACATTTGCTACGGGTACCCATGCGCCCAGCAATGTGCCATCGGTACCGACTTTCATTGCGCATCGATCGTGCGCTACAAAGAACTGTTTGAAGGTGAATCCATCACGACGCAATACTGCTTTTTGACTGCACATCTTAGCTACCCTGTAGAGAAACGGGTGTAGCATAGGGGAAAGTCGCTGCCAGGAAAAGCATCAGTTATCCACACAAACAGATGAAGATCGCAGCCATAACGTCTATAATCGGCGCCCTACATAGAGGAAGACCATGACTGTAACCACTTTTTCCGAACTGGAACTTGACGAGAGCTTGTTGCTCGCGCTCCAGGACAAGGGCTTTACCCGCCCGACAGCTATTCAGGCTGCCGCCATTCCACCTGCACTTGAAGGGCGTGATGTCCTTGGTTCCGCACCAACCGGTACCGGTAAAACAGCCGCTTATTTGCTGCCTGTGTTACAGCATTTGGTCGATTTCCCGCGTAAGAAGTCTGGACCACCACGTATTTTGATTGTCACGCCAACACGTGAACTGGCAATGCAAGTAGCCGATCATGCTCGTGAACTGGCAAAACATACCCATCTTGATATCGCAACCATCACGGGTGGCGTGGCATATATGAACCACGCTGAAGTGTTCAGCGAAAACCAGGATATCGTTGTTGCAACAACGGGTCGCCTGCTGCAATACATTAAAGAAGAAAACTTTGATTGCCGTGCAGTAGAGACACTGATTCTTGATGAAGCCGATCGCATGTTGGATCTGGGCTTTGCGCAGGATATTGAAACCATTGCTGCTGAAACTCGCTGGCGCAAACAAACCATGCTGTTCTCTGCAACGCTGGAAGGCGATGCGATTAAGAATTTCGCAGAACGTTTGTTAGAAGATCCAGTTGAAGTTTCCGCGACATCATCAACACGCGAGCGCAAGAAAATCCACCAGTGGTACTACCGCGCCGACAACGTTGAGCACAAAACTGCACTGCTGGTGCATTTGCTGAAACAGCCGGATACCACCCGTTCGATCGTTTTTGTTCGCAAACGTGACCGTGTGCATGAGCTGGTTGCCTGGCTGCGTGAAGCGGGTATCAACACCTGCTACCTCGAAGGCGAAATGGTGCAGATGAAGCGTACCGAAGCTATCAAGCGTTTGACTGATGGCCGCGTGAACGTATTGATCGCTACAGATGTTGCCGCACGTGGTATTGATATTCCAGAAGTCAGCCATGTCTTCAACTTTGATATGCCGCGTACAGCCGATACTTACCTGCACCGTATTGGGCGTACAGGCCGTGCTGGCCTCAAAGGAATCGCTATTTCTCTGGTTGAAGCGCATGACCATTTGCTACTTGGCAAAGTGACGCGTTACATGAAAGAACCCATGAAATCGCGCATAATTGAAGAGCTGCGCCCAACGACCCGTGCACCAAGTGAGAAGCTCACTGGTAAGCCGTCGAAGAAAGTGCTCGCTAAGCGTGAAGAAAAGAAAAAAGACGATAAAGAAAAGCCGCGTGTGAAGGTCCGTCTACGCGATAAAAAGAATGTCGGTAAGCGCCGTAAACCAAGCAGTGCGAAAACCGAATCCGCTGAATAATTCGTCAGCAGCTATAGAAACCGTCTCCCAGGAGGCGGTTTTTTTATGATTTGAGTTAGAGTTTTAACCGTTCCGTTACATTCTTGAACCAGAACCATAAAAAAAGCCGGTGCAACTGCCACCGGCTTTTTAAATATTTTAAGAATTACAGGCTTGCAGTGAAAGTACGAGCAATAACGTCACGCTGTTGTTCTGGAGTCAGTGAGTTGAAACGTACCGCATAGCCAGACACACGAATGGTCAACTGTGGGTATTTTTCTGGGTGCTTAACAGCATCTTCCAGAGTTTCACGACGCAGAACGTTCACGTTCAGATGCTGGCCACCTTCTACACGAACTTCAGGTTTTGCTTCCACGCCGATTTCGCGATATTCGAACTCACCCAATTTGCTCACTGCGACAACTTCGTCTTCTGCAAAATCAGCTTTAGCACATACACAACGCGCTTCACCTTTTTCGCTGTCTAACAGCCAGATAGAGTTCAAGAGTGAATCATTTGCAGCTTTAGTAATTTGGATACCAGTAATCATTTTATTTCTCCCTTTGGGCTAATTTTGTGATTCTATTTCGGGCCATAAACTGGCTCATTGGTAAAACCATTGTTGCGTTACTGATCTTTATACTAGCCAAACCAGCTTCAAACCTTGATTTAAATCAATTAAATCCATGCCATCAATGTGCCTATGATATCATTTATTTGTTTTACATCAACTTAGCGAGGCTCGTGAAAATTAAAAATTATGTAAATTTTCAACTTTTTTTAAGTTTATGGCGCTTCCGTTGCTGATTCATTTCCTTAGAAGAAAGAAGCCGTTAAGCTAGTCGCATTACGAATCGCAGGAGAGCGAGATGACTACCCCCCTCACCTGGCACGATGTGCTAGCGCAAGAAAAGCAACAACCCTACTTCACGAATACTCTGGCAACCGTTGCTGAACGACGTGCTGCAGGGGTGACGGTTTATCCACCTCAGAAAGACGTCTTCAATGCCTTCCGATTTACTGAGTTGGCTGATGTGAAAGTCGTGATTCTTGGGCAAGATCCTTACCATGGTCCTGGGCAAGCGCATGGCCTGGCTTTTTCTGTTCTGCCGGGGGTTGCTGTGCCACCCTCTTTAAAGAATATGTACAAAGAGTTGCAGAGCGACATTGCTGATTTTATGCAACCAAACCATGGTTATCTCGAAAGCTGGGCGCGTCAGGGCGTGCTTTTACTCAACACGGTATTAACCGTCGAGGCGGGTAATGCGCATTCGCATGCGAAATTAGGCTGGGAAACATTCACAGATAAGGTGATTGCGCTGATTAACGAACACTGCGAAGGCGTCGTCTTTTTACTGTGGGGGTCACATGCACAGAAGAAAGGCAGCTTTATTGACCGGAACCGCCACTATGTATTACAAGCCCCTCATCCGTCACCTTTGTCGGCACACCGTGGTTTTCTGGGGTGCGGCCACTTCTCGAAAACCAATCAATATCTGATGGAACATAACCAGCCAGCAATAAACTGGACGCCGGTATTACCAGATTAAACAGACAAAAAAGCCAGCTTTCGCTGGCTTTTCAAATCAGTCAACAATGCATTACGCTTTGTTTTGACGCCACCACTCAGACAGCAACACACCGGTTGCCACTGATACGTTCAGACTTTCAACGTTACCAGTACCTGTGATAGCAACGCTCATGTCAGCATTTTCAAAGGTTGCGTCAGACACACCTTCGCGTTCCTGACCTAACACCAAAACCATTTTCTTCGGCAGCTCAGCTTTGAAAAGCGGAGTCCCTTTGTGGCTTGATGTTGTGACTATCGCGTAACCGGCTTTACGGAACTGCTCCAGACCTTCTTCGAAAGTCTCGCCGCTGATAGCTTCAACATGCTCTGCACCGCCTTCGGCAGTACGAACTGCAGCGCCAGACTCCAGCATTGCTGCATCTTCCACCAACAAGCCTTTCACACCAAAGTGTGCACAGCTGCGCATAATGCCGCCGAGGTTGTGCGGGTTAGCAACGTTTTCCAACGCCAGTACACAATCTTCTTCGCCAGCTTTAGATAACCAGCTGTCAACAGTAATGCCGCGACGCTTTTTAATGATGAAGCAAACGCCACCGTGGTGTTCTGTACCGGATGCTTTTACCAACTCCGCATCATCTACCACATGGTAGGCTTTACGGTTTGCAGCCATCCAACGTAATGCTTCTTTGAAACGCGGTGTCACGCTCTGGATAAACCAGGCGCGTACGATGCAATCAGGGCGGCTAAGGAACAGAGCCTGACATGCGTTCTCACCGTAAACACGTGTTTCTTCCGCACGTTGGCGGCGAATGATTTCAGGGTCAACAATAGGTCTGCCATTGGCACCCATTTGCTCGCCTGCATCAGACACTTCTTCTCTTGGCGGTCGTGAAACCGTGCGCCATGGATTATCACCACGATCTTCACGATCGTCACTACGATTCCGCTCGCGCCCTGCGCCAGGTTTATCATCGCGACGTGGACCACGACGGCCCTCACCCCGTGACGGTGCTGCTGGACGCCCACCGCCTTTACCTGTGCGCGGGTTTTGGCTGCGTTTTTCGCTGTCATCGTCACCGCGGACATACATCACTTTGACCTTGCCGCTTTTACCTTTAAATTCGTCGTTCATGCTTTTCTCCACCTGGCTGAGCGCGTGGCGCGCAGATTACCCGATGTGGCACTGGTTAGCCATTAACTTTGGTCAAAAGCCGGCAACTATTGTAGCCATCGAATAAATCACTTGGCTGGCACTCGACTAATCGCCAATAATATTTAACATATGAGAAACATCATCTGTGATTTTCGTCATTTTTGGACAACACATCCTTTAGAGGTTAGTTATGAATACCGTTTGTGCCGCCTGCCAGGCAATTAATCGCATCCCCGATGAGCGTATTGATGACGGTGCTAAATGCGGCCGTTGTGGTCATGAACTGTTCGATGGTGAGGTTATTAATGCCACCAGCGAAACCCTGGATAAATTGCTGCAAGACGACTTACCGGTAGTTGTAGATTTCTGGGCGCCATGGTGCGGCCCTTGCGTCAACTTCGCGCCAATCTTCGAAGACGTAGCCGAAGAACGCAGTGGCAAAGTACGTTTCGTTAAAGTTAATACCGAAGCGGAGCCTGCACTTAGCGCACGTTTTCGCATCCGCAGCATTCCGACCATTATGGTTTTCAAAAAAGGTGAGATGGTCGACATGCTAAACGGAGCAATGCCGAAAGCACCATTTGATAGCTGGCTGAACGAAAATCTCTAAGTTCACAGGTACGTTTCTTTGTACCCGTGAACTTCATCTACGTTAGAATGGCGTTTTTAAGCTTGTTTATCTGATGACTGAAAACGCCGTCTTACGTCTTCGTGCCGAACGCCTGGCGCGTGCAACTCGCCCATTTCTTGCTCGTGGTAACCGCATCCGCCGTTGCCAGCGCTGCCTGCTGCCGCTAAAACAATGCCTGTGTGAAACACTACAGCCACAGAATGCACGAAGCCGTTTCTGCCTGGTTATGTTTGACACAGAGCCAATGAAGCCGAGTAATACCGGGCGACTTATTGCAGATATTTTGCCAGACACTGAAGCATTCCAGTGGTCACGAACAGAACCACCACAGGCACTGCTCGATTTAGTCAGCTCCCCGGATTACCAACCAATGGTTGTGTTCCCTGCATCTTATGCAAGCATTGAGCGAGAAGTCCTGACTACGCCTCCAAAAAGTGGCAAACCACCACTTTTTATCATGCTCGATGGCACATGGACTGAAGCCCGTAAGATGTTCCGCAAGAGCCCATATCTGGATAATCTGCCGGTCATTTCTGTGGATTTGAGTATTGTTTCTGCCTACCGACTGCGTGAAGCCCATGCCGATGGACAATACTGCACCGCCGAAGTTGCTGCAGCGTTGCTCGCACTTGCAGACGATGAGCACGCAGCCGTCGGGCTGACAGAGCATTTTACGTTGTTCCGTGAACGATATCTGGCAGGTAAACCTCATCATCAATCCAGTGTCACAGCAGCGGAGCCAGAAAGCGTTTAAACTCACTGGGTTAATTCTCAGGGGAGAGAACAATGAGTCAACGTGGGCTGGAGGCGCTGCTGCGCCCCAAATCAATTGCGGTTATCGGGGCTTCTGCAAAAACAGATCGCGCGGGTTATTTAATGATGCGCAATCTGTTGGCCGGAGGCTTTAATGGCCCGGTAATGCCAGTGACACCAACCCATAAAGCGGTGTGTGGTGTTCTTGCCTGGCCAGATATCGCAAGCCTCCCCTTCCCCCCTGACCTTGCGGTAATTTGCACTCATTCGAAACGTAACCCGGAATTACTGCAATCACTGGGAGAAAAAGGGTGTAAAGCCTGCATTATTCTCTCCGCTCCACCAGAACAACTTCCCGAATTATTAGCTTGTGCTAATCAATGGCAAATGCGTTTGCTCGGTCCAAATAGCCTTGGGCTGCTTGCGCCATGGCAAGGCCTTAATGCGAGTTTCTCACCCGTTCCGATTCAGAAGGGCAAGTTGGCATTCATCTCGCAATCTGCAGCGGTGTCCAACACCATTCTTGACTGGGCTCAACAACGAGAAATGGGATTCTCGTGGTTTATTGCGCTGGGTGACAGTCTGGATATTGATGTTGATGAGCTGCTGGATTATCTGGCTCGCGATACCAAAACCAGTGCGATTTTGCTTTATCTCGAACACCTGAGCGATGCGCGACGTTTTGTCTCGGCGGCACGAAGTGCTTCACGTAACAAACCCATTCTGGTGATTAAAAGCGGAAGAAGTGGCAAAGCCCAGGAGTTGCTCAAAACACATATTGGGCTTGATGCAGCGTGGGACGCAGCCATTCAACGAGCCGGTTTATTGCGCGTTCAAGACACTCATGAACTCTTTTCAGCTGTAGAAACGTTAAGCCACATGCGCCCACTGCGCGGTGAACGCTTAATGATTATCAGTAATGGTGCGGCGCCCGCGGCACTAGCGCTGGACGAATTATGGTTACGCAACGGTAAACTTGCGACCCTGAGTGACGAAATCCTCGGTAAGCTAAAAAGTGTGTTGCCAATCAGTGTTGAAACTGGAAACCCGCTTGATTTACGCGACGATGCGACACCTGAGCGCTATCTCCGGGCAGTGGAAACCCTGCTTGATAGCCAGGACTTTGACGCATTAATGATTATTCATGCCCCGAGTGCAGCAGCCCCGGGAACCGAAAGTGCCACGGCCTTAATTGAGTTAATACACCGTCATCCGCGTAGCAAATATATAACTTTGATCACCAACTGGTGTGGCGAGTATTCCTCGCAGGAATCCAGGCGATTATTCAGCGACGCAAGCATTCCCACTTACCGTACCCCTGAAGGTGCAGTCACCGCCTTTATGCACATGGTGGAATATCGCAGAAATCAGAAACAACTGCGTGAAACCCCAGCGTTACCCGCCAATTTGAAAGCCAATGCCAGCGATGCCCATCTTCTTATCCAGCAAGCATTAAGCGAAGGTGCGACGTCGCTCGATACTCACGAAGTACGTCCGATTTTGCAGGCTTATGGGTTGAATACGCTACCCACCTGGATTGCCGGTGACAGTGCAGAAGCAGTGCATATTGCCGAACAAATAGGTTATCCGGTCGCGCTGAAGCTACGCTCCCCAGATATTCCGCATAAATCTGAAGTTCAGGGGGTAATGCTGTATCTAAGAACCGCCGCTGAGGTTCAGCAAGCCGCTGATGCAATTATTGACCGCGTGAAAATGGCGTGGCCGCAAGCTCGTATCCATGGGCTATTGGTACAAAGTATGGCTAACCGTGCTGGCGCTCAGGAGCTCCGAATCGTGGTTGAGCACGATCCGGTGTTTGGCCCGCTGATTATGTTGGGCGAAGGTGGTGTTGAGTGGCGTCCGGACCAGCAGGCTGTTGTGGCTCTTCCTCCACTCAATATGAACCTCGCCCGCTACCTTGTTATTCAGGCGATCAAAAGCGGCAAAATCCGTGGACGCAGTGCATTACGCCCGCTGGATGTGCCAGGTATTAGTCAGATCCTGGTTCAGGTTTCAAACTTAATCGTTGATTGCCCGGAGATTCGTCGCCTGGATATTCACCCACTATTGGCTTCAGGCAATGAGTTCACGCTTCTGGATGTCACTTTGCAACTCGATAAGTTTGAGGGGGATCCGGAAAGCCGCCTTGCAATACGCCCATATCCGTACCAGCTGGAAGAAAGCATCACTCTCAAGAATGGCGAACAATGCCTGTTCCGCCCGATCCTCCCGGAAGATGAACCTTTGTTGCAACAGTTTATTTCCCTGGTAACCAAAGAGGATCTTTACTATCGCTATTTCAGCGAGATCAACGAATTTACCCATGAAGATTTAGCCAATATGACCCAGATCGACTACGATCGAGAAATGGCTTTTGTGGCTATTCGTGAGCTAAACGGATCACCGGAGATAATCGGTGTGACTCGTGCGATCTCAGATCCCGACAACATTGATGCTGAGTTTGCTGTGCTTGTACGTTCCGATTTGAAGGGACTCGGGTTAGGGCGGCGTCTGCTGGAAAAACTGATTAGTTACACCGGCGAACATGGGCTGCAAAGATTGAATGGCATTACCATGCCGAACAACCGAGGTATGGTCTCTTTGGCGCGAAAACTCGGATTTGATGTCGATATACAACTGGAAGATGGCATCGTCAGTCTGACTCTTCCATTGATAAAAAGCATGGATTCGTGAGTAAGGTACTGGAAAACTTACTCACTTTGCGGGTCAGTAGTGGTATTATCAGCAAGTTCTGACGTCTGGATTTTGCAGAAGGCCATCCAATGAATAGAGAAGATACGCACTGTGATGTTGTCTAAATTTAAACGTAATAAACATCAACAACACCTTGCCCAATTGCCGAAGCTTTCTCAGTCAGTTGATGATGTAAAGACTCTTTTCTCCCCAGCAGATTTCCGTGAAGTTCTGCTGCAAAAAATCGCGAGCGCCACCCGCCGCATCTGTATTGTTGCTTTATATCTTGAGCAAGATGATGCCGGTAAAGCCGTGCTAAATGCTCTCTACCAGGCCAAGCAACAACGCCCGGAAATTGAAGTGACCGTTCTGGTGGATTGGCATCGTGCTCAACGAGGCCGCATTGGCGCAGTTGCAACCAACACCAATGCTGACTGGTATCATCGTATGACCGAGGAATATCCCGGCGTAGAAATTCCAGTTTATGGCGTGCCTGTAAATACACGCGAAGCATTAGGTGTTCTACACTTCAAAGGTTTTATTGTTGATGATTGCGTGATTTATAGCGGCGCGAGTATTAATGATGTTTATCTGCATCAGCATGACAAATATCGTTATGACCGCTATCAGGTTATCTGTAACCCTCAGCTTTCCGACGTCATGTATAACTGGATGCACGAAAATCTGGTGGGTGGTCGTGCAGTACATCGATTAGACAAACAACACAGACCAAAAAGCCCAGAAATCAAAAATGATATCCGCTTGTTCCGTCAGGAATTACGCGATGCCAGTTTCCATTTTCAGGGCAATGCCGATAACGAGCAACTTGCCGTTACGCCGCTGGTTGGGCTGGGTAAAGCCAGTCTGCTCAATAAAACTATCTATCATTTAATGCCGTGTACCGAACGCAAGTTGGTTATCTGCACGCCTTATTTCAACCTGCCCGCGGTACTGGTACGTAGCATCATTGAGCTGTTACGCGAAGGAAAACAAGTCGAGATTATTGTCGGTGATAAGACAGCGAATGATTTTTATATTCCAGAAGATCAGCCGTTTAAGATAATTGGTGCGTTACCCTATCTTTATGAAATTAATCTTCGCCGTTTCCTGAGTCGCTTACAATACTACGTAAACAGTGGCCAGTTGGTGGTACGTCTGTGGAAAGATGACGACAATACTTTCCATCTCAAAGGCATGTGGATAGATGATGAGTGGATGCTATTGACGGGTAATAACCTTAACCCGAGAGCATGGCGACTGGATCTGGAGAATGCGATTCTAATTCATGACCCTAAACAGGAACTGGCTGTACAGCGTGACCATGAATTAGAATTAATCCGTACTCACACGACGGTAGTTCAACACTATCGTGACCTACAAAGCATCTCGGAATATCCGGAGAAAGTCCGTAAGCTTATCCGCCGCCTGCGTAGAATCCGTATCGACCGCTTGATCAGTCGCATTCTGTAATTCATCGCTATATTTAAAGCCCTGCTTGCAGGGTTTTTTTATAGCCAGAGGATCATGAATGCAGCGTCTTTTACTCCCTTCGATAGTACTTCTCAGCGGTTGCAGCCATATGGCGCAAGACCAGTGGCATGGCCAGGACAAAGCACAGCACTTTATTGCATCGGCTATATTATCCGCAGCAGGTAATGAGTATGGTCAACATCAGGGCTGGAGCGATTCCCGTAGCGCAAATTTCGGTTTCTTATTTTCGGTCAGCCTAGGCGCAACAAAAGAATTCTGGGATAGCCGGCCCGCTGGAAGCGGATGGAGCTGGAAAGATTTCACATGGGATATAGCCGGTGCCGCCACCGGCTACGCTATCTGGCAACTCGCCAAATATTAAAGTTTGATCCCTTTCCCTTTACGGTGCAACAGCAGTGATACCAGGAATGCCACTGCTCCCATCACGGAGACATACCAGAAAAATGCGGTTTCCATTCCTACCGATTTCAGTGAAAGTGCGACATATTCAGCCGAACCACCAAACAACGCATTCGCTACCGCATAGGACAGGCCAACACCTAATGCTCGAACTTCAGGTGGAAACATTTCTGCTTTCAAAATACCGCTTATAGAAGTGTAAAAGCTGGCTATCAGCAAAGCTAATATAACGAGACCAAATGCTGCATACGGTGAATTTACGTTTTGCAAAGCGGTAAGAATAGGTACAGTCATTACTGTAGCAAGGCCACCAAAGCAGAGCATGGAATTACGCCGCCCAATCTTGTCAGACAGCGCACCAAAGAAGGGTTGTACCAACATAAATATCAACAATGCAAACGTCATTAATGCACTGGCTGTATTGGCGTGCATTCCAGCGGTATTTACTAAATATTTCTGCATATAGGTGGTGAAAGTGTAGAAGCTTAGCGAACCACCGGCTGTAAATCCAAGAACCATAATAAAGGCACGGCGGTTCTTCCACAGCCCCACCAGGCTACCTGCATCTTTATGTTCCCGTGTAGATTTATCTGAGGTCTCATCAAGTGAGCGACGTAAATAGAGAGCAACCACTGCCAGCACGGCACCAAGTGCAAAAGGAATTCTCCACCCCCATTCACGTAATTCGCCTTCGCTGAGTATTTGTTGAAGTACAACAACCACCAACAATGCTAAAAGTTGCCCGCCAATAAGCGTTACATATTGAAAAGACGCATAAAAACCTTTTCGCCCTTCAATGGCAACTTCACTCATGTAAGTCGCACTCGTGCCGTACTCACCGCCTACGGATAACCCCTGGAATAAACGTGCCAGCAATAGAAGTGCAGGAGCCCAAGTCCCAATGGTGGAATATCCTGGTAAACAGGCAATTACCAACGAGCCAAAACACATCATGCATACTGAAATCAGCATTGAGTTTTTACGCCCATGCTTATCGGCAATGTAACCAAACAGCCAGCCGCCAATTGGTCGCATCAAGAACCCTGCTGCAAATACGCCTGCTGTTTGTAGAAGCTGTGTTGTGTTATTACCTGAGGGGAAAAAGATATGGGCAAAATACAAAGAGCAAAATGAATAAACGTAGAAATCAAACCATTCAACCAGATTCCCTGATGACGCGCCTACAATCGCCCGAATACGCCGGCGCGAATCTGAGCTAGTAATAATAGTTTTATCCTGATGCGTTGTTGTTGCTTCGGTCACTTTATTAATCTCCTGTCTTCCTGAATCGGAACAAATTCCACAGATCCAGTAAAGCAGGTGGTAATGCAGATGTTATATAGAATTATCTGGTATTGATGTTGCAGTGCCAAAAACTGTGAACAAGCTAATCTTTTGGATTTCTGTTGAGGAATTTCATAAATCGCAGACAGCAAAAAGCCCTGTACGTCAGTACAGGGCTTTTTGCTTAATTGGAGCCTGGCAGTTCCCTACTCTCGCATGGGGAGACCCCACACTACCATCGGCGCTACGGCGTTTCACTTCTGAGTTCGGCATGGGGTCAGGTGGGACCACCGCGCTAGTGCCGCCAGGCAAATTCTTTGAATTCTTATTATTCGTATCATCCTGATACTCACCCCTTCGGGGCCAACGCTAAGCGTTGTTCAAAATCGTTCCCTACGATTTTGTCTGTTTCATCAACCGTCACAGTGTTATCTGTAACCATCGACTTAAAATCTCGGTTCAAGCTGAAAATCAAATATCTTAGTCTCTCAACCAAAACACCTTCGGTGTTGTAAGGTTAAGCCTCACGGATCATTAGTACTGGTTAGCTCAACGTATCGCTACGCTTACACAC
>NZ_SNVY01000002.1:0-378295 GCF_004361975.1 Buttiauxella sp. JUb87
ACGTTATGCGGTATTAGCTACCGTTTCCAGTAGTTATCCCCCTCCATCAGGCAGTTTCCCAGACATTACTCACCCGTCCGCCGCTCGTCACCCAGAGAGCAAGCTCTCCTGTGCTACCGCTCGACTTGCATGTGTTAGGCCTGCCGCCAGCGTTCAATCTGAGCCATGATCAAACTCTTCAATTAAAAGCTTGATTTGCTTCAACTCGTGAAGCGGTGCTCAAAAATTAACTTTCGTAATAATTCAACTAAATGAATTACTGCTTGGTCACTCTTCAAGACTTGATATTTTTTTGATACCCGAAGGTATCTGAGATATCAATCCTGCGAGTGCCCACACAGATTGTCTGATAAATTGTTAAAGAGCAGTGAGTTAGGCGCTTTCGCTTGCTAACTCGAGGTGGCGTATATTACGCTTTCCTCTTTCAGAGTCAACCCTTAATTTCAGGATATTTGACTCTCATCGCCGCCGTTACTCTGTGATGTTGTTCACATGTTCCGTGTCGATGGAGGCGCATTATAGGGATCTCTTTTTATTGCACAACTCTTTTTTCGATCTTTTCTTCCGACTGATTAGTTTTCGCCCTTTTCGCTGTGATCGTGTTCGATCTGCCCTGTTTTTGATGCTTTACCTCCTTGCCATAGGCTAAGAAAGCAGCCACAGTCTATCTATAAAGAGAACTGTCAGAGGTATTTATGTCCGCTGTATTACGACCTTTCCAAAAAACTTATCCTGAAATAGGCCAGCGCGTGATGCTTGATAGCTCAAGTGTTGTCATTGGTGATGTGCGCCTTGCCGATGATGTGAGCATTTGGCCATTAGTCGCTATTCGCGGCGACGTAAACTATGTGGCTATTGGCGCACGTAGCAATATTCAAGACGGTAGTGTGTTACATGTCACGCATAAGTCTTCTTATAACCCGGAAGGTAATCCGCTTGTTGTTGGGGAAGATGTGACTGTTGGGCATAAGGTTATGCTGCACGGCTGCACGATCGGAAACCGCGTGCTTGTGGGGATGGGATCGATTTTGCTTGATGGTGTAGTAATAGAAGATGATGTCATGATCGGTGCGGGAAGTTTGGTACCGCAGAATAAGCGTCTTGAAAGTGGTTACCTCTACTTGGGCAGCCCGGTAAAACAGATCCGTCCTTTAAAATCTGAAGAACTCGAAGGCTTAAAATACTCAGCCAATAACTACGTTCGCTGGAAAGATGAGTATCTCGCTCAGGAAAGCCAGACGCATCCTTGATTGTCCTCCTCACCTGCGGCAATTAGCTCCTCAGCTTCATCTTCCAGATCCCAGCGGTTTTGCCGAAAAAGCTCGAGCCATGATTCTTTATTATCGCCACCATAACGGCTGGCGATAATTTCCCCGGTAATCCCACACATCACCTGAAAACCATTTACTAATGCAGGGAAACAGATCGCCTGAAGTTGATCGTCCCATTGTTCACGGTCGGGAAATTGGATCGCCTGGTTCACTGCGCCATTTCCTGCTTTAGCTTCTCTATAACTGGGGCGATTTCAGGTAACACACCGTGCCACAAGAAAAAGGCATGCGCAGCCTGCCCCACCAGCATCCCCAAACCATCTGCATAATGTTGAACGCCGTGCTGTTTACACCAATGCAAGAAGGGGGTTTCGCCCTTTTGGTAGAACATGTCGTAGCAATGAACATTGTGCGAAAGCAACGATGCTGGAATAGCAGGAATGTCACCGGCAATACCACTGGAAGTCGCATTAATGATGAGATCAAATTGATGCCCCTCCAGTTCAGATTGTTCTAAAGACTGGATGCTGCCCATATGGTTAAACAATTGTGCGAGTTCCTGGGCCCGTGAAAAGGTGCGATTGGTGATCGTCACTGCGCAATCAAGCGAGAGCAGCGGCAATAGTACGCCTCTTGCCGCGCCACCAGCGCCAAGCAGCAAAACACGTCGGCCCGGTTCTATAAGCGATAAGCGTTCGAGATCGGTTAATAACCCAATCCCATCGGTGTTATCGCCTAACAGACGACCATCTTCCAGGCGCTTGAGGGTATTTACCGCGCCAGCTAACGCAGCGCGTTCTGTTAGCTCATCGGCCCGGGCGAATGCCTGCTCTTTGAAAGGGACCGTAATGTTGATTCCTTTACCGCCCGCCAGGAAAAAGTGCTCAAGTGTTTCAATAAAAGCATCAACAGGCGCAAGCACGCGGCCATAGGGATGCTCAATTTGTAATTGCTCAGCAAACATCTGATGAATTTGCGGAGATTTGCTGTGCTGAATGGGATTACCAAAAACGGCGAAGGTTTCCATTATTTACCCCTGGCGGAAAAGTTCGCCGGTCAAAGCGTCACGGATTTCAGAAGGATTCTGTCTGCCACCGGTATCGCCACGTAGCACCGGGAAATCATCGCCAAATTGCAGCAAGACTTCATCGGCAGTACGGCAAGGCGGCAGCCCGGACAGATTGGCACTGGTAGACACCAAAGGTTTGCCATAAGCCAAACACAGCTCACGAACCAATGGGTGGTCAGTCACCCTCACCGCTAAAGACTCAAATCGGCCTGTTAGCCAGCGCGGTGTGGATGGCAGTGCAGGAAAGACAAAGGTCACAGGCCCCGGCCAACAGGAAAATACTGCATCTCGCTGCATTTGAGTCAGGGTTGCACTATCTATATAAGGAAGAAGCTGCTCGAAATTCGCAGCGATCAGAATCAGACCTTTGTCGACGGGGCGATGTTTTAGTTCAAGCAAACGCATGACGGCCACTTCGCTGTCGGGATCACAACCGACACCAAAGACAGCTTCGGTTGGATAAGCGATGACTTGTTGTTGTTTTAGGGCGGCAACGATCTCTACGAGTTGCTCTGATTGCAGGTTTGTCTTCACAAGCTTTTATTCCGCCGTTACCGGCTTTCCACATTGTTTACTGGCACAGAATTGCTTTAGCCCCTGCGCCGTTTTCTTTTCGATAAGTAAAGGATAGTGACATGCAGTGCATTCACCAGCCACCGGTTTGCTATTTATAACAAACTGGCATGTTGGATAGCAGTCGCACGACCAAAAGGTTTTGCCGAATCGAGAGCGCCGCTGGACTAATTTCCCTTGCTGGCATTGAGGGCAGCTGATTGCTGTTTCATCAGGCTTGTCGATGACTTCCGAGTGTTCACACGTTGGATAATCACTACAACCGATAAACATGCCAAAACGCCCCTGCCGCAACACAAGGTTTTTCTGGCATACAGGGCAAAGCTGACCTTCAAGCACTTTAACTACGTGGCCATCAGCCTGGCTTTTTAGCGGGCGTACATAATCGCATTCCGGATAATGGGAGCAGCCAAGAAAAGGGCCGTGTTTACCGGAACGAATGACTAACCCTGCCCCACATTGAGGGCAGGGTTCATTTTTAGGCACAGTGAACAGTGCTGATTTGGTCATAACATCTCATGCTGCGACTTTAATTTAGTGCAGCATACCTTCATTTACTTCGAAGAGTAATTCTTCCATTTGTTGGTAAGCGTTTTCGCAACCCGGAATATTGAACAGCACCATCAGCACCACCCACTTTAAATCTTCCAGCTCGAACTCGGCGGTGTCTAATGCTAATACTCGCTCAATGACCATTTCACGGGTTTCGAGGTTCAGCACCTGAATCTGTTCAAGGAACAGTAAAAACCCCCGACAAGTTGCATCAAGTCGCTGGCATTCATCTGCGGTATACATACGCATTGAAAGTGGGTCAGCGGCCAGTTGCATGGGTTCAGTCAGACCTTCCTGATAGTCCGCCAGTTTTTCAAGCCATACAAGAGCGTTATAAATGTCTTCATGATCAAAACCGGCGTCGGCGAGATCACGTGTCAATTTATCTTGATCAACTCGCATTTCCACTTCGTTGTGGATGTAGGTTTCAAATAAGTACATTAGTACGTCGAACATGGCATGCCCTCCTCAATCGGACATAGCCGCCGGGTACAGCTGCGATCCATCCTGCTAACTCCAGTTCGAGTAGCTGGGCTACCGTCTCTGGCACAGGTTGGCCGGCACGTTCAGCGACGACGTCAACAGGTGTAACCTCATCTCCTACGTTAGCCAACAGCTCAGGAAATGGCAATGTGCGATCCCCCTCATTGTATGAATATATTAATGCTTTGTGAGGTGAAGGAAGCCATTGCAGTTCGTTTTCCAGGTGCTCGAGTATGTCCGACGGGTGGCTTACCAGTGTAGCGCCTTGCTTAATCAACCAGTGCGGCCCTTCACTGCCGGGGCTACCCACTGCGCCCGGTAACGCAAACAGTTCTCTGCCTTGCTCGAGTGCATAACGGGCCGTGACCAGCGATCCACTGCGCTCACTGGCTTCGACAACAAATACCGCACGACTCAGCCCACTGATGATGCGATTTCTGCGCGGAAAATTGCCTGGATAGGGAGAGGTCGTTAGGGGAAATTCAGAGATAATCGCCCCTCCTTCCGCAATTATCTGTTCGGCCAATTGCTTATGGCGCCTGGGGTAAATTCCAGCCAGCCCATTCCCCAACACCGCGATGGTTTTCCCGTGAACGTTTATTGCCGCGCGGTGCGCCACCGCGTCAATACCCAGAGCCAAACCACTGGTTATCGTTAACCCGGCAGTAGCTAATGGTTCGCAAAACATCCGGCACCACCGCTCGCCATATTGGGAAATACTGCGATTACCCACTACGGCAAGTTGGTTACTGGAAAGAAGCTCAATATCCCCCCTGACAAATAAAGCTGCAGGGTAGCAATCTATTGCACGCAACTGAGCTGGATAATGCTCACAGTCGGCCGTGAGAAGATGATGATCAGGTACTTCAAGCCAGTCCAATGACTCTTCCAGCTCTTTGCCACTAAATTCCAGAAAATGAGAAATCTGCTGGGTAGATAAGCCTGCTCTCGTCAGAGAAACAACCGAACACTCAGGCTCCTTCAACAAGAAATGGGCAATTTTTAATAGCTTATCGCCACTCAGGCTTTGAACCGCCATCAGACGTAACCAGATCTCTTTTGGTGGCATCTCATCCTCCTGCCATAAGCTATAAAAGCAATCCTTGCGATTGGTCACTGATGCTGTCAATCAGGCCGGGAAATGTCTAGAATAGAGGTAATAATCTTTCTATCAATTGAACACAGCTCTGGATATTTATGTCAGTTTTGCAGGTATTACATTTCCCGGACGAGCGCCTTCGCACTGTGGCGACTCCGGTCAAAGAGGTGAATGCGGAGATTCAGCAGATTGTCGATGACATGTTCGAGACAATGTACGCTGAAGAAGGTATTGGCCTTGCAGCAACACAGGTGGATATCCACCAACGAATTATTGTGATTGATGTTTCTGAAAACCGCGACGAGCGCCTGGTTTTAATCAATCCAGAGCTGCTGGAAAAAAGCGGTGAAACCGGCATCGAAGAGGGTTGCCTCTCTATTCCAGAACAACGTGCGTTAGTGCCTCGTGCCGAACGAGTCAAAATCCGTGCACTGGACCGTGAAGGTCAGCCGTATGAACTAGAAGCCGATGGCCTGCTTGCTATTTGTATTCAGCACGAAATGGACCATCTGGTTGGCAAACTGTTTGTCGATTACCTTTCACCGTTGAAACGTCAGCGTATTCGTCAGAAACTGGAAAAAATGGCTCGTCTGAATAAGAGCGCCTAATCCATCACAAAAGGGAATAATGTGTCTGATTCACTGCGTATTATTTTCGCCGGTACCCCTGACTTTGCAGCGCGTCATCTTGACGCGCTGTTGTCTTCTCAGCACCAGGTTGTTGGCGTATTTACACAACCCGACAGGCCCGCTGGGCGTGGCAAAAAGCTGATGCCGAGCCCTGTAAAAGTACTGGCGACTGAAAAGAATATCCCCGTTTTTCAACCCGCCTCTTTGCGTCCGGCCGAAAATCAGGAACTGGTTTCCAGCTTGAACGCCGATGTCATGGTGGTTGTAGCTTACGGCCTGATTCTGCCAAAAGCAGTTCTGGATATGCCACGCCTGGGCTGTATTAATGTTCATGGCTCGCTGCTGCCACGCTGGCGTGGTGCGGCACCTATCCAGCGGTCGTTATGGGCTGGTGATGCCGAAACTGGCGTGACCATTATGCAAATGGACGTGGGTCTGGATACTGGCGATATGCTGGTGAAACTCTCCTGCCCAATTGAAGCCACTGATACCAGCGCAACACTCTACGATAAGCTGGCAAATCTTGGGCCACAAGGGTTACTGGAAACGTTAAACCAACTGGCTACAGGGCTTGCAACACCAGAAGTTCAGAGCGAGGAATTGGTCACGTACGCTGAGAAACTCAGCAAGGAAGAGGCTCGTATCGACTGGTCGCTATCTGCTGCACAACTTGAGCGTTGCATCCGCGCCTTTAACCCATGGCCAATGAGTTGGCTGGAAATTGACGGCCAACCAGTCAAAATCTGGCAAGCATCAGTAATCAATCAACTCACTGATGCAACGCCTGGAACCATCATTGAAACCAATAAACAGGGTATTCAGGTGGCAACCGGCGAAGGGATTTTAAATCTGGAATCCCTTCAACCAGCAGGAAAGAAAGCAATGACTGCTCAGGATCTCCTGAACTCTCGCAGCGAATGGTTTAAGCCAGGTGCACTTCTCGCCTGATAAAAGAAATTCTTTGCGCCCAGGCCAAACACCTGGGCATTTTTGTTTTTAAGCGCCGGAAAACCAGAGCGTGGTTATGAAAAAAACACTAAATCTTCGCAGTATGGCCGCACAGACGATTGAACAAGTTGTGGAAAAAGGTCAATCACTCAGTAATGTGCTGCCTGCGGCGCAACACAAAGTTTCTGATAAAGATAAAGCATTGCTTCAAGAGCTCTGTTTTGGTGTATTGCGCACTTTGCCGCAACTCGAATGGCTGGTCAGCAAGTTGATGTCCCGCCCAATGACCGGTAAGCAACGCACCATTCACTATTTAATTATGGTGGGTTTTTATCAGCTGCTTTATACCAGAATTCCTGCCCATGCCGCTCTTGCAGAAACCGTTGAAGGTGCGGTTGCAATTAAACGCCAATCGCTCAAAGGTTTAATTAATGGCGTTCTGCGCCAGTTCCAGCGTCAGCAAGAAGAACTGATGGTAGAAGCCTCTAAACACGAGAGCCGTTTCCTGCATCCAACATGGCTACTGCAACGTTTGAAAAAAGCCTATCCAAATCAATGGCAATCCATAGTTGATGCGAATAATCAGCGCCCACCAATGTGGCTGCGTGTTAATCGCCAACACCATACTCGTGAAGAATGGATGGCGTTACTGGCTGAAAGCGAACTGGAAGGTCATATTCATCCTCAGTATCGCGATGCGGTACGCCTGGAAACGCCAGCACCTGTTCATACCTTACCTGGTTTTGAACAAGGGTGGGTTACCGTTCAGGATGCTTCAGCACAAGGTTCGGTAGATCTACTTGATCCGCAAAATGGTGAGATGATCCTTGATTTATGTGCAGCACCTGGCGGCAAGACGACTCATATTTTGGAAGCAGCCCCTAAAGCGCATGTGATGGCGGTCGACATTGATGAACAACGTCTGAAACGTGTACACGAAAACCTTCAGCGCCTGGGTATGACAGCAGATGTGAAATCTGGTGATGGACGATTTCCTGAACAATGGTGCGGCAACCAACAATTTGACCGTATTCTGCTTGATGCTCCTTGCTCAGCTACCGGTGTTATTCGCCGCCATCCAGATATCAAGTGGTTGCGCCGTGACAGGGACATTGCTGAATTAGCTGAGTTGCAGAAAGAGATTCTTGAGGCTATTTGGCCAAGACTAAAATCGGGTGGCACACTGGTTTATGCTACCTGCTCTATCCTGCCAGAAGAAAACTGGCAACAGGTAGCGGCTTTCCTGGCACAGCATCCGGAAGCACAACTGGTTGAAACCGGTACGCCTGAAAAACCAGGGATCCAGAATCTCCCTTCTCCGGAAGATGGTGATGGCTTCTTTTACGCTAAGCTAATTAAAAGCTGATTCAGGTTTGCTGAGTCTTAGGTTTCATCACCAATGAAGCTATAAAAAATGAAAATAATCATTCTCGGTGCGGGCCAGGTCGGCGGCACACTGGCAGAAAACCTGGTAGGTGAAAACAACGACATTACTGTTGTTGATACCAATCAAGATCGTCTGCGCAGCTTGCAAGATAAGTTTGATTTACGCGTTGTGCAGGGGCATGGCTCGCATCCGCGCGTTTTGCGTGAAGCCGGCGCAGATGATGCCGATATGCTGGTCGCAGTAACCAGTTCGGACGAAACGAATATGATTGCCTGCCAGGTAGCGTATTCGCTTTTTAATACTCCAAATCGTATTGCGCGTATCCGTGCTCCAGATTATGTGAGGGATGCCGAGCGCTTATTTAACGCCGAAGCGGTGCCAATTGACCACCTAATCGCACCTGAACAGCTAGTTATCGACAATATCTATCGCCTTATTGAGTATCCTGGTGCGCTACAGGTTGTTAATTTTGCCGAGGGAAA
Source organism: Buttiauxella sp. JUb87 (assembly GCF_004361975.1). Taxonomy (NCBI): domain Bacteria; kingdom Pseudomonadati; phylum Pseudomonadota; class Gammaproteobacteria; order Enterobacterales; family Enterobacteriaceae; genus Buttiauxella; species Buttiauxella sp. JUb87. The sequence goes on from NZ_SNVY01000002.1 coordinate 8,494, forward strand.
AGTTAGCCTTGCAGTGGTGAAAGCCTATTATGGCGGCCCGTTAGTGGGCAATGCACTTTCTACTATGCGTGAGCATATGCCGCATATTGAAACTCGCGTTGCTGCTATTTTCCGACACGACAGGCCAATTCGTCCGCAAGGTTCAACTATTGTTGAAGCCGGGGACGAAGTATTTTTCATTGCCGCTTCTCAGCATATTCGAGCGGTAATGAGTGAATTACAACGGCTCGAGAAACCCTATAAACGTATCATGCTGGTCGGTGGAGGGAATATTGGGGCGGGTCTCGCGCAACGTCTTGAAAAAGACTACAGCGTTAAACTCATTGAGCGTGATTCGCAACGCGCGGCCGAACTGGCTGAAATGTTGCAAAACACTATTGTTTTCTATGGTGATGCCTCAGATCAGGAATTATTAGCCGAAGAACATATTGAACAAGTCGATTTGTTTATTGCCGTCACTAACGACGATGAAGCAAATATTATGTCCGCGATGCTAGCGAAACGTATGGGTGCCAAGAAAGTTATGGTGCTTATCCAGCGCAAAGCCTACGTTGACCTGGTTCAAGGTAGCGTGATTGATATTGCTATTTCACCACAACAAGCCACCATTTCTGCTTTGCTCGGGCACGTGCGTAAAGCCGATATCGTCGGTGTTTCCTCTCTGCGTCGAGGTGTAGCTGAAGCGATTGAAGCCGTTGCTCATGGTGATGAAAGTACTTCACGAGTTGTCGGTCGTTCAATTGATGAAATAAAACTTCCACCAGGAACAATTATTGGCGCAGTTGTACGTGGTAATGACGTCATGATCGCTAATGACAATTTGCGTATTGAACAAGGCGACCATGTAATTATGTTCCTGACAGATAAGAAATTTGTCAGCGATGTAGAAAGATTGTTCCAACCAAGCCCATTCTTCTTGTAATACTATTTGGCGGGGAATTTCTCCGCCAAGCTATTCCAACAATTCTAAAAACCACCATGTTATTAAGGAATTAACATCAAAATCTTATTACCATAATGTAATGGCAATCGGGTTATCATTTGTTAAACTTATTAACGTCAGCCAGTACAAGGAGAGAAAAATGAGCATGTTAAAAGAATTCCGCGAATTTGCTATGCGTGGGAACGTTGTAGATTTGGCAGTGGGTGTGATTATTGGGGCAGCATTCGGGAAAATTGTTTCATCATTGGTTGCGGATATTATTATGCCGCCACTTGGATTGCTGATTGGGGGCGTTGATTTTAAGCAATTCGCCTTAATTCTACGACCTGCGGCTGGTGATATTCCAGCAGTGGTTATGCATTACGGTATCTTTATTCAAAATATCTTTGATTTCGTGATTGTTGCTTTCGCAATTTTCCTGGCAATCAAAGGAATGAATCAATTGAACCGCAAAAAAATAGAAGAACCTGCAGCGCCAGCGGCACCAACTAAAGAAGAAGTATTACTTAGCGAAATCCGCGACCTGCTAAAACAACAGAATGAGCGAGTTTAATTGCGCTAATTAAACGAGGAAGGCCAGTGGTAAAAAAGCAATTTGCTTGTTTGCCACTGGCCTCCCAGTTACCTTTTTTACCATGCTTAACAGTACGCTGATAGCTTCCCTTCCCTTTCTTATTCTGCTCAACTCGCTGACGAAACAGCGGGTCATGTAACAAAGCCTCAATGGCATTATCTTTGATGACCCCTTTCTTATGCTGATATTTACTCATACAAACTCCAGATTGTTTAAAATAGCGGCGCAAGTGTATGCCCGTATTTGCTGAATCGCAATTTATTCTTTTCTCCGACTTGCACCTTGTTCAAGGGCCTCAAGAATTGAACAATATGCAGTGCTGTGAGCACTTCCACAACAAGCATCATTGAGTCTCTGCAACGATCGTCGCATATGCTGAAGTTCTTTTATTTTAGACTCTACTTCTACAAGTCTCGACTGCACGATGCTCTTTGACTCCTGACACGTGTGATGTTCAGGATCAATTCGGATCGACAACAACTCGCGGATAGTTTCCAGTGTAAAACCTAATTGCTTGGCGTAACGAATGAACTTCAGACGCTGCAAATCACTTTCACTATAAAGCCGAAAACCACCTTCAGTTCTGACTTCATGATCCATCATTTGCTGTTTTTCATAGTAACGTATGGTGTCAGGAGTTACATCCGCCAGTCTGGCCAACTCTCCAATGCGAAACATGATCATTCATTCCTCATCAATTTTATGAAGTAATTTGTCGGCATATTCACCGCGAAGAAAATCGGTGCTCATACCTGCCTGTTGCAGTTTTAACTCAAGTAATGCCAGTTTCTTACTTATACCCAGGTACTCTGAATTTTCTCGATCAATTGAATGAAGAAGCTCATTTAGCTCAATGGCATCTTTTCGTTGCTGGAGTACCGGAGGTAAACAACCCGAGTTTTTCAAAATACGCCAGGCTACTCGAAGCTCTGGTGGAATAAATGAATCATCGTCGAGTTTAAGAGGAGCACCGGAGCCCCGTAGAGAGTCAAACTCCCCATTGCGTTGCGCATCAAGAATATGACGTTCTGACCACTGGTCGATTAACCACATAACTTATGTCGGCGTTTGTTAGAGATGAAATAAAGATACGATGAATTGATGCATGAAGGGAAACTACAGATATAAAAAAACCGGGCAAGCCCGGTTTTTCCATGTTACTACAGATTACTCTGCAGCAGCTTCTGTTTGAGACTCGGCGCGATCAACTAGCTCGATGTAAGCCATCGGAGCATTGTCACCTGCACGGAAGCCACACTTAAGAATACGAGTGTAACCACCAGTACGGGCTGCAAAACGCGGACCCAGTTCATTAAACAGTTTTGCCACGATCTCGTTATCACGAGTACGGGCGAATGCCAGACGACGATTAGCAACGCTATCAGTCTTGGCAAGAGTAATCAGCGGCTCAACTACGCGACGCAGCTCTTTCGCTTTAGGCAGAGTCGTCTTGATGATCTCATGACGAACCAGTGAACCTGCCATATTGCGGAACATAGCCTGGCGATGGCTGCTGTTGCGGTTCAGTTGACGACCACTCTTACGATGGCGCATGACCTTATCCTTCTCAGTAAAACCTTAACCTGTGATCCGGTTACTCGTCAGCGATGCTTGCCGGTGGCCAGTTTTCCAGGCGCATGCCCAGAGACAAACCACGGGAAGCCAGCACATCTTTAATCTCAGTAAGAGATTTTTTACCCAAGTTAGGCGTTTTGAGCAGCTCAACTTCGGTACGCTGTACCAGATCACCGATATAGTGGATAGCTTCTGCCTTAAGGCAGTTAGCAGAGCGGACAGTCAATTCCAGATCGTCAACAGGGCGCAGCAGGATCGGATCGAATTCTGGTTTCTCTTCTTTAACTTCTGGCTGACGTACATCACGTAAATCAACGAAAGCTTCAAGTTGTTCAGCCAGAATGGTTGCCGCACGACGAATCGCCTCTTCAGGATCGATTGTGCCGTTGGTTTCCATTTCGATGACCAGCTTATCCAGGTCGGTGCGCTGTTCTACACGCGCAGCTTCAACATTGTAGGCAATTCGCTCTACAGGGCTGTAGCAGGCGTCGACCAGCAGACGGCCGATTGGGCGCTCATCTTCTTCCGAATGAATTCGGGCAGAGGCCGGCACGTAACCGCGACCGCGCTGAACTTTGATACGCATACTAATAGATGCGTTCTCATCGGTCAGGTGGCAGATCACATGCTGCGGCTTGACGATTTCGACATCACCATCATGGGTGATATCGGCTGCAGTCACAGGGCCAATGCCAGACTTATTCAGAGTAAGAATAACATCATCTTTACCTTGAACTCTCACCGCCAGCCCTTTCAGGTTGAGCAGGATTTCCAGGATATCCTCCTGAACGCCTTCTTTGGTGCTGTACTCGTGTAGTACACCATCAATCTCAACCTCTGTCACCGCGCAACCCGGCATCGATGAGAGCAGAATACGGCGCAGTGCATTACCAAGAGTATGGCCAAAGCCACGCTCTAAAGGCTCAAGGGTCACCTTGGCGTGCGTCGAACTCACTTGCTCGATATCTACCAGGCGCGGTTTTAGAAACTCTGTCACAGAACCCTGCATTGTGTCCTCTCTTTGGTACTAAGCTTTACTTGGAGTAAAGCTCGACGATCAGGTGTTCGTTAATGTCCGCAGACAGATCAGTACGCTCAGGCTTACGCTTGAACACACCTTCCATCTTAGCAGCATCAACTTCCAGCCAGGTTGGCTTTTCACGCTGTTCAGCCAGCTCCAGAGCGGCCTTCACGCGAGATTGCTTTTTGGCTTTCTCACGGATGCTAACTACGTCATTCGGAGTTACCTGATAAGAAGCGATGTTAACAACGCGACCATTTACCATTACTGCTTTGTGGCTAACGAGCTGACGTGATTCTGCACGAGTAGCACCGAAGCCCATACGGTAAACAACGTTGTCAAGACGACCTTCCAGCAGAGCCAACAGGTTTTCACCGGTGTTGCCTTTCAGACGAGCTGCTTCTTTATAGTAGTTACGGAACTGACGCTCCAGAACACCGAACATGCGGCGAACTTTTTGCTTTTCACGCAACTGCACACCATAGTCAGACAGACGCGGTTTACGCGCACCGTGCTGGCCAGGAGCTTGTTCAATTTTACACTTGGTATCGATCGCGCGAACACCAGACTTCAGGAACAGGTCTGTGCCCTCGCGACGGCTCAGCTTGAGCTTAGGACCCAAATATCTTGCCATTTTCTTTCTCCAACATTCCTAAAAACGAGCGTTATACGCGACGTTTTTTCGGCGGACGACAACCGTTGTGAGGGATCGGAGTCACATCAGTAATATTAGTGATGCGGAAACCAGCGGCGTTCAGAGCACGAATGGTAGATTCGCGGCCTGGACCCGGTCCCTTAACCATAACTTCCAGGTTCTTGATACCGTATTCTTTCACGGCTTCTGCGCAACGCTCTGCTGCAACCTGAGCTGCGAACGGAGTCGATTTGCGAGAACCACGGAAACCGGAACCACCGGCAGTTGCCCAACCCAATGCGTTACCCTGACGATCAGTAATAGTAACGATAGTGTTGTTGAAAGAAGCATGGACATGAGCCACGCCGTCAGAGACTTGTTTTCTTACACGCTTACGTGCACGAATTGGTGCCTTTGCCATTATTCAATCACCCCGATTATTTCTTGATCGGTTTGCGCGGACCCTTACGGGTACGTGCGTTGGTCTTCGTACGCTGACCGCGCACTGGCAGACCACGACGATGACGCAAACCGCGATAGCAACCAAGGTCCATCAGACGCTTGATGCTCATACTCACTTCACGGCGCAGATCACCTTCAACGACAAATTTGGCAACTTCGTCACGCAGCGTGTCGATTTGTTCTTCAGACAGCTCTCTGATCTTAACATCTTCAGCGATACCCGCCGCGGCACAAATTGCCTTTGAGCGAGTCTTGCCGACACCGTAAATCGAAGTTAACGCGATTACGGTATGTTTTTGATCAGGAATGTTAATGCCTGCTATACGGGCCACTATGCACTCCTACTATTTAGATTATGCGTCCCATACCGAAAAGCCCGTTTTCAGGATACTCAAATGGAAACGCATAGACATACAAAAGATTGGCTGGCTAATCTAGCCAGCTCAACCCAACTTTGCAAGAAAAATATGCGAGATAATCAGCCTTGACGCTGTTTATGCTTCGGTTCGGCGCTGCAAATCACGCGAATAACACCGTCACGCTTAACGATTTTGCAGTTACGACATAATTTCTTGACGGAAGCACGAACTTTCATTTTTACTCTCCGTAACTTCTCAAGCGACTATTAACGGCCGTAGCCTTTCAGATTCGCTTTCTTCAATGCAGACTCGTACTGACTAGACATCATCAGAGTTTGCACTTGAGCCATAAAGTCCATGATAACCACGACAACAATGAGCAGCGAGGTTCCACCGAAGTAGAAAGGCACTTTCATTGCGTCACGCATGAACTCCGGGATTAGGCAGATAAAGGTAATGTACAACGCACCAACCAAGGTCAGGCGGGTCATTACTTTATCAATATACTTCGCCGTTTGTTCTCCCGGACGAATTCCTGGTACAAATGCACCGGACTTCTTCAGGTTATCTGCTGTTTCACGAGGGTTGAAAACCAACGCCGTATAGAAGAAACAGAAGAAGATGATTGCAGACGCATAGAGTAACACATAAAGCGGTTGCCCAGGCTGCAAATACAGCGAAATTGTAGTCAGCCAGTTCCAACCGGTTCCGCCCCCAAACCACGATGCAATCGTTGCAGGGAACAGAATAATACTGGAAGCAAAGATTGCTGGAATAACACCAGCCATATTCACTTTCAGCGGTAAATGCGTGCTCTGCGCAGCATAGACACGACGACCTTGTTGACGTTTTGCGTAGTTTACCACAATGCGGCGTTGACCACGTTCAACAAAAACAACGAAGAAGGTCACTGCGAATACTAGTACTGCAACCAACAGCAACAGAAGGAAGTGCAGGTCGCCTTGCCTTGCTTGCTCGATAGTATGGCCAACGGCCGGCGGCAAACCCGCAACAATACCAGCGAAGATTATGATTGAGATACCGTTGCCGATACCACGCTCAGTAATCTGTTCGCCCAGCCACATAAGGAACATCGTTCCCGTGACAAGACTCACAACAGCGGTGAAGTAGAATGCAAAGCCTGGGTTTAACACCAGGCCCTGCATACCAGGCATATTCGGTAAACCGGTAGCAATACCGATCGACTGGAATATTGCCAGCACCAGAGTTCCGTAACGGGTGTACTGACTAATCTTACGACGGCCAGATTCCCCTTCCTTCTTCAACTCTGCTAACGCTGGGTGAACCACCGTTAACAGCTGGATAATAATCGATGCCGAAATATACGGCATGATACCCAATGCAAAGATAGAAGCACGGCTGAGTGCACCACCAGAGAACATGTTAAACATTTCAATGATAGTGCCTCGCTGTTGCTCAAGCAGTTTGGCAAGTACAGCGGCATCAATACCAGGGATCGGAATAAAAGAGCCAATGCGGAAAACAATCAGCGCACCGATAACAAACATCAGTCTGCGTTTCAGCTCACCAAGCCCGCCTTTAGCACTTTGAAAATCTAATCCCGGTTGCTTTGCCATCTGCTACTTATTCCTCGATTTTACCGCCAGCAGCTTCGATAGCAGCACGAGCGCCTTTAGTGACACGCAGGCCGCGAACAGTTACCGGACGAGAAACCTCGCCAGACAGAATCACTTTCGCGAATTCAATCTGAATACCGATAATGTTTGCTGCTTTCAGCGTGTTCAGGTCAACTACGTCGCCTTCAACTTTCGCCAGATCAGAGAGACGAATCTCACCGGTGATCATTGCTTTGCGAGAGGTGAAACCAAACTTCGGCAGACGACGGTACAACGGCATCTGACCACCTTCAAAACCACGACGTACGCCACCGCCAGAACGAGAGTTCTGACCTTTGTGACCACGACCGCCGGTTTTACCGAGGCCAGAACCGATACCACGACCCAGACGCTTGGAAGCGTGCTTAGACCCTTCGGCCGGAGACAGAGTATTTAAACGCATCTCTTACTCCTCAACTTTAACCATGTAGGAAACCGCGTTGACCATACCACGTACAGCAGGAGTATCCTCGCGCTCTACGGTGTGGCCAATACGACGCAGACCCAGGCCAAGCAGCGTTGCCTTGTGTTTCGGCAGACGACCGATTGCACTGCGGGTTTGTGTAATTTTAATAGTCTTTGCCATGGTCAATTACCCCAGAATTTCTTCAACGGATTTACCACGCTTGGCAGCGACCATTTCCGGAGACTTCATATTCGCCAGGCCATCAATAGTTGCACGAACCACGTTAATCGGGTTGGTGGAACCATATGCTTTAGCCAAAACGTTATGAACTCCAGCGACTTCCAGAACGGCGCGCATTGCACCACCGGCAATAATACCGGTACCCTGGGAAGCCGGCTGCATGAACACACGAGAACCTGTGTGCACACCTTTAACAGGGTGCTGCAGGGTGCCGTGGTTCAGCGCGACGTTAATCATGTTGCGACGGGCTTTTTCCATCGCTTTCTGGATAGCTGCTGGAACTTCACGCGCTTTTCCGTAACCAAAACCAATGCGACCGTTACCATCGCCAACCACTGTCAGAGCAGTGAAGGAGAAAATACGACCACCTTTAACGGTTTTAGATACGCGATTTACCGCGATCAGCTTTTCCTGCAGTTCGCCAGCTTGTTTTTCGATGTGAGCCATCTTACACCTCTACCTTAGAACTGAAGGCCAGCATCACGGGCAGCATCTGCCAGTGCCTGGACACGACCATGATATTGGAAACCAGCACGGTCAAAGGATACTTTCGTAATGCCTTTTTCCAGTGCGCGCTCTGCAACAGCTTTACCCACAGCTGTAGCGGCGTCTTTATTTCCAGTGTACTTCAGTTGCTCAGCGATAGCTTTCTCTACAGTAGATGCAGCTACCAGGACTTCTGAACCGTTTGGTGCGATAACCTGTGCATAAATATGACGAGGCGTACGGTGAATCACCAGACGAGTCGCACCCAGTTCTTTGAGCTTGTGACGTGCGCGGGTCGCACGACGGATACGAGCAGATTTCTTATCCATAGTGTTACCTTACTTCTTCTTAGCCTCTTTGGTACGCACGACTTCGTCGGCGTAACGAACACCCTTGCCTTTATAAGGCTCAGGACGACGGTAGGCGCGCAGATCAGCAGCCACTTGTCCAATCATCTGCTTATCAGCGCCTTTCAGCACGATTTCAGTTTGAGTTGGACATTCAGCAGTGATTCCCGCTGGCAGAGCATGTTCAACAGGATGAGAGAAGCCCAGGGCCAAACTCACCGCATTGCCTTTAACTGCTGCACGATAACCTACACCAACCAGCTGCAGCTTCTTAGTGAAGCCTTCGGTAACACCGATAACCATTGCATTTAACAGCGCACGAGTGGTACCCGCTTGGGCCCACGCGTTAGCAAAACCTTCGCGTGGAGCGAAAGTCAGTGCATTATCAGCGTGTTTAACTTCAACAGCATCGTTGATTGTACGAGTCAGCTCGCCGTTCTTACCTTTGATCGAAATAACCTGACCGTTGAGTTTTACCTCTACGCCAGCAGGAATAACGACCGGTGCTTTAGCAACACGAGACATTTTATTCCTCCAATTAGGCTACGTAGCAGATAATTTCGCCACCAAGACCAGCTTGGCGCGCTGCACGATCAGTCATAACACCTTTAGAGGTAGAAACGACAGCAATACCCATACCGGCCATAACTTTAGGCAGCTCATCTTTTTTCTTATAGATGCGCAGACCTGGGCGGCTGACTCGCTGAATGCTCTCTACCACAGCCTTGCCCTGGAAATACTTAAGAGTCAGTTCCAGTTCAGGCTTGATGTCGCCTTCGATTTTAAAATCTTCAATATAGCCTTCTTCTTTCAGCACGTTGGCAATTGCCAATTTCAGCTTGGAGGAAGGCATGGTGACCGCAACTTTATTCGCGGCTTGACCGTTACGGATACGGGTCAGCATATCCGCGATCGGATCTTGCATGCTCATCTGTCTTTACTCCCGTGATTCAATTGGATATTACCAGCTAGCCTTCTTCAAGCCAGGTACTTCACCGCGCATAGCGGCTTCACGAAGCTTGATACGGCTCAACCCGAATTTGCCCACATAACCATGCGGACGACCAGTTTGGCGGCAGCGGTTACGCTGACGGGACGGGCTGGAATCACGCGGCAGAGACTGCAGCTTAAGAACAGCATCCCAACGATCTTCGTCGGATGAGTTCACACCAGAGATGATAGCTTTCAATTCCTCGCGTTTAGCGCGGTATTTGTCGGCCAGTTTCACGCGAACGACTTCGCGTGCTTTCATCGATTGCTTAGCCATTAGTAACCCTACCTTACTTACGGAATGGGAAGTTAAAGGCTGCCAGCAGAGCACGGCCTTCATCATCAGATTTCGCAGTAGTGGTAATGGTAATATCCAAACCACGAACGCGATCGACTTTGTCATAGTCGATTTCTGGGAAGATGATCTGCTCACGGACACCCATGCTGTAGTTACCACGGCCATCGAATGACTTAGCGGACAAGCCACGGAAGTCACGGATACGCGGTACAGCAATGGTGATCAGGCGCTCAAGAAACTCCCACATGCGTTCGCCACGCAGAGTTACTTTACAGCCGATCGGATAGCCCTGACGGATTTTGAAGCCTGCAACTGATTTGCGTGCTTTGGTGATCAACGGCTTTTGACCGGAGATTGCTGTCAAGTCAGCTGCTGCGTTATCCAGCAGTTTCTTGTCAGCGATCGCTTCACCCACACCCATGTTCAGGGTGATCTTCTCGACCCGAGGGACTTGCATGACAGAATTGTAGTTAAACTCAGTCATGAGTTTTGTAACTACTTCGTCTTTGTAGTAATCATGCAGTTTCGCCATCGTACTACTCCAAATTACTTGATAGTTTCGCTGTTAGATTTGAAGAAACGGACTTTTTTGCCCTCTTCGAATCTAAAGCCTACACGGTCAGCCTTGCCGGTTGCCGCATTGAAGAGTGCAACGTTAGAAACTTGAATAGCAGCTTCTTTTTCAACGATGCCACCTGGTTGGTTCAGGGCCGGAACCGGCTTCTGATGTTTCTTAACCAGGTTAATACCTTCAACAATAAGCTTGCCGGAAGACAAGACATTCTTAACTTTACCGCGCTTACCTTTATCTTTACCGGTTAACACGATAACTTCGTCATCACGACGGATTTTAGCTGCCATGATTCGCTCCTTAGAGTACTTCTGGTGCCAGAGAGATAATTTTCATGAACTTTTCATTACGCAGTTCACGAGTTACCGGCCCAAAAATACGCGTGCCGATTGGTTGCTCGCTGTTATTGTTTAAAATAACGCATGCATTACCATCGAAGCGAATGACAGAACCGTCCGGGCGACGAACACCCTTCCTGGTGCGCACCACTACCGCTTTCAGGACATCGCCTTTCTTCACCTTACCACGAGGAATTGCTTCCTTGATGGTAATTTTGATGATGTCGCCGACGCCTGCGTAGCGACGGTGCGAGCCACCCAGAACCTTGATACACATTACGCGACGCGCGCCGGAGTTGTCGGCTACGGTCAGCATAGTCTGTTCTTGGATCATTTCAGTGCTCCGCTAATGTCAACTACTACTTCGGGACCCATAATTAGGTCGTTAAAAAGCCCCATAAACGAGGGCGCGGCATTATAACACCGGTTCCTGAATATGGGTAGAAAAAATAAACGGCTCATTTACTGAGCCGTTTATTCGTTAGACAAAGCTCACTGTATTACAGAACAGCTTTATCTACAACGCGAACAAGCGTCCAGGACTTAGTCTTGGACAGTGGACGGCATTCGCGGATTTCAACCACGTCACCGATACCACATTCATTGCTCTCGTCATGTACGTGCAGTTTGGTCGTACGTTTGATGAATTTGCCGTAAATCGGGTGTTTCACCACACGTTCGATAGCAACAACGATGGATTTCTCCATTTTGTTGCTAATCACGCGACCTTGCAGAGTACGGATTTTATCGGTCATTACGCACCCGCCTTCTGAGTCAATAAAGTCTTAACACGTGCAACATCACGACGCACTTGCTTCAGCAGGTGAGTCTGTTGCAGCTGGCCACTTGCTGCTTGCATACGCAGATTGAACTGCTCACGCAGCAAATTCAGCAGCTCGGTGTTCAGCTCTTCAACACTCTTTTCACGCAGCTCTTTTGCTTTCATTACATCACCGTCTTAGTTACAAAGGTGGTTTTAATCGGCAGTTTCGCTGCTGCCAGCTTGAATGCTTCACGGGCCAGCTCTTCTGGTACGCCGTCCATTTCATACAGGACTTTGCCAGGCTGAATCAAGGCAACCCAATACTCTACGTTGCCTTTACCTTTACCCATACGCACTTCAAGCGGCTTTTCGGTGATCGGTTTGTCCGGGAATACACGGATCCAGATCTTACCCTGACGCTTAACTGCACGGGTCATTGCACGACGTGCTGCTTCGATCTGACGTGCAGTCAGACGACCACGGCCAACAGCTTTCAGACCGAAAGTGCCGAAGCTAACATCCGTACCAGCAGCCAGACCACGGTTGCGGCCTTTGTGCACTTTACGGAATTTTGTACGCTTTGGTTGTAACACAGCGACTCTCCTTACTTACGGCCTTTACGCTGCTGCTTTTTAGGTTGAGCAGCCGGTTTTTCCGGTTGTTCAACAGCAGCCATCCCACCCAGGATCTCACCTTTGAAGATCCACACTTTAACGCCGATTACACCATAAGTGGTGTGCGCTTCAGAGGTGTTGTAGTCAATGTCAGCACGCAGTGTGTGCAATGGCACGCGACCTTCACGATACCATTCGGTACGTGCGATCTCAGCGCCACCCAGACGGCCGCTAACTTCAACTTTGATACCTTTAGCGCCCAGACGCATGGCATTCTGTACAGCACGCTTCATAGCACGACGGAACATAACACGACGTTCCAGCTGTGAAGTGATGCTATCAGCAACCAATTTTGCGTCCAGTTCAGGCTTACGAACTTCGGCGATATTGATCTGTGCAGGAACGCCAGCGATATCCGCTACGACCTTGCGCAGTTTTTCTACGTCTTCGCCTTTCTTACCGATTACGATGCCAGGGCGAGCAGTGTGAATAGTCACACGGATGCTCTTAGCTGGACGCTCGATAACGATACGAGATACAGACGCCTTCGCCAGTTCCTTAGTCAGGTACTGACGAACTTTAAAATCGCTGTCCAGGTTGTCAGCGAATTCTTTGGTGTTCGCAAACCAAGTAGAGTTCCAAGGTTTTACAATACCCAGGCGAATACCATTAGGATGTACTTTCTGACCCATTGCTAGTCTCCAGAGTCTCAGCGATCGGACACAACCACAGTAATGTGGCTGGTGCGCTTCAGGATGCGATCTGCACGACCTTTTGCACGCGGCATAATGCGCTTCATGCTTGGGCCTGCGTCTACGAAGATTTTCGCGACTTTCAGATCGTCAATGTCAGCGCCATCGTTGTGTTCAGCGTTAGCAATGGCAGATTCCAGAACTTTCTTGACCAATACAGCCGCTTTCTTGTTGGTGAAGGTCAAAATTTCCAGTGCCTGCGACACTTTCTTACCGCGAATAAGGTCTGCAACAAGGCGAACCTTTTGAGCAGAAGAACGAGCGTGGCGATGTTGAGCTAAAGTTTCCATCTCTTCCTCCTACTTATTTCTTCTTGGCTTTTTTATCAGCAGCGTGGCCGCGATAAGTACGTGTCGGTGCAAATTCACCCAGTTTGTGACCGACCATTTCGTCGGAAACAAATACCGGAACATGCTGACGACCATTATGGACAGCGATGGTCAAACCGATCATGTTAGGAAAGATCGTTGAACGACGGGACCAAGTGCGCAGGGGCTTCTTGTCACCGCTTTCCACCGCTTTCTCTACCTTCTTCAGCAAGTGCAGGTCAATAAAAGGACCTTTCTTGAGAGAACGTGGCATGGCTTATCCTCTAAAATTATTTGCTACGGCGACGTACGATGAATTTATCAGTACGCTTGTTGCTGCGGGTCTTCTTACCTTTGGTCTGAACGCCCCACGGAGTTACCGGGTGCTTACCAAAGTTACGACCTTCACCACCACCATGTGGGTGGTCGACTGGGTTCATCGCAGTACCGCGAACGGTAGGACGAACACCACGCCAGCGTGCAGCACCTGCTTTACCCAGAACGCGGAGCATATGCTCAGAGTTGCCGACTTCGCCCATGGTTGCACGGCAGTCAGCTTCGACTTTACGCATTTCACCAGAACGCAGACGCAGGGTAACGTAAGCACCATCACGTGCAACGATCTGCACATAGGTACCAGCAGAACGTGCAAGCTGACCGCCTTTACCTGGTTTCATTTCTACGTTATGAACGGTAGAACCAACCGGGATATTGCGCATCGGCAGGGTGTTACCTGCTTTGATTGCAGCATCAACGCCAGATTGAATCTGGTCGCCAGCTTTCAGGCCTTTAGGGGCCAGGATGTAACGGCGTTCGCCATCTTTGTACAGAACCAGTGCGATGTTCGCAGAACGGTTCGGATCGTACTCAAGACGTTCAACAATTGCCGGGATACCGTCTTTGTTGCGTTTAAAGTCAACAATACGATAAGCCTGCTTGTGACCACCACCGATGTGACGAGTAGTGATACGACCATTGTTGTTACGGCCACCGGATTTGCTGTTTTTTTCAACCAGCGGAGCAAATGGTTTGCCCTTATGCAGCTCAGGGTTGACCACTTTAACTACGTGGCGACGACCCGGAGATGTCGGTTTACATTTAACAACTGCCATTGTTTTTCTCCTCCGACTTACTCAGCGCCGCCGACGAAGTCCAGATTCTGGCCTTCCTTCAGGGTGACGTAAGCTTTTTTCCAGTCGCTACGACGACCGATACGCTGTCCATGACGCTTAGTTTTACCTTTAACAACCAAGGTATTAACGCCTTTAACTTCAACTTCGAACAGTTTCTCAACAGCAGCAACGATCTCTGCTTTGGTCGCGTCTTTTGCAACTTTGAGAACGATGGTATTTGTTTTTTCCATCGCCATAGATGCTTTTTCAGATACGTGCGGCGCGCGCAGTACTTTCAGCAGACGTTCTTCACGGATCATGCCAGCATCTCCTCAACTTGCTTAACTGCATCAGCAGTCATAACGACTTTGTCGAAGGCGATCAGGCTAACTGGATCGATTGTTGCTGCGTCGCGCACGTCAACCTTATGCAGGTTACGCGCAGCCAGGAACAGATTCTCATCCAGTTCGCCAGTTACGATCAGCACATCTTCCAGGGCCATGTCTTTCAGTTTCTGAGCAAGCAGCTTAGTTTTAGGCGCTTCAACAGAGAACTGTTCGACAACGATCAGACGATCCTGACGTACCAGTTCGGACAGAATGCTTTTCAGCGCTCCGCGGTACATCTTTTTGTTAACTTTTTGACTGTGGTCCTGCGGGCGAGCAGCGAAGGTTACGCCACCGGAACGCCAGATCGGGCTCTTGATAGAACCTGAACGCGCACGGCCGGTACCTTTCTGGCGCCACGGCTTTTTACCGGAACCAGTTACTTCAGCACGGGTCTTCTGAGCACGAGTACCTTGACGGGCACCAGCTGCATAAGCAACTACAACCTGGTGTACCAGCGCTTCGTTGAAATCACGACCGAAGGTAGTTTCGGAAACAGTCAGCGCGCTTTGCGCGTCTTTCAATACTAATTCCATTGCTATCTCCTCACGCCTTCACAGCTGGTTTAACAATAAGGTCGCTACCGGTTGCACCCGGAACTGCACCCTTAACCAGCAGCAGGTTGCGCTCAGCGTCAACGCGTACTACATCCAGGCTCTGAACAGTTACACGTTCGTTGCCCAGTTGGCCTGCCATTTTCTTGCCTTTGAACACTTTGCCCGGAGTCTGGTTCTGACCGATAGAACCCGGAACGCGGTGAGACAAGGAGTTACCGTGTGTAGCGTCCTGGGTACGGAAGTTCCAGCGCTTAACGGTACCTGCGAAACCTTTACCTTTAGAGGTGCCAGTTACGTCAACTTTTTTAACTTCAGCAAACAGCTCAACGCTAATGTCTTGACCTACAGTGAACTCTTCGCCTTCTGCAAGACGGAATTCCCAAAGGCCACGGCCAGCTTCTACGCCAGCTTTAGCGAAGTGACCAGCTTCCGGCTTAGTTACACGGCTAGCTTTTTTAGCGCCAGTGGTAACTTGAACAGCACGGTAGCCGTCGTTAGCCAGGTCTTTAACCTGAGTAACACGGTTTGCTTCTACTTCGATCACGGTTACTGGGATAGAAACGCCGTCTTCTGTGAAGATACGGGTCATACCCACTTTTTTACCGACTAAACCAATCATTGTTTCAACCTCTCAATCGTCAATGACCTGATTAACCCAGGCTGATCTGCACGTCAACACCAGCAGCCAGATCCAGACGCATCAGAGCATCAACGGTTTTCTCAGTTGGCTCAACGATGTCAACCAGACGCTTGTGAGTGCGAATTTCGTACTGATCACGCGCGTCTTTGTTGACGTGCGGAGAGATCAGAACGGTAAAGCGCTCTTTGCGGGTCGGCAGCGGGATCGGACCACGTACTTGCGCACCAGTGCGCTTAGCAGTCTCGACGATTTCCGCAGTTGATTGATCGATCAGACGATGATCAAACGCTTTAAGGCGGATACGGATTCTTTGGCTCTGCATGAGACCATAGCTCCAATTATTTTATAGACGAAAAAAATCACTACTCACACCCATTACGATTGATGGGGGAGTGTAATCGTTCATACATAGTTCCCCAATTGGGAACATTGTCGACAGCAGCTTCGCTGTCAGGCTCATATCGAGCCAGCCGTCGATTAAGACAGGCCCGCGCATTATACGTAAATCTGCTTCTTAAGCAAGTCATGGATACGAATTAAACAATCTTTTGCATCTGGTTGCACTTCACCTCCCACAAAATTTGTAACACGATCTGATTAGCATATTCTCTGCGGAACATTACACGTAACTCTTCAAACTCCATTTTGCTTTACAAAGTTCATTGATTTAGCTTTAAAACTCATTTTGCCTGATACTGGTCAACCACGATGCTTATAGTCCCTTCTCTTCCGGCATTCCTTTTTATTGGCCTGCACATTGGCTGTCTATTGCGTTTAGCATGGGTCGATTATCATTGCCTACTTCTACCAGATAGATTGACGTACCCTCTGCTTTGGTCTGGTTTACTTTATCAAGTCTGTTTTTCCACTGACCATTTGTCGGAATGTGTAATAGGTGCAATTGCTGGGTATATGATTTTATGGATGCTTTACTGGATTTACTTTCTTTGGCGCAAGGTCGAGGGCATTGGCCACGGTGATATGAAGCTTTTGGCTGCACTAGGGGCATGGCATGGATGGCAAAGTCTGGGTTGGATTATATTTGCTGCAGCGATGACTGGTCTAATATGGGCATTAATAACACGAGTTTATCGGAAGAATTACGTGTTACTGACTACCACTCCGCTACCTTTCGGACCAAACCTTGCGATAGCGGGTGGTTCTATAGGGTGGATATGCACTTCCTTCCCACAGTTTAAAGAACTCAGTTTCCTTCTTTGATTTGCGACTGAAGATAATTCTGCAAACCAATTTTAGAGATGAGGTCCAATTCAGTTTCCAGCCAGTCAATATGATGCTCTTCTTCAGTAAGAATTTGGATGAGCATATCGCGACTGACATAATCATGAATGGTATCTGCGTAAGCAATAGCCTCACGTAAATCTTTGGCACCATCCAGTTCTAGTTTGAGATCAGACTGAAGCATTTCTTCAACATCTTCACCGATATGAAGTTTGCCTAAGTCTTGCAGGTTAGGAATGCCTTCGAGGAACAAAATACGCTCGATATATTTATCGGCGTGTTTCATTTCATCAATGGATTCGTGATATTCAACTTCGTTGAGGCGCATTAAACCCCAGTTTTTGAACATTCTCGCATGGAGAAAATACTGATTGATCGCGACAAGCTCGTTTCCCAATAATTTATTGAGATAATTTATTATCTTAATATCACCTTTCATTTTTTACTCCCTCCGCTTCCACTACATGAAGCGTAGATGTAGCACGGAGTAAGTCAAAAAAAAGTGACTGGCTTAGGCAATCTCTTTAAATTCTGGGATCTGCAATAGCTCTTCTTGCATGATTTCTCGTGCTGCGCGAATGCACTTGCCACACTGGTTACCCACTGGCACAAACTTGCGAAGCTGCTGGAAAGATTGTGGATGAAACTGGCGTACAGCCTGCCGAATTTTTTTATCACTAACACCATTACACAAACAAACGTACATAAGTACTCCCGTTCAAATTACGCGCAAATTGTAAATGAGAATAGTTATGATTACAATAGCACACGCTTGTTTGATGCACGTGATAAGCGGCAAAAAATGCAAAAAAAAGAGCGCCTGAGCGCTCTTTTTTCATACAAAGATATCAGCGATTAAGCGATAACTTTAGCAACAACACCAGCGCCTACAGTACGGCCGCCTTCACGGATTGCGAAACGCAGACCGTCGTCCATTGCGATTGGGTGGATCAGGGTAACAACCATTTTGATGTTGTCGCCCGGCATTACCATCTCAACGCCTTCTGGCAGTTCGATGGTACCAGTCACGTCAGTTGTACGGAAGTAGAACTGTGGACGGTAGCCTTTGAAGAACGGAGTATGACGGCCGCCTTCATCTTTGGACAGAATATAAACTTCAGATTCGAACTGAGTGTGCGGCTTGATTGAGCCTGGCTTAGCCAGTACCTGACCACGTTCGATATCTTCACGTTTAATACCACGCAGCAGAACACCAACGTTCTCACCAGCACGGCCTTCGTCCAGCAGTTTGCGGAACATTTCAACGCCAGTACAGGTTGATTTCACGGTATCTTTGATACCAACGATTTCAACTTCTTCACCAACTTTAACGATACCGCGCTCTACACGACCGGTAACAACTGTACCACGGCCGGAGATGGAGAATACGTCTTCGATTGGCAGCAGGAACGGCTTGTCGATAGCACGTTCTGGTTCTGGGATATAAGTATCCAGGAAGCCAGCCAGTTCGATGATTTTAGCTTCGTAATCCGCGTCGCCTTCCAGTGCTTTCAGCGCTGAACCACGTACGATTGGAGTATCGTCGCCTGGGAAGTCGTACATAGACAGAAGTTCACGAACTTCCATTTCTACCAGTTCCAGCAGCTCTTCATCATCAACCATGTCGCATTTGTTCAGGAACACGATGATGTAAGGAACGCCAACCTGACGACCCAGCAGGATGTGCTCACGAGTCTGTGGCATTGGGCCATCAGTTGCAGCAACAACCAGGATAGCGCCGTCCATCTGAGCAGCACCGGTGATCATGTTTTTAACGTAGTCGGCGTGCCCTGGGCAGTCAACGTGCGCATAGTGGCGAGTCGGGGTGTCATATTCAACGTGGGAAGTGTTGATGGTGATACCACGAGCTTTTTCTTCTGGTGCGTTATCGATCTGGTCGAAAGCACGAGCAGAACCACCGTAGGTTTTAGCCAGAACGGTAGTGATTGCTGCAGTCAGAGTGGTTTTACCATGGTCAACGTGGCCGATAGTACCGACGTTGACGTGCGGTTTTGTACGTTCAAATTTTTCTTTAGACACGGCTATATTCCTTACTGTTGCGCTCTCCCCTCAAGGAGAGAGCACGGGATCAATGTTTTTTAAAACCCGGGGTTTATTTACCGCGAGCTTCGATTACGGCCTGAGCAACGTTGTTTGGCGCGTCATCATACTTCAGGAATTCCATGGAGTAAGATGCACGACCTTTGGTCAGTGAACGCAGTTGAGTTGCGTAACCGAACATTTCAGACAACGGAACTTCAGCGTGAATCTGAACGCCAGTAGCGTTAGATTCTTGACCTTTCAGCTGGCCACGACGACGGCTAAGGTCACCGATAACGTCACCAGTGTTCTCTTCTGGAGTTTCAACTTCAACCTTCATGATAGGCTCAAGCAGAACTGGTTTCGCTTTCTTAAAGCCATCTTTGAAGGCAATAGAAGCGGCCAGTTTAAACGCCAGTTCAGAGGAGTCAACGTCGTGGTAAGAACCGAAGTGCAGACGCACGCCGAGATCTACTACTGGGTAACCCGCCAGAGGACCAGACTTCAGCTGTTCCTGGATGCCTTTATCAACAGCAGGGATGTATTCCGTTGGGATCACACCACCTTTGATGTCGTTGACGAACTCGTAACCTTTCGGATTCGAACCCGGCTCCAGTGGGTACATGTCGATAACAACATGACCGTACTGACCACGACCACCAGACTGCTTAGCGTGTTTACCTTCAACATCGGTAACTTTCGCGCGAATCGCTTCACGGTAAGCAACCTGAGGTTTACCAACGTTAGCTTCAACGTTGAATTCACGTTTCATACGGTCAACGATGATGTCGAGGTGAAGTTCACCCATACCAGCGATAATGGTCTGGTTAGTTTCTTCATCAGTCCATACGCGGAATGATGGATCTTCTTTAGCCAGACGACCCAGAGCCAGACCCATTTTTTCCTGGTCAGCTTTGGTTTTCGGTTCAACAGCGATAGAAATTACCGGTTCAGGGAATTCCATACGCTCCAGAATGATCACATTGTCCTGATCACACAGGGTATCACCGGTAGTCACTTCTTTCAGACCAATAGCTGCAGCGATGTCGCCAGCGCGAACTTCTTTGATCTCTTCACGTTTGTTAGCGTGCATCTGTACGATACGGCCCAGACGCTCACGTGCTGATTTCACCGGGTTGAACACGGTGTCGCCAGAGTTAACCACACCAGAGTAAACGCGGAAGAAGGTCAGGTTACCAACAAACGGGTCAGTTGCGATTTTGAACGCCAGAGCAGCAAACGGCTCGTTGTCGTCAGAGTGACGAACAGCCGGAGTGTCTTTACCGTCGTCCAGCATACCGTTAATCGCAGTAACGTCAGTTGGAGCTGGCAGGTATTCAACAACCGCATCCAGCATCGCCTGAACACCTTTGTTCTTAAATGCAGAACCACAGGTAACCAAGATAATTTCGTTGTTCAGTACGCGCTTACGCAGAGAAGTTTTGATCTCTTCTTCAGTCAGCTCTTCGCCACCAAAGAATTTCTCCATCAGTTCGTCAGAACCTTCAGCAGCGGCTTCAACCAGTTTCTGGCGCCATTCTTCGGCCAGTTCCTGCATATCAGCTGGGATCTCTTCGTATTCGAAGGTCACGCCCTGATCGGCTTCGTTCCAGTTGATGGCTTTCATTTTCACCAGGTCAACAACACCGGTGAATTTCTCTTCCGCGCCGATTGCCAGTTGCAGAGGCACCGGAGTTGCGCCCAGACGTTTTTCAATCTGATCAACAACTTTCAGGAAGTTAGCACCCATACGGTCCATTTTGTTAACGAACGCGATACGTGGAACTTTATATTTGTTTGCCTGACGCCATACGGTCTCAGACTGTGGCTGAACACCACCAACAGCACAGTAAACCATTACCGCACCATCAAGAACACGCATGGAACGTTCAACTTCGATGGTGAAGTCAACGTGCCCTGGGGTATCAATGATGTTGATGTGGTGTGGTTCGAACTGTTTAGCCATACCTGACCAGAAACAGGTGGTCGCAGCGGACGTGATGGTAATACCACGTTCCTGCTCCTGCTCCATCCAGTCCATGGTGGCTGCGCCATCATGAACTTCACCGATTTTGTGGTTTACACCGGTGTAGAACAGAACACGTTCGGTAGTAGTTGTCTTACCGGCGTCGATGTGAGCACTGATACCAATGTTGCGGTAGCGCTCAATGGGTGTTTTACGAGCCATTTGATTCCTCTATATCCTGGGACGTTCATTTAAGTAACCCAAAGCGGGCAGCTTATGTGAAGCGCCCGCTTGGTGACTAACACTCCGAAGGGATTACCAACGGTAGTGTGCGAACGCCTTGTTGGCTTCAGCCATACGGTGAACGTCTTCACGTTTCTTAACTGCAGTACCTTTGTTCTCTGCAGCATCAGAAAGTTCGTTCGCCAGGCGAAGAGCCATGGATTTATCACCGCGTTTACGAGCAGCTTCTACGATCCAACGCATTGCCAGAGCATTACGACGAACCGGACGTACTTCTACTGGAACCTGATAAGTAGAACCACCAACACGGCGGGACTTAACTTCGACAGTCGGACGAACGTTGTCCAGAGCGACTTCGAAAGCTTCCAGTGCTTGTTTACCAGAACGCTGAGCCAGGGTCTCCAGCGCGGTATACACGATAGATTCAGCAGTAGATTTCTTACCATCTACCATCAGAATGTTTACAAATTTGGCCAGCAACTCTGATCCGAACTTAGGATCTGGAAGAATTTTACGTTGACCAATGACGCGACGACGTGGCATGGGAATACTCCGTTGTTAATTCAGGGTTGTCCAAAACTCTATTGAGTTTGACATTTATTTAAAACGTTTGGCCTTACTTAACGGAAACCATTAAGCCTTAGGACGTTTCACGCCATACTTGGAACGAGATTGCTTACGGTCTTTAACGCCGGAGCAGTCAAGTGCACCACGAACGGTGTGGTAACGAACACCTGGCAAGTCTTTTACACGACCACCACGGATCAGGATCACGGAGTGTTCCTGCAGGTTGTGACCTTCACCGCCGATGTAGGAGGTAACTTCAAAACCGTTAGTCAAACGCACACGGCATACTTTACGCAGTGCGGAGTTTGGTTTCTTAGGAGTGGTAGTATATACACGAGTACATACGCCACGTTTCTGCGGGCAGGCTTCCAGCGCAGGCACGTTGCTTTTTGCAACTTTGCGAGCGCGTGGTTTGCGAACCAGCTGATTAACTGTTGCCATTAAATAGCTCCTGGTTTTAGCTTTTGCTTCGTAAACACGTAATAAAACGGCCTCATATAATATGAGGACGCAGAATTTTAGGGCTGAGCCGAAAAGGTGTCAAGAAATATACAACAATCCTGGATTTTACCAGGTAATCTGCTGTTCGTGTTTAACTGTCAATCTGACGAAGTCAGTATAGCTGACCTTGCCTATGCTGGTTGAAATTTGAGCAGTTAAGCCGCGGGCCTCAATATCTTCCTGCAGAGCGTAGATAGAAATGGGGGCAGCGAGCAACAAATCAAGGGCCTTCGTTCCTGAGAGTGCGACAATAACCGCATCCTGAATCAATAACAACTCATCGCCTTGCTTAACGCAGCGCAGCATCGATTCTAGATCCGTATGAAAAGGTGAGTGTTGTAAAATATGCAGCATGTAGCCTCAGAAGGTTAGCACGACATCAAACTGATGAAGCATTTCACCCAGCGAATCCGGTTCTAGCGGTTTTGCATCCAGAACCCACGCATTGTCTGGTGATAATCCCCGCTCACGGATAGAGGCAGCACAGAGATAACACTGTTCAATGTCATATAACGGCAGTACACGAAATGTCGCGATGTAATCCCTGGCAAGAATAAGACCAGGCTGTTGCCCCGGAATCAGCTGCAATATTCCGTCACCAATGAAAAACACCCCGATATCTTCTGTTAGTGCCGATGTTGCCAGCAAGGCATCTAACCCTTCCCGGCCAGCAGAGCTGCCATGGGGGGCTGATTTAAATACAAATGCCACACGCTTCATCAGAATTGCACCGTGCGATCGCATGTCAGCGTTGCTTGTGCCAGCGCCCCAAGACCACTGAGCGTAAAACCTGGCTGCAAGTTATGGTTCGGTAAACCGAGTTGAGTGGCTTGCTCTTCGTCCGTCACGCCACGACGCAGTGCCGCTGCGACACAGATATGCAGTTCAACGCCATGTTGCTGATGCAATTGCTGCCACGCATGCACGACATTGAATTCGTCGCTCGCAGGCGATGTCAGAAGGTTTGCGTTGAGGACACCTTCACGATAGAAAAACACGCTTTCTAACGTATGACCTTGCGCGATGACAGCCTGAGAAAATTGCAACGCACTGCTCGACTGCTGAGTACCGTACGCCGGGCCTGTCACCAGAATAGCAAAACGCATTACTTATCTTGCCCCTGGAAATCACCGTTCTTGAATTGACGGATGTAGAGATAAACCGTGTGCTTAGAAATATTCAAACGGTCAGCAACCTGGTTGATCGCATCTTTAATATCAAAGATACCTTTCTCGTAGAGGTTCAACACAATCTGTCGGTTCTTAGCATTGTTGGACACATTGCGATCGGCATTCACTTCTTCAATCGTGAATTCCAGAGCCTGCATAACCAGATCTTCCACTGAAGAAGCAAAGTTAACGGATGAAGCAACTTCCGGCGTTTCCGGCGGAATAAACGTCGACATAATTTGCGAGAACGGCACATCCAGGTTGATGTTGATACACAACAGGCCGATGACACGTTCATCACGATTACGGATGGCGATAGTTTCTGATTTCATCAGAACGCCACTTTTGGCACGCGTAAAATAGCATTTAGAAACGCTACTATCCGCACCGGTCATATCATGCAGCATACGCAATGCGAGATCGGTAATTGGCGAACCAATTTTACGCCCGGTATGTTCACCATTCGCAATACGAATGGCAGAACATTTCAAATCTTGCAGCGAGTGCAATACAATTTCACAATGAGAACCAATCAGCATCGCTAACCCGTCCACAACCGCTTCGTAGGATTTTAATATTTCAAAGTCGGTTTGTTCAAAAGGACGCTGGTCCAGTAAGTCAAGCTCACTGGTTTCATTGGTTAAAAGCGAATTGGACATTTAAAGATACCACCCTCTACAGAGAGCCTGTCGCGCTTAAATGGTGTCAGGGCAGACTCATACTCAGTTGAAACGCCGTCTGCTAAGGTAATACAGCGTCAGATACGCTTTCCAGCTTTTATTATATCTTGCCTCAAATAAAAAACCGCCGCCCCTGAGGGCGGCGGTTAATCATACCTTACTTGCTCTTAGCTGCTTCAGCTTCTGGAGCAGGAGCGGCATCTGGTTTAGCGTCTGCTTTAGCGGCTGGTTTGATATCCAGCAATTCAACGTCAAATACCAGTGTGGAGTTTGCAGGAATTCCTGGAACGCCAGTTTTACCGTAAGCCAATTCTGGTGGAATAACCAGTTTGATTTTCCCGCCTTTCTTCAGGTTTTTCAGGCCTTCAGTCCAACCAGGGATAACACCGTCAAGACGGAAAGAGAGTGGCTCACCACGGGTGTAAGAGTTATCAAACTCTTTACCGTCGATCAGCGTGCCTTTGTAGTTCACCACGACAGTGTCGCTATCTTTTGGTGCTTCACCGGTACCGGCTTTGTCGATTTTATACATCAGGCCAGTAGAAGAAGTTTTAACACCTTTCTCTTTTGCGAAAGTATCACGGAAGGCTTTGCCTTTATCCGCATTTTCTTTAGCGTCTTTTTCCATTTTTGCTTGAGCGGAAGATTTCACGCGAGCTTCGAAAGCTTGCAGCGTCTGCTCAATTTCCTGGTCAGACAATTTGCTCTTGTCAGCAAATGCGTCCTGAACACCAGCGATCAACTGGTTTTTATCCAGTGTAATCCCTAGTTTTTCTTGTTCTTTCAGAGAGTTTTCCATGTAACGGCCCAGCGAAGCACCTAATGCGTACGCAGATTTCTGGTCGTCATTCTTGAATGCCGCGTTGCTGGCAGCAGGTGCAGTGGCAGCCGGAGCAGCGGTTGCAGGTGCTGCTTCGGTTGGAGCAGCGAACGCCGGAGCGCTCAGGGCAACGGCCATCGTGGTCGCCAGTAGCGTTACTTTAAACAGTGATTTCATCCATTTCTCCAGGGCCGGGGCCTCAAACCCCAAGGTTATTATCAACTAAGAGATGTACTATAACGTCGTGGAAGAAATCTACACAATCTCTCCGCGTCTTATCGAGACAATTTCAGACTCTTTTTGTTTAAAGAAGTTTCGTCCAGAGCAAAACTGCGCTGTAACATGCCGAATTTTTCAGTAGAATCGCCGGAAATTGTCCATCCGCAAGCAAGGAGAGATTAACCATGCAGCAAAAATCGACCGAACAACGGCTGGAAGAACTTGAGAGTCGTCTCGCTTTTCAGGAGATTACGATAGAAGAGTTAAATCAGACGGTAACGGCGCACGAATTAGAAATGGTCAAACTGCGCGAGCATTTCCGATTGCTGGTTGAAAAGTTAAAAGCTAGCCAACCGTCAATGGTGGCTTCAGAAGCCGAAGAAACTCCACCTCCGCATTACTAGCTATCAGCACAAAAAGAAAAGGCGTGTCAATGACACGCCTTTTTTATCTCTAACGGATTAGTGGCAACCGCAGCCGCCGTTACCGCCACAACCGCCTTTGCCATGTTCGTGATCATGGTCGTGGCCTTGACCACCACAGCAACCACCTTCGTGGTCATGGTCGTGGTGATGATCGTGCTCGCCGTGAACGTGACCATGAGCCAGTTCTTCAGCGGTAGCTTCACGAATAGCGATAACTTCTACGTTGAAGCTCAGGTTCTGGCCTGCCAGCATGTGGTTGCCATCGACAACAACGTGCTCATCTTCAACCGCAGTGATTTCAACAGGTACTGGACCCTGGTCGGTATCAGCCATAAAGCGCATACCTACTTCCAGCTCATCAACACCCATGAACACATCTTTAGGAACGCGTTGAACCAGATTTTCGTCGTACTGACCGTAAGCGTCATTTGCGCCAACGTTCACATCGAAACGATCACCCACAACGTGGCCTTCCAGCGCAGTTTCCAGGCCTGAAATCAGGGAACCGTGACCATGCAGATAGTCCAGCGGCGCACTCACCGGAGACTCATCGACCAACACACCATCTTCTGTACGTACCTGATAGGCCAGGCTGACCACCAGGTCTTTTGCTACTTTCATGATATCTCCTGAGCGAGCATGGGGAAAAAAACTGGCGCCGATTGTAGCGGAATTTAGCGCCGGTGTACCCCTAAGCTTAAAAAAAGCTGGCGCATCTCGCTAGTCCGGATGAAAAATCCCGATGACTTGCTCTTGTTCGCGAACATGCTCGCGTGCTTGCTTATCCGCCTCACGCATTTGGTGACCGCACTTAACACACTCAACAATATCGACATTATTCTCACGCCACATCGCGAGGGAATCCCGCGTCTGGCACTCAGGGCAAACAGCCCCGGCAATAAATCGTTTACGCACCGGCATTAGCTTCACCTTTTTTATTCAAAATCATCCCAACCATCGAACTGGCGACGTTCTTGCTGCATCTCTCGTTCGAAGATCTCTTCTAATTCACGACGTGCTTCACGCACCCTGGAAATTTGTGCGTTATCGGTATGAATCGGCATTAATTCACGCAGCATGCTCATATCCAGACGCCGGAAATGAAGCTGCGCACGATGCGCCTGATGAGGATGCATTCCCAGCGTCATCAGCGCCTTACGCCCCAACTCTAGCGCACTGGAAAATGTCTCGCGTGAAAATTGGCTGACTCCAGCTTGCAACAATTCATGTGCTTCTACACGGCCCCTGGCGCGCGCCAGTATCGCCAGATGTGGAAAGTGTTGTTGACACAAATGCACCACTTTCATTGTGTCTTCCGGCTCATTACAGGTAATCACGATAGATTTTGCTGTCTCGGCACCCGCGGAACGCAGCAATTCAAGTTCGGTGGCATCGCCGTAGTAAACCTTATAGCCATATTTGCGCATCAGACTGACAGAACTGATGTCTCTCTCGAGTACCGTGATGCGCATTTTGTTCGCCATCAGCAAACGTCCAATCACCTGCCCGAAACGCCCGAAGCCCACAATAATGACTTGTGGTTGATCGTCTTCTACGTACGGTTTCTCTTCATTTTCATCATCAACAACATTAAAACGTCGAGCAAGAATAGCATCCACGCCTTTCATCAGTAGCGGCGTGGTCATCATCGAAAGTGTGACGGTCACCAGCAACAGTGGCATTTGGTCACCGCTGAACAGCTTTTGTGATGAAGCCGTAGAGAAAAGTACGAATGCAAACTCCCCGCCCTGACTTAGCACGCCTGAAAACTGTAAGCGCTCGGAACTCCGCAAGCCAAAAAACCACGAAAGGCCATACAACACCCCGGCTTTGACCGCCACCAGCACCAACACACCTAAAACGACCCAGAAGATATGGGTGTAGAGCACGCCAAGATTTAAAGCCATGCCAACGGAGATAAAGAACAATCCCAGCAATAATCCTTTAAAAGGATCAATGGCGATTTCCAGTTCGTGCCGGTATTCACTTTCCGCCAATAACACGCCGGCGATGAACGTCCCAAGCGCCATTGAGAAGCCCAGCGCATCCATAAATAACGCCGACCCCAATACCAGCAGCAATGCCGCGGCAGTAAACACTTCACGCACGCCGGAACCAGCAATAAACCGGAAGACAGGTTTCAGCAGGTAACGTCCGCCAATCAACATGCCAGCGAAAGCCAGCACTTTGAGGCCGATTTTTATCCAGTCCGTATGACCACCGTCATTACCCGCCAACAGCGGTACCAGCGCTATCGCCGGGATCACCGCTAAGTCCTGAAACAGCAGTACAGAAAAACCGAGCTGCCCGGACTCATTGCGATTCATGCCTTTGTCGCGCATCAACTGCAACGCCATCGCAGTTGATGACATCGCCAGTCCAATACCGCCAATCACTGCCGCCTGCCAGGAAAACTGCGTCAGCATCAGCAAACCTGCCAACACCACCGCACTGAGCAACACTTGTGCCGCCCCCACGCCAAAAATAGAGCGCCGGAGTTGCCACAATTTAGCCGGATTCAGCTCCAGCCCGATGATAAACATCAGGAACACCACGCCCAATTCAGAGAAGTGAAGAATTTCATCCACGTCACTGATAAAACCTAAGCCCCACGGCCCAATCGCGATACCCGCCAACAAATAGCCAAGCACCGCGCCAATGCCTAAACGGGCAGCAATGGGCACCGCCACCACCGCGGCAAATAAAAACAACACTCCCGCCATCAATACGTCAGAACCTTCCATTAGCGACCTCCCGGCAATAACGGTGCAGCCAACCACTCGCCATAAGCCTTCGCATGGCTGGCAAGCTCCTGGGGAGACTGACGGCGCGCCCAGTACACAATGATGGGATTCATCCAGTGCATACGGCACATCGCGGCAGTAAGTTCAAAAGGACGCAAAATATCGGTCAGCGGAAAGCGATTAAAACCGTCATGCCGATAGGCACCTTCCGGCTCTCCGGTGGTAATCACACTACGCCAATACTTTCCCTCCAGAGCATTCCCTCCGACACCGCTGGCAAAACCACGGCTCAACACACGGTCCAGCCACTCTTTGAGTAACGCCGGGCAGCTATAGGTATAAAGGGGATGCTGGAAGACGATGACATCATGCTCTTGCAGCAATGCTTGCTCGCGATAGATATCGATAAAAAAATCAGGATAGTGCGCATAAAGGTCATGCACTGTGACATTAGCGAGCTTCTGCGCCGACTGGAGTAGGACGCGGTTTGCGACCGAGTCTTGTGACTCCGGATGGGCATATAGCAGCAAAACTTTCGGCGGCTGCAACATCATTACCCTCCAGGGCGTCGTCATAGTCTTTATTTTGGGCTACCATGCAGCCCGACGCGAAGGCTGAAGCTTCACGTTACCTAAATATAATGACAATTTAACATACTCTGAACATACGGCGCTTTATGATTGTTTTCTCCTCGTTACAAATTCGTCGCGGTACCCGCGTTCTGCTGGATAACGCCACCGCTACCATCAATCCGGGCCAAAAAGTGGGTCTGGTGGGTAAAAACGGCTGCGGCAAATCCACGCTGCTGGCGCTGCTGAAGAACGAGATCAGCGCCGATGGCGGAAGTATGACCTTTCCAGGCAACTGGGCATTAGCCTGGGTAAACCAGGAAACCCCGGCGCTGGCCATGCCCGCCATTGAATATGTTATTGATGGCGACCGTGAATTCCGCCAGCTTGAAGCCGAACTGGCAAAAGCCAATGAGCGCAATGACGGTCATGCTATCGCGCTGGTTCACGGTAAACTGGATTCAGTTGACGCCTGGACGATTCGCTCTCGTGCTTCCAGCCTGCTGCATGGTTTAGGCTTCAGCAATGAACAACTCGAACGCCCGGTTAGCGACTTTTCCGGTGGCTGGCGTATGCGCCTCAACCTGGCACAGGCGCTGATTTGCCGTTCTGATTTGCTGCTGCTCGATGAACCAACCAACCACCTGGACTTAGACGCCGTTATCTGGCTCGAGCGCTGGTTGAAAAGCTATCAGGGCACCTTGATTCTGATTTCCCACGACCGCGACTTCCTTGATCCGGTGGTCAGTAAAATCATTCATATCGAGCAGGAATCGATGTTTGAATACACCGGTAACTACTCGTCGTTTGAAGGCCAGCGTGCGACACGCCTTGCTCAGCAACAGTCGATGTATGAAAGCCAGCAGGAGCGCGTCGCGCATTTGCAAAGCTTTATCGACCGCTTTAAAGCCAAAGCTAGTAAAGCAAAGCAGGCCCAAAGCCGCGTGAAGATGCTTGAGCGCATGGAATTGATTGCGCCAGCGCACGTCGACAACCCATTCCATTTCAGTTTCCGTGCTCCTGAAAGCTTGCCAAACCCACTGCTGCGCATGGAAAAAGTCAGCGCCGGTTATGGCGACCGCGTGATCCTTGATTCCATCAAGCTGAACCTGGTTCCAGGCTCGCGCATCGGTCTGCTTGGCCGTAACGGCGCAGGTAAATCGACGCTTATCAAACTACTGGCGGAAGAAATTCAACCATTGCAGGGTGATATTGGTCTGGCTAAAGGCATCAAGCTGGGTTACTTCGCGCAGCATCAGCTCGAATACTTACGCGCTGACGAGTCACCATTGCAGCACCTGGCGCGTATTGCACCGAAAGAGCTGGAGCAAGGGTTGCGGGACTACCTCGGCGGTTTTGGCTTCCGTGGCGATAAGGTCACCGAACATACGGCACGTTTCTCAGGCGGTGAAAAAGCACGTCTGGTTCTGGCGCTCGTCGTCTGGCAGCGCCCTAACCTGCTGCTGCTTGATGAACCGACCAACCACCTTGATCTCGACATGCGTCAGGCGCTAACCGAAGCATTGATTGACTTCGAAGGCGCGCTGGTCGTTGTGTCGCACGACCGCCACTTACTGCGCTCGACCACTGACGATTTGTATCTGGTTCACGACGGTAAAGTCGAAGCGTTTGATGGCGATCTGGAAGACTACCAACAGTGGCTTATTGACCTGCAAAAGCAGGAAAACCAGCCGTTGGATTCGGCAAAAGATAACGTCAACAGTGCGCAGGCGCGTAAAGACCAAAAGCGCCGTGATGCCGAGTTACGTACCCTGACTCAACCACTGCGCAAGCAAATCACCACGCTTGAAAAGCAAATGGAAAAGTTAAATGCGCAGCTTGCAGCAGTAGAAGAGAAGCTGGCTGATAGCGCCATTTACGACCAAAGTCGTAAAGCGGAAATGACCGAATGCCTGCAAACTCAGGTGAAGGTGAAAGCGGCGCTAGAAGAGTGTGAGATGGAATGGCTGGATGCGCATGACCAGTTAGAACAGATGATGCAGGCTGAATAAAATCAATGGGGGAAGAAATTCCCCCATTAGTTAATTATACCCTCACAAAGCCGCCACCAGCCGTTGACGAATGGTTTCCAGGTGGTCGGTATTATAAAGTTTGCCATCAAGGAAGCGGGTTTTTAGCTCTCCTTCCTGCTCCTGCTGCCAGGTTTGCTCATCGTGAAGCTGGAAATCTCCCGCCTCATCGCGCACCACTTGCAACAACCCTCTGGCCGAACGCTTAAGGCCGTTATCGGTTTTCGGCTCTTTGAAGATAACCCTTCCGACTCCGTTCACCTCGCCATAAGTGGCCTTCATCGCAAACCCGAAAGTGTCACGCGTGTGGTATTGGTAGGTAAAAGACCCAACGCCAAACACCACATTCGAGCTGGCAAAACCTTTCGCTTCCAGGCGGCGCAGAATTTCTTCTGCTCGCTCAAGCGTAATGGAATCGCCATAGATCAGCCCGACATGCGGATCTAACACCTTGTAGCCTTTCTCGTTGATGGTGCCGCCAAAAATCTCCCACAACACTTCTACCGACCCTTTTTCCTGCGCGGTGCGTTCAGGGGAATTATCTGCCCCCGTACCGCAGAGGATATCCACCGGGTCGCCGCTGTCCGGGCGAAACACCACGCGCCCCTGACGCGACATAATTAACGGCTTAAGCTCCCTGGTGTATTCCGTCAACACCTGCCAGTAATCCCAGGTATCAGAAACTATCGACACAAATCCCTGTGGATATAAGTCAGCAATCAGGCGGCGAAAAGTTTCGATTTCATGATTTTTCTCGCCCATGCACATCACGCTGTGTTCCGTTGCCGGAATACTTGCCGCGATAAAATAGTCCTGGCTGTCGGTGTAGTGCTGCCGGGCATAGAGAATGGCAGGAATGCTGTCCGTGCCTTTGAAACTCAAAAGATGGCCACAGCCGGATTGCGCCGCATCATGTAAACCCGACATGCCGCGAAACGCAAAATCATGGCACTGGAAATCAAGATGGCTAAGATCGCTACAGGTCCGTTCCGCCCAACGCTGGCAAATTTTGCGGTAATGATGGGCGATAGTGGCGCAGGTGGAGGATTTCCACAGTTCAGCAGAGAGCACGGTTTCAAGATAATTCACCAGCCAGAAAAATTCGTCTCGGGTATTGGTGATAGTCAGGACCGGAATTTTCATGCCGACTTTGCTGCCTTCATCTAATCCCTTGATATGCAAAGGCAGGTATCCCAGGCGATGCAATGCGCGGATCGGTTCAATCGCCACAGTGTCTTTACCGATATAGCTGTCCATGAGCTGCTTGTATTCAGTAACCACCTGTTCCTCAGGCGCGGCGAAAAACTTTTCATTAAACAGATCCACCATAAACCACTGCAAAAAGCCCTGAAGCCCGAAAAACACCAGCTTGCCGTCGTCTACCGGAGAATGAAAATAGTGGTCGCTGCGCGGGGTAAAGTTTGAGTAAACCTTTGTTGTCCCCAGCGGATATTGTTCACGATGCGAAACCTTGTAGCCATCAATCGCCAGAATAGGGTTCATTAACATGATTTCATCTCCTGTGCCTGGAAGAGTGGCGCAATATCAATAAGTTCAACGCCTTGTTGCGCAGCCTCTGCGGGCGCAATGGATGTCGTCGTGTAGATTTTGTCGATCCCCTGATTCAGAAGATGTGCCACTCCTTTTGAAAAAAGACCGTGCGTCACATACAAACCGACACTCCGTGCGCCAGCCTTGCGCAGCACTTCGGCTGACCCTATAAATGTTCCTCCTGCGTCGCAAAGATCGTCGGCAATCAGCACGTCTTTCCCTGCCACATCGCCTGCAACTAATGCAAAACCGGTTAGCACGCCGCTTGCCACATCGCGCTGCTTGGTCAGGATACCGAAGGTGCTCGCCCCAGTAGCCTGAGCCACCAGATGGATTTTTTTCAATGCGCCCGCGTCCGGGGCAATCAGCATTAACCGCCCTTCGCGTAATGCGCTAACCAGAGCGTTGCTCCCCTGTAGACAGACTTCCTGCGGGATAGCCACCAGATTATTAATGGCAGCAGCGGCAGCTTCGCTGTGAGGGTCAAGGACAAACACTTTGTCGAAACCGAGGGTATTGAGCTGCATGGCAAACACTTTAAGCGCAAAACTATCTCCGGCTTGCATATGCCGATCCTGTCGGGCATAAGGCAGCCAGGGAAGTTCAAGGTGGCTGAAACGCACATCGCAAGCATGGCGAATCGCCTCCACCAACTGCGCCAACAGCATAAAATCATCCATGTTTTTCATTGCGCAGGCGCGAATCCGCATCAACTCTACACGTTTAGGTAACGTGCCCTGCACCTTCAACCAGACCGCACCATCAGGAAACACACCGCTGTTAATTTCCGGGGTGATGCCATCCAGAGAAACCTCAAGTTTTATCGCCATAATGTCGTGTCCTTCCTCTTTATTTCGATTATTGTCCTTGTGACACATTTAATATTGTCCATAAGACAATATTAAGCAAGCACTATTTTTTGCCGATCCTGGTTGATAAAGGTTGTCAGTGGCGATGGACATCCGTAAATTTGTCCTAACGACAGTTTTAAGCGTACATATCGTTATGCGTTCTGAAGAAAGATACCTGAAAGATTATGATGCCTCGCGCTTCGCCTCTCCGATTGTCACTGTCGATAACGTATTGTTTTCGCTGGATAACAATGAACTAAGCGTATTATTGGTTAAACGAGCTAATCACCCTTACCAGGGGGCCTGGGGGCTGCCCGGTGGTTTTATTGATATGACCCTGGATGAGTCCACGCGTGATACCGCCTTACGCAAACTGGTTGAAAAAACGGGCGTCATTCCCCCGTGGCTCGAACAACTGGAAACCTTCTCTGGCAAGTATCGTGATCCACGCGGCTGGAGCCTGACGACGGCCTGGTTCGCCCTGATCGCCAGAACCGATTGCCAGCCACATATTGAAAGCGTCAGCGATGCGAAATGGTTACCGACTCACCAACTGACGCAGCAGACTCTGGCCTTCGATCACGGTGAGATTATTACCCATGCGTTAAACCGGCTACGGCAAAAAACGCGCTATTCACTATTGCCGGTCTATTGCCTGGCAGAAGAGTTCACGCTCACGCAATTGCAGGAAGCGACAGAAATTATTCTCGGGCAGGCGATACAGCGCAAAAGCCTGATTCGCCGCTTTGAGGCGTCAGGCATGTTTGAAGATACAGGGAAAAGTAAGGCGACTGGGGCGCGTAAAGCGCGGCTTTATCGGAGAAAAGAAGGAGTGGATATCCATCTTTTCTCACGTAACTTGCTCAATGATACTGCCGAATAGCGGCATCAATGCCAAATCAGCAACACACATGCCGCAGTCAGCAATCCCATAAAGACATTAAAGATTGTCCAGGCACGGCGGCTACGAAGTAGCTTGCCAATCATGCTGCCAAACGCAATCCAGATGATGCCAGCAACGATGTTGACCAGTGCGATACCGATGCTGATTAACACCACAGAGTGCAGGTACTGAGCACCCGCAAGGCTAAAACTTGCGACTGCACCTAGCGCCATCAACCACGCTTTCGGGTTGATAACCTGTAATAAACCGCCCTGCCAGAATGGGATAGGTGACGGAGGCGGCGCATCGGTTTCCAGCGTTTCATAAGTCGCAGTGCCGATTTTCCATGCCAGCCATAACAGGTAAGCACTCCCGGCAATCTTCAGGATGAGGTGCAAAGCAGGATACAATAGGATTAAGCTACCGACGCCAAAAGCCACCAGCAACAAAATGCACTGCATCCCCAACATGATACCTATCATCAAAGGGAGGGTTCGCATAAAGCCGTAGTTGGCGCCGGAAGAAGTCAGCAACATATTGTTTGGGCCGGGTGTAATCGCCGCGACCCACAAAAAACCAAGCATTGAGAAGAAAAGCGTTTCCATGAAATGGGTGATCCGCACCCGGTAAGTTAATTAGCAAACTAAATGAAACTAACAGTGTGATATGGCCACGACAAGTCCCGCAGCATTGAATTTTAATCACGTAGACGATGAACAATTTCGTCCGTTAAAGGGTGTCAGTAATCCGCACCTGCAAACCATGCTCCCACGCTTAATTCGCCGCCGCCTCAATTTCAAACCTCACTGGCAGCGTCTGGATATGCCGGATGGGGATTTTGTTGATCTTGCATGGAGTGAAGACCCACGCCAGGCAACGCATAAACCACGGTTAGTCGTTTTTCATGGTCTTGAAGGAAGCCTGCACAGCCCGTATGCACATGGGTTAATTGATGCCGCGCGTAAGCAAGGCTGGTTGGGTGTGGTGATGCACTTCCGTGGCTGTAGCGGCGTGCCGAATCGCATGAAACGCATCTATCACTCCGGCGAAACCGAAGATGGCAGCTATTTCCTCAACTGGCTCTCTACACGTTACGGTAAAGCCCCCACGGCGGCGGTCGGGTTTTCTCTCGGCGGTAACATGCTCGCCTGTTTAATGGCAAAACAAGGCGCAGATTGTACGCTACAGGCAGGTGTAGTGGTTTCTGCCCCGCTGATGCTGGAGCATTGCAGCAAGCATATCGAGAAAGGTTTCTCACGCGTTTACCAACATTATCTGTTAAATCTGCTGAAGAAAAATGCGGCACGTAAGCTCAGAAGCTA
This sequence comes from Buttiauxella sp. JUb87, assembly GCF_004361975.1. Taxonomy (NCBI): domain Bacteria; kingdom Pseudomonadati; phylum Pseudomonadota; class Gammaproteobacteria; order Enterobacterales; family Enterobacteriaceae; genus Buttiauxella; species Buttiauxella sp. JUb87. The sequence goes on from NZ_SNVY01000002.1 coordinate 44,329, forward strand.
TCCAGGCACACTCCCGGTAGATATGCGCCAGCTTAAAGGAGTGCGTCGTCTGCGTGAGTTTGACGATTTGATCACCTCGAAGATTCATGGCTTTGCAGATGCTATCGACTACTATCGTCAATGCAGCGCCATGCCGTTGCTGCCGCAAATCAAAACGCCGACGTTAATCATTCACGCTAAAGATGACCCGTTTATGGATCACCATGTGATCCCCGACACAGCGATACTGCCTGCCAATATTGAGTATCAACTGACGCGCTATGGTGGGCATGTTGGATTTGTTGGTGGCACGCTACGGCGTCCGGAAATGTGGCTTGAGCAACGCATCCCGCAGTGGTTGTCTAAATTTTTGGACCCGTCATTATGATGATTCCCTGGCAAGATCTCCCCCCCGAAACGCTTGATAATCTGATTGAATCCTTTGTATTACGTGAAGGTACCGATTATGGTGAACAAGAGCGTTCGCTGGAGCAAAAAGTGGCCGATGTTAAGCGCCAGCTACAAAGTGGCGAGGCTGTGCTGGTATGGTCGGAGCTTCACGAAACGGTGAATATCATGGCTCGCGGGCAGCTTCGCGGCTAAGCGTTTATTCTATACTGCATAGTAAAACCACACTCACCCCAGCCCTATCCCTGAGGGAGAAGGGGAAGAACCAAAGCGAAATCCGGACAGTCTCCTCTCCAGGGGGAGAGGGTTAGGGTGAGGGCCAGCCCTTACGAACACACACTTGTGATTACCCATGGAGTTGTTGCCTTATGTCAGCCAAACATCCGGTTATTGCCGTAACAGGTTCCAGCGGCGCGGGAACGACCACCACCAGCCTTGCCTTCCGCAAAATATTCCAGCAACTCAACCTGCGCGCTGCCGAAGTTGAAGGTGACAGCTTCCATCGTTTCACGCGTCCTGAAATGGATATGGCTATTCGTAAAGCACGCGACTTAGGCCGCCATATCAGTTACTTCGGTCCGGAAGCGAATGACTTCGGCCTGCTGGAACAAACGTTTATCGAGTACGGAAAAACCGGGCAAGGTAAATCGCGTAAGTATCTTCATACCTATGACGAAGCCGTCCCCTGGAACCAAATTCCTGGGACGTTTACACCATGGCAATCGCTGCCTGAACCGACCGATGTGTTGTTCTATGAAGGATTGCATGGTGGAGTCGTCACCCCACAGCACGATGTGGCGAATGCCGTCGACTTGCTGGTTGGCGTAGTGCCGATTGTCAACCTGGAATGGATTCAAAAACTGGTGCGTGATACCAGCGAACGTGGGCATTCCCGGGAAGCGGTGATGGATTCAGTGGTGCGCTCAATGGACGACTACATCAATTACATCACGCCACAATTTTCACGCACGCACATTAACTTCCAGCGTGTCCCGACTGTAGATACCTCTAACCCGTTTGCTGCACGCGGAATTCCATCGCTGGATGAAAGTTTTGTGGTGATTCATTTTCGCGGGCTGGATGACATCGATTTCCCGTACTTGCTCGCCATGTTGCAAGGCTCATTCATTTCCCACATCAATACAATAGTGGTACCGGGCGGCAAAATGGGGCTGGCGATGGAGTTGATCATGACGCCGTTAGTGAAGCGTCTGGCAGAAGGACGAAATATCAATATTCAGGGCGGCGAGTAACCGCCCTGTTTTGCACACTAGCCTTCAATGACTTCGTAGCTGTGCGTGATATTTACGGCTTTTTCCAGCATCAGTGCAACAGAGCAATACTTCTCAGCAGATAAATCAACCGCGCGGGAAACCGCGTTATCTTTTAGCTCTTTGCCTGTCACGATGAAATGCAGATTGATGTGAGTAAAAAGACGAGGAGCTTCTTCGCGACGCTCAGAGGTCAATTTCACTTCGCAGTCAGTGACGTCGTAGCGGCCTTTTTGCAAAATAGAAACCACGTCGATTGCACTGCAACCCCCGGCAGCCATCAGTACCATTTCCATCGGGCTCGGTGCTTTATCGCCAGAATTACCGTCCATCAGAATCTGGTGTCCTGAAGCGGATTCACCAAGGAAAGTTAACCCTTCAACCCATTTCACACGTGCCTGCATGTTGCTTCTCCCATTGAAAAAATTACCTTCCAGAGTACGCGGATGCAGCAAAACTGGCAACGGAAGGCGACCTACGTCATGCTGAAACGAGACAATAGGAGACACCTGCCAAAAGCTATGCTAAAACAATCCGGATGCTACATTGATACATTGACGTAATGCATAGATGCAAAGGACGTCACTAATTACAGGCAGCAAGAATGACTTGCATGCCATCTCCCCAAAGTGGGGAATATTCTAATACTTGCAACGCCAGACAGGATGTTTAGCGTCCTGTCGTTGGTAGCCAGTTATAAACAGAGGATAACCGCGCATGGTGCTTGGCAAACCGCAAACAGACCCGACTCTCGAATGGTTCTTGTCCCATTGCCACATTCATAAGTATCCATCGAAGAGCACACTGATCCACCAGGGTGAAAAAGCAGAGACGCTGTATTACATCGTCAAGGGCTCTGTAGCTGTTCTGATCAAAGATGAAGAGGGCAAGGAAATGATCCTCTCCTATCTGAATCAGGGCGACTTTATTGGTGAGTTAGGGCTGTTCGAAGAAGGCCAGGAACGTAGTGCCTGGGTCCGTGCTAAATCTGCCTGTGAAGTGGCTGAAATTTCCTATAAAAAATTCCGCCAGCTGATCCAGGTAAACCCAGACATTCTGATGCGTCTTTCTTCCCAGATGGCTCGTCGTCTGCAAGTCACTTCTGAGAAAGTCGGTAACCTGGCATTCCTCGATGTGACTGGTCGTATCGCGCAGACACTGTTGAACCTGGCAAAACAGCCTGATGCAATGACTCACCCAGACGGTATGCAGATTAAAATTACCCGTCAGGAAATTGGTCAGATCGTCGGTTGTTCTCGTGAAACTGTCGGTCGTATCTTGAAAATGCTGGAAGATCAGAACCTGATCTCCGCTCACGGCAAAACGATCGTCGTTTACGGCACTCGTTAATTTCCGTTTCAAAAAAGGCGTGTTGCTTTATGGACACGCCTTTTTTTGTCTTTAAAATCCAAACACCTGCAACACAAAGTATGACAAGCATATGTGGAGAAGATTAATCTATCACCCTGAAGTTAACTATGCACTGCGGCAAACGCTGGTGCTGTGCCTTCCTGTGGGGATCGGTTTACTACTGGGGAATTTGCAGTTAGGTCTGCTTTTCTCGTTAGTGCCCGCTTGTTGCAACATTGCTGGTCTGGATACACCCCATAAGCGTTTTTTTAAACGCCTGATTGTTGGCGGCACTCTTTTTGCGACCAGCAGTTTAATCATGCAGCTTTTGCTGCTCTACACCGCGGTCCCATTGCCCATCATTCTTATGGTGATGGCGCTCTTGTTGGGCGTCACCGCTGAAATCAGCGCCCTGCACGCACGTTTGCTTCCGGCATCGCTGATTGCGGCCATCTTTACGCTAAGCATGGCCGGCAATATGCCTATCTGGAAGCCGATGGTGTTATATGTCTCCGGCACGATTTGGTACGGAGTCTTTAACTGGTTTTGGTTCTGGATGTGGCGTGAGCAGCCGCTGCGCGAAACGTTAAGCCTGCTCTATCGCCAATTGGCGGAGTACTGTGAAGCCAAATACGGCATGCTGACACAACATGCTGATCCCGAAACAGCGCTGCCTCCACTGCTGGCTCGCCAGCAAAAAGCCGTAGACCTGATCACCATCTGCTACCAACAGCTGCATATGCTGTCGGCAAATCAGCAGAACGGTTACAAACATTTGTTACGCTCTTTTCAGATAGCGTTAGATTTGCAAGAGCACATCTCCGTCAGTTTGCACCAGCCTGCCGAGGTGCAAAAACTTGTCGCGAAAAGCCATGCAGAAGCGGTTATTCGCTGGAATGCGCAGACCATTGCGGCACGCTTGCGCGTGTTGGCCGATGACATTCTCTACCATCGTTACCCACAGCGTTTTACGATGGAGAAACAAATTGAAGCCCTCGAGAAAATTGCTCGCCAGAATCCGGACAACCCGGTTGGGCAGTTTTGTCATTATCACTTCAGCCGTATCGCCCGCGTGCTGCGCATCCAACGCCCTCTGTACGCCCGTGATTTAATGGAAGACCGGCAGCGCCGTTTACCGCTGTGGGCAGCACTGAAAAGCTATTTGTCGTTGAAATCTGCCGCCCTGCGCAACGCCGCCCGACTAGGCGTAATGCTAACCATCGCCAGTCTTTTCGGGGCATTTTTACATCTGCCGAAACCCTACTGGATTTTAATGACGGTGATGTTCGTTACGCAAAACGGCTACGGCGCCACGCGGGTACGCATTCTGCACCGTTCGGCAGGGACCATTGCTGGCCTGGCGATTGCGGGTATCGCCCTGCACTTTCACTTCCCACAAAGCATTGCCCTGGCCGCGATGCTGGTCATTACGCTGGTCAGCTATTTGTTTATTCGCCAGAGCTATGGCTGGGCGACGATTGGTTTTACCGTGACGGCGGTATATACCCTGCAACTGCTCACACTCAGCGCCGAGCAATTTATCGTCCCGCGCTTGATTGATACTCTGCTCGGCTGTTTGATTGCCTTCGGCGGCATGGTTTGGCTGTGGCCGCAGTGGCAAAGCGGTTTGTTGCGCCAGAACGCCCACGACGCGCTTGAAAAAGACCAGGACGCGATTCGCCTGATTCTGAGCAACGATCCCGAACCCACGCCGCTAGCCTGGCAACGAATGAAGGTCAATCAAGCCCATAATGCGCTGTTTAACTCACTGAATCAGGCGATGCAGGAACCCGGTTTTAACTCGCATTACCTGGCAGATATGAAATTGTGGGTGACGCACAGCCAGTTTATTGTCGAGCACATCAACGCCATGACTACGCTTGCGCGCGAGCACAACATGCTGACACCGGATTTAGCCCAGCGCTATTTGCAGTCGTGTGAAATTGCGCTGCAACGATGCCAGCAGCGGCTGCAATATGATGGGCCAGGTGAGACTAACGACGCGAATATTCTTGACCCACTGGAAGGGCTTCCGAGTGGGCCATTAAGCACGATGGAGCAACATTTACAGCGGATTCTGGGCCACCTCAGCACCATGCACACTATTTCTTCGGTTGCATGGCGTCAGCGGCCACATCATGGTATCTGGCTGAACCGCTTGCGGCGGTCGGATTAACGACTATCCGTTAACGATCTTCGCCACTGCTTTTGCAAAGCGCGCCATACCTTCATCAATATCGGCATTTTCAACAATCAAGGCTGGCGCGAAGCGCATAACATCAGGACCGGCATTCAACACCATCACCCCTTCCAGAGCAGCGGCATGCAGGAATTCACGTGCACGGCCTTGGTATTGCGGTTTCAGCTCAGCGCCAATCAGCAAACCCATGCCGCGAATATCGCTGAACACATCATACTGCTCGTCAATGTGCTGCAAATGCTTGACGAACAGCTGGCGTTTTTCCGTAACGCCATTCAACACTTCCGGCGTGTTGATAACATCAAATGCTGCCCCTGCCACCGCACACGCCAGCGGGTTTCCGCCGTAAGTGGAACCGTGGGTGCCGACATGGAATGCAGACGCTATTTCCTGCGTCGTCAGCATAACACTCACCGGAAAACCGCCGCCGAGCGCTTTAGCGCTGGTCAAAATATCTGGCGTCACGCCGTAATGCATATACGCGAACAACTCGCCGATACGCCCCATGCCGCACTGAACTTCATCGAATACCAACAACGCTTTGTGCTCATCGCACAAGGCACGCAAGCCTTGCAGGAATTCTGGTGTCGCCGCCGTTACGCCGCCCTCGCCCTGAATTGGCTCCACCACCACCGCGCAGGTGTGATCGTCCATCACCGCTTTTACTGCATGTAAATCGTTAAACGGGACATGGATAATATCGGCGGGTTTCGGGCCAAATCCGTCGGAATATTTTGGCTGACCACCAACAGAAACGGTAAACAGCGAGCGACCGTGGAAGGCGTTATGGAAGGCGATAATTTTGGTTTTGTAAGGGCTATGGCGTGTAGAAGCGTAATAACGCGCCAGTTTAAAGGCGGTTTCATTCGCTTCGGTGCCGGAGTTCATAAACAGCACGCGCTCAGCAAAAGTGGCATCAATCAGCTTACGCCCGAGGCGCAACGCAGGTTCGTTAGTGAAAACATTGCTGGTATGCCATAGCTTTTCGCCCTGGCTTTTTAACGCTTCAACAAGCGTGGGATGGCAGTGACCCAGCGCCGTGACTGCGATGCCGCCCGCGAAATCAACATACTCTTTCCCTTGTTGATCCCAAACGCGGCTTCCCTGACCTTTTACCGGGATAAATTCAGCCGGTGCATAAATCGGCAGAATCACTTCATCGAAAGTTGCGCGGGTAATTGCGGATTGTTCAGTTGCCATTTATTGCCTATCCCCTTTTTACGCATAAAAACTTCATGAGAGACACGTGAAAATATAATCATGAAATATGCATAAAAAATCATTTATTGGCAATAAAAAATCAATACTTCAGGAAATTGGCTAACAGTTGATGCCCCTGCTCGCTGAGAATACTTTCCGGGTGAAACTGCACACCCTCCAGCGCCAGTTCGCGATGACGAATACCCATAATTTCGTGTTTATCCGTCCACGCTGTCACTTCAAAACACTCAGGTAACGATGGCGGGTCGATAACCAAAGAGTGATAACGCGTCACGGTCAGAGGGTTGTTCAGGCCGCTGAAAACACCAGTATTGTTATGGGTGATAGCCGAGGTTTTACCGTGCATCACTTTTTCGGCACGGACAATGGTTGCACCAAATGCCTGTGCAATCGCCTGGTGTCCAAGGCAAACGCCGAGGATCGGTAGCTTTCCGGCGAAGTGAGTAATCGCCGCAAGGGATATGCCCGCTTCAGTTGGCGTGCAAGGTCCGGGAGAGATAACCAGTTTTTCAGGTACCAACGCGCTGATTTCAGAAAGGGTCAGCTCATCGTTACGTTTCACCACTACTTCCGCGCCTAATTCGCAAAAGTACTGATAAAGGTTCCAGGTGAATGAGTCGTAATTGTCGATAAGCAGTAGCATCGCGGCTCCGGAGTAAAAAGAACCGCACTATTCTATTCGCTTTCGCACGCTTCACTCACCACTTTAGTGAAAATCTCCGTCAGCGCTGCCAGCTCACCCAGCGCTCCAGCCTGATTGGCTTCTTGCCAGGCTTGCGGAGCAACGTCCTTCCAGTCCAGAACATAACCGGCATGAATCGCTAACTGCTCGAAGAAAACGCGCTGCGCACGACCACTGCCAACAAAAAACGGGTGAAGTACGTTAATCTCACAATAGAAATGTGCCAGGCGTTGAACGAACTCAGTTCTCGAAAGCCCGACCAGGTAATGTTCGTCCTCCATTTCCTGCATCAGATCGTTACCTTCATTTTCGATGTACTCGAAATGACAGAACTGTGTCTCCCCTTTGGAAATATCAACATCCCGTATCTCGCCTGCCCAGTCGAAAACATCCTGAAACAGCTGCTGATGGATGGCACACAACCAGGGTAATCCGCGATGCAGCGGGCCAAGTTCAATCGTTTCTACGCGCTGTGCGATAGTCTCATCTTGCGCATGAGGCTCAAGAATATCCAGCCGGGAACTGGCCTGAAATGAACGGCTTCGCTGTTGCTGCCAAAGGCGGGACTTTTGTTTGTCGGTAAGTTTCTTTGCCATGGTGCCTCCCTAACATGACCCTTTCTTGCCACAAGTATAAGCAGCAATCGGTGGAAGTGCTGGAAGGAGGAGATTGCGCGAGTAGAGAATACCCGCGCGGGAATTTTTTACGGCAGGACTTTTGCGGAGAGAATAACTACAGGTTTTGACGGAACATTTTGATATGGACCGACATCATGCGTCTGTACCTGAGAGATCTTATCGGCAACTTCCATCCCTTTCACAACTTTACCAAATACCGCGTAACCGAAGTCGCGTTGGCCGTGATCGAGGAAAGCATTGTCTGCAACGTTGAGGAAGAACTGGCTGGTTGCGCTGTCTTTATCTGCGGTACGCGCCATAGAAATAGTGCCACGAGTATTGCGCAGACCGTTATCAGCTTCGTTTTTGATCGGTGGATTTGGCTGCTTCTGGTTCATATCTTCAGTGAAGCCGCCTCCCTGAAGCATAAAGCCTGGGATTACACGGTGGAAAATGGTGTTGTTGTAGAAGCCACTGTTCACATAATCCACAAAGTTTTTCACAGAGACAGGGGCTTTTTGGCTGTTTAACTCAAGCTCAATTTCACCCGCTGACGTGGTCAACAGGACGTGTGGATCCCCTTTAGCAGCAAGTGCCGCAGGAGATAGCGCGGTAAGAGCAAACACGGTTGCTACGGCCGCCAGTGTCGATTTGAGCATGAAAAATTCCTTACGAAGGCAGTGAATGAAGCAAGTTGCTAGATTGTAAAGAGGCACTCCTCTATGCGCCAGCCATTTACTGTTTTTTACTTTCACACAAATCAATAAGTTAAATGAATGACTAATGAGAATACATGCTCAATTGTGATTCATATCACTTAAAGCGCAGTAATAAACCCCAAATGATTCATAAAATGTATGAATGAATCACGTTTTTGACTAAAATCCATTCTTCTCGAGTGCTGTCAAAGCACTTTACATTTCTATTCACAGGCTTGTCATGACTAACAGCAACCGCATTAAGCTCACATGGATCAGCTTTTTCTCCTACGCACTGACCGGCGCGTTGGTGATCGTCACCGGGATGGTGATGGGCAATATTGCCGAATACTTCCACGTACCCGTCTCCAGCATGAGTAATACCTTTACCTTCCTGAACGCGGGTATTTTAATTTCTATTTTCCTGAATGCCTGGTTAATGGAAATCGTGCCACTGAAAACTCAGTTGCGCTTTGGTTTTATACTGATGGTTCTGGCGGTTGCCGGGCTTGTCTTTGGCGACAACCTAACCATTTTCTCGGCGGCAATGTTTGTGCTTGGGCTGGTCAGTGGTATCACGATGTCGATTGGTACATTCCTGATAACCCACATGTATGAAGGTCGTGAACGCGGTTCACGCCTGTTGTTTACCGACTCCTTCTTCAGCATGGCGGGGATGATTTTCCCAATGGTTGCCGCGATTCTTCTGGCTCGCAGCATCGACTGGTACTGGGTTTACGTCTGCATCGGTCTGGTGTACGTCGCTATCTTCATCCTGACTTTCGGTTGCGACTTCCCGGCATTAGGCAAACACGCCGCACCAACCGAGAAAGTGGCCGAGAAAGAAAAATGGGGGGTTGGCGTGCTGTTCCTGTCGATTGCCGCGCTGTGCTACATCTTAGGCCAACTGGGCTTTATCTCCTGGGTTCCGGAATACGCCAAAAGCCTCGGCATGAACCTGAATGATGCCGGTCAGTTAGTCAGTGATTTCTGGATGTCTTACATGTTCGGTATGTGGGCGTTCAGTTTCATTTTGCGTTTCTTCGATCTGCAACGCATTCTGACTGTTCTTGCGGGTGCAGCTACCGTTCTGATGTACCTGTTCAACACCAGCGAACCCACTCATCTGGCATGGTTTATTCTGGCTCTGGGCTTCTTCTCTAGCGCGATTTACACCTCGGTTATCACCCTTGGTTCATTGCAGACCAAAGTTGCCTCACCAAAACTGGTTAACTTCGTCCTGACTTGCGGCACTATCGGCACCATGCTGACCTTTGTGGTTACCGGCCCGATCGTGGCTCACAGCGGCCCGCATGCGGCGCTGCAAACCGCAAACGGCTTGTATGCCGTGGTGTTTGTTATGTGCCTGATTTTGGGTCTGGTGACGAAACACCGTCAGCATAACGCGACAATACATTAATCGTTTTATAGGGCGGATAAGCGCAAGCGCCATCCGCCACTTTTCACCCACCAAATGTTATCTCTTCGGCTTCATCCAGCATCACCCAGGTTTGCGACAACTGCGTGGTCGCAATCACCTTCCCTGCCCGCACTGACCAACGCACTGGCACCTGCCTGCGCACCGCATCAAAGCCATTTTCAGCCGGAAGAATAATCAGGTTCGCTGCATTTCCCTCGGCAATGCCGTAATCCTGCACGCCGAAGGTGCGCGCACTGTTATCGGTAATCAGTTTTAAGCCTTCATCAATTTGCTGATAGCCCATCATCTGGCAAACATGCAGCCCCATATGCAGCACCTGCAACATATTGGCGGTGCCCAGCGGATACCACGGGTCGAATACATCATCATGACCAAAACAGACGTTAATTCCTGCTTCGAGCAACTCTTTAACCCGCGTGATACCACGGCGTTTCGGATAATCATCAAAGCGCCCTTGCAGATGAATATTCACCAGCGGATTGGCGACAAAGTTAATCCCCGACAGCTTCAGTAAACGGAACAGCCGCGAGGTGTAAGCGCCATTGTAAGAGTGCATTGCCGTGGTATGGCTGGCAGTGACACGCGCACCAATGCCATCCCGTAGCGCCAGCGCGGCAACGGTTTCCACAAAGCGCGATTGTTCATCGTCAATTTCATCACAGTGAATATCTAACGGACGGTCATATTTGCGCGCCAGCGCGAAAGCTTTATGCAGCGACTCAACGCCATATTCGCGGGTGAATTCAAAATGCGGGATAGCGCCCACCACGTCAGCACCCAGCCGTAAGGCCTCCTCCAGCAAGCCTTCACCGTTGGGATACGAAAAAATCCCCTCCTGCGGAAATGCCACGATTTGCACCTCAATCCACGGCGCGGCCTCTTTTTTCACTTCCAGCATCGCTTTAAGCGCGGTCAGCGTCGGGTCGGAAACATCAACGTGTGTACGCACGAACTGAATACCATTGGCAATCTGCCACTTCAGCGTTTGCCAGGCGCGCTGCTTCACGTCCTCGTGGGTCAGCAACGCCTTGCGTTCAGCCCAGCGTTCAATGCCTTCAAACAAGGTACCTGATTGATTCCAGCTCGGTTGCCCGGCAGTCTGCGTGGTATCAAGGTGGATGTGCGGCTCAATAAATGGCGGGATTGCCAGACCGCCGCGCCCGTCAAGAATCTGCTGGCTCTCTGGCTGCGTTTCGCACATCGGCTTAATGGCCTTGATGCGCCCATTTTCGAAGGCTAATTGCCACAAACCTTCACGCCCCACCAGGCGCACATTTTGAATTAACTCCAACGTCTTGTTGCTCATACCCACCCCTTCTTGATTAGCCGCCCCTATTTCATAGCACACACCGCAAAACGAGGACATTTATTGTCGGTCCGCGAATAACTAAACATTTCCACGACTTATAAAAACTCACTAAAATCAAACATATACCTCTTAAGAGGTATATAAAGGTGTATTTGATTTGTATCAATAACCACCAATGCTGAATCGTTAAGGTAGGCGGTAATAGAAAAGAAATTGAGGCAATTATGAGCAAAGTCAAAATCGCAATCATCGGTAATGGCATGGTCGGCCATCGCTTTATCGAAGACTTACTTGATAAAGCCCAGCCAGGCCAATTCGACATTACTGTGTTCTGTGAAGAGCCGCGTAAAGCCTACGACCGCGTGCATCTGTCTTCCTATTTTTCGCATCATACCGCTGAAGAGTTATCGCTGGTCCGTGAAGGCTTTTACGAGAAACACGGCGTAAAAGTGCTGGTTGGCGAACGCGCCATCACCATTAACCGCCAGGAAAAAGTCATCCACTCGAATACCGGTCGTACCGTGTATTACGACAAACTGGTGATGGCCACCGGTTCTTACCCGTGGATCCCACCGATTAAAGGCTCTGAAACACAAGACTGTTTCGTCTACCGTACCATTGAAGATTTGAACGCCATCGAAGCCTGTGCGCGCCGTAGTAAACGCGGTGCCGTGGTCGGTGGTGGTTTGCTGGGCCTCGAAGCCGCAGGCGCGCTGAAAAACCTCGGCGTCGAAACACATGTGATTGAATTCGCCCCGATGCTGATGGCCGAGCAACTCGATCACATGGGTGGCGAGCAGCTACGCAATAAAATCGAAAGCATGGGCGTGCGCGTTCATACCAGCAAGAACACCCTGGAAATCGTACAACAAGGCAACCAGGCACGTAAGACTATGCGCTTTGCCGACGGCACCGACCTGGAAGTAGATTTCATCGTCTTCTCCACCGGTATCCGCCCACGCGATAAACTCGCGACCCAATGCGGCCTGGCAACGGGTCAACGCGGCGGTATTGCGGTTAACGACACCTGCCAGACTTCTGACCCGGACATTTACGCCATCGGCGAATGCGCCAGCTGGAATAACCGCACCTTCGGCCTGGTCGCCCCTGGCTACAAAATGGCGCAAGTCACCGCTGACCACCTGATCGGTAGCGAAAACGCTTTTGAAGGCGCAGACATGAGCGCCAAGCTAAAACTGCTGGGTGTGGATGTCGGCGGGATTGGTGATGCACATGGTCGCACGCCAAACTGCCGCAGCTACGTTTATCTGGATGAAAGCAAAGAAGTTTATAAGCGCCTGATTGTTAGCGCTGACAACAAAACCCTGCTCGGTGCGGTTCTGGTAGGCGACACCAGCGACTACGGCAACCTGCTGCAACTGGTACTCAATAACATCGAACTGCCGGAAAACCCGGACGCGCTGATTCTGCCTGCGCATGCCAGTTCCGGTAAGCCAGCGATTGGCGTCGACAAACTGCCGGACAGCGCGCAAATCTGTTCCTGCTTCGATGTCACCAAAGGGCATCTGGTTAAAGCCATCAACAACGGCTGCCATACCGTTGCCGCGCTGAAAGCAGAAACCAAAGCCGGTACCGGCTGTGGTGGCTGTATTCCATTGATTACGCAAGTATTGAATGCCGAACTGAGCAAGCAAGGCATCGAAGTCAACCACAACTTGTGTGAACACTTCGCGTTTTCACGCCAGGAGCTGTATCACCTGATCCGCGTTGAAGGCATTAAATCCTTCGACGAGCTGCTGCAAAAATACGGCAAAGGTTACGGCTGTGAAGTCTGTAAACCGACCGTCGGTTCGCTGCTGGCTTCTTGCTGGAACGACTATGTGCTGTCACCAAAGCACACGCCGCTTCAGGACACCAACGACAACTTCCTCGGCAACATCCAGAAAGACGGCACTTACTCGGTGATCCCGCGTTCTGCTGGCGGGGAAATTACCCCAGAAGGTTTGATGGAAGTGGGCCGTATCGCTCGCGAATTTAACCTCTACACCAAAATCACCGGTTCCCAGCGTATCGGCCTGTTTGGTGCGCAGAAAGATGATTTGCCAGAAATCTGGCGTCAGCTGATTGAAGCCGGTTTTGAAACAGGCCACGCCTACGCGAAGGCACTGCGTATGGCAAAAACTTGTGTTGGTAGCACCTGGTGCCGTTACGGCGTTGGCGATAGCGTTGGCTTCGGCGTTGAGCTGGAAAACCGCTACAAAGGCATTCGTACTCCACACAAAATGAAGTTTGGTGTGTCCGGCTGTACCCGTGAATGTGCGGAAGCACAGGGTAAAGACGTCGGGATTATCGCCACTGAAAAAGGCTGGAACCTGTACGTCTGCGGTAACGGCGGTATGAAACCACGTCACGCCGATTTACTGGCAGCAGATTTAGACAGTGAAACGCTGATCAAATACCTCGACCGCTTCATGATGTTCTACATCCGCACCGCCGACAAACTGACCCGTACCGCGCCGTGGCTCGACAGCCTGGAAGGCGGCATTGAGTACCTGAAACAAGTCATTATCGACGATAAACTGGGTCTGAATGATCAACTGGAAGCTGAGCTGGCGCGCCTGCGCGAGAAAGTGATCTGCGAGTGGACTGAAACGGTGAATACACCGGAAGCCCAGGTTCGCTTCAAACACTTTATCAACAGCCCACACCGCGACCCGCATGTACAAATTGTGCCTGAGCGCGAGCAACACCGCCCGGCTACGCCTTACGAACGTATCCCGGTCACCCTGGTAGAAGAAGTGGAGGAAAATGTATGAGCCAGTGGACTACCGTTTGCCAGTTAAACGACATTCTGCCTGCTACCGGTGTTTGCGCATTGGTGGGTAATCAGCAGATTGCTATTTTCCGCCCACGTAATGATGACCAGGTTTTCGCCATCAGCAATATCGACCCATTCTTTGAGGCCAGCGTGTTGTCTCGCGGCTTGATTGCTGAACATCAGAATGAATTGTGGGTTGCCAGCCCGTTGAAAAAGCAGCGTTTCAGACTGCGTGACGGGTTGTGCATGGAAGACGAGAGCCGTTCAATTGCGCATTACAAAGCGCGCGTACAAGACGGCCAGGTTCAGATTAAAGCTTAAGTCTTAAAACAACCCTCACCCTAGCCCTCTCCCTGAGGGAGAGGGAATTAAATCGGTGTTCTCCCTCTCCTTGGGGAGAGGGCCGGGGTGAGGGGAAAATTTCAATTATTTATTTTTTCTTTCAATTTATTGGGATAACAAAAATGTTCACCGATACCATTAACAAATGTGCGGCGAATGCCGCGCGCATTGCCCGATTGTCGCAAAACAATCCACTCGGATTCTGGATAAGCTCTGCCATGGCAGGCGCTTATGTCGGCCTCGGCATCATCCTGATCTTCACCCTCGGTAATCTGGTTGATCCCGCGCTGCGTCCACTGGTAATGGGTGCCACCTTCGGGATCGCCCTGACGCTGGTTATTATCGCAGGCTCTGAACTATTCACCGGACACACCATGTTCCTGACGTTCGGCGTCAAAGCAGGCACCATCACTCACGGTCAAATGTGGGGTATTTTGCCGCAAACCTGGCTGGGTAACCTGGTGGGTTCCGTGTTTGTTGCCCTGCTCTACAAATGGGGCGGCGGTAGCCTGCTGCCGTTGGACACCAGCCTGGTTCACACCGCGGCGCTGGCAAAAACCACTGCTCCGGCGATGGTACTGTTCTTCAAAGGTGCTTTGTGTAACTGGCTGGTTTGTCTGGCAATTTGGATGGCCGTGCGTACTGAAGGTGCTGCGAAGTTCATCGCTATCTGGTGGTGTCTGCTGGCGTTTATCGCTTCCGGTTACGAACACTCCATTGCCAACATGACGCTGTTTGCACTCTCCTGGTTTGGTCATCATAGCGACGCCTACACCATGGCGGGTATCGGTCACAACCTGTTGTGGGTAACGCTTGGGAATACCCTTTCCGGTGTAGTATTCATGGGTCTGGGTTATTGGTATGCTACGCCGAAAGCCGAGCGCCCACAGCCTGCGCAAGTCGCCGCGCCGGAGACTGCACGCAACTAATTTATTTGAGGATTGACCGTGGATCACCTGCCTATATTTTGTCAATTACGAGGTCGTGCCTGCCTGTTGGTCGGCGGTGGCGATGTCGCAGAACGTAAAGCACGTTTGTTGATGGAGGCAGGTGCGCAGGTCACTGTGAATGCCCTGGAATTCTCCCCACAATTTCATGTGTGGGCGGAACAGGGCATGATCACCCTTGTTGAGGGTGAATTCGCCCCCGAGCTGCTTGATGTTTGCTGGCTGGCCATTGCCGCAACTGACAACGAAACAGTGAATCAACAAGTCAGCGAAGCATGCGAATCACGCCGCATTTTCTGCAACGTGGTCGATGCCCCTAAACAAGCCAGTTTCATCATGCCTTCGATTATCGACCGTTCGCCGCTGATGGTGGCTGTCTCTTCCGGTGGTACCTCTCCCGTTCTTGCCCGCCTGTTACGTGAAAAACTCGAAGCCATTCTGCCACTGCATTTGGGGAAAATTGCCTCTTATGCCGGTACGTTGCGCGGGCGAGTAAAAACAAATTTCAAGGCCATGGCAGAACGCCGTCGCTTCTGGGAAAAGTTCTTCACTAATGACCGTCTGGCGCAATATCTGGCGAACGAAGACCAGCAAGCCATCGATAAAGAAACCGAGTCTATGTTTGCTACACCGCTCGATCACCGTGGTGAGGTCGTTTTGGTGGGTGCAGGTCCAGGCGATGCCGGATTACTGACGCTCAAAGGGCTACAGCAAATTCAACAAGCCGATGTGGTGGTTTATGACCGCCTGGTTTCTGATGACATCATGAATCTGGTGCGCCGTGATGCCGACCGCGTTTTCGTGGGTAAACGCGCGGGTTATCACTGCGTCCCGCAAGAAGAGATTAACCAAATCCTGCTGCGTGAAGCGCAAAGTGGCAAACGCGTTGTCCGTCTGAAAGGTGGCGATCCGTTTATCTTTGGTCGCGGCGGTGAAGAGCTAGAAACCTTGTGCGACGGCGGTATCCCGTTCTCCGTGGTGCCGGGCATTACTGCGGCATCCGGCTGTTCAGCTTATTCAGGCATTCCATTAACCCACCGCGATTACGCGCAAAGTGTGCGCCTGGTGACCGGCCACCTGAAAACCGGCGGTGAATTAGACTGGGAAAACCTGGCGGCAGAAAAACAGACGCTGGTCTTTTACATGGGTTTAAACCAGGCTCCTGCGATTCAGGAAAAGCTGATTGAACACGGCATGACTGCGGATATGCCGGTCGCGCTGGTTGAAAACGGCACAGCGGTTAACCAACGTGTAGTCAGTGGCGTATTACGCGAACTCGGTGAATTATCGACACAGGTTGCAAGCCCGGCGCTGATTATTGTCGGTCGCGTGGTGGCATTGCGCGATAGGTTGAATTGGTTCTCGAACCACTAATTCTACTTTAAGATAAAAAAAAGGCTTGTCAGATTATTCCGGCAAGCCTTTTTATTTATAAGTTATTAATTATTTTGCCAATCATTATAGGCAATATTTATTTCATGTAACCATGCGTCTGGTTTCAGACTTAGTGATATAGCAAGCAGCCCCTATACTTAATTGCCTTTTTGAAGTGCCTCATTACATCCAAGTAAATGATAGGGAATATCAATGAACAAGTTCGTAAAAGCTGCATCTGCACTGGCTGTCCTGGCTCTGTTGTCTGGCTGTACTGGTCATATTGAGAACAAAGACAAATCTTGCGGTTATGATTATTTACTGCACCCAGCCATTTCTATTTCTAAAATTATTGGTGGTTGTGGCCCAGCAACTCCACAGAAATAATAATAGCCACAAATTTTTAATACGCCCTCCCAGTGAGGGCATTTTAATTTATAACCCTTCACAACTTTCTTTTAATATTCGCAATACCGTCTGCGCCCCACTACGATTAGGATTTATACGGATCATACGTTGCTCAAGCGTTGGGTCAGACTGGCGGAAAGTCCCGGACAGCCGATAAAAAAGCGGCGGGATTTCATATTTCGACTCTGCCCCCACAGGATAAGGCAACGCGCCCAGCTTCTGTGCCGCCGCCAATACTTGCTCGGCAATCGGCTGATGAAACTCCACTAACAGAACCTTGGATTGCGCATTTGCGATAAATGCATGCTTCACCTGCGACACCGCTTCGGTATTGAGCGCTTCAACCAGTTTATCGTTTACCTGCGCCTGCACCGCGTGCATCACTGGCGCAAACACTAATCCGCGCAACGCTTCCATCGCCTGGATACCCTGCACCTGGCTGCCACCGGAATACATACTTTTTCGCACCGCATTTACTGTCTTTTCTTCACCCACCACCACGCCAATTCCCGGCGGCCCGAAGAGTTTAAAACACGAGAATGTTGAAAGTGTGGACCCACATTCACAACCAATCTTTTCGACTTTCATCACCGCGTAGTTGTCATCAGTCAACGACGGTAAACCATGCTGATTAAAACAACCAATCACCTCAGCCAACAGATATGAATCATCCATTTTCTGCCGGGTATGCTGAATAAGTGCAGCCTTCGGTTGGTACAACTCAATTGTCCTTTTAACGTCATCAAGTTGATTAAAATCGGCACGAATTAGCGTTAACCCCATCTGTTCAGCGATGACTGCCGAGGTGGGGTAAAGAGGGGCATCGTGGACAAGCAAGCTATCCCCCGCGTTAAGAAGTGCCGCTAACCCGCTACGAATTGCCCCGGTTCCCGCACCTTGCACCAGTCCCGCAGCCGGTGCGCCAAAGAAATCCGCCAGAACTGACTCCACACGCCGCGTCATTTGTGGCTGATTCAGACCGGGGACTAAGCCGAAATCCCCGGCATTGAGGAAATCAGCGCCGGGAAAATGACGGCAAATAATATCCACCAGTTGAAATTGCTTACTCTGCGCCTGCTCCATCGTCAGGCTCTGTAACGGCCAGGTTTTCACTTTATTCACTCCGTGAAGCCTGCCGCAGACCATTACGGCAGGCATTGAGAAGGGATCAGGCCGGAACGAACAGGCCACAGTAGTAAAGAATGTTCAGAATGATGCCGGTTATCAACACCGCGACAACCGGAGAGGCCATTTTCTGAACCGGCCGACCCAGCGATTCGTTGAGGAAGTAAATCGCCGCCGCAATAGAAAAACCGGTATAGCCCGCCATTTTGATAGCCGCAAAGATAGAGCCAACCAGCAGCGCCATTTCCATCAACATATTCATCGAGTTACGGATGTTATCCGATGCGTTACGCACCGATGGATAACGCCCGAGCCATTTGCCGATGGAACGTAGCAGCAATACTTCAACGGAAATCACCACCGCACCCACCGCAAACGCTAACAGCGGGTTAGAAATCAAGTATCCGGCGGCGTAAACAAAGGTGAAACCAGCAACGGCGTACACACCCGTCGCCAGCGCCGTGGTGGCAATCAGTGGAACAAATCCCAGCCCACGCATAAACTCCGCAAGTGCGGCCTGATGCACCAGGGTTTGTGACTGCTCAGGCGTGATGCCTGCGGAATAAGCCTTCTCCAGCGTAAAGATCGACACTTCAGAACCGGCAAAAATCTTCATGCTGGCGACGACCGCAATCAACCCACCAACAACCGCGATATACGGTAGGTGCTTGATAATGCGCGATGTTCGCTCCTCAAAGACCGATACCCCCTCGGTATCATGTTCTCGCTCATCACGGGTACGGTGATCCTGAGTAATCGCAATCCCCAGCAGCATCACCATGCCGACGAAGATTTCGATAGATTCGGGATTGAGGTGTGGGAAGAAACGCACGATCAAAACGCGCGTCATTAACACCACAAAGGCTGCGAGCAGACTGCTCTTCCAGCCAAATTGATAGAAAATTGCCACCAGAGGGAACAGCGCAAATGCAGAAACCACTGGCGAGCTCAACTCACCCAACGAACCCAGCACATCCACTGGCAGTGCCGTCAGCAAATGGTTTACCGGGATCAAGCAAGTCAGGATCAAAATTCCCCAGACTGCGCCCAACCCAAACGCCAACAAACTATTTGCCGCTAAGACTCCGAGGATATCTGTCGGCAGGAATAACAACCATGCATTAAGCAACCCAGTTTTCAGCGTAAACGAAATACCCACCGACGCCACGAAACCAATGCTCAGACCGAAAGCGATACTGCCCGCCTCGCGGCGATTCATATTACCTTCGATAAGCTGCGGCAAAATGGGGCGAATGCCGTCATGGAACACGGCTGCTGACTTATGCGCCAGCAAGGCCGTCATCCCAGTCAGGCAGGCCACCACGATTATTTGAATGTAGAAATCCATAGCGCGGCCTTTATTTTAAATGGGCGATAAGCATCGGAATGGCATGCTCGATATGCTCAACCGACAGACCAAAAGCAACTTTCCCATCCGCCACCATTTTGGCCACCTGCTCTTCTTTTGCCTTAATGCCAGGCTTGGCGATGGTGCAGCTTTTGTTGTAACCAATCACCGCGATGGCAATGGAAAGTGCTGCCCCAGCGCCGGTATTACAGGCACCAATGTAGTAATCAAGCTGCCCGGATTTCACTTTCATGGCAGCTTCCATATCGTTGTAAATAAACACTTCAAAGCAGTCAGGTGCAGACGTTTCGATGGTTTTTTTAATAAGTTCACGCTGTAAGCCAGCAACACCGATCTTTTTCATGGGAAATCCTTATTTAAAGAAGACAGAGGGGTTGTCACGTAACATCAAATCAACGTCGGCCTGAGAGAAGCCTGCCTCGAGCAAAAGAGGCACGAACGTTGTCAGCAAATAATCAAAACCAAGCCCACCGTTCGCCTTCAGATGTGAACGACGGGTAATATCCATGGAAAGCATGACGTGGTCGAGCAGCCCGCGGCTGGCAATTTCTTGCAGCATTGCCACGCGTTTCTCATCCGGGTAATAGTTGTTTTTCCCGATGGTATCGAACTGCACATACGCGCCCTGCTCAATCATGCGCAGAATGTTGTCGAGGTTATCTTTCAGGTCGCAGTGGCCCACAACAACGCGAGATAAATCCACACCGTGGCTTTTCAGCAGCGTCAGTTGTTCCAGCCCCATAGTGCTAAAAGAGGTGTGAGTTGAAATCGCACACCCAGTTTCACGGTGCGCTAAAGCCGCAGCAGCAAAAACTTTGGCTTCATCAGGGGTAATTACGTCTACGCTCGAACCAATTTCAGCAATGATCCCGGCCTTTAATTCAGTGCCATCAATACCTTGTTCAATTTCGTCGATCATCTCCTGCGCCAGTTTTTCAACGGGAGTTGTGGCGACGTGAGCCGGGAAAAAGTCATGCTGGTAATAACCGGTACACGCGACGACGTTCATTCCGCTATCACGCATGATATCCAACATAAACTGAGGGTTACGCCCCATGTAGCGGTTGGTCATTTCGATGATGTTGCGCACGCCCAGCGCGTACAGCGTTTTCATTTCCGCACAAATCAGGTCGTATTGATCCAGGCGGCAATCGATGTTGTTTTTGAATGACGATAAGTCGATATGCAGATGTTCATGCGCGTAGGTGTAGCCCGACGCACCAATTCGTTGCTGTTCAGCCATGGTTGCCTCCGGTGTTCGTGGTGTGCAGTTGTGACAAGAATGAAGTGCCGTTTTGTGGCGCATTTGCGTTAAAGAAATCGCAAACGGTAGCACCCACATCAGACAGTGTTGTTCTGCGGCCAAGATTTGCGCCGGTGATCCCCCGCTGCCAGACGAGCAGCGGCACATTTTCACGGGTGTGTTTGCTGTGGCCGATGGTCGGGTCATTGCCGTGATCGGCCATGACCACCAGGTAATCACCGGGCTGCATCACGTCCATTAACTTGCCGAGATTTTTATCCACCACCTGCAAACGCTCGGCGTAACGTGCGACATCCTGAGCGTGCCCGGCGAGGTCGGTTTCCTGAATGTTGGTGCAGATAAAAACGTCACCGGGCTTTTGGACTTCAGCAAGCGTGATGTCCATGATTTGCTGGGTATCAACGAGGTTCTGATAGCTGACACCGTGCGGATTGATGGCGATGTCGGCCACTTTCCCCACCAGTACTGTTTTGATAGCGGACTCATGCAGTTTTTGTGGCACCTGTACGCTGGCATTCACCCCGAACCCCATATGAACGACCTGAAAACCGTGCTGATACACCCCGGATCGCGGCGCGTTAATGCCAATGTATTTGCCCTGTTTTTCCTCGGCGGCATTCTGGAGTTGCGAACTGCTTTCCAGCAGGCCGCCAAACGCAATCACGCGCCCAACCTGCACGCAACGGCGGACAATTTCGCCGATATTGCGTACTTCCTCGAAAGAGATCGCATTCAGATTGGCACTGATGTTAAACACCTGGCCGAGGTCAGCTTCAAGGTTGTCGCCAATCGCCACCGCCTGATTGACCCACAAATATTGCAGCCCACTGCCCACCCGTTCGACCTGCCAACAATCGGCAATCAGTGCACGCTCTACTTCATCAATCACTTCAGAGAAAGGCATACGCAACGGCGCTTGTGGACGGGTACCGAGAATTTCCTGGTGCCCCATAAAAGTATCGCCACCTTCATGTTGCAGCGCGGCTGTTCCGTAAACAGCATTCGCTGAAGGGTGCATGGCTCCGGTGGTAAAACCCAGCGCGTTGATCAAGCCAAGCTGTTCCAGCACCGGTAAACGTAATTGTGGGAAATGCTGCAAAATATGCCCGCAGGTATTTGCACCGATATCCTCCGGCCTGACTTGTGGCACATCGTCCATCGCGCCGACGCCAAAACTATCAATCACCACCACCACAAACTTACTCACGCGAACCTCCGCAAATGGGGTTACCAAGGCTGTCATACAAAGCTTCGAGTACAGGTTCTCCGCGGCTGATTCCGGACACCAGTGCCACATCGCTGCGCGTGACAAAAACCTGAGTACGGAAACACATCACCACTGGCGTGCTGACCGGGAACTCGCCCGCCAGCCCGATGTGGTAATCAATGCTGCTGTCGTCCATCGGTAGCAATTTTGCTGATAATGCTTCACCGTCCAGAACAGGGAAAACCAGCGCGTTTTGCGCATGACCACGGCGGTAATAACCGCCGCCGAAGCAATAGCTGTTGCCCTGAAACTGGTGTGAGATTTCGGTGAGATAGAGCATGGCGATGTGTTCTGGCTGGTCGCCATGCTGGTTAGCGGGAATCGTTCCGGTTAGAGCATGACCCGGTTCGGCATGGGTCACGCCATATTCAGCCAGCAGCGGTAAAGTACTGCAACTTGAAGCCGATGGCGCGTTGAGCTGTGCCACGTCTATGCCCTGCGCACGAAGCATATCGCGCGCCTGCAATAGCGTATGCAGATTGGGCGTGGGCAGCGTTTGCTGTAATTCTTCATCCCAGAGCAGGCAGGGGAAGTGGGTCAGCCCGGCGATTTTCACGCCCGGCATGTTCTTGAGAGCGGCAACCACGTTATCCAGTGCTGACAACGGGAACCCGGCTTCCTGGCCTGAATACAGGTGGTCTTGTTCATCGAACACTTTCAACATGATGGGCTGGATATGCCCAAGACGTTGCGCTGCAACAGAGATTTCCTCGGCTTTATCCAGCGAGAAAACGGTGATCATTTCAGGTGAAGCGGTGACGTTTTCCGTTACCAGACTTTTTGGTAGCTGAACTAAATGTCCGACATGGGAAACCGGTACTTCTGCATTGCGCAGCGTGCGGGCTTCTTTGAAATCCACCGCAACGGTACCGTGAAAACCCAGCTCAATCAGACGCTTCGCCAGCCACGGATTACGCCCCAGTTGCTTGGTCATCAGATACAGCGTGATGCCATGACGCTCTGCTGTTTCAAGCAGGCGGCGTCCATTTTCCAAAACCTTATCAACATCAATGACGCAGGTATCTGGCAATATCTCTCCCTGCTGCCATAACTTCAGTGCGGCCCCAATCAGTGCCGGGTTTTGTGCCTTGAGTGCTTCAATAAACATGCCCTTGCCTCTCGACTCCATGCTGCAAAAAAACTTAAATAATCATTTTTTTGAATATTTAAGTTAAAGCAGACGGCTGACAAAAAAATTCTTAGCCTTTGCTAACCATCCACAAACTAAACAGGTTCGCGAGCAGATAGCCTTCTTCATTCGGGTGAATATTCACATCAAAGGGAGCCAGCATCGCCTGGTGAATCGGCAGCAGTTCGGCATAAGCCTGAGAAGTGACAATTTCTTCCAGCAGGTCTTCATCAAGTGGGCCGATTTCTTCACCCCGACGGCTGCGCATCAGCGCGTTTGCCATATGGGTGATCGCCATTTCCCCTTGTTCATTACGCATGGGAATGGCCCACATCGTTTCCATTTTCTCAACGACAGCAATCATGCCGTCGCAAATATCTCTGTCGATAACGCCCGCATCACACAGCAGGTTTAGCCGTTCTTCCATCCTGATTTACCCTTTGATGAAGTTCTAATAGCTTGGCTCCTGCTCACCCAGCAGCACTCTTTGTTGGTGAGCAAGCAGCTCATTTTTGTTCACCACTGTGCGCAGCAATTGATTAATTGGCGCATCATCGGCGCGAGTCAGCACCACGGCCTCGGAAGCCTGCAAAAAACGCGAGTCGCCTTTAAGGGGCTGCGCTTGCAGGCCGAGTAACTCAAGATCCGCCTCACTACCCACGTTCCAGATAACCGCATCAATTTCGCCTTTGGCGATACGATTAAGGCTCTCGTGGTAAGGCACATCGAGGATCTCAACCGGCTGACCCGCGAAATAAATGTCCGTCATAATGCGCTGGTCGGCGGAACGCGGGTCGAGGCCGACACGTCTAATTTGCTGATTACCGGTACGGCAAATCAATTTGTGTTCGCCAACGTAAGTGTGTGGCCCAAGTTCCAGCGCCATAAAGACATCGCTGTTATCGAGATAGCTCTGCGCGGCAAGCCTTGAGACAACCGCAAGGTCATAGACGCCATTCAACAAGCATTCCACCCGAACATCTGAGCCACGCATATGCGCGTAGTAAAATGGGATGCCATCAAACTGCGCTTTCAGGCCACTGGCTAAACCTTCATAAAGGCGGGTGTAAGGCAGCGGCATCGCACACACGACATTGCCGATATCAGCAAAAGCCAATAAGGCTTTGTTATCCATGCTGACCAGATAGCTGCCGTTGCGCCCGCGTCTCTCAACTTTTACCGCTCCGGCATTCTCAAGGGTTTTTAACGCCGCCTGAATCAGCCCGACGGAAAAACGACATTCGCTCGCCAGTTCATCAATGGTTTTCAGTCGGTTACCGCTTTTCTCGCCCAGCAAATAACGCGCCAGACTGGCCTGGGCAACCCCTTCTTTTTTGATAAAGCTACGGCTCATATTTAATCTTCAATTTATTGAATAGTTATATCTTCATTAAATTGAATATAAATGGCAAACGGGAAAGATGCAAAAAGAGAATATGATCACAAAAGATATTTAGCTGGGGAATTTATGGGGAGGGACGCCCTCACCCCGGCCCTCTCCCGCAGGAGAGGGAGAAAACCGATCAATCCCTTCTCCTGCAGGGCAGGAGAAAACCGATCAATCCCTTCTCCCTCAGGACAGGGGAAAACCGATCAATCCCTTCTCCCGCAGGAAAGGGGAAAACCGATCAATCCCTTCTCCTGCAGGACAGGGGAAAACCGATCAATCCCTTCTCCCTCAGGGAGAAGGTTAGGATGAGGGTTGTGTTAAAAATTATGGGTGTGCGACAAACCCAATAACTTCATAGACCTTTTTCAGCGTGGCACTGGCGTGCGCACGTGCTTTCTCGGCACCGTCTTTCATCACTTGCTGCAAGAATGCTTCATCGTTACGGAAACGATGAAAACGCTCCTGCAACTCGGTCAACATGTCTGAAACAGCCTCAGCCACGTCGCCTTTCAGGTGCCCATACATTTTGCCTTCAAACTGCTGCTCAAGCTCAGGGATAGATTTACCCGTCACACCCGCCAGGATATCCAGCATGTTGGATACGCCCGCTTTGTTGGCAGTATCGTAACGCACGACAGGTGGCTCGTCAGAGTCAGTTACCGCGCGTTTGATTTTCTTCACGACAGATTTCGGGTCTTCCAGCAGGCCAATAACGTTGTTGCGGTTATCGTCTGATTTAGACATTTTCTTGGTCGGCTCAAGCAGAGACATTACGCGCGCGCCAGATTTCGGGATGAACGGCTCTGGTACTTTGAACACATCACCGTACAACGCATTGAAACGTGCAGCGATATCGCGGCTCAGTTCCAGGTGCTGTTTCTGGTCTTCACCAACGGGCACCAGGTTGGTCTGGTACAGCAGAATGTCAGCGGCCATCAGCACCGGATAATCAAACAGGCCAGCGTTAATGTTTTCAGCATAGCGGGAAGATTTATCTTTGAACTGAGTCATGCGGCTTAGCTCACCAAAATAGGTGTAGCAGTTCAGTACCCAGCCCAGTTGTGCATGTTCAGGCACGTGGGACTGTACAAAGATAGTACTTTTCGCCGGGTCAATACCGCAAGCCAGGTACAACGCCAACGTATCGAGAGTACGGCTGCGTAGTTGTGTCGCATCCTGACGCGCGGTAATCGCGTGCTGGTCAACGATGCAGTAAATGCAGTGGTAATCATCCTGCATATGGACCCACTGACGCAGCGCACCCATGTAGTTACCAATGGTCAATTCACCTGATGGCTGTGCGCCACTAAAGACGATGGGCTTACTCATGTTCTGATTCCTGATGTTCTTTGTTAGAGAGCCCTAATGCGGGCAATAAATCGTTGAAATGGTCGTACACGAAATCGGGTTTGCTCAACTCGATGGCTTCACCGTAGTTATAACCATAAGTCAGGCCAATGGAACAGCACCCAGCCGCCTGTGCTGCGAGAATATCGTTGCGTGAATCACCAACAAACAGCAGCTCTTCAGCACTGAGGTTCAACTTCTCCATCACTTTGTGCAGCGCTTCGGGATGAGGTTTTTTATTTTCCACATCGTCGCCACCAATAATGATTTTGAAGTAATGCGCGATGCCTAATCTTTCCAGCATCGGCAGCACAAATGGAGTCGGCTTGTTAGTGACCAGGCCCATCGGCAGGCCTTTCTCGGCCAATGCCGCCAGAGTGTTAGCCACTTCAGGGAACAGGAAACTGCCCTCTTCCGCAGTTTGTGCATAGAAAGCATCAAACAGTTTACGCGCGATACGGCACTGGTCGTCTTGTGGCTCTTCGCCTTTTAACGCCCAGGTCAGCGCACGCTTAACCAGCACATCGGCACCATTGCCGATCCACTTTTCAACTTTGTCTTCACCTGCTGTTGGCAACTCCAGCGCATACAGCGCCTGGTCCATTGCCTGCGTCAAACCCAATGCGGTGTCAACCAGCGTACCGTCTAAATCAAAGGCGATACCGCGAATTTTATTTAACTTATCCATGAGTTACCTTTGCCAACTCACTACGCATACGGTCAATAACCGCTTTGTAATCCGGCTGGTTGAAAATCGCAGAACCGGCGACAAACATATCTGCACCTGCTGCGGCAATTTCTGCGATGTTGTCCGCTTTTACACCACCGTCGACTTCCAGGCGGATGTCATAACCCGAAGCATCAATACGTTCACGCACCTGACGTAATTTTTCCAGCGTATGAGGAATGAAAGATTGCCCACCGAAACCGGGGTTAACGGACATCAGCAAAATCACATCCAGCTTATCCATAACGTGATCAAGCCAACTGAGCGATGTCGCCGGGTTAAACACCAGGCCTGCTTTACAGCCATGCTCTTTAATCAGTTGCAGGGAACGGTCAACATGCTCTGACGCTTCCGGGTGGAAGGTGATGATATTGGCACCGGCAGCGGCGAAGTCCGGAATAATACGGTCAACGGGTTTCACCATCAGATGCACATCAACAGGAGCGGTAATACCGTAATCACGCAGGGCTTTTAGTACCATCGGGCCGATGGTGAGATTTGGGACGTAATGGTTATCCATAACATCAAAATGGACGACATCCGCACCAGCAGCCAGTACCGCAGCCGTGTCTTCACCCAGGCGGGCAAAATCGGCTGAGAGGATTGATGGGGCAATCAAAAACTGTTTCATCCGCTTCTCCAATAGCAAATCAAAAACGACCGCGGGCGAAACAGCTTAGGCACCGACTTTGTAAAGCGCCAGCAGTTCGTCCACCTTGTTACGTTTTCCACCATCCCGACTGATGCTGCGCCGAACCTGCAACTTATGCATTTTCGCCTGCTTGTACCACAACCGAGTCAACTCAGTGTCATGGTTTGAAATCAGCACCGGGATGCCACCTTCTTGCAAGTTTTCAGCTAACTGCGCCAGATGTTGTTGCTGCACCATATTAAAGCTATCGGTGTGATACGCCGTAAAATTAGCCGTGGCAGACAATGGCGCGTAAGGCGGGTCGCAATAGACTACAGAACCCGCAGCGACATTCGCCATGCTGACATCATACGACTGGCACAGGAACGTGGCGTTTTGTGCTCGCTCGGCAAAATGATACAACTCTTCTTCCGGGAAGTAGGGTTTGATGTAGCGGCCGAACGGGACGTTGAATTCACCACGTAGGTTATAACGACAAAGGCCGTTGTAACAATGGCGGTTCAGATATAAAAACAGAAGTGCACGACGGAACTCATCTTTGCACAGATTAAATTCAGTTCGATTGAGATAGAACGCTTGCTCGTCGTTTTGTGCCGCAGTGAAGAGTTTTCTGGACTCTTCAACGTACTCATCCGTACGTGTTTTGACGATGTTATATAGGTTAATCAGATCGCTATTAATATCTGCGAGGATATAACGGGAGTAATCAGTATTCAGAAAGACTGAGCCAGCACCAACAAACGGCTCAATCAAACAATCACCTTTCGGCAGATACTTTTTAATGTCTTCGAGCAGGGGGTATTTCCCCCCCGCCCATTTCAGAAAAGCGCGATTTTTTTTCATGCTGCCTAACTATTTACACCTTTTCCTGCTGTGGAAAGGTTCCAACAGCGGCTGCGCTTGTTCATCACTTCAGATCAGACTGAACCTGATGGATAGGTTTTGCCCACGGGTTCTTAGCCTGTACATCAGCTGGCAATGTTGCTACGGCACGTTTTGCCTCATCTTTGCTGGCGTAAATACCGCTAACCAACACATACCATGGCTGACCATTTCGAACTGTCTGGTAGACCATATAGTGTTGCAGTTTCTCTTTCTTCGCCCAGGCATTCAAGTTATCTGAGTTAGAAGAGGAGCTGAGTTGTAAGGTGTAATTGCTACCAGGAGCGCCTTTGATTGCGCCCGCATCACCCGCTACAGCACCTGTTGCTGCTGTCACTGGCGCAGCGGCTGTTGCTTTCGGAGCTGGAGTGGCTGCGGTAGCAGTGGTCGTAGTCGTCGCTTTCGGTGCAACTTCGGTCACAGGGACTTTCACAGATGTAGTCGCAGTTGGTGCGGGAACTGGAGCTGGCTCGCTACGTTTCGCAGTCGTTACCGGTTTTGGTTCCGCTACTGGCGTTTTCGCCACAGTCTGTTGCTTAGCAGGCTGAGTTTTGTGCGGCTCAATCACTGCAGTTTTACGTTCCTGGCGTGGTGCTGCTGGCTTCGCAGGCTCTGATTTCGCGACCGGGCGTGGTGCTGTCGTTGCGCCATTACTACCTGCAACTGCGGCAACTGTAGCCGGTGCGGTTGGCAACGTTGAATTGCTCACCACATTATCAATTTGGCCGGATTGTTGAGTCAGGGCGTTATTCAGATCACCCGGAACTTCAACACGCTGCTGGCCCTGAGGTGCAGGCTGAGTTTGTGCGTCAGTCGGGGTTGACGAAATGGCAGGAAGAGTCACTTCTTGTGGGTTTCCTGCATTTTCTGTCTGGTTAGCCGCAGATGTCGAACCTGGCTGAGGTTGAGTACCATTAGCCTGATCGCTAGTAGAACCAGACAGATCAATGTTTTTCTCGGCAGACGGATTCTTATTCACAGTTTCCGTATCAGAAGATGGGGCTTTCAGCGCCGAACCAATCCCAATGATGAGCAGCAACAGAACGAGAATACCAATGCCCATCATCAGGTGCTGACGGGATACCGGAACTTTCGGTTTAGCGGATTTTTTGCGGGCACGCGCCGGACGACGTTCTTCTGCATCAACTTGCATCTCGTCATCGTTTTCATACTCTTCTTCATCACGAGTACGGCGGGAACGCGCAGGACGAGGCTCGTCGGCGTCTAACTCAACATCATCGACATTGAAATGTGGCTCACTGTCGCGCTCATCAGCTTTACGGTTACGGCCTGAACGGCGATCGCTGGGATCAGGTTTCAGTTCGTCTTCCGGTTTAAACTCATCCATTTAACACCCCACTCAAAGGCTTATGCCAGCAATTCGAACTCAGCACATCACCCGAAGTTAAAAATCGCCTGACTACAAGCGACCGAAATTTCTAATAATTAAGCCTGCTGACAATCAGCAATGGCGGACAAAACGACATCGTGTGGCACTCCGCCACGCATTTCACTCTTCCCGATTGCCAGTGGCAGCACCAAGCGCAGCTCACCAGCTAAAACTTTCTTGTCACGCATCATGTGGGGCATATACGCGGCGGCAAGCATTTCTTTCGGCCCGGTCACTGGCAGCCCGGCACGTTGTAGCAGTTTGATGATTCTGCGCACATCGGCCTCACTGAAATTCCCAAGACGCTGTGCTGTACGAGCCGCCATCACCATACCTGCAGCAACAGCTTCACCGTGCAGCCAGTTGCCATAGCCCATTTCAGCTTCTATAGCGTGACCAAAGGTGTGGCCCAGATTCAGTAAAGCACGTAAGCCGCTTTCGCGCTCGTCAGCGGCAACAACTTCGGCTTTCAGCTCACAACAACGACGAATACACCAGGACATCGCTTTGCCATCAAGCGCCAGCAATGCGTCCAGGTTTTCTTCAAGCCAATCGAAGAATTCACCGTCGAGAATAATGCCGTATTTAATCACTTCAGCCAGGCCAGAGGCTAACTCCCGCGGCGGTAAAGTTTTCAGACAGTCGAGATCCACCACAACCGAAGCTGGCTGGTAGAACGCACCAATCATATTTTTACCGAGGGGGTGGTTAACGGCTGTTTTTCCGCCAACTGAAGAGTCCACTTGCGAAAGCAAGGTGGTTGGGACTTGAATAAAACGCACGCCACGTTGATAGCTCGCCGCAGCAAAGCCAGTCAGGTCACCGACGACACCGCCACCAAGGGCGATGAGTGTCGTATCACGACCGTGTGGCTTTTCAAGCAACGCGGTAAAGACAGTATCTAATACTGCGAGGCTTTTAAATTGTTCGCCATCCGGAAGGATGACGGAATCGACTTTAACGCCCGCTTGCTCAAGCACGCCACGCACCTTATCCAGGTAGAGCGGCGCCAGGGTTTCATTGGTCACCAGCATCGTTTGGTCGCCAGCTTTCAGCGGCCCAAAAGATGCCGAGTCACTAAATAACCCAGCAGCAATGGTGATAGGGTAACTACGTTCCCCGAGAGTGACTGTTAACCTCTCCATAACGCGAAGTCCACCTTGATGTTGCTTAGCCCGCAGGCGTTTTTTTCGATTAAGCCAGAATCAGTTGCTTTCCAACATATGAATAATCTGGTTGGCAACCACTTTGGCGCTTTGGTCGTCAGTGCGAATCGTCACATCAGCAATCTCTTCGTAAAGAGGATTGCGCTCTTGAGCTAATGCTTCAAGAACTTCACGCGGTGGAGTCTCAACTTGCAGCAGTGGGCGCTTTTTATCGCGCTGTGTACGAGCAAGCTGTTTTTCGATTGTGGTTTCAAGATACACCACAACTCCACGGGCGGAGAGACGGTTACGGGTCTCACGAGACTTCACAGAGCCGCCGCCAGTTGCCAGCACAATGCCCTGCTTTTCAGTGAGTTCGTTGATGATTTTTTCTTCGCGATCGCGGAAGCCGTCTTCGCCTTCAACGTCGAATACCCAGCCCACATCAGCTCCAGTACGTTTCTCAATCTCTTGATCAGAATCGAAAAATTCCATATTGAGTTGCTGAGCTAACTGACGCCCAATAGTGCTTTTGCCGGCACCCATAGGCCCAACCAGAAAGATATTGCGTTTCTCTGCCATTTTTTCGGTACTACTAAGACAATTCGTTGATGATAAACCCGCCCTGTTAAAACCAGGTGCAGCGGGACATGAACTGAAACCTCATAAGCGATAGTGCGAGAGTCAGACTGAAAATTATCTCAATACTCAAGGTGGTTTGGCAACCGATTATATTCCCCAGCGTTCTTATGAAGAAGAAAATGCATAAATCAGGGTTATCTGTCACAAGTCTTGAGCATCCAGCCTCTCGAAACGGTACACCTTGTAAGCTAATTCCTCTCTGCCGTCAAACACCTGGGCACCGTTTCAAAGAAAAACTCCACTATGGCGAAAGAAAACACTATAGAACAGGGATAAGTCGCGGAGTAATAAATACCACTAATTCGCGGCGCTGATGGTTTTTAGCATCGTGGCGAAACAGGCTCCCGACGAGTGGGAGCGAGCCGAGAATGGGTACACTATCATTGCTGTCTTTGTTTTGCTGCTGGAAAATCCCACCCAGCGCGAGGGTTTCGCCATCTTTCACCGCCACCACAGTTTCTATCTCTTGCTTGTCTATCGCCAGCACTTCGCCATCAGCCTGCTGAATACTTCGGCCCGGCATATTTTGGCTGATACGTAGCTTCAAACGAATATTGCCATGAGGCTGAATGGTTGGAGTCACTTCCATCCCCAGAACCGCTTCCTTAAATTCAATTGCGGTTGCCCCACTCTCACCGCTAGAAACCTGATAGGGAATTTCAGTCCCTTGTTTAATGCTGGCAGGTTGCTGGTGAGCTGCCATCAAGCGCGGGCTGGCAATAATCTCTAATTGTTGCTGCTGCTCCAGAGCAGATAGCTCCAGTTCCAGCAGCCGGCCATCGATGCGAGCAATATTGAAACCGACTTTAGTCGTGGCGTTTGCGACCGAGAGATCGGCCGAGATTCCCGTAGGCTGGTAAATTTTACTTTCTCCAGTTTGCTCCGCAGCAGACCATTTCACACCCAGCTCGCGCAGCTTGTCCTGATTGATAGTGACAATATGGGCTTCGATTTCCACTTGCCCAATGGGTAAATCCATTTCAGCTATCCAGGCGGTAATCTGTTTCAATACATCCTTATTGTCATGCACAATCAGCCGATTAGTTCGCTTATCTACCGTGACATAGCCCATGGCGCTCATTAATTTCGCGCCAGCCGATTTCAATGCACTGGCTAGCTCTTCAACATCAGCATGATGGGGGGCAAAAACCTGCTGCAACATCGGTTGGTTGAGAGTGAGCTGTTTACGCTGTTCCATTGCTAACGCTTGCTGTTCGCGCTGGCGAGCCTTAGAAAGAATTTGTATGACATTGCCGTCCCGTTGCTGAGTCAGCTCAGCGCTATTGAGCACCAGTTGAAACGCTTGTTTCCACGGCACATTGATTAAATTAAGCGACAGCACACCTTCAACACCAGGTGCAATCAACAGGTTAACTCGTTGGGTTTCAGCCAGCGCCTGCAACACCTGGCTTATCGGCGCATCATCAAGTACCAGCGAAATACCTTTATCGGCCTGGCTGGTGAATGGCAGCACCAGCGTCAGAAGTAATACCCGCATCCATTGCATGTGTTTTTCCTTTTATATCCCAACGGTAAGAAGAGATTGGGCAACCTGGACCAAGTTTGGCGACCACATATCCCTCACCCACGCTTTCAATCTGAGCACCTTCAAAGAGCTCGTTATCTTGCTTGATTCGCCGCCATACACCTTGTGGGCTGAGCATCAAAGCCGTGCTGGTGTTGGTTGAAGTGATAACGCCATTTAACGACCAACTCTCAAGTTGAGTGGCCAAACTTTCACAGAGCGAAATGTGTGGCTGAAAGGGATTTGGAGGTATCGCCCACGCCGGGGAGATAACCAGGAAGACCAACCCGCTAATGCTACGGATCATCGGCAAACTCCATGCCCAGAACCAGATTGAGTAACTCCCCTTGGGCAGTGATGGTGAACGAGTGGTCTGCCACAACACGGTATTCAGCGAGCCATATGAATAATCCTGGCAATTTTTCCCACGGAACCAACATAGTCAGAACAGCGCTTCTCTCTTCCGGCTGCCACTTCACTAATTGCCCGTCCGCTTGTCTGACAAACTCCACCACGGAAAACACTGGCGAATTTGACGACATAACAGGTTGTTCATGTGCAGCCAACTGCCGGATTTTGTGTCTTAACAGTGCCAGTTGTTGACTCGCTTTCATGCTGTTCGCTCGCAACTGTTGAATCTGAGAATGCTGCGGCACTACCAGCAACAGCCATACGGCAAGAATGACCATGCTACTTAAGGTGGTAAAGGTAACGACTCGTACCCAGTGCGCACCACTAAACCAGCGTTCAATCAGCCAGGGCATTGGCTACCTCAGACAGCGTGAGTGTGAAACCGAAGCCAAACCCACCGGGTGTTTCATGCTGAACCGCATCCGTCTGCACTGTCGCCACATCGCCAAGCTGAGCAAGGTCCTTTTCCAGCGTCCGTATATCTTCCAGCTCCATTGCGTGTCCCTTAATCTCAAATCGCCCCTTTTGTAGGGTGAGAGAGGACAACCAGGCTCCGGCAGGCAAGCCGCTCGCCAGACGAAGTAATCGCCGTTCCCATACCTGCACGGCCTGTTGCTGTGCATCGCGAATTTGCTGCAACTGCAGTAATTTTCTGTTCTGTTCCTGCAAACCCAATTGTTGCTGATACAGGGCTTGCAAGGCGGGAAGCGTACTTGCCAGATATGCATTTTGAATCTGCTGCTGGCTTAATTTCCATGCCGATAACTGCCGGGCGCCAGCGGCAAATAAAGGAGCGAGAATGAAAACCGCAGCCAGCAATACACTCCAACGGCATATCCTCTGTTGGCGCAGTGTCTTCCTCCAGGGCAATAAATTTATTAGCCCTTTCATCGGGAAACCTGACCGATTGCCAGCGCTATTGCCACCGTAAATATCCCGCCATGACGTGGCAATGGCGGCTGCAAACGTGAAAGTGCCTCCCAGGCGTCCAAAAGTAATACCCCAGTTGGCAGTGACTGTGGCTGCGCGAAACTCAGTGCCACTCTGTCTGGCGCAGTTTTTAATTGCTGGCATAGCTCGGCAATCGTTGGGATAACATGGGTATCAACCCATCCCCAACGTGGCATGGCTTCAGCAGAGGCCCACAACCAGTGATCCCCTTCGTGATGTACTAAATACTGGCACTTCTCCAAATGACACGGTGCAATGAGCGCTGGCAATGCACTCGCACCGGGAGTTAGCGTTGCCGGATAGAGCCTTATCGCTGCCAGACTTTTTATCAACGCTGCGACATCTGTCTGGCGCGCAGCTATGATCAGATACGGGTCAGTAACATCTTGTGACGCTAAATAATCCCAGCACAATTGAGCCGGTGTCATCTGCAACTGCCGTGCAGTGGCTGATGCGATATACGCTTCACTTGCAGGTTCCGCCAGACGTTTATCAGGCGCAGGAATGGGGCGTTGCAATGTCCGTTGGGTTGGAAAAGAAACGCGTAATTGATGGCGAACCGGCAATTCTTTTCGCCAGTCCAGCAAAGCTTTAGTGAAAGCTTCAGAATTAGTTAATAAACCATCACGAAAGGTGCCTTCGGGCAATGGAAGTTGCCACCAATGCCGAAGCTGCCACCCTTGCCGCTGGCGCTGGACAGCCACAGCACGAATGCTTTCATGTTGAATATCCAGGCCTATTTGCCAGGTCGAGAACATCATGATTACGATCTCCTTATCGCCGTGCGAGGAAAATGCCATACCAATGCCACTGGCTTGCCTTTATACTACCGCGCGGTTGTTTATAAACTGCCCAATGGAAACGTAATGGGAAATCTAAGGTGAAGTTCGTAAAGTATTTATTAATCCTTGCAGTGTGTTGCATTCTGCTGGGAGCAGGCTCGATCTTCGGGCTCTACAAATTTATTGAGCCGCAGTTGCCTGATGTCGCCACGCTTAAAGACGTGCGACTCCAGATCCCAATGCAGGTTTATAGCGCCGATGGTGAGCTAATCGCACAATACGGGGAAAAACGCCGTATCCCGGTTACGCTCCAGCAAATTCCGCCAGTGATGGTGAAAGCGTTTATTGCAACTGAGGACAGCCGTTTCTACGAGCACCACGGTGTTGACCCTGTCGGGATCTTCCGTGCTGCCAGTGTGGCGCTGTTTTCGGGTCACGCTTCTCAAGGTGCGAGTACCATCACGCAGCAGTTGGCACGTAACTTCTTCTTGAGCCCTGAACGCACGCTGATGCGTAAGATAAAAGAAGTGTTCCTGGCGATTCGTATCGAGCAGTTGCTGACTAAAGATGAAATCCTCGAGTTATACCTTAACAAGATTTATCTCGGTTACCGTGCCTATGGTGTCGGTGCGGCAGCACAAGTCTATTTCGGTAAGCCGATTGATCAACTCACACTGAGTGAAATGGCGGTGATTGCCGGCTTGCCAAAAGCACCGTCAACCTTTAACCCGCTTTACTCAATGGATCGTGCCACTTCCCGTCGTAATGTCGTGTTATCGCGTATGTTAAGCGAAAACTATATTACGCAGGCGCAGTATGATGAAGCGCGTAATCAGCCTATTGATGCTAATTATCACGCGCCAGAAATCGCTTTCTCTGCGCCGTATCTTTCAGAGTTGGTGCGCCAGGATATGGTGGCGCGTTATGGTGAAAAAGCCTACGAAGATGGTTTTAAGGTTTACACCACCATCGCGCGCAAAAATCAGCAAGCCGCGCAGCAAGCCGTACGCAATAACGTAATTGCTTACGATATGCGCCATGGTTACCGCGGCCCATCCAATGTGCTGTGGAAAGTGGGCGAAACACCGTGGGATCAAACCAGGATTGTTGATTCGTTAAAGAATCTACCGGTCTACGGCCCAATGTTCCCTGCCGTTATTACCCAGGCAACCCCGACAGAAGCGACAGCGATGATGGCTGACGGCAGCGCCGTTTCCATCAGTATGGAGGGCATGCGCTGGGCGCGTCCTTATCGTTCAGATACCGCACAAGGCCCAACGCCGCGCAAAGTGACGGATGTCGTGCAAGCTGGGCAACAAATCTGGGTGCGTAAGGTTGAAGAGAGTTGGTGGCTTGGGCAAGTCCCGGACGTCAATTCCGCACTGGTTTCTATCAATCCACATGACGGTGCAGTTGTCGCATTGGTGGGTGGTTTTGACTTCAATCAGAGCAAGTTTAACCGCGCCACGCAGGCATTACGCCAGGTTGGCTCCAACATCAAACCGTTCCTTTATACAGCAGCAATGGATAAAGGTCTGACCCTGGCGAGCGTGCTGAA
This sequence comes from Buttiauxella sp. JUb87, assembly GCF_004361975.1. NCBI lineage: Bacteria > Pseudomonadati > Pseudomonadota > Gammaproteobacteria > Enterobacterales > Enterobacteriaceae > Buttiauxella > Buttiauxella sp. JUb87. The sequence goes on from NZ_SNVY01000002.1 coordinate 80,911, forward strand.
CGATGTGCCGATCTCGCGCTGGGATGCCGGTGCCGGTTCCGACTGGCGCCCGAAAAACTCTCCGCCAGAATATGCAGGACCAATCAGGTTGCGTCAGGGGCTTGGCCAATCGAAAAACGTGGTGATGGTGCGTGCGATGCGAGCCATGGGTGTCGATTATGCAGCTGAATACCTGCAACGTTTCGGCTTCCCTGCGCAGAATATTGTGCACACCGAATCTCTGGCCTTAGGTTCAGCCTCGTTCACGCCGATGCAGGTCGCTCGCGGTTATTCTGTGATGGCCAACGGTGGCTTCCTGGTCGACCCGTACTACATCTCAAAAATTGAGACTGAAGTTGGCGGCACTCTTTTTGAAGCCAAACCGAAAGTGGCTTGTGCTGATTGTGATATTCCAGTGATTTACGGTGAAACGCAAAAGTCTAATGTGCTGGAAAATCAGGATGTGGAAGATGTCGCACAATCTCAGGAACAGCAGAACGCCAGCGTGCCAATGCCGAAACTGGAACAAGCGAACAGCGAGTTGGTTGCACAGAGCAGCCCGCCGGAGTACGCACCGCATGTGATTAACACTCCATTGGCATTCCTGATCAAAAGTGCGCTGAACTCCAATATTTATGGCGAACCCGGTTGGCAAGGTACCGGCTGGCGTGCGGGTCGTGATCTAAAGCGTAACGATATTGGCGGCAAAACCGGCACCACGAACAGCTCGAAAGACGCGTGGTTCTCAGGCTACGGGCCTGGTGTGGTGACATCCGTATGGATTGGTTTTGACGATCATCGCCGTGACCTTGGACGAACCTCCGCATCAGGCGCTATTAAAGATCAAATCTCAGGTTATGAAGGTGGGGCGAAGAGTGCTCAACCAGCATGGGATGATTTTATGAAAGCCGCACTGGAAGGCGTACCGGAAGAACCGTTAACCCCACCACCGGGCATCGTCACCGTGAATATTGACCGTTACACCGGGCAATTGGCGAATGGTGGAAGTAGCCGTCCGGAATTCTTTATCGAAGGCACTCAACCGACGCAGCAGGCTGTGCATGAAGTGGGTACCACGATAATTGATAACGGCGAGAGCCACGAGTTGTTCTAAGACGTTGATGCAGCCCGCCTCACTTTGATGCGGGCTGCATTGAGCAGAACTACAAACGCCCCTGCTCTTTCAACCATTCACGCACCAGGAAAAGCGCACTGACATTTCGCGCCTCGCTAAAATCTTCTTCATTAAGCAAATCAAGCAGCGACGCCAGCGGCCAACGGACTTGTGGCAACTCTTCAGGCTCGTCACCTTCCAGCGATTCGGGATAAAGATCCTCAGCAATCACGATATTCATTTTGCTGGAAAAATAGGACGGTGCCATTGTCAGCTTTTTCAAAAACGTCAGCTGATTAGCGCCAAATCCAACCTCTTCTTTGAGTTCGCGATTTGCCGCTTCAAAGACGGTTTCGCCAGGGTCGATTAACCCTTTAGAGAAACCAAGCTCATAGGATTCAGTTCCAACTGCGTATTCACGGATCAAAATCAAATGATTGTCGATGATAGGCACTATCATTACAGCTTCGCGCGCAGACGGGCGCATCCGCTCATAGACGCGGCGCACACCGTTGCTAAATTCCAGGTCCACCGTTTCGACATTAAACAGCCGTGAACGGGCCACGGTTTCAACATGTAAAATGGTCGGTTTTTGTAATGGTTTACTCATTGTGGCTGGGCTAACAGTAAATGCAGGTACTTCATTGTGCGGTATGCCACATATCTCACGCAACGAACATTCGAAATTATTTACATTCCTGTAACTTTACAGTGATTTTTCTCAGTCTCTGCTACATGTCAACGGGCTGCAAATGAAATAGGAATTTGCTGATATTTCTCGCAAAGTCGCTTTGCTAACATTATGTTACAGCACGCTATGCACCAAAAATGTCTCAAGAAAGACGTCATAGCTGCCGATAAAGATGTAGCTTAAAGTCTGTTGGGCAGACGCCCGAATGCTGTAAGGGGTGCAACTTGCTGCGTTTTAATAAAAAAACGAGTGTTTGATGGGGAAAGCATGAGCACCTTATTACTTCTTTTAGCTGCTATGCTGGCCTGCATCTTAATTGCGGGGTGGCTGATTTGGCGCAACCTGCGCTTACGCGCTCGTGTCTCACAAGCACAATCATTTAGTGGCGCGACCTCGCGCAAGCTAACTGCTGATGAACGCGCCGCTGTTGAAAATTACATCGAATCTTTAGCCCGCACGCAGGATATCGTCGGGCCTTCTGGTGCCAGCGCCGCGCCGCCCAAACTGGTGCTCAATGCGTTGAGTAACACCGCGCTTTCGCTCACTCGCGCTATCACCCGCTATGGCTTATCCACCGACGATCCGAATAAGTGGCGTTACTACCTCGATTCTGTAGAGGTACATCTTCCGCCATTCTGGGAACAGTACATTACCAACGATAACTACGTTGAGCTGATTCGAACTGAAACCATGCCGCTGGTGATTTCCCTTAACGGACACACACTTATCGATTACAGCAGCGAAAATTTTGGTTTCGCTCTGGAAAAGAACCCTCACAGCCAGGCGTCGATTCGTGGAGAAGAAAGCGAACAAATAGAACTGCTGAATATCCGCCAGGAAACCCCTGAAGAGTACGCGCTGAGTCGTCCCGACGGATTACGTGAGGCCTTACTCATCTGTGTGGCTTTCATTATGCTGTTTTTGTGTCTGGTGACCCCGTCGGTCGTTTTACCGTGGTTAGTGGGTGGCGCCTTTATGCTGTTGGCCGCGAGCCTGTGGGGTTTATTTGCTCCGCCGGCAAAAAATGCGCTGCGTGAAGTTCACTGCTTACGCGGCACGCCTAAACGCTGGGGGCTATTTGGCGAGTCAAATCAGGAACAGATTAATAATATCTCGTTAGGGATAATCGACCTGATCTATCCAGCTCACTGGCAACCGTATGTTGCTCAGGATCTCGGGCAAAAAACGGATATTGATATTTATCTCGACCGCCATGTCATTCGCCAGGGGCGTTTTCTGTCATTGCATGACGAAGTCCGCAACTTCCCTATCCAACACTGGGTCCGCAACCTGGTGATTGCCATCGGTAGCCTGTTAGTGCTGACGATGCTGACAATCTGGGTACCTTTAGAAATGCCGCTCAAGCTAAGTATCTCCTGGCTGGAAGGCGCGAAAACTATCGAAGCCAAAACGGTGGCTGATCTCGATAAAACAACGCTCCGGGTTGGCGACACGCTGAAAGTAAACGGTACGGGGATGTGTAACGTCCATACGCCAGGAAACTACACCACGCGACAAACTTATCCGTTTACGCCGTTCGACTGTTCACAAATTATCTGGAATACCGCCCAATCTCTGCCGGTGCCGGAATCAGATATTATGGATAAAGCCACGGCGTTAACGCAGGCAGTGAGTGGGCAAATCCATCCGCAGGCCAGCGATGATTCAAAAGTTAACCCGCAGTTACGCAGTGCGATTCAGAAATCAGGCATGGTGTTGCTGGACGATTTCGCCGGTATTGTGCTGAAAACTCAGGCGCTTTGTACCAGTGACGACGAATGTGTACGACTGAAAAATGCGCTGGTAAACCTCGGCAATACCAAAGATTGGGATACGCTGACCAAAAAAGCTGATTCTGGAAGACTCGCTGGCGTGAATGTACTGCTGCGCCCAGTCAGTGCCGAGTCGCTGGATAACCTGGTGACCACCTCTACGGCACCGTTCTTTATCCGTGAAACATCACGCGCGGCGCAGGCTCTGAATAGCCCAGCACCAGGCGGATACGTGATTATTAGTGACGAAGGTAGCGACCTGGTTGAGCAACCGTTGCCGCCCGTTCCGCTATACGATATTCCAGCGCAAGAGCAGTGGTCTGAGTTCCAGCGGCTAGCTGAAATGCTGCTCAAAACGCCATTTAAAGCCGAAGGCATTATTACCGGCATTAGCCAGGATGCGAACGGCACTAAGCATATTACTCTGCACCGAGTCCCGGATAGCAGCGGACTATGGAGTTACATCAGTACCACGCTGTTGCTTATTAGTATGGTTATTTGTCTGCTGGTTAACGGTGTACTGGCTATTCGCCGTTATCGCCGTAATCGCAACCGTCTGGCGCAAATCCAGCAGTACTATGACAACTGCATCAATCCGTCTCTTACCACAATCTCCGCTGTACGCCCGCTGTTCTAAACTTCGCGTGACAGGTTGTGCTAACCTGTCACGCAGTTTTTCTTAATCAGGTCCGAACCTATGCATATTGATATTGCCTGGCAAGAGGTCGATACCGTCTTGCTGGATATGGACGGCACGTTGTTGGATCTCGCTTTCGACAATCACTTCTGGCAGAAACTGGTTCCAGAAACACTCAGTGAACACAGATCGATTCCTTTGGATGAAGCCCATCAGCTGATTCGTCAGGAATATCACGCGGTGCAACATACGCTAAACTGGTACTGTCTGGATTACTGGAGTGAGCGTCTGGGTTTGGATATTTGTGCGATGACCACCGCACAAGGGCCAAATGCGGTGTTACGTGAAGATACCGTCCCGTTCCTTGACGCCCTTAAATCCTGCGGAAAGCGCCGCATTTTGCTGACCAATGCGCATCCGCATAATCTGGCCGTCAAACTTGAACATACCGGTTTAGCTCAGCACCTTGATTTATTACTTTCTACCCACACATTTGGTTATCCGAAAGAAGATCAGCGGTTGTGGCAAGCCGTTACTGAACACACCGGGCTGGAACCTGAGAAAACGCTATTTATAGATGATAGCGAACCAATTCTGGATTCCGCTGCGAAGTTTGGCATTCGCTATTGCCTGGGTGTGACCAATCCCGATTCAGGCCAGCCCGACAAAACCTGGCAACGCCATCCGGCATTGAACGATTATCGCCAACTACTCCCGAAGTTGATGTTTAAGGAGTCGTGATGAAAGAAAAAGCGTCTGAAGGTGTGCGTCTCGACAAATGGCTGTGGGCAGCGCGTTTTTATAAAACCCGTGCCATTGCCCGGGAAATGGTGGAAGGCGGGAAAGTGCATTACAACGGCCAACGCAGCAAGCCGAGTAAAATCATTGAGCTGAATGCCATGCTGACACTCCGCCAGGGTAATGACGAGAAAACCGTCAAAGTGCTGGCCATTACTGAGCAACGTCGTCCGGCCACTGATGCCTCACAGCTTTATGAAGAGACAGCAGAAAGTATCACTAAACGGGAAAAAGTGGCGCTGGCGCGCAAGATGAATGCGCTGACGATGCCACACCCCGACCGACGCCCCGATAAAAAAGAGCGTCGCGATTTGATGAAATTTAAACACGGTGGCAACGAATAGCTGCCATCTTGATGCATGAGAGAAAATTATGGCTCAACACGACCAACTACATCGTTACTTGTTTGAAAACTTCGCCGTGCGCGGTGAACTGGTAACGGTTTCCGATACCTGGCAGCAAATCATGGAACACCATGATTACCCGGCCCCGGTGAAAACTATTCTTGGTGAATTGCTGGTCGCGACCAGCCTGCTGACGGCGACCCTCAAATTTGATGGCGACATTACCGTACAATTGCAGGGTGATGGCCCAATGAACCTTGCCGTCATCAACGGCAACAATAACCAGCAAATGCGTGGTGTTGCGCGTTATAAAGGTGAAATCCCTGCCGATGCAGATTTGAAAACCCTGGTGGGCAATGGCTACCTGGTGATCACCATCACTCCGGCTGAAGGCGAGCGCTATCAAGGTGTGGTTGGGCTGGAAGGCGATACTTTGGCGGCATGCCTGGAAGATTACTTCTTGCGTTCCGAACAGCTCCCAACGCGCCTGTTTATCCGTACCGGCGATGTTGAAGGCAAACCTGTGGCTGGCGGTATGCTGCTGCAAGTGCTGCCAGCTCAAGACGCGCAAGCAGACGACTTCAACCACCTGGCTGCACTGACTGAGACAATTAAGGCTGAAGAGTTACTGACATTGCCAGCCAATGATGTGCTGTGGCGTTTGTATCACGAAGAAGAAGTAACACTTTACGACCCACAAAACGTCGAATTTAAATGTACTTGTTCACGTGAGCGCTGTGCCGATGCGCTGAGAACTCTGCCTGATGAAGAAGTGAACAGCATCATCGCAGACGAAGGTGAAATTGACATGAACTGCGATTATTGCGGCAACCACTATGTGTTCAACTCAATGGACATTGCTGAGATCCGCAACAACGCCTCCCCGGCAGATCCGCAGGTTCATTGATTGTTTTTTGCCCATTTTGGCGTTCTCCTTCTCCTGTGGGCTGTCTCTTGTACACAACTCATCCTGGCTATCTTGTCAGGGTGAGATCTGTAAGCCCTGCTGGTTTTCCGTTCACCCGTGTGTTCAGTTATCTCTTTAATTCCCGCAAACGGTGAACGTATCAAGGGGTTAACGCCAACCCCTTGATAATCCAGGCGCCCGGCAAATCAATCGCCGCTAAAGCGGTAAACACCGTTTTTCACCCAACATTCGGGGTCGTTCGCGATTCGTTCCCGACGATCGCTCTCTCACGTGGTTCCCGACCACGTGACCCCGACTGAAGGGTAAAAAACGGCGCGATTGAAGCCGGGGACAAGGTCAAAACCGTTCTGGCTTTTGACTTTGACCTTGAATTTCTGGTCCGGCTTAAATCGCCTCCATTTTGACTCCAGGTGGCAGGGTCCAGCCGTCGGGAACGGCTGGAGGGCGCGATCGTCTGGAACGAATCGCAACCGACCCTGACACGGAGGCAAAATGGAGGTTTACCGCTTGCGGCGATTTATTTGCCGGGAGTCAGGGTTCTTAGGGTGACGACGGTGGTCACCCTAAGACGTTCACCGGTTCAGTGGCTATATGAAACACTGAACATCGGGTGAACGGAACTGTCTCCCGGCTCACAGAGATGTGACCAAGAGACAGCTCCATCAGGGAGAGGGCCAGGGTGAGGGCATCCAGGCCTAAATCAATTTCAAAGTTTGCACACAAGTGCGCTCTCAGTCACACCTCGTCCGTTAATCGCACTATTTTTTAACATATTCAGAATATTTTCCCCGATGCATTTATATTTCCTGCCATACTCTCACCCCGTTGTGACTCGCTTCACAGCGTTTTCCGCTATATGGATTCGAGTGGATGCTCAAATCTATGATAGGTGTCGCGGTTAACAACCAATAAACAACCCTACAATCTCAAGCAGTACAAATTGGCTAAGGAGCAGTGAAATGCGAGTTAAAGGCATAACCCCGCAAGATCTCAAGGCTTATGGAATTCATGACGCAAGTGAAGTGATTTATAACCCTGATTACGACACCTTGTACCACGAAGAACTAAATCCCAACCTGGAAGGTTTTGAGCGCGGCATAGAAACAAATCTCGGTGCAATTGCTGTTGATACCGGCATTTTTACCGGTCGTTCCCCGAAAGATAAATACATTGTCCGTGATGACACGACGCGCGATACCCTGTGGTGGGCGGATAATGGTAAGGGTAAAAACGATAATAAACCGCTCAGCGAAGAAACCTGGCACCATCTGAAAGACCTGGTCACCAACCAACTGTCTGGAAAACGCCTGTTTATTATTGATGCTTTCTGCGGTGCAAACGCAGATACCCGTCTTTCAGTGCGTTTTATTACCGAAGTGGCCTGGCAGGCTCATTTCGTTAAAAACATGTTCATCCGTCCTACAGACGAAGAATTAGCCACCTTTGAAGCTGATTTTGTGGTGATGAACGGTGCAAAATGCACTAACCCACAATGGCAAGAACAGGGTCTGAACTCTGAAAACTTCATCGCTTTTAACCTTACCGAACGCGTGCAACTGATTGGCGGGACCTGGTACGGCGGCGAAATGAAGAAAGGTATGTTCTCGATCATGAACTACCTGCTGCCGTTGAAAGGCATAGCCTCAATGCACTGCTCAGCAAACGTCGGCGAAGAAGGCGATGTAGCTGTGTTCTTTGGTCTGTCTGGCACCGGTAAAACTACGCTTTCTACCGATCCAAAACGTCGCCTGATTGGCGATGATGAACATGGCTGGGACGATGACGGCGTGTTCAATTTCGAAGGCGGCTGCTACGCAAAAACCATTCGTTTATCCAAAGAAGCAGAACCGGAAATCTTTAATGCGATTCGCCGTGATGCGCTGCTGGAAAACGTCACCGTGCGTGACGATGGTTCTATCGACTTTGATGACGGTTCTAAAACCGAAAACACCCGTGTTTCCTACCCGATTTACCATATCGATAACATCGTTAAACCGGTTTCTAAAGCGGGCCACGCCAACAAAGTTATCTTCCTGACCGCTGATGCCTTTGGCGTTCTGCCTCCGGTTTCACGCCTGACGGCAAATCAAACTCAGTACCACTTCCTGTCTGGCTTTACTGCCAAACTGGCCGGTACAGAGCGCGGTGTCACAGAGCCTACACCAACGTTCTCCGCTTGTTTCGGTGCTGCATTCTTGTCTTTGCACCCGACTCAATACGCAGAAGTACTGGTCAAACGCATGCAGGCCGCAGGCGCTCAGGCTTATCTGGTTAATACCGGCTGGAACGGCACAGGCAAACGTATCTCCATCAAAGACACGCGCGCGATTATTGATGCGATTCTGGATGGTTCTCTGGACGACACTGAAACCTTCACGCTACCAATCTTTGGCCTTGCGGTTCCAACTGCGCTGCCAGGTGTTGATACCCACATTCTGGACCCACGTAAAACCTACGCATCCCCAGAATTGTGGCAGGAAAAATCTGAGCAACTGGCTAAGTTGTTTATCGAGAACTTTGATAAATACACTGACACTCCAGCAGGTGCAGCACTGGTGAGTGCAGGGCCGAAGCTGTAATTCGCACTGTAATTGATAGTAAAAAGCCCTCTCAATCTCTCTGAGAGGGCTTTTTTTATTCCCGCTCGTTATTGAGAGGCTGAGGAGATTTATTCATCGGCAACGGCAAATAAGCCTTTATCCGCAAACCACCGCGTTCGCTAACGCCGATGTCCAGCAAGCCGTTATGGTTGTCGATAATACGTTGCACAATCGCCAACCCTAAACCGGTACCGCTGGTGCTGCGAGCACTGTCGCCGCGCACAAATGGCTGGAACAGATGCTTGAGCTGGTCAGGTTTAATCCCTGGGCCGTCGTCCTCTACCTGGAACCAGGCACGGTTTAACTCACCGCCACTGCTGACTTTAATCCAGCCATTACCGTAACGCGCGGCATTAACCACCATATTGGCGGCAGCACGTTTAATGGACAACGGATGGATATTCACCAGCAATTCGCCTGCTTGCAGATCGGTGTCGATTTCCCGCTCGTAACCACTTTCCGCGGCCACCACTTCACCCAACACACTGTTGAGATCGGCAGTCTCCAGCGGCATCTCTTGCCCGGTACGCAGGTAATCGATGAACTGCTCGATTATCGCATTACACTCTTCGATATCTTTGTTAATCGACTCGGAGAGATAGCCATCTTCCTCACTCATCATTTCTGTTGCCAGACGAATACGAGTGAGCGGCGTACGTAAATCGTGGCTGACGCCCGCCATTAACAGCGTGCGGTCATCGGCGAGCTGCTTCACACCGGCGGCCATATGGTTAAACGCCCGGGTAACTGAGCGCACCTCTGACGCGCCATATTCACGCAACGGCGGCGGAATAATACCTTTACCGACCTGCAAAGCGGCGTGTTCCAGGTCAACCAAGGGTCGGTTCTGGATACGGATAAACAGCCACGCACCACCAATCGCCAACAGCATTATCGCCAGCGTATAGCGGAACAACGGTGAGAAGTCGCCCTGATGGATTTCAGTCAGTGGTACACGGACCCAGATATTCGGCGACAGCCACGTCTTCAGCCAGACAACCGGCGAGCTCTTGTTAACCTCAACGCGCACTTCGGTTGGGCCACCCAATTGCTGTGCCATTTGATGACTGAGGAATTCGTAATGCTGCGCCCAGCGCAAACCCGCGTCTTCCGCCGCTTCATTGGAATAGAGAGAGATTCCCAACTCACGATAGATTTCACGCCGAAAAGCAGGCGGAACCACCAGTTGCGTACCATCTTCGAGTTGCAGTTTATCGGTCATCAGCATACGAACTTCGTAAGCCAGTACCTTATTAAACTGTTGCAAGCTCGGCAGAATGGCAAAGTTCAACACCACAAGGTAGGTCGTCACCAGGCTGACGAACAGCAAGGTGACAATCAGTAATAACGTGCGGGCAAACGAGCTTCTGGGGGAGAAGCGGACTCGCCTCATGCCTTGGAACCGTCCGGCACAAATACGTAGCCCAGGCCCCAAACGGTCTGGATATAGCGTGGATGTGCAGGATCTTCTTCGACCATGCGACGCAGACGAGAAATCTGCACATCAATTGAGCGTTCCATCGCACTGTATTCACGGCCACGGGCCAGGTTCATCAGTTTATCGCGTGATAACGGTTCGCGCGGATGGCTGACCAACGCTTTCAGAACCGCGAACTCGCCGCTGGTTAATGGCATAGGTTCGTCTTCACGGAACATCTCACGGGTGCCGAGGTTCAGTTTAAACTTACCAAAGGCGATAACCGCTTCTTCCTGAGAAGGTGCACCAGGCAGCTCATTAGCCTGACGGCGCAGAACAGCACGGATACGTGCTAACAGTTCACGCGGGTTAAACGGTTTTGGAATGTAGTCATCAGCGCCAATTTCCAGGCCAACGATGCGGTCAACTTCTTCGCCTTTCGCGGTCACCATGATGATTGGCATTGGGTTGCTTTGGCTGCGCAGACGGCGGCAGATAGACAAACCATCTTCGCCTGGCAACATCAGATCAAGGACCATCAAATGGAAGGATTCACGGGTTAGCAGGCGATCCATCTGTTCTGCGTTAGCAACGCTACGGACCTGGAAGCCTTGTTCGGTGAGGTAACGTTCCAGCAGCGCACGCAGGCGCATGTCGTCATCCACGACCAGAATCTTATAATTCTCTTGCATTCTTATACTCCCAAAGGCTCGAACAGTGAGTGCGTATTCTTAAAAAACTGCGGCGTTACGACCAGTCAATTCTGGTATATATTCTAGTCGAAATTGTTACAAAGCATATTAAACAGATGGTTATAGGCACTTTTTCAGCAAAAATAATGACGTAGTTCGCAGATCTCCGGGATTGCCATCACCCTGATAATTCGGTTTAAATCACCTTTATTGTGCTACCCATTCAAGGCTTGATAATGAAAACGCCACTGATTACCCGTGAAGGCTACGAAAAGCTCAAACAAGAAAAGGACACTTTGTGGCGTGAGGAGCGTCCTGAGGTGACAAAAAAGGTTACCTGGGCGGCAAGTCTGGGCGATCGCAGTGAAAATGCCGACTACCAGTACAACAAAAAAAGGCTGCGAGAAATAGATCGTAGAGTGCGATATCTCACGAAATGCCTCGAACAGCTGAAAATTGTCGACTATTCGCCGCAACAAGAAGGCAAAGTGTTCTTTGGCGCGTGGGTAGAGGTTGAAAATGATGACGGCAACCAGCTGCGTTTTCGCATCGTCGGTTATGACGAAATCTTTGGTCGCAGAGATTACATCTCGATTGATTCCCCGATGGCACGTGCGCTACTGAAAAAAGAAGTGGGCGATCTGGCGGTGGTACAAACTCCGGCAGGTGAAGCCCAGTGGTACATCAATGATATCGAGTATGTGAAATAGGCCACAGGCCAGCAACAGAACAGTCTGATTCATCACCTCTCGGGCGCTGTGGCTGGCATTTTTACCCTCCAATCCGTATAACTATCCCCTGAAATTTCGACTAACACAGATGAAAAACCATGATGAATGATTCACTCTGCCGCATTATTGCCAGCGAGCTAAAGGCCAGAAATGAACAGGTTGATGCTGCCGTTCGCCTGCTGGACGAAGGGAATACCGTGCCGTTTATTGCACGTTATCGTAAGGAAGTTACCGGCGGTCTGGATGACACGCAACTGCGTCAGTTAGAAACCCGTCTGAGTTATCTGCGCGAATTAGAAGACCGCCGCCAGGCGATCCTCAAATCCATTACCGAACAAGGCAAATTGAGTGACGAACTCGCCGCGGCCATTAACGGCACGCTGAGCAAAACCGAGCTTGAAGATCTCTATTTGCCGTATAAGCAAAAACGCCGCACGCGCGGGCAAATTGCTATCGAAGCAGGGCTTGAGCCACTGGCCGAGCTGCTTTGGAATGACCCGTCACACACACCTGAAGAAGCCGCAGCAAGTTACATTGATGCCGATAAAGGTGTCGCTGATACCAAAGCCGCACTGGATGGCGCACGCTATATCTTGATGGAGCGTTTTGCCGAAGATGCCGCGCTGCTGGCAAAAGTGCGTAACTACCTGTGGAAGAACGCCCATCTTGTTGCCACCGTGGTGGCAGGCAAAGAAGAGGAAGGTGCAAAATTCCGTGATTATTTCGACCATCACGAACCGATTGCCACCGCCCCGTCCCACCGTGCACTCGCCATGTTCCGTGGCCGCAATGAAGGCATTTTGCAGCTGGCGCTGAATGCCGATCCACAGCACGACGAGCCACCGCGTGAAAGCTACTGCGAACAGCTGATTATCGACCATCTGGGCCTGCGCCTGAACAATGCTCCGGCAGACGCCTGGCGCCGTGCCGTGGTGAGCTGGACCTGGCGTATCAAAGTACTGATGCACCTTGAAACCGAGCTGATGGGCACCGTGCGCGAACGCGCCGAAGATGAAGCGATTAACGTTTTTGCCCGTAACCTCCACGACTTGTTGATGGCGGCTCCAGCTGGCTTACGCGCCACCATGGGTCTGGATCCGGGCTTGCGTACCGGTGTGAAAGTCGCGGTGGTTGATTCCACCGGCAAGCTAGTCGCCTTCGATACCATCTATCCCCATACCGGGCAAACGGCGAAAGCCGCGGTTGCCGTTGCGGCTTTGTGTGAGAAACACAACGTTGAACTGGTGGCTATCGGCAACGGTACCGCATCGCGTGAAACCGAGCGTTTCTTCCTCGACGTGCAAGAGCAGTTCCCGAAAGTCACCGCGCAGAAAGTAATTGTCAGTGAAGCTGGCGCTTCGGTGTACTCAGCTTCTGAGCTGGCAGCACTGGAATTCCCGGATCTTGACGTTTCGATTCGTGGCGCAGTATCCATTGCCCGTCGCCTGCAAGACCCGCTTGCGGAGCTAGTGAAAATCGACCCGAAATCTATCGGCGTCGGCCAGTATCAGCACGATGTCAGCCAGTCGCAGCTGGCGAAGAAGCTGGATGCGGTAGTCGAAGACTGCGTGAACGCCGTCGGTGTGGATCTGAACACTGCCTCGGTGCCGCTATTAACTCGCGTGGCCGGCTTAACGCGCATGATGGCGCAGAACATCGTTAACTGGCGCGACGAAAATGGCCGCTTCCAGAACCGTCAGCAGTTGCTGAAAGTCAGCCGTTTAGGGCCGAAAGCGTTTGAACAGTGCGCGGGCTTCCTGCGCATTAACCACGGCGACAACCCGCTGGATGCCTCAACCGTTCACCCGGAAGCCTACCCGATTGTGGAACGTATTCTGGCGGCGACCGAACAGGCGCTACAGGATTTAATGGGTAACGGTGAAGCGTTACGCGGCCTTAGCGCCCGTGAATTTACCGACGAGCGTTTCGGTGTGCCAACGGTGACTGACATCATCAAAGAGCTGGAAAAACCAGGCCGTGACCCGCGTCCAGAATTCAAAACCGCGAAATTTGCCGATGGCGTCGAAACCATGAACGACCTTCAGCCTGGCATGGTGCTGGAAGGTGCCGTCACCAACGTGACTAACTTCGGTGCGTTTGTTGATATCGGCGTCCATCAGGACGGTTTAGTTCACATCTCCTCGCTCTCCGACAAGTTCATCGACGACCCGCATAAAGTGGTGAAAGCCGGTGATATCGTCAAAGTGAAAGTGATGGAAGTGGATATGTCGCGCAAACGTATCGCGCTGACGATGCGCCTTGATGAGCAGCCTGGCGAATCCAACCGCCGTGGCAGTGCACCACGCGAGCAAAACGAACGCCGTCCGGCACAACAGCAGAAACCTCGCGGGCGTGATAACGCCAGCAGCAGTGCGGGCAACAGTGCGATGAGTGATGCGCTGGCAGCGGCATTGGGTAAAAAGCGTTAATCGTTAGCCATTTTTCCGCCCTCTCCGGCTCGTCCTGTCTCTTATCCACAACTCGCCCTGGCAATCTTGTCAGGGCGAGATCTGTAAGTCTTGCTGATTTTCCGTTCACCCGTGTGTTCAGTTATCTCTTTAATTCCCGAAAACGGTGAACGTGCCAGTGGGATAACGACATCCCCCTGGCGACCCCGTCGCCCGGTGATTGATTTGCCGGGAGTCAGGGTTCTTAGGGTGACGACGGTGGTCACCCTAAGACGTTCACCAGTTCAGTCGCGACATAAACACGCTATCGCCTGGTGAACGGAACCTTCTCCGGCTCGGCAGAAACCGGCCCTCAAAGATGTGACTAAGAGACAGCCGGCTCGTCAGGGGAGCGGCGGAAACATCGGGTTATTATTTCCCCTCTCGCCCAATTCAGCACAATTTGCCTGTTTAATCCCCAACTGCTTATTAACAACATTTCATTAGCATTATCTGAATTTTGTCAAAAAAATAGAATGAGTTTGCGATAGATCAATTTCCTAAAAAACGGTAAAAACAACACCAATATTTATCACAGCTGTAACAGATGAAATATTCAGACAACATTCACAACGATAAAATAATAAACTCTTCATTTTTAAAAATTCATAACATACTGTTATTTATAAAATAATAATAAACACCCTCATAAAACCCGCACTGGTAAAACAATCAACCGGCCTGATTTAAATAAACCAAAACGTATTATTCATCACAAAAATAATCATTGAAGACAGAAACCATTCTCATTATCATTGGTTTGTTCGTTATTTCTCCTTTATCCAACGAAATCTCTCGTTAGCGTAAATACCAGAGCACAACTCTAAGTGGGTCCGTCCTATGCGATTCTTACCAAAAAGTACGTGGAAAATTACCGGCTTTGCCAGTGAAATTAGCCCGTCATATCGCCAAAAATTACTGTCACTCGGTATGTTGCCCGGTTCTTCATTCAGCGTTGTGCGTGTCGCACCTTTAGGCGATCCGATTCATATCGAAACGCGTCGCGTCAGTTTGGTATTACGAAAAAAAGATCTCGAATTACTGCACGTTGAAGCCATTGCCTGACTGGCGGGGTGAGCGCTTGCGCTCGTTGCAATTCTCTTTAAGTTCGCGAAAAAAATGAAAAAATTAACTATCGGCTTAATCGGTAACCCCAACTCCGGGAAAACCACCTTATTCAACCAACTCACCGGCTCTCGCCAACGGGTTGGCAACTGGGCGGGCGTCACCGTAGAACGTAAAGAAGGTCAGTTTTCAACGCTTGCGCACCAGGTCACGCTGGTCGATTTACCCGGCACCTATTCCCTGACCACCATTTCATCGCAAACCTCTCTCGACGAGCAAATCGCCTGCCACTACATCCTGAGCGGTGATGCTGACCTGCTTATCAACGTTGTTGATGCGTCAAACCTGGAACGTAATCTGTATCTGACGCTGCAACTGCTTGAATTAGGCATTCCGTGTGTGGTCGCGCTTAACATGCTCGACATCGCCGAGAAGCAAGATATTCGTATCGATATTGACGCCCTTGCCGCCCGTCTGGGCTGCCCGGTTGTGCCACTGGTATCCACGCGTGGCCGGGGTATGGAAGGCCTGAAACTGGCTATCGACCGCCGCCAGCCGAACACGCATAGCGATTTAGTGTTGTACCCGCCAAAACTACTGGAAGAAGCCGACAACCTGGCCGCTGAAATGCCGCATGATATGCCTGCGCAACAGCGCCGTTGGCTGGCACTGCAAATGCTGGAAGGCGATATTTACAGCCGCGAATATGCCGGTCATGCCGCCGATAAACTCGATGTAATTCGTACCCAACTGGCGGAAGAACACGAAGACCCGGCGCTGCTAATTGCCGATGCCCGTTACCAAACGATTGCCGCCATCTGCGATTCCATCAGTAACAGTCTCACCGCCGAACCGCACCGCTTAACGGCGATGATGGATAAAATCATCCTCAACCGTTTCCTCGGCTTGCCTATTTTCTTGCTGGTGATGTACCTGATGTTCTTGCTGGCGATTAACATCGGCGGCGCGTTGCAGCCTATTTTCGACGGTGGTTCTGCGGCTATCTTTATCCATGGTATTCAGTGGATTGGTGCCACATTACACTTCCCAGGCTGGCTGACAATTTTCTTAGCGCAAGGGATTGGCGGCGGTATCAATACTGTGCTGCCACTGGTGCCACAAATCGGCATGATGTACCTGTTCCTGTCGTTCCTTGAAGACTCCGGTTACATGGCGCGTGCGGCATTCGTTATGGACCGCCTGATGCAGTCGCTCGGCTTGCCGGGTAAATCCTTCGTGCCGTTGATTGTTGGCTTCGGCTGTAACGTGCCTTCGGTGATGGGCGCGCGTACTCTGGATGCACCGCGTGAACGCCTGATGACCATCATGATGGCGCCGTTTATGTCGTGCGGTGCGCGTCTGGCTATTTTTGCGGTATTTGCCGCAGCGTTCTTTGGCCAGCAAGGCGCATTGGTCGTCTTCTCGCTCTACATTCTTGGCATTGTGATGGCGATTCTGACCGGCCTGATGCTCAAACACACCATCATGCGCGGTGAAGCCTCGCCGTTTGTGATGGAGCTGCCGGTCTATCACGTTCCACACCTGAAAAGCCTGTTGCTGCAAACCTGGCAACGCCTGAAAGGCTTCGTGATGCGCGCCGGTAAAGTGATTGTCATCGTCAGTATTTTCATTGGTGCGCTGAATAGCTTCTCGTTCAGCGGCAAAGAAGTCGACAGCATCAATGACTCCGCGCTGGCGTCCGTCAGCCGTGTGCTCACTCCGCTGCTAAAACCGATTGGTGTGCATGAAGATAACTGGCAAGCAACGGTCGGCCTGTTCACTGGCGCAATGGCGAAAGAAGTGGTGGTGGGGACGCTCAACACGCTCTACACCGCAGAAGATATGCACGAAGAGCCGTTTGATGCTGCAAGCTTCAACTTGTTCGATGAATTAGGCGGAGCCGCTGGCGAAACCTGGCAAAGCCTGAAAGACACCTTCAGCCTGAGCGTACTGCTAAACCCAATCGAAGCCAGCAAAGGCGATGGTGAAATGGCAAGCGGTGCGATGGGCGTGATGAGCAGCAAGTTTGGCAGCGCGGCGGCAGCGTACAGCTATCTTATTTTCGTGCTGCTCTACATTCCTTGTATTTCTGTGATGGGTGCTGTGGCGCGTGAATCAAGCCGTGGCTGGATGATGTTTTCGGTGTTGTGGGGGCTGAATATTGCTTACTCGCTTTCCACGCTCTACTACCAGACCGTGACGTTTAATGCGCATCCGCAATACAGCCTGGTTTGCATCCTTTCAGTGGTGTTATTCAATGTGCTGCTGATTGGTGGTTTGCGTAAAGCTCGCAGCCGTGTAGATGTCAGCCTGATGACGACCCGTAAAACAGTCGAAGCAGCATGTTGCAAAAGCGCCGCTGGCGATTGCCACTAAGGAGAAGGTATGGCGAGTTTAATTGAGATTCGTGATGCATTAGCGCTGCAAGGGCGACTGGATGCGACGCAAATTAGCCAACAGCTCGCCACCCCGTTGCCGCTGGTGAATGCGATGCTGAGCCGTCTTGAAGCGATGGGCAAAGCCATGCGCGTAACCGAAGATTCGAGCGATTGCCTGAGCAGCGGCTGTAAAAGCTGCCCGGAAAGTAAGAAGTGTATTCGCGAAGTGTGGGCGCTGCGGGCTTAAACTTTGTGTAACGGGTGGATGACGCCTACGGCTTATCCACCTTACAAAATTCCTCAAGCACCCGGCAAACATCCTGCGGGTGCGAAATAAACGGCGCATGGGCGGCTTTCGGGAAAATCACCGCTTCACTTTGTGGCCACTGCGCATCCAGCAAACCAGCGATTTTGCGCGGCACCAGCCCATCCAGATACCCGTACAATCGCAAGAACGGCACTTTCAACTGGCTCAGCGGCTGGCGTAAGTCCGCCGTTTTCAGGATCTCCAGCCCACCGTTTAACACTTCAACGCTCGGCATCGGTTGCTCAAGCACCACTGACTTGAGGCGGCGAGCATCCTGGCGCGCGCTTTCTGTCCCCAATGTTTGCAACGCCAGAAAACGCTCCACGGTACGTTGAAAATCATCACTCAATTGCTGCTGGAAACCTGCCAGCACTTCAGGCTTGATACCCGGCCAGTCACCTTGCGCGGTGAAACAAGGCGAGGAAGCAATAGTCACTAACCTTTTCACGCGCGACGGATGGCTTAACGCAATCTGGCTTGCCACCAGCCCGCCCAAACTCCAGCCCAGCCAAATAGCCTGTTCCGGCGCTTGCGCCAGCACCACTTCTGCCATTTCCTCGAGCGTTAACGCGCCAAAATCCTGGCTACGGCCATAACCGGGTAAGTCGACCAGATGAAGGCGAAAATGCGAGCTGAGTTCCTCGCAAATGCAATGCCACACTTGGGCATTCAGCCCCCATCCGTGCAGCAGCACAAGATCATCTTTTCCTTCACCTTTTGTCTGCCACCAAAGCTTACTCATCAGTTACTGTTCTCATCTTTATCTGCAAGGAAGCGAATATGCTAACAATCCCAGGGCTATGTTGGCTATGCCAGATGCCCCTCGCTTGTGCACATTGGGGGATTTGCTCACGTTGTAGCTACGCCTTACCCGCGCCACCGCCTTGCTGCCCGCGTTGTGGATTGCCCTGCGCGTACAGACATTCGCCTTGCGGACGTTGCCTGCAAGAACCGCCCGCATGGGATTCAATGCTGTTCGTCACGGATTACTGCCTACCGCTCAACCGGCTCGTCCAGCGATTTAAATTTAACGCCACCGTAGCACTGGCTCCGGCTTTGGCGCGGTTAATGCTATTGCGCGTGCTGGATGCAAAACGCCAGCCGTTGTGGCAAAAGCCCGACTGCATGGTCAGTGTTCCATTGCATTCGCGTCGTGCCTGGCGTCGTGGTTTTAACCAAAGTGACCTGCTGGCGAACTGTCTTGCGCGCTGGTTGCAGTGCGACTATTTCCCTAAAGGAATCAGGCGGATTCGTGCCGGGCAATCACAACATCAGCTCAATGCCAGAATGCGGCGCAACAATCTAAAAGGCGCTTTCAGGGTTGATTTTCCGGTGGCAGGCCGCCATATAATTATTGTGGATGATGTCGTCACGACGGGCAGTACGGTGGCGGAAATTGCGCGGCTGCTGAAAAAGCAGGGCGCGGCGACTATCCAGGTGTGGTGCCTTTGTCGAACCTTGTAGACCCTCGATGATGGGCGTATTATAACCGACTAAAATAGTCAACTATTGAGCAATCGTTATGATCCGTATTTCCGATACAGCACAATCCCACTTTGCCAAACTGCTGGCAGGTCAGGAAGAAGGGACGCAAATCCGCGTATTCGTCATTAATCCTGGTACTCCAAATGCGGAGTGCGGGGTTTCTTACTGTCCGCCGGATGCGGTAGAAGCATCAGATACTGCCCTCAAATTCGAGCAGTTGACCGCATATGTCGATGAACTGAGCAAACCTTATCTTGAAGATGCTGAAATTGATTTCGTGACCGACCAGCTCGGTTCACAGCTGACGCTGAAAGCGCCAAACGCCAAAATGCGTAAGGTTTCAGATGATGCGCCATTAATGGAACGCGTTGAATACATGCTGCAAGCCACGGTTAACCCGCAGCTGGCAGGCCACGGCGGCCGTGTCACGCTGATGGAAATTACCGATGAAGGGTTTGCGATTCTGCAATTCGGCGGCGGCTGTAACGGCTGTTCAATGGTCGACGTGACCCTGAAAGAAGGCATCGAAAAACAACTGCTGGCCGAGTTCCCTGAACTGAAAGGCGTTCGTGATTTGACCGAACACCAGCGCGGCGAGCATTCGTACTACTGATTTTCACCCTCACCCCGGCCCTCTCCCCCAGGAGAGGGAGCAAAGAAAGTTCCCTCTTCTGGGCTGTCTCTTATACGCAATTTTGAAGGGCAGTTCTTGCCAATTCGGAGAAGGTTCCGTTCACCAGGCGAAAGTGTATTTATGTCGCTACCGAACTGGTGAACGTCTTAGGGTGGCCACCGTCGCCACCCTAAGAACCCTGACTCCCGGCAAATAAATCGCCGCAAGCGGTAAACCTCCATTTTGCCTCCGTGTCAGGGTCGGTTGCGATTCGTTCCCGACGATCGCGCCCTCCAGCCGTTCCCGACGGCTGGACCCTGCCACCAGGAGTCAAAATGGAGGCGATTTAAGCCGGACCCGAAATTCAAAGTCAAAGGCCAGAGCTGTTTTGACCTTGTTCCCGGCTTCCATCGCACCGTTTTTCACCCTTCAGTTGGGGTCACGTGGCCGGGAGCCACGTGAGAGAGCGATCGTCGGGAACGAATCGCGAACGACCCCGAATGTTGGGTGAAAAACGGTGTTTACCGCGTTAGCGGCGATTGATTTGCCGGGCGCCTGGATTATCAAGGGGTTGGCGTTAACCCCTTGATACGTTCACCGTTTTCGGGGATTAAAGAGATAACTGGACGCACGGGTGAACGGAAAATCAGCGAGGCTTACAGATCTCACCCTGACAAGATTGCCAGGATGAGTTGTGTATAAGAGACTGGACTCGGGAGAGAGCTAGAGTGAGGGCGTATCACACCTTCACCTTTTCTTACGCCGCTTATCCAAATCCTTCAGCAACTTATTCACTTCTTCGTCTGCGAACATCGCCTCAAGCGAGGTCGATAACTTGCGCCGCCAGTTTTTGTACTGATAACTGGTGCCCGGAATATTCACCGGTTCGGCCACGCCAATCCAGTCTTCCGGTTGTAGCCCCAACAACGCGCTGTTGCTGTCGGCAATATAACGCTGCATCCCGCGATTAAGCGTCGCCGTCATCGCCATCAACGAGGCTTTATGCCCTGCGCGTTTAGGTAGACAACCGTACTTATGCAGGCCCTCCAGCAAACCTTGTTTGGCACGTTCGCGATCCTGATACAGCTCAGTCAACATATCTTCATCAGGATACAGGCCAAGCGTTTTACCCAGCGTCAAATCACCGCTTTCCCAGTAACCGCGCAGTGTCGGTAAATCGTGAGTCGTAGCAACCGCCATTGACTGCTTCGGCCACGCTTTCGGCGCGCGGAACTGCTTTTCGTTGTCATGCTCGAAATAGAGCACTTTGTACGAATAAACTCCGCTGTCGCGCAGCTTGCCGACGATCTCCACCGGCACGGTTCCCAGATCTTCACCGATCACCATGCAGTTATGACGCTTACTTTCCAGCGCGAGGATCGACAGCAAATCGTCCACCGGATAATGTACGTAAGCGCCTTTATCGGCGGTTTCGCCATACGGGATCCACCACAAACGCAGCATCGACATAACATGGTCGATACGCAGTGCACCGCAACTGGTCATGTTCGAACGCAGCAGTTCGATAAACGGCTGATAGGCACGCGCCGCAATCACATGCGGGTCCATCGGTGGTAAACCCCAGTTCTGGCCGAGCGGGCCAAGAATATCTGGTGGCGCACCCACCGAGGCTTTCAGGCAATAGAGTTCACGGTCACACCAGGTTTCCGAGCCGCCTTCTGCCACGCCAACCGCCAGGTCACGATACAAACCAATCGGCATCTTGAAGCCCTGGCTGGTTTGCCAGCACGCTTCAAACTGGGTGTAAGCCAGGAATTGCAGCCACAGATAGAAATTCACTTCGTCACTGTGTTCGGTGCAGAAAGCTTTAACTTCTGGGTTATGCGCGTCGCGGAAACCTTCCGGCCAGACCGGCCAGCCCCAACGCATTTCATCTTCTTTGACCTGATATGCATGCAGCGCATCGAATGCTGCCTGGTAATACAGGCTATCGCCGCCTTCCTGCACAAACTTCTGGAATGAAACAACGTGTTCGTCACGCGCACCGCGCCGTGAAAACTGCTTCCACGCCATCCGCAGCGCGGCCATTTTCAGTACGGTGACGGTTGAATAATCTACCCACTGCGCGTCACGGGCTTCACTCAGCATTTGCTGCGTGACCGGCATTTTCCACCAGTCTTGCGCTTCATCACTCAGCAAGAAATCATCCACCGCGTTCACGTCGATATAAATCACGTTCAACCAACGGCGCGATGACGGGCTATACGGGCTGGCACTTTCTGGATTCGCAGGATACAGCGCGTGAATAGGATTCAGGCCGATAAACGCCCCGCCCCGCTTCGCGACATCCACCAGCATGCGCTGCAAATCGCCGAAATCACCAATGCCCCAGTTATGCGCGGAACGTAAGGTGTAGAGTTGCACACACGCGCCCCACAGCTTTTCATCCTGCATCAGTGCGGCAGGTTCATAACAACGCTTTGGCGCAACAATCACCCGGCATTGCCAGTGATGCTCATTCTGGCTGACTGTCAGGTCGTGATAGCCTTCCGGCAGTGCAGCAGGCAGCACCAGCTTTTTGCCAGCCAGAGCATGCCCTTTATGCTGCTTGCCATCTTCGGCGGTCAGTTGCCAGGTGTAATCGCCGTTGCCTTCCAGCAGTGTTGCCAAACGCGAGCCGGAGGTAAACACCAGCACATTTGGCACTGGCGTCACCGCCACCTTTTTCAAGGTGGTGGGACGGCTCATGGCTTCCAGCAAACGCAGCTTGGTATCCGCAGGAATAGCCTGCGGTTTGCCGTGGGCGTTAATGTAGTTTGGGCTAATTCCCGCCTCAAGAGCGGCGTTATCAAGACGTTTGCTGTCCATGCGTTCCCTTAGCGTTTTGCCTGCCAGATACGTTGCTGATAATCACGGATCGAGCGGTCGGAGCTGAACATCCCGCAACGTGCCGTGTTAAGAATGGCGGCGCGTGTCCAGGCATCCTGGTCGAGATACAGTGCATCCGCGAGTTTTTGCGCTTCCGCATACGTCGTGAAATCAGCCATCACTAAATACGGGTCGCCGCCTTGTTTGCCGATGCTGTGCAGCATCTGGTCAAAGGCATGTTTATCACCATCGCTATAAACGCCCTTCTCCAGCTCTTTGAGCACCGCATCCAATACTTTGTCTTTCTTACGCCATTTCACCGGGTCGTAGCCTTTGGCTTTCAGCGCTTTCACTTCTTCCACGGTATGGCCGAAGATAAAGATGTTTTCCTCACCGACTTTCTCGGCGATTTCGACGTTTGCACCGTCCAGCGTACCGACTGTCAACGCGCCATTGAGCGCCAGTTTCATGTTGCCGGTACCAGAAGCTTCTTTACCCGCAGTCGAGATTTGCTCAGAAATATCCGCCGCCGGGATCATCACTTCCGCCGCAGAAACGCAGTAATCCGGCAGGAATACCACTTTCAACCGATCGCCAACGATCGGATCGTTATTGATCGCCTGTGCCACTTTGTTAATGGCAAAGATAATGTTTTTCGCCAGGTAGTAACCCGGTGCTGCTTTCGCGCCGAACAGATACACACGCGGTACGCGGGCGGCTGTTGGGTTCTCGCGGATTTCTTTGTACTGCGCCAGAATATGCAGCAAATTCAGGTGCTGGCGTTTGTATTCGTGCAGGCGTTTGATTTGCACGTCGAACAACGCATCCGGGCTTATCACGATGCCGGTACGCGCTTTCACAAACGCCGCCAGCTTCACTTTGTTCTGGTATTTGATATCGCGGTATTCTTTGCGGAATTTCGCGTCGTCGGCGTATTTTTCCAGCCCTTCCAGCACATCGAGATTGTTAGCCCACTCTTTCTTGAGCTTTTTATCGAGCAATGCCGCCAGTGCCGGGTTGCACTGTTTAATCCAGCGGCGTGGTGTAATGCCGTTGGTGACGTTATGGAATTTGTTCGGCCACAGTTGGTGATATTCCGGGAACAGGTCTTTAACCACCAAATCAGAGTGCAACGCGGCAACACCATTCACTGCAAAGCCACTGACCACGCACATGTTCGCCATGCGAACTTGTTTGTTATGCACCACCGCCAGTTTCGCCCACACCGCTTCATCGCCCGGCCAGGTTTTATCCACCAGTTTCTTAAAGCGGGTGTTGATTTCGTTGATGATCTGCATATGGCGCGGTAGCAGCGCTTTCACCAGTTTCTCGTCCCAACATTCCAGCGCTTCAGGCATCAACGTGTGGTTGGTGTAAGCAAAGGTTTTGCTGGTGATGGCCCATGCGTCGTCCCAGCTCATCTGGTGCTCGTCGATAAGCACACGCAGCAGTTCTGGAATGGCGATAGTCGGGTGGGTATCGTTAAGCTGAATCACTTCATAATCAGCCAGTTCTGCAAGCTTGCGGCCAGCCAAATGGTGACGGCGTAAAATATCGCCCACCGAACATGCGCACTGGAAATACTGCTGCATCAGGCGCAATTTCTTGCCGTTCAGGTGGTTGTCGTTCGGGTACAGCACTTTGGTCAGTTTTTCAGCGTCGATACCCTGTTGTTCTGCTTTCAGGAAATCGCCGTCGTTGAATTTAGTTAAATCAAATGGATGGGCGTGTTTCGCCTGCCACAAACGCAGCGGTTGCGCTACGCCATTACGGTAGCCAACCACCGGCAAATCCCAGGCTTCACCGTGGAAGATAAACGCCGGTTCCCAGCGCACGGTTTTGCCGTCTTTAACCACTTTACCGCCAACACCCACTTGCACGTCGAGTGCGGAGTTGTGCTGGAACCAGGGATAGCTGCCGCGATGCCAGTCGTCCGGCGCTTCCATCTGCTGCCCATCTTTGAAGGATTGACGGAACAGACCGTACTGGTAATTCAGGCCGTAACCAATCGCCGACTGGCCGACGGTGGCCATGGAATCCAGGAAACACGCTGCCAGGCGCCCTAAGCCACCGTTACCTAATGCCGGATCGGTTTCTGCTTCCAGCAAATCGCTCAGGTTGATATCAAACGCTTTCAGTTCATCCGCTACTTCCTGATACCAGCCCAGGTTCAGCAGGTTGTTACCTGTCAGGCGACCAATCAAAAACTCCATCGAGATGTAGTTAACGTGGCGCTGATTTTTTTCAGGTTTCGCCACCGGCTGCGCGGCCAGTAATTCTGCCAGCGCACCGCTGACAGCATGCCACCATTGTTGCGGGGTCATTTCGGCGGCTGAATGCAGCCCATATCGCTGCCACTGACGTGTCAGTGCAGCCTGAAATTGTGCTTTATTGAAGGTCGTCTGTGACATAGGGGCTCGGGTCCTGTGATGTTCTAATTTCATTACCCGCTAGTGTGACGGGTGGCCTGGGCTAATTCCTCCTCCTGAGGGGCATTACGGAGGGAGGAGTCGCGGGGAGTAGCTAAAAATGTGATCGCTGCCACTAAAAGTGAGCCGCTGTTAGCTGAAACGCCCACCAGCTCTGGGTTTTCACTTCAGACACCGACATTTCACAATTGAATTCATCTAATCAATAGATTTGTGACCAGGAGCAACTTACAACGCCTCAAACCCTCAACAATCTTGCAATAACCCGCAAACTGGTCGACTTTGTAGTAAGTATTAATTACGAAGCGTAAAAAAAATCACATTCGTACATATTTCTTACACAGTGAAGTGGTAGACCCATGCTGATCCCCTCCAAATTAAGTCGTCCAGTACGTCTGGAAAATACAGTGGTCCGCGACCGGCTATTGATGAAATTATCAACAGCCAATAATTATCGTGTGGCACTGATAACCAGCCCGGCGGGTTATGGGAAAACGACCCTTGTTTCTCAATGGGCAGCAGGGAAGAAAGAGCTCGGTTGGTACTCTCTGGATGAGAGTGATAACCAGCAAGAACGTTTTGCCAGCTATTTGATAGCGGCCATTCAGCAAGCAACGTCCGGTCATTGTGTGACCAGCGAAGTGATGGTGCAAAAACGCCAGTACTCGAGCTTAACGGCTCTGTTCGCACAACTATTCATTGAAATGGTGGAGTGGCATCGCCCGCTGTTCCTGGTGATTGATGATTACCATCTGATTACCAACCCGGTTATTCACGAAGCGATGCGCTTTTTCATCCGCCACCAGCCAGAAAACCTGACGCTGCTGGTACTGTCGCGTAATTTGCCACAGCTCGGCATCGCCAATTTGCGTGTGCGCGATCAACTGCTGGAAATCGGCAGCCAACAACTCGCTTTTACCCATAATGAAGCGAAACAGTTTTTCGACCATCGGCTCAATTCACCACTCGAACATACCGAGAGCAATAGCCTGTGTGATGACGTCGCCGGTTGGGCGACCGCGCTGCAACTTATTGCGCTTTCCGCACGGCAAAGCAGTAACTCCTCAGCACAGCATTCTGCACGTCGGCTTTCGGGGATTAACGCCAGCCATTTGTCTGATTATCTGGCCGATGAAGTGCTGGATAATGTCGATCCCCAAACCCGTAACTTCCTGCTGCGCAGCTCGATTCTGCGTTCGATGAATGACGCGTTGATTGTGCGTGTCACGGGTGAAGAAAACGGCCAGATGCGCCTCGAAGAAACCGAACGTCAGGGGTTATTCATTCAACGCATGGATGACAGCGGCGAGTGGTTCCGTTTCCATCCGCTGTTTGGCAATTTCTTACGCCAGCGTTGCCAGTGGGAACTGGCGACTGAGCTCCCGGAAATCCATCGTGCCGCAGCAGAAAGCTGGATGGCGCAGGGTTTCCCAAGCGAAGCCATTCACCATGCTCTGGCCGCAGGCGACGCCAGCCTACTGCGCGATATTTTGCTCACTCACGCCTGGGCGCTGTTTAACCACAGCGAACTAGCGTTGCTGGAAGAATCTTTAAAAGCGTTACCGTGGGAAAGCCTGCTGGAAAACCCAAAACTTGTTTTGCTGCAAGCGTGGCTGATGCAAAGCCAGCATCGCTATAGCGAAGTGAACATGTTGTTGGCGCGTGCCGAGCAGGAAATGAATGTCGTAATGGATGAAACCATGCACGGTGAATTCAATGCGTTACGTGCCCAGGTGGCGATTAACGACGGCAATCCGGAAGAAGCCGAACGGCTGGCAATGATCGCCCTGGACACACTACCGCTGGCCAGTTTCTACAGCCGTATTGTCGCGACGTCGGTCCACGGCGAAGTGTTGCATTGCAAAGGTGAGCTGACTAAATCGCTTTCTGTGATGCAGCAAACCGAACAAATGGCACGTCGCCACGATATGTGGCATTACGCGTTATGGGGTTTATGCCAGCAAAGCGAGATTCTACTGGCGCAAGGTTTCCTGCAGTCAGCCTGGGAAGCACAAGAGAAAGCCTTCACATTGATTGAAGAGCAGCACCTTGAGCAACTCCCGCTCCACGAATTTCTGCTACGCATTCGCGCACAATTGCTGTGGGCGTGGTCGCGGCTCGACGAAGCCGAAGCATCAACACGCATGGGACTGGAAGTACTTTCCGGTTACCAGCCGCAGCAGCAATTACAATGCATGGCGTTGTTAGTGCAATGCTCGCTGGCGCGAGGGGATCTGGATAACGCCCGTAATCACCTGAACCGCCTGGAAAACTTATTGGGCAATGGCTCATTCCACAGCGATTGGGTATCCAACGCTGACAAAGTGCGGGTGATTTACTGGCAAATGACCGGTGATAAACAATCTGCCGCCAACTGGTTACGCCTGACGCCGAAACCCGAGTTTGCCAATAACCATTTCCTGCAAAGCCAGTGGCGCAATATTGCACGAGCGCAGATTTTACTGAGTGATTTCGAGCCCGCCGAAATGGTGCTGGAAGAGTTAAACGAAAATGCTCGCGGCCTGCGTTTGATGAGCGATCTTAACCGTAACCTGCTGCTGTTAAACCAGCTTTACTGGCAGGCCGGGCGTAAAAGTGATGCTCAGCGCGTGTTACTGGAAGCGCTAGCGTTGGCTAACCGCACCGGTTTTATCAGCCACTTTGTGATTGAAGGCGAAGCGATGGCGCAACAATTACGCCAGTTGATTCAACTCAATACGCTACCTGAACTTGATCAACATCGTGCGCAGCGAATTTTGCGTGAGATTAACCAGCATCATCGCCATAAGTTCGCCCATTTCGATGAAAACTTTGTTAGCCGTTTATTGACGCACCCTGAAGTGCCGGAGCTTATTCGCACCAGTCCACTGACACAACGCGAATGGCAAGTGTTGGGGCTGATTTATTCAGGCTACAGCAATGAGCAAATCGCCGGTGAGCTGGATGTAGCAGCCACGACGATTAAAACGCACATTCGAAATTTGTATCAGAAGCTCGGTGTCGCACATCGCCAGGATGCGGTGTTACATGCGCAGAAATTACTGAAGATGATGGGGTATGGGGTTTAGCTTCTGAAATAAAACTGGCGGATGACGCCTACGCTTATCCGCCCTACGGGAAAGGTGTTGTAGGGTGGATAAGCGCAAGCGTCATCCACCATTAACATCACGATGCCAAAGACAACTTCGCCCTACCGCCCCGCTTTACCAGCCACTGCGCCACCCGCGCCTGCTGTTCTTCGCTCAACCACATCCCTAATTTGGTACGACGCCAAATAGCATCATCAACGCCACGCACCCACTCATGCTCCACCAGGTAACGTAATTCCGCTTCATAAAACTCATGACCGAAATCTTCACCCAACTCAGTGACGCTGGTTGCGCGGCCCAGAATCAAGTCGCTGTTACTGCCATAAGTACGTGAGAAACGACGCGCCAGGTTTTCTGTCAGGAACGGGTAACGGCGGCGCAGTTGAGCGGCGTAATCATCACGGTCACCGTTAATATCGCCACCCGGCAAGGTACTGCCTTTAGTCCATGCTGGCCCCATTTTTGGGTAGTAACCTTTCAGTTTATCCAGTGCGTGTTCTGCGAGCTTACGGTAAGTGGTGAGTTTGCCGCCAAACACTGACAACAGTGGCGCTTTGCCCTGCTCATCATGAATATCGAGGGTGTAATCACGGGTGATAGCTTGCGGTGAATCTGACTCATCATCACACAGCGGACGCACGCCGGAGTAAGTCCAGACGATGTCGTCGCGGCTTAGCGTCTTTTTAAAGTGCGCGTTGTAGGCATCCAACAAGTAGTTAATTTCATTGTCATCAATGTGGACGTCTTTCGGGTCACCCTTATATTCCACATCAGTGGTGCCAATAATGGAGAACTCATCCATCCACGGAATGACAAACACGATGCGCTTATCTTCGTTTTGCAGAATGTAAGCCTGCTTCTGGTTATGCACACGTGGCACCACAATATGGCTGCCTTTGATCAGGCGGATGCCGTATGGCGAAGGCAGTTGCAGGCCGTCGTCAAAGAAGTTTTTCACCCATGGGCCAGTGGCGTTCACCAGACCGCGAGCACGCCAGGTGAACGTTTCACCGGTATCAATATCTTGTGCTTCAACAACCCAGTGGCCGTTTTCACGGCGAGCGCGGGTTGCGCGGGTACGGGTTTTCACCTCACCGCCTTCACGCGTCACCATCTGCGCGTTGGCTAAAACCAGGCGCGCATCATCAACCCAACAGTCGGAATATTCGAAACCGCGCACAATATTCGATTTTAGAACTGAATCTGCACCAAAACGCAAACCGGTGGACGCAGGCAAACTAGTACGTTTACCGAGATGGTCGTACATAAACAGACCAATACGAATCATCCATGCCGGGCGCAGATGCGGGCGGTGTGGTAGACGAAAACGCATCGGGAAAGCGATATGAGGAGCCATGTTCAGCAGCACTTCGCGCTCGGCTAAAGCTTCACTCACCAAACGAAACTCGTAATGCTCAAGGTAACGCAAGCCACCGTGAATCAATTTCGAGCTGTTTGAAGAGGTGGCACTCGCCAAGTCTTGCGCTTCAAGCATCAACACGGATAAACCACGGCCTGCGGCGTCAGCGGCGATACCTGCCCCGTTAATTCCTCCGCCAATCACAATCAGATCTTTAGTTTCCATGTCACCCTCACGCACTTTCGTTAAAGTTCAAATATGTTCGTTATCGCTCATACTAGCAAGTCCGTGCGCGCTTTGTAACGAAAAAAAAACATTACTGCGTGATATGGATAACATAATGGCGTTAATATCAGCGGCCAGAGGGCAGATTCCCTTAATATGGCGCAAGCCGATTCAATATTATGACGAGCATAACCATGGAAACTTTTGAGTGTATTGGTGTGGAAGAAGCGCACCAGAAGTTGCAGCAAAAACACGCTGTGTTAGTTGATATCCGCGATCCACAAAGCTTTGCGATGGGCCATACGCCGGGCGCGTTTCATCTGACTAACGATCGTCTGGTGGCTTTTATGCAACAAACCGATTTTGAAACGCCGGTGCTGGTGATGTGCTATCACGGCAATAGCAGCAAAGGGGCAGCGCAATATCTGCTGCAGCAAGGTTACGACCAGGTGTATAGCGTCGACGGGGGTTTTGACGCCTGGCATCACCATTTCCCGGCTGAAGTCGCGCACGGCGCGTCTTAAATCGCTGCGTTAGAGGTATACTGCTTCCTTTTGTATGGATTTGGCTGAAACCTTATGATCATGATTACCTCGTTTGCCAACCCGCGAGTCGCGCAGGCATTTGTCGACTATATGGCGACGCAGGGGATTATCCTCACTATTCAACAACACGAACAAACGGATATCTGGCTGGCAAACGACAGCCAGGAATCCCATGTTCGTGCTGAGCTTGAACAATTCCTCGCAAACCCGGGTGATTCGCGTTACCTCGCAGCAAGCTGGAATACCGGTCATACCGGTAGCGGTTTGCAGTACCAGCGCTATCCTTTCCTCGCGACTATTACGCAAAAAGCTGGCCCGTTCACCATGGTTATCATGGCCGCCTGTGTGCTGGTTTACCTAATGATGCAGGTGATGGGCGACCGAGCGGTGATGGTGTGGCTGGCGTGGCCGTATAAAGAGAGTTTGGACTATGAACTGTGGCGCTATTTCAGCCATGCGTTGATGCACTTCTCTATCATGCATATTGCGTTTAACTTGTTGTGGTGGTGGTATCTCGGTGGCCCGCTCGAAAAGCGTCTCGGTAGCGGCAAACTCATTACCCTGACGCTGGTTTCTGCGCTGTTGAGCGGCTTTGTACAGGCGAAATTTGGCGGCCCGCTGTTTGGTGGTTTGTCGGGTGTGGTTTATGCGCTAATGGGCTATGTCTGGCTGCGCGGCGAACGCGACCCGGACAGCGGCATCTATATGCAGCGCGGCCTGTTAGCCTTTGCTGTTCTGTGGATTGTAATAGGATTTTTCGATGTTTTAGGAATGTCGATCGCCAACGCCGCGCATATTACCGGCCTGGTTGTCGGGCTTGCGATGGCGCTGGTTGATACCCTACACGCGCGAAAACGAACATAGCATTTCAGGAGAATAAAACAGCGTGAAGCAAACACAACGTCATGATGCCATTGTCGAACTGGTTAAAAAACAGGGCTATGTCAGCACTGAAGAGTTAGTCGAAGAGTTTGCGGTTAGCCCACAAACCATTCGTCGCGATCTGAACGATCTGGCCGACCAGAACCTGATCATGCGCCATCACGGTGGCGCCGCGTTACCGTCGAGTTCCGTGAATACACCGTGGCATGATCGTAAGGCGACGCAGACAGCAGAAAAAGAGCGTATCGCCCAGAAAGTTGCCAGCCAGATCCCCAACGGTGCCACGCTGTTTATTGATATCGGCACCACACCGGAAGCGGTGGCACATGCGCTACTCAACCACAGCAATTTACGGATCGTCACCAATAACCTGAACGTGGCGAACACGCTTAAGGTGAAAGAGGATTTCCGTATTATTCTGGCGGGCGGTGAATTACGCAGTCGCGACGGCGGGATTATCGGCGAAGCAACGCTCGATTTTATCTCTCAGTTCAGGCTGGATTTCGGCATTCTGGGGATTAGCGGCATCGATGGCGACGGCTCATTACTGGAGTTTGATTACCACGAAGTACGCACCAAACGCGCGATTATTGAAAACTCACGCTGCGTGATGCTGGTTGTCGACCATTCTAAATTTGGCCGCAATGCGATGGTTAATCTCGGCAGTATTAGCCTTGTTGATCAGGTTTATACCGATGTAATGCCTCCGTCAGGCGTGATGCAGGTAATTGCTGAGAACAATGTGCAACTGGAGTTATGTTGATATTTGCGTGAGAACAACCCTCACCCCGTCCCTCTCCCTGAGGGAGAGGGGGAATACCGGGCTAGCCCCCTCGCCCCTTTGGGGAGAGAGGGAATACCGAGCTAGTCCCCTCGCCCCTTTGGGAGAGGGGGAATACCGAGCTAGTCCCCTCGCCCCTTTGGGGAGAGGGGAATAATTACAATCTCACCGGCTTAATATGCCAAATCTCATCGGCGTATTCCTGAATCGTCCTGTCAGACGAGAAATACCCCATGTTGGCAATATTATGGATGACACGGAACGTCCACTCTACTTGCTGGCGATACACTTCATCTACCCTATCCTGGCAATCTACATAACTGCGGAAATCTGCCAATACCTGATAGTGGTCACCAAAGTTAATCAGTGAATCCAGCAGGTCACGGTAACGTGTAGGTTCGTCAGGGCTGAATGTCCCGGTACCAATTTGCGTCAGCACCTGATGCAGTTCTTCATCCTTTTCATAATACTCGCGTGGCTTATAGCCTTCGCGCCGTAGCGTTTCGACCTCTTCGGCCGTATTACCAAAGATAAAGATGTTATCCGCACCCACGTGCTCCAGCATTTCGACGTTTGCGCCATCCAGCGTGCCAATCGTCAGCGCGCCGTTCAGACCAAACTTCATATTACTGGTGCCGGAAGCTTCCGTTCCCGCCAGAGAAATCTGCTCCGAGAGATCCGCCGCTGGGATAATGATCTGCGCAAGACTGACGCTGTAGTTCGGGATAAACACCACTTTCAGGCGATCCTTTACCACCGGATCGTTGTTGATCACCGCCGCCACATCGTTGATGAGATGAATGATGTGTTTTGCCATGTAGTACGCCGACGCCGCTTTACCGGCGAAGATGTTCACACGCGGTACCCAATCGGCTGTTGGGTCTGCCTTAATGCGGTTGTAGCGCGTAATCACATGCAGCACATTCATCAACTGGCGTTTGTACTCATGAATACGTTTGATTTGCACATCAAACAACGCATTTGGGTTCACCACCACATTGAGATGCTGGCCGATGTAACTTGCCAGCCGTTTCTTGTTAGCCAGCTTCGCCTTACGCACATCCTGATGCACAGTTGGGTAATCAATATGCTGCTTCATCTCGTTCAGCTGACTGAGATCAGTACGCCAGGTGCGGCCAATATTTTTATCTAACACTTCTGAAAGTGGTGGGTTCGCCAAAGCCAGCCAGCGACGAGGTGTCACACCGTTGGTTTTATTGCAGAAACGCATCGGGAAGATAGCGGCGAAATCGGCAAACAGCGACTGCACCATTAAGTTGGAGTGCAGCTCCGAAACACCGTTGACTTTGTGGCTGACGACAACCGCAAGCCACGCCATACGGACTTTACGGCCGTTCGACTCATCAATAATCGAAGTACGCCCCAGCAGCTCGGTATCGTTCGGATGTTGCTCCTGCAAGGTTTTCAGGAAGTAGTCGTTAATCTCGAAAATTATCTGTAAGTGGCGCGGCAAAATTTTGCCTAACATGTCCACTGGCCAGGTTTCCAGTGCTTCACTCATCAGCGTGTGGTTGGTGTATGAGAATGCCTGGCAGCAAACCTCAAACGCATCTTCCCAACTGAATTTATGCTCATCAATTAACAAGCGCATCAGCTCAGGGATCGCCAATACCGGGTGCGTGTCATTGAGGTGGATGGCGATTTTATCCGCCAGATTGTCATAAGTTTTATGTAGCTGGTAATGGCGGCTGAGAATGTCCTGCACGGTAGAGGACACCAGGAAATATTCCTGACGCAAACGCAGCTCACGGCCTGAATAGGTCGAGTCATCTGGATAAAGGACTCGCGAAACGTTTTCTGAATGGTTCTTGTCTTCCACCGCCGCGAAATAATCGCCCTGGTTAAACTTACCGAGGTTAATTTCGCTACTCGCCTGCGCATTCCACAGGCGCAGCGTATTGGTGGCATCAGTATCGTAGCCCGGGATTATCTGGTCATAGGCTACCGCCAGAATCTCCTCGGTTTCTACCCAGCGGAATTTTTTAGCTTCCATTTGCACGCGCCCGCCAAAGCGAACTTTGTAGCGTGTGTTGTGGCGCTTGAATTCCCACGGGTTACCGTATTCGAGCCAGTAGTCCGGTGATTCTTTCTGGCGACCATCAACAATGTTTTGTTTAAACATGCCGTAATCGTAGCGAATGCCATAACCACGGCCAGGCAAACCGAGTGTCGCTAATGAATCGAGAAAACAGGCGGCAAGACGACCGAGCCCGCCATTACCGAGGCCGGGGTCGTTCTCCTCGTCTATCAACTCTTCAAGATCCAGCCCCATCTCTTCCAGCGCATTTTTGACATCTTCATAAATGCCTAACGAAAGCAGTGCGTTAGAGAGGGTGCGGCCAATCAAAAATTCCATCGACAGGTAATAAACCTGGCGAACTTCCTGGGAAAGCTGAGCGCGGTTGGAACGCAGCCAGCGTTCGACCAACCGGTCACGAACCGCAAATAGCGTGGCGTTCAGCCACTCATGCTTATTGGCGATAACCGGGTCTTTCCCAACGGTAAACATCAGTTTGTAGGCGATTGAGTGCTTTAAAGCCTCAATGCTCAGCGTCGGTGACGAATAGGAAAATGGTGCGTTCATATCAGTGATTCCTGGTGGATGGCTACAGCAAACGTTGGTACAGATCGCGGTAGGAATGCGCCGCCACCTGCCAGCTAAAATCCATGCCCATCGCCTGACGTTGGACAAATCTCCACAACGACGGGCGGGACCACAACACGAAGGCACGCCTGATTGCTCTTAACAACGACCAGGCATTACTGTCCTCAAACACGAATCCACTGGCGATTCCGTCAGCCAGGTTTTCCAGTGAGCTATCAGAAACCGTATCGGCAAGCCCACCAGTGCGCCGCACCAGCGGCAAAGTGCCATACTTCAGACCATACAATTGTGTTAAACCACAAGGTTCAAAACGGCTTGGCACCAGTATCACGTCAGCTCCGCCCATAATCCGGTGCGAGAAAGCTTCGTGATAACCGATCTGAACGCCCACTTGTCCAGGATGCTCTGCGGCAGCCGCCAGGAAACCTTCCTGCATCACGGTGTCACCGGCTCCCAGCAACGCCAGTTGCCCGCCTTGCTCAAGTAAACCCGGCAACGCCTCCAGCACCAAATCCAACCCTTTCTGGCTGGTTAAACGGCTCACCACCGCAAACAGCGGCGCTTTCTCGTTCACTTTCAGCCCCATCGCCACCTGCAACTGGCGTTTGTTTTCCGCCTTTTCTTCCAGCGTATCGCGGGTATAGCGTGAAGCCAGAAGTAAGTCATGGGCCGGGTCCCAAATTTTTTCGTCCACGCCATTGAGGATGCCGGACAACCGCCCCTCACGGTGACGCTGACGCAACAGCCCTTCCATACCGTAAGCAAATTGCGGCTCGGTTATTTCGCGAGCATAGGTCGGGCTGACCGCCGTAATATGATCAGCATAATAAAGGCCCGCTTTCAAGTACGAAATTTGACCATTAAACTCCAGGCCGTTCATGTCGTAGAACGACCATGGCAGGTCAATTTCATTCATATGATGAGCGAAAAACAGCCCCTGATAAGCCAGGTTGTGCACTGTAAAGACTGACTTTGCCGGACGCCCTCGCGCTTCCAGATACGCTGGCACCAGGCCCGCATGCCAGTCATGCGCATGTACAATATCCGGATGCCAGAAGGGATCCAGGCCACAGGCCATTTCCGCCCCCACCCAACCCAACAGCGCAAAACGATGCACGTTGTCGGTGTACGCGAACTGGTTAGTATCGTGATACGGGCTACCCGGTCGGTCGTATAAATGTGGAGCGTCAATGAGGTAAATCCCCACGCCGTTGAAGTGGCCATATAACAAAGTCATATGACCCGCGAAGGTGTCGCGATGGGCGACCACTTGCGCGTCAACGATGCCACGACGAATGTCAGGGAAAGCAGGCAGCAAGACTCGCGTCTCAACGCCGCCTGCGATTTGTGCCGCAGGTAGCGCACCAATCACATCCGCCAGGCCACCCGTTTTCAGCAGTGGAAAAATTTCAGAACATACATGTAAGACCTGCATTATCGCTCCCGTATGGAAAGTCGTGGCGCGCTCTTAATGTCACAGCAGGCGCGCCGCGCGTGGGTCATTCCTTCACTTATTAACCATGCAATTTGGCAAGCATCTCGCGCGTCACCAGCACAATACCTTCTTCTGAGCGGTAGAAACGGCGAGCATCTTCTTCGGCATTTTCGCCAACCACCATGCCTTCCGGGATGACACAAGCGCGGTCAATAATGCAACGGCGTAAACGGCAGGAGCGCCCGACGATGACATCAGGCAACAATACTGACGAGTCAATGTTACAAAACGAATTAACACGCACGCGCGGGAACAGCACCGACTGAACCACCACTGAGCCAGAAATGATACAGCCGCCGGAAACCAGCGAGTTCAGCGTCATGCCATGGCTACCGGAGCGGTCTTGCACAAATTTCGCGGGCGGCAGCGGCTCCATATGGGTACGGATCGGCCAATCCCGGTCGTACATATCCAGTTCTGGTGTCACCGAGGCGAGATCGAGGTTCGCTTTCCAGTAAGCTTCCAGCGTGCCGACATCACGCCAGTACGGCTCGGCATTCGGGTCAGACTGCACGCAAGAAAGCGGGAAGGGATGGGCAAAAGCAACGCCGGATTTCATCACGTTCGGGATAATATCTTTCCCGAAGTCATGGCTTGAGGAGTCGTCTTTGTCGTCAGCCTCTAACAGTTCGTAAAGGTAATCTGCATCGAAAACGTAGATCCCCATACTGGCGAGCGCTTTGCTGTCATCACCTGGCATCGACGGCGGATTAGCCGGTTTCTCAACGAATTCAATGATTTTCTCTTCGTTATCTACCGCCATAACGCCAAACGCCGAGGCTTCATGTAGCGGCACTGGCATACATGCCACCGTGCAGCGTGCGCCTTTTTCTACGTGGTCAATCAACATGCGCGAGTAATCTTGCTTGTAGATATGGTCACCCGCGAGGATCACCACGTATTCCGCTTTGTAACGGCGGATAATATCGAGGTTTTGTGTCACCGCATCGGCGGTGCCGCGATACCAGTTTTCACCGTGTACACGCTGCTGTGCCGGGAGCAAATCCACAAACTCGTTCATCTCTTCACTGAAAAACGACCAGCCACGTTGGATATGTTGAATCAAGGTATGTGACTGATATTGGGTAATCACGCCGATGCGGCGAATACCCGAGTTAATGCAGTTCGACAACGCAAAATCGATAATTCGGAACTTGCCACCAAAGTGAACGGCAGGCTTAGCGCGCGTTGAGGTCAAATCTTTCAATCGGGTACCGCGCCCACCAGCCAGAATCAGGGCCACGGATTTATTTGGCAGTTGACGTGCCAACATCAGAGGATCGTTCTTATCAAGCTTAACCATGACTGACTCCTTTTTTTATGACTTCTGGAATACGCAGACTCCGTGCGCAGGACCATGCCATACAGCCATCACCACCGGGTTGTCTTCACCGGCAAACGGAGGAATGGCTCGCCATTCCCCTTCGGGTAGTACGATGTCAGCCAACTCTTCGGTCGCGTTAATCGTAATGAGCCAACGTTCAGAAAGTTGGATTTGCAGGCGATGAACCCCGTTTTCCCACTCGTCAGCACTCAGAGGCTGAGCCTCTTTATTCCACCAGCGAACATTGTCATCACCTTCCTCCCACCAGAGATTTCGGGTTAGTGCCGGAATCGTCTTGCGTAGATGAATCAATGCCGCGGTAAATGTGGTTAAGCCATCGTTACAGTGTTCCCAATCAAGCCAGGTCAGTTGGTTGTCCTGACAATAAGCATTATTGTTGCCGTGCTGGCTGTGGCCATGTTCATCACCAGCCAACAGCATCGGCGTTCCCTGAGAAAGCAGTAACAATGTGAGCAAGGCGTGCACGCTGTCGCGCCGCCGCTCTTTGATATTCAGTGAAGCTTCCAGCCCTTCGAAACCATAGTTATTGCTGTAGTTATTATTAGTGCCATCGCGGTTATCTTCGCCGTTCGCTTCGTTATGTTTTTGATTGAAGCTGACACAATCACGCAGCGTGAAGCCGTCGTGGGCAGTGATTAAATTGACACTGGTTGAAGGCTTGCGCTCTCCACGACGGTAGACATCGCTTGAACCAGCAAAGCGGCAAGCGAATCCCCCCAACGATAGATCTTGTCGCAGCCAGAAACGCCGCATGCCGTCACGAAAATGGTCATTCCATTCCGCAAATAGCGGCGGATAGTTCCCCACCTGATAACCTCCCGCGCCAATATCCCACGGTTCAGCAATCAGTTTTATTTGCGACAAAACCGGATCGTTTTTTATCGCTTCGAACAACGGAGCATCCTGCCGGAACTCCGGCGTACGCCCCATGACCGAAGCTAAATCAAAGCGAAAACCATCGATATGGCAGCTATCGACCCAATAACGCAGACAATCCACCATCTGAGCGACCACGCCCGGCGTGCTCAAATTCAACGTGTTACCGCAACCTGTCCAGTTCTGGTAATCACCGTTTTCCATTAACCAATAATAGCTACGGTTGTCGATTCCGCTCAGTGAGAGGGTTGGGCCATCGCGGTCCAGCTCAGCACTGTGGTTCAGAACAATATCGAGAATGACCTCAATGCCCGCTTCGTGCAGTGCTTTTACAGCACCCCGTAGCTCATTGGCGGCCACCAGTGGATCTTGATTTACCGCGTAATAACCTTCGGCGGCGTACAGCGCACGGGGGTTATAGCCCCAATAATTGCTGAGCCCTAAATGGGCGATGCGCGGCTCGGTGACAAAATGCGCCACCGGCAACAATTCAAGCGCCGTAATCCCCAGGCGTTTGAAATAGTTAATCATCACCGGATGACCAAGTGCGGCATAAGTGCCCCGCAACTCTTCCGGGATGCCAGGATGAAGCAGTGTCAGGCCACGCACATTGGCTTCGTAAATTACCGTGTCGCCCCACGGGATTCGTGGGTGCACATCGTCTTCCCAGTCGAATTTATCCTGCACCACCACACATTTCGCCATGTGCGGAGCGCTATCTTCCAGGTTGGGTTCATCATAACCGCCATGCAGATGCGGATGGTCGGCTGCACCGCCAACTACCACGCGAGCACAAGGGTCGAGCAGCAATTTTGCCGGATTAAAACGATGGCCGTTTTGCGGTTCCCACGGCCCATGCACACGATAGCCGTATTTCAGACCAGGTTTAGCGTTGGGCAAATAGCCGTGCCAGATGTCACCGGTTCGCACCGGTAAATCGTAACGTTGCTCGTGACCATGCTCGTCGAACACACACAGTTCGACTTTATGGGCATTGGCGGAAAACAGGGTGAAGTTCACCCCTTTCCCATCGAAGTAAGAACCGTACGGCGCGGAATTCCCGGCGCTGAGTTGTGTCATTCAGCCTCCCGTACCAGCCAAATGGTCGACAGCGGTGGCAGCGTCAAACTTAAAGAGTGATCGCGCCCGTGGCTTGGGATCGCATCGCTGTGTACCGCCCCGCTGTTCCCGGCATTGCTGCCGTGATAATGCATTGAGTCAGTATTCAGTTCTTCACGCCAGCGTCCTGGCTGGTTAATGCCGAAGCGATAGTGGTAACGCGGCACCGGCGTAAAGTTGCTGGCGACAATGATTTCATTACCTTGTGAGTCGCGGCGCACAAAGATAAATACCGAGTTAACGTTGTCTTCCACCACCAGCCATTCGAAACCGTAACTATCAAAATCCAGCTCGTGCATCGCAGCATGTTGGCGATAAGTGCGGTTCAAATCACGCACCAGACGTTTCACGCCGTGGTGCCAGTTGTCGCCGCCTTCCAGCAAGTGCCAGTCTAGGCTGCTGTCATGGTTCCACTCGCGCCCTTGAGCAAACTCATTGCCCATAAACAGCAACTTCTTGCCAGGGAAGGCCCACATCCAACCGTAATAAGCACGCAAGTTGGCAAACTTTTGCCAGGCATCGCCAGGCATGCGGTCGAGAATCGATTTTTTACCGTGTACCACTTCATCGTGCGACAACGGCAGGACAAAGTTTTCGGTGCTGTTGTACAACATGCCGAAGGTCATTTTGTCGTGGTGATACTGGCGATGCACCGGGTCAAGCTTCATGTAGTCGAGAGTGTCGTGCATCCAGCCGAGGTTCCATTTAAACCAGAAACCCAGTCCGCCCATCGACGCTGGACGCGACA
Organism: Buttiauxella sp. JUb87; assembly: GCF_004361975.1. Classification (NCBI taxonomy): domain Bacteria; kingdom Pseudomonadati; phylum Pseudomonadota; class Gammaproteobacteria; order Enterobacterales; family Enterobacteriaceae; genus Buttiauxella; species Buttiauxella sp. JUb87. Next base: position 121,258 of record NZ_SNVY01000002.1, read on the forward strand.
CGCCCGCAAAGTCGGTCGACTCTTCCGCCATGGTCACGGCACCAGGCGTTTGCTCGCCAATGATGCGGTTGGTGCTACGCAAAAATTCGATCGCCTCGAGGTTTTCACGGCCGCCTTTATCGTTGGGGATCCACTCGCCTGGCTGGCGGCTGTAATCGCGGTAAATCATCGACGCCACCGCATCAACGCGCAAACCGTCAATGCCGAAACGCTCAATCCAGTACAGACCATTGCCGACCAGATAGTTGCTGACTTCACGCCGCCCATAGTTGTAAATCAGGGTGTTCCAGTCCTGGTGATAGCCTTCGCGCGGGTCGCCATGTTCGTACAGCGACGTACCATCGAATTTCGCAAGCCCGGCGTCATCCGTCGGGAAATGCCCTGGCACCCAGTCGAGCAACACGTTTAAGCCCGCAGCATGTGCGGCATTGATAAAGTAACGGAAGTCTTCTCGCGTGCCGAAACGGCGCGTCGGCGCATACAGCCCTTGTGGCTGGTAACCCCAACTGCCATCGAACGGGTGTTCGTTAATCGGCAACAGCTCGAGGTGGGTAAAGCCCATCTCTTTCACGTACGGCACCAGTTGGTCCGCCAGTTCGCGGTAACTGAGCCAGAAATTATTATCAGTGTGGCGGCGCCACGACCCGAGATGCACTTCGTAAATTGAAATTGGCTGATCGAAGCCATTGGCGCGCTGGCGCGCAGGGCTAAGGGTGGTTTTTTCCGGTAACCCGCAAATCAGCGATGCCGTTTCCGGGCGCATTTGCGACTCAAACGCATACGGGTCGGCCTTCAGGCGCAGATGCCCGTCGGTATCAATCAGTTCGAATTTGTATAACTGCCCAGGGTGAGCGCCAGGGATAAAGAGTTCCCAGATCCCGCTTTCGCGGCGTAAACGCATCGGATGGCGACGGCCGTCCCAATAGTTAAACTGGCCAACGACGGAAACACGGCGGGCGTTAGGTGCCCAAACGGAGAAACGCGTGCCGGTGACGCCATCCATCGTGTCGGCGTGCGCACCGAGAGTTTCATAAGGACGCAAATGCGTACCTTCGGACAACAGCCAACTATCCACTTCCTGGATTAGCGGCCCAAAGCGGTAAGGATCATCAATGAGATTTTCATGGCCATGCCACATGACGGCCAGTTGATAACGGAATGGATTTTTACGCCGGGGAATAACCCCGCAAAAGAAACCGCGCGAATCAAGGCAGTCTAATTTACCGACCTTCCCCCCAGTTTTTGGTTCGATAACCCACACTTCGGTGGCGTCAGGTAACAGGGCACGCACTTCCAGCCCGGCATCCGTTTTATGCATTCCCAGCAAGGAAAAAGGATCAGCAAAGTGACCCGCAATTAGCGCATTTATCACGTCTTTTTCTGGATGAACAGACATGGATTTTGTCCTGTTTTTTGTCTTATCCTGACGCTACGCTTACGCGCTCAGGATAACGTTATCATTGACCCAACGGGCAGCGTAAATGAACTCCTGTAAGCTGCTCCGCCCAACAACCTATCAAGACGGTTTTTTCCGCCCTGAATAAAGCATAGCCAACGCGCTGTTTTACTCCTGAAAAATAATTAATAACGATCATACGCTCCATGTATGACGCGAAAAAAAAGGGGCTGCAATGCCCCTTATGTAAACAAGTGTACTTATGCGAGCAGACGCAACATTCTACGTAACGGTTCTGCAGCACCCCACAGAAGCTGGTCACCCACGGTGAACGCTGAAAGGAATTCAGGGCCCATATTGAGTTTACGCAGGCGTCCAACTGGCGTGGTCAGCGTGCCGGTGACGGCAGCAGGCGTCAGTTCGCGCATGGTGATCTCGCGATCGTTTGGCACCACTTTCGCCCACTCGTTATGCCCGGAAAGCATCGCTTCAATGGTTGGCAGAGAGACATCTTTCTTCAGTTTGATGGTGAATGCCTGGCTGTGGCAGCGCAATGCGCCCACGCGAACACACAAGCCATCAACTGGAATAATCGTGCCGGTGTTGAGGATTTTGTTAGTCTCAGCCTGGCCTTTCCACTCTTCGCGGGTCTGGCCGTTATCCAGCTGCTTGTCAATCCACGGGATCAGGCTTCCTGCTAGTGGCACGCCAAAGTTATCCGTTGGCAGGCCGCCGCTACGGGTCAAGTCAGTCACTTTGCGCTCGATGTCCAGAATGGCAGACGCAGGATCAGCCAGTTCAGCCGCAACGTGATTATGCAGTTGGCCCATCTGGCTCAGCAGTTCACGCATATGACGCGCACCGCCGCCGGACGCTGCCTGATAAGTCGCCACAGACACCCAGTCAACCAGGTCATTCGCAAACAAGCCGCCGAGGGACATCAGCATCAGGCTGACGGTACAGTTACCGCCAACAAAGGTTTTGACGCCATTGTTCAGCCCTTCCTGAATGACGTGCTGGTTAATTGGGTCAAGAATGATGATGGCGTCATCTTTCATACGCAGTGAAGAAGCGGCATCAATCCAGTAACCCTGCCAACCGCTTTCACGAAGCTTTGGATAGATTTCGTTGGTATAATCGCCGCCCTGGCAGGTAATGATAATATCCAGCGCTTTCAACGCTTCCAGGTCATAAGCATCTTGCAGGGTGCCATTATTCTGGCCTGCAAAAGACGGGGCCGCGAGGCCGAGCTGAGAAGTGGAGAAGAAAACCGGACGAATGGCGTCAAAGTCGCGTTCCTCAACCATGCGCTGCATGAGAACGGAACCGACCATACCGCGCCAACCGATAAAACCAACATTTTTCATAGAGACTAATCCTGCGAAGAAGATGTGTGCGTTGTGTGCATTAATTGGAAACAGCCTTCACATTACAAAATGCTGCCAAAGTCGCAAGTGAAATTAATCAATGATATGCAAGCGATTAGAAATACAACTTATTAGAGACAATTATTCATGACCGAAATCATTTCTGCGGCAGTGCTGTTAATCCTGATTATGGACCCGCTGGGCAACCTGCCGATCTTTATGTCAGTGCTCAAACATACCGAGCCAAAACGCCGCCGCGCCATCATGATCCGCGAGCTGCTGATTGCGCTGATCATCATGCTGATTTTCTTATTCGCTGGGGAAAAAATTCTCGCATTCCTTAACTTACGCGCCGAAAGCGTTTCCATATCCGGCGGGATTATTCTGTTCCTGATTGCGATTAAAATGATTTTCCCAAGCCATGAAGGTAATGCCTCTGGCCTGCCTGCGGGTGAAGAACCGTTTATCGTGCCGCTGGCAATCCCGCTGGTTGCCGGACCGACGCTGCTGGCGACATTAATGTTGTTATCGCACCAGTATCCGAATCAGATGGGGCATTTAGTGATCGCGTTACTGCTGGCCTGGGGCGGTACCGTGGCAATTTTGCTGCAATCTTCGCTGTTCTTGCGCCTGCTGGGCGAGAAAGGTGTGAATGCGCTGGAACGCCTGATGGGCCTGGTGTTGGTGATGCTGGCAACGCAGATGTTCCTCGATGGCCTGCGGGTGTGGATGAAGGGATAAACTTGCGTCCCCTCTCCCCCAACTGTCTCTTGTACACATCTTTGAAGAACAGTTCCTGCCAATTCGGAGAAGGTTCCGTTCACCAGGCGATTGAATGTTTATGTCGCCACGAAACCGGTGAACGTCTTAGGGTGGCCACCGTCGCCACCCTAAGGACCCGGACTCCCGGCAAATAAATCGCCGCAAGCGGTAAACCTCCATTTAGCCTCCGTGTCAGGGTCGGTTGCGATTCGTTCCCGACGATCGCGCCCTCCAGCCGTTCCCGACGGCTGGACCCTGCCACCTGGAGTCAAAATGGAGGCGATTTAAGCCGGACCCGAAATTCAAGGTCAAAGTCATAAGCCAGAGCGGTTTTGACCTTGTTCCCGGCTTCGATCGCACCGTTTGCGGGAATTACAGAGATAACTGAACGCACGGGTGAACGGAAAACCTGCGGGGCTGACAGCCCTCAGGGAGAGAGTTAATTGTAGGGCGGGCAAGCGCAAGCGCCCCCGCCACAAACATTAAAGCTCGATAACCAATCCCGCCTCGTACGAATCCGGTGTAATCACCACACCGTGTTCACCCGCTGCACTCTTGCCTTGCTTCACGCCTTTCACACTGCCGATATTACGCAGACACAGCGTCCAGTCTTTCGCCTGGCCTGCGCTTTGTACCGCCAGCGTATTGCCTTCGCGACGCACCTTCAGCGTGAAGACAACCGAACCGTCTGCCGCCGGGACTTCACAAATCGCCTCGCGGCCATCGTCCAGGTTAAACAGCTGGAAAGCGGTGCCTTCGTGCCACGCGTAATCTGGTTTCTGGTCATTATTACCCAGCGCCAACAGCGTATTGTCACGCACATAAACCGGCAGGCTCTGGAAATCATGCTGCTCTTTATGCCAGCGGCTACCTTGCGCTTGCTGGTTGTTGAGCAGATGCGTCCAGCGCCCTTCTGGCAGATAGAACTGCACGTCGCCCGCCTCAGAGAACACCGGCGCAACCATCACTGAATCACCCAGCATGTACTGGCGGTCGAGATAATCGCAGCCCGGATCGTCCGGGAACTCCAGCATCATGGCGCGCATCATCGGCGTACCGAACTCTGCGGCCTGCGCTGCCTGACGGTACAGATACGGCATCATGCGCGATTTCAGCTGCGTGAAGTGGCGCACCACATCGCAAGCTTCGTCGTCATACGCCCATGGCACACGGTAGGATTTGCTGCCATGCAGGCGGCTGTGGCTGGAAAGCAGCCCGAATGCGCACCAGCGTTTATAAACATGCGCCGGAGCGGTGTTTTCGAAGCCGCCAATATCGTGGCTCCAGAAACCAAAACCAGACATGCCGAGCGACAAACCACCGCGCAGACTTTCTGCCATTGACTCATAGTTGGCATAGCAGTCGCCGCCCCAGTGAACCGGGAATTGTTGTGCGCCAACGGAGGCCGAACGGGCAAACAGTACGGCTTCTTCGTCGCCCAGTTCCTGCTTGAGCACGTTCCACACCAGCTCGTTATAAATGAACGCGTAATGGTTATGCATTTTCTGCGGGTCGGAGCCATCGTGCCACACCACATCGGTTGGGATGCGCTCGCCGAAGTCAGTTTTGAAGCAATCCACACCCATGCGCACCAGGCGTTTCAGATGGCTTGCGTACCAGTCGCAAGCCGCCGGATTGGTGAAATCAACAATCGCCTGGCCTGGCTGCCATTTATCCCACTGCCACACCGCGCCGTTCGGGCGTTTCAGCAGATAGCCTTTTTCCATCCCTTCGCGGAACAGCGGAGATTTCTGACCAATGTACGGGTTAATCCACACGCAGATTTTCAGACCACGCGCTTTCAGGCGTTTCAACATGCCTTCAGGATCGGGGAAGGTCACCGGGTCCCACTCGAAATCACACCACTGGAAGGCTTTCATCCAGAAGCAGTCGAAGTGGAACACATGCAGCGGCAAATTACGTTCGGCCATGCCGTCGATAAAACTATTCACCGTCGCTTCGTCGTAGTTGGTGGTAAAGGAAGTGGTGAGCCACAGGCCAAACGACCACGCTGGCGGCAGCGCCGGGCGGCCAGTGAAGCGGGTGTAACGGTCAAGAACCGCTTTCGGCGTTGGGCCGTCAATCACGAAATATTCGAGATATTCACCTGCGACGCTGAACTGCACTTTGGATACTTTTTCGGAACCGACTTCAAAGGAGACACATTCCGGATGGTTCACCAGCACGCCGTAGCCACGGTTAGTGAGGTAGAAAGGAATGTTTTTGTAAGATTGCTCGGTGCTGGTGCCGCCATCGCGGTTCCAGGTTTCCACCGTCTGGCCGTTTTTCACCAGCGCGGTAAAACGCTCGCCCAGACCATAAACCGTTTCGCCAACGCTCAAATCCAGGCGCTCGAACATGTGCGTGTTGCCGCTGTTAGCATCCTGCACATAACCGTTATTTTTCACCGCACTGCCGGTGATGCGCACGCCATCGCGCAGGAAATCCAGCGCCCATTCAACACCTTTGGTGACACGCACCGCCAGATTGCCGCTTTTCAACTCGGCAAATTCAGCGGTGTTTTGCATCGACACTTTCACGTCGTGCAACACGTTCAGTGGATAATGCGGGCCGTTATCCACCGCGCCCTGGAAATGCTCGATACGCACGCCGACCACACCTTCCTGCGGGGAGAAAAAGCGTAACGTAAACAGTGGGGTATCAAGCTGATTTCCCCGCTCGCGCACATCCTTCATGCCTGCATACACCACCATCTCATTACCCTGCTGTTCCACATCAAACACTTGCACCGGGTGGATAAGCGCTAAACCGGGCTGGATAAGCCAGTTACCGTCACTAATTTTCATTATGCCGTCCTTTTCAATGCTGAATTTTTTGGAAACGGTGTGCCCGTGGGTCTGGTGCGCACCTTCAAAAATGAATGTGAAAAATTCGATATCAAAGGTTGTAAAGCATCGGGGACGGACGATGAATTCTAATTTCTGGTTATCAGATTATGTTTCTTGATAAGTGTGAGCGGAGTCGCTCTCTTAGCAGACTAAGATTTAAGGAATGGGTGTTTTTCGCGCGGTTTGATTGATCTGGCTAATAGTTTCAGAAGAATCATGGGGTAAAGGGGAAAGCATTGTTTGGTAAGGGGGAAAAACTGGGTATACTGCGCACCGCCTCCATGTAGCAATCGAGGCAAGGAAGATCGTCGTCTCCGGTGAGGCGGCTGGACTTCAAATCCAGTTGGTGCCGCCAGCGGTGCCGGGCAGGTTCAACTCCTGTGATCTTCCGCCATTTTCTTACGGTCTATTTTCTATATTTCAACAGCAAAATTAATTCAGGTAAATACAGCGATTAGATCGCTCCTTGGTTTTTTAACATGTCAGCATTTTTTAAAATAAACTTCGCAGAGGTAATATTATTATCACAATAACTGACTGCCCACTGATTTAAAATAATCCATATAAACGCAGCCCTTTCTGTTAAAAGAACTTTATTCTCTTCATCGGGAATAGAAAAATCTCGTCTTACTTCATTTTTCAGCGTCTCATTGAGGCTAGCATTTATTTCTAGTTCAAGAGGAAGAAACTTATTCCATAGTTCATCGTATTCCAAGCTATGTTCACGGTCTATATCACACTCTGTTTCCGTAACATCTATAACTCGAGAAAAATTAAAATTCTTGAACTTGATCAATGTGTTACTATTCTCGTGATGCGCTCTAAATATCCAATTCCTTCCATCAAACATAATGACCAAAGGGGATAATACCCGCTCACTCTTATCGGCATTAGCAGCAGAATAATACCTACATTTGATATTTTTCTTGTTATATATACTCCGCGTAATTGTAGCTATAGAATCTCTATTTAATAAAGGTTGATGCAAGCCAATCCGTTCATATCTTATTATTTTTCGTCCACGTAATAATTTATTTTTGTCAAATCCGGTTGCAAGCATACTTAGTGCATCCTCAGCGTGAATATCAATCAATGGGACGAATGATTTTTCTAATAGGAATTTTTTTTCCTTATTACTATATGTGATATTTTTTGGTCGAACTTTTTTATATTCACTAAGGATTCTGGTCGCAGTGATCTCCGAAACAGAAAACTCATTTACTAAATCGGTTCTGGACAAGCTACCTGTGTAGAAGGATTTAAAATCGATGAAAGCAAGCCTTATGGCAAGTTCATGATCCCCATTCAAAACTTCAGTGAAAGTCTTAAGTGACATTTTGTTATACCTCAACTAACCAGTTTCTATCCTGATAGTTTAACACTAACACCCACCATAGTGTCACCCAAAGTCGATATCATTTTGATAACCATATGAAGTAAAAATGCTCACTAGATATAGTGGCGATTAAATGCCTAACTCTAGCATTTATTTGATATGTACGTATTGACAAGGGTACCACAGAGGAATAGTCTGATTTCAGACAGAAGGATGGTCCTTCCGTTCTAAATAAAAAGAGGTGTAGAAATGGCTACTAACCCACCAAAAGACAACAGTCGTATTGGCATGGTTAAACAACGATCTCAGACTTTTAATCCAGTAACCGAAACCTGGGTTAAACGTAATACCGAGACCGGTCGCTTTATGGATGTAAAATCAAATGGTGAACCCTTCAAAGGAGTTCGCAAGGAAAAATAAAACGAGATCACGATCAGATAAATCTCGTTTTATTTAAATTGAATGCACTTAAATTTCCGCCAAGAAAAAAGTGCCTAATCCGCAATGGGACTATTGGCAATACTCTCAGTTTCTGAAAGGACAGTCAATAGTCTTATTTTATGAGACATCAAATATATGAATTTTCAACATTACGATCTTCGTACATTGAGTGCTGGCCAAACTGTAGAGATCAATCTTTCAGGTAATTCTGCAAATGTAAAACTGATGGATAATAATAACTTTAATCTCTACAGAAACGGCAGTCGCCACCAATACTTTGGTGGTCATGCAACGTCCTCTTTGACTCGATTGAATGTTCCTCATACTGGGCATTGGCATGTTACTGTAGATTTAATCGGATACCGGGGTACAGTCCGGTCAAGCGTTAATGTATACTAGAAAAATTAACAACTTTAACGAGGTCTAACCATGGCCTCTTTTATAATATGAAAGCACTAGCATTATTTGGGAGTACAGCACGTCACGAACGAGATTTTAACTCTGATATTGATTTATTAGGTGTTTACGACGGTTCAGCGATAAGATCAGTAAATAGATCTATTGTAAGTTTATTTTTATATCCAGAAGATTATTTAGTCGAAAAAATGACCACCGGCGATTTATTTGCACTTCATTTGGTTAAGGAATCAACAGCGATTTATGGTGCTGATGTTCTTCAAAATATATTTGATAATTTCAGGTATAAAGATAGCTATGGTGAAGATATTTGCACTGCAATTTATTTAGCAAATTCCATCCTTAAAGAATATGCAAAAATAAATAACAAAAAAGAAGCAAATAAAAAAATAGTATGGTGTTTAAGAACTATTATAATCTCTTTGTCTGCTCAAGATCGAACTCCCGTTTTTTCTAAAAAATCCCTTTCCGAATATATAAAACTAGATAAAATCACAGCCAGAGATATACTCACAATGATTGATCTAAAAACATCAAGCATGCCTATACCTTTGATATATTTGAATTTATTTCATGATTTCTTTTATCACTTTGAGATTAAATTCGCATCAGATATGAATGGTATAAATAGAAAACTCATTACTAATTGCTTGATAAATCTTGGTATAATTTCAGGTTCATCAAATTTAAAACAACCACCTTATATTTAATTATAAAAATAAAGTTTACCCTTTGGGTTCAATCCCTTTCCCCTTCAAAGCTTCGCGAGCTAAATTCTTAAACCAGTTCGCAAGGCTCATTCCTTGCTCCGCAGCTTCTACATCTAACTGCTCACGCAAAGCCGGATCTATACGCATTTTGAACTGGGGCGACTTCCCACCCCCTTTTGGTTTTTTTTCACGTGATACAATTGACATGAGGCCACCTATTAGTTCATCTTAGCTATATAGGAGGCCACATTATCATGTGAACTCCTAAAACAGCAACGCCCCGGAGTGCGCTAACACTACCGAGGCGTTTAACCACAAACGTTAATGGAGTTAACGGCATGGCTAACACGAATACTATCACAACCAATCCCCTTGAAACCGCATACACACAACCAGTTATTGAATCCGCAATCACAACGCTATTAAAAACCCCTCTCGGAGCAACGCACGATCTCTTCCAGGTGCTCGACGCCTGCCAGCATTATGTCGATGCGATGATTGAAAACGATGACAACACCGAATGTATGGCGCTTTGTGGGCGTTTGTATGCAGCACTGGAAATGTTGAAGTTCGCGCTTAAAGCGCCGTTACCAGCCCATCTAATCGAACGCCTGACGGTGGATGTGGCAGAACCCGATAATTATCGCGGCGCGCTTTCTACCGATTCAGAAACCCTGCGCGAATACAGCGCGGCGTTAGCCATGCTTTTGTTGCAGCGCCAGCAGTCACCGGAACAAAGCGAACACATCACTGGATTATTATTCGAGTTGATCAACGTTCTGGTCGAGGATTTGAAAACACCGCGTTTTGTTCGTACCGATGGTGGACTGGCAATGATTAGCGGCGAAGCGGTTCCAGGGATTCACTAGTTTTCCCAGGGCGGTTAAGCGTAGCGCCACCCACCAAAAAACGGTGGATGACGCTTGCGCTTATCCACCCAACAAATGCCTCGCAATCAGTCCAGAAATAAACCCTTCGTAATACACCTTAACATTCTGTCTTACTCTCAACAGGTACTATTTTGATTCACTATTAAAGGGATATTTCTGCATGAATAAGTTGATGAAAATTTTGTTGTTAAGCGGCGTTGCGTTGTCTGCTACTGCTTGTTCAAGTGACTATGTGATGTCGACTAAAACCGGTGACATGATTGTGACGCAAGGGAAACCGCAGGTGGATAAAGATACCGGCCTGATTAGTTACACCGATGCGCAAGGTAACGAACGCCAGATTAATGACGAGCAAATCGTGCAGATGATTAAGAAGGACTGATTTGCTGTGCAGATACCAGCCAGCCCATGCTGACTGGTATCTCGTCTTAGCGTGCTTGACCTACCCGCCACGCAACATCACGCATAGCATCGCGCGCTGCCTGGCTGATACCACCAAGCTGGAAGAAGCCGTGGATCACGCCAAGATAGCGTTGGCAGGTGGACTCAACGCCTTGATCCATCAGGCACTCATGCAAGACCTCACCTTCATTGCGAAGTGGGTCGTATTCAGCGGTGATGATATGCACCGGTGGCAGGCCTGCAAAATCTTCACGAAATAACGGGCTGGCTTCATCATCCATTGGGTCAAGATCGGGCATGTAGGCTTCGTAACCGGAAAGCAGCGTATCGCGGGTAATGATGTAGTCGTAGCCATTTTCCTGATAGCTGACAGATTCCGCCGTCGCGTCCAGCATCGGGTAAATCAGCATCAGCCGCGCAGGCAACCAGTTTCCCGCACTTTTCAGGCGCAGAGCGGTGACCAGGGCAATATGTCCACCAGCGCTGTCACCCGCGAGCGTGATTCGTTCACGATCCACTTCCAGCTGTTCAGCCGCTTGCCAGATAGCGTCCGCTGCACGCTCAGCATCATCATGCGCTGCCGGATAAGTGTGCTCCGGGGCTACGCGATACTGAACGGCAATCACCCGACAACCACTGTGATAGCAAAGCTGGCGTAACGGATTGTCATGGGTTTCAAACCCACCGCTAACAAAACAACCACCGTGGTAATAGATCACGGCTGGAAGCGATCCGGTCGCATTTAGCGGGGAAAATATGCGTAACGTGCAGCCATTAAGGCTGATATCTTTCACGTCGACTCGGGTTTCCGTTTCACCCGCTAAAACAGTGCTGGCGATATACCCAGCCCGGCGTTCGGCAAAAGTTTGTTGGCGTGAAGAAGGTCGGCCAGAGTCGATGAATTCATCAACCAGCCCGGCGATTGCGGGTTCGAGGGACATAGCGGAATTCCTTTTATGCTGTATAGATGAACAGTTATATCGCATTTATGGGATCGCGTGAACCGAGTTTTTTCACTATTTCAGCATTCTGGAAAGCGCCTCGAACAAATGAAAACTTCCAGGAAAAAGCAGATAACCGTACGCTTTTTGAGGTTTATAGTACCCAGCAAGCTCATTCACAAAACAACATTAGATGCCGTAAATAATGTAAATGGTTAAACATTGTGCGATTTACCCATCGTGTTAAAATGAGTTTAAACATTGTTTAATTTGGTAATCATTGTGAAAACGCTGATTCGTAAATGGGGTAATTCCGCAGGGGCCATTATTCCTGCAGCTGTTCTGGAGAAAGCTGGGATGAGAATAGGTGACAAAGTGGATATTGAAGCCGTTGAGGGTGGAATTATGTTGCGAGTCGCAAAGCCGATATACACGCTAAGTGAGTTACTGGCCCAATCACCCGAAGGAAGTTTCGAGCTTGATGATGAAGACCGTGAGTGGCTGAATTCTCCGCCTGTTGGCAAGGAGATCGATTAGGTGAGTCTTTATATGCCTGATAGAGGCGATTTAGTGTGGCTCGATTTTGATCCTGCCGCTGGTCACGAACAAGCCAAAACTCGGCCTGCGCTAGTATTGTCTCCAGTCGAATTTAGCCGCAAGGCTGGCATGGCGATTGTGGCACCAATAACATCTCGTGTTCGTGGCAATGCATTTGAAGTACATCTGACAGAAACTCACACCCGGGGGGTTGTCATTTGCCATCATGTTAAATCAATCGATTTCCGGGCCAGACAGATGCGTTTCATTGAAAAAGCACCTGAAGAAGTCACAGAAGAGGCGCTGTCCAGAGTGAAGGTATTTTTCGAATAACACAGTGGGATGCAAAGCATCCCACTGCATCACTTACTCGCCTTCCCCTGGGAACAGGAAAGGATTGATGCTGCTGCGGGCAAAGCCTTCTTGCTCCATGCGTGCATCCAGCACCAGCGAGGCTAAATCGTCGGCCACGGCTTCAACTTTGGCATCTTTTTCCTGATAGAGGATCTTCAGGTAAGTGCCGCAGTCGCCGCAGCTTTCCGCTTTAATCGCTGACTGCTCGCTTTCCAGCGACCAGTAGTTCAAATCGCGGGTTTGCTCGCAGTTGCTGCATTTAATGCGCACCACATGCCATTCGGTTTCGCATAAGTTGCAATGCAGGTAACGCAGGCCGCTGGTGCCGCCAATCTGCACCACGCTGGAAACCGGAATCGAGCCGCAAACCGGGCAGAACTGGCGTTGTTCACCGTATTCAGCTTTCGCACGGCCTGGGATCAGGCTCGCCATTTGCGCCCAGTAGAGCGATAACGCCGCCCAAATGAACGGGGCTTTATCACTGCTTACCAGCGCAAAATCAGCGTTAAACAGCGCGGTCGCCATCTCTTCGAGTTCTTGCGTCGACGCCTTTTCCAGGTTTTCGATAACTGCCAGTGCCTGGCCGCTCATCTCTGGTTTCAGCTCGGCAATCAACGAATTCAGCAGGCGCTGCCAGTGGGGATCACGCGGTAAAACGTGAATATCCAGCGGCGGCTTGCCGGTTTCCGATGACTTCTGAATCAGCGCCGTTAAATCCATTTCCAGCGGGTGGTCGTACAGCACCACTTCCTGGGCGTGGGCGATCAGTGCAGCAAAGCGCAGGAAATCACCCAGCGGATTATCGGTCGCCAACTCAAGCAGGCGTTCAGCGCGGCGGTTATAGAGATTTTTCAGCCTGGGGAACAGCAACGGCGGGATCATCTCCGCCGTGCGTTTATCGCTCTTCTCCAGCTGGTCTTGCGGGATTATGCGAATACTCATTCCGATCGTTTTTCCTGTTTTTGGCGAACTTCACGATACCATTTCGGATGGTGTTTTTTGGCCCAGGTCGTGGTGACCCAGCCTTCCACCATCGCGGTAATCGTGCCTTTCACCCAAAGGGCGGCATAGATGTGGACCATAATAACCACAATCAGTGCCACTGCTGCAAATGAATGCACCAACAGGGCAACGCGAATCAACGGGATTGAGAATGCAGGCGCGAAGTACGGGCGCCAGATAATCACGCCGCTCACCAGCAACAGTACCAGGAAGATAATCGCCGCCCAGAACACGCATTTCTGGCCGAAGTTATACCGCCCGGTGTCCCCCACTTCTTCGTTAACGACGATCTTGCGAATATTCTTCGCCCAGAAAATATCGTCACGATTGATGAGGTTATGGTGCCAGTAACGGAAAAACATGATGATAAACGAGGCAAACATCACCACACCGACGAACGGGTGGAGAATGCGCGCCAGTTGCGGCGTGCCCAGAACGTTCATCAACCAGTTAAAGGAGGGGAAGAAAAACCCCAGCCCGCTGATGGCCGCCAGCATAAAGCAGAAGGCGGTTACCCAGTGGTTGATACGTTCAGGCGCGCTGTAACGCTGAATAGTCACTTGTTTTTTCATGGTTTGCGCACCTCGTCGTCGTCATGGTGCAGGTTATCGTCCTCTTCTTCGGCACGGTTCGGGCCGACCCCCACATAGTGGAACACGCTGGCGGCGAAGGTTGCAGCAAAGCCAATAGCGGCGAGCGGCTTCCAGACACCTTTCCAGAATTTCACGGTTGGGCTGATGGACGGGTTCTCTGGCAGGCCGTGATACAACGTCGGCTTGTCCGCATGGTGCAGCACATACATAACATGTGTGCCGCCAACGCCTTCCGGGTCGTACAATCCGGCGTTGTCGTAACCGCGCGTTTTCAGTTCGCTCACACGCTCGCCCGCCAGGTTTTTCATATCCTCTTTCGAGCCGAAATGAATTGCACCAGTTGGGCAAGTTTTCACGCAGGCAGGCTCCTGGCCGACGGTCACACGGTCTACGCACAGGGTGCATTTGTAGACACGGTTGTCCTCCGGGTTCAGGCGCGGCACGTCGAACGGGCAACCGGCGATGCAGTAACCGCAGCCGATGCACTGCTCAGACTGGAAATCGACAATGCCGTTGGCGTACTGAATGATTGCGCCTTCAGCCGGACACGCTTTCAGGCAGCCTGGGTCCGCGCAGTGCATACAGCCATCTTTGCGGATTAACCATTCCAGTTTGTCGTTTTGTTCCACTTCCGAGAAGCGCATCACCGTCCATGATTTGGCGGTCAAATCTGCCGGGTTATCGTAAACGCCGACGTTGCTGCCGATCTCATCGCGCAGATCGTTCCACTCCGAACAGGCCACCTGGCAGGCTTTACAGCCGATGCAGGTGGTCACGTCGATAAGTTTCGCAACCTCTTGCTGGTGATCCCGCGCTTGTGGCGCGGGTGTGAGGCCATTGGTGGCGGAACGACGGATGATGTCCTGAGATTGATAAGCCATAATTCGTCTCCGTTACACCTTTTCCACATTGACCAGGAACGCTTTAAATTCAGGCGTTTGCGTGTTGGCATCACCGACAAATGGCGTCAGGGTGTTAGCGATAAAGCCTTTCTTCGCCACACCTTCATAACCCCAGTGAATCGGAATACCGATGGTGTCCACTTTCTGACCATTCACATCTAGCTGGCGAATACGCTTGGTCACCACCGCTTTGGCTTTGATAAAGCCACGGTTGGAGGAGACTTTCACCGTGTCGCCGTGCGCGATACCGAGTGAATTCGCGAGCTTCTCGCCAATCTCGATAAACTGCTCTGGCTGCGCGATGGCGTTCAGTACCGCGTGTTTGGTCCAGTAGTGGAAATGCTCAGTCAGACGATACGTGGTGCCGACATACGGGAACTTGTCATGCTTGCCCATCGCTTCCAGGTCACCTTTGAACACGCGCGCCGCCGGGTTAGAAACCACGTTCGGGTGCAGCGGGTTGGTGCCAAGTGGCGTTTCAAACGGCTCGTAGTGTTCCGGGAACGGCCCTTCTGCCATCTTGTCGATAGCAAACAAGCGCCCTAAACCTTCCGGCTGCATGATGAACGGCCCAACGTCAGTACCCGGTGCGGCAGTGCTGTAGTCGGCAATATCTGCGCCGCTCCACTTCGCGCCATCCCAGGAAATCAGGCGGCGTTTTTCGTCCCACGGTTTACCCGCTGGATCGGCGGAAGCACGGTTATACAGAATGCGACGGTTAAGCGGCCACGCCCAGGCCCAGCCTAGCGTGTTACCCAAACCTGATGGGTCCGCGTTATCGCGGCGTGCCATCTGGTTGCCGTCTGGCGTCCAGCTACCGGCGAAGATCCAGCAGCCACTGGAAGTGGTGCCGTCATCGCGCAGTTGTGCAAACGAGCTGAGTTGCTGGCCTTTTTTCACCAGAACCGCACCAGTTGCCGGGTCGACCACGTCCTGCAACGCTTTACCGTTGCTTTCCATCGCCACTTCTTCCGGTGCTGGGTTGTCAGGAGTCTGGTAGTTCCAGCTCATGTTCAGCACTTGCTCAGGCAGCGCACCGCCTTCGCTCTGGTACATGTGGCGCAAACGGCTAAAGATACCCGCGAGGATTTCGCCGTCGTTCAGCGCTTCCCCTGGGGCGTCCGCACCTTTCCAGTGCCACTGCAACCAGCGGCCGGAGTTAACGATAGAACCGTTTTCTTCGGCAAAACAGGTGGATGGCAAGCGGAACACTTCGGTCTGGATTTTCGACGGATCAACGTCGTTCATCTCGCCGTGGTTCTGCCAGAAGTTCGAGGTTTCGGTGTTCAGCGGGTCGATGGTCACGAGGAATTTCAGCTTCGACAGTGACGCAATGACTTTGTTTTTGTTCGGGAACGAAGCAACAGGGTTAAAGCCCTGGCACAGGTAACCGTTCACCTTGCCCTGGTTCATCATCTCGAAATATTGCAGGACGTCGTAGCCCTTGTCCCACTTCGGCAACCAGTCATAACCCCAGCTGTTTTCTGCTGTGGCTTTGTCACCAAAGAAGGCTTTCATCATCGAAACGAAGAATTTCGGGTAGTTGCCCCAGTAGTTGACCTGGCCTTCCAGCAGCGGTTTCGGCGTGTTGGCGGCAAGATAAGTCTGGATGTCAGGCTGTTTCTCGTTCGGCAGCGTCATGTAGCCTGGCAGGCTTTGTGACAACAGGCCGAGATCCGTCAGACCCTGAATGTTGGAGTGCCCGCGCAGTGCATTCACGCCGCCGCCCGCCATCCCCATGTTGCCAAGCAGCAACTGAATCATCGCCATAGTACGAATGTTCTGCGCGCCCACGGAGTGTTGCGTCCAGCCCAGTGCATACAAGAACGACGCCGTTTTATTCCTGGCGCTGGTTTCTGCGATGTATTCACATACTTTCAGGAAATCATCTTTCGGGGTACCGCAAATATTGGAAACCACGTCTGGCGTGTAGCGGGAAACGTGCTCTTTGAGCAGGTTCCACACGCAGCGCGGATGAGTCAGCGTCAGGTCGCGTTTAGCGAAGCCTTTTTCGTCCAGCTCATAGTTCCAGGTGGTTTTATCGTATTTACGGTTTGCCGCGTCGTAGCCTGAGAACAGGCCGTCTTCGAAGCTGTAATCCTCACGCACAATCAGATTGGCGTTGGTGTAAGCCTCGACGTACTCGCGGTTAAATTTATTGTTGTTGATCAGGTACAGCAGTACGCCAGACAAGAAAGCGATGTCTGAGCCGGAGCGAATCGGGGTGTAGAAATCCGCCACCGAAGCGGTACGCGTAAAGCGCGGATCGATAACGATCAGCTTCGCGCCGTTGTGGATTTTGGCTTCCATCGCCCAGCGGAACCCAACTGGATGCGCTTCTGCCGCGTTTCCACCCATCACAATCACGAGATCGGCGTTCTTAATATCAACCCAGTGGTTGGTCATCGCACCGCGACCAAATGTTGGAGCAAGACTTGCTACCGTTGGTCCGTGTCAGACACGCGCCTGGTTATCCACGGCTAACATGCCGAGGGCGCGGGAAAATTTCTGGGTTAAATAACCGGTTTCGTTACTGGACGCTGATGCGCACAACATGCCAGTGGAGAGCCAACGGTTGACCGTGGTTCCCTGGGCGTTCTGCGCAATAAAGTTGGCGTCGCGGTCTGCTTTCATCAGTTTGGCGATACGGTCAAATGCCGTTTCCCAGCTGATTTGTTCCCACTTATCCGAGCCTGGTGCGCGGTAAGAAGGGAATTTTAGACGGCTTTCACTGTGGATGAAATCCACCAGACCTGCACCTTTCGGGCAGAGTGCACCGCGGTTTACCGGATGGTCCGGGTCGCCTTCAATATGGAAGATGGATGCTTTGGCATTTTTCGCGCCGTCACCGAGGCTGTACATCAATAGCCCACAACCGACGGAACAATATGTGCAGGTGTTACGGGTTTCACGTGTACGCAGCAGTTTATATTGCCGTGTTTCCGCGAGTGCAACACCTGGGGCAAAGCCCAGTGCCGCTGCCGTAGTCCCTGCCATACCGCCAGCACAGATCTTAAAGAACTGTCGTCTGCTGACCTGCATGGATGCTCCTTTTTTCGACATTTTTCACATGACTTATAAGTGTAATTTTTGCGGTTTAAGCCGCAAAGGTTCAAACTGGCAATAGCCCTTCATCCGGAAGGGATAGTGTTTCAAGAATACCACATTAGTTTTAAGGCTGTTCCAATCAGGTTAAGACAAAGTGAACAATCCCAACCCGAATCAAAGCAAAATTGTGAACGCCATCACTGGCGCACGGACGATAGATTTGTGGCAACGCCACGATTTACAGCAAGCCAAAGGCGACTGGCTGGCTGAAGAAATCCCGGTAGCACTGGTCTACAACGGTATTTCGCATGTCGTAATGATGGCATCCCCCAAAGATTTGGAACTCTTTGCATTAGGTTTTTCCTTATCAGAAGGAATTATAGAATCCCCTGCCGATATTTACGGAATGGATGTTATCGCGGTGTGCAATGGTCTGGAGGTACAAATAGAGCTTTCCAGCCGCCGTTTCATGGGGTTAAAAGAACGCCGTCGCTCTCTTGCCGGGCGCACCGGTTGCGGCGTCTGCGGCGTTGAACAGCTCAATGATATTGGCCGCCCGCTGTCCCCATTACCCTTCACACAAACTTTTGATTTGAATAAACTGGACGCGGCGTTAAACCAGATGCGCGACTACCAACCCGTTGGGCAACTCACCGGTTGTACGCATGCCGCACTTTGGCTTAATGAGAACGGCACGATTCTGGATGGCAAAGAAGATATTGGCCGCCATGTGGCGCTGGATAAACTGCTTGGGGTGCGAGCCCGCGAAAGCTGGAACACTGGCGCAGTGTTAGTCTCCAGCCGTGCCAGCTATGAAATGGTGCAAAAATCGGCCCAGTGCGGCGTCGAGATTTTGTTTGCTGTTTCTGCCGCCACCACGCTTGCGGTGGAAGTTGCCCATCATTGCAATTTGACGCTGGTCGGCTTTAGTAAACCAGGCCGCGCCACGGTTTATACCCATCCGCAGCGGCTGCGTTAAGGAGTTGTACATTCCGTTACTTACCGACACCAATCACTCACGGAAGGTATTTGTTTATTGGAATAGAGTTATTTCAACGGGCCAACCGGCCGCACATAAACAAATACGAGACTATCAAAATGAAAAAAGTATTAACTCTGATTGCTGTCGCTGTAATGGGTCTGTCTTCTGTTGCTTTCGCGGCTGATACCACCACAGCACCTGCTCCGGCAAAACACACTACTGTGCACCACAAAAAACACCATAAAGCAGCACCGGTAGCGCAGAAAGCGCAAGCAGCTAAAAAACACCACAAAAAAGCCACTCACACAGCAACACCAGCCGCTCCACAGAAAGCTCAGGCTGCCAAAAAGCACCACAAAAAAGCGGCTACCACAGTAGCGCCAGCGGCAAAACCAGCGGTTAAACCTGCTGCATAAGTCAGCCACACAATCCCTCTTCTCTAAAAACACTCGGCTTGCCGGGTGTTTTTTTCTTTGTTAGGGGGGAAGCGATTACGCCGTCCATCATTCACTCGTAATCGCACTCCATTTTTCCCGCAATCTGCCGATAACTTCTACAGGCGCCAGGGCGATTTTCCGCCAGGTTATCGAACAGAGGTTTAAATGGATAGTTTTCAAAAAGATATCGATGAAAGAGCTAACCTGGCGTTATCCAATAAATTTGAGCTGTTACTTTTCCGCTTAGGCGATGGCCAGCACGGTGGGAAATCTGAGTTGTATGGCATTAATGTTTTTAAGCTGCGTGAAATTGTACCGATGCCAAAAATTAACCGTGCAGCGGGAATGATGTCGCCGCTGTTGGGCATGGCAAATATTCGCGACCAGTTTATCCCGGTTATCGACCTGCCAGCCGTTACAGGCTGCACACCAAAAACCGGGCTGAATCTGTTACTGATAACCGAATATGCCCGCAGCACGCAGGCGTTTGCAGTAGAGTCGGTGGAAAATATTATCCGCCTCGACTGGAGCCAGGTTCACGCTGCCGAATCAGGCGTGAGCAGCCGTAACATCACCAGCATTGCCTCACTGGATAGCGACGAGCACAAAGGCGAACTGGCGCTGGTGCTCGATGTTGAACAGATCCTCTACGACATCATCCCTTCCGGGCGCAAAGTCGATATGGCGGCAATCGAAGGCAATACCAATCCGTTAAAACCCGGTGCCGTGGCGATTGTTGCCGAAGATTCCAAAGTCGCACGCCTGATGCTTGAGCAAGGGCTGAAAGGCATGGGCATTCCGGCAATGATGCACTCCACAGGGCTTGAAGCGTGGGAGAAAATCAAGGTTATCGCCGCAGAAGCTAAAGCCGCAGGCCAGCCCATCACCGACCGCATTGGCATGGTGTTAACCGATATTGAAATGCCGGAAATGGATGGTTTTACCCTGACGCGAAACATCAAAACAGATATCACGTTAAAGCACATTCCGGTGGTGATTCACTCGTCTTTATCCGGCAGCGCCAACGAAGACCACGTGCGCAAAGTGGGCGCGAACGGCTATGTGGCAAAGTTCGATGTGAAAGAGCTTTCACAGGTGATTAATAAAGCGCTGGAAGGGGCGGTGGTTTAGTTTGTCAGACCAAGGGCGGGTGGCACTCCCGTCTTTCCCCTCCTTAGTAAACTATTCCCTGGTTGATACGACAATCGTTAATTTTCTGTGTCTTTGGTTATGATACAAAGAAGTACTCACTGAAAATGCCGCTCAGTAAAACGCTGCGCTACCGCCACAGGAAAGGACAATGCCATGACGAATTCAGCAATCACTCCAGCCCCGGATGGTGAATTTATTTTTTTTCAGACATCTGATGGGAGAGTGCGGCTTGAGTGCCGGTTTGAATCTGAAACATTGTGGCTATCACAGGCAATGATTTGTGATCTCTATGGGAAAGCTAAGGCGACGATCAGCGAGCACATCAGCAATATTTTCAGTGAGGGTGAACTAGAAGAAAGTTCAGTTGTTCGGTTTTACCGAACAACTGCCGCAGATGGTAAAAACTACAATGTTCAATATTTTAGCCTGCCGTTAATTCTTGCCGTCGGCTATCGCGTTCGCTCAACGCGCGGCACTCAATTCCGCCAGTGGGCTACGCAGACTCTGCAAGAATATCTGATAAAAGGCTTCGTGATGGATGACGATCGCCTGAAAAACCCGCCAGTGGGTAAATCCGTCGTACCAGATTACTTCGACGATATGCTGGAACGCATTCGTGATATCCGCTCCAGCGAGCGGCGCGTCTATTTGCGGGTACTGGATATTTTTACCATGGCAGCGGACTATCAGCCTTCCAATAAAGAAACCACTCATTTCTTCCGCGTGATTCAAAACAAATTGCATTATGCCAGCACAGGTTTGACCGCTGGTGAACTTATCGCAAAGCGCGTGGATGCCAGCCAGCACAATATGGGGCTAACCAGTTTTAAATATGACGAAGTGCGCCGTACCGATGTCACGATTGCTAAAAACTACCTCAGTGAAACGGAAATTGACGAACTGAACCGTATTGTTTCAATGTGGCTGGACTTTGCTGAAGACCAGGCCAAGCGGCGTAAACAGGTATTCCTGCGCGACTGGCAGACCAAACTCGATCAATTCCTGGCATTTAATGACCGCGAAGTCCTACAGCATTCCGGCTCTGTCAGCAAAAAAGAAGCTGATGAGAAAGCGCATCAAACCTTTGAAGATTTTGCCCAACGTCGCCGTAGCCTGAAAGAAGCGGAAGGCGAGCGAGTGAATATTGAGATTTTGTATGCGACCGCCAGACAGGAAAAAAAAGATAGCTAAGCTGCTGGATGAGTTCTACTTCCCCACCCAGCTATTTTTAATTTTAAACATATCTGCGCGGTTGTAACTGCATGAAAAGTTAAAAGCTTTGCCATCTTCGAGTTTAGTCACACCAGAGACTTTCAGCATTGGCAACCCTTCAGAAATCGACAGTAAAGCGGCAAGTTCCTGATTAAACAAATCGCCTTCAATAACCGAGTTATAAAACTTTATTTTTTTGCCGGTGACTTCTTCGATGTATTGGTACAGCGAACCCTGTTCGAGCACATTAACGGGGATCGTGGGAATAACCTCGCAGTTAATCCATGAGTCTTCAACCAATACCGGAACGTCGTCGATTAAACGAACTCTGCGAATAAAGTGGACGGGCTGATTGGCTGGTATCTCCAGTTGCCCCGCTATCGTCTGTGGGGCCGGGATAAGATTATGCGAAATAAGCTGGCTGGAGATTTTCGCCTGCTGAGCCAATTCACGAGAAAAACCTAAAATCGAATCTCCGGTACCGTTGTTGAGCAAGTAGACGTTGTCTTCAATGACGTTGGTCACAAACATCCCTTTGCCATGAATGCGTTCGATAAACCCTTCTTGCTCAAGGACATTCATCGCCTTTTGCAGTGTGACTCGCGTGACGCCATACAACGCAGCAAGCTCTCTTTCCGAAGGGATTTTCTCACCAACCCGGTAGCGATGGCTGAGGATATCTTCCTGAATACTCTGTTTTATTTCTATATATCGCGCAGCCATAGGGATTCTTTTATTCGCGTTATCGTCGGGCCGTCAGTGTACCACTTCAGCCGAAAACTGCGCTTCCTGTGCTTCAACAGCCAACTGTTTGACTTCCATTATTCTAAAGAATGGATAGTAGATTATTGTCGAGATAATAATCATGCAGCCTGACCAAATGGCCGCCGGAATGTTCCCGCCCGTGGCGAAATAAGCATTCAGGATTGGCGGCATCGTCCAGGGAATTTGAAATACCGGCCTGCCGATAATGCCAAAATCCATCAGCAGATATGAACAGGTGCAAATCACCAGCGGTGCGACAATCAGCGGGAACATCATTATTGGGTTGAGCACCATCGGCACACCAAAAATAACCGGCTCGTTGATACAAAAAATGGAGGGGCCAAAAGAGACCCGACCAATAGATTCGTAGTAACGACTTTTAGACAGCAACATCGCCAGCACTAAGCCCATCGTTGCTCCCGAACCACCCGCGCAGATAAAGAAGTTATAAAAACCTTCGGCAGTAATATGTGGAACAGGCTGGCCGCTTAGATATGCCTGGGTATTTTCAGCAATAAATTTCAGGAAGATCGGGCTGGTGATACCGGAAAGCACATTCGTGCCATGTATACCGCAGCTCCATAATAACGAAATAAGCGCCACCAGAATTAACATGCCAGGCAGCGTATCCAGCCCGTGAACTAAAGGGCTAAGTAAAAGGGTGAAGAACGCATTGATATCAAAATTGAGAATCACACGCACAAACCAGACCAGAGAAAGGCAAACTACCGCTGGCACCAGGCTGATAAAAGATTGCAGTACGGCAGGAGGAACCCCTTCCGGCATACGGATATAGATTTTATGCGTGATAAAAAACCGCACAATATAGACCGTAAAAACCGACAGGATAATTGCCGAGAATAGCCCGGCAGTACCAAAGTTATCGACGTTAATTTTATAATGGCTATCAAGCTGTGCCAGAACAAAAACCGACACCGTAATACAGCAACAGCTTAAGCCATCGAGATGGTACTGCTTCGCGAGGTTATAACTGATGCCAATCGCGGCAACTAATCCGATAATTCCAAAAGTGGCCTGCACCGGAACACTGAGTTTATCGGCATACGTTCCAAGAAACTCGCTCCAGCCAGGAATAGGCAAATTAGCGATAATCAAAAACAGGCTGCCGGCAATAATAAACGGTAGCGTAAAGGCAATCCCGTTACGAGTGGCGACCAAAATAACATTATTGCCGACTTTCATTAAGACGGGAATAACTCTGTTTTCCAGAAAACTTTGCATGAAATATTCCTTTTAATAAGAGACTTATTCATCCATTGATGAGAGTGTACTGCGGTAAGAAATCGCGGTTTGCTGCCAGATAATCCTTAAGGATATTTTCTGCCACCGCAACGGATGGCACCAAAGGATGAGCCGCCAGCGCCAGCAAAGCGGTGTGAGTATTGCCGGTTATCGCCGCTTCAATAGTCAACTCTTCAAAGGCTTTAACGTTCTGGATTAACCCGCGAATGCGCGCAGGTAAACGCCCATAAGCTAACGGGCGCGCTCCCTGCTTATCAATGACCGCATTGGTTTCAATCACTGCATCATCCGGTAAATCAGGTGTGGTACCGCGATTGGCGGTGTTAACCACATGAACTTCTTTTTTATTGTTGTAGAGCGCGCTAATTATCGAGCAGGCGGTATCGGAATAATAAGCGCCACCACGGCTGGACAGTTCCGGTGGTTTTTCACAAAGTGCAGGGTTGCGGTAAATTTCAAACAGGGATTTTTCAATTTGTAGCGAGCATTCGCCACGCGTGCCACCTTTAGCCTGCTCTTCAAGTTCGTGTTCAACCATTTCTTTATTCAGATAGAAATACTTTAAATAGGTGAGTGGATAAAAATTCAGTGCGCGGATAAACTCAGGTGGCAAACCAATATCGGGAATGTTTTTTAGTTTATTGTCGCTCGCACCCTGCGCAAGTTTCTCAATAAAGTCAGCGGTGATATCTGCGCCATGCAGGGTGATGCGGTCGGCAAATATTAAATGGTTCAGCCCCATCACTCTGGCATCAATGGCTTCGCGTCCCACACCGTAGGTTTTCGCAATATCCATCATCATGCTGTTTGCACCGCTACAAATTCCCAGCGATTTAATTTTGCTGTGTTTCTCGATGGCTTCGGTGACAATTCCCGCCGGGTTGGTGAAGTTAAGCAACCATGCATTCGGGCAGAGCGTTTCCATCTCCTTGCATATTTCCAGCAAAACAGGAATGGTGCGCTGCGCTTTCATAAACCCGCCAGGCCCGGTGGTTTCCTGCCCGAGAACGCCATAACTCAGCGGGATTTTTTCATCCTGAATACGTGCCGCCAGTTGCCCGACGCGGATTTGCGTGGTGACAAAATCCGCATCGTTAAGCGCCTGCTGACGGTCGGTGGTAAGGTACACCGTCATGGGAATACCCGCTTTTTTCACCATGCGCTGAGCAAGTTGCCCGACGATTTCCAGCTTTTCACGCCCCGTTTCGATATCCACCAGCCAGAATTCGCTGACCGGAAGTTCGGCGTGTCTTTTAATAAATCCGTCGATCAGTTCTGGCGTGTAACCTGAACCACCGCCCAGCGTGACGATCTTTAATGGCTTCATGTTATGTTCCCTTTAAAATGAAACTGGCATACGCCAGTTAAAAAATAAAAGATATCACAACACTTCAGGGTAACTTTGGATGTTTGTCACATAAAAACAAGGGTTATAAGAAGTGTGAACGTTGCGAGAGCAGCCTTGTTTTTAGCAGTTCTAATTCCTAATTTTTAACATCCATTATCGTGATTAAAGTCACGGTTATTTTTCCATTTCAGTTCTATTTTCTTACTCCAAATTCGCGCTATAACTATGATTTAATTGTATTTATTTAAAATATAATTAGAGAGTGATTATTTACCCTGCTGAATGAGTCCATACTTCGTTGAAGGAATAACATCATGGTATCTGACGGCTTAATATCACCGTCGCCAGCAGCAGCCCGGCGATTGGATTTTCTGAAACTCAAACCATAAACAGGACGTTTATTACTATGGCTAGACCTGCAGCACGACAAACTCTGGATACAGCAGCTCATTCTGGGGTGATAAAGACAGGGAGCCCTAATGTCACCATTGGTGGCTTACCCGCAGCCCGGCAGGGCGATATATTTGTTTGTTTATTACACGGCCCTGGGCACATTGCCGAAGGTTCAAAAACAGTGACAATCAATGGCGTTCCGGCTGCCCGTATGGGAGACATTACCCGTTGTAAAGTTGAATCATTGCCTCCAGACAAAGGCAAAAAAACTTCGATATCTCACTTTCTCACGCCGGTTAAAAATGCGAATCAAGATGGAACAGTTAAAACCGAAAAACCAGATAGCATTGCCCTACGGATTTTAAGTATTTATTCGCTCCAATCAGATGAGTCCAATAATAATTCGTTCGACCAAGTTAAAATCGGCGTCACCACTACGGATTTTCAAATAAAAAACCATATTGGGGATAAGAATAATGGTTTCGATACTGCCGTGGGAGGCTCAGCTGGAAAAGTTGAAGGAACTGCGGGGCTGAATGACAAAGAGGGTGAATATGGTGCTGGAGCAAAAGGCAGAGTTACAGGGGTTTCGGGAAATGCACAGGTAAGTAGCGGCAAGGAAAACTCAGGGGATTATGCGGGCGCTAAATCGGAAGGTTCTGTGGGGTATGCTGATGGCAAAATTGAAGGGAGCATCATATACAAACCCGAAGATCAGAAATATGGTTTCGGGTTTGATGCGGGTGCAGAGGCTGCAATTGCGCATGGAGAGTTAGAAGGGGCTGTTGAAACAAAATATTTTGCATTCAAAGGCACTTTGGGAGGATCTGCGGGAAGTATAGGTGGTGGCGCTGGCCTTACCGTGATTCTTGATACTGATGATATGGTTTTAGAGATAAGAGCTACTGGAAAAATAGCCTTATTACTTGGATTGAAAGGCGATGCATCATTAAGAGCAGGAGATTATGATGATAACAGCCAAAAAAATTTATCAGGGGCTGTGTTGTCAGGATTATCGACAGTAATAATTGGTGGATAACATATGAGAAAAATCTTAAGAGTAGTTGGCGCATTTAAACCATTGGCAAATAATGTCGTTATTCGTTTTATAGTTGGATTTCCAGTGACGATTGGCACATTGCAACTTTCTGAATATTTTTATAAAAATAATTTTATTTTTTTATATAAATCTACATTTACGCTTGCCGTTTACTTATTTTATCAATTAATATTTCTTTCTTTAATAATGGGTATGACCGGTAGAATTTACACTTTCCATGAAACAAAAAACTCTGCAAACATTAATAAAAACCCATTAAAATTCGCAATTAAGCACAGAGATAAAATAGTCATGTTTTACAAGTTATTTTTTATTGTTGGCTCAGCATATGCACTTATCATGCTTTGGTTTTTTGAATAATTAATGGAATAATAATGAACAATAAGACTCAGTCAGCATACCTATTCCCCCAGAACGTTTCTTACTCTATCGAATACCAGAAAGAAAATTTTTGGCGTTGCGTTTACTCATCTACATCTTCAAAGGCTTTGCATTATAAAGTTGTGCTACCCCTCTATGTTAAACCTGTACTGACTAAGCCAACAGAAATTGAAGGTTTAGGTATCACTATGATTGGTTTATATCAAACAACCAAAGTGCAAGCAAAACCCTATCTGGAAGTTACGATTGCTTATGAAACCATAGAAAATGAGATTAATGGTAGTGACTGGCTTTACCATATCCTGGACTTAATGGGCGAAGTCATTATTGATAAAAGGGTATTTTTCGCGGAATCAGGTGAATATACAGATGTATTAACACAAAAAATGTACGATTCTGAAAACATGATTTCTCGCTTTCGAGTGATTAAAGACTCCGGTATGGAAGCTGAGGGGGCGAATTTCTTTTTAATTAAAGCAACGTGCCATAAAGAAAACTATGTGGTGCTGAATGAAGATATATTACAAAGCATAGCTTGGTTTACTCTGATTAATGAAAATGAGTGGAAAATGGCTGAATCCCTCAAAAGCATCAATGCCGATAACCCTGAGAAATTTTCCTTTTACTATCCTGTCTCTTGGTCTGTAAAGCAGGCAGAAGACTCTATACTCGGTTTAAGCCACTATACTCTCGCTCATATTATTGGACATAAGAAAAAGAACATGATCAATCTATTTTTCATGGTCCCCGGTAAAGAAGTAACAGCACAATTTATTAGTGACACTATGTTTAAGCGACTGGAGGATATTTTTCATATAGGATCACCGACACTTAAAAATGTAATGAATAAACGCAATGTTAAACTGGATCAACTATGGACTGCTCAAATCGAAATTAATAATGAAGATAAGAAAATCCGCAATTTACTGACTCTCTACGTAGGCTGCACCGAGTCACTATGGTTTTATTTTGAACTCATATCCCCACATCCAGACCAAAGCTTCTATGATTGGGCAGTGAACAAGCGAGCACTTGAGATCATTCTTAACTCACTAAATAACTTTGACTCAGAATTTAATAATATTGGCTAATTATGAAGGTCAGCACTACCTCATTTGACGGACTGAGATAGTGCTGAAGAATTATGCCAAGGATATTAGCTACATGACCGTTGCCCTACTCCAGATAAAACACCTCTTTCAGCTCCGCACTGACCGGGCTGTTATCCGGGTTGCTCGGCATAATCTCGCTCATGTGCTTCCACCAGCGTTGGCAAACTTCGGTTTGGGCAACCGCGTTCCAGCGGGCTTCTGACTCAATTTCTACCGTGGCAAAAAGTAGATGGCGTTCAGCATCAAGATAGATAGCGTAGTGATGAGCACCGTGCTGTTTAAGTACCGCTTCCAGCTCAGGCCAAATCGGCGTATGGCGACGCTGATATTCTTCATGGGCATCGGGATTCACCTGCATAACAAAAGCTTTGCGGATCATAATGCCTCCAGGTACAGCTCGCGGACTTCCTCACGCGTGGCAACGCGTGGATTGCATGGCGCGCATGGATCAGCCAGCGCGTTGTCCAGCCAGCCTTCGATGTCTGCGGTTTGAATACCAAGCTGGCTAAAACCAGATGGGATGCCGACACGTGTGGAAAGCGCACGAATCGCCAGAATAGCCTCAAAGCTGGCTTCTTCTTCTTCCATATCCTGAGTATTCACGCCCATTGCTGCGGCGACTTTCGCAAAACGTGCAACGGCTTTCGGGCGGTTAAAGGCTTCGATTACCGGCAACAAAATTGCGTTGCAAACCCCGTGTGGCAGGTTGTGCGTGGCACCCGGCTGGTGTGCTAGCGCATGCACCAGGCCAAGACCGGCACTGTTGAACGCCATACCTGCCAGATATTGGCCGTAAGCCATCATTTCACGCGCTTCAAGGTTTTGTCCCTCGTCGACCGCTTTTGGCAACCACTGGCTAATCAGGCGGATAGCCTCCAGCGCATTGGCGTCGGTGAGCGGATGAGCGGCGACAGAAACGTAAGCTTCGATGGCGTGAGTCAACGCATCCATACCCGTTGCGGCAGTGACGCTCGCCGGGATATCGAGCATGACGCTGGCGTCATCGACGGCGATGTCCGGAATCAGGTTAGTGTCGATAATGACTTCTTTTACATGGCGCACGGAATCGATAATTACCGCATTGCTGGTCATCTCTGCCGCAGTTCCCGCAGTGGTGTTAATCGCCACTAGCGGCACGCCAGGATTAGTCACTTTGCCCACGCCGGAATACGCGGTTGATGGGCCTGGGTTTGCGGTCAGGATTTTCACCGCTTTGGCGGTATCAATCGGGCTGCCGCCACCAAAGGCAATCAGGTAATCGCAACCTGCGGCCTGATACGCCGCAAAGCCTTTTTGCACCAGTTCTTCGGTCGGGTTCGGGAAAACTTCGTCGAACAGTTCGTAAGAAAGCTGATGTTCGTCGAGCGCGCTAAACAGGCTTTCGAGCAAGCCCATTTTCACCAGTTGCCCGTCGGTGATGATTAACGCTTTGCCCCAGGGTTTAGCGGCAATCAATTTCACCATATCGCCGATAGCGCCCGCGCCGTGAAGGCTGATTTTTGGTAAGGCCAACATAAAGCTCATAGCTATTCTCCATAATATTGATGTTTTAAAAATCCATATCCTCACCCCGGCCCTCTCCCCCAGGAGAGGGGGGAAACCAGAGCGGGAAAAAATCAAACTCGCCGACGCCCTAAAAAACGCCGGGTAATAATGGGCAGTGAAATCACCACTATCAGCATCGAGCCGACAATAATCGACATCACGATACCTGGCACATTCAACAGGCTCAGGCCGAACGTCACCAGCCCCATCAGGAATGCGGCGATAATCACCCCCGCCATGCTCCCCGAACCGCCCAGAATATTGACGCCTCCGAGCACAGCCATGGTGACCACGCTTAACTCCCAACCTATTGCGATGGTCGGGCGCGTGCTCCCGAGGCGTGAGGTCAACAACACTGACGCCAGCCCCGCCATCACACCAACCAGCACGAACAGCATCAGGTTGTGGCGTTTCACGTTGATACCGGAATACCAAGCACCCGTCGGGTTATTGCCGATGGCGTAAGTCCGGCGGCCAAAGTTGGTTTTGTGCAGCAAGAAAGCGAACACCGCCGCCAGCACTATGAACAAGGCAAATTCAAACGACAGCGCCCCCCAGACATAACCCTGGCCAAACCATGCAAAACTTTCCGGGTACTTATTTAGCGCCTGATCACCCAGCAATATGTAGGTAATGCCGCGGTACAAACTCATGGTGCCGATGGTGATAACAATCGACGAAAGGTTGAACCGCGTAACCAACAAGCCGTTGAACAAACCGCACAACAATCCGACGCCAAGCCCGATGCACACCAGCCCAGCGGTATCGACGCCTGCCTGAGCGCAAAAGCCCATTGCCGTCGAGCTAAGCGCAATAGTCGACGCTACCGACAGGTCAATTTCACGGGCAATAATCAGCATCGCCATCGGCAGCACGATGATCGCCTTTTCCGTGAAGTTGAAAGTGGCGTCCGACAGGTTCCAGATGTTGAGGAAATATGGCGAAGCCAGCGCGTTGGCGATAAATACAGCCAGCGTCACCGTCAGCAAAAATGTCTCCCAGCACAGCAAGCGGCGCAATAGTGATGCGGACACCGCCTGCGATGGTACAGATTCAGAGATCAGCGTTTTATTCATGACTCACTCCCGGAGCTTGCCGCGCAAGCACTGCGTCGCGCAAAATCAGCCGCCCTTTGCGTTTATTGCCGCGTTCGTTGAGCAACACCGCAATCACAATCACCGCGCCTGAAATCGCCATTTGCCAGAACGGCGAGACGCCAATCACCGGCAGCGCGTTGTTGATAACACCAAGGAACAGAGCGCCCAGTAAGCAACCGAGCACGCGCCCGATACCGCCCATGGTGCTGATCCCGCCAATCACACAGGCCGCTACGATTTGCAGTTCAAAACCGTTCGCCACGTCGACATACGCCACAGCAAAACGAGAAATCCACAAATAGCCGCAGAAACCTGCCAGCGCGCCCGAAAGGCTGAAACTGATGAACTGCATTTTTCCGGCGTTGATACCGGTGTAATACGCGGCGGTAGCGTTGCCGCCTGCGGTATACATCGCCCGGCCAGTGCGGCTGTAACGCAAAAAATAGCCGACCAACAACAATGCTGCGACCGCACACCAACTCAGCAACGGCATTCCCAAAATCACCGCACGCGGCAACCCGAGGAAATCGCTACTCATCTGGTGGGCGTTTATCCAGCCACCATTCGAAAGCAGGAAAATAATGCCGCGATAAATACTCATGGTGCCAAGCGTGACGACAATCGCCGGAATACCGAGCTTCCAGACCAACAAACCGTTGATTACGCCCATCAGCAAGCCCAGAACGGTTGCCAGCGAAAGCAGCGCCCAGACGGGAATTTGCGGATAGTGGAAGTTGAGTAACGCGACAATCATGCCGGTAAGCGCCAGGTTTGCCGCCATCGACAAATCAATACCTTTGGTGAGCAACACCATCATCTGGCCGAGGGCGAGAATGATAAGAATCGAGGTGTCGTTGAACATCTCCACCAGGTTGCCAGGTGCGAGGAACGACGGCGCACGGCTGCCAATACCCAGTACCATCAACAGGATGACGCCCGCGAGGAGAAATTCACGATGTTTGAGCAGGGTTTGCCACATTATGCTGCCTCCTCATGCGAGCCGCTGGCGGCGCTGACGATCATTTCCGCACTGGCTTCACCTGCGCGATATTCGGCAACCATTAGCCCTTCATGCATCACGATAATGCGGTCGGCCATGCCCATCACTTCCGGCAATTCGGACGACACCATAATCACCGCCAGGCCGTGACCCACCAGCTCAGACATAAACTGATGCACCGCAGCTTTGGAGCCGATATCGATGCCTTTAGTCGGCTCATCGAGAATGATCACCTCTGGCTGAGTCGCCAACCATTTACCGATTACCACTTTTTGCTGATTACCGCCGGATAGCGTTTCAACCGGTTGTTTCCAGCTAAAAGCTTTGACCTGCAAGCGTTTGGCGTATTCATCGGCCAGCGCCCATTCTCGCGCATCGTTGAGTACACCACGCGGGTTGAGGCGGCTCAGTTGTGGCAAGCTGATGTTTTGGTAGATAGGCAGTTCAATGATGGCACCCTGCTTCTGGCGCTCTTCCGGCACACAGACAATCCCGGCTTTGATGGCATCCGCAGGCTGGCGGAATTGCATCGGCTGACCGTTCAGCAAGATTTCACCATGCGATGGCCGCGACACGCCTGATAATGCCTGCATCAGTTCGGTCCGCCCGGCACCCACTAAGCCGTAGAAACCGAGGATTTCCCCTTTGCGTAACTGGAAATTGATATGGGCAAATTCAGTTGGATGGCAGAGATCGTTGACCTCCAGCACCACATCGCCAAGTTCGCAGTGCACTTTCGGGAAAGCGTGAGTGATTTCACGCCCAACCATCATGGTGACCATGCGCTCTTCGGTTATCTCATTGATTTGCCCGGAACTGATATACACCCCGTCGCGCAGAATGGTGTAGTGATCGGCGATGGCAAAAATCTCGTCGAATTTGTGCGAGATAAACAGAATCGCTTTGCCTTCGCGTTTCAGGCGCTCAACGATTTGATAAAACTCGACAATTTCATGCTGCGACAGCGCGGCGGTTGGTTCGTCGAGAATGACGACCTGTGCCTCAAACGACAATGCGCGCGCAATCGCCACCATATGACGTTGAGCAATACTGAGAGTTTTGAGAGTAGCGCGAGGGTTAATCTGGACTTCAAGACGGGTAAGGATTTCTTCAGCCTGTTGGTGCATCGCGGGCCAATCGAGTTTTTTGAAGAAACCACGATAAATATAGTGGCCGACAAAAATGTTTTCAGTGACGGTCAGTTCATCAAACAGCACCGTTTCCTGGTGAATTGCTGTGATACCGACTTTATGTGCCGCTTCTGGGTTTGGCAGCGTAATCGGGATCGCTTTATATAACAGTTCGCCTTCTTCTGGCTGGTAAATCCCGGTCATGACTTTCACCAGGGTGGATTTACCGGCACCGTTTTCCCCGATGAGCGCCGTAACCTTTCCCGGCCACAAATCGAGGTGGACATTTTCGAGCGCGCGAACGCCGGGGAAGACTTTAGTGATCCCCTTGAGGGATAGCAGTGGTGTCGTGAGTGCCATGGTTAAGTTCTCCGTTGATTCTGGTTGCCCTCACCCCGGCCCTCTCCCCCAGGAGAGGGAGAACACCGATCGGTCCCCTCTCCCTCAGGAAGAGGGAGAAAACCTTGGTCGGTCCCCTCGCCCTCAGGGAGAGGGTTAGGGTGAGGGTGGCTTCTAAAACCTAAATCAGAAGATTTTGGAGAATTTATCGATGTTGCTGGCATCGTAAACAAACGGCTCAGCCATCGCGCCGTTGCCATCCGCATCCAGCTTCACTTTGCCCAATTTACCCATGCTAGCTTCCTCTTTCGTCGCCGTACCTTTGACTAAATCGTCTGCCAGGTAAGTGGCGGCGTAGCCGAGATCGATTGGGTTCCAGATGGCAAAACTTTTCGAGGCACCTGATTTCACGGCACCCGCCATTTCAGACGGCAAGCCAAGGCCGGTCACGTAGACTTTGCCGATTTTGCCCTGGTCTTTCACCGCTTGTGCTGCGGCAACAATTCCGACGGAAGACGGCGAAACGATCACTTTTAAATCAGGATAAGATTTCAGCAGACCGACCGTTTCACGGTAGCTTTTATCGGAAAGATCGTCGCCATAGGCCACGGTGACCAGATTGATAGACGGGTACTTCGGCAGTACCTTTTTCATCTCTTCAATCCAGATATTCTGGTTAGTTGAGGTCGGCGTGGCGCTCAGTATCGCGACATCACCTTTTTCGACGTTCATCGCTTTTAACGCATCTGCGGCCAGTTTGACGTTGGTTTCGCCAATCAATGCGTTATTAGAAGGGTTCAGGTGAATCTGGCGGCCATCTTTTGCCACACCGGAATCCCATGAAACGACTTTAATGCCACGCTGCATGGCCTTTTTCAGCACCGGAACCAGCGCGTCTGGGTCATTAGCAGAAATAGCAATGGCATCAACACCTTGAGCGATCAAGCCGTTGAGAACTTCAATTTGTGCTTCAGCTGTGGTGGTGGTTGGGCCGGTATAAATAACTTTAACGTCCCCCAACTCTTTGGCGGCTTCCTGCGCCCCGACGTTTGCTGCTTCAAAGAAACCATTACCAAGCGATTTCGCCACCAGCGCGATTTTCACTTCAGCAAGGGCAGAACCAGAGAGTGCTAGTGCGACAACGGTAAGCGTACAACCTAATATTGCTTTAGTTTTCATTGCTTGTACTCCGATGTTTGTAGGGTTTGCAGGTATTTTTATTTTTTTAAGGCGGATGGCATCAGCTCACCCGCCCCAATATTGCTGTTTACAACTCTAAAGCACTTGCTAATGGGGTGACGCCAAAACGCTTACCGAGCGCGATAAGTTCATCGCGAGAGATGGTTTGTTTCATGCCACCCATCGAAATAACTTTTACCAACACTTCAGCAGACTTCTCAGCGGTATCAATAAGACCAAACGCTTCATCAAGCGTTGGGCCGCTACCGAATACCCCGTGGAACGGCCACAGAACCAGCGAGTGTTTTGCCATCTCGTCAGCTGTCGCATTTCCAATTTCATCGGTGCCTGGCACCATCCACGGCAGAATGCCAACGCCGTCCGGGAACACCACCAGACATTCGGTGCTGCCTTCCCACAATTTGCGAGTGATGACTTCGGTGGTGTTTTCCAGCACGTAGGTCAGGGCAATCAGGTTGGTGGCATGACAGTGCATGATCACGCGATCTTTACCACCGGTGGTTTTGATGCGTACGCTGTGTGACTGGAAGTGTGCCGCCAGTTCAGACGTTGGCACCGCTTCGTTTTCCAGCCCCCACAAAATGTGGTAGCCAGTTCCGCGGTTGTCCACTTTCACCACGCCAATATTTGCCGCTGGATCCAGTTGTACGTTGCGGAAGAATTTGCCAGAGCCAGTGACGATAAACGGCGTATTCGCCAGTTCAGGCATCGGCTGGCTTAAGGCGATGTAACGAGGTGCGGCGTGGAAATCAGCCTGGAATGGCGTGATGTCCGCTTCATCCAGACGCATGGTGATGTTGCCGCCATTGCGCTCATCCCAGCCTTTCAGCCAGGCATCACTTGTTGCTTTGATCATGCCTTCTACAAACCAGGCTTTGAGGATGTTCTGCATAGTCTTGTGGTTCCTTTGGTATTGGTGAGGGCTTTTTCCCCTCAACCTGGCCCTCTCCCAAGGGAGAGGGAATTAATCATGTTTTCTCCTTCTCCCTCAGGGAGAAGGTCGGGATGAGGGTGGTTAACCGCGTTTGCTCAACACGTCCTGCTCGTAAGTACGCACAGTTTTCAGCCACTGGGCATCAACCGGCGTGTCATTACGCTGGCAATACATTTCCCAAACCGCTGCCCATGGCAGTGATTTTTGCTCTTCCAGCAAGGCCAGACGCGCGGTGTAATCACCATCACGCTCAAGCTGGCGCAGAGTTTCAGTTGGCTCCAGCAACGCACGCAGTAGCGCTTTTTTCATGTTGCGAGTACCGATAACCCACGCCGCAATGCGGTTAATGGAGGCATCGAAGAAATCCAGCCCGATGTGTACGCGGTCGAACAGGTCGTGGCGGATGATTTCGCTGGCGATAGCTTGAGTTTCGTCATCCAGCAGTACCACGTGGTCGCTGTCCCAACGCACCGGGCGGCTCACGTGCAGCAGCAGGCGCGGTACATACAGCATGGCGCTGGAGATTTTATCGGAGATAACTTCAGTCGGATGGAAGTGACCGGCATCCAGGCACAGCGCGGTCTGGCGGCTGGTGGCATAACCGAAGTAGAACTCGTTGGAACCCACGGTGTAGCTTTCGGCACCAATACCGAACAGCTTGCTTTCTACCGCATCGATGTGATGTTGCAGGTTGAGTTTTTCGCTCATCGCTTCATCCAGTGCCGCGACCAGACGCTGGCGCGGAGCCAGGCGATCAACAGTGATGTCTTTCATGCCATCCGGGATCCAGATGTTCATTACTGACGGCGTACCTAACTGCTCGCCGAAGTAAGCAGAAACTTTGCGGCTGGCTTTAACGTGGTCAATCCAGAACTGACGAATTTCATCGTTAGCGTGGGACAACGTAAAACCATCGGCGCTTAACGGGTGCGAGAAACAAGATGGGTTGAAATCCAGCCCTAACTTGTTGGTTTTCGCCCACTCAACCCAGTTTTTGAAGTGTTCTGGTTTGATTTTGTCGCGTGAAACTGGCTGCTCAGATTCCAGATAAATGGCGTGCAGGTTCAGGCGTTTTGGGCCAGGGATCAGGCTTAATGCACGATCCAGATCGGAGCGTAATTCAGTCGCGTTGCGCGCTTTACCCGGATAGTTACCGGTGGCTTGAATCCCGCCGCTCAGCGCACCTTCTGGGTTTTCAAACCCGGCAACGTCATCGCCCTGCCAGCAGTGCATAGAAACCGGCAAGCGGTCGAGCTGTTGCAGAGCAGATTCAACATCAACACCGACAGCAGCAAAACGCTGTTTCGCCAGTTCCCAGGCTTGATCAAGAGGTGTGGTCATGCGCAAAACTCCTTTTGTTTTTGATTGCTCAGCGGGAACTGCGCGATATACCGGGCAATTTCGCTATCTGTTTGTGGGGTAAAAGATTTCAATTCATAGCTGGCGGCGACGATTTTGCGGAAGTCGTCAACGTCAGTGATTTCATCCAGCGCCATTAACTGGCAGCCGATATTGCCAAGCGTTGAGGCCTCAATCGGGCCGGCGAATACCGGAATCCCGCAGGCGTCAGCGCATAGCTGGTTCAGTAATTCGTTCTGGCTACCGCCGCCGACAATATTCAGGCAGCTAAACTCATGGCCACGAACGCTGGCCAGTTCTGCCAAAGTTTTGGCGTACAACAGCGCCAGGCTGTCGAAAATGCAGCGTGCAAGCTCGTTGTCTGTGAATGGAACCGGCTGGTTGCTTTCGCGACATGCCGCCTGAATTTCACGGCTCATGCTTTCAGGGTTAATAAAACGATCGTCGTTCGGGTTGATCACAAAGCGGCAGGCCGGAGTGTTACGGGTGCGATCGATAAGATCGCCCAGATCCGTGATCTCCAACTCTCTCGTGACGCGCTGTAACAACCATAGGCCCATAATGTTTTTCAGCACCCGATAACGCCCTTCCGCACCACCTTCGTTGGTGATGTTGGCGGCTAATGCTGCGCTATTGGCATACGGCGTTTTGCTCTCAAAGCCCATCAACGACCAGGTGCCAGAAGAAAGGTAGGCGGCGTTTTTATCTTTCAGCGGTGCGCCGATGACCGCGCTGGCGGTGTCGTGCGTCGCGACTGATACTACCGGGATTTTGTTCCCTTCGCGGCAAATCCACTGACCGATAACGTTGCCCGGATGGGTCGGCGTGCCGAACCATTTGCCTGGTACGCCCGCCCACTCGAGCAGGGTTTCATCCCAGTTATCGCTATTGATATTGACCAGCTGCGTGGTTGTGGCGTTGGTGTATTCCCAGTTCAACGCGCCCGTCAGGCGGTAGCAGAAATAGTCCGGGATCAGCAGTGCGTGTTCGACTTTATCGAACAGTTCTGGCTGTTGCTGCGCCAAAGCTCGGAACTGGTAAAGCGTGTTGAAAGGCAGGAACTGAATACCAGTACGACGATAGATTTCTTCGCGACCTAAC
Source organism: Buttiauxella sp. JUb87 (assembly GCF_004361975.1). Lineage (NCBI taxonomy): Bacteria > Pseudomonadati > Pseudomonadota > Gammaproteobacteria > Enterobacterales > Enterobacteriaceae > Buttiauxella > Buttiauxella sp. JUb87. Next base: position 159,015 of record NZ_SNVY01000002.1, read on the forward strand.
TGGTTGAAAGCTTCGTCCATCACGCCGTCGGTGCGGCTGTCGCGATAAGAAACAGGCTGCCCAACTCGATTACCGTCGCGGTCAATCAGCACGTAATCAACACCCCAGGTGTCAATGCCGATACTGTCAATGGCGATACCTTCATCGCAGGCTTTTTGCAGGCCAGTGCGGATTTCCATTTCCAGCGCGTCCACATCCCACACAGTGGAACCGTCGACCTGTTTTAAACAGTTGGTGAAACGATGAATTTCTCGCAGACAAATGCTGCGGGTATCACGTTCAAAGCGCGCCAGCATGACACGGCCGCTTGATGCGCCCAGGTCTACCGCAACGCTATGGCGTAGAGTCATTTTGGGGGTCCTTGCTAAATTAATTGACCCCACTCTAAAAAGTAACGCTGTTGACCACCTTCTCGTTACTGACAGCGCTAATCCGCCGCTGGCAAAGAAGCAAAGATGAACGTGAGTCATGTCACAGATTCGTGTTTATCACCCATAAAACCGGGCTGTGACACTCTCCGCATTTCCTGATAATTCCCGACCTTTCTTAAAAAACGAGCAGGATTTAACGGATTTCGCGTCGAAAACTTAAGGTGCAGATGAGAAGCGTTATCTACTATCTGCTCATCGCAAAACGGTTTGGGGTTAATGATGACGGTATTACATGGTTTTGACTTTTTCCCATCTGGGCATTCGTCTGTGGCGATTGAGCCGCGTTTACCCCAGGCCGCCTTTCCGGAACACCATCATGACTTTTGCGAAATAGTCATTGTTGAGCACGGCACCGGAACCCACGTTTTTAACGGCCAGCCGTACACATTAAGCGGCGGTTCCGTCTGTTTCGTGCGCGATCACGATCGCCATTTGTACGAGCACACCGAAAATCTGTGCCTGACCAATATTCTGTACCGTGCGCCAGACGCATTTTGCTTTTTGTCCGGGTTGGATAAGTTGCTGCCGCAAGAGCAGGACGGCCATTACCCGTCGCACTGGCGCGTGAATCAACCCGTTTTGCAGCAAGTACGCGGGCTGATTGAACAGTTTGAGCAAATTGGTGAAGCGTCGGATACCCATTCTGTCGCCAACCGTGAAATTCTGTTTATGCAGTTGCTGGTATTGCTGCGCAAAGGCAGCATGGTGGAAGGTGCTGCAAGTTCAGAAGGCCGGTTAAATCTGCTGATGGCATGGCTTGAAGATCACTTCGCTGAAGATATTTGCTGGGAAGCACTGGCTTCACAATTCACACTTTCCCTGCGTACTCTGCATCGCCAGCTAAAACAGCGAACGGGTATGACGCCCCAACGCTATCTCAACCGTTTACGTTTGATGAAAGCACGTCACTTGTTGCGCCATGGCGACGAAAGCGTCACAGACATCGCTTTTCAATGCGGTTTTGGCGACAGTAACCACTTTTCGACGCTGTTTAAGCGTGAGTTTTCCTGGTCACCGCGTGAGATTCGCCAGGGCCGAGATACGCAACTTCAGTAATCGCGAGGGCAATCACCGTTTTTTTAGCCAAAAAAGCCAATACTTGCCTGTTAGTTTGTCGGATGGCGCTGCGCTTATCCGACCTACGGTGCTTGTTTTGTCGGGTGGATAAGCGAAACGTCATCCACCATTTAGATTTTGGTTTTTGAGGCATTACGGTGGCAAATCATTTAGTTCTCAAAAAAGCGGATTTCTTCGTTTCTGCCACGCAGCCCGTGGCGGTGGCGGATCGCTATCCGCAAAATGTCTTTGCCGAACATACCCACGATTTCTGCGAGCTGGTGCTGGTTTGGCGCGGTAACGGCTTGCACACCCTCAATGACCGGCCGTATCGCATCACCTGCGGCGACCTGTTTTATATCCGCGCGGAAGACCGCCACAGCTACGAATCGGTTAACGGTTTAGTGCTGCATAACATCATCTACTGCCCTGAAAGGCTCAAACTCAACGTCGACTGGAATGATTTGTTGCACAGCACACGGGCTGCCGGGAAAGATCCACGCTGGCGGCTGAGTAGCCACGGCATGGCACAAGCGCGGCAGTTAATCGGCCAACTGGAACACGAAAGCGTGAAAATGGACGCGCTGTCGGTGTGTCTGACCGAGAGCCTGTTCCTGCAACTGTGCATTTTGTTGCGCCGCCATCGCTATCAATCTCAGGATGCAACTGGGCCAGACAGTAGCGAAACGTTCGATTTATTGCTGGCAGCGTTGGGGAAAAGCCTCGATTCGTCCTTTGAGCTTGCGCATTTTTGCCAGCAACATCAGGTGGCAGAGCGCCATTTACGGCAGATTTTCCGCCAGCAAACCGGCATGAGCATCAGCCAGTATTTACGCCAGTTACGCATCTGCCAGGCACAGGATTTATTGCGTCATAGTGAGTTGTTGATTGGTGATATCGCCACACGCTGTGGCTTTGAGGATAGTAACTATTTTTCGGTGGTCTTTACCAAGGAAACGGGGTTGACGCCACGGCTGTGGCGTCAACGATATGCTATTGAAACATAATTAATTTGCCATGCCGAGGCCGACGATGTTGGCAGCAATAATAATCACCACGCAACCGACGCTCAGTACACCAACAGGACGAGTTCCTGCCGATTTCCACTCTTTCATAATCAAGCCAACCAACCCGCCGCACAGCACGTAGAAGCTCATGTGCAACATCCAGCTCATGTAGTCGTACTGCGCAGGAATTTTAGCGTGGCCCCAGGCATAGAAGAAGAACTGCAGATACCACATCAAACCGGCAAGTGCCGCGAATAACACGTTGCTGATGATTAATGGTTTTGCCAGTGAGAAGTCTGCTTTTATCGACAAGTTCTGCATTTTTGCCAGACGAATGAAGCAGAAGCCAAGGTTGACAAGCGCGCCGCCGCCCATAATCACCACGTAACTTGGCAAGGCCACATACAGCGGGTCAACGCCCAGTGCTGCTGCCGCTTCGTGCATCGGTTTTGCGGCGTCCATCGCAAAGGACATACCTGCTGAGAAAATGCCGCACATCACCGCCAGAACCAGCCCTTTTTTCAGGTTGAACTCTTCAGCCTTGATGCCCATTTTGCGTTCTTTGAGTTGGCCTGCGCGGGTGACAATGGCCACGCCGATCAGCGCAACCAGAACACCCAGCAACGTCATGCGTCCACCTGGTGTCCCAATCAGCACATCAAATTTTCCGGCAATTATTGGCGTCATTAAGGTGCCGACAATCAGCGTGATGCCAATCGCAATACCGATGCCCATCGACATGCCCAGGTAGCGCATGGTCAGGCCATAGTTAATGTTACCAATGCCCCACATTGCGCCAAACAAGAAGACTGGCAACAAAGTTGAAGCGTTAAACGAGCCGAAGTAAGCCCAAAAATCAGGAAGTAAAACGTAACTCACCGTCCATGGCAAAATAATCCAGGAAACGAAGCCGCCAACCGCCCACATTGTTTCCCATGACCAACGCTGCACTTTTTTAAAAGGGGCGTAAAAACAGGCAGCGCTCGCGGCGCCCACGAGATGCCAGATTATCCCCATCGTTATTGCATTACTCATTATCCATATCCCTCTGTTTTAACTAAAAAACTCAGGGGTGACAGCTGACTACCCCATTGCCACTGAGTCTAAGGATTGAGCAACTTGCTAACCTTCTATGTGCTGCCGTGGCGGAGAGAAAAATGGCAAAATTCAGGGGGTGCGATTGACGGGGGTCACAGTTCTTTATAACCATGATATTTCAAGTTGTGGGTCGATTAGCTGCGAATGAAAGTGAGCGATGGATAAGCGCAAGCGCCATCCACCGTTTTTGGACTAACAGATTTTTGTGGTTTGCACGCCGAGCAACCAGGCAAGTTTTTCCAGAACCGCCCCCTGATGCCCCAGACCAATCGCACAATGGTGCGCTGGCCCACCGAGACACCATTGCGTGGTGAAATCGCGCGCCGAAAGCGCGAAGCGATAGCGACTGTTGGTATTGCCAATATCCAGCACTTCGCCAGCCACCGCCTCCCCTTCGGCATACTGCAAACACACGCCGTTGTGTGCATCCTCAACAATCGACAGGAACGTAACAGGGCCGGGTTTAACGGTCATCTGAATAGAGACGCCTTTACCCGGCTTGCCGTGATAAACCGGCAGCGGCACCAGCCGCACATTGCCTTCGGCCATCAGTGGATGTGCTGGGCCATCGTGCCCCCACAGCACCACATCATCCGCGAATTCAATGCCATACGGCTCAGAGAACGAGCCACCCGCGCCCAGCAATTGCTGGATTTTCATCGCCAGCACATTTTTGATTTCATACTCACCGGCAACGGGAATGCCACGCTGAGTCAGTAACGTGTTACCGAGAATAATCGAGGTAATGATGTTCTCGTAAGCGTTGCCATTGCGCCCTTCGTAGTAATACGCCAGCGCACCAAGGTGGTTGTTTTCTATCAGTTGATCCATGGCGCAAGCGGTCTGGACGGCACGTTCTAATTCGTTTTTTTCACAGGCGGGATCGATTTGCAGCGAGGCTTCCACTTCTTGCCATTTTTGCCTGCTGGCGGTTTGCGTGACCAGCTCGCGGTATTCGGCCAGCTCGCACATTTCCAGCGGCTTGAAGCGCACGCCGAGTTTGGCGCTCAGGTTGGTCATGTTGCTGTAAACGTCGACCATGCCGTCGTAATAATGCCCCAACACGCCCACCTGGCAAGCCGCCAGCTGTTTGTGTACTTCGAGGGCTTGCAGCCATTGTTCCGTTTGCTGCCAGGCATATTCATCACCCTGCAATGCCCCGACGATCAGCTGGTAACGAATCCCCGCGCGATTAAACACGTTTGCCAGTTCCGGTGCGCTGCACGCCTGGCAGTGTGCCAGCCATTCGCCGGTACGTTCGCCACGATCGGCCATCTCGCGGATTTTCCCGTACGGCAAACCCAGTTCTGGTTGCAGGGCGAGGATAATCACCGGCTTATTGATCTTTTGCACCAGCGGCAGCACCGTGGAACTCAGCGCGTAGGTGCTGATATACAGCACGATGGCATCGACTGGTTGGCTTTGAAGTTGTGTAGCAAAGCGGTCAGCTTTGGCGACGCTATCAATCAGGCCACCATTAATCACCGTCGCGTTAAGCCCGGCGAGACGATGGTCAATTTGTTGCAGATAGCCTGTAAGGCGCTGTTCCAGGCCAGAAAATTGCGGCCAGTAGGTATCAAGGCCGATACCGAAAAGGGCGACGTTAAGCGACATTGTAGTGCTCCAGGCAAGAATGAAGCGCCGACTATCACCCTATTTGCCCAACGCTACCTTTGCGGCAATGCCAGTTTCTGTGGCTGATGGCAAAAAACGATTTATCTACCTGACAGTGCTCACATTTTCTCCATCATGACGAAAAGTTATAACCTTGCTAAAAGTACGGCATTGATAATCATTTTCAATATCATTTAATTAACTATAATGAACCAACTGATTACGCGGCGTTAACAGCTTGTGCGCCGTTCGATAATAAATGGAGATGATGAACATGAGTTATACACTGCCATCCCTGCCTTACGCATACGACGCTCTGGAACCGCATTTCGACAAGCAAACGATGGAAATCCATCACAGCAAACACCACCAGGCGTACGTAAATAACGCTAATGCAGCGCTGGAATCTCTGCCAGAGTTCGCAAGCCTGCCAGTTGAAGAGCTGATCGCTAAACTGGATCAACTGCCAGCTGACAAGAAAACCGTTCTGCGTAACAACGCAGGTGGCCACGCTAACCACAGCTTCTTCTGGAAAGGCCTGAAAACTGGCACCACCCTGCAAGGTGACCTGAAAGCCGCCATCGAGCGTGACTTCGGTAGCGTTGATAATTTCAAAGCAGAATTTGAGAAAGCTGCGGCAACTCGTTTCGGCTCCGGCTGGGCGTGGCTGGTTCTGAAAGGTGACAAACTGGCTGTGGTTTCCACCGCAAACCAGGACAGCCCGCTGATGGGCGAAGCGGTTTCTGGCGTATCCGGCTTCCCAATCGTGGGTCTGGATGTGTGGGAGCATGCTTACTATCTGAAGTTCCAAAACCGTCGCCCTGACTACATCAAAGCATTCTGGGATGTGGTGAACTGGGACGAAGCAGCAGCACGTTTTGCCGCTAAAAAATAAGTTGCAAAGCAACTGATGAAAAGCGAGCCTGATGGCTCGCTTTTTTTATATCTGTCGTCTGGCCACAGGGAGGATCCGATGCACTATCCGCTAAACGTATATATTGGCAAAGTTCGTGAGTATGCAGGCAGCAGGCCAAGTGCGATCGCCAAATATCAGGTCGATGGTGAGCTGAAACTCACTGAGTTGGGTCTGGAAGGCGATCAACAGGCTGAAAAAATTGTTCATGGTGGGCCAGATCGCGCGTTGTGCCATTATCCGCGCGAGCATTACACCTGGTGGGCGCGTGAATTCCCCGAACAGGCTGAACTGTTTACCGCCCCAGCCTATGGTGAAAATTTATCGACCGAGGGGCTGACAGAAAAAGATGTCTATATTGGTGATATTTTCCGTTGGGGCGATGCACTGATTCAGGTCACACAACCGCGCTCACCGTGCTACAAGCTGAATTACCATTTTGGCATTAACAATATGTCTTCGCTGATGCAGGAAACGGGTTATTGCGGCTGGCTGTATAAAGTCGTGCTGGCAGGCAATGTATCGACAGAAAATCCACTGGAACTGGTTTCCCGAGTAAGTGATGTTTCGGTGGCTGAAGCTATCGCCATCGCCTGGCATATGCCATTTGATGACGAACAATTCCATCGCTTGCTGTCCGCCGCCGGACTATCGACAAGCTGGACGCGTACCATGCAGAAACGACGTCTTTTGGGAAAGGTTGAAGATAATTCACGACGGTTGTTTGGGAAGTAAATTCCAGAAACAAAAAACCCGCCAGAGGCGGGTTTTTTTAATTCTTAGCTTTGCTAACGCTAACCTTACAGGCTAGTTACGTTACCAGCAGCTGGGCCTTTAGCACCACTTTCGATGGTGAAAGACACTTTCTGGCCTTCGTCCAGAGACTTGTAGCCATCGTTCTGGATAGCAGAGAAGTGTACGAACACGTCTTTTGAGCCATCGTCAGGAGTGATGAAGCCGAAGCCTTTGTCAGAGTTGAACCATTTTACGAGACCAGTCATTTTGTTAGACATAGATATTACCTTTTAAATTAAATTTGCCTTCCGGCGCAATTGGAATGTTTTACAGATTTTTTAAAGCGATAAAGGAAGGTAGATCACGTCGAAGGGTATCTATGATAACTCTTTGAGGACTGCGCTACTAAACTGCTTAAAGGTTCTGTGCTTCAAACCGATGAATGCATTAACTCATATAATCACGGTGAATGACAAGGTTTATTTTAGCCGTCCACAGGGCTGGAGCTCAGGCCGCCTCTGGGCTGAGCGCCTGAAGCATCGCTCTATTCAGTAAATAACTGAATGGTGATACAAAGCCGATTCAAAATCTTCCTTCATGCTTGCGTAGAGTAAAATACTGATTTCGTCATGATTGTTATGGTCATAAAAACAACGATACTCATTTTCCACACCCAGCCATTCACGAATTCTGACACCTTTGTCTGCCAGCGTAGCGTTTATCCGATATCGGTTGGGTCGGCCTCTTCTAGCTGACGTTCTGCTGCGGTCTGGACGAAGAGTTCCGCAACACCATTCCTGGTAACGAATACTCCGCCTTCAAACAGCTCAGGGTTGCTTAACCCTTCACGGGCGGTCTTTTGGGATATTGTATTTGGCATGAGTATTTCTCATTACTGACAGTTAATGATGAGTTTATGAACAGCGCCAGGCGGTGTCATATTTATGACAAATTTGTACACGCGACGTGAAATTAGAAGGAATGGGACGACTAAAAGAGGGAAGCATCCCCCGCCATTAAGCGCTGTCTCTTAGTCACAACTTTGAGGGCCGGTTCCTGTCGAGCCGAAGAAGGTTCCGTTCACCAGGCGATTGAGTACTTATGTCGCCACAGAACCGGTGAACGTCTTAGGGTGGCCACCGTCGCCACCCTAAGAACCCTGACTCCCGGCAAATAAATCGCCGCAAGCGGTAAACCTCCATTTTGCCTCCGTGTCAGGGTCGGTTGCGATTCGTTCCAGACGATCGCGCCCTCCAGCCGTTCCCGACGGCTGGACCCTGCCACCTGGAGTCAAAATGGAGGCGATTTAAGCCGGACCCAAAATTCAAGGACAAAGTCAAAAACCAGAGCGGTTTTGACCTTGTCCCCGGCTTCAATCGCGCCGTTTTTTACCCTTCAGTCGGGGTCACGTGGCCGGGAGCCACGTGAGAGAGCGATCGTCGGGAACGAATCGCGAACGCCCCCGAATGTTGGGTGAAAAACAGTGTTTACCGCTTTAGCGGCGATTGATTTGCCGGGCGCCTGGATTATTAAGGAGTTGGCGTTAACTCCTTAATACGTTCACCGTTTTCGGGAATTAAAGAGATAACTGAACGCACGGGTGAACGGAAAACCTGCGGGGCTTACAGATCTCGCCCCGACAAGATTGCCAGGGCGAGTTGTGTATAAGAGACAGCCATTAAGCGGGGGAAATCACCATTACTGCATAGAGCTTTGTGCAGCCGAGTACGCCTGCATAAATGCCTGATGCTGTGATGCCAGCGGAGCAATCAGCGAGTTGTACTGGCTTGCCTGCTGTGAGGTTGGGAACTGAATGCCGCCTGCGGTAAAACCAACCTGAGTTCCCTGCTGCTGGATGAAATCACCCACTTGCACCAGTTGAGCGGTAAAGGTTTGTGCCGCAGGAATCAGTGGAGCCATCGCCGCTGCCGGACCCGTAACCACTTTCTGATATACCTGATCGTAAACGGGCTTCAGTTCGTCGGCTTGCTTCAGGGTGGAGCGAGCGCTGTCTGCCTGCATTTTGGCATTCTGTACTTGCTGACCTAATACGTTAAGTGAGCCATTTGCCTGACGCAATGGACCGCTCTGGGTCATATAATCTTGCGGCACACGAATACTGTTTACGCTATCGGCGACTGGCTTCATGCCATCGTCCATAACCTGGTTCATCTGTTGGGAGAAGCCATACAGAATCGCGTAATCAGAAACCAGCGGGCCAAATTGCTTTTTCTGATCGGTAGTCAGCGTCGGTAAACGTTCACCGCTGCGCATCGCCGTATTTTGCAAGAAATCGATAAACGCCTTGCGCTGATCGCCTTCTTTATCAAAGCAACCACTCAGGCTCACCACCATTAAAATTGCCGCAAGCGGCGCAAACCAGCGTGACCAGGACTTACCTGTCGCCATCTTTTCTACTCCTTTCATCATTCAGTGCCAAAGCGCAAATGCGTACCCAATAATGCTGCTAAGGATAGTCCAACCTGCCTTTGCAAGATACCCTTTGCGGCTAATCTCTTAAGGCAAATTTGTACGATTAATAGCGGCTTTTGACACGGAGTTAGCGCTTAATCTTTGATGGTTGTTCCACCTCTTCGCGAACTAATGTTGCTTAATTGTTACACCCCTCACAAATCCGATGACATGACACCTGCGTTGAACCACTTTTAAGCTATTAATACTAAAGCGTTTATTTTTCAACGCCCGACGCCGCCCGCCGAATCAGTACGATAATCGCACACAAACACCCGTGGGATGATTGCCCAACTGCCTGTTGAGTGGTTTGATTTAACGAACGATTAACGAATCTTTGTTCGATAATCGAACACCTCAGCATCCTTCAGGACTTGCCTTATGACAAAGACAACAACAACTGATATTCAGGCATTTATAAACAACAATCGGTTTTCCAAATTCCAGTGGATGATTCTCGTGCTGTGTTTCATCACAGTCGCGCTGGACGGGTTCGATACCGCGATTATTGGTTTTATCGCCTCCGACCTGGTACAGGAATGGGGCGTGCAGAAATCTGACCTCGGCCCGGTAATGAGTGCCGCACTGGTTGGGTTGGCGGTCGGTGCATTAACCGCAGGGCCGATGGCTGACCGCATTGGGCGTAAAAAAGTGCTGGTACTTTCGATTCTGGTGTTTGGCGGTTTCAGCCTTCTGACAGCCTTTGCCACCAGTCTGACATCCCTCGCCTTACTGCGCTTCCTCACAGGTCTGGGCCTGGGCGCGGCAATGCCAAACGCAGCAACATTAATGTCGGAATACGCTCCGGAACGTAAACGCGCTTTATTGGTGAACCTGATGTTTGTTGGCTTCCCGATTGGCTCGTCAATGGGCGGCTTTGTCTCCGCCTGGATGATCCCACATTACGGATGGCAAAGCGTGCTGGTTCTGGGCGGTGTAATGCCACTGATTCTTTCGGTGGTACTGATGATTTGGCTGCCGGAATCAGCACGATACCTGGTAGTAAAAAACAAACCACAGAAAGATATCGCCACTATTTTGCGACGCATCGCGCCACTTCCATCAGGTGAAAACCTGCGCTTTGTGCTCAACGAAGTCGGCGGACACATCAAAGATAAAACCGCGCTTGGCGTAATTTTCTCGCCACGTTATCTGGTAGGGACATTAATGCTGTGCCTGACTTATTTCATGGGCTTGCTGATTTTCTATCTCCTGACCAGCTGGCTGCCGCTGCTGATTCGTGAAACAGGCGCAACACTTAGCCAGGCGTCGATTATCACGGCGCTGTTCCCACTCGGGGGCGGCATTGGCGTGCTAATTATTGGCGCGTTGATGGATAAGTTGAACCCGAACAAAGTCGTCGCAGTCGGTTATTTGCTGACCGGGCTGTTCGTCTGCCTGGTGGGCTTCTCCACTTCAAGCCTGGTGCTGATGGGCGTGATGGTGTTTATCGCCGGGACGATTATGAACGGCGCGCAATCTTCAATGCCAGCACTGGCGGCAGGTTTCTATCCAACCCAGGGGCGTGCAACCGGCGTTGCGTGGATGTTAGGGCTCGGGCGTTTCGGCGGGATCCTTGGAGCGTTTAGTGGCGCATTCCTGATGCAGGCTGAACTGTCGTTCAAAACCATCTTCATGCTGCTGGCGATTCCGGCAATACTTTCCGCCACCGCGCTGCTGGTGAAATCCTGGGCAGGCCAGCGTAGTCCTGGTGAAAACCGTGCAGAAAACCATGAGCTAGATAAAGTTACGCAAAAAGCATGATGGAAAATCTTTCAACTGCGGCGGGCTAGTCCCGCCCTTTTGCATAAAATATCTAACCATTTACAAATTTATACTCATTCCCCAGGTACGCAGCGTTTTCAATTCGTTATGCCGCTTAGGTTTTTTGCTGAAACGCATAAGCCCCTTTATGTTTAAAAATAGTTAGCCTCGAAAGCATCGTCACACTTTTTTTCGAACTATTCTTAATGAGCTTCTTACGTGTTCACTATCCATTGTGTGATTTATGAGGAGTACTCGATGGAATATAAAGATCCAATGTATGAGCTACTAAGTAACCTTGAGCAGATTGTTTTTAAAGATAAACAACAAACGATGGCTCTTAATGATAAGCCCAATGCATTTTCTGAGTTTGAGCAGTTAAGAAAAAGTACCGGGCTTAAGATTGATGATTTTGCCCGTGCGATGGGTGTGAGTGTTGCCATGGTGCAGGAGTGGGAATCAAAACGACTCAGACCCTCCACGACCGAACTGAAGTTGATGCGCTTAATGCAGGCGAATCCCACTATCAGTAAGCAATTGATGGAATGATTAAGTACTTTGTACCCTAATGCCTTAATCAAAACCCCGTTAACGCGGGGTTTGTTGTTTCTGGAAGCTACGAAAATAGTATGAAACGAAGCGGCAATCTCCAAAAACCGGACCTGTATCACTCCTCAAATAACAAATCTAATCCATAACTTAAAGAGGGTTATTTACGAGAAAACAAAAGGAGGTTGTATGTCTAAGAAAATCCTGGTTCCTATCGATATTTCTGAAATGGAGCTGACGCAACAAGTCATTCCGCATGTGGAAGCTTATGCCAGACAAGACGACGCCACGATCCACTTCCTGGCAGTGATCCCCGACTATACCTATTTTGCCTCTTACGGCCTGGGTTACACGTCGATTGCGCCCGATGCCAGAGAACGGGAAGTGGCCGCCATGAAAACGCTGAGCGAGATTGTCGCGCAGTTCAGCTTACCTGGCGACAGAGTGAAAAAGCACGTGCTGAGCGGCACACCGAAAGATCATATCCTGCAGTTGGCCGAAGATATTGACGCGGATGTGATTATTCTGGCGTCCCACCGACCGAGTATGTCCACTTATCTTCTTGGTTCAAACTCTGCGGCAGTGGTGCGTCACGCCGAGTGCTCGGTACTGGTTGTTCGCTGAACGGAGCAGCAGCCTCAAACCTCTTCGTCGGCCGGATAAGCGACAAAACTGGCGCAAAGGGTGGATGACGCTATCGCTCATCCGCCCTACAACACTCAAGACTTACCGCCTTCAGCACCTTGTTCAAGGGCTTCAAGAATCGTGCAATAAGTGATGCAGTGATCGCTATCGCAGCAAATATCATTTAAATCTCGCAATGAACGCTGCATAGCCTGGAGCTCTTCAAGACGCGCCTCAACTTCATTCAACCGTGCCTGGACAATATTTTTGGAATTATGGCAACCGTCATCATTGGGTTCGATTCGAATAGCAAGTAGATGCCGAATCGAATCCAGGGTAAATCCCAGGTTGCGGGCATAACGAATAAACCGTAGTCGTTGTAGGTCATTTTCCACATACAGACGAAAACCACCTTCGGTACGGATATTATGGTTCATTAAATGTTGCTTTTCGTAATATCGAATCGTATCAGGTGTTACACCCGTCAACTTTGCTAATTCCCCGATGCGGTACATATCATTATTTTCCTTATATATCTGATGCCAGCAGTTATCCGCACACTTTCTATAAAGAAAGTGGGGGTTTAATTTGATAGTAAAAAATGAAGAGTAAAAGGGGACCAGGTATTAACGGCCCCCGTTTACTTTAACTGTTATTTTTCTTTATATAACACTGCATTAGCCCCAAACCCCGTATTACCACGCGTGAATCGGCTAACATAATAATAATCAGCCCCGGCTTCAGCCGCCTTCATATTAATATTAGATTTAGCATCATCGGGTGAAAAATATTTACCCCCGACAGAAATATCACCAACATGAACGTACTTGCTGGTTTCATCCCATGAGATTTCTGTAGCAGCAAATGAAGGGAGTGATATCACGGAAGTGATGACGGCAGTGGTTAGCATTATTTTCTTGAACATATTCTCTTTCCTTACGATATGATTATTTATTTTTAAATGTGCAGCAGTTCGCTGTTTTTTCACCATAACATTGGAGTTAACTTTAGTTTCAATAGCATATTATTTATATTTAACTTAATTTTCACAATCATGACAATTGTGGAGAATCTTCATTATAAATATGACTACACAACAATCATAAAAAACTCTAACACATTATTTTTAAACACTTTAAACAACAATACCCTTCATAAACCCTGTGAAAACCTTTGGTTTACTTAATTCTCATACTTGCTTACTCAACAATAAACACACTTTCTACATTCAGAAAATGTAAAGCCAGGTAAATACACGACTTTTATATTGAATCTGGAGTTGGTTCAGATGGCTATCATTATGCTTACCTCCATCATGACCTGAAAAGGATGCATTATGATTCGTAAAACTGCTGCGTTAACCATGTTGTTATTTTCTATTTCCTTCTCCGCTTCTTCGGCGACAGAAATTAAAAACAATGAAGCAAAGGCTTATCAGGAAATAGGTCACATTTCAGTTTCTGGTAAACCGTCTTCAGAAGAAGCGGTTGCCGCGATAAAAACACGAGCTGAAGAATCTGGAGCAGATTACTTTTCGATTGTAAGACTAACCACCCCTGGTGATAGCAGTAAATGGAGTGCAAATGCGGTGCTTTATAAATCCCAGTAACTCTATTTTATTTAATCACCGGCATCACCGTTATGGGATGTCTGTTCTTACCAGGAGAGAGATATGCGAATCTGGACGCTGACACTGTTTATTTTTATTGCTCCGGGAAGCATTGCTCTGGCAGCAACAACGGTTCCTCCTACCCTTTCTGAACTTCAACAATATGCACTCAAAAATAATATCAGCTCACCCGATCAGCAAGCGCAATTGAGCTCACTAATAGGAGGCTCAGAATCCGCTGATGCGCTGTTATTTAACAATCCGGTCATCGATGGGAATAGCGGGAAAAGACGTTCTGTGGCGGGTAACCCTGACAATATTCAACAAACTGAATGGGGCGCAGGTGTTTCCCAGACATTTGAAATTGCGGGGCAACAAGGATACCGACAGGAATCAGCTCAATTCGCCATGAGTGCCTTCCGGGAGGAGTCGCTGGATACGCGAAATCAGGTATTGCTGACCACATCAACGCTGTTCTACCAGATTGTGACTTTGCAGGAAAAAGTCCGTCTGGAAAGAGAGGCCGTTGAGTTGTTTTCTCGAGCAGAACTTGTGGTGTCCCGGCAACGGCAGTCAGGTAGTGCCACCCGCCTGGATAACAACGTTGCCACCATTGAGCGCCAGCTTGCCAATAACCAGTTACTAACCGCCCAACAAGACTTAAAGGACACCCGCAACGAACTTGCGCGTTTTTTGCTGACCTCTGAAGACGCGATACCTGAAATGAAAGGGGATTTCGACACAACCGCCAAACCCCTCCCCTATACCTACGCTTCTCTGGGGTCGCGGCTAGAAAAGAGCCCTAAACTCGCGGCGCTGGAATGGCAGGAGAAAAGTGCCATTGCTGAGCTGGAACTCCAGAAAGCAGCTCGGATCCCGGATGTCACCCTTGGCGTCAGCTATTCGCAGGATGGGCCGGATGACAGCCGTGAAGATCTGACCACCTTATCGATTTCCGTACCGCTTCCACTATTTCAGCGAAACGAGGCGGGTATCGGGCAGGCGACCACCGCGGTGACGCGTTCACGTCTGGCCATCAACACCGCTAAGAATGAACAACAGCAAACTCTTAAAAATCAATGGGACAAGCTGAACAACCTGAAAGACAGGGTACGGATCCTCAATCAACAGGTCCTGCCAGCTACAGACATGAACAAACAGCTCACCCTGCTGGCACAGGAAAATGGGCAAAGCAGCCTGCCAGATGTTTTGCTGACCAGCCAACAGATCCTGAATGCCCAACGCACCAGGCTAGACACACTTCTCGAGTACCAGACAACGCGTCTGAAACTAGAAAATATCGCTAACTGGAGTGGACAGGAGCTCCCATGACTCAGAATAATGCGCAGTACCGCCGTTTGCCATCCGCACTGTATTTTATTGTTTTTGTAGGTTTCTTTTCCCCAGCAGTCAGTGCATCACCCGACGATTCAGAAGAAGCGGAGACTGTGTCTACTCCGAAGGAAGTCCTGCTCGAAACTATCGGCCCTGCCCCGATGACCAACGAGTTTCGAGCGCTGGCCACCATCCAGTTAGATCCCCAACGTTCAGCTACCATTTCTTCGCGGATAAACGGCTGGATCACTTCTGTTAATGCTCTTCCGGGTAAAAAAGTGAGTAAAGGAGACACTCTCGCGACCCTGGACAGCATACAGCTTCGTGATGAAAACAATGTCGTTAAGCAGGCCAGGGCAGCACTCAATGCCGCCTCTGAACTGCTCAAGCGTAAACAAAAAATGATGGCAGAAGAGATAATCCCTCGCAACGATCTGACTGCTGCGACGCTTGCTTACCAGCAAGCAAAAGCCGAATTTGATGCGGCACAGGCCCGACAAACATTATTCGGCTCCAACGGTAAATCAGCTTCGCTGTCGACAATTACCGCCCCCTTCAGCGGCACCGTTCTGACCACAACGGCCCGCCAGGAGCAAGCCGTCACCCCCGCAGACGTTCTGTTTACCCTCAGTGATCTGAGCACCGTACTGATTACTGCCAATGTGCCGGAATCTCAGGTTCGTTTCCTCGAGCCAGGAGCCACGGTGCGTATTCAGGCCAGTGCCTGGCCCGACGAAACATTTTCCGGTCAGATTGTGAGTACTGCCGGCACCCTTGATTCCTCATCCCGCACCCTTGCGACCTATATTGCCGTCAATAACGAGGATGGACGTCTGAAACCGGAAATGCAGGTCACCGCTTATGTCCGTTATAACCCCCCTAAGCCAGTCATCAGCGTACCGGACTCTGCATTAACACTGATGGATGGCAAGTCGTCGGTATTTGTCGCAAATGGTGAAAATAAATATCAACCCGTCCAGGTTACGACCGGGAAAAAGGGTCTGAACAGGACAGAAATTACCAGTGGGCTGAAGCCCGGGGACCGTGTGGTTGTTAACCAGACTTACGATCTGAAATCCCGACTGCTTATCGCAGAAACGGCTGGCGGGCACTAAGGAGACACACATGCTCGGTTCGTTGATAAACCTATCTCTGAAATACAAGCTGCTGATCATTGTGTTGTTTATGGCCGTTGTCGGCTATGGCGTCATGGCATTCCGAAGCGTCCCCGTGGACGCCTTCCCCGATGTGACGCCGGTGCAGGTGAATGTCTATACAGAAGCTTCTGGCCTGGCCGCCGAAGATATTGAAAAGCTGTTCACCGTTCCGGTAGAAAGCAATATGGCCGGGTTACCCAATGTGGAACAAATCCGTTCAATGTCATTGGCGGGCCTTTCCTACATCAGTATCAATTTTAAAGACAACACGGATATTTATCTTGCTCGCCAGTGGGTCAGTGAAAAACTTCAGGAGATCGGGGACTCGCTCCCGGCGGGGTACAGTCCGCCAGTGCTGGGAGCCAACTCCTCCGGACTGGGGCAAGTTTTCTGGTATACCCTGGATGCGGGTAATTCCGGCCTTAGCACCATGGAATTACGTTCACTCCAGGAATGGACCATCAGGATGATCCTGAAAACGGTGCCAGGTGTGGATGATGTGGTTTCATGGGGCGGGAATGAAAAACAGTATCAGGTCACGCTCGATCCGGAAAAAATGGCGCTGTACAGCATCACGCTGGCCGACGTGCTCCCGGTGCTTGCAGGGAATAACCGCCAGGCCGGTGGGCAAAGCGTCAACATAGGTGAGGAACAGTATCTGGTTCGTGGTTATGGCCAGCTGGAAAGTCTTTCCGATATTGCAGGTCTGCGCATCACAAGTGCCGGTAACCACCCGGTCTATATTCGGGATATCGCCAAAGTGGAGTTCACACCAGCTGTTCGTGCAGGTGCGGTCACCCAAAATGGGCAGGAAGTCGTCATGGGGATGGTTCTGTCGCGCATTAACGAAAATGCCAGTGATGTCGTTAATGGTGTAAAGGACAAAATCTCAACAGTGGTGAATTCACTGCTGCCTGAAGGTGTCACGCTGAAAACAGTTTATGATCGAACAAACCTGGTTGATCTGGCGCTGAAAACGGCACAAAGCGCGCTGCTGGAAGGAGCTTTGCTGGTTGCCATTGTCCTGTTTTTGTTCCTCGGGGAACTCCGTTCAGCGCTGATTGTGATTATCACTCTGCCCGGCTCCATGCTGATAGCCTTTATTCTGATGCAACAATTCGGCTTGTCAGCAAACCTGATGTCGCTGGCAGGTCTGGCTATCGGTACCGGCATGATGGTGGATGGTGCAGTGGTCATGGTGGAGAATATCCATCGAAGACTGGCGCTCAATCATGCCAGTGGCGCGAAAAACAGCTTCGCGCTGCAAATCCAGGAAGCCGCCAGGGAAGTGGCGATACCGGTGGCCTTTGCGATTTTAATTATCGTCGTGGTCTTTACTCCGCTGCTAACGCTCGATGGTCTTGAAGGCAAGCTGTTCCGCCCGATGGCACTGACGATTATTTTCGCGATGCTGGGGTCGTTAATTCTCTCGCTGACCATCGTGCCTGTGCTGTCGTCGCTGTTGCTCAAGCCCGCACATGAAAATGAAACCCGCATAGTCAGATGGATTACTGCAGGCTACCAACCGTTACTGAACAAAGTGTTATCACGCAGGAAAGCGACAATAAGCATCGCGCTGACCGCGTTTTTGTTTTCCCTGGCACTGTTTCCATTTTTGGGGAAAAGCTTTATGCCCCAATTACAGGAAGGCAGTCTGATGTTCAGGATCACCTCCATTCCATCCACATCACTGGACAGTACGCTGGCTCTCTCGCGCAAAGTTTCTGATGATATTCGTGGCCAATTCCCTGAAGTGAAAGATGTGGTCGCCACCATTGGACGTGCCGAAAAAGGCGAAACCGCAGACGTCAATTCAATGGAGGTTTTGTTGACGATGAACCCGCGGGAAAACTGGCCTGAAGACATTTCTTATGACCAACTGGCCCGTAACATCCAGGCGGTTCTTGAAGAAAAACATCCAGGGGCATTGTTCAGTGCAACACAGCCGATTCAGATGCGTGTCGATGAACTGATTTCGGGGATCCGCGCCACTCTGGCCCTGAAAATTTATGGGCCAGATAGCGCCACACTAGATTCCCTGAGCCAGCAAATCCAGGCCACACTGAATAAAATCCCGGGCGTAGAAGAACTTTCAACGGAGTCCAGCAAGGGTAAACCCCAGGTGATTATCCGCGTCGATCGTGAAAAAGCGGCGGGTTATGGCATCAATACCAGCGACATCATGGATGTGGTGGAGTCCGGTATTGGCGGTGCGAGCATCTCAAGCATCATCGAAGGAACCGCTCGTTTTGATCTGGTGACCCGATTTAGCGCGCCTTACCGGGAGTCTGTTTCAGCTATCAGTGCCATCCCGCTACGTGGGGCGTCAGGCCAACTGATTTCGCTGTCGCAGGTTGCGGATATTGAGCTGGCTGAAGGGTACGCCTTCCTGCGCCGGGAAGGGCTACAACGTTACGTCGTGCTACAGATGGAAGTTGAAGGGCGTGATATTGACGGCTTTGTGAAGGAAGCCAGCCAGGCCATTGAGAAAAACAACCCGCTACCGGAGGGATACTGGAGCACCTGGGGTGGAGCCTTTGAAAATCAGCAACGCGCGATGGGCAAACTGTCTGTGATTCTGCCGCTGACCATTGGGCTGATCTTTATTCTGCTCTACACCGCATTCGGAACTCTGCGACATGCCACACTCATCATCGCGAACGTTCCGTTTGCCATGACGGGAGGAATTCTTTCCCTGTTCCTGAGCGGACAATATATGTCGGTCCCTTCCTCGGTCGGATTTATTGCCGTCTTTGGTGTCTCAATGCTCAACGGGATTGTGATGGTGTCATTCTTTAACGAACTGAGACAACAAGGAGCCAGTATCCGCGATGCTGTCCGACTGGGTGCGGTTCAGCGTCTGCGTCCAGTATTGATTACTGCGACGGTCGCGATACTGGGGCTGATCCCAATGCTGCTTTCCAGCGGCGTCGGTGCCGAAGTACAGCGTCCATTAGCGACGGTGGTGGTCGGAGGATTATTAACGTCCACAGCTCTGACATTATTCTTGCTGCCGCTGCTGTATGAAATGACGGAGAACTGGCATATGAAGCGCAATGCTGCTGCCCAAAAGGAACTGGATGCTCAATAACTAGCAACAAATAACAACGGGGAATATCTTACGATATTCCCCGTTAATTTTTATAACCGCTAAACGCTTATTGCAGCAGAGAAATATCCGCAACCTGCAATAGCTTTCAGTATCACCCGAAGAATATACACTACTGGCGTTATTTCCTTAGCATGCTTGATGATTCAAAATTATTCCCTTGGGCCAATTCCTGTTCCAGTAGGTTTTATTGAACTCGAATGAACCCATCCATCTACAGTCTCTCCATTTTTTTTGAAAAATATAACAGATAAAAATCCTTTGTATTCTGAATAAACATCAACTAAATCCCCGTGAATTATAAAAAGGTCTTTTATCTTACATCTCTCATCAGGAGCACTATAGAAATAAACTCGAGCATTATCACTCACAACATAACCTGACTCAGATGTAGAGATGACGTTTTGGTATATTTCTGCACGAGAATTAATATCATGACACTCTCCCCACGAAGAAAATGAACATACTAAAAAAAATAAAAGCAATAGAGTCTTCATCGTCACCCGCCCTCTCATCATACTAATCACTTTATTTGCAAAATTTGAATCTGTTGTATGCCCTACACTCTATAATACTAACAGTATTTTGAATATTTTCTGTAGCAAATAAACTCATAGTCATGCATTTTACTGACAGCCAAGGGCATTTTCTTTATCACACTGTAATTTACTGGCTAAATCACTCAAGTTATCAGTCTTTGTTTTGATAAAATTGTATCTGTACTCATTATTTAATTTCACATTGAATACAGCCCCCTATTCTTCTTTGTTATCTTCGCATTTACTAAATATGGAATATTTACATTCACCATTAATAAAACTTATCTCCAAATAATCAGTTTGGAAGCGAGAGTAATGATTATAGCGAAATTTACTGTATGCAGGCGAGTTTGAGCTAAATTCAAGCCTGCCTTTATCCCCTGCCATCCTATAAATTAACCGATTATTTGCCATGCTCAAGGTTGCAACCCCTTTGATAGTATTGCAAGAAAAATACTCATTTGTGCCAGGATTAGAAATATCTGATTGGGAATTATATGCCCCCTTATTTACTGAAGCGATGCCTTTCTAAGAGAATAGCTGAGACATAATCATCATCATTTTGAAATTTGAAGTAACTCCAGGAATTACCAGTCTCACTTTGAGCAACTGCTTTTATAGCAGCAACTTCACAAGATAAGCTCATAACCGCTGACTGATAGTCAGAGTCATCTATCGTGTCCCCTTTATAGAAAATTATAAAATCCAGAGGCTCCAATTTTCCATTAATGGGTGTAACTGGAACATAAATATTGCTCAAAGTATCCAAAAACACCACCGGATGCATATGTCACAAGGCTTCACTGCTGCGGATCTCCGGCACATCCTTCAACCACACCAGCTTGTTAATATACACCATATTATACTTTGCCAGATTCGAATACACTTCAAGAAATCACAGCGTCCTGTCAATTGCCCTTTGAGGTATCTTTTTGCTTTGCCCAAGCCCCTGCATTAGTTCAACATATTTTTTATATTTCACTTTCGCTTCTGCTCTATTTCCAGCATCCCAATATGAATCAGCCAGGTTCAAATAGGCGGGAATTCTGCCTGGGCTTCTATTAATTACAACAGTTAAATACTTCACAGCTTCGTCTGGCATATTATTTTGCTGTAAAAAAAAACCATAGTCGTTATAAATGTCAACATTATAATAATTATTAACCAAGGACTCAACCATGTATGGCTCAAGCGAGTTGACTGCAGAGGACACATTATGCACCTTGAAAAACCTCAATGCATTGAAATAATTAATCTTAATTAACTCATCGAAATAATCATTGTAACCAAAAACATTTTTATATATTACCTCATAGTCTCCGGAAAAATTACTGCCTATTGGACAAACATCTAATCCCTCCGAAATTAGCATAATGTGACTTCTGTCACTTCTATTAATTTCGAATAATGCACTGCCCTGTTCTTTTTCAGAATACCCCATAGTATCAGAATAAAATGGTAGTAAAGAAGCAGAAAACCCTTCAGGAATTTTCTTTAGTTTAAATTTTACTACACAATCTGCAGGAGATGAACTCCCAGACTCAATACTTCCACCAAGCAAAGTCGATGATATTAAATCTCTTTGGCCAGATTTTTCCAAGCCAAGAAGAGTTGTAGTGCTTTTATATATAACAACACTAGAATTTGCATAAGAAAAAATCAAAAATAAAAAAACACTAATAACCCACTTCATTATCTAACCTCCCTAAAGCTTCAGATTTTTCACTTACAAACCTAGCACTTACACCGGTCTGTACCTCTGGTAAATTTCGAGAAAAGTACACAAGATTTCCATCCGTTTTTTTCTTCCCTCTTTCGGTATAAATGGCAATAATAAGATTTCTATCATAATCTCTTGTTTCTGAAGCTGTTCCACCCAGTGACTTAATAGCATTGATAATGACATTATTTTCTGGCCCATGCTGCACTGATGTAGACCACACGACATCATTGAGAGTGTGCGAATGATATCTAACATCCACTTCGGTTTCTTCAAGAGTATAATCTACTAATTTATCAAAGTGAGTTTTCCTGATAAATTCATGCTCAATTACTTTGAATGCATCACCCTCTCTAGTTACAACCGTTCTCCATTTTGATGTAAAATCTGCAGAACCTGGAGTTAAATCGGTAAATTCATTCCTCCATATAAAAGAATCATCATTGACAAATTTTTTAACCGTGCCACCAATTATTATTCTCTCTATACCACGAACTGTAATTTTTACTTGGCTTGTCATTTGGTAAGAACCGTAGGAAACACCACCGGCATCCCCATGTCCGCCAGATACAGTTAAAGGCCCCCGACCTCCGGTTTCATATATTGATGATAATGACCCTAAATCGTAATCTCTTCGACGACGTTCATTTTTAATACATGACAAAAACACCACCGGATGCATATGCCACAAGGCTTCACTGCTGCGGATTTCCGGCACATCCTTCATCCACACCAGCTTGTTAACGTACTCCTTATTATACAATGCCAGTTCAGGGTAGCTTTTTTCCTGTTCATCCAGAGCCGCCTGCCACAACGCCGACATACCATCCTTCAGCCATTCACTGTGATGCTTCACCACCAGACGTTGTACCTGATATTGTATATCTGCCTGATTATTATGCAGGTACCGCCATAACTCGTTGGTATCTATCAAACCATCCTGATTCATATCCATCTGCTGAAGTAACTTCTTATAGCTTTCAGCATCTCCCGACGAATAGGTGTCATCGGCATCACTTCGGGTCA
Organism: Buttiauxella sp. JUb87; assembly: GCF_004361975.1. NCBI lineage: Bacteria > Pseudomonadati > Pseudomonadota > Gammaproteobacteria > Enterobacterales > Enterobacteriaceae > Buttiauxella > Buttiauxella sp. JUb87. The sequence goes on from NZ_SNVY01000002.1 coordinate 181,773, forward strand.
GCTCTTCCAGCCGACCAAACGTCTGACGCAGCCATCCTTCTTCCGGGGTCTGGAAGAGACTCTGAGGTTCCTCATTCTGCTCCAGCCGGATAAAACCTCGTTTCTCAAGGTCAAACTGACTCACCTTCTCCACATCATCTGCTGACATCCATGCCGACTCTGCGGGAATCTCGTACCAGGTTTTTCCGTTTGATTCTTTACTCTGGCACTCGCTTTCTGTTGTGAGCCGTTCTGCTTTCGAAAAAAGGGTCACCCCGCCAACACCCGCCACCTCAAATGCCGCACTCTCTTCGTTGTACTTCCACAGCTTCTTACCCGCCAGCGTATGCAATTCTGCTGCACCACTCGTCACGCCTGCTTTATTCGCCAGAAAATCCCCCATACGTGAATCCTGGCTGAAGACCTCCAGATGACAGAAATACTGCGAACCCGCCTCAGGACGCTCGTGATAACTCAGATGACCTATCACTTCACCGGCTTTTACTTCGATGCTTTCGCCAGATACGGCCTGGTTAAATACACCATGCTCACGGGCCCTTTGCATCCACGCAGGCAGGCTGCTGGCACCGCGCCTGACGTATTTATCCAGACCGGAGACCCATCCTGATCCACCTGCTGCCAGTCCGGATTCTTTCCCGTCCGGCACAGATTTAACCCGAACAAACATGAAGGGGGCCGGTTGATTATTAAGCAGGAACGTCGCTTCCTCCTCAATCTCAACGACACTTCCGCGTGGCAAAGTGGTTTCGGTGTCCAGGGGAGCCTCATAGTTGCGACCAGCATCAGCAACATTTCCGTCCGGTAGACCGGCACGCACCCAGCCTTCAGCCGGATTATCCTCGCGAACTTTAAGCGAACTGGCAGTAACTGTGGCTGTGGGGGATTCTGCACCGTATTCAGAAAGCGGTGCTATCTGCACCCACAGGGTGTAAAACTCCAGAGCGTTCTCGGGTTTATTGTTGTCCGGAATGCAGGTGGATTTAACGAGCACAAACGTCGAGCTAAATTTCAGTGATTCCGTACCGTACTTAGCAGTCTGGTAAGCATCATTCAGACGCCAGGCCACTACCTGCCCATCAGTCATGCATTTCAGCCCATGACTTTCCGGATTGTAGACAGCGTTATCCGCAAAACCATCATAAAAGTGAATACCTCCATGCCAGTATTCACCGGGTTTCAGCAGCCAGTACGTATCACCTTGCGTACCTTGCATGGCCTCCATTAACTCCCTGGCCGAACGATATCCGTCAACGGGTAATACCATTTTCATCTTACTCTCCCTGCTCTTATGCGATTATGAAAAGAAAAACCAAACGCCGGACTCTTCACTTTCCGGCTCGTCCGGTTCCTCTGGCCCCTCTCCATTTCCCGAGCCGCCTCCACCACTTCCGTAACCGCTGCTCCTTTCACCATCCTGCGGCGGCTCAACGGGTGCATCTCCCTCACCTGCCAGCGCACTCAACACCGCCGGCAGTTGCGTCAGCACCGGATCCCCCGGTCTGCCGCCGCTGTTAAGGTTGATTTTCAGCCCGCTGATATCCACGCCGCCGGGGTGTATCACCACAAACGAACTTCCCACCCGCAGCGTGATTTTCGTATTGCTCTGCAGCACGATATCGCCCTGTGCATCCGCGCCCAGCGCACCCGCCACTTTCTGGGCCAGGTCGCCTTTGACCTCCAGGCTGTGGTTACCTTCCACCAGGCTGAGGTGGTCTTTCGTGGTTTTATGCGCCTGGCTGCCGTCGACTGTTACTTTGCGGTCATTTGCCACAGTCAGCGCGTCATCACGGCCGGTATTCACTGTGTGGTCACGGGTGACTTTCAGGGTCTGGTCATTGCGTACCGTGATACTGCGGTCGTGCGCCACGGTGATGTTCTGGTCATGCCCGCCGGCATTCTCTTTGCCGACCTTCACCGTCTGCCCCAGACCGACGATGATTTTCTGGTTATTACCAATAGTCTCGGTGTGGTCGACTTTCACATCAGTGGTGCGGTTATTGAGCACCTCGGTGTCCATGTTTTTCTGCGCATGGAGATACACCTGCTCATTAGCTGTCGCATCGTCGAACTTCAGTTCGTTAAACCCGCTGCCCTTATAGGTTTTTGAGCGCAGGGTCATCTGGGTTTTCGTCCCCGGCAGACTGCCCGGCGAGCGGTTATTTTCATGATACGTACGCCCCATCACGATGGGCTGGTCCGGGTCGCCGTTGAGGAAATCGACTATCACTTCCTGGCCGACACGCGGTATCGCCAGGTGACCGAACCCGGCACCGGCCCACGCCTGCGACACCCGTATCCAGCACGAGCTGTCTTCTGTTTCGCCGTGATAACGGTCCCAGCGGAATTTCACCCGCACCCGCCCGTGTTCGTCGCAGAAAATCTCCTCCCCCGGCGGGCCGGTGACCACCGCACTCTGCGGGCCGTCGACCTTTGGTTTCTGCGGGCGATTCGGGCGCCAGGTGCGGTCTCCCGGTATGGCCACAAACCGGTTGGTGAGGGTGGTGCCCTCGCCGCGACTGCCGTGCAGGGCCTGCGGCTGCTCACCGGTCATCGCACTGCTGATGACCTGCCATTGCCGGTTGTGGCTTTTTATCGGGTGGCCGGCAAGGGGGAAGCGCACGCCAGGCGACAGCGCCGGAGAGTTGCTGGTGCCGGTGGCAGTTTCGGCCTGGTTACGCCAGGCGTCCAGTTTATAGCGGGTGAAATCTTCGCCGTGCTGTTCATCCTTAAAACGCCCCGGATAATCCAGAACTTCATACTGCGAGCGCTGGCCATTCAGGCTCTGTGCTTTATGGCGATAGCCCCCCGGCCAGTCCGGCATCTTAAAGGTGTAATCCAGGCTGGTGACCGATGATGGCGCAATGCCCGCTTCGTGACGAAACACACTGATGTGCTCCGTGGTGGCGCCTGTCGACACATTCGGGTTAAAGGGAAACGCATCCTGCCGCCTGCGCAGGCCGGTCACATCATCAGTCAGCATCAGCCGCTGCCCCCCTTCTGGGGAGACGTCGTCAAAGAAGAAAATGCCTTCTTCGGCCCACAGTCTGGATAAAAAAGCGAAGTCACTTTCCCCGTACTGGGCGCAGAACTCGCGGGCCGGATGGGATTCATAAAACACCGACGTCCAGTTGGTGACGCCGTTTTCTGCCAGCAACGTGGCGGTGATGGTCTGAATATCCTGCTGCTGGAAGATGCGGAAGTTCTGGCGCAGACCGCAGCGCCACAGGGGAGGATGAATACGCAGGGTGTACTGCATCTGCCAGCCGTTGTGCTCGCTCATGCCGAAGGTGGCAATAATGCCGCTGACATGGCGCAGGACTTTCTGCCCCTGCCAGAGCGTCAGGGTGACGTTTTTCTCCAGCAACGGGTCAGCCGTCTGGCGGAAAGACTTACTGGCGACGTCAGCATCGAGGACAAATGCAGCGGAGTTATGCTGCAGCAGGCGAAAGCTCACCACCGCAAAGGTGTCCGGCTCCAGCCCTTCCACCTCCAGTGTGAAACGCAGTCCTTTTAATGACATGATCCTTCCCTGGGCCGACAGAATGCCGGACAAATGATAAACATCGTTAACAGGTGAAGGAGAATAATAGGTCTGGTTTTTTATAATGTGATAGCCATCAATTCTTCAGGCTGAAAATCAAATAAATCCTAAATAAAACAATTAAATATCAATAGTTTAATTGGTTATTTGTATGAATCAGATAATGAAATTCGCGTTGTGAATTAAACGAGATATTGAAGGTTACATGCAGTCCTGTAATCCGCTGCACGCCCTCAGCCACATCAGCTCAAACCAAAAAAAACGCCCCCAGCCATCAAGGTCGGAGGCGTTTCAAATGTCAAAACAACGCTTATTGCAGCAGAGAAATATCCGCAACCTGCAAGAACAGCTCGCGCAGTTTGGCAAGCAGCGTCAGACGGTTGATACGCAGTTCTTTATCTTCTGCGTTCACCATCACTTTGTCGAAGAACATATCCACGGGTTCACGCAACGCAGCCAGTTCCACTAACGCTTCCTGGTAACGGCCTTCGGCGAAGAACGGTTCCAGTTTGTCGCGCAGGATAACCAACTGACGAGCAAGATCCATCTCTTCTGGCTCTTTCAGAACCGAAGCACGTACGTGATCTTGTAGCTCTTCGTCTGACTTCGCCAGAATGTTGGAAACACGCTTGTTGGCTGCCGCCAGTGCTGCTGCCGCTTCCAGAGTACGGAAGTGCGACACCGCTTTCATGCGCGCATCAAAATCTGCTGGTTTGGTTGGACGACGTGCCAGAACAGCCTGGATGGTATCTACGCTGTGGCCTTCTTCCTGATACCAGGCACGGAAACGGCCCAGCATAAAGTCGATGACTTCGTCAGTAACCTTCTGGTTGGTCAGCTTATCACCGTAAAGACGCACGGCCTCTTCGGTAAGAGTTTGCAGATCAAGCGGCAGGTTTTTCTCAACGATGATACGCAGAACGCCAAGAGCGGCACGACGCAGAGCAAACGGGTCTTTGTCACCTTTCGGGTGCTGGCCAATACCGAAGATGCCCGCAAGGGTATCCATTTTATCGGCGATTGCCACAGCACAGGCCACCAGGTTAGACGGCAGTGCATCACCTGCAAAACGTGGCTGATATTGCTCGTTGAGCGCAACAGCAACGTCTTCAGCTTCGCCGTCGTGACGCGCATAGTGCATGCCCATCACGCCCTGGGTGTCGGTAAACTCGAACACCATGTTGGTCATCAGGTCGCATTTGGACAGCAAACCGGCGCGAGTTGCGTGGTTTACGTCTGCGCCAATCTGGTCAGCAATCCAACCTGAAAGGGCTTCGATGCGGTTGGTTTTGTCACGCAGTGTACCGAGCTGTTGCTGGAACAGAACGGTTTCCAGACGCGGCAAGTTGTCTTCCAGGCGCTTTTTACGGTCGCTATTGAAGAAGAACTCGGCATCGGCCAGGCGTGGACGCACAACTTTCTCGTTACCAGAGATAATCTGAATCGGGTCTTTCGACTCGATGTTGGCAACGAAGATGAAGTTTGGCATCAATTTGCCGTCGCTTGCGTAAACCGGGAAGTACTTCTGGTCACCTTTCATGGTGTGAACCAGCGCTTCCGCAGGCACTTTGAGGAATTTCTCTTCAAATTTCGCGGTCAGAACAACCGGCCATTCCACCAGCGAAGTCACTTCTTCCAGCAGGCTTTCGCTCAGATCGGCATTTCCGCCAATTTTGCGAGCCGCTTCTTCAGCGCCTTCTTTGATTACCGCTTTACGCTGCTCGTAGTCGGCAATGACTTTGCCGCGTTCCAGCAGAATTTCAGGGTACTGATCGGCGTTGTCGATGGTGAATTCCGGCTCGCCCATAAAGCGGTGGCCGCGAATCACGCGATCGGATGCAATCCCAAGGATGGTAGCGGGAATGACTTCCGCGCCCAACAGCAGGGTCACAGTGTGCACCGGACGCACGAATTGGGTGTTGTTATCGCCCCAGCGCATCAGTTTTGGAATTGGCAATTTGGTCAGCGCGGTGGCAATCATTGCCGGCAGCAGCGCTTGCGCGCTTTCGCCTTTAACGTGCGCACGGTACATCAGCCATTCGCCTTTGTCAGTCGCCAGACGTTCAGCTTCAGCAACGGTGATACCACAACCACGAGCCCAGCCTTCTGCGGCTTTGCTTGGATTGCCTTCTGCGTCAAAAGCAGCAGAAATTGCCGGGCCGCGTTTTTCAACTTCACGGTCTGGTTGAGACTCAGCCAGATTAGCAATCTTCAGCGCCAGACGGCGCGGTGCTGCAAACCATTTCACTTCGCCGTGGGCGAGGTTCGCCGCATCCAGCTCCGCTGTTACTTGCGCCGCAAAGGATTCCGCCAGGCTGCGCAGGGCTTTTGGTGGCAGCTCTTCAGTGCCGATCTCCACCAGAAAAGTTTTTTCAGACATGGCAGCCTCTTATTTGTTCTTATTGCACATCGGGAAGCCAAGCGCTTCACGAGAAGCGTAATAGGCTTCGGCCACAGCTTTGGTCAGAGTACGAATACGCAGAATGTAGCGCTGACGTTCGGTAACCGAGATGGCCTTACGGGCATCAAGCAGGTTAAAGCTGTGCGCGGCTTTCAGAATGCGTTCGTAAGCAGGCAGCGGCAGTGGGTTTTCCAGCGCCAGCAGGTGCTGCGCTTCTTTCTCATACTGCTCGAAGCAGGAGAACAGGAAGTCCACATCGGCGTGTTCGAAGTTGTAAGTTGATTGCTCAACTTCGTTCTGGTGGAACACGTCGCCGTAGGTGGTTTTACCCAGCGGGCCATCGCTCCACACCAGATCGTAAACGCTATCTACGCCCTGGATGTACATCGCCAGGCGCTCTAAACCGTAGGTGATTTCACCGGTAACAGGTTTACATTCCAGGCCGCCCACTTGCTGGAAGTAAGTGAACTGCGTCACTTCCATACCGTTGAGCCACACTTCCCAGCCCAGACCCCAGGCACCCAGCGTTGGGTTTTCCCAGTTGTCTTCTACGAAGCGAATATCATGAATAGTTGGGTCCATACCCAGCTCTTTAAGCGACCCAAGGTACAACTCCTGAATGTTTTCTGGAGAAGGCTTGATGACCACCTGGAACTGATAGTAATGCTGTAAGCGGTTCGGGTTTTCACCATAGCGGCCATCGGTAGGGCGGCGAGATGGCTGCACATATGCAGTCGCCATCGGCTCTGGCCCTAAAGCCCGTAGGCAGGTCATTGGGTGAGAGGTGCCGGCGCCGACTTCCATGTCCAAAGGTTGAACAATGGTGCAGCCCTGGCGAGCCCAGTAGTCCTGTAAAGTCAGGATCAGGCCTTGAAAGGTCTTGGTATCAAACTTTTGCATGTTGATTTCGCACGCGTTCGAGAGGGTTAAAAAGGGAAGCGACCAGTATACCTGTTGATGGGAAGATAATCAGCCTGCATTCTCAGGCTGATGACGTTGTGTTGCGGCTTTATGTAGATGAAAGGTGCAAAAACTGACCACTTTCGTCAAAAGAGCAGGTAAAACCCTCCCGGCGCGTGGTACTGCCAAGAATTTCATAGCTTCCCTGATACTGCTTAAAATCCACCACGCTGATGCGCTGGGCCTGCGTGTTGTAACGATGTGCAGCTTCCTGCTTGCAGGTTTCGATCATCACTACCCCCTGAATTGTGGGGTGTTGCGCGACTTGCGCATACTGTGTTTGCTGCTCCGGCGAACTACAAGCACTCAAGAACAAGGCTGCTAAAGCTAGCGCCCATCGGCTATTTTTTATTTTTGGCATCATCATTCGTTAACTGTACGTTAAAATCTTTTCTGTTAATCAATAATTAACAGGTATTTCATATTCTGCAAACCCACATGGCGCCATACAAGAGGGAAAATGCAAACTCAGATTTATACCTGTTCAGTACTCCGAGGAACGAATGCAGCAGAAAATTAACTGGATTGATAACTTGCGCGGGATTACATGCCTGATGGTGGTGATGATTCACACCACCACCTGGTACATCACCAATGCGAAGATTGTCACGCCATTTAGTTGGGATTTATCGAACGTGCTGAACTCAGCTTCTCGCGTTAGCGTTCCCCTCTTCTTCATGATTTCGGGTTATCTTTTTTTTGGTGAACGCAGTGCGCAGCAGCGCCACTTTTTGCGGATCGCCACCTGCTTGTTGTTTTACAGCGTGATTGCGCTCATCTACATCAAGCTGTTTACCCCAATCAACGCCGGCCTTTCACTGCGCTACATCCTGCAAAAACCGGTGTTTTATCACCTGTGGTTTTTCTTTGCGATCATGGTGATTTACCTGCTTTCACCGTTGATTCAGGTGAAGAAAGTTAACGCGGTGACAATTCTGGGCCTGATGGTGTTACTTGGCGTGATTGCCAACCCGAATACCGTGCCGCAAACGCTGGCGGGCGTGAAATGGCTACCGATTAATTTATACATCCGCGGCGACACGTTTTATTACGTGTTGTATGGATTGCTTGGGCGTGCGATTGGCATGCTGGAAACGGATAAACGCTGGATTAGCGGGCTGGCTGCGGGCTTGTTTGCACTGTGCATTTTTTCGATTTCGACGGGCACACGTCACCAACTGGAAGTGAACGGTAATTTTGCCGACACCTTCTACGTTTATTGTGGGCCGCTGGTGTTTATCGCCGCCATTAGCTTGTTGGTGCTGGTGAAGAATTGCCTGAATGGCCGCCCGTTGCCTGGGCTGACGTTAATCTCGCGACATTCGCTGGGCATTTACGGCTTCCACGCGCTGATCATCCACTTCTTACGCACTCATGGTTATCAAATAACAAATTCGCCGGTGCTGGATATTCTGTGGATTTTCGGCGCGACGCTTGCCGGAAGTTTGCTGCTTTCCATGGCATTGCAGCGCATTGATACCCGTAAAATGGTGAGTTAAGCGTTGCGGGCGCGGGCGCGATGTAACTGGCGTGGCGACGAAAAGCCCGCCGCAACTGCCGCCTGCTCCATGCGTTGCCCCTGTAACAAGCGCTGTTCGGCAACTGCCAGGCGCAATTGCTCCAGATAATCCCGCACCGATATCCCCAAATGCTGCTGAAAAAGCCGCGACAAATGGCGTGAACTGACATGCACTTTGTCGGCAATTTCCTGCACATCCCACGCTGATTCGGGTGTCGCAGAAAGCAAATCCTGAGCACGATGCACCGCCGGGTGAATGTGGTTGCGGTAACGCAGCCACGGCGATAATTGCGGGTCGTCGCCCGAACGGCGGAACCACACCACCATTTCACGCGCTACATCCAGCGCCGCTTTGGGGCCGCAATAGCGGTTAATCAGATGCAGCGAGAGATCAATCCCGGAAGTAATCCCCGCGCTGGTCCAGATACCCCGATCTTCAACGAAAATACGGTTATCTTTCACCTGCGCGGTGGGTGCGGCGGCACGTAATCTGACCAATACATCGTGATGCGTGGTGCATTGCACGCCGTTCATCAGCCCCGCTTTCGCCGCCAGCAACGAACCGGAACAGACGCACATCAAGTTGAGTTGCTGGCTATGAATTTGCGGTTGCAGGCGCGTCAGCCAACGGCGCACCTGTTCGGCTTGTGGCGTCTCAAAGTAGCGATTTGAATCGCACACGCCGGGCAAAACCAGCAGGCTACCTGGCGTGAAGCTGTCCGGCAGCGGTTCGATACCCGAAAAATTCAGCCCAATTGAAGTGGTGACTTGTGGGTCCGGGCCGATGAAATGCAGGTGAAAAGCGTCGCCTGCCAGCGCCAGCGTTTCGGCTGGGCCAGTCAAATCGAGGGATAAAACACCAGGCAAAACAACGAACCAGACCCCAATACTCACGATAAAGACTCCAGGCACTCGGCAACGGTTTGGATTTGCGCAAAACGCCCCGTCAGCACGGTTTCAGTACGGTGGCGCAGAGTTGCGGCATCCAGCGTAACCCCTTTCCAGCTCATCGGGAAGGTGAGCATCGCTTCGCTGACAAATGAAACGCGATAACCCAAATCAGACGCCACCCGCGTGGTCGTTTCGCAACATTGCTCGGTACGAATCCCACAGACAATCATATGGTTAATATCACGGCTACGCAGCCAATGATCGAGGCCGGTATCGGTAAATGCGTTGTGAACGTGTTTCTGGAAGGCCACATCAGCCTGATGTTGCAAGAAAGGCATGGCTTTAACATAGCCGGAAGCCAGCGAGAACGGGCCTTCATCACTCACGTGGAAAATATCCACCACCGGTATATTCAAATCCTGGCAGCCGGAAATCAGCTGTGAAATGGCCTGCTGGAATGCCGGAAAATCGTCTTCTTGCCAGAAATCGCGATGGAAGAAAGATTGTTGTGTGTCGATATTAATCAGAACGGAACGGGACATTTTCGGACTCCTCATCAGTGGGTATGAATCCATTGTGACAAGGGTTGGCCGTATTGCTAATACCAAAAACGGACAGAGTGAGGATGATTTGGGACCAGATGAGATCTTTGAGATGGTGTCGGATGACGCTCACGCTAATCCGACCTTCGAAACACCAGGCCTTGGTCAGGTGGATAAGCACCAGCGTCATCCACCAGCCTGCATAATTTATGTTACTCTCCAGAAAGTTACCCTCGGAGAAAATCATGAACAGCAAGGCTGCGCGCCCCACGATAAGCGATGTCGCGAAAGCGGCAAAGACCGGAAAAACCAGTGTTTCCCGCTATCTTAACGGCGAGCAAAGCGTGTTGTCCGATGACCTTCGTCTGCGCATTGAAACAGCGATTGCCGAACTCGATTACCGCCCAAGCCAAATGGCGCGCGGCCTGAAACGTGGGCGCACCCGTTTAATTGGCCTGATCATCGCCGATATCACCAACCCTTACTCTGTCGATGTGCTGAGCGGTATTGAAGCGGCGTGTCGGGAAAAAGGCTTTACGCCGCTGGTCTGTAACACCAATAACGAAGTGGATCAGGAGCTGCATTACCTGGATTTGCTGCGCAGTTATCAGGTGGAAGGGATTGTGGTGAATGCTGTCGGCATGCGCGAAGAAGGGTTAAACCGCCTGCAACAATCCGCGCTACCGATGGTGCTGATTGACCGAAAAATTCCAGATTTTGCTTGTGATGTGGTCGGTTTGGATAACACACAAGCCGCCACAACCGCCACCGAACACCTTGTCGAACAAGGGTTTGAAGCCATTCTTTTCCTCAGCGAACCGCTCGGCACAGTGAACACCCGCCGCGAGCGTCTGAATGCTTTCCACGCCACGCTTAAACGCTACCCTGGGATTGTTGCCGAAAACGCGGAAGTGCCTTTGCACGAAGGCGAGTTGATGGACAACACGCTGCGCCAGTTCCATTCCGGCCATCGCGGTATGCGCAAAGCGGTGATTTCCGCCAACGGCGCACTCACACTACAAGTTGCACGCTCACTGCGGCGCATCGGCCTGCACTGGGGCAGCGACATCGGCCTGTTAGGCTTCGATGAACTCGAATGGGCAGAGCTTGCCGGTGTCGGCATCACCACGCTTAAGCAACCGACCTGGCAGATTGGTTACGCCGCACTCCAGCAAGTTGTGAAGCGCATTGAAGGCGGCAGCGACAGCGTTTATGAACAGGTCTTTTCCGGCGAGTTAATCGTTCGCGGCTCCACAGTACGCTAATCAATGTTCGTGATAGCGATCATAAATTAAGCATCGCTGGCTTTTCTTTGGAACCGGTTCCATTTAGCGTAATAAACATCATTACGACACCGGACGAAGTTAATGCCGAGAAAAATTATTATTGTCACTGCCGCTTACGGGCATGACCGCATCGCCGCTTTGGGTGGCCAACACGCGCTACTGCCCGTCATCGCCAATGCCGGTGCTGACGGTGTAGAAATTCGCCGCGAACTATTTAGCCGCACCCAGCTTGATGCCCTGCCAGAACTGGCGCAGCAAATCGCTGAACACAAACTTCAGGCCTGTTATTCCGCACCGGAGCCACTGTTTGTTGAAGACGGTAAACTGAATCCGCTCATCCCTACTTTGCTGCTTGAAGCCCACCAGCTCAACGCCAGCTGGTTAAAACTTTCACTCGGCAACTACCGTAGCAGCCAGCAATTTGCGCTTTTGCAGCAGTGGCTTGCTCAAAGCGATGTGCCACTGGTGGTGGAAAACGATCAAACAGCCTGCGGCAAGCTTGCGCCGATGCAGCGCTTCCAGGCCGCCTGTAACGTGCTGAATCTTCCGGTGACACTCACTTTTGATATGGCGAACTGGCTGTGGGTTGATGAATCGCCGGAAGCCGCCGCACGTGTACTGGCACCATCGGTCAGTTACATCCATGTCAAAGCCGCCGTGGCGCACCATTATCACTATCGCGCCATCGCGCTGGATGATGCCGAACCTCGCTGGCTGGAAATCCTGAAAAGCCTGCCAGCAGACGCACCACGCGGAATTGAATTCCCGCTCGAAGGCCGCGACCTGACTGCTGTCACCCGCCATTACGTCAACTTATTACGCGAGGAGTAAGCAATGTCGAGACAACTTGATGTCATCACTATTGGTGAAGCGATGGCGATGTTTGTCGCCAGCCAAACCGGCGATCTTGCCGCCGCTGAGCAGTTCGTCAAACGTGTGGCGGGCGCTGAACTGAACGTTGCTACCGGCCTTGCGCGCCTTGGCCTGAAAGTGGGTTGGGTCAGCCGCGTGGGTAATGATTCTTTTGGCCGTTATGTGCGGCAACAACTGGCAAAAGAGCAGATCGACAGCCGTGGCGTGACAACTGACGAGCGATTCGCAACCGGCTTCCAGCTTAAATCCAAAGCCGAAAATGGAACCGATCCCATTGTGGAATACTTCCGTAAAGGTTCTGCCGCCAGCCATCTTTCAGTGGCTGATTTTAACGAAGAGTACTTTTGTTCCGCACGCCATCTGCATGTGAGCGGTGTGGCGGCAGCGCTTTCTGATACCTCACTTGAGTTGCTCAATCATGCCGCCCGCGTGATGAAGCAAAAGGGCAAAACGATTTCTTTTGACCCGAATCTGCGCCCGGTGCTGTGGAAAAGTGAAGCCGAAATGGTTAAACAATTGAATCAGCTCGCCTTCCAGGCAGACTGGGTGCTGCCAGGGTTAAGCGAAGGCGCGATTCTGACCGGCCACAAAACACCAGAAGCAATTGCCGATTTCTATCTCGACCACGGCGTTAAGACCGTAGTGCTGAAAACGGGCGCTGACGGCGCATGGTTCAAAACGGCCTCCGGTGAAAAAGGGGCCGTAAGCGCGGTAAAAGTCGAGAACGTCGTCGATACTGTCGGCGCAGGCGACGGTTTTGCCGTGGGCGTGATTAGCGCCCTGCTGGAAGGAAAATCTTTACGACAAGCCGTCAGCCGCGGTAATAAAATCGGCTCACTGGCGATACAGGTCATCGGCGATAGCGAAGGGTTACCGACCCGTAGCGCGCTTGGCGAATAAACGAAGACTGCATCAGCTGTGCCCTACACCCGGCATGATGCGACTCTCCTCAACATAGAGGCAAGCCCATGAAAACCCAGTCCCTTTCATCAAAGGTAATCGCGCCAAAACGTTGGTGGTACATCATGCCAATCGTGTTTATCACGTACAGCCTGGCGTACCTTGACCGTGCCAACTTTAGTTTTGCATCTGCCGCAGGTATTAACGACGATCTCGGTATCACCAAAGGGATTTCCTCACTGCTGGGAGCGCTGTTTTTCCTCGGTTATTTCTTCTTCCAGATACCGGGGGCGATGTACGCCGAACGCCGCAGCGTGCGTAAGCTTATCTTCGTCTGCCTGATTTTGTGGGGCGGCTGTGCGTCATTAACCGGCATGGTCAGCAACATTCCGGCGCTGGCGGCGATTCGTTTTATCCTCGGCATCGTGGAAGCCGCGGTAATGCCAGCGATGCTGATTTACATCAGTAACTGGTTTACTAAATCCGAACGCTCACGGGCTAACACTTTCTTAATTCTCGGTAATCCAGTCACGGTGTTGTGGATGTCGGTGGTTTCTGGCTACCTGATTCAGGCGTTCGGCTGGCGTGAAATGTTTATTTTTGAAGGCATTCCGGCGGTTATCTGGGCCTTCGCCTGGTGGGTACTGGTCAAAGATAAACCGGCGCAAGTGGGTTGGTTATCTGATGCTGAAAAATCCGCGTTGCAGGCGCAACTCGAAGAGGAGCAGCAAGGGATTAAAGCGGTGCGTAACTACAGCGAAGCGTTCCGTTCGCGCAATGTGGTGCTGCTGTGTATGCAGTATTTTTGCTGGAGTATCGGCGTGTATGGCTTCGTGCTGTGGCTACCTTCTATCATCCGTGGCGCAGGCACCGCGGGAATGGGCATGGTCGAAGTGGGCTGGCTGTCGTCTGTTCCGTATCTGGCGGCGACCATCGCGATGATTGTGGTTTCCTGGGCTTCGGACAAGATGCAGAACCGTAAGCTGTTTGTCTGGCCGCTGCTGCTGATTGGCGCGCTGGCTTTCCTCGGTTCGTGGCTGGTTGGTGCCGATCACTTCTGGGTTTCCTACACCCTGCTGGTGATTGCCGGTGCGGCAATGTATGCGCCATACGGTCCATTCTTTGCGATTATTCCGGAAATGTTGCCGCGCAATGTCGCGGGTGGCGCGATGGCATTAATCAACAGTATGGGGGCGCTCGGTTCGTTTGTTGGCTCCTGGTTTGTTGGCTACCTTAACGGTGCAACGGGCAGCCCGTCGGCTTCCTATGTCTTTATGGGGGTGGCATTGCTCGCCTCAGTGTGGCTAACTCTGATTGTGAAACCGGCGAAAAACCAACACGTCCCAGTGGCAGCACACCACGCCTAATCTCAGGCCCGGCGGCCGTTAAACCGCCAGGCCTGTCTATAACTATTTAACGGAGAACGCCATGAAGCCGCCCGTCATCCTCTACAAAAAGTTACCTGACGACCTGCTTGCCCGTCTTGAAAGTCACTTTAGCGTCACTCAACTGAATAACCTAAGCCAGGAAACCATCAAGCAAAACGCGCAAGCCTTTGCCGATGCGCAAGGGATTCTGGGTTCCAGCGAAACAGTGGATAAAGCGTTTCTGGAGCACACTCCGAATCTGCGCGCAGCGTCGACCGTTTCCGTCGGCTACGACAATTTTGATGTTGATGCACTGAGCGCGCGCGGTATCGCGCTGATGCACACGCCAACAGTTCTGACAGAAACCGTCGCCGACACCATGATGACGTTAGTACTGGCGACCGCACGTCGCGCGCTGGAAGTGGCTGAACGAGTGAAAAAGGGCGAATGGCAAGGCAGCATTGGAGCGGATTGGTTTGGCATCGACGTGCACCATAAAACGTTAGGGATTCTGGGCATGGGCCGCATTGGCCTGGCACTGGCACAACGTGCGCACTTCGGCTTTAACATGCCGATTTTGTATAACGCTCGCCGCCATCACCAGGAAGCCGAAGAGCGTTTTAACGCACGTTATTGCGATCTCGATACCCTGCTGGCCGAATCCGATTTCGTCTGTATTTCTCTGCCGCTGACGGACGAAACTTATCATCTGATTGGTGCTGAGCAATTGGCTAAAATGAAATCCTCAGCGATTTTGATTAACGCCGGACGTGGCCCGGTAGTTGACGAAAAAGCGCTGATTCAAGCGCTGGTAGACGGCAAAATTCACGCCGCTGGGCTGGATGTTTTTGAACAAGAACCGCTGCCGGTTGATTCCCCGCTGCTGAGCCTGCCGAACGTTGTGGCGCTGCCGCATATCGGTTCCGCGACCCACGAAACCCGCTACAACATGGCCGCCTGCGCGGTGGATAACTTAATTGCAGCGTTGAGTGGCAAGGTGAAAGAGAACTGCGTGAACCCGCAGGTATTGAAGTAATTGATTGTTGGCGGATGACGCTTGCGCTTATCCGCCCTACGAACGATAACCAGTAGGTCGGGCAAGCGCAGCGCCCCCGACATATTGACTAAAGCCAGATTAGAAATCAGTCTTAGAAAAACCAGTCATTTCTTCGAGGCCCATCTCACGGCCTAACGCCGTCATTGGATGCACGATAACCAGGCCGCGCACTGCTTTTTTCAGGGCACCCATGTTGGCTTGTTCTTTCTTGGTAATTGGACGCTTGTACGGCAGCGCCATCAGCTTTTGCGCTTCTTTGCTCAGCTTCTGGTTGCGCACCGCTTGCAGGCGCACGATCTCAATTTCCAGCTTCGCTTTCTCTTTTTCCATCTCAGCGTACTTTTCAGCGTCATTGATCAGATGCAGTTCAGGCATCTCGTGACGGATAAGATCGAGGCGATCGCTAAGACGTTTGATTTCTGCTTTTTCGATTTCTTTCATTTTTAATTAACCGTGAATAACTTTCATTGCTGGCAAGGATACACCATTCGGCTTAAGAGGGCGAAAAGGGAGTTCGGTCAGAATTACTTCTGGAAGGCTTTTTTTAAGCTGATCCGTGAGATCAGCTCGGTTAAAGAGAGCACCATCGTGGAACGAACAATTTGCTGATAACGCTGTTTCTGCATGGCAATCAGCTCAGGATCGCTGCCATCCACAAACTTTGGCGTCGGAGGCAGAGCGGAAACACAATGCAATTCACCAAACGGGCCAAGCATTTCATCGTCGGTAAATTTGTAGTCGTTACCGTCGTGATTAAGTTCTTCACGCAGCGCCATCAGCAGCTCGCAATCTTCGTACTCCGCGCGATTAAGCACGCCAAGGCCGTAGATGAGTTTGAGGCGTACAGAAAGCTCCCCTAACGGGCCATCCCCTTCCAGCAACGGTTCAACGGCATATTTCACCGCATAGTCGTCTTTACGGAAGACCTGAATCACCAGGATATTAACCGCTTCGGTGAGAAGCTCGACAGCAGCAATCAGCAGGCTGCGTACGGTTTTGCCGGCATTAAGACGCTCAAGCACACGGTTTTCAAAGGCCTGGGTTTCTTCCATCTTTGCCTACATCACTAAAAGTATTATTGGGTGCAGCGTCTACTGCACCCGCTTTGCATCACTATTTGCCGTTATAAGCATTCACCGCTTCAGCAACAACATCGCTGTTAGCATCAAGGCCAGAGATTTCAGCCAGCGCTGCTTGTGGGCCTTTTTCTGCCAGTAACTGTTCCAGTTCCTGCGCTTGTGGATCTTGCTCGCTGCGATAATGCATCGCCGCGGCAATACCTTTAACCAGGAATTGGTGCGGTAAACCGTATTCGATAGTGCCCAATAACGGTTTAATCAGTCGGTCGCCCGCGCTTAATTTACGCAGTGGCTGGCGGCCAACGCGTTCCACATCATCTTTCAGATACGGGTTTTCGAAACGACCGAGGATTTTCTGGATATAGGCCGCATGCTTCTCTGCATCAAAGCCATAACGCTTGATCAGCACCGCACCACTTTCATCCATTGCGCCTTTCACCACCGCACGGATTTTCTCATCGAGAATCGCATCGCGAATGGTCTGGAGTCCCGCAAGCTGACCAAGGTACGCGGTTATAGCATGGCCGGTATTCAGCGTGAAGAGTTTACGCTCAACAAACGCCATCAGATTATCAGTAAGTTCCATGCCAGGAATGTTTGGCAGGTCACCTTTGAACTGAGTTTTATCAACAATCCATTCGCTGAATGTTTCAACTGTGACTTCAAGCGGATCGTTAGTGGCAGATTCAGAAGGAGGCACGATGCGGTCAACCGCGGAATCCACGAAGCCAACATGCTGCTCAACCCAGGCTTGATCATCCTCAGAAAGCGCCTTCATCACATGCGCTTTAAGCTGGCTGGTGCCACGCACCATATTCTCGCAAGCGATAATGTTCAGTGGTTTTTCATTACCATTGGTGCGACGCAGAACCAGCCCTTTTGCCACTGCTGGCGCGATACGTTCCAGCACGACTGGCCCAACAGCCGTGGTGACCAGGTCAACTTCTGCAATCAGCGTGACGACCTCGTCACCGATGCTGCTGACGGCATTCACATTAGAAACGGTATCGATTTGCTTTTGCTCGCCCACCACGTGAACCTGGTAGCTATGGCGCGCGTTCAGCGCATCAAGAACGGTTTGGTTGACGTCCGCAAAGGTCAGTTGGATACCGGCATCTGCCAGCAGTTTGCCGATAAAGCCACGTCCGATATTACCTGCGCCAAAATGTAATGCTTTCATGTCGTTCACCTTCTTAAATTTGAATCACCCGAGAGGGTTCGGGTGAGGAGGTATGCGGTGCTGACCACCCTCACCCTAACCCTCTCCCTGAGGGAGAGGGAACTAGATCAGTATTCACCCTCTCCTGGGGGAGAGGGCCGGGGTGAGGGCGACCGGAGCCACCCACACCACCACTGCTACTTCTTACCTGCCAGCAGGTCGAGCACTTCCTGAACACTGGTGGTGTTCGCCAGGCGCTCAATCACTGACTCATCATCCAGCGCGTTGGTCAGGCTGGTGATAACCTGGATGTGTTCGTTATTGCGAGCGGCAATACCGATAACCAGGCGGGCAATATCATCAGGTTCTTCACCAAAGTGAACACCATGCGGATACTGGCAGAACACAACGCCGGTTTTCAGGACGCGGTCTTTCGCTTCAACCGTACCGTGTGGAACGGCAATGCCTTCGCCCAGATAAGTTGGGGTCAGTTTTTCGCGTTCAAACATCGCATCAACATATTCAGGCTGCACGTAACCGCCGTTCACCAGTTGCTCACCAGCAAAGCGAATCGCTTCTTCTTTGGTTGCCGCAGTCAGGCCAAGGAACACGTTACCGGCACCAAGGCGGAACAGCCCTTCTTCGCTTGGCACAAAGCTGTCTTCCAGGCTGCTCATCACCTTAACTTCTTTCTCGCTCAGGTTATGAGAGGCCACCAGACGCTCGGTCAGGTTGGAGTACAGGCTGCTGTCGAGGAAGTTAGTCAGGGAAATATGCTGTGCCTGTGGAACCTGGCGCATCGCACGTTCGGTCAGGTCACGGTGCGTAATCACCAGGTCAACGTCATCCGGCAAACTGTTGATTGCACAGTTAGTAACGGAGATATTTTTCAGACCCGCATCGCTGACTTTCTTACGCAGCACACCCGCACCCATCGCACTTGAACCCATGCCTGCATCGCACGCTACGATGATTTTACGTACGTGGCTGAGGTCGTTAGACAGACCAGCACCGACCGCCAGTGGCGTAGCGCCGCCTTTGGATTCAGCTTTCATCTCTTCCATACGGCGAGCCGCTGCTTCGATATCGTCTTCTTCTTTAACCTTGCTTGTTTTCAGCAAGATGGCAGAAACCACGAAGGACACGGCTGTTGCTGCAACGATTGCCGCGATGTTAGCGAAGTAAGCACCTTTTGGCGTCATCGCCAGAATCGCGAGTATTGAACCCGGAGATGCCGGAGAAACCAGGCCGCCGTTCAGAATAGTCAGCGTAAACACGCCAGTCATACCGCCGAGAATAACGGCGAGGATCAGACGTGGGTTCATCAGCACATATGGGAAGTAAATTTCGTGGATACCGCCCAGGAAGTGGATGATTGCCGCGCCGCCCGCAGACTGCTTAGCATTACCGCGACCGAAGAACATGTACGCCATCAGCACGCCCATACCAGGGCCTGGGTTTGCTTCAATCAGGAAGAAGATTGATTTGCCCAGCTCGTGGGACTGCTGAATACCCAGCGGCGAGAAGATACCGTGGTTGATTGCGTTGTTCAGGAACAGGATTTTCGCAGGTTCTACGAAGATAGACGCCAGCGGCAGCATGTCATGGACAACCATGAAGTTAACGCCCGCCGCCAGAATTTTGGACAGGACTTCAACCGCAGGGCCGATACCCATGAACGCCAGAATCGCCAGAATCATACCGATGATGCCAGCGGAGAAGTTGTTCACCAGCATTTCAAAGCCGGATTTGATCTTGCCATCAACCCATGCGTCAAAATGTTTAATTGCCCAACCACCCAGAGGACCGGCAATCATCGCACCGAGGAACATCGGCATATCCGCACCGACGATAACACCCATAGTGGTGATCGCACCGACCACACCACCACGGTCGCCACCGATTAAGCGACCACCGGTAAAACCGATGAGCAACGGCAGCAGGTAAGTAATCATCGGGCCAACCAGTTTCGCCAGTGTCTCGCTTGGCAACCAACCAGTTGGAATAAATAACGCCGTGATAATACCCCAGGCGATAAATGCGCCGATGTTTGGCATTACCATGTTACTCAGGAAACGACCAAAGCTTTGCACTCTGATCTTGATATCGGATGACATACGCACACCCCTTATTGTGTTCACGTGCTGAAAAAGCAGCCCGAGGTTTATTGTTAATGTGGTGGCAAGCAGTGCTGCCAGATGCTCTAAGTGAGGCGAATCTGGCACTGAATCGTTAAGCTGTCCAGTACACGGGATTTTATGTGATGCAGATCACTCATCACTGGGTGTAACGAAGCATGATCAGGAGATCTTGATCACATAATTGATGTGTAAAAAAAACACAGCAGCTATTTTTTGCGCTGAATTGACCCACATGCGTGATTAAAATCACACTTCTCTATTATCACTTTGTTATTTATATGTGACATTAGTCACAAAATATCTTCATCGAAATTTTCCTACTGCTCTCCAGGGCAGTCATCGCGAAAGCGTTCATTTCATTTTGTTATAAAATTACAGCGCAGCGGCAGGCGACTCTTCACTACTTTTTCATGCATCCTGATCCATACTTACCGTTTGTCGATTAAAAATGGACGATGTAATGAAACTTATCGGTAATTACACCAGCCCGTATGTGCGCAAAATATCGGTGATACTGCTGGAAAAAGGCATCACTTTTGAATTCGTAAACGACAACCCGTGGACATCCGAAAGCACCACGCCCCATTACAATCCGCTGGGCAAAGTGCCTGCGCTGGTCACCGACGAGGGCGAATACTGGTTCGACTCCCCGGTGATTGCGGAATACCTCGAGCTGTTGAATATTGCCCCAACTCTTATCCCGCGTGAGCCTCAAGCTGCATTACAAATGCGCCAAATGGAGGCCCTTGCCGATGGCATCATGGATGCCGCTCTGGTTTCAGTACGCGAACGCCAGCGCCCAATCGAACAGCAATCTGAAGTCGAACTGCTGCGCCAACGGGAAAAAATTAGCCGTGGCCTGACGCTGCTCGAACAATACGCCGCGGATAAAAAACTGAATGCCGAAAACCTGTGTGTGGCAACCATTGCGGTGGCATGTGCAGTGGGATATCTCAATTTCCGCCGCGTTTCCCCAGGCTGGTGTGTAGAGCGGCCACATCTGGTGAAACTGGTCGAGAAACTTTTCGAACGGGAAAGTTTTGCCAGGACAGAACCGCCAACAGCATGATCTCCCGCCATGACAGGGGGCCAACTCCCCCTGTAAACTAATGCGAAATTTCACCACTCTGCGGCTTGTTATGACTACCCATCGCACCTTGTACAGCCAACTTCCTGCCATCGACAAACTGTTACGTGATGCCTCATTTTGCGAGGTGCTGCGCAATTTTGGCCACTCTCAGGTGGTTAATACCTTACGCACGATGCTGGAAACCGCGCGCGAGCATATCCGCACTCAGGAACAACTGCCTGACTGGAATGACGATTGGGCAGCACAAGTGCAGGCACGTCTTGAATCGGGCCTGCGCAGCGCATTGCAGCCAGTGTTTAACCTGACGGGCACGGTACTGCATACCAATCTTGGCCGTGCATTGCAGTCTGAAGCGGCAATTGAAGCTGTGACACAAGTGATGCGCACTCCCGTCACGCTGGAATATGACTTAGACGGCGCGGAACGTGGGCATCGCGATAAAGCGCTGGCATCCCTGCTTTGCGAGCTGACCGGTGCGGAAGATGCCTGCATCGTCAATAACAACGCGGCGGCGGTGCTGTTGATGCTGGCGGCCTGCGCCAGTGGCGAAGAAGTCGTGGTATCTCGTGGTGAACTGGTGGAAATCGGTGGAGCATTCCGTATCCCGGATGTGATGCGCCAGGCAGGCTGCCAGCTGGTCGAAGTCGGCACCACCAACCGCACACATTTGAAAGACTACCGTCAGGCCGCCAGTGAAAACACCGCGTTACTGATGAAAGTCCACACCAGTAACTACCAAATTGCGGGCTTTACTAAAGCAGTCGACGAAGCCGAGCTTGTCGAGCTAGGCAACGAGCTGAACATTCCTGTTGTGACTGACCTCGGTAGCGGTTCACTGGTTGATCTCAGCCAGTGGGGTTTGCCGGAAGAACCGATGCCGCAACAGCTAATTGCCGCAGGCGTAAGCCTGGTGAGTTTCTCCGGCGACAAACTGCTTGGTGGTCCTCAAGCGGGCATTATCGTTGGCAAAAAAGAGCTGATTGCCCGCATTCAGCAACATCCTCTCAAACGCGCGTTGCGCGCCGATAAAATGACACTTGCGGCACTGGAAGCCACATTACGTCTGTATCAACATCCAGAAACGCTGGTTGAAAGATTGCCGACGTTACGCCTGTTAACCCGTGATGCCAGTGAAATCACAGACCTTGCACAGCGTCTGTTGCCTGCTTTTGAGGGTAAATATGGCGAGCAGTTTACTGTTTGCGTCGAGCCTTGCTTATCGCAAATTGGCAGCGGATCGCTACCGGTTGACCGCTTACCCAGCTCAGCGCTGACTTTCACACCAAAAGATGGCCGCGGCACCACGCTAAACACGCTGGTAGAGAACCTGCGCGATTCATCCACACCGATTATTGGCCGCATCAACGATGGGCGTTTATGGCTGGATTTACGCTGCCTGGAAGATGAAGCTGGTTTCATGGAGAGCCTGAACCGATGATTATTGCCACCGCCGGTCACGTTGACCACGGCAAAACCACCCTGCTGCAAGCCATAACTGGCGTGAATGCTGACCGTCTGCCAGAGGAAAAAAAACGCGGCATGACTATCGACCTCGGTTACGCCTACTGGCCGCAACCCGATGGCCGCATTCCTGGTTTTATTGATGTGCCAGGACATGAAAAATTCCTCGCCAATATGCTGGCGGGCGTGGGTGGCATCGATCACGCGCTGTTAGTGGTGGCATGCGATGACGGAGTGATGGCGCAAACACGCGAGCATCTGGCCATCCTGCAATTAACCGGGAAACCGTCGCTCACTGTCGCCTTAACCAAAGCCGACCGCGTGAGTGAATCGCGTATTGATGAAGTGCGCGAAGCCGTACTAGCAACACTCAGTGAATTTGGCTGGCAAGATGCCACTTTATTTGTCACCGCTGCCACCAGTGGTAGCGGAATTGACGAACTACGTGCGCACCTCCTTTCATTGCCCGAACGTGCACATCCGCGTCAGCACCGCTTCCGCCTCGCCATTGACCGCGCTTTTACCGTGAAAGGTTCTGGCCTGGTAGTGACCGGCACGGCGTTAAGTGGCGAAGTGAAGGTGGGCGATTCATTGTGGCTAACAGGTGCCGATAAACCGATGCGCGTGCGCGGGCTGCATGCGCAAAACAGCAAAACTGACACCGCCTGTGCCGGGCAGCGTATCGCGCTCAATATCAGCGGCGATGCGGAAAAGCTCGATATCAAACGCGGCGACTGGTTACTGGCTGAAAAACCCCTGCAACCGGTAGAGCGGGTGATTGTTCAGTTGCAAAGCCACGCCCCACTACAACAATGGCAACCGCTGCATATTCACCACGCTGCCAGCCACGTCACCGGGCGTATATCGCTACTGGAAGATGACCTTGCCGAACTGGTTTTAGATGTCCCGCTGTGGCTTGCCGAAAACGACCGTCTGGTACTGCGTGATATTAGTGCTCGGGTTACGCTTGCAGGTGCGCGCGCAATACTGCTGCATGCACCACGCCGTGGTAAACGTCAGCCCGCATTTTTGGCGTGGTTACAGCAACTTAAACATGCGGAAACTGACCGCCAGACGCTCGACATTCATTTGCAGCGCAGCGCAGTTACGCTAACTGACTTCGCCTGGGCACGGCAACTGACGACCCAGGGATTGCAGGAATTACTGACCCATCCCGACTTTTTGCGCGCGGGTAACAGCTTGCTCAGCGATGAAATGGCCGCCCGCTGGAAACAAAAACTGCTCGACACTCTCGAACGTTATCATCAACAGCATGATGACCAACCCGGCCCTGGTCGCGAGCGCCTGCGCCGCATGGCACTACCGAGTGAAGATGAACCATTGGTTCTGGCGCTGATAGAAAAAATGCGTCAGGAAGGATTGTTGGCTAGCCGCCAGGGCTGGCTGCACCTGCCCGATCACAAACCGGGTTTTTCTGCGGAACAACTGGCAGTGTGGCAAAAAGTTGATGCGTTATTTGGTGATGAGCCATGGTGGGTACGCGATTTAGCGCGGGAAACTCAGCAAGACGAACAAGCAATGCGCCAGCTGTTGCGCTTTGCCGCCCAACTTGGGCTGGTCACGGCGATCATAAAAGATCGTTATTATCGTAACGATCGGATTCAGGTTTTCGCCAATTTGATCCGCGAACTGGATCAAACGCAAGGTGCCACCAGCGCGGCAGATTTCCGCGACAGCCTGGGCGTGGGCCGCAAACTTGCGGTGCAAATTCTCGAATATTTCGACCGCATTGGTTTTACCCGCCGCCGTGGAAACGACCATTTACTGCGCGATAAAGCGTTGTTTATGGTTGAGTAGTGACGACGCAACCCCCGGCTTCGTAGGTCGGATAAGCGCCAGCGTCATCCGACACAACAGGTAAAAATGGTGGATGACGCTAGCGCTCATCCACCCTGGCAAACCCGTCAGAACAACCCTAACGGCTTATCGGAATAACTCACCAGCAAACATTTAGTCTGCTGATAATGCTCCAGCATCATTTTATGGGTTTCGCGCCCGATGCCAGATTGCTTATAACCCCCAAACGCGGCATGTGCCGGATAAGCATGATAACAGTTCGTCCACACGCGCCCAGCCTGAATGCCACGGCCCATTTTGTAAGCCAGATTGCCGTTACGGCTCCAGACACCTGCGCCGAGGCCGTATTCAGTGTCGTTCGCCAGTTCCAGTGCCTCTTCCATGGTTTTGAAGGTTGTCACAGCGAGTACCGGGCCGAAGATCTCTTCCTGGAAAACACGCATGTTGTTTTTACCAAACAAAATCGTCGGCTCGAGGTAGTAACCGGCTTTCAGGTCGCCTTCCAGTGCTTTACGACGCCCGCCAGTGAGCACATCCGCGCCCTCTTTCTTGCCGATATCAATGTAATTGAGGATGGTTTCCATCTGCCCTTGTGAAACCTGCGCCCCCATTTGTGTCCGCGAGTCCAGCGGGTTGCCGCTGCGGATAGACTCAACGCGGCGAATAGCGCGTTCCATAAAGCGTTCGTAGATGGATTCCTGCACCAGCGCGCGGCTCGGACAGGTACAGACTTCACCCTGGTTGAAAGCAAACAGCGCGAAACCTTCCAGTGCTTTGTCGAAGAAGGCGTCTTCTTCATCCATCACGTCGGCAAAGAAGATGTTCGGGGATTTGCCGCCCAACTCCAGCGTTACCGGAATAATATTCTGCGTCGCATACTGCATGATCTGCTGTCCGACTTCCGTCGAGCCGGTAAATGCCACTTTGGCGATACGTTTTGAGGTCGCCAAATATTCACCGATTTCACCACCGGCACCATTCACCACGTTGATAACACCCGGCGGCAGTAAATCGCCCACCAGCTCCATCAGCAACAAAACTGACAGCGGCGTCAGACGCGCTGGCTTCAACACGACGCAGTTACCTGCCGCCAGTGCCGGAGCCATTTTCCAGCTCGCCATCAGCAACGGGAAGTTCCACGGAATAATCTGCGCGACCACACCAAGCGGTTCGTGGAAATGATACGCCACAGTATCGCCGTCAACTTCACTGATCCCGCCTTCTTGTGCGCGGATGCAGGAAGCAAAATAGCGGAAATGGTCGATCGCCAAAGGCACGTCAGCGCCACTGGTTTCACGGATCGGTTTGCCGTTATCCCAGGTTTCTGCCGCCGCGAGCAGTTCAATGTTCTGTTCCATACGGTCAGCAATTTTGAACAGGATATTGGCGCGGTCCTGAACAGACATACTGCCCCAACCGGCTTTTGCGTCATGTGCGGCATCCAGCGCTAAATCGATATCGCCTTTACTGGAACTGGCTATCTCGCACAGCGGCTGGCCGGTCACTGGGGTCAGGTTTTCGTAGTATTTGCCGTCGACTGGCGGCACCCATTGGCCACCAATAAAGTTGTCATAACGCGGTTTAAGTTTGAGTGGGAAACCATACTCGCCGGGGATAATTCGGCTATCGGGAGGATTATTTGTCATCGGTATCTCCTTGTCGTTTGCACTCTCAAGCGTAGTCGGCAGTGGTGATTTCTTCGCCAGTGTTTAGAGGCTTTACGACACAGGTCACGGATTAGTCATCGAATGATTAGGAGTATTCAACCTGCAGGCTATTGGTTTTGATACATACTTAAATTTTGCTTTTCCAACAAGGATTGCTCATGCGCCTCTTTATAGGCTTCGACGTAGGCGGTACTCATGTTAAGCACGGTTTGTTCACTGAAGATGGCGAGGTGCTGATTGCCGAAGAATATGACACCCACTACGACAAGCAGCTATTTCTGGATGCCTGGCAAAGTGTGGTGGCAGGTTATCGGCAGCATAATGAAATTGCCGGGATTGCTATCAGCTTCCCCGGATACATCAACCCACACACCGGGAATGTCCCTAAGGCGGGCGCGCTAGAGTTTCTTGATGGCAGCAACCTACTGGAGATTTTCGGTGCGTTGACCGACCTTCCGATCACCGTTGAAAATGACGCCAACTGTGCAGCTCTCGGTGAGATGTGGCTGGGCGCGGGCAATGAATATGACTCGCTGGTCTGCATCACGATTGGTACTGGTATCGGCGGCGGCATTATCGTCAACCGCGAATTAATGCGTGGCTCCCATTTCAGGGCGGGCGAATTTGGCGTACTGCCGGTGGGCAAATACGGCGAAGATATGCACCAGCTTGCCTCGGCCAAAGGGCTGATGGAAGCGTGTCGGCGTGAGATGAACATCCCCGCCGAAGAGAAAATCAACGGCCGAGATATTTTTGCCCGTGCCGAAACAGATCTGCATATTCAGGGCGTTATCGACAACTGGGTGAAATACCTGGCGCGCGGCATTTACAGCGTGGTATCGCTGTTTGATCCACAAGCCATTTTGCTTGGTGGCGGCGTCAGCACCCAGCCAATGCTGTATCCGATGCTGGAGCGCCACCTCGAAGGCTTTAAATTTTGGGATGTACTGAAAGTCCCGATTCGCCCCTGCAAACTCGGTAATAAAGCAGGAATGCTCGGTGCGGTATGGTTGGCGAAGCAGAAGTAGATAACAAGATTTTGGTGGATGTCGCTTACGCTAATCCACCTTACAAAAGTCTCATCACTCGCCATTAACCCAAATACGCATTTCCCCTTCCCCGCGGTTTGCCCAACTAAACCACGGAATAAAGGTCAGTTTTTTTGGCTCCGCGCTGACTGGAGATTTGTCGTAGTGATACAGCGCCTGCTGTTCAGCCTGTTTGCTTGCCATGCACAGGCCATCGGCCTGAATCAGCACTTTGTGGGCGAAAATGCCTTTGCCCTCAATCAGGTTAAATGTGCTGTCTTTCGGCAACCATAAGTTATGCAGCTCTGCACCGTTATCGGCCTCTTCAAGGCAGTAGACCAGTGGACCACGTTGCACCGCGACTTTCCCGGCGACATGGCGCAACAGCAGGTTGCCATACACCCGGCGCACTGGCATCGCTAACGTCATGGCGATGCGATCGCCCTCTTGCCAGGTACGCGTGATGTGCAAGTAACCCTTACGAATTTCACCCTGACACGTTTCACCGTTAAGCATCACAGACGGCTGTGAGCACCAGTCCGGCATACGCAGTGCAATGGTGTGTTGCACGGGTTGAGGTGAAGTCACCGCTATTTCCACCTGCTCATGCCATGGATAATCGCCACTGATTTTCAGCCCCAGAGATTTGTTACCCACTGGAACGTCCATCTCATTGCCGACGTATAAATGAACGTAGAGCGCCTCCGGTTGCGGGGTGTAAATGTAATGGCCGAGCGAAGTCAGCACGCGGGCGATGTTCGGCGGGCAACAGGCGCAACCAAACCAGCGCTGGCGAACCGGTTTTACGTGGTCGTAAATATGGTTGAACGCCAGGGTTTTCGGGTGCACTTCCAGCGGATTCACATAGAAGAAGTGTTTGCCATCCAGCGCCATTCCACCCAGCACCGTGTTATACAGCGCGCGTTCCATCACGTCGGCAAAGCGGCTGTCAGCTTCCATCTGCAACATGCGGCGGGCGTACATCATCAGGCCGATGGACGCGCAGCTTTCGGCGTACACCGTGTCGTTTGGTAAATCGTAATCCGAGCTGAACGCTTCGCCGCTGCTTTGTGAGCCAATGCCGCCGGTAATGTACATCTGGCGCTGCACCATGTTGTCCCACAAGCGCAGGCTGGTCTGGCGTTTTTCTTCGTCTTTATGCAGCCGCGCCAGGTGCGCTACTCCCGCCATCAGGTAGACAAACCGCACCGCGTGGCCAATCGCCGTTTGCTGCAAGGCCAGCGGTTCATGTGCCTGGCTGTAGGCTTTGTCTTTCACCATCCACGCCGGGCCGTGAATATTCCAGTGCGAAGTACGCCCACGTTTTTCATATTCGATGTCGTAAAAATGCGGCTGTGCGCCACGTTCTTCAACAAAGTAATTCACCAGATTTAAATAGCGCGGATTGTCGGTCACTTCATACAAACGCATCAGCGCCAGTTCGATTTCCGGGTGACCGGGATAACCGTGTAGCTGGTTAACGCCGGGGCCAAACACGCAGTCGATATGGTCAGCCAGGCGGCAAACCACCTCCAGTAAACGGCGCTTACCGGTTGCCTGGAAGAACGCGACACCCGCTTCAATCATGTGCCCGGCGCAGTAAAGCTCATGGCATTCGGCGAGATTCGTCCAGCGCAGCGTCGGTTCTTTCACCGTGAAATAAGTATTCAGATAACCGTCTTCGCACTGTGCGGCCTCGATCAGTTCGATCACTTCATCGGCAGTTTTTTCAAGCTCAGCATTTGGCTTCTGGCACAGCGACCACGCCACCGCTTCCAGCCATTTCGCCACGTCGCTGTCCTGGAAAACCATGCCGTAAAACTCACCGTCTTTGCGCCCTGCAGCTATCTCAAAGTTTTCGATGGCGTGGCTTGGGTCAGCTTCGGTAATGCGGTCGTTCAATGCATCCCACTGATAGGGAATCACCACATCGCGCACCAGCCGTTGGTACTGGCCCAAAAACGCATCGGTCACTTTCAGTTTGTGCAGGTCAACTTCCTGTAATACATCGGGCTGATTCATAACAACTCCTCAGGCGGTCTGGACATGGCGCTGACGTAAGTCAGTGGAAATCTGCGCCATCATCGGGTTATTCAGGCGGCAACGGCGAATAGCCAGAGCCAGTAACAAATGGAATACGGCTGGCAGCAGGGTTTCCAGCGCCGTAATGCCGGAGAGCGACGCCGTCGTTTGGTGTTCAGGGCCAGGCTGATACGCCACGAAAATAAACACCAGGCTGATGATTCCAGCACTGGCCGCCCAGGCTAATTTGATGAAGAACAGATTGAAGGCGAAGTTCATACCCGATGAGCGCACGCCGGTTTTCCATTCGCCGTAGTCATCGGCAAACGCCATGATGGAAAAGTGCAGTGGCAGCGTAAAGCCGAGGATCACGCCGTTGGCCAGTATTACCACCAGCCATAACGTCTGGAACGCCGCGCCAGTGGGCAACAGCCACATGCCAACGGCAAGTACCGCCAGCACCAGGTTGGTGTAGTAATAGAGTTTGACGGTATCGAACCGCTTCGCCAGCGGGTTGACGATCACCGCACCGAGAATCGAGGCGAAGGTCACCATGGTGAAGAACAACGAGGCAAAACCGGCGCTGCCTTGCAGCACGTAAGTGATGAAATACATGTAGCCGCCGCCGCGCAGGTTAAAGACGTTGATCAGCAAGAATGACATCACCAGACTCAACAATAACTGGTCGTTTTTGCGCAAGCCCGCCAGGTGTTCGCGCAGCGTGAACTTGCCCATTAACGCCAACGGCACCCGTTCGCGCACCCAGAAGAAGCAGCACAGGAACATCACCACCGCCACTGCGCACAAAATGCCGACACCCATCTGGTAACCTTTGGCGGCATTACCCTGGCCGATGATTTCCACCAGCCACGGCAAGCCAACCGACACCAAAAAACCCGCCACGCCGCACAATACAAAACGCCAGGACTGGCAGGAAATCACCTCGTCGTGGCGCGTCGTCATGGTGTTGATCAGTGCGCAATACGGTACGTTGATGGCGGTGTAACTGACGGAAAGTAAAAGATATGTTCCGAAAGCCCAGAGGATTTTCATGTTGTAACTGAGATCCGGCACGGTGAACGTCAACACACCGATCACGCCAATTGGCACCGCAACCCATAACTGCCACGGACGGAAGCGGCCAAAGCGACTTTGTGTTCGGTCAGCCAGAATGCCCATTAACGGATCGGAAATAGCGTCAAAAACACGCAGTGCGATAAACAGCGTGCCGACAATAGCGGGAGTTAAACCAAAAACATCGGTGTAGAAAAAGGTCAGGAAATTCATGATAAGACAGGTAATAACGGTGCCACCCGCATCACCTAATCCGTAACCTATTTTCTCGCGTATGGAGAGCCTGCCGTTTAACGCCGAAGTAGCAATATTATCTATAGCGGTAGAGGTCATGATAAAGCCTCGCATCGGGTAAGAAGTCTGGAGTTATTATTTTTTGTATTTGCAAAGTACCCGAATAATTTTGCATTCAATCTCAATACCAACAAGGCGATAACAAAGTATAAAAAGATGACAATTCCGACCTGAAGATAAAACTGTGAAGGAGATCGCCAAACGCCGTTAACAATCCCATCGGGCAGTTTATTTTATCTACACTGCCGCAGTGTGAATGGATTAAAGGAAAATCTAATTGTTTGATTTAAAAATATCTTTACCCATTTCAGTGCAAAATGGCGGCTTGTTTATTTCGCGTGGCATCGGCAGCCATCCGCAACGTGAACTGGACTCATGGGAGTTAATTTTCGTTGAAAAAGGGACACTTACGATCCGTGAGGGTGACACGCTGTTTAGCGTCAGAGAAGGTGAGAGTTTATTACTTTGGCCACATCGAAAACACGTCGGCACAGGAACCTTCCCGGCAGACTTAAAATTCTACTGGCTTCATTTTGAACTCACTCCGCAGTGTGACAAAAAAACAGATTTTCCGGCATCGTTAATCTCATTACCCCAACACGGGCAAGTTCTTAATCCCCAATACGTTATTTCGTTATTCCGTCAGTTTTTAAGCGAACAAGAATCCATGACGCGCAGCAGCGCACTGGAATTAATTTTATTGCTGATCATGCAGCAACTTTCCGTGGCGGCGCACGACAGTATACAGGTCGATAACAGTGGCGCGGCCCTTGCCTACAAAGCACAGCAGTTAATTCGCACCCAATTTCATTTGCCAGTTTCCACCTCAACACTTGCCAGCCAGCTACATTGTAATGCGGATTATCTTGGCCGCGTTTATCGCCAGACTTTTCAGCTAACCATTACCGATGCCATTCATCGCCAGCGCGTGTTGTGCGCTGAAAAAATGCTGATTACCGACTCCTGCTCATTGAGCGAAGTCGCCGAACGTTGCGGATTTCAGGATGTGAGTTATTTCAGGAAGGTGTTTCGTAAAAAAATGGGATTAACACCCGCCGCCTGGAAGCGGCGTTATTGTAAGGTGCATATAAATTCGGACTGAGGCTCATTTCTGCTTTGCCTGCATACAATAAAACAGCGGTGTACCATCGTAACTAAACAAATAACTTGAGACATTTTCACGTTCAACTTGCAGGCTAATACCGCGTTCACGGTATAGGAAGAAGTCCGGTGTTTGCGGGAAATACTGGCCAAATAAATTCTCAACGCCACTGCTTTCTGTCGAAATCATGATGATATTGTCATCCTGATGCCAGTATTTAAAAGTGAAGTGGTTATTGGTATTCAACTCAGGCTTTCCTTTTTCATGAAGTTGCCCAAGCGACGTGTAAACTCCCTTTCCGTTTTCAAAGGTAAAATGGGTCAGCATTTCATAGACGATATTTTCGCCAATAATGGTCGCAGTCGCATCACAGGAAAAGTGATCGCGTTTGTAAGACTGGTACCAGGCAAAGAGTAATGGCAACGCAATCAATACAATAATCAACACCCAACACATTCCCCTTTTTTTAGGCTTCATAGCGATCTTTCCTGAATATGTAGGATTGGCATTCTGCATTACTGTATTCAATTTTTCGGTTACACAGCAGTACCGACAAACCCTGCAGAGAACGGTTAAGGGTCAAATAAGCGACACCGCCAGACTCACAGGCAAGGGGATAACGTTTATCCAACAACTTAAAAGTATGCAGACTTTTCTCCTCGCCAGACCAGGAGGAATAAAGAGCACAACCGTTGACCTGCCCTATATAGCTGTAATCGGAATAGTGGGATTCACCGCCCGACTGTTGGTGATAAAGCACACCGCAGGAAATAATAAATGCCACTCCAGCAGCCAGATACGCCCAGCGTGAATAGTGGCGCGCAGCAAGGTTGTGAGGCTGAACGCCCGGCTGTTCAACTTTAGGCGCGGGCGATAAAACGGTAGCCTCCACAGGCGTAATAAAGTCAGTTATTGTTCCCTCACGTAGCGTGGCAATTGATTTAAACCCCATTTTTGGTACGGTTTTAATGATGTTTTCCGCAAGCCCCGCTGACTGAAGCCCTTTTCTTAGCGATGCGATACTTTGATAGAGCGCATTAGTGGTGACCACCGCACCGTGCTTTTCCCACACTTGCTCAAAGAGAAATCTCTGCGTTAATACCTGTTGGTTGTGGCGAAGCAAAAGCAATAAGCATTCACTTGCTGGCGTGTGGATAACCACTTTGCTGCCAGGCTGCCCATCCATCGGCCGCAGGCTGTGTTCGTCCGGGTCAAACAGCACGGTTTCATTGATTAAAAAGACGGTGTTCATGTTGTCATCCTCGCCACAACCTATTCGGTCAATAAAGCCTTTTGCATGAGTTTCCCTGAGAAAAAATCTTATTCAGATTTTTTCCTCTTAAAATCAATCTATTACAGGAACAGCATCCGTAGCCACTCTCTGTGTGAGCAGACTTCTGACTAAGTATAAATCATATAAAATCACTCCTCCTTGCGGAGGAAATCGCTATGCTGATGCCATCTCAAAAACGAGCGGTTCAGAGATTACCCCTTCAGGGTTAAGGAATAATTTCACCACGCCACATAGCGAGTGATGCGCTGAAATAGATTTCTAAAACAGTCCATTAACTTTTTCAGCAGAACAATATTCTATATATATCAATGAATTCGATATTATAACTTGAGCCATAAGATAATGATGATATCTTAGATTTAAAAAACGACATTCATTCCATTTGCGATATTTTATTCCTGTAATTCAAATTACAACGAAGCTAAATTCCATAAAAAGCCAGAATGTGACGATGGACTACTCTGCTTACCCATGAGTTGTAAGTATTCACCGGAGTCATATAATCCATCCTTATAAACAGTAGGGCTTATAGGAAATGAACACGAGCAAGGGTGCCACAGTCGGATTTATTTTATATGAGCATGAAAAATATGGACTATCAATTGCATGGATTTATGATCGGCAAAGAAATCCATTTCGATATTGATAATGGAAGGTTGTATCGCCTTCCTTCAAGCAGTACAGAACGTAATTTTATTTTTGGCTCGATTTTCTTTAATGAAACCATGCTACAGCTATTTATTTATCTGTTACTTCATGCGCGCCATAAGAAAGTGACCAAAGATGAATTACTCAAGAATGTCTGGGAAGAAAATAACCTTATTCCATCAACGCAACGTTTATGGCAGGTATTAAACAATCTTAATAAAAAGCTACATCTGCTGGGGTTACCCGGTGATTTCATTCAAAACATGAAAGGGAGTGGCTATATAATAAATCACATTGATGTCATACCCATTTATTACAAATTAAGTGATCTCACCCTTACTTCTGGGAAAGAAAAGGATTAATACCATAAGGTCGTACCTTGAGTAAGTGCGACCAACGTAGGATGCTTTTGCCCTGACTATGGAAATACTCAGGGCCCTTTTTTTATAAATATCTTCACCGGTAACTGGTTTTGCAACCTCTCCGTTCGAAATTCAGTTGCCGGTGAGGGTATTTATAAAAGGTATTACCACTTGTATTTTTAGAATGATAGCAATCTTTATATAACAACGCTCACCAAAGGCTCTGGGGCCATTACTGGATAAAATATGAGCATAACGAATAGATTTTCAAATTTAAAAGTCAGCAGAAAACTCAGCTTAGGGTTTGCTGTTGTTTTTGTGATCACAATTATTATCGTGATGACTGGGATGCTGGGTCTGCGAAACGTCCAGGATAAAATAAGCAAAAGTGCCTTAACTGTTGAGTTAAATAAGAGCCTGACTGCGGCACGGTTAAGCCGAACCAATTACCAATATACCCATGGTGTTCATTACCTTGATCAAAACAGCAAAGCATTAAATCAACTGGCAGAAACGGTTACCCAACTGAAAAAATTGAGTTGGGCACCAGACAGTATGGATGCCGTGCTGAAAACAGAAAGTGCGGTGAAAAGTTACCTGGTCAGCACCCCTCCATTTATTAATGCGCTGAACCAAACGAAGCGTGATGAAGAACGTCTGGATTCAAAAGATCTGTATAAAAAGTCTGTTATGGCAGACAAACTCAGCCGCAGCCAAACGCTGCCAGCAGAACAACGCACTCAAGTAGCTCAACTGGGCTTTATATTTAATGACATCGACTCGATGTTAAATGATTACAAAACCCTACCCACTGAGAAATCGCGAGAGATTTTACAAACACGCTTAACCGCAGGCATTGCCCATGCCGAGCAATTGCTTCCTTTGCTACCCGCATCTGAGCAAACATGGGTACAGGCGGGTATCGCTGAAGCACAGGGCTATGTCACTGAGCTGCCTGCGTATCTTGCAGCGTGGACACAACAAAATACACTTTCCGCACAGCTCAC
Source organism: Buttiauxella sp. JUb87 (assembly GCF_004361975.1). NCBI lineage: Bacteria > Pseudomonadati > Pseudomonadota > Gammaproteobacteria > Enterobacterales > Enterobacteriaceae > Buttiauxella > Buttiauxella sp. JUb87. Next base: position 216,356 of record NZ_SNVY01000002.1, read on the forward strand.
TGACCGGGCGGTGGAGCTTACCCGCGCGATTAATGTGCTGTTCGATCTCCAGCAATTGAAAGCTGAAAAAGTGGTTGCGACATCTGAGTGGGAAATGTCACTCGTTGCTCTGATTGGGGTATTGGCAGGTGTATTGATAGCGCTGGCGATCACCCGTTCGATCACCCGCCCGCTTAACCAAACTCTGTTAGTCGCCGAGCAAATCGCCAAAGGTGACCTCACCGGCACACTGGAAAGCCAGCGCGGTGATGAACTTGGTTTGCTGATGCAGGCGGTGTCGACGATGAATAATAATCTGAAGGATATCCTGCATAACGTACGCGATGGCGTCGATAGCGTCGCTCGTTCGTCTTCGGAAATTGCCGCAGGAAATATGGATTTATCTTCACGCACTGAGCAGCAATCCGCAGCGGTGGTGGAAACCGCCGCCAGTATGGAAGAACTGACTTCTACCGTCGCCCTGAACGCTGAAAATGCTAAACATGCCCGCCAGTTAGCGGAATCCGCCTCGCAAAAAGCCAATGAGGGAAGCCAGATTTCGAAGATGGTTATCGACACCATGAAAAACGTGCAAAGCAGCTCGCACCGTATTTCTGAAATCACGACCGTGATTAATAGCATCGCCTTCCAGACTAATATTCTGGCGCTGAATGCGGCGGTTGAAGCGGCGCGAGCTGGGGATCAGGGGAAAGGTTTTGCCGTGGTCGCTGGTGAAGTACGCAACCTGGCACAGCGAAGTGCGCAGTCGGCAAAAGAGATTGAATCGTTAATTCACGAATCCGTTTCTTATGTCGATTCAGGTTTCCGCCTGGTGGAAGGTGCTGGGGTGGCGATGGACAACATCGAAACGTCAGTTATCCAGGTGAGAGACATCATGAGCGAAATTGCCGCAGCCACTGATGAGCAGAGCCGGGGGATTTCGCAGATTGCGCAGGCAATGGCGGAAATGGATACCACCACGCAGCAAAATGCGGCGCTGGTTGAAGAATCTTCGGCTGCCGCCAGCTCACTTGAAGAACAAGCAGTACAACTTGAAAAAGTGGTGTCGATATTTAGGGTTTCAAAAAACCAGGGTGAGACAACAACCGCTCGTCCATCTACTCACAACTTAGTCACTGCAATGCCAACCAGAACAGCTGCGCTCAACAATAGAGATAGCTGGATAGAATTTTAAAGTTTGTTTTTATTGTGCCAACACCAGAGAAATAAAGGGCGGGAAACCGCCCTTTCTGACTAATGACACAACTGGCGTATATGGTGGAGACGCTAACGCTTATCCCCCTACAAAGTCATAATCGAACCGTAGCTCATACAGCAGCGTCATCCGAAAAAACCGGTTAATCCGCCAATTATTTCTTCTTATTCAACAGCGACTTCAAATCAGCGAACGGGTTGTACGTCGCTTCGCCGACGTCTTTTTGCGCGTCTTCACCGGCAACTACAGTGGTGCCGTATTGGTCGGCTTCGGTGTATTTCGAGTGCTCGTGGTCGTGACAATACAGGCACAATAGCTCCCAGTTACTGCCATCTTCCGGGTTATTAGTGTGGTCATGGTCGATATGGTGAACCGTCAGTTCGCGCAGGTTTGAATAGACAAACTCACGCGAGCAACGCCCGCATACCCACGGGTAAATTTTTAACGCTTTCTCACGGTAGCCACTTTCCAGCCGCGTGTAGTTTTTTGGGATCAGTGCCATGGTTAAGGTTACCTGGTAAATAATGTAGGGTTATAACTAGTTTATATTCCCTCTTTATCAATCCCCAAGCGTTTCATGCGCGAAAGCAAGGTGGTGCGTTTTAGCCCCAGCCGTTGTGCCGCACCACGCGGGCCAGCAACTACACCGTTGGTCTCTTTTAGCACACGCAAAATTCTCTGCGCCTCATCTTCCCCTTCACGAATTTCTTTGCTCGCCACCAGACGCGCCGGTTTTTCTTCCGGCTGGATGTAATCCATTTCCGGCAAAGAAAGGTGCAGCACATTGCCGCGAGTCAGCAGCACCGCACGTTCAATGACATTTTCCAGTTCACGAACGTTGCCCGGCCAGTCCATACGGCTTAACGTACGTAAAGTTTCAGCCGGAATACTGTCGATATTACGGTTCATACGATGAGCGATTTTAAAGGTGAAAGATTTCACCAATAGCGGAATGTCTTCCGGGCGCTCACGCAGCGGCGGCAGCGTAATGGGGAACACGTTCAGGCGATAATAAAGGTCACTACGGAATTCGCGCTCGACCACCATCTCTTTGAGGTTGCGGTTGGTCGCGGCAATTAAGCGTACGTCCACCTGCTGAACTTTGTTGCTACCCAGCCGCTCAAATTCCTGCTCTTGCAACACACGCAACAGTTTAGGCTGCAGTTCGAGCGGCATATCACCGACTTCATCAAGGAACATCGAGCTTTTGTCGGCCAGTTCAAAACGCCCGATACGCTGCGTGTTAGCACCAGTAAACGCACCACGTTCATGGCCGAACAGGTCGCTTTCCAGTAATCCGGCAGGCATCGCCGCACAGTTAATTTTCACCATGCGGCGGCTGTTACGCTCGCTGAGGTTATGAATCGCCCGGGCAATCAGCTCTTTACCGGTGCCAGTTTCACCGAGGATTAGCACCGTACTGTCGCTTTTCGCCACCATTTCAACTTGTTTGAGCACGTTGGACATCACGTCGCTGCGGCCAATAATCTCGCCAAAATCACTGGCGACATTATTGATTTGCTCGGTGAGGTAGAGGTTTTCGTCGACGAGATTTTCTTTTAAGCGATTGATTTCCTGGTACGCCAGCGCGTTGTCCACCGCAATGGCAATTCGCTCAGCAATCTGGCGCAGCAGTTTGAGGTTTTGCGGGGTAAAGACCCCTGCCTCGCATTGCGCCAGCTTTAGCACACCCAGCATGTTGTTGCCAAAGGTCAGCGGCAGCAGGCACAAAGTCTGGATTTGGTTGCCCCACATTTCAAACAGCATGCGCTCATACGGCGCGAGTTGGTCACCGTGATGCAGATTCAAAAGCAGCATTTCACCGCTTTTGAATACGCGTTCGGAAAGCGTACCCGCCAGTGCCACATCGCTCTGGTCGTGGATAGACGACTGCTCTTTCACGAAATGCGTGGAGTAGACGGTCAGGCGGTCTTTGCGGTTGCCGCGCAAAACGATGCTGATGGAATCTATCGAGAAATAGTGATGAATTTCGTTGGCGATTTCGCTGATCAGTTCATCGAGATCGAGCTTCGACAAGACCGCGTTGGTCACCGCTACCAGGATTCGGTAGTCATCACGTTCGCGGCACAGTTGTTGGTAATCGTGGCTGGAATCGAGCCGCGACTGGATTTGTTCTGCCACCAGCCCAACCACTTGCGCCAGCGTATGCAGGCGATTAAGTTCTTTGTCGGTCCAGGGGGCGTCGTTATTACGAATAAACTCGCAGCCGCCAAAGATTTTACCTTCAGCCGCCAAAGGCAGCAGGCAATAGCGACTAAATGGCGCATACAGCTCAAGGTTCATCACCTGCGGCCAGGTGTCGTTAAATTCTTCTTCGGTACAAATCAGCGCTTCCGGGCGCGACAGTACACGCCGCACGGGCCCATTAGCCAGCACCATTTCATCTTCGTAATGCAGTTCTTTGCCATGTATATCCAGGCCATAAAAGGCCACACGCTGATGCAACGGATGGTAAAGCAGAATATTCACTCTGTCCGCCAGTGCGCCCTGCTTTGCCATTTGTGTCAGGCAGTGGGCAAGCGCCGGGAGATCAGGTTGCTGCAACAGGGTGCGCGTTATATCAAATAAACCCTGCTGCCCGAGATCGCTCATCGGTGTGTATGGCATTTTGCTTATCCAATTGGTAGTGCGGAGGCGGAGGCGGTGGCGGTGGATGACGCTGGCGCTTATCCACCCTACGAAATCAAACGCCGGCGATTTGTATTATGAAACCGCTCAAGTGTAGCCAGGACGGCACTCGGCATTCCTGGCTTAGGTCAACAAATCCGTGGTAGCGGCTCTGAATGTGGCAAATCGAGTGTCCGTTTTACGCCATAAAGACCGGCGACTCGCACGCCTTTGCGCTCGACGACATCACCGATAATAGCGGCATCTTGCCCCAATGGATGTGCTTGTAAAGCCGCGAGAACACTTTCTGCGGCGTCCCTCGCAACCGCAATCACCAGTTTGCCTTCATTAGCAAAATTCAACGCATCAAGGCCAAGTAATTCACACACACCACGTACCGCAGGGTTCAGAGGTAACTGGCTTTCGGTGATTTCCATGCCGCATCCGCTTGAGGCAGCAAACTCATGCAGCACAGCATTTACGCCACCGCGCGTCGCATCACGCAGCGCTTTCACACCCGCAATATTCAACAAGGGCGCGATTAACGGAGTCAACACCGCGCAGTCACTCATCAACGCACCTTCTAAACCCAACGATTCCCGCAAGTTAAGGATAGTCGCTCCGTGGTCGCCCAGTGTTCCGCTAACGATTAACACATCGCCTGCGCTAATGTGTTGTGCGCCCCAGCTCAGCCCGGCAGGAATGGCACCGATGCCCGCAGTGTTAATAAACAGCTTGTCTGCCGCGCCGCGCTGCACGACTTTGGTGTCACCAGTTACCACTGCGATACCCGCCGCTTTGGCGGTTGCCGCCATACTGGTGACCACGCGTTCCAGGGTTTCAATCGGCAAACCTTCTTCAAGGATAAACCCGCACGATAACCAGCGCGGGGTCGCGCCGCTGACGGCAACGTCATTCGCGGTTCCGCAAATGGCTAACTTGCCGATATCACCGCCGGGGAAAAACAATGGGTCGATAACGTAGCTGTCGGTCGAAAAGGCTAAGCGGTCGCCGCTGGCGGTTAACTCAGCGAGCGGTAATCGCGCCTGGTCTTCTTGTTCTGCCAGCCATGGGTTATCAAACGCCTGCATAAACAAGTCGGCGATCAACTGTTGCATTGCCTGGCCGCCACTGCCATGGGCGAGTTCAATAGTTTTCATGATTTTTTACCTGTGTCGGACGGCTATGTCGGATGACGCTAACGCTTATCCGACCTACATTGGACTCGTTTTTGTAGGTTGGATAAGCGTTAGCGTCATCCAACGAAAAGATTTTATGCTTCGCACTCCTGACCGCGATACTGATACCACGCGGCACATGCGCCTTCGGATGACACCATCAACGCGCCAAAGGCATTTTGCGGGTTGCAGGTTTTGCCAAACATTGGGCACTGGTGCGGTTTGCAACGCCCGGTGAGCACATCACCACAACGGGCGAGCGGGTCGTCGTAAACCTGCTGCGGTGCGGGTTTGAAATGGTCTTCGGCATCAAACTGGCGATAACCTTCTGTCAGTTGCACACCAGAATCACTGATAGTGCCAAGCCCGCGCCATTCGGCATCACCGCGCACAGTAAATACTTCGGCAATCGCCTGCTGCGCAAGGTTATTACCCGCATCCGGCACCACACGTTTGTATTGGTTTTCCACTTTGCTGTGCTGATGAATTTTCTGCTCCACTAGCATCACCACGCCTTGCAGCAAGTCGAGCGGTTCAAAACCGGCAACCACCAGCGGGCGATGATGTTGAGTGGCAATAAAGTCATAGGCTTCTGTGCCTATGACCATGCTGACATGGCCTGGTGCCAGGAAAGCATCAATGCCGTTGTCGGGCTGCTCCAGCAGACTGCGCAGTGTAGGAATCAGCGTTATATGCTGGCAGAAAAAGTAAAAATTGTTGATGCCCTGCGTTTTGGCTTGTTGCAGGGTGATAGCCGTGGTCGGCATAGTGGTTTCAAAACCGAGGCCGAAGAACACCACTTTACGCTCCGGGTTCTGGCTCGCCATCGCCAGGGCGTCCATTGGCGAATACACCACGCGCACATCTGCACCACGAGCTTTGGCCTGCATCAGTGAGCCATTTTTGCCCGGCACGCGCATAGCGTCGCCAAAGGTACAAAAAATCACTTCGGGATGGCTGGCGATTTCGATACATGCGTCAATACGGCCCATCGGTAACACGCAAACCGGGCAACCCGGCCCGTGGATAAACTCAATGTTTTCCGGCAGCAGTTGATCGAGGCCAAACTTAAAGATGGCGTGAGTATGCCCACCGCACACTTCCATAATGCGCAGCGGGCGTTGTGCTGTGTAGGCCAGCTTAGGCGCACGCTCACGCAGTACGTCTATCAACTGCATGACTTTTTCTGGCGCGCGGTATTCATCAACAAAATGCATCATCCGCGTTCTTCCCCAAACAACAGGCCGCCGACATCGGGTTCCACTTCAAACATGTTTTGCAGCGCATCGAGCGTGTCACGAGCTTCGGCTTCATCAATAATCGCCATCGCAAAACCGACATGCACCAGCACCCACTGGCCGATTTGGGCGTCGCCCACCAGCATCAGGTTGACATCACGCTTGATGCCGCAGACGTCGACTTTGGCGCTGCCATCCGGCAAGCGTTCGACGATTTGACCCGGAATGCCTATGCACATCGCTGCGTCTCCAGCCAGTTCAGCCATTCGTCCATACCTTCACCGCTCGTTGCAGAAACCAGCAGGATTTCAATATTCGGGTTCACCTGGCGAGCGTAGTCGAGGCACTTCTCAACATCGAACTGCAAATATGGCAACAGGTCGATTTTGTTGAGTAGCATTAATGAAGAGGCGGCAAACATATGCGGGTATTTCAGCGGTTTGTCTTCGCCTTCGGTCACCGAAAGCACCGCCACTTTATGGCGTTCGCCCAAATCAAAACTCGCCGGACACACCAGGTTGCCGACGTTTTCGATAAACAGAATGCCGTTGCGCTCAAGCGGCAGGCGTTGCATGGCGTCGCGGATCATCTGCGCATCAAGGTGGCAGCCTTTACCGGTGTTCACCTGAATCGCTGGCGTGCCGGTGGCGCGAATGCGTTCGGCATCGTTTACGGTTTGCTGGTCGCCTTCAATCACCGCGCAAGGTACACGGCCAATCAGGCGTTTCAGACTTTCCGTCAACAGTGTTGTTTTACCGGAGCCGGGGCTGGAAACCAGGTTCAGCACCAGTTGCTGCTGTTTCGCGAACTGTTCGCGGTTATAGATGGCGAGCTGGTTATTTTTATCCAGCACGTTGAGTTCGATTTCCAGCATCCGGCGTTGAGTCATGCCTGGCGCGTGAGTGCCTGCGGCACCATGGCCATAATGCAGGTCGCCTTGTTCATCGGTGGTGGGGGCAAATTTAACTCCAGTGATTGGCGTTAAAGCCCGTGCGGCTGGCGCGAAAGGTGCGCTACGGAATCCAGAATGCGGGTTGCGCTCGTCGCCTTCTATATACAGGTTGCCTTCAGCGCAACCACAAGTACTACACATGATTCGTCTCCTCTACTTCCAGACGCTTAATCTGCACGCCATCATCGGCAACGATGCGTAAATTGCTGCCCTCGCACAACGGACAACGCCGGACTAGCTGGGTTAACAAGGTGATGTGCTGCTGGCAGTCATAGCACCAGCATTCCGCTTCTTGCTGATGGATATGAAGCTGGCAACCTTCAGCGAGGGTGTCGCGGCACACCAGTTCGAAACAGAACTCCAGCGCGCTTTGTTCAACGCAGGAGAAAGCACCCACTTCCAGCCAGACGGCGGTGACACGTGTCGCGCCGTGTTGGCGGGCTTGAGCTTCGATGAGTTCCAGTGCGCGTTGGCAGAGAGTGATTTCGTGCATGTTGCCTCCGGGGTATCTGGGGGGAGGTAATGCAAGGATGATGCCAGGGTTTATATCCATTTCTCTGACAGACCGAATTTATTCCGTTCACTGAAAGTTTACCGACCCCTGAACTTACCGAAACGGTGAACGTCAAAAGCCGAACCGGTTTTGACCTTGAGTCCCGGTATAAATTGCCCCAGCGTTACCCATAAGTCAGGGCTGAGCTGCCGGGAGCAGCGAAAGAGAGCGATCGCCGGGAGCGAGTCGCGAACGACCCTGAACGTTGGGGATAAGCTGGGGTTTACCGCGCAGCGGCAATTTAATCACCGGGCGCCGGGGTTGCCAGGGGGCTGGCGTGAGCCACCTGGCACGTTCACCGTTCGCAGATATATGAAGGACCTGAGATCTCCCGGGTGAACGGAACACCACCTTACTCAGCATAAACAATGCTGACATTCCCCCGTCAAACATGTCGAAATGACATGTCAATCCTGTGGTTACTCACTCGCAATTAATACAAAAATCAATAATTTCAAAAAGATACAATGTTGGCACGAAACGTGCTCTGTAGACGCAACAGCAAAAACAGAGTGATTTAATAATGAACATTTGGGAACTGAGCGAAAAAGCCGAATACATTGCCGACAAGCACCAACGCTTGCTCACGCAGTGGCAACATTACTGCAATAGCTTGATTCAGGGCATCACCCTTTCTAAGGCCAAACTGCATCACGCCGTGGGATGCAACCCTGATGATTCACTGCGCTTCTTCTTATTTGACCATTTCGTCATTCACGTCCGCCTGGCAGAAGGCTTCAACAGCCACACCATCGAGTACTACGTCGAGAAGCGTAACGGCGAAGACAGAGTGTTGATTGCTAAAGCAATCCTTGATGACGAAGGCCGTATCGATAGCACCATCAGCAACCGTAGTCGCGACGATGTGCTCGAGCATTACCTCGAAAAAATCCATCCGGTATACGAAAGCCTGTACAGCGCAGTTCACAGCGACACGCCTGTGTCGATGGGCCAACTGCAACAAAGCTCTCAGGCTTGATAGTCATACGGGGTGTCGAAAACTGTCGAAACGGCAGCCGTCGGCACTATTTCGTCAAAAATGATGAAAATGATGAAAATGATGAATCGCTTTATAATCGCCGACTCCAAACTCTGCATGGGTTGCCATACCTGCGAGGCGGCTTGCTCTGAAACGCACCGCCTGCACGGCCTGCAATCCATGCCACGCCTGAAAGTGATGCGTGACGCGAATGATTCCGCGCCGCAAATGTGCCATCACTGTGAAGATGCGCCTTGTGCTGGCGTCTGTCCGGTAAATGCCATTAAACGCGTTGATGGCGCAGTACAGCTTAATGAAAGCCTGTGCGTCAGTTGCAAACTGTGCGCTATCGCCTGCCCATTCGGTTCTATCGAATTCTCCGGCAGCCGCCCCATTCATATCCCGGCTAATGCCAACAGCCCGAAAGCGCCTCCTGCACCGCCAGCCCCTGCGCGTGTCAGCACGCTTATCGACTGGGCGCCGGGCATCCGCGCTATCGCCGTGAAATGCGACTTGTGCAGTTTCGACGAAGACGGCCCGGCGTGCGTGCGCACCTGCCCAACTAAAGCGCTGCGTGTGGTAGATAACAATGACATTGCCAAATCCAGCAAACGCAAACGTGAATTGACCCTGAGCACCACGCTTGGCGATCTCACCCTGTTTACCCAGCCTGAGGTAAAAAAATGAGTGCATTTATCCTGATTCATTGGGCACTAATGGGATTTGTGCTGAGCGCAGTGCTGGCAGGAATCACGGCATTTAATAAACCGCTGAGCGGTTTTATCGCCGGGATTGGCGGAGCTATCAGTTCGGTGCTGGTGCTGATTGCCGGTTTCGATGCCTTAACCGGCTTTAGCGGTATGGCACAAGTCTGGCAACTGCATTTACAGCTCAACGCCTTTAACGGCATCTGGCTGGTGACGTTGGGTCTGCCAGGTCTGTTTATCTCGCTGTTTAATATCGACTGGCATCGCCATCAGGCAGTCAAAGCCAATGGCTTGCTGGTGAACCTGGTGATGGCGGCGGCGGTTGCGGCACTGGTGGCTGATAACCTCGGCATGTTAGTGGTGCTGGCAGAAATCGTCGCACTCAGCGGCTACTTCCTGACGGGCTGCCAGAAATCCGGGCAGCTGTGGTTTGCGCTGGGCCGCCTCGGCACCGTGCTACTGGCCATCGCTTGTTGGATGCTGTGGAAACAGTACGGCACGCTGAGCTACGCCGAACTGCATTTGTTGACCAATGGCGCGCCAATCAGCTCCGTCGTCTGGTTGCTGGGTCTGGTTGGTTTTGGCCTGCTGGCAGGCATTATCCCGCTGCACGGCTGGGTGCCTCAGGCACACGCCAATGCGTCTGCTCCTGCTGCGGCGCTGTTTTCTGCAGTGGTGCTGAAAATTGGTTTGTTCGGCATTATGAGTTTCTCACTGATCAGCAACGTGATTCCGCTGTGGTGGGGCATTCTGGTGGTGGTTCTGGGGATGATTACAGCGTTTATCGGCGGCCTGTACGCGCTGATGGAACACAATATCAACCGCCTGCTGGCTTACCACTCGCTGGAAAACATCGGCATTATTCTGCTCGGCCTCGGCGTTGGCCTGATGGGTCTGGCATTAAACGAATCCACGCTGGTTGCGCTGGGCATGATTGGTGGCTTGTATCACCTGTTCAACCATAGCGTATTCAAAACCACCTTGTTCCTCGGCGCAGGCGCTGTCTGGTTCCGCACCGGCCATCGCGACATCGAAAAACTGGGCGGGATTGGCAAGCGTATGCCGCTGATTTCCATCGCCATGCTGATTGGCCTGATGGCGATGGCTGCTCTGCCTCCGCTGAACGGTTTTGCTGGCGAATGGGTGATTTATCAGTCGTTCTTCCACCTCGGCACCTTGCCGCTGTTTATCGCTCGCTTCTTAGGCCCGTTGCTGGCTGTAGGCCTGGCGATTACTGGCGCGCTGGCGGTGATGTGTATGGCGAAAGTGTATGGCGTTACCTTCCTGGGCGCACCGCGCACACCGGAAGCTGAAAACGCCACATCTGCACCGTTCTTGATGAACCTGAGTGTGGCTGCACTGGCCGCCTGTTGTGTGATTGCCGGTGTTGCTGCGCCATGGCTGATTCCGCTGTTGCAGAACGCCATTCCACTGCCGCTGCAAACGGCTAACACCACCGTTTCACAACCGATGATCACCCTGTTGCTGATTGCCAGCCCACTACTGCCATTGATTTTGATGGTGATTTTCCGTGGCGACCGCCTGCCAAACCGCTCACGCGGCACGGCCTGGGTCTGCGGTTACGACCACGAACAAGCGATGGTGATTACTGCGGGTGGTTTTGCTCAACCAGTGAAAGCGGCATTCGCGCCACTGCTGAAACTTCGCAAAACCCTGAACCCGGTGAAATGGGTGCCTGGCTGGCAGTGCGATTGCTTAGCCGGTACGTTCCGTCGCCTGGCGATGATTGAGCTGGCGGTGTTGCTGGTTGCGGTTTGCGCTTAAGGAGCCTGAGATGAATACCATTTTCTTTTCGTTGATTCAGGCGCTGGTTTTGTTTGCCGTTGCGCCGCTGTTGTCTGGCATTACCCGCGTCACTCGCGCCCGCATGCACAACCGCCGCGGGCCTGGCGTGATGCAGGAATATCGTGACCTGTTCAAGTTATTCAGCCGCCAGAGCGTGGCCCCGGCCGCGTCAGGCTGGGTGTTCCGCCTGATGCCGTTTGTGATGGTTGGCGTCATGCTGACGATTGCCACCGCGCTGCCGGTCGTCACCCTCTATTCACCGCTGCCGTCGTTGGGCGATTTGATCACCCTTATCTACCTGTTCGCCATCGCCCGTTTCTTCTTCGCGATTGCAGGTCTGGATACCGGTAGCCCGTTTACCGGTATCGGTGCCAGCCGTGAAGCGATGCTCGGCGTCTTGGTTGAGCCAATCCTGATTCTGGGATTGTGGGTTGCCGCACAAGTCGCTGGCAGCACCCACATCAGCAATATCGCTTCCACCATTTACCACTGGCCAACTGCGCAGAGTTTAACGCTGATTCTGGCATTCGCCGCTTGTGCCTTCGCCACGTTTATCGAAATGGGCAAACTGCCATTTGACCTCGCAGAAGCCGAGCAAGAGTTGCAGGAAGGCCCATTGACCGAATACAGCGGTGCGGGTTTTGCGGTGCTGAAATGGGGTATTTCCCTCAAGCAATTGGTGGTGCTGCAAATGTTCGTTGGCGTGTTCCTGCCGTGGGGCCAGATGAGCGAATTTAGCTGGGGCGGTCTCGTCATCGCGCTGGTTCTGGCGGCAGTTAAGCTGGTGCTTGGCGTGCTGATTATCGCGCTGTTCGAAAACAGCATGGCGCGTTTACGCATGCTGGAAACTTCGCGCATTACCTGGGCCGGTTTTGGCTTTGCCTTTTTAGCCTTCGTCTCCTTGCTGGCGGCGTGATTTAAGAGAATTTATCTATGTCTGAAGAAAAGATTGGCCAACACTATCTCGCCGCTTTGCATAAGCAATTTCCTCATGCGGTGATCGACGAAGCGTGGCAGACCAAAGACCAAATCACCGTCAACGTGAAGCTCAACATGCTGCCAGAAGTGGTGGAATGGCTTTACTACCAACAGGGCGGCTGGTTATCCGTATTGTTCGGTAACGATGAGCGCCAGTTGTGCGGCAACTATGCGGTTTATTACGTGCTTTCAATGGAAACTGGCGTGAAATGCTGGATTACCGTGCGTGTAGAAGTCGATGCCGACAAGCCTGAATTCCCGTCCGTCACGCCGCGTGTGCCAGCGGCGGTGTGGGGCGAGCGTGAAGTGCGTGATATGTACGGCCTGCAACCTGTTGGCCTGCCAGATGAGCGCCGTTTAGTGCTGCCCGATGATTGGCCAGACGATTTGTATCCGCTGCGCAAAGACAGCATGGATTACCGTCAGCGCCCTGCCCCAACCAGCGATCAGGAAACCTATCAGTTCATCAATGAGCTGGGCAGCAAGAAAAACAACGTGGTGCCAATTGGCCCTCTGCACGTTACCAGCGATGAACCGGGCCACTTCCGCCTGTTCGTTGATGGCGAAAACATCATTGATGCCGATTACCGCCTGTTCTATGTTCACCGTGGCATGGAAAAACTGGCTGAAACCCGCATGGGCTACAACGAAGTCACCTTCTTGTCTGACCGCGTTTGTGGCATCTGTGGCTTCGCCCACAGCACCGCGTACACCACGTCTGTCGAGAATGCGATGGGTATCGTGGTGCCAGAACGCGCCCAGATGATCCGTGCGATTTTGCTGGAAGTTGAACGCCTGCACAGCCACCTGCTGAACCTCGGCCTGGCTTGCCACTTTGTCGGCTTCGACTCCGGCTTTATGCAGTTCTTCCGCGTGCGTGAGATGTCGATGAAAATGGCGGAAATCCTCACCGGTGCACGTAAGACTTACGGCCTGAACCTGATCGGCGGGATTCGTCGCGATCTGTTGAAAGACGACATGATCCAGACACGCCAGCTCGCACAGCAAATGCGCCGCGAAGTGAAAGACCTGGTCGATATTCTGATGAGCACGCCAAACATCGAACAGCGTACCGTTGGTATTGGCCGTCTTGACCCGCAAATCGCTCGTGATTTCAGTAACGTCGGTCCAATGGTTCGCGCCAGCGGTCATGCCCGTGACACTCGCGCCGATCACCCGTTTGTCGGTTACGGTTTGCTGCCAATGGAAGTCCACAGCGAAACCGGCTGCGACGTTCTGTCGCGCCTGAAAGTACGCATCAACGAAGTGTATACCGCGCTGAACATGATTGATTTCGGCCTGGATAACTTGCCTGGCGGCCCGCTGGCGGTAGACGGTTTCACCTATATTCCAAACCGTTTTGCACTGGGCTTCTCTGAAGCGCCGCGTGGCGATGACATTCACTGGTCGATGACCGGCGATAACCAGAAGTTGTACCGCTGGCGCTGTCGTGCGGCGACTTACGCCAACTGGCCGACGCTGCGCTACATGCTGCGCGGCAACACTGTTTCTGATGCGCCGCTTATCATCGGTAGCCTTGACCCTTGCTACTCCTGTACCGACCGCATGACGGTGGTTGATGTGCGTAAGCGCAAGACCAAAGTGGTGCCGTACAAAGAGCTTGAGCGCTACAGCATTGAACGCACCAATTCGCCGCTGAAATGATTGAGATGCCTTTGGCTAATGCAACCCTCACCCTAACCCTCTCCCTGAGGGAGAGGGAACCTTCTTTTCCCCCTCTCCAGGGGGAGAGGGCCGGGGTGAGGGCAAATACAGCCAAAGCAAAACACCGGAGTCACCATGTTTAACTTCATCAAAAAAGCCATTAAAGGCGGCGTGGCCACTGAGTCGTACCCGCTACAGCCGATCGCCGTGGACCCAAACTTCCGGGGCAAGCCGGAACATAATCCGCAGCAATGCATTGGCTGTGCGGCATGCGTTAACGCATGCCCATCCAACGCATTAACGGTGGAAACCGATCTGGTGGCCGGCCAACTGGCGTGGACTTTCAACCTTGGGCGCTGCATTTTCTGCGCACGCTGCGAAGAAGTCTGCCCAACGGCTGCCATCAAGCTTTCTCAGGAATATGAACTGGCAGTGTGGAACAAAGCCGATTTCCTGCAACAGGCGCGTTTTGACCTGTGCAACTGCCGCCAGTGCAGCAAGCCTTTCGCGGTGCAAAAAGAGATTGATTACGCCATTGCCCTGCTTGAGCACAACGGCGACAAACTTGCCGAAGCGCATCGCGCTGCGTTTGAAACCTGCCCGGAATGTAAACGCCAGCAAAGCCTGGTCTCTTCCGACCAAATCGACCTTAGCCGCCAAATTAGAGAGGCCAGCTAATGAGTATGTTACTCGGCCCACGCGACGACAACGGCATGCCAGTGCCAATGACGGTGGATGAATCCATCGCCGCGATGAAAACGTCGTTGCTGAAAAAGATTAAACGTTCTGCCTATGTTTACCGCGTTGACTGCGGTGGCTGTAACGGCTGTGAAATTGAAATTTTCGCCACCCTTTCACCACTTTTCGATGCAGAACGCTTCGGAATTAAAGTTGTTCCGTCACCACGTCATGCGGATATTTTACTGTTTACCGGCGCTGTGACTCGCGCCATGCGTTCCCCCGCGCTGCGTGCCTGGGAATCAGCGCCGGACCCAAAAATCTGTATTTCTTACGGCGCGTGCGGTAACAGCGGCGGTATCTTCCACGACCTGTATTGCGTCTGGGGCGGCACCGACAAAATCGTCCCGGTCGATGTCTACATTCCTGGTTGCCCGCCAACACCTGCGGCAACGCTGTATGGTTTTGCTATGGCGCTAGGCTTGCTGGAGCAAAAAATCCACGCGCGCGAAGCCAGTGAAATGGATGCACAACCGGCGCAAATCCTGCATCCGGATATGGTTCAGCCACTGCGTGTTCGTATCGACCGCGCAGCTCGCAGCCTTGCGGGTTATCGCTATGGCCGCCAGATTGCTGACAGCTATATGGAAAATCTCACCGCCGGTGGCGGCAGTGTTCAGCAGTGGCTGGCACATGAGAACGATCCGCGTCTGACTGAGATCGTCACGCATCTGGAAGAACTGGTTAAGCAGGAGCGCGTGTAATGAGCGAGTCGGTGGTGTTTTGCCAGCTTAGCCGTAAGTTTGTCGATGAAAACGACAACACCCCGAGTGATGCGCAACAGGTGGTTTATTACAGCCTGGCAATCGGCCACCATCTCGGCGTTATCGACTGCCTGAAAGAAAATTTAGTGTGTTCGTTTGAGCCTTACAAAGCGTGGATTGCCACGCTTGAAGAGGGCAGCGAAGCGCGGCGCAAAATGGAAGGTGTGCCGCGTTACGGTGAAATCGTTATCGATCAGAGCCATGTGGTTTTGTTGGCAAAAGCATTTGATGCCGCAAAACCGAATCAAACTGAACAGCAGCAAGAATGGAGCCAGGCGTTGCTCGATATGCTGCAAGCCATTCAACAAGAACCCGCCATTTATTTGATGGTACGGAGACGCTATGACTAACGTTTTACTTTGTGTCGGCAACAGCATGATGGGTGACGACGGTGCTGGCCCGTTGCTGGCAGAAAAGTGCCAGGCCGCCCCACAAGGCGACTGGATTGTTATCGACGGCGGCACCGCACCGGAAAACGATGTGGTGGCGATTCGTGAATTACGCCCGCAAAGATTGCTGCTGGTTGATGCCACGGATATGGGCCTGAACCCAGGTGAAATCCGTATCATCGACCCGGATGACATCGCCGAAATGTTTATGATGACCACCCACAACATGCCACTTAATTATTTGATCGATCAGATTAAAGAAGATGTTGGCGAGGTGATTTTCCTTGGCATTCAGCCTGATATTGTTGGTTTTTACTACCCAATGACCGACGCGATAAAAGCGGCGGTGGAAACGGTGTATCAGAGCCTGGCAGGCTGGGAAGGTAAAGGCGGCTTCACGGATTTAGAAACACCTGATTTTGAGATGTAATGACGGCTGGGCATGGATGCCCATTCACATCCTGTTTTTATCTCTTTACCAGGGAAGGATGTGAGCTAAAGAATAGACGTTACATCGACGAATAGTCCCCCAACCAATAGAAATGCAACGTCAAATATCATTGATCAAATTAATTTATATAAAATTACTGACTGACATGGTTGTGTATGTTCTATATTGAGAATGGAACACCATATGTAGCGCACCTTCCATTTTTTTACGACCGACAAAATCATTTGGATAAATAATTTCACCCAAATTAGAATCAAAGAAACAAATATCGCGAGCGGCTATCTTCAGAGCAACGGAATGCCCAACGCTTGCGTTAACCATATTTATTTCATGCTTACCATTCATTACCAATTCATTCATCAAAGCTGATGCCGATACTCTACTTAGTCTGACCATACCTCTATAACGAATATGACCTTCTATTCTTACAATCTCATTAAATATTTCTTCTCTGGGAAGTGAGGTATACGCCAAAGCAACATGATAATGTTGATATTGGAGATTCATAACCCCACGAATAATGCTCTGAGTTTTTGGCAAATGAAAATAATTCTCAACATTGCACGAATGCGGAGGTGAAATAAGGTAAGCTGCGCTAAATCCATAACAAGCCCCCCCCAATCCATATATTTCCTTGCCCTGAATATCCTTTTTCCCTGTTGCTCCAGTCCACACACCACCCAACTTTGTTCGATCGGTACCTGACCAACCGTACTTCCTCATGTAAGCACTCTGGCTAAAATAATTGTATTTACCCTTAGTATTTCTGACATAAGTCATTAATGCATTTACTATGTTTGGCATCCAATCCCTTATATAGACTCATACGCATAAATTAAACAATACATAACAGATCACAGCGTTATCTCAATGGCTGAGATTTATGTGATAATTTGGGGTGGCACGCTATCACAAATATTATTACCTTTATACTTAAATAGTTATTAAGTATTATATAGTCATTATTAAAACCAATGATAAACCTCACAAATAAAACTATTTAATTAAAAAAGAAAATATATTATTAATATATTTGATATTGACACTACTTCATTGTTATCGATTACCTGAGTTTGAACGGCCAGGAAAAGCCGTTTATCTCCTGGTGAGGGCAACTCAATCCACTCTCTGTCATCTGCCCAAATGACATCGTCAAATGTGTCGATGTCACTGTCATCCCACCCCGGATCAATGCGCAAAGCCTTGAATCACGCTAGTTTCAAAGTTGGCACACTTTATGTATGCCTAAAGCAGTCTTATAAAAAACACTCTATCCAGGAGTCTCTGATGAACCGCTTCATCATTGCTGATTCGAGCAAATGTATTGGCTGTCGCACTTGCGAAGTGGCCTGTGTCGTGTCCCACCAGGAAGCACAGGATTGCGCGGCATTAACACCGCAAACTTTCCTGCCTCGTATTCACGTGGTTAAAGGCGTGAATGTTTCTACCGCAACGATGTGCCGCCAGTGCGAAGACGCACCTTGCGCCAACGTCTGCCCTAACGGGGCTATCAGCCGCGAACATGGTTTTGTGAATGTGATGCAGGAACGCTGCATCGGCTGCAAAACCTGTGTGGTTGCCTGCCCATATGGCGCGATGGAAGTGGTTGTTCGCCCGGTTGTGCGTAACAGCGGCGCGGGTCTTAACGTGATGGCTGAAAAAGCCGAAGCGAATAAGTGCGACCTTTGCCACACCCGTGCAGAAGGCCCGGCCTGTATGGAAGCCTGCCCAACCAACGCCATTATCTGCGTTGATCGCAACAAACTTGAACAAATGAATATCGAAAAACGCCGCCGTGCTGCGTTTGATGCGACTTCATCTATTTATTTCTAAACCCCTTTAACTTCACTTTTAACAGGTCTGTTACTGATGAAAAAAATTACCAGCGTCTGCCCTTACTGTGGCGCAGGCTGCAAACTCAAACTGGTTGTTGAGAAGAATAAAATTATCCGTGCCGAAGCGGCTGATGGCGTGACGAACCAAAATGAACTCTGCCTGAAAGGCTATTACGGCTGGGATTTTCTCAACGACACAAAACTGCTCACACCGCGTCTGACGCAGCCGATGATTCGTTATGAAAAAGGCGGCAAGCTCCAGCCTGTTAGCTGGGATGAAGCCATTAGCTATACCGCGAAACGCCTGAAAGCGATTAAAGATCAATATGGCCCGCGTTCCATTATGACGACCGGTTCGTCACGCGGAACGGGTAACGAAACTAACTATGTGATGCAGAAGTTTGCCCGCGGTGTGCTGCATACCAACAACGTCGATTGCTGTGCGCGTGTTTGCCACGGGCCGTCGGTGGCGGGTTTGCAGGTGACGCTGGGAAATGGCGCGATGAGTAACTCCATCGGCGACATCGAACATTCAAAATGCCTGTTGGTATTTGGTTATAACTGCGCCGATTCGCACCCGATCGTGGCGCGTCGGGTGATTAAAGCGAAAGAAAATGGCGCGAAAATTATTGTTTGTGACCCGCGCCGCATCGAAACCGCGCGTATTGCAGACCAACATTTGCAGCTGAAAAACGGCTGTAATATGGCGCTGGTGAATGCCTTTGGCTACGTGCTGCTCGAAGAGAACCTCTACGATAAAGAGTACGTGGCGAAATTTACTGACGGTCTGGATGCTTACCGTGAAGTGGTAAAAGGCTACGCGCCAGAAGACGTTGAGCATTTGACTGGCGTACCGGCGCATCAGGTTCGTCAGGCGATGCGGACGTTCGCCGCAGCTCCTTCAGCCACCATCATGTGGGGCATGGGCGTGACGCAGTTTGGTCAGGCAGTCGACGTGGTAAAAGGCTTATCAAGCCTGGCACTGCTGACCGGTAACCTGGGGCGTGAAAACGTTGGCGTTGGCCCGGTACGTGGGCAAAACAACGTGCAGGGTGCGTGTGATATGGGCGTGCTGCCGAACCAGTTCCCTGGCTATCAGGATGTGGTTGACCCGGACGTTCGTGCCAAATTTGCCAAAGCATGGGGCATCAACGTTGATGATATGGACGACAAAGTCGGCGTGCGTATCACCGAAGTGCCGCATATGGCCATCGAAGGTGAAATGAAAGCCTATTACATCATGGGCGAAGACCCGTTGCAGACCGAAGCCGATCTTGGCCTGGTGCGCAAAGGGTTTGAAGCGCTCGATTTTGTGGTAGTGCAGGACATCTTTATGACCAAAACCGCCGAAGTGGCGGATGTGATTTTGCCAGCGACTTCCTGGGGCGAACACGGTGGCGTATTCACCTGTGCGGACCGCGGCTTCCAGCGTTTTGAAAAAGCCATTGATGCGAAATACAACGTCAAACGTGACTGGGAAATTATCAGCCTGCTCGCAACCGAGATGGGCTACCCGATGCACTACGACAACAACCAGCAAATCTGGGACGAACTGCGCGAACTCTGCCCGCTGTTCTTTGGTGTGACCTGGGAAAAAATGGGTGAAATGGGCCATGTTCAGTGGCCGTGCCCGACGCTTGACCACCCTGGCACGCCGTATCTCTACAAAGACAGCAAGTTTGATACACCAAATGGTAAAGGCCAGCTTTTTGCCGCGCAGTGGCGTGCACCTGCCGAAGTGCCAGATGCCGAATATCCGCTGGTGCTGTGTACCGTGCGTGAAGTTGGCCACTACTCTTGCCGCTCGATGACCGGTAACTGTGCGGCGCTGCAAACCCTGGCCGATGAACCTGGATTTGTGCAAATGAACCCGACAGACGCCAACCTGCTCGGCATTAAAGACAAGCAACTGGTGTGGGTCAGTTCACGTCGCGGCAAAGTTATCAGCCGTGCAGAAGTGAACGAGCGCATTAACGTAGGCTCCGTTTACATGACCTACCAATGGTGGATTGGTGCGTGTAATGAGCTAACGCAGGACAACCTGGACCCGATTTCCAAAACACCGGAAACCAAGTATTGCGCGGTCAACGTTAGCCAGATTGCCGACCAGCAATGGGCAGAAAACTACGCTCAGACGACCTATAGCGATATGAAAGCGCGTTTGCGTCAGGCTGTAGAAGTTTAAGTGTAAAAACAACCCTCATCCCAACCTTCTCCCTGAGGGAGAAGGAGTATTCCCCCTCTCCTGTGGGAGAGGGTTGGGGTGAGGACGAAAGTTTTAAGGAACAATTGTGAATTTTAACGGCGTGATGCTACGTATTCGCGGCAAAGTGCAGGGCGTTGGCTTCCGGCCATTCGTCTGGCAACTGGCGCAACAATTCAGCCTCACCGGCGATGTCTGCAATGACGGCGCGGGTGTGTTAGTGCGCCTGACATCCACCGCCGATGCGTTTATCACCAGGCTTCACGCCCATTGCCCGCCACTGGCGCGTATCGATAGCCTTGAACAATCGCCAATGCAGTGGGAAACGCTACCCCAGGATTTCACCATTCGCCACAGTCACAGCAGCGCGATGGAGACACAAATCGTCCCCGACGCCGCCACCTGCCCGGATTGCCTGCGCGAACTCAACGATCCAAACAATCGCCGTTATCGCTATCCGTTTATCAATTGCACCCACTGCGGCCCGCGCTTCACCATTATTAATGCCATGCCGTATGACCGGCCAAACACGGTGATGGCGGCTTTTCCACTTTGCCCAGCGTGTGAAAAAGAGTACCGCGAACCAATGGACAGGCGCTTTCATGCGCAGCCTGTCGCTTGCCCGGAATGTGGGCCGCAAATCAGCTGGCAATGTGATGAGCAACACCTTGAGCGCGAAGGCGCTTTGCAGGCAGCCATTGCAGCGTTAAAAGCCGGGAAAATCGTGGCGATAAAAGGGCTGGGCGGCTTTCATCTGGCGGTTGATGCGCGTAACGATGCAGCGGTTTCACGGCTGCGCGAGCGTAAACAGCGCCCGTCCAAACCGCTGGCGGTGATGCAGCCAGATTCAGACGGCTTACCAGAAAATGTACTCGCCCAACTGACAACGCCTGCGGCACCGATTGTGTTAATGGCAAAGTCTGCGCTGCCTGGGCTAAGTGCGTTTATCGCCCCTGGCCTTCGCGAAGTCGGCGTGATGCTACCCGCCAACCCGCTACAACACCTTTTGCTTCAGGGTTTTGGCGGCCCGCTGGTAATGACATCCGGCAATTTAAATGGCAAACCGCCAGCAATCACCAATCAGCAAGCGCTTGAAGAACTGGCCGATATTGCCGACGGCTGGTTGTTGCACAACCGCGACATCGTGCAGCGAATGGATGATTCCGTGGTGCGGGCAAACGGTGAGATGCTGCGCCGCGCCAGAGGGTTTGTGCCAGATGCTCTGCCGTTGCCGCCAGGTTTTTCAGGCCTGCCGCCGATTCTGGCGTTAGGTTCCGACCTGAAAAATACCTTCTGCTTGCTGCGTGGCAACCAGGCGGTGCTCAGCCAGCATCTTGGCGATCTCGCAGAAGAAGGCGTTGAAGAGCAGTGGCAAAAAGCACGCACACTGATGTGCGAAGCCTATGATTTTACGCCAGAACAGATCGTTATAGACGCCCACCCAGGCTACCACAGCGCCCGCATCGGCCAGGAAATGGGCATGCCTGTGAGCAAAGTTTTGCATCACCATGCTCATGCAGTGGCATGTATGGCTGAACACAGTTGGCCGCTGGACGGCGGTGATGCGATCGCGCTAACCCTTGATGGCATTGGCTACGGCGAGAACGACCAGTTGTGGGGCGGCGAGTGCCTGCGGGTGAACTATCGCGATTGCGAACATCTCGGTGGCTTGCCCGCAGTAGCGCTGCCGGGTGGCGATCTCGCCGCTCGCCAGCCGTGGCGCAACCTGTTCGCCCAATGCCTGGCTTTTGTGCCGGACTGGCAACAATGCCCTGAAACCGCCGTGGTGCGCGAACAAAACTGGCCGCTGCTGGCAACGGCGATTGCGCGTGGGATTAACAGCCCACGAGCCTCCTCCACGGGCCGCCTGTTTGATGCAGCTGCGGCGGCGCTGAACTGCGCTCCGCTACAGCAAAGCTACGAAGGGGAAGCCGCCTGTCGCTTTGAAGCGCTGGCGTCACAAAGTGGTGCGTGTCTGCATCCTGTTACCCTGCCGCTTATCAAAGGCCAACTCGATATGGCGGTGTTCTGGCAGCAATGGCTGAACTGGCACGACTGTGCACCCGCTCGCGCCTGGGCTTTTCATGATGCGCTGGCAAAAGGGTTGGCTGATTTAGCCCGCAGCCACGCAGACAAGCTGGCGATTAAAACTATCGTATTCAGCGGTGGCGTGCTGCATAACCAGCTGATGCGTGAAAGATTTTCGTATCACCTCGCGGATTTCAATCTGCTCTTCCCGACACAGTTGCCAGCCGGTGACGGTGCCCTTGCATTGGGCCAGGCGCTGGTTGCCGCCGCCCGCTTCCACCTTCCTTCACAAGGATAAAATGATGTTCTTGCGTATTCTTCGTGACAACCCGCGCGCCGCTGTTTTGCTGGCTGTTTTAGTTGCCGCAAACCTTGCCGCCTGGGCCTGGGCGCTGGTTTCGTTTCACCACAGCACGGCATTGATGGCCGCAAGTTTACTGGCCTGGTGCTACGGCCTGCGCCATGCGGTCGACGCCGACCACATCGCAGCAATTGATAACGTGACGCGCAAGATGATGCAGCAAGGGAAACGCCCGTTTGGTATTGGTGCCTGGTTCTCGCTCGGTCATTCCAGCATTGTGGTGCTGGCTTCAATCGCGATTGCCGCAACCGCTGCGGCATTTAAGAATGATATGGACTGGTTCCATGATGTCGGCGGCGTGATTGGCACCGCCGTGTCGGCGTGCTTCTTGCTGGCAATGGCGCTGGTGAATCTGGTGATCTTACGTGGCGTATGGCGCAATTTTCACCAGCTCAAGCGTGGTGAACCGTTGTCTGCCGAGGCGACTGATTTCACTGGTGGCGGCATGATGAGCTGGCTGTTCCGCACCACATTCAAGCTGATCAATAAAAGCTGGCATATGTATTTGGTCGGTTTTTTGTTTGGTTTAGGGTTTGATACGGCAACAGAAATTGGCGTGCTGGGCATTTCTGCCGCCAGCGCGTCTAGCGGGATGTCGATATGGTCGATTCTGGTGTTTCCGGCGCTGTTTGCCAGCGCGATGGCGCTGATTGATACGCTCGACAATATGATTATGGTTGGCGCTTACGGCTGGGCGTTTAACAAACCGCAGCGCAAGCTTTATTACAATATGACGATTACCGGCACCTCGGTTGTGGTGGCGCTGTTTATCGGCGGTATGGAAGCATTAGGGTTGTTGGCGGATAAATTCGACCTGCACAGTGGTGTATGGAAATGGGTTGATGCGTTGAATGAAAACCTCGGCAATGCGGGCTTTATCGTGGTTGGGCTGTTTATTGGCTGCTGGATTGTGTCGATGCTGAACTACCGCTGGAAGGGGTACGATTCTTTGGTGGTGCGTTAATTCGGTTATGGATTGTCGGATGACGCTGCTGTATGACCTACGGTAATCGTTGTAGGGCGGATAAGCGCTAGCGCCATCCGCCATTTCACAAATTACTTCGCTTCAGCCCACGCGCGCTCAATCTCTTCGGCAAGAATCTTCACACCGGCTTCGATTTTCTCAGGCTCCGGCACGTAGTTCATGCGCATGCACTGATGCGTGTGCGGCCACGGTTTATCGAGCCCTGGGAAGAAATAATCCCCCGGCACCATCAACACACCGCGTTTTTTCAGGCGCTGATAAAGCAATTCCGTGGAGATCGGCAGGTCTTTAAACCACAACCACAGGAAGATCGCCCCTTCTGGCTTGTGAATTAAGCAGCGTTCTGGTGACAAATAGCGACGAATAATCGCGATCGTGTCCTGAACGCGCTGATAATAGAACGGCTTGATAACGGTTTCGGACAAGCGCAGCAAATCGTTACGCTTGATCATCTCACACGCCATTGCCGGGCCAACACCACCCGGCGCCAGACTGATAATCCCATTCATGTTACTGATAGCTGAGATGATTTTGTCATTGGCGATGATGATGCCACAACGGCTACCCGGCAAGCCCAGTTTGGACAGGCTCATGCACAAGATGATGTTTGGGTTCCACAGCGGGCGGGCTTCACTAAAAATAATCCCCGGGAATGGAACGCCATACGCGTTATCAATAACCAGCGGAATACCGTGTTGATTGGCCAGCGCATCGAGTTTGATCAGCTCTTCATCGGTAATCACGTTGCCCGTTGGGTTGGTCGGGCGTGAGACGCAAATCATCCCGGTATCAGGGCCGATATGCAGATGTTCAAAATCTACGTGATATTTAAACTGGCCTTCGGGCAACAGTTCAATATTAGGACGCGTCGAAACAAACAGGTCTTCTTCAAGGCCGGAATCAGCATAACCGATGTATTCCGGTGCCAGTGGGAACAACACCTTTTTGGTACTGCCATCGGCATAACGGCCAGCAAACAAGTTAAACAAGTAGAAAAACGCGCTCTGACTACCATTTGTCAGTGCAATATTCTGCGGAGTAATATCCCAACCTAATTCTTTGCGCAGCATATCCGCAAGCGCGTCAAGTAACTCACTTTTCCCCTGCGGACCATCGTAATTACAGAGAGCGTCGGTCATTTTCCCGTTTGCCAGCATGTCTGCCAGCAGATCCTGGAAGTAGTCATTCATTGCAGGAATTTGCGCAGGATTACCACCGCCGAGCATGATCGCTCCAGGCGTGCGCAGACCATCGTTCAGATCCTCCATCAGGCGGGTAATGCCTGCATGGCGGGTAAATTTGTCGCCGAAAAGTGAAAACGTCATAACGTAGATCTGTCTTTGACCATCAAAAGAGGCTAACCATAACGCCGTAAAAGACGCGGTGCAAACGCATTAAGATTAGCGTCTCGTGGTCAATATGCTGCTTTAATTCATATTAAAAGCATTAAGTGCTGATATTTTTCCGCCGGATGACGCTGCGCTTATCCGGCCTACGGGGAATTTGTAGGGCGGATAAGCGCAGCGTCATCCGCCATCATTTACTGGTTGCCCGCCCAAACCACCAGCACTTTGTCATCGCCGGATTCACGCGTAAAACCGTACCCTTGCCTCATACTCACCGTATTCTGCTTGCCCGCGCCAATGGCCGGATGACGGGCGCGGAACTGGCTGATTTTTTGCCAGTGGGAAAGCGTGGCAACGTTTTGTCCCCAGTTCATATCTGAACGCGTACCTTGCAGCGGGTCAGAACCTGTTGGGCCAAACGGGCGTTCTGTTTCATCACCATAGAAAATCTGTACTGCCCCCGGAGCTAAAAGCAGTAACTCTGCAGCACGCTGGCCACCCTCGCGGAACAGGCGGGTATCGTGCGACGAAAGGTAGCTAAGAACATTAAAATCCTGCAACTTAGTCGCCATTTGCTGCCAGGTGAGATCGATATTCGATAAACAATCCACCGCTTTTGCCGCTTGTTCCTGGTAATCAAAGTTGATCATCGCGTCAAAGCCGCTGTTGTAGTAATCGCTTTTCATCACACCATGCCCCCAGGATTCACCGGACATCCAGAATGGTGCGTCATCCAGCTTCTTCTCTGGGTTGGCTTTTTTCCATTCAGCCAGTGCGCTAACCGACTGTTCTTTAAGTTGCTGCCAGGCTGCTTTTTCGATATGTTTCGCGGTATCGACCCGGAAACCATCAATGCCGTAATCACGCACCCACTGGCTCAGCCAATGAGTCAGATAATCTCGCACCGTATCGCCAGCGATTTCTTTAGCGTGAGTATCAGGTTTATGACGGTAAAAAATCGGCAAACCCGCCGCTTGCGTGGATTCCGTTTTCAAATCCGGCAGGAACGCCAGCGACATAGTTAAGTCATCAAAACCTGGGCTGTCGTAATCGCCAATATCGGTACGGATCCAGTTTTTACCCCACCAGTTTTGCCAGGCTGCTTTATCGCCAAAATTGATGTAATCATTAAATGAGTGCCAGCTTTGTCCCGGACCTGGCTTCCAGTTCGTCCAGTGTTGACCGAGGGTTTTCGTCAGCTCATCCCCCTGAAGGTAGAGCGCGCCAAACTGATACTCCTGCATATCGGCAAGCGTTGCGTAGCCGGTGTGGTTCATCACAATGTCGAACAGGATACGCATCCCGCGCTTATGGGCTTCATCCACTAACGTGCGTAATTCATCCTCGGTGCCCATATTGCCATCGAGTTTGGTCCAGTCCATTGTGTAGTAGCCGTGGTAGGCGTAGTGCGGGAAATCCCCTTTGGTACCGCCGCCCACCCAGCCGTGGATTTGTTCCAGCGGCGAGCTAATCCACAACGCGTTCACGCCCAGTTTCTCCAGGTAATCGAGCTTTTGAGTTAACCCCGCGAGGTCACCGCCGTGGAACGTGCCGATTTCTTGCATTCCATCTTTGTGGCGGCCATAGCTGTTGTCGTTTTTTGGATTACCATTTTCAAAACGGTCGGTCAGCACAAAGTAAACAGTGGCATTGTGCCAGCTAAACGGTGCCGCCTGTTTGGTGCTCGCGGATTCCAGCAGCAACAGGCCATTGCTGTTTGCGGCAGGCATCAGGGTAATCTGGCCTTGTTTGACCGTTGCCGTCGCACCGCTGTAGAAATCACGCACTTCGCTGCCCTCAGCAAAAGTTTTGCTGACATCAACAGTGAGCGGTTGGCCGTCCCATTTAGGGCACTGGCGAGTCACATCAACTGGCACAGCTTGCGCTTCGCTATTAATACCCAGGCTAAGCGTGGGAGTACCGCTGCGGGTGTCAATTTGAATCTGGTATTCGCCGTCCCGGAATAGCCGCCAGACGGGTGCCTCGCCCTCGCAAGGTTTTAACGAAAGTGCCTGATTCAGTTTAATGGATTCTGCGGGCTGCCAGCAGGTCTGGTTGAGTTTCAGGCTCAGCGGGAGTGTGCCTTTTGACAGCTTTGCCTCACTGACAAAGACGCCTGCAGTTTGCTCTTTGAACGCAGGGATTCCAGGGGCTGTCCACGCGGATTGCGCAAGGCCTGGAAACAAAAGAAACAACAGAGGTAATTTTTTCATAGGGTTAAGCCCGCGATTATCTTTTATCCAGTGTGGCACTATTTTTAGTCGCAGAGTTCATCCCCAAAATGGATAGCTGGGGAGGAGATAATAGGGTGAGTGATGGCGGTATCAATTCAATAAAATATGGGATAACCATCGCAAAATATGACACTTTTTGCCGTCATAAGAAGTTCGTACGTGACATCATTTAAGAATCGGATTATTTCTTTTGGTGCTCAAGAGGTCTATTTTTGTTAGTATCTGCCTTTCCTTTTTTCGAAACCTTCGACAATTAAGGCACTGGCAACGTAACGATCCGACCAGGAGATCTAATGATATCAACCCCAATCCGACGATTTGGGGCTGCGATACTTATGTTACTGACCTTCAGTTTTTCAGCTGGGGTATTAGCAAGTAAACATGAGCCAAAATCGCATAAAGCCCCTTTAGTTCAGACAAAAAGCACGAATACACAAAGTAAGAAATTGGCAAGTAGTAAGAAAGAGTATTCTCGCAATAGTGAAATTGCATCGCTCCCTGATTTGCGAAAATACCCTTCCGGAACACCTAGAAAAAAAGCGTTTCTCCGGACGGTCATGCCATATATTAAGAGCCAAAATGCCGCCATCACTGCTGACCGTAACTGGTTGGTTTCTAAACAGTATGAGCAGCGTTGGTCACCATCAGAGCGTACGCGTCTGAAAGATATTACTAAGCGCTATAAAATTGCGTGGAACGGTAATACTAAGCGCGTGCCGTGGAACACACTGATGGAAAAAGTCGACATCATTCCTACCAATATGGTAGCAACGATGGCCGCAGCCGAGAGTGGCTGGGGTACGTCTAAACTCGCGCGTAGCAATAACAACTTGTTTGGCATGAAGTGCAGCAAGCGCCATTGCAACAGCGAACCAGGCAAAGTAAAAGGCTATTTGCATTACGATTCAGTTAAAGAAGGCGTTAACTCTTACGTAACAAATCTGAATACGCATCCGGCCTATAAGTCTTTCCGTAAATCACGCGCACAATTGCGCAAAGCGGATCAAGAAGTTACAGCCAGCAATATGATTCATAAGCTGAAAGGGTATTCCACGAAGGGTAGTAGCTATAACAACTATCTATTTGCGATGTACCAAACCAATCAGCGTTTTATGGCACCGAACTAAATAATTAAAATAGATTGTTAATAATAAGTAATAAATTCACGCCTTCATATTGAAGGCGTTTTTTTTGCCCTAAAGCATTCATCAGACTAATATTTCGCTATACCTTTCGCGGTGTTCCTTCGGCGTCGCGTCATATTCTTTCTTAAACACTGAATAGAAATACTGCAGTGAGGGATAACCACACATCTGCGATATTTCGTTGATCGACAAGGATGTAGAGACCAACAAGCTGCGCGCTTTTTCCAGTTTTTCGGCGTGAATCATTGCATGAATCGTCTCGCCAACTTCCTCTTTGAAACGCTTCTCCAGGTTTGAACGCGAGATCCCCACCGCATCCAACACCTGTTCCACTTTTATCCCTTTGCAGGCGTGATTACGGATGTAGTGCATGGCCTGAATCACGGCAGGGTCGTGCAAAGAACGGTAATCCGTTGAGCGCCGTTCGACCACGCGTACCGGTGGCACCAGAACTCTTTGTAAGGCGAGCGGTTCGTTGTCCATCAAGCGATGCAGTAATTTGGCCGCCTGATACCCCATTTGCCTTGTCCCTTGTGCGACCGATGAAAGTGCTACGCGTGATAAGTAACGCGTCAGCTCTTCGTTATCAATGCCAATCACACACAGCTTTTCTGGCACTGGAATATGCAGATGTTCACAGACTTGCAGCAGATGCCGCGCACGAGCATCTGTCACCGCGATAATCCCAGTCTGTGGAGGCAGCGTTTGCACCCAATCAGCCAAACGATTTTGCGCGTGTTGCCAGTTTTCCGGCGCCGTTTCTATTCCCTGATAAACCACACCGCGGTATTTTTCTTTCGCCACCAGTTGGTTAAAGGCATATTCGCGCTCCATTGCCCAGCGTTTACCGCTGGAGTTCGGCAGACCATAGAATGCAAAACGCTGAACGCCCTTCTCCTTAAGATGCAGAAATGCACTTTCTACTAATGCGTGGTTATCAGTGGCGATGTAATGCACTGGTGGATAATGTTCGGGTAAATGATATGACCCACCGACCCCCACAATTGGAACGTCAGCACCGTCGAGCAAACGCTGGATTTGCGCATCATCGAAATCGGCAATCACCCCATCGCCCAACCACTCTTTGATGTTATCGATACGAGCGCGGAAATCCTCTTCAATAAAAATGTCCCACTCAGATTGAGACGCCTGCAAATATTCGCCAACCCCTTCCACCACCTGGCGGTCGTAGGCTTTATTGGCATTGAATAACAACGTAATGCGATGACGTTTCTCAAACATACTTTTTCATTCCTGATGACAAAACCGTATGTGCAATACCATAACTGTAACAATGCCGGGGAACCTGGCCCCGGCATTGTGATCCTTTGCACACTCTTATGCGCGGCGCTTGGTCGCCGAATCCATCCATACCGCCAGCAGCAAAATCGCCCCTTTGACGATGTACTGCCAGAACGTGGGCACATCCATCATGCTCATTCCGTTATCCAGAGAAGCCATGATAAAGGCGCCCATCACCGCTCCGGCAACGCTGCCCACGCCTCCCGCGAGACTGGTGCCACCAATCACACATGCGGCGATGGCATCAAGCTCAGCAATGTTCCCGGCAGACGGTGAACCAGCCCCCAGACGTGAGCTTAGAATCAACCCGGCAATTGCTACCATTAACCCGTTGATAGCGAAAACGGCCAACTTGGTGCGCTCAACATTAATACCAGAAAGTCGTGCCGCTTCGATATTGCCGCCAATCGCATAAATGCGCCGCCCAAATGCAGTGCGGGTCGCCATAAACATGCCAGCCAGCAGTAAGAGCGTGAGGATCAATACCGGCGTTGGCACACCGCGGTAATCATTGAGCAGCCAGATTGCGCCAAGTACGATGACCGCGGTGATAGCCTGCCGCCCGACAACGCCTGTCGATGCTGGTGTTGCCAGCCCCAAAGCCTGACGGCGAATACGCATCCGCCATTGCCAGGCAACAAAAGCGACCAGCCCTAAAGTACCGATACCAAAGCCAATGCCGTCCGGCAGATAACTTTGCCCGATTTGCGACATATCGACGCTGGTTGGAGAAACAGTGGTGCCGTTGGTAATGCCAATCAAAACGCCACGAAATGCCAACATGCCGGCGAGCGTGACGATGAACGAAGGGACTTTGCGATAAGCTACCCACCAACCGTTCCACGCCCCCAACACCAGACCAAGCGCCAGTGTCACGACAATAGTCAGTGGTAACGGCCAGCCTAACCAGACATCAAAAATCGCCGCCACACCACCCAGCAAGCCCATCATCGAGCCGACAGAAAGGTCAATTTCCGCAGAGATAATGACGAATACCATGCCGACCGCCAGGATTCCGGTAATGGCTGTCTGGCGCAGTAAGTTGGAAACGTTTCTGGCGCTGAGATAGGCGCCTTCAGTGGTCCAGGTAAAGAACAACATGATCACCACAATCGCGGCAATCATGACAAAAACCTGTAGATTTAGCGCCCGCAACCCCGCAAAAGGTGAAGCTGCTGGTGCCGTGAGTTTCAGTTCAGACGGATTGCTTTTCGACATGCTTTTCGCTCCTCAGTGCAGCTTCCATAACCTGTTCCTGGGTCAAATTGTTATTAATCAGGTCGGCTTTGATTCGCCCCTCGTGCATCACCAGCACTCTGTCACTCAGACCGAGCACTTCCGGCAATTCAGATGAAATAACAATCACCGCAATGCCTTGCTGCACCAGTTGGTTGATCAGTTTGTAGATTTCATATTTCGCACCGATATCAATGCCGCGCGTGGGTTCATCCAGAATCAGGATGCGAGGATTGAGCAGCAGACAGCGCGCCAGAATTGCTTTTTGCTGATTACCACCACTCAGGCGGCCAATAGCCAAATCAGGCGACGAAGTTTTCACTTTTAACCGCTCAATTGATTGCAGGATGCAGTTAAGCTCTGCGGCGTCATCAAGGTGAGTGAGAGCCCCAGAAAACTGATTCAAGGCGGCAAGGGTGATGTTTTGCCCTACCGCCATAATCGGCACGATGCCATCTCTTTTTCGATCTTCAGGCACCATGGCAATACCGTGGGCAATAGCTTGCTGGCAATTGCTGATAGCGACAGGTTCGTTATCAATGAAAATACGACCTTCAGATTTCCCGGGCCAAACGCCGAACAGGCACTGAACCGCTTCGGTTCGCCCTGCGCCAACCAGCCCCGCTATTCCAAGGATTTCGCCTTTGTGCAGTGAAAATGAAATATCGTTGACGCGTTTGATATGCCGGTTGACGGGATGCCAGGCAGTAAGATGCTCGACGCGAAGAATTTCATCACCGGTCTGATGCGGCTCATTTGGGTAGAGCGCGGTTAACTCACGCCCAACCATCATGGTAATGATGTCTTCTTCCTGCATGAGTGCTGCATCGCGTGTACCAATCGGTTTTCCGTCGCGGATAACGCAAATGGTATCGGAAATCGCTTTAACTTCATTGAGCTTGTGGGAGATATATACACAGGCGATGCCGTGCGCTTGCAGGTCACGAATAATTCCCAGCAGCACCGCCGTTTCTTGCTCTGTTAACGAGGCCGTTGGCTCGTCGAGAATCAGCAATCGCACCTGTTTATTCAGCGCTTTGGCAATTTCGACCAGTTGTTGCTGCCCCAGCCCAAGCGACCCTACGCGGGTATCCGGAGAGATATTTAAGCTCACCTGCGCGAGCAACTTTTGGCAACGAAGGGTCATGCTGTCGTAGTCCAGCACACCATGCCGTGAAATTTCTGCCCCAAGGAAAATATTTTCCAGCACCGTCAAATGCTTAACCAGCGCCAATTCCTGGTGAATGATGGCAATACCTTTGCGTTCGGTGTCGCGGATATGGCTCGCCTGCAGTTTTTCCCCGGCAAACCAGATTTCACCCTCGTAGCTGCCGTAAGGGTAAATACCGCAAAGTACTTTCATCAGCGTGGATTTGCCGGAGCCATTTTCACCACAAAGTGACATCACCTCTCCGGAATCTACTGACAGGCTGACACTATCAACCGCCTTCACGACGCCGAAGGTCTTGGTGATATTTTTCATTTCCAGTAAACAAGGCATAGCCCCTCCTTTACCTGGTTACAGGATAGCGCCCGTGGGAAAACACGGGCGCAGCAGGTTATAGCTCGCTCTTTTTGTGGAAACCGTCAGCCACAATGGTGCTGTCGATATTAGCTTTGTCGACTTCGATTGGAGTAAGAAGGCGTGAAGGGACATCTTTAACGCCATTATTCAGCTTGGCATCCGATGCCGGTTGTTTGCCCTCGCCCAGTTCAACGGCAATTTCCGCTGCTGTATTTGCGAGTTGGGTGATTGGCTTATAAACCGTCATGGTCTGCGTACCGGCGATAATACGTTTTACACCGGCTAAATCGGCGTCTTGCCCAGAAATGGCCACTTTGCCCGCCAACCCTTGCGCACTTAACGCCTGGATTGCCCCACCAGCTGTCGCATCATTTGATGCCACAACCGCATCAATTTTATTGTTATTAGCCGTTAGCGCATTTTCCATGATTTTCAATGCGTTTTCAGGCAACCAACCATCAGCCCATTGATCGCCGACGACTTTTATTTTCCCGCTATCAATATATGGTTTTAATACTTTCATCTGCCCTTGACGGAATAACTTCGCATTATTATCAACTGGCGAACCACCCATCAGGAAATAATTACCAGAAGGTACTTTATTAACAATGCTTTGTGCCTGAAGCTCACCGACTTTTTCATTATCAAATGAAATATAATAATCAATGTCGGCATTATTAATCATGCGATCATAAGCTAATACTTTTATGCCCTCTCTTTTGGCTTCGGCAATCACGTTGCTCAATACCTGGCCGTTATAAGGAATAATGACCAGCACATCCACGCCACGGTTGATCATGTTTTCTATTTGCGACATTTGCGTTTCTTCGTTGCCATTAGCGGACTGTACAAAGACTTTCGCCCCCAAAGATTCGGCTTTCTTAACAAAAATATCGCGGTCTTTCTGCCAGCGTTCCAGGCGTAAATCATCAATTGCCATGCCGATTTTAACTTCTTTGGCGATACTGCAGGCACTGGTTAGAACAAGCGAGGCACACAACGTTAGTAAGAGGTTCTTAATCTTCATTCGCATTTTTTTATACCTGTGTAGGGTGGGATAAATCGGATTAAAAATTATTAACATCTGTTGACCGGTTCGAATTGTTGACTGTGAATACAAATCCAGCAATTACAGATTTTCATCTTCCCATTACGTTTTTTGGTTTAATTTCTAATTTATGATGGCGATCTGCTTTTAATTTAACAAATGCATTCGTTGCTTTATTTATTGGAATAACCATAAAGATACTTCATTCATTATTTTCAACATTTTTTGCGAGGCAGCGCACATTTGAGCATTCTCTTAATCACAGTGTGAAATAACGTAATTGAGCAAACTCCAGGGAAAATACAGGATGGTTACAGAATCGCTTACTTGCTATACCCAAAATAATTCGAGTTGCAGGAAGGCGGCAATCGAATGAATCCCGATGAGCTTACTCAGGTAAGTGATTCGGGTGAGTGAGAGCAGCCAACACCCCTGCATCTTGAAGGACGACGGGTATATTCCCCCTGATTACGGAGTCAATTATGCAAGCCTATTTCGACCAACTTGAACGTGTACGTTTTGAAGGCCCTAAAACCGCTAACCCACTGGCATTTCGTCACTACAATCCAGATGAAATCGTGCTGGGTAAACGTATGGAAGAACACCTGCGCTTTGCCGCTTGTTACTGGCATAACTTCTGCTGGAATGGTGCCGACATGTTTGGTGCCGGTTCGTTTGAACGTCCGTGGCAGCAAGCTGGCGACGCATTAGGCCTGGCAAAATTAAAAGCTGATGTGGCGTTCGAGTTCTTCCACAAGCTGAATGTCCCGTATTACTGCTTCCATGATGTGGACGTTTCGCCAGAAGGCGCATCGCTGAAAGAGTACCTGAATAACTTCGCGAAAATGACCGAAGTGCTGGCGAAAAAGCAGCAAGAAAGCGGCGTGAAATTGCTGTGGGGTACAGCCAACTGCTTTACCAATCCTCGTTATGGCGCAGGTGCTGCGACCAGCCCAGATCCAGAAGTATTCTCCTGGGCGGCAACGCAAGTCGTCACCGCAATGAATGCCACTCACCAGTTGGGCGGCGAAAACTATGTGCTTTGGGGTGGCCGTGAAGGTTACGAATCCCTGCTCAATACCGATTTGCGCCAGGAACGTGAGCAAATTGGCCGCTTCTTGCAGATGGTGGTTGAGCACAAACATAAAATTGGTTTCCGCGGCACGTTGCTTATCGAACCGAAACCGCAGGAGCCAACCAAGCACCAATACGATTACGATGTTGCGACGGTCTACGGTTTCCTGAAGCAGTTCGGTCTGGAAAAAGAGATCAAAGTAAACATTGAAGCGAACCACGCGACACTTGCCGGTCACTCATTCCATCACGAAATTGCCAGCGCCATTGCGTTGGGTATCTTCGGTTCCGTCGATGCCAACCGTGGCGACCCGCAACTGGGTTGGGATACCGACCAGTTCCCGAACAGCGTGGAAGAAAACTCACTGGTGATGTACGAAATTCTCAAAGCAGGTGGTTTCACCACTGGCGGCCTGAACTTTGACGCCAAAGTGCGCCGTCAGAGTACCGACAAGTACGACTTGTTCTATGGTCACATTGGTGCGATGGATGTGATGGCGCTGTCACTGAAAATTGCCGCACGCATGATTGAAGATGGCGAACTGGATAAACGCGTTGCGAAACGTTATGCCGGTTGGAATGGTGAACTTGGTCAGCAAATTCTGAAAGGGCAAATGTCGCTTTCACAAATTGCACAGTACGCTGAACAGCATGACCTGAATCCACAGCATCAAAGTGGGCATCAGGAATTACTGGAAAACCTGGTCAATCATTACCTGTTCGACAGATAAGTTTAAACCGTAGTTGAAATGGTGGATGACGCTTTGCTTATCCACCCTACGAATTCCCGCGCCACGTTTTACGTGGCGCGTTTGTAAGGAGTCGATATGTACATCGGAATCGATCTCGGCACCTCGGGTGTGAAAGCGATTTTGCTCGGAGAGCAAGGCGAAGTGCTGGCTTCAAGGACTGAAACGCTGACCGTGTCACGTCCACATCCGTTATGGTCGGAGCAAGATCCAGAGCACTGGTGGCAAGCAACAGACCGCGCAATGAAAGCGCTCGGCGAGCAGCACTCTCTTAAAGATGTGAAAGCGTTGGGGATTGCTGGGCAGATGCACGGTGCAACACTGCTCGATAGCCAGCAGAACGTGTTGCGCCCGGCAATTTTATGGAATGACGGTCGCAGCGCAGAAGAGTGCGCCTTGCTTGAAGCAAGCGTACCCGATTCCCGCCAAATTACCGGCAACCTGATGATGCCAGGTTTTACCGCACCAAAACTGCTGTGGGTGAAACGCCATGAACCTGAAGTCTTCGCGAAAATAGATAAAGTCCTGCTGCCGAAAGATTACCTGCGTCTGCGTATGAGCGGCGTGTTTGCCAGCGATATGTCTGACGCCGCAGGTACCATGTGGCTGGATGTCACGAAGCGCGACTGGAGCGATAAAATGCTCGACGCGTGCCAGTTGAGTCGCCAGCAAATGCCAGATTTATTCGAAGGCAGCGAGATTACTGGCACATTGAAAGCAGACGTCGCACGTGCGTGGAATATGCCTGCCGTACCGGTGGTTGCAGGCGGTGGCGATAACGCCGCGGGCGCAGTCGGTGTCGGCATGATGGATGCGGGCCAGGCTATGTTATCGTTGGGAACGTCTGGCGTTTACTTTGCGGTAAGTGAAGGATTCCTCAGTAAACCGGAAAGTGCCGTCCACAGCTTCTGCCATGCTCTACCCCATCGCTGGCACCTCATGTCAGTGATGCTCAGCGCCGCATCGTGTCTCGATTGGGCGGCAAAATTAACCGGTATCGAGAGCGTTCCGGCACTGCTGGAAGCCGCCGAAAAAGCCGATGAAGACGCTGGTGAGATCTGGTTTTTACCGTATCTGTCTGGCGAGCGTACGCCGCACAATAATCCACAGGCAAAAGGCGTTTTCTTTGGCCTGACCCATCAGCATGGGCCAGCCGAACTGGCCCGCGCCGTGTTAGAAGGCGTAGGTTATGCGCTGGCGGATGGTATGGACGTGGTGCATTCCTGCGGAGTCACACCGCAAAGTGTCACACTGATTGGCGGTGGGGCGCGCAGCCCGTACTGGCGGCAAATGCTGGCAGATATCAGTGGGCAAACGCTAGATTATCGCACCGGTGGAGATGTCGGCCCAGCGCTGGGTGCAGCACGGCTGGCGCAAATCGCCATGTCGCCAGATAAACCGCTGCAAGCGCTGCTTCCGCAGTTACCGCTTGAGCAACAGCACAAACCAGACATGGCCCGACATGAGCAATATCAGGCACGTAGAAAAGTGTTTAACCAGATTTATCAGCAGTTGTTACCGCTGATGTCGTGACACAAAACATAACGCTCTGGATTTACCAGAGCGTTAAATCACATACTTAAGACAGCAGCGTAAACGCAATCATCCCGACAACTGCACCAGTGGTACCAAGAATGGTTTCCATCATGGTCCAGGTTTTCAGGGTTTGCCCTTCTGTCGCGCCGGTAAATTTACCGAAAAGCCAGAAACCGGCATCGTTAACGTGGCTCACGACGATAGAACCCCCAGCAATACAAATCGACAATGCTGCCATTTGTGCGCCGCTGTAGTTGAGCTGTTCGATAACCGGCATCACCAGGCCAACTGCAGTCAGACAAGCTACGGTTGCCGAACCCTGGATGATACGCACCGCTGCCGCCAGCACGAAGCAGGTCAATGCAATTGGCAAGCCCAGGCCAGTCAACGCTTCGCCCAATGCCGGGCCAACACCTGAATCCACCAGCACTTGTTTGAACACGCCGCCCGCACCGATAACCAGCAGGATGATTCCCGCAGGTTGCAGCGCGTGACCACAGATTTCCATGACCTTCTCTTTCGCCATACCCTGGCGGTACGCCAGACCGTAAATCGCCACCAGGCAAGCAACCAGAATCGCCGTGAACGGATGGCCGATAAATTCCAGCCACTGGTACAAGCTGGAACCCTGCTCGACGAAACGCGCAGCGATAGTTTTCATGCCAACTAACACCAGCGGCAGCAGGATCAGCGAAAGACTGAAACCGAACGATGGCAGTTTGCCTTCGCCCAGGTGCGGTTCAGTGATGTCGTCAGGAATATGCAGTTCGACGTATTTGCTGATGAAGTTACCAAACAGCGGCCCGGCAATAATCATACTTGGAATCGCCGCGCACAGACCCAGCAGAATCATCCAGCCAAAATCGGCGTGCATTTGGGAGGCGAGCAGCATTGGCGCAGGCCCAGGCAGCAGAAATGCCGCAGCGGCTGCAACGCCCGCAAACAGAGGAATAACCAGTTTAACAAGGTTAGTGCCGGTGTGGCGCGCCATGGAAAAGGCTACGCTTATCAGCAATACAATAGCGACTTCGAAGAATAGCGGCAGCGCACAAATCAGGCCAGCCAGGCCAATCGCATAGTGCGCGCGACTGTGACCAAAAGACTTCAGCATTTTGACCGCAATCTGGTCTACCGCGCCGGTTTCATGAAGAATCTTGCCAAACATCGCGCCGAGCGCGACGACGATAGCCAGAAAGCCAAGCGTTCCGCCCATCCCTTTTTCCATGGTTGCCGCGATTTTATCGAGCGGCATCCCGGAAAATATCCCTGCCCCAATTGAAACCACCATCAAAGCAACGAAGGCGTGCATTCGCGCCTTCATCACTAAAAACAGCAGCAGCAAAACCGAGCCAACTGCTGTTAAAACAAGCGTTAATGTACTCACTGCGCACTGCCTTTATTAATGACCTCAATGGTGCTCGCCACCACGTTTTCCAGTGACTGGTCGATATTTACCACCAGAACATCTGGCTCATCCGCTTTCGGCTCTTGCAGCGTTTCAAACTGAGTCACCAGCATCTGCGTTTTGAAGAAGTGGCCTTTGCGTGCTTTCAGGCGGTTTTCAATCACTTCAAAATCACCTTTCATGTAGATGAAAGAGAGATTCGGGTTACCTTCACGTAATTGGTCGCGATAGACTTTTTTCAACGCAGAGCAAACGATCAAGGAGACTTTGTTGGTGCGCTGCATAGCGAAAGCTGCATCGTTTAATGCTTGTAGCCACGGCTTGCGATCTTCATCGTTAAGCGGCTCACCGGAAGCCATTTTCGTGATATTGCAGCGTGGATGCAGGAAGTCGCCGTCCAGGAATGCCGCTTTGAGTTGGTGTGCAACTTCGCTTGCAACAGCAGATTTACCGCTGCCAGAAACGCCCATCAGGACGTAGATATGGTGGTCGTGGTTGGTAGTGCTCATCGCGTAGCTCCGACTGGCGCAACAATTTGTTATAAGAAATTGTTACGGGTAACTGTTATCGGTAACATTGTCAGTAGAGCGTTCGCAATAAGCAATAACCATTCACTTAAAAAGTGAATAAGTGTGAACTATATCAAAAATTATGGCGCTAAATTGAACCGCCAGGGGAAAGTGTAAAGCCCAAATCGAGCATTTGCGGCGTCACTGCTTCACCGCGAATTCTCGCCAGTAAACGCTCAGCACCAATGCGCCCCATACGTTCACGCGGCGTTAACACACTGGCAAGACGGGGTTCCATAACCTGACCAATATCGTGGCCGTGGAAACCGGCAATCGCCATATCTTTTGGAATGCTCAGCCCCTGGCGTTGGCATTCAAATGCCGCGCCAATAGCTAAGTCATCGTTAGTACAGAAGATACTGTCGAGCTGCGGATATTCACGACGCGCCTGGCGGAACAATTCGATACCAGTGGAGTAAGAAGAGGATTGTTCGACCATCACGCTGTACGGCACCAGACCGGCGTCCAGCATCGCTTGCTCGTAGCCTTTTTTCTTGATCACGGTACGTTCATCAAGGCGTGCGCCAAGATACGCAACGTGACGGTGACCACGGGCAATTATCGCGGCAGTCATTTGGCGTGCGGCTTCGAAGTTATCAAACCCCACGGCGATGTCGAGACACGGTGAAATGCTGTCCATCAGTTCCACTACCGGAATACCTGCCACTTCAATCATTTTTAGGGTGCGCGGGGTATGGGTGCGTTCGGTGAGGATCAAGCCGTCGATATTCCAGGAAAGCATTGATTCCAGACGCTCTTCTTCCAGCTCAGGTTTGTAGCCGTAGTGAGCGAGCATGGTCTGGTAGCCGTAAGCATCAACCACGTTTTCAATGCCACGCAGCACTTCCGCAAAAACCTGGTTGGTCAGCGAGGGTAGTAACACGCCGATAGCGCGGCTTGTGGAATTAGAAAGGATGTCTGGTGCGCGGTTGGGAATGTAGCCAAGTTCATCAAGTACGGCAGCAATTTTTACCTGTAACGTCGCGGAAACCTGGTCAGGGTTACGTAAAAATCGGCTGACCGTCATTTTGGTCACCCCTACGCGGTCTGCAACGTCCTGTAATACCGGTCTTTTCTTTTTCATTATCCTGCTGTACTGGTTGACTATCGACAACGAAGTTTAGCACGGACAAAGCACAACCTTCCCCCTGTTTTGAGGAAGGTTGTGACCGGTAACTATCAGTATTTATTAGACTGGTGGTAAATCAAACAGCAGGACTTCACTTGCTTCATTAGCATGAATCGAAATCGCTTGTTCATCCCACACAGCAATAGCATCACTGGTTTTTGCCTGAGTCCCGTTGATAGACACATCACCTTTGACAACCTGCAGCCAAATGCGGCGATCTGCCGGAATCTGGTAGACAGATTGTTCGTCTTTAGCCAATGCCCAACGCGACAATTCCATATCTTGATTCACCTTCAGGGAACCGTCACGAGCATCTGGAGACAGCACCAGTTGGCGGCCCTGTGGTGCATCAAAACGACGCTGATCGTAACGCGGCGTGATGCCTGTTTTATCCGGGATGATCCAGATTTGGTACAGACGCAGGCGCTCGGTTTTGCTTGGGTTGTACTCCGAGTGAGTAATCCCGGTACCGGCACTCATAATCTGGAATTCCCCCGCTGGAACCTGTTCTTCGTTACCCATGCTGTCGCGATGCGCAACCGCACCTTCCAGTACATAGGTCAGGATTTCCATGTCTTTGTGTGGGTGAGTCCCAAAGCCTTCACCGGCTTCCACGACGTCTTCGTTAATCACACGTAATGCCGAGAAACCCATGAAATTGGCATCGTAATAGTTAGCGAATGAGAAGGTGTGCCAGCTATCCAACCAACCATGATTGGCGTGACCACGTTCTTCAGCTTTTCTTAAAAAGATCATCTTCATTTCTCCGCAATTCGTTTGATGGGCTAAGTGTGGACCCGAATCGGAAATGATCATAGAGGGTGAAAATTGACGCCTCTGTTCAAAAAAAGTGAACGAGTCAGAGGCGTCAGAGCGGAGCTAAGCGAGGGTCACGACAGAAGGAGAAGGCTGTTCGAAACCGCGCTCAAGGATCTCGAGGTTGGTCAGTGCTTCAATTTCGCTGACGTAATTAGGTTTGCCGTTAACAATGGTTTCATACAGCGCGTCGTACACGCGGCCATAGTCGCCCTGCTCCGGTTTAATCTCTTCGCGCACGGTTTCACCCGCGTCGTTGACGTATTCAAGCACGCCGACGCTGCTGTCTGCTGCAAAGCCCGGCTCACCGGGCATGATGTAAGCCTTGAGGCTGGTTTCTTGCTGGTCGATACCGTATTTAAGGTACGAGCCTTTGGTGCCGTGAACCTGGAATTTCGGATAGTCGATTTTCACCAGGTGGCTGGTTTTAACAATAGCTTTCAGGTCACCGTAAAACAGCTGTGCTTCAAAGGTATCGTCTGGATTAGCCTTATTGCGCACGCTACGAATATCGTAAGCGACGCGATCCGGGCGGCCAAAAATTGAGATGATCTGGTCCATGGTGTGCACGCCAAGGCCGTAGAAAGCACCATCTGCAAAGGTGCCTGGTGCGGTTGCCGCTGCCGGGCGATACATATCAAAGTGGCTTTCTATTTCAACAACTTTGCCCAACTTGCCACTTTCGATGGCTTTTTTCATCGTCAGGAAACAGGAATCAAAACGGCGATTCTGATAAGGCGTGACGGTCAGTCCTTTCGCTTTAGCCAGTTCAAACAGTTGTTTAGCTTCAGCCAGTGTCGGGGTGAAAGGCTTTTCCACCAGCACATTTTTGCCCGCTTCCAGCGCGCGTTTTGCATATTCGAAATGGCTATCCTGATGAGTACATACCACCACCAGTTTGACCTGCGGGTCGTTGAGAATGTCATCAAGCTGGCTGGTGAAATGGATGTGGCTGTATTGCGGTTGCTGCTCAATTTCTGGTTTTTCATGGCGACGGAAAATATGCGCGACGTGAAGTTTATCTTTGCGAACCAGAACGTAAGGCAGGTGGTAGCGGGTAGTGCTTTTGCCAAAACCTATAAAAGCGCAGTGTAGGGTCATTGCTTCGTCCTTTTTGACTTTAAATTGCAATTACCCTACTTCATTCTTTGGTTTTTTGGCACCGCGTTTTTTGGCGGATGACGCTGCGCTTATCCGCCCTACGAAAAGACAAAGTGACTGCTTTGCCCAAATTAGTTGGAACTGTTCATGGATCAGCCGTCGGCGGCGCAGCCAGTTTGTTCACGACCTGCGCGCAGAAACCGGAGCGTACTTAAAGTACGTGAGGATTTCGAGCACAGCTCGGGGACAAAATGGTAAGTAAGCCAGGCTGAAAAAAGAATAAAAAAAAGCCAGCTCAAGGCTGGCTAAAGTAATACTGGAAGCAATGTGAGCAATGTCGTGCTTTCAGGTTATCTCCGTAGGGGTCTCCCCTGAACGCATGGCAATAATAATCATTATCATTCGCACTTGTCTACTAATTTTTAGAAAAACTTAGCAGTTGACGAAAACTAAAAAGTCACTGATGTTTAAGAGGTTACTTAACTATTTGAGGAGAAAAGGAATGAGTGAGATCGTGATACGCCACGCTGAATTAAGAGATCTTGATGCTTTACGTCAGATTAATGCCCAGTCAGAGGTTTATCACAACACGCTACAACTCCCTCATCCTTCTCTTGAAATGTGGGAAGAACGAATGAAGCATCCACCCGCAGGACGCAAACAGCTGGTGGCTTGTGTCGACGATGTTGTAGCAGGGCATCTGGCGCTGTCTGTCGAACAAAACCCGCGTCGTAGCCATGTGGCAACATTTGGTCTTAGCGTTTGCGGGCAACATCGCAATCGCGGTATCGCAAGTGCATTAATGGCAGCCATGACCGACCTGTGTGATAACTGGCTGCGCATCGAGCGCATTGAACTGACAGTGTTTGTTGATAACGAACCCGGCGTGGCGGTTTATCGTAAGTTCGGTTTCGAGATTGAGGGCACCGGTAAGAATTACGCGCTGCGCGATGGTCAGTATGTGGATGCGTATTTTATGGCGCGGTTTAAGCCGGAATAGATCGCCCTCACCCTAACCCTCTCCCTCAGGAGAGGGGACTCGACGGCT
The DNA here is from genome assembly GCF_004361975.1 of Buttiauxella sp. JUb87. Taxonomy (NCBI): domain Bacteria; kingdom Pseudomonadati; phylum Pseudomonadota; class Gammaproteobacteria; order Enterobacterales; family Enterobacteriaceae; genus Buttiauxella; species Buttiauxella sp. JUb87. The sequence continues at coordinate 259,252 of NZ_SNVY01000002.1, forward strand.
TTCTCCCTCTCCTTTGGGAGAGGGCCGGGGTGAGGGGCAAACTTAATATCCGGCAGTCAAATCATCCACCGAACGCGGGTCAGAAGCACCGTATAACGCACCATCTGGCCCTACCATAATGCTCTGCGTACTGCCCATCGCTTCTTTCACCTTCACGTTCTGCCCTTTATCTTTCAGCAATTTGACTGTATCCGGGCTAAAACCTTTTTCGACTCGTAGCTCATCAGGCAACCACTGGTGATGGAAGCGCGGCGCGTTAGTGGCTTCGGCAACGTTCATCCCGTAATCGATGGTGTTCATCACCATTTGCAGCACAGTGGTGATGATACGGCTACCGCCAGGGCTGCCGGTTACCAGCCAGGTTTTGCCATCTTTCACCACGATTGTCGGCGACATCGACGACAGCGGGCGTTTATGCGGCCCAACGGCGTTGGCATCGCCACCCACCAGCCCGTAGACATTCGGCACACCAGGTTTTGCAGAGAAATCATCCATTTGGTTGTTCATCAGGATGCCGGTGTTACCTGCCACAATGCCCGTACCGAACACGGTATTGAGCGTATAAGTCACCGCTACAGCGTTGCCGTCTTTATCCACCACCGAGAAATGCGTGGTCTGGTTGCTTTCATATGGCGCCAGTTTACCGGGTTTAATTTCGCTCGATGGACGTGCTTTGTTGATGTCTATCTGCTCAGCCAGCGATTTGGCGTAGGCTTTGTTGGTCAGCGCCTGCCACGGCACTTTCACAAAGTCAGGGTCACCGAGATATTCCGAACGATCGGCATAGGCATATTTTTCCGCTTCAGCCGTTAATTGCATCGCATCAGCGCTGCCAAAACCGTATTTGGCAAGATCGAAGTTTTCCAGAATATTGAGGATTTCCACAATGTGGATGCCGCCTGAAGACGGTGGTGGCATGGAGAAAATCTGGTAGCCACGGTAATCACCGCTAATCGGCGCACGTTCTACGGCTTTGTAATTCGCCAGATCAACCTTGCTAATCAACCCGCCATTCTTTGCCATTTCTTCGGCAATCTGGTCAGCAATTGCGCCTTTGTAGAACGCATCCGGGCCATTTTCGGCAATCATTTCCAGGCTTTTGGCGAGGTTGGTTTGCACCAGTTTATCGCCCTTTTGCAGCGGTTCGCCGTCAGCCTTCCAGAAAATAGCTTTGCTGTTTGGATGATTCGGGAGAACTTCTGCACCATAAACTTTCAGGTCTTCAGCCAGTGCATCGTTCACCGTGAAACCGTCCTGTGCCAGTTTGATTGCAGGCTGGATAACTTTGTTCAGCGGCAGTGTGCCGTATTTTTCCAGCGCCAGAGCGAAGCCCGCCACGGTGCCAGGCGTGCCTGATGCAAGATGTGAGGTAAGAGATTTTTTGCTGTCTGCATTGCCTTGCGCATCGAGGAACATGTCACGCGATGCTTTTTCTGGTGCCATTTCACGGAAATCAATGGCGGTGGTTTTACCATCTTTGGTGCGCAGCATCATAAAGCCACCGCCGCCGATGTTCCCCGCCTGCGGGTGGGTTACCGCCAGCGCAAAACCGACTGCAACAGCGGCATCGACCGCATTCCCGCCCTGCTTGAGAATCTCGACACCGACTTGTGTGGCCAGCGAATCCTGCGAGGCAACCATGCCATTTTCAGCACGTACTGGATGGAAGACATCGGCTTCGACGCCGTAAGATACAGGAGCCGCAACCGGAGGCGGTGCGGCACTAACAGAAAGGCACAGTCCTATCATTAGCGCAGGAATGGTCATCCAACGCAGAATTTCCAGACGAATATTTTTCCACTGCTTCATCGTTATGTTCTCCATGTTTGGGGAATCCCACGATAAGCCTGGCCCAAAATTGGAAACCCGCCTGGCTAAAAATCCTAAATAATCATCGTAGTGTCAGAAAACGATTAAACTTAGTAGATCCCCCAAATGGAGGAAGTGACGATGAAAAAAATACTTATGCTGGCAGCTTTGCTGCCATTGACCTGTTTGGCACAGCCGATTAATACCCTGAATAATCCCAATCAACAGGGTTATCAGATCCCCAGTCAGCAACGGATGCAGCAACAAATGCAAACCCAGCAGATACAACAAAAAGGGATGTTAAATCAGCAGTTACAAACGCAAACCCGCGTGCAGCAACAGCATCTGGAATCGCAGATAAATAACAATTCGCAGGGCGTCTTTAAATCGACAACAACGCCTGCAAATGAGCTGGATGTCGGGACACAACAAGTGTTGCCAAATACCAATGGTGGCATGTTAAACAGTAGCGCGACCAGCAGCGGGCAACAGCATATGCTGCAACCGACGACCAATGGCAGCATGTTGAATCCTGGGACTCATTAAGCCCCGACGTAAGGAAAATGGTGGATGACCGCTTACCCCCCCTTACCGTAGGTCGGATAAGCTTGCGTCATCCGACATGGACCTGGCATTTAGTACGTAAAATCTGCACCAATTTGGTCGATACAGTCGGTACAGATGATATCCACACCCCAGCGCAGCAGTGTAGCTGCTCGTTGGGGATTATTCACCGTATAAACCAGAATATGTAATCCCGCCGCTTTCAGCTCCTGCACACGCGCTTCATCGAGCAATTTATGATTCAAGTGAATGGCAACACAACCCAGACGGGCGGTCAGTTCACGCCAGTCATCGCGCCATTCGTCGAGTAACAACCCACGCGGTAATTCAGGCACGGCAAATTGTGCGGCTTCCAGCGCTTCGATAGAAAACGAAGACAGCAATGGCGCGGTTTGCCCTTGCCATAATTCAAGTGCTGCCAGCGCGATCGTTTTTCCGGTTAGCGCATCAGTACCGGTGGTCGGTTTGATTTCAATATTCGCCATCATGCCATGTTGCTTACACCGCGCGGCAACTTGAGAAAGCAGCGGCAATGGTTCGCCTTTAAACTCACCGCTATACCAACTTCCGGCATCGACATTCAGCAGTTTATCCCAGGTTAAATCGCCCGCGATGCCCCAGCCGTTACTGGTGCGTTCCAGAGTGTCGTCATGCAGCAGGAAAATGTGCCCATCCTGTGAAAGCTTGGCGTCGAACTCAATCATGGTGTGCCCGTAACGCGCACCGACATCAATCGCTGCCAGCGTATTTTCCGGTGCCAGTTTGCCACCGCCACGATGGGCCGCGACTTTCGGGTATGGCCAGTTGCTCATAAACGTTGTCCATTATCTTTAGCAAAGAAATGTAGATGATTTTCAGGCAGATGTAGCCACAGCGTGCTACCGGGTTGTGGGCGTTCCTGATGCGCCAGGCGCACCACCATTTTTTGCTCGCCCCAGCGCCCGTGCACTAAATTATCTGCACCGAGCATCTCCAGCGTATCCACCAAAAAGGGCACGCCGCCTGCGGATTGTGAGCTTAGCGCAATATGTTCCGGGCGGATACCCAGCGTCACCGCAAGCCCCTGAAGCCCATTCGGCGCATTGCCTAATGGCAACGCCATGCCGCTTGCCAGCTCAAAACGCGTGCCGTCAGCACTGATTTTACCTTCCAGCAGGTTCATGGCGGGCGAGCCGATAAAACTCGCCACAAAGCGGCTGGCCGGGCGTTCGTAGACTTCAACAGGCGTGCCGATTTGTTCGGCGACGCCTTTGTTCATCACCATCACGCGCTGCGCCAGCGTCATCGCTTCGACCTGGTCGTGCGTCACGTACAAACTGGTAGTTTTCAGGCGGCGGTGCAGCTGTTGTAATTCGAGGCGCATTTGTACGCGCAGTTTGGCATCCAGGTTGGATAACGGTTCATCGAAGAGGAAAACTGCCGGGTCGCGCACAATGGCGCGCCCCATTGCCACACGCTGGCGTTGGCCGCCGGAAAGTTCGCGTGGGCGGCGTTTAAGCAAGCCATCGAGTTCAAGAATACGCGCCGCTTCCACCACTTTCTGCTGAATATGCGCTTTGCCCATGCCGCGGATTTTCAGCCCCCACGCCATGTTTTCTTCCACACTCATATGCGGATAAAGGGCGTAGTTCTGGAACACCATCGCGATGCCACGCTCTTTCGGTTCCATTTCGGTGACGCGCTGGCGGTCAATCCAGATATCACCGCTGGTGACGCGCTCAAGCCCGGCAACCATGCGCAGCAACGTCGATTTACCGCAGCCCGACGGCCCCACCATCACGATAAATTCACCGTCTGCGACATCCAGCGTCAGCGGCTCAATGACCTGAGTTTTGTTGTCCCAACTTTTGCTCACTGCCTGTAGTTTTAGTCCTGCCATGGGTTACTTCTCACTATCAACAAGGCCACGCACGAACGCTCGTTGCATGGCTAAAACGATAATTACCGGCGGAATCAGCGTCAGCAGCATCGCCGCCATCACCTGGTTCCACTGGGTGGAGCCTTCACCAGAAGACATCATGCCTTTAATACCCGCCACGGCGGTGCCAAGGTTGACGTCGCTAATAATCAGCAGCGGCCAGAGATACTGGTTCCAGCCGTAGATAAAGGTGATGACAAAGAGTGCTGCGAGATTAGTTTTTGAGAGCGGCAAAACGATGTCACGGAAGAAGCGCATCGGCGATGCGCCGTCGATACGTGCCGCTTCCATTAACTCGTCGGGAAGCGTCATAAAGAACTGGCGGAACAAAAAAGTAGCGGTTGCCGAAGCCATTAACGGCAGCGTCAGGCCGGTGTAGCTGTCGAGCATTTTGAGGTTTGCGATAACTTCTACCGTCGGGAAAATACGCACTTCAACCGGCAGCATCAGGGTGATAAAAATCATCCAGAAGAACAGGTTACGGAACGGGAAGCGGAACCAGACAATCGCAAAGGCTGAAAGCATTGAGACAGTGATTTTGCCAATGGTGATGACCATCGCCATGACAAAACTGTTTAGCAGCATCAGGCCGAACGGCGCACTGTTGGCACCGACGCCGTGCGTCCAGATATAAGACATGTTTTCCAGCAGATGCGTGCCTGGAATCAGCGTCATCGGCGTCTGGAAGACGGCTTCGTTATCCAGTGTCGCCGCGACAAACGCGACATACAGTGGGAACAAAATCACGATAATGCCCAGAATCAGCATCGTGTGGCTGAAAATCGTCAGCCCGCGGCGGTTCTCAATCATTGGTAGCGCACCTTACGTTCCACGAAGCGGAACTGAATCACGGTCAGGATGATGACTAAGAACATCAACACCACGGATTGCGCCGCCGACGCGGAAAGATCGAGTCCGGCAAAACCTTCGCGATAAATTTTGTAGATAAGCGTGGTCGTCGCTTGTACTGGTCCACCGCCGGTCGCGGCGTCGATAACCGGAAAGGTATCGAAAAAGGCGTACACCAGATTAACCACCAGCAGGAAGAAACTCACCGGCGCAATCAGCGGTAACGACAGCTTGAAGAAGCGCCGTACCGGGCCTGCCCCGTCAATAGAAGCAGCTTCAATCAACGAACGCGGAATCGACTGTAACGCCGCAAAGAAGAACAGGAAGTTGTAGCTGATTTGCTTCCACACCGAGGCAAACACCACAAGGAACATCGCCTGGCCGCTGTTTTGTGCGTGGTTCCAGTGGTAACCAAACTGCTCAAGCACGTGAGTTAGCAGGCCGCGCCCGGGGTTAAACAGGAAAATCCACAGTACGGCAGCAATCGCCGGAGCCACCGCATACGGCAGCAGCATTAACGTTTGGTAAATTCGGCTGCCACGAATGACGTAATCCGTGAGCGCGGCGAAAAACAGCGACACCAGCAAACCGCTACCAGCGACTAATCCACTGAAAATTAAGGTGGTATAGAAAGAGTCGAGATAGTAGCTGTCATGGAAGAGTTGTTTGAAATTTTCCAGGCCAACAAACGTGCTTGAAAGTCCAAACGGATCGACATTTTGCAGTGAATACCACAACGCTTCGCCCGCAGGCCAAATAAAAAAGATAATGGTGATAAGCAGTTGCGGCAGCACTAGCGCATACGGCAACCAGCCGGAACGGAACACCGGACGAGAAGATGACATAAGTAATTCTTTTCCTGAACAATGTCGGGTGACGGCTTTGCCTTACCCGACCTACAAACAGCCATTCGTAGGTCGGATAAGCGAAGCGTCATCCGACACTGAAAAACTTAAGACTTAGTCGATTGCTCGAAACGGCGCAGCAACTGATTACCACGCTCAACCGCGCTATCTAATGCTTGCTGAGGGGTTTTCTTGCCGGTCCATACCGATTCCAGCTCTTCATCCACAACGGCACGAATCTGCGGCATGTTGCCCAGACGCAAGCCTTTAGTGAACGGCAATGGCGGCTTGTTCAGCATCTGGCGCGTGGCGATATCAGCACCTGGGTTTTTCTCGTAAAAGCCTTGTTCACGCGTCAGGTCGTAAGCAGCTTTAGTGATAGGTAAGTAACCGGTTTTCTGGTGCCATTCAGCCGCAATTTCTGGTTGAGTGAGGAACTGCATAAACTCGGCAACACCTTTGTAAGTCGCGGGGTCTTTACCCTGCATCACCCACAAACTTGCCCCGCCGATAATGGCGTTTTGCGGCGAGTTCGGAATAGTAGAGTCATAAGGCATCATGCCCACGCCGTAGTTGAATTTGGCGTATTGACGGATATCAGCCAGCGAGCCAGAAGACGCGGTGGTGATGGCGCAATCCCCGCTGTAGAACTTTTCGGTAGATTCATCTTTGCGGCCAAAGTAGCTGAAATCGCCCTTCTTGTTCAGCTCTTCCAGCATCGCAATGTGTTTCACTTGCTCGGGTTTGTTGAATTCCAGAACCGCATCGGTGCCATCAAAACCGTTGTTTTTGGTGGCAACCGGCAGGCCGTTCCAGGCGCTGAAGTTTTCGATTTGAATCCAGCCTTGCCAGCCACTGGCATAACCGCATTTCATGCCTGCCGCTTTAAGTTTGGCGGTGTACTCGGCCAGGTCTTGCCAGGTTTTTGGTGGCTGATCCGGGTTCAGGCCAGCTTTCTTAAAGGCGTCTTTGTTGTAATACAGAACTGGCGTGGAGCTGTTAAATGGTTGGGAGAGCAGACGCCCGGTTTTTGAATCGGTGTAGTAACCGGAAACCGTTGGCACAAACTGAGATTCGTCGAACTTAATGCCTGCATCGCTAAAAACTTCATATACCGGCTTGATGGCTTTCGAGGCCATCATGGTCGCCGTACCCACTTCATAAACCTGCAAAATGGCTGGCGCATTGCCCGAACGGAAAGCCGCAATCCCTGCCGCCAGGTTTTGTTCGTAATTACCTTTATACACCGGGACAATTTTGTAATCAGGGTGCGTCTGGTTGAAGCGTTGAGCCAGTGAATCGACTTCTTTGCCCAGTTCACCTTCCATTGAATGCCAGAACGGAATGGAGGTGGCGGCGATAGCGCTGCTGCTAAGTACGCATCCAAGCGCAAGGCAAAGTGTTGTGAGTCGTAACGATGCAGTCATGTGTATATCCCTGGAGGTTGTCATTAGGTCACTGCGCGAAAATACGCGTTTTTGTTCGCATCAAAACATGACATGCGCGAATGACAGAAAAATAACCGTGGGGTGACAGAATTGTTACAGTGAGGTGAAGGGAAAGTGGTGATCGGAGTATTGTCATAAAAAAGGAGCCAAAAGGCTCCTTGTTGATTAAGCGATAATTTAGCCGCCGAGGTAGGCGCTACGCACCGCTTCGTTAGCCAGCAGCGCGTCGCCGGTGTCTTCCAGTACCACGTGGCCGTTTTCCAGCACGTAGCCACGGTCAGCGAGTTTCAGCGCCTGGTTGGCGTTCTGCTCGACGAGGAAGATGGTCATGCCTTCGCTGCGCAGCTGCTCGATGGTATCGAAAATCTGCTGAATGATGATTGGCGCGAGGCCAAGCGACGGCTCGTCCAGCAGCAGTAAGCGCGGTTGGCTCATCAGCGCACGGCCAATCGCCAGCATTTGCTGTTCACCGCCGGACATGGTTCCCGCACGTTGAATACGGCGTTCCAGCAGGCGCGGGAACAGTTCGTATACGCGTTGGATGCGTTCATGATACTGGTCGCGTTCCGCGAAGAAGCCGCCCATCGCCAGGTTTTCTTCCACCGTCATACGTGAAAACACGCGGCGGCCTTCCGGCACAATCGCCACCGCTTCACGCATGATGCGAGCGGTGTGCCAGTCGGTGATGTCTTTGCCATCAAAGGTAATCTTGCCGCTGGATGCGCGCGGGTCACCGCACAGTGTACCCAACAGCGTGGTTTTGCCCGCACCGTTCGCACCAATCAGAGTGACGATTTCGCCCTGTTTAATATGCAGACTGACCCCGTGAAGCGCCTGGATTTTTCCGTAATGGGCGCTCACCTGGTTAAATGACAACATGATATTTTCCATCTTTGCCTCACCCATTCTTATGCTTCACCCAGATACGCGCGGATTACGTCAGGGTTATTCCGGATTTGTTCCGGTGTGCCGTTCGCAAGCGGCGTCCCCTGGTTTACCACGTAAATCCTGTCAGAAATGCCCATCACCAGTTTCATGTCGTGCTCGATTAACAGCACGGTGGTGTTGTGGTGGTTACGTAACTCCATGATTAACTCGTCGAGTTCGTGGGTTTCTTTCGGGTTAAGGCCTGCGGCGGGTTCATCGAGCATCAGGATTTCTGGTTGCGTCACCATACAACGCGCAATCTCCAGGCGACGCTGATCGCCATACGCAAGGTTGCTTGCCTGGCGGTTGGCCTGCTCAAGCAGACCGATACGGTCAAGCCAGATGGCTGCACGATCCAGCGCTTCGCTTTGTGAGCGGCGGAAAGCAGGTGTTTTCAGTAAACCAGCAAACACGCCGGTTTTCAGTTGCTGATGTTGAGCCACCAGCAAGTTTTCAATCACGGTCATTTCACGGAACAGACGCACGTGCTGGAAAGTACGCACCACACCCATCCGCGCGATTTGTTGGCCAGGCAGACCTTCAAGGTGCTGGTCACGCAACAGAATCGTACCGCCTGATGGCTTGTAAAAACCGGTCAGGCAGTTAAATACCGTGGTTTTACCGGCACCGTTCGGGCCGATTAACGAAACAATTTCTTGTGGATGCAGTTCCAGAGAAACATTGTTTACGGCGAGCAGGCCGCCAAAACGCATCATCAAGCCGTTTACGGATAACAATGGCTGATTCATGCCTGCTCTCCTTTCACTTGTTCCACTTGCTCTTTTTTAAGCTTCAACTGAGGGCGTGACATTGGCAGCAAGCCTTGTGGACGCCAGATCATCATCAGCACCATCAGGCCACCGAGCACCAGCATGCTGTATTCGTTGAGATCACGCATCAGTTCGCGTGACACCACCAACAGGACTGCGGCGAGGATAACGGCAAATTGCGAGCCCATACCGCCTAGCACGACGATCGCCAGCACGAATGCAGATTCGGCAAAGGTGAAGGATTCCGGGCTCACAAAGCCCTGACGGGCCGCAAACAGCGTACCGGCAAAGCCTGCGAACGCGGCGCTGATGGTAAAGGCGGTCAGCTTGATGCGCGTCGGGTTCAGACCCAGCGAACGGCAAGCGATTTCGTCTTCACGCAACGCTTCCCATGCGCGGCCGAGCGGCATACGCAGCAAGCGGTTAATCACAAACAGCGACAACACCACTAATAGCAACGCAACGAGGTACAGGAAGATAATGCGGTCACCGGGGTTATACGCAACGTTGAAGAAGTTGCTAAAGGTATCCCAACCCCCTTCACGCGCGCTACGGCTGAATTCCAGACCAAACAACGTTGGTTTTGGGATCTGGCTGATACCGTTCGGCCCACCAGTAATTTCGGTGTTGTTAAGCAGTAAAATACGGACGATTTCACCAAAGCCGAGCGTCACAATCGCCAGGTAGTCGCCGCGTAAACGCAGCACCGGGAAGCCGAGCAGGAAACCCGCCGCCGCAGACACCAGGCCCGCGATTGGCAAGCACGTCCAGAACCCTAAGCCGTAATAATGGTTGAGCAACGCGAAGGTATAAGCGCCGATGGCATAAAAACCGCCATAGCCCAGAACCAGCAAGCCGGACAACCCCACCACCACGTTCAGGCCCAGGCCGAGAATGATATAAATCATGGTCAGCGTGGCGATGTCGACCGTGCCGCGTGAAACCACAAACGGCCACGCAACCGCGAGCACCAGCAGCGCCAACAGGAACAGTTTTTGCTTCGGCGTAGAACCGTCTAACGCAGGCAGCACAAACTTCGGTCCGGAGACTTTTTTCATGCCTTTCTGGAATGCAGGGCGCAGCAACTGGAAGACGAAGACAATCGCCGTACCAATCAGAACCCACTCCCAGCGCACCGTTTCCGCACTGTGAACGACAAGTTTAGTCCCATCGAGACTCAGCTGAACGCCCATAAAGACGCCCGCCAGAACGAAGAAGATTGCCGCCGACAGGAGTGCTAAAACAACATGCATCGGTTTCATACTTTTTCTACCTCCGGACGGCCCAGGATACCAGTTGGCATCACCAACAGAACCACGATGAGCAGTGCAAAGGAGACAACATCTTTATATTCGGTGCTCAGATACGCCGAGGTCAGCGCTTCTGCAACACCTAAAATCAGGCCACCAATCATCGCGCCAGGAATACTGCCGATACCACCAAGAACCGCTGCGGTGAAGGCTTTCATCCCGGCCATAAAGCCGATGTATGGGTTGATAACGCCGTAGAATTGGCCGAGCAGAACGCCCGCTACCGCCGCCATGGCAGCGCCAATCACGAAGGTCAGAGAGATAACGCGGTCAGTGTTAATGCCGAGCAGGCTCGCCATTTTCAAATCTTCTGCACACGCACGGCACGCACGGCCCATGCGGGAATAGCGAATAAACAGCGTCAGTGCCAGCATCGCGATGAACGTCACTACCCAAATAACCAGCTGCATGGTGGTGATAGTCGCGGTGAAGTTCTCACTTGCGCCGATGACCCACTGGCCGTTAAACAGGCTTGGCAGTGCGATGTCGCGTGAACCTTCAGTGAGGCTAACGTAGTTTTGCAGGAAGATCGACATCCCGATAGCAGAGATTAGTGCAATCAGTCGCTTAGAGTTACGCACCGGTTTATACGCGACACGTTCGATGCTCCAGCCGTAAGCACTGGCAATAACAATCGCGCCAATGAAACCGGCGCCGACCAGCATCCAGCCCACATCAATGCCCAGCATCATCAGCGCTGCGATGATCATGAACGAGACATAGCTGCCAATCATATACACCTCGCCGTGGGCGAAGTTGATCATGCCGATAATGCCGTAAACCATGGTGTAACCGATGGCAATCAACGCATAAGTGCTGCCCAGCGTGACGCCGTTAAACATCTGCTGCAGGAAGTAGAGGAACTGCTCGGACATACAATAACCTTATTTATTTCCCCTCCAGCGCATAGCCGCCGGAGAGGAGGGATGACCCAGAATTATCAGCCGTTACTTCGCCACAGAGGACGAACCGTCGGCATGCCACTGGAAGACACCAAATTCAAATCCCTTCAGATCGCCTTTCTCATCCCAGTTCAGCGGCCCAATCACGGTTTTCGCACCGTTTTCTTTTAAGTCTTTAATTAAATCAGCAGGTTCTTCACTACCAGTACGCTCAAGCGAGGTCGCCAGAGATTGCACCGCAGCGTAGGTGATCCACACATACGGGCCGCTTGGATCTTTCTTCTCAGCTTTCAGTTCATCAACGATAACTTTGTTCGCCGGGTCCTGGTCATAGCGTTTTGGCATGGTGACTAACATCCCTTCACCCGCCGCACCCGCGATGTTGGACAGCGATGCGTTACCCACACCTTCTGGTCCCATAAACTGGGTTTTCAGGCCAACAGCACGCGCCTGACGCAGGATCTGCCCCATTTCCGGGTAGTAACCACCGTAGTAAACGAAGTCGATGTTTTCTTTTTGCAGACGCGCAACCAGCGTGGAGAAATCTTTGTCGCCCGCGGTGATCCCGTCGAAGAAGACGATGTCCGCGCCGCCTTTTTTCAGGCCATCTTGTACAGAGCGCGCCAGGCCTTCGCCGTACTGCTGTTTGTCATGAATGATGGCGATGCGCTTTGGCTTCACGGTTTCAAGAATGTATTTAGAGGCGGTTGGGCCCTGAGAAGAATCCAGGCCAGCGGTACGCATAATCATTTTGTAGCCGCGGCTTGTCAGCTCTGGGTTAGTCGCACCAGGGGTAATCATCAGAATGCCTTCGTCTTCGTAGATATCAGACGCTGGCTGAGTAGAAGAGGAGCAGAGGTGGCCGATAACGTAACGCACACCGTCGTTGACGATTTTGTTGGCAACCGCAACGGCTTGTTTCGGGTCACAAGCATCATCGTATTCAACCGCAACAAGTTTGTCGCCTTTGATGCCGCCTTTAGCGTTGATGTCTTTGATTGCCTGGCGAGCACCGTTGAATTCCATGTCGCCCCACTGCGCAACCGGCCCTGACATAGCACCAACAACCGCAACCTTAATGTCTGCTGCCGCTGCCGCGTGAGACACCGCCAAAGCAACAAACCCGGCGAGTAATGTCTTCGCGTTTACTTTCATTCTTTGAATCCCCATTTATCGTGATTTTGTGGTTTTATTATGGTCAAAAAGCATGCTGTTCACTTTTCAACCTTTAGCCATTTTTATGAGTGTCGTTAAGGGCTTAGCGTTAATATTTACAATATTTAAGGCTAAACTCTCTATTTTTCAGGCTATTAAGCAAAGATATTATTCTGTATTTGATGATAGTTAAACAAAAAAAAGCACCTTTTTCAGCATAAAATAGCGATACAAAGAGCGGAATAAAACACTAGGTTTTAGGGTTTTATACTGGCCATTTTTCAATCCACCACTTATCAAACTGGCATACGTTTGAGGCAAAAATTAATCGTCTGGTATATGGCAGATAAAAGATAAAGCGTCTGACGCAAATAAATTGGTTACACTCGGGGTTTTCCCGCTTTTTGGTTAGCTCGCTTATGAAACTCACCATCATTCGTCTGTTTGAGTGTAGTGCTCAGGATAAGATTGATCTTGCAAAGATCTGGCCGGAATATTCCAGCGCCTCACTGGCTCTTAGTGACGCCCACCGTATTTACGCGGCAAAATTTAACGATCGGCTATTAGGCGCGGTACGCGTCACACTTGCGGGTGCCGAAGGCGCTTTAGATTCGCTGCGGGTACGTGAAATTACCCGTCGTCGTGGCGTTGGGCAGTATTTAGTCGAAGAGGTGATTCGCGATAACCCAGACATCACCAGATGGTGGATGAGTGACGTTGGTGTGGAAGAGCGTGATGTTATGACGGCGTTTATGCGGGCGGTAGGGTTTGCGGAGCAAAGTGGTAGTTGGGGGAAATGAGATGAATGCGTCGGATGACGCTGGCGCTTATCCGACCTACGAAAACCGTGCCCTGTAGGGTGGATAAGCGCCAGCGCCAGCGTCATCCAGCAAAATACCCGCTCTACAAGAGCGGGTATTGTAAAACTTACTTAGCGTCAGTCGCTGTACCGTTGGCATGCCAGGTAAACACGCCAAACTCAAAGCCTTTCAAATCCCCTTTCGCATCCCAGCTCAATGGACCCATTACGGTTTCCACAGAAGCGCCTTTCAGATAAGTAGCGATTTCAGCCGGATCTTCAGACTTGTTCAGGCCCGCAGCCAGAGATTGCAGCGCTGCGTAGGTTGTCCAGACGAATGCGCCACTTGGGTCTTGTTTCTTCGCTTTGATGGCATCCACAACTGGTTTGTTCGCAGGAACCTGGTCGTAGTTCTTAGGTTTGGTGACTAACAAGCCTTCAGCAGATTCGCCGGCGATGTTAGACAGAGAAACGTTTGCCACACCTTCTGGACCCATGAACTGAGTTTTCAGGCCTGCTGCGCGAGACTGACGCAGGATCTGGCCCATTTCTGGGTGGTAACCACCGTAATACACGAAGTCGATGCTTTCTTTCTTCAGACGCGCTACCAGCGTGGAGAAGTCTTTCTCGCCGGCAGTGATACCGTCAAAGAACACTACGTTTGCGCCGCCTTTTTTCAGGTTGTCCTGAACAGAGCGAGCCAGGCCTTCGCCGTACTGTTGTTTGTCATGAATGATCGCGATGTTTTTCGGTTTTACGTGATCAAGAATGTATTTTGCCGCCGTTGGGCCCTGATCAGAATCCAGGCCGGTAGTACGCATTGTCAGTTTGTAACCACGCGCAGTCAGCTCAGGTGCTGTTGCCGCCGGGGTAATCATCAGAATGCCTTCGTCCTCGTAGATGTCAGACGCAGGCTGAGTGGAAGAAGAACACAGGTGGCCGATAACGTATTTGATGCCATCGTTAACCACTTTGTTGGCGACCGCTACCGCTTGTTTCGGGTCACAAGCGTCGTCGTATTTGGTGATAACCAGTTTGTCGCCTTTGATGCCGCCTTTGGCATTAATATCTGCAACCGCTTGTTCTGCACCGGTAAATTCCTGGTCGCCATATTGTGCAACCGGGCCAGACATCGCCCCAACTACCGCTACTTTGATATCCTTCGCAAATGCCGCGTTGCTCATCGCAAGTGCAATACAACCAGCCAATAACGCTTTGCCCTTCATTTTCATCCTGAGATCCCCATTTTTGTTGTGATTGGTATTTGTTGTGTTGTTTTGGCACGGTTTTATTTTTGATTGACGAATACCGTGTGTGCCTTCACCGCATTCAGAGTTAAAAACATACCCGAATTTACGGCTTTTGGAATAACAATTTTTTCACAAGCTGAATGGGAAAGTGACAGGCATAAAAAAACCGCCCCGGAAGGCGGTTTTTTATCTGACGAAATAACTTACGCTTCGATGGCCATGCGCAGTTTTTTCATCGCGTTCTTTTCAAGCTGGCGCACGCGCTCAGCGGAAACGCCGTAACGGTCGGCCAGTTCTTGCAGCGTGCTTTTGTTGTCTTCATCAAGCCAACGGGCACGGATAATATCCTGGCTCCGTTCATCCAGACCTAGCATGGCATCGCTGAGTTTATCAGCCGCGTGCGATTCCCAGTTGTCGTCTTCAATGCCATCGGCAAAGTTAGATGACTTATCCTGCAAGAACAGCACAGGAGCCATTGGCGCGCTGTCTGAATCGTCGTCGTTGCCCATGTCGAACGTCATGTCCTGCGCCGCCATGCGCGATTCCATTTCACGGACATCTTTGCTGGAAACCCCCAGCTCGTTGGCGACCATTTCCACTTCGTCCTGGTTGAACCAACCCAGACGTTGCTTGGTTTTACGCAGGTTAAAGAACAACTTACGTTGTGCTTTAGTGGTTGCCACTTTCACAATACGCCAGTTACGCAGCACGTATTCGTGAATTTCAGCTTTGATCCAGTGCACAGCAAACGACACCAGACGGACACCCACTTCCGGGTTAAAGCGGCGCACAGCCTTCATCAGGCCGATGTTGCCTTCCTGAATCAAGTCAGCCTGCGGCAAGCCATAGCCCGAGTAATTACGAGCGATATGAACAACAAAGCGCAGGTGAGACAGGATCAGCCTTTTCGCTGCTTCCAGATCGCCCTGGTAATGCAGCTTTTCAGCCAGCTCCTTCTCTTCCTCAGCCGTTAACATCGGCCAGGAATTAGCGGCCCGGATATAAGATTCCAGGTTACCAACAGGGGCTAAAGCTAAATTTTGCATTTCTTTGGTCATTCAAACCCTCTCTTAGAAACTAAAGTACAGGTTGCTACAATCTTGCTGCACCAGGCTATTCGCCAGGGGCCAAACCGTACCATTCACAGTAACCTCAGACAGTGAGGTTATCCACAAGTTCACTGTAAAGCTGTGCTTGTATTACACACAAAATGTGACAGAGCTATGAAACTGGGCAGGAGAAACACTAACCGAGGTGGGAGCGTGTCCCCTGCTGACGGGTACTTCGTAGCAGGGGACAAGTATATCAAAAAATTTTTACTCTGGGGTAAAACGACGTAAATGTTGCACGGTCGCGATCCACGCCGCCAGCCAACCGCTCATCGACGCCACCAGCAGCAACAGCAAGCATTCGTCGAAACCTAAGCCCGTGAGGTCAAACTTAGTGCCAAATACTTGTGCGACTTGCGTGACCGCAGAGGACAATCGCCACACCAGAATTTCAGTCAGAATCAGCGACAAAAATGCGCCGCTGAAACCTAACAGTGCACCACCGTACAGGAACGGGCGCAGGATAAATCCATCGGTAGCACCAATCAGTTTTTGCACGTTGATGGTGTCGCGACGGGCAAAGATGCTCAGACGTACGCTGTTACCAATCACCAGGAACACCGCTGCAACCATCAACACGCCAATCATTGCTGCGACACGCCCCACAAGACCGGTCAGCGAGGCAAGACGAGCAAACCAACTGTCATCCATACGGACTTCATCGACACCGTTAATCCGTGCCACGCGGTCACGCAAGGTATTCAGATGGTCGGTAGTCTGGAAATCGAGTTTTGGATTCACCACCGCAACCGCAGGCAGCGGGTTTTCTTCCAGCATATCCAGCGCGCCACCAAAGCCCGACCAGTTGCGGAACTCACCCAGCGCTTCGTCACGCGAAAGATAGTTAACTTTATCGACGCCCTCTTCCGCCTGAATCGCGCCGACGACTTGCTGCGCGGCGTTATCATCGAGCGCTTTGTCGAGATAAACGGTGATTTGCGGGGAAGGATAATATTGCGTGGCGGCCTGATTGACGTTCTTGTAAACCATGTAGCACACGCTTGGCAACGTCAGGGAAATGGCAATCACCATCACCGTCAGGAAGGTGGCTAAAGGCTTGCTGCGCAGGTCTTGTAAAGCACCCTGCCAGGCGTAACGGAATTGTTCGTTTACGCCGCCTTTGAGCGATTTACTTTTCGACTGAGGCCCTTTGCCGCGTTTTTTCACCGAGCGGCCTAAATCCCCTAACTTACTCAGCGAGTTGATTTTATCCAGCCTGTTGCTGAAGCGCTTTATATGATTGAGCGCGCTGCGTTTATTCACCTGCCAGGCCTCCATGCAAATGGCCGTCACTTAACGTCAACATGCGATAGTTACGGCGGGAAATCAGCCCCATATCGTGCGTCGCCATCAGAACCGTTACGCCGACGCGGTTAAATTCCTCGAACAGACGTAAAATCCCTTCCGAGAGTGCATCATCAAGGTTACCGGTTGGTTCATCTGCCAGCAACACAGCGGGCTTATTCACAACCGCGCGGGCAATCCCCACACGCTGTTGTTCACCACCAGAGAGTTGGATCGGGAAACTTTTCGCTTTATCGAGCAGGCCGACTTTATCGAGTGCCGCCGAAACACGGCGGCGAATGTCTTCACCGCTGGCACCCGCGATAATCAGCGGGATAGCCACGTTGTCGTACACGGTTCTGTCCATCAACAAATGGTGATCCTGGAAGATCATGCCAATCTGACGACGCAGGAACGGCACTTCGCGGCTCTTGAGGCGGCTAATATCATGGCCGCCAAAAGCAATTTTCCCCGCACTTGGCCGCTCAATACCGCAGATAAGCTTGAGCAGAGTACTTTTCCCTGCTCCAGAGTGACCGGTCAGAAAAGCCATCTCACCAGGTTGCATATGGAAGGTCACTCCCTGCAACGCTTGTCTCCCGCCGAGATAGGCCTTACTAACGTGTTCAAAGCGAATCATGGTTAATCCTCTCGGGCAAAAAGTGCCTCAATAAAATCGCCCGCATTAAACGGACGCAAGTCCTCAATACGCTCGCCGACGCCAATATAGCGAATCGGAATACCAAACTGATCGGCAACGGAGAAAATCACGCCGCCTTTGGCTGTACCATCCAGTTTGGTTAGCGTAATGCCTGTCAATCCAACGGCTTCATGGAACAATTTAGCCTGGCTAATCGCGTTCTGACCCGTGCTGGCATCGAGGGTGAGCATAACCTCATGCGGTGCATCTTCGTCCAGTTTTTTCATTACGCGGACGATTTTCTTCAGCTCTTCCATCAGGTGCGCTTTGTTCTGCAAACGCCCTGCAGTATCCGCCAGAAGTACATCGACGTTACGCGCTTTCGCAGCCTGAATGGCATCGAAAATCACTGACGCAGAATCAGCACCAGTATGCTGGGCAATAACCGGAATATTGTTGCGATCGCCCCATACCTGCAATTGTTCTACCGCTGCGGCACGGAATGTATCACCCGCTGCCAGCATTACAGATTTACCTTCTTGCTGGAACTGACGCGCCAGTTTGCCGATGGTGGTGGTTTTACCCACTCCGTTAACACCGACCATCAGGATAACAAATGGTGTTTTGCCTTCAACTTTCAGTGGCTCATCGACTTTCGCGAGGATTTCGCCCATCTCTTCTTTCAGCAGGCCGTATAACGCTTCGGCGTCACGCAACTCTTTGCGGCTCGCACCTTCTGTCAGATTGGTGATGATTTTGCGTGTGGTTTCGACGCCAACATCCGCGATCAGCAGCTGCTCTTCGAGTTCTTCAAACAGATCATCGTCGATTTTCTTGCCGCGGAATAGACTGATAAATCCGGAACCGAGGTTCTGTTTAGTCTTAATTAAGCTGCGTTTGAGACGCGCAAAGAAACCTTCTTTGGTTGGTTTTTCTTGTTCTTGCTGAGGCTCTTGTTCTTGCTGAGGTTCTTCTTCAGCCGGAGATTCTTCGGCTTCTTCAGGTTCCGGCTCGGCCTGCACTTCTTCAACGACGATGGCAGCAACAGGAATAGCTTCAATCAGCGCTTCCTCAACAACCACGTTTTCTACCGGAAGAATGGTCACTTCTTCAGGTTCAGCAAGCGCCTCAGGCTCAACAACATCTTCAACAATATCTTCAACAACAACTGGCTCTTGCTCCGGCTGCCACTCTTCTGGCTCCGGTACTGGCTCAATTTCTGGAGCGATCTCTTCTGGAACCGGCAACTCTTCGTGTTCAACCGCAGCTAGTGCCGTTACTTCAGGTTCTGGAGTGATTTCAGGCTCAACCACCACCACTTCGCTCTCCGCGAGCTTTTCGGTGACTTCGACGATCTCTTCTGCGAAGGCTTCGGGCTCTTCGTGCTTATCAAGCACCACAGGTTCGGCTTCAGGCAGAGTTACTGGCTGAATTTCAGGTTGAACCTCTGTCTGGATTTCTGGCTTAGCGTCGTCAGGCTGTACAGTTTCTTCCGCCGCTTGTGGCTGTTCAGGCTCAATAACCTGCTCAACAACTTCTTCGGCAACCGCTTGTTCTTCTGTTACTTTTTGTTCTGATTCTGCTTCAGAAGCCTGCTCTTTCTGGCCAAAGCCTAGCCATGAAAAAAAGCCACGTTTTTTCTCTTTCGCCATTTGCGAACACACCCCTCGCTGTTAATTCATGGCACAGGCCCGATTGAGCTTGCCACGGGCACTGAAAATAATTATCGAATGAATACGTTAGTCTATCACTTTCCCCGCTTTACACACACCGTTACACTAGACGGCAAGAAATTGCATCGCAGTGAGTCTCATGAAAAAACCGCAATCTACTGGCACCGGCCAGATCCGTATTATTGGCGGCCAATGGCGCGGCCGTAAACTGCCCGTCCCAGACAGCCCTGGCCTGCGTCCAACAACGGATAGAGTACGTGAAACCCTGTTTAACTGGCTGGCACCGTCAATGGTCGAGGCTACTGTGCTGGACTGCTTTGCCGGAAGCGGTGCGCTGGGGCTGGAAGCCTTATCGCGTTACGCCACCAGCGCCACCTTGCTGGAGATGGACCGCCATGTTTCGCAACAGCTGCAAAAGAATCTCGCCACCTTAAAAGCGGCTAATGGAAAAGTAGTGAACACCAATACGCTCAATTTCCTGGCACAACCTGGCGAGCCGCACACTATCGTGTTTGTTGATCCGCCTTTCCGCAAAGGGTTGTTGGACGAGACATTAGCGCTGTTAGAAAGCAATGGCTGGCTGGCAGACGAAGCACTGATTTACGTTGAAAGCGAAGTTGAAAATGGCATGCCCGCAGTGCCAGCAAGCTGGTCGCTGCATCGTGAAAAAGTCGCAGGCCAGGTCGCTTACCGTTTATTTAGTCGTGAAATTTAAGGAACGACATCATGCTGATTAATATAGGCCGCTTGTTGATGCTGGGCGTTTGGGGATTTTTGTTATTAAATATTTTCCAGCCGTTCCCACGGCCGCTGAATATCTTTGTTAACGTCGCGCTGATCTTCACCGTGTTGATGCACGGTATGCAGCTGGCGCTGCTGAAATCAACCCAACCGAAAGATAGCCCGCCGTTGAGCCGTGCTCAGCAAATTAAGATTTTCATCTTTGGGGTGTTTGAGTTGCTGGTCTGGCAGAAGAAACTCCGCCAGGGCAAGTAAAGTCATCCTATTGGGGGTCGGGGATGAAGCCAACAAACCGCGTCCCCTTATACTGCAACGTCCCCGTATCTCCGACACTCATCGCATGATACTGCACCGCCGCCACACGCATTTTCAGATCCAACCCGCCGCTGAGTGGGCGAAACCAAACCTCATAACGCATCGAGTCTTCAACCGGCGTGACTTCACGTTGCCGTGAGCGACGTTCATTACCTGGCGTTTCGCGTTTCGTCGCCACCTGCACATGACTTTGCAGCACTGGTGCTGCATCATTTTCCGCATTCTGACGACGCTGCTGCACAAAGCGAAACGATGCCGCCACGATGATTACCGCCACAACAGCAATGAAGAAAAGTGGCATTTTACTCATAGATTTATCTCGTATTGTCAGGCACTTTTAAGAATACCCTGCCGCTCAGAATATTGTCATCTGGCGCTATTGGTCACTAGACTGACAGGTAGAATCTTGCTTTTAGTACGGTACATTTTAATTTAATACCCTAAGGACAAGCCATGCTTTGGTCATTTATCGCTGTATTCCTCTCCGGCTGGCTCTACGTTGATGCCTCCTATCGCGGGCCAACCTGGCAACGCTGGGTCTTCAAACCTGTCACCCTTTTACTTTTATTACTGCTGGCCTGGCAAGCGCCAATGTTCAACGCAACAGGCTATTTGATCCTCGCGGGGCTTGCGGCAACGCTGCTCGGTGACGCTCTCACCCTGCTGCCCACTCAGCGCATGCTGTACGCCATCGGGGCATTTTTCCTCTCTCACCTGCTGTATACCCTCTATTTTGCCAGCCAGATGACCTTTAGTTTGTTCTGGCCTTTACCGCTGATTTTGTTAGTGGTGGGGGCGTTATTAGTGGCAGTGATTTGGACGCGACTCGAAACGTTCCGCTGGCCGATTCTGACGTTTATTGGCATGACGCTGGTGATGGTTTGGCTGGCCGGTGAGCTGTATTTCTACCTGCCAACGCGCCCAAGTTTCTCGGCCTTTGTGGGTGCAGCGCTACTGCTTTTAGGCAATATTGTTTGGTTGGGTAGCCACTATCGCCGCCGCTTTACGGGCGACAGCGCTATCGCCGCGGCATGCTATTTTGCCGGGCACTTTATGATTGTCCGCGCGTTGTACATTTGAGGCTAAACAGTGTCGGATGGCGCAAGCTTATCCGACCTACAAATGCCGCGAACTTAATCTGGAAAATTTCCCTCTTGACTCTGGAGTCAACTCCAGAGAGTAACATGGGTAATGAGAACATTATCATTACCCAGGAGGGCACATGCTCAACTCCCAAAAACCACCGCAATTTGCTAAAGCAAAGCTCAGTCCATTGCCTGCGCAAACGTCCTCCTGCTGTAACAACGACACCTGCAACGCAGCACCGGAAGCAGAAACCATTCCTGACACCGGTGAGCGTTATAGCTGGCTGGTTGATGGCATGGACTGCGCCGCCTGTGCTCGCAAAGTTGAAAATGCGGTGAAGCAACTGGCGGATGTCCAGCGCGTGCAGGTGCTATTCGCCACCCAAAAACTGCTGGTGACTGCGAATCGCGATATTCGCCCGCAAGTTGAGAAAGCGGTAAAAGCCGCCGGATACAACCTGCGAAATAGCGCCGCCCCGGCGGAGAAAACATCCAGCTGGCGCGAAAACTTACCACTCATGTTGCTGATCGTGATGATGGCGCTGAGCTGGACTCTTGAACAATTTAACCATCCATTCGGCAAGTTCGCGTTTATCGCCACCACGCTGGTTGGCCTGTGGCCGATAGCCCGCCAGGCGGTGCGCCTGATACGCAGCGGCAATTGGTTCGCCATTGAAACCTTGATGAGCGTCGCAGCCATTGGCGCGCTGTTTATCGGCGCGACCGCCGAAGCCGCGATGGTATTGCTGCTGTTCTTAATTGGCGAACGTCTGGAATCTTACGCTGCCAGCCGCGCACGCCGTGGTGTCAGTGCGCTAATGGCGCTGAAACCGGAAGTCGCTACCCGCATTCGAAACGGCGAGCGCGAAACTATCGCACTGGCTGAGTTACGCCCGGGCGATGTCATTGAAGTGGCTGCTGGCGGGCGTTTACCTGCTGATGGCCGACTGCTAACGCCATTCGCCAGTTTTGATGAAAGCGCGCTAACAGGCGAATCTATTCCGGTCGAACGCCAGCAAGACGAGAAAGTGCCTGCGGGCAGTACCAGTGTCGACAGGTTAGTGCAGCTCGAAGTGATTTCAGAACCCGGCGACAGCGCCATCGACCGCATCTTGCGTTTAATTGAAGAAGCAGACGAACGCCGTGCACCGATAGAGCGCTTTATCGACCGTTTCAGCCGGATATACACACCGATTATCATGGCGATTGCGTTACTGGCAGCCGTCGTCCCGCCACTGTTTTTCGGGCAAAGCTGGGATGAGTGGATTTACAAAGGGCTGGCGCTGTTACTGATTGGTTGCCCATGCGCGCTGGTGATTTCTACCCCTGCGGCGATTACCTCCGGGCTTGCCGCCGCCGCTCGACGCGGTGCATTAATCAAAGGCGGAGCCGCACTTGAACGCCTCGGTAAAATTCAGCATATCGCTTTCGATAAAACCGGCACTTTAACTGCTGGTAAACCGCAGGTCACCGCCATTGAAATGAATGGCGAGATTAATGAAAACGAGCTGCTGGCACTGGCGGCGGCGGTAGAACTTGGTTCGTCACACCCGTTAGCACAAGCCATTGTTCGTGAGGCACAAAACCGTGGGCTGGCATTACCGGTGCCCAGCGCCAACCGCGCGCTGGCAGGTATTGGGGTGGAAGCCACTATTAACGGCGAAACCGTGCTCCTGAGCGCACCGGGTAAACTCGCAGAAAACATTCTCGACACCAGCTGGCAGCAGCGAATTACCCAGCTTGAAGCTGAAGGCCAAACGGTGATTGCGGTGGTGCAGCAAAATCGCTTACTCGGCGCGATTGCACTACGAGATACCTTGCGTAGCGATGCTAAACAGGCTGTTGCTGACCTGAGAAAAATCGGGGTGCAGAGCGTGATGTTAACTGGCGATAACCCGCGAGCGGCAGCAGCCATCGCTGGGGAATTAGGCATGGATTACCGCGCCAGCCTGCTACCTGCCGATAAAGTCAGCGTGGTGAATGAACTCAACTCCCGTTCATCTCTGGCGATGGTGGGTGATGGCATCAACGATGCGCCAGCCATGAAAGCGGCAACCATCGGCATCGCGATGGGTAGCGGCACGGATGTAGCGCTCGAAACCGCAGATGCGGCACTTACGCACAACCGCCTGACCGAGCTTGCCAGCATGATTGGCCTCGCCCGCGCAACGCATAACAATATTCGCCAGAACATTACTATAGCATTGGGACTGAAGGGGATTTTCCTGGTGACCACGCTGCTGGGACTCACCGGCCTGTGGCTCGCGGTGTTAGCCGATTCCGGCGCGACGGCACTGGTTACAGCGAATGCGTTGCGGTTGCTGCGCAAAAAATAAAAAAGTCGGGTGACGCTTGCGCTTACCCGACCTACGGAACATCTGGTTTTGTAGGGTGGATAAGCGCAAGCGTCATCCACCGTTTTGCCTTAATTCATGCCCAGC
Organism: Buttiauxella sp. JUb87; assembly: GCF_004361975.1. Taxonomy (NCBI): domain Bacteria; kingdom Pseudomonadati; phylum Pseudomonadota; class Gammaproteobacteria; order Enterobacterales; family Enterobacteriaceae; genus Buttiauxella; species Buttiauxella sp. JUb87. The sequence goes on from NZ_SNVY01000002.1 coordinate 283,086, forward strand.
ATATGCGGTAACCATAACGAAACCGCCGGAATGTAAGTCACCATCGCCAGCACCACCAGCAACACGGCGTAAAACGGCAACATGGCGCGCACCACCACTTCGATTTTCTGTTTACTCACCGCACTGGCAACAAACAGCACCGAACCGACCGGCGGAGTAATCAAACCAATGCCGAGGTTCACCATCATGATCATACCGAAATGCACCGGATCGATGCCCAGCGAATTGGTCACCGGCAGCAAAACTGGCGTGAGGATCAGGATGATCGGCGCCATGTCCATCAAGGTGCCAATCAGTAGTAACATGACGTTGAGATACATCAAGATCACGTATTTGTTGTCAGACAGCGAAGTGAAAAATTCCGTGATACGTGACGGCAACTGCATGAAAGTCATCACCGCGCCAAACGCCGACGCAAAACCAATCAAAATCATTACGATAGAGACCGTTTTTACCGTGCGGAACATCAGCTTTGGTAACTCATTCCATTTGTAATCGCGGTAGATAAACATGGTGACGAAGAATGCCCAGACGCAAGCCACCGCCGCCGATTCTGTCGCCGTAAATACCCCCGTCAGAATCCCGCCGAGAATAATGACCACCGTCATCAAACCCCACAGCGCATCGAAGAAAATTTTCACCGCTTGTTTGAAGGGAATGCGTTCACCTTTTGGGTAACCGCGTTTATGGGCAAAGCCGAGGCACATCACCATCAGGCAGAAACCCAGCAACAATCCTGGTAAAATACCCGCGATAAACAGTGTGGCTATAGAGACCGTACCGCCTGCCGCCAGGGAGTAAATCACCGAGTTATGGCTCGGTGGGATCAAAATCGCCTGCACCGATCCGCTCGCCGTGACCGCTGCTGCATATTCGCGCGGATAACCCTTTTTCTCCATTTCCGGGATCATCACGCTACCGATGGATGCGGTATCCGCCACGGACGATCCGGAAATTGCGCCGAAGAACGTAGAAGCGACGATATTCACCAGTGACAAACCACCACGAATAAACCCAACGAAGATATAAGCAAAGTTCACCAGGCGGCGGGCAATACCGCCTTCCGCCATAATCGCCCCGGCCAGAATGAAGAACGGTATCGCCAGCAGGGTAAATTTATTCACCCCACTGGTGATTTGAATCATGATCGCTTCCAACGGTAAATCTATCCATAACGCCCCGACAATGGCGCTTAGCCCAACGGCAAAGGCCACAGGCATTCCCACTGCAAGCAGCACCGCAAGTGTCGCTAATAAAATAAATGCGTCCATGTTATCCCCTGGTCTTAACCGTGATTACCCAGCAACACGATTGGGCGGTTCTCTTGAGAGCCAAACAGCAAGCGCTCGACAACAAACAGAATGAGTAAGATCGCGCCCACAGGCAGCGGGAGGTAGGTTTGGCCGGAAGTGAGGAGCGGGAATTCAGCAACTGGCTGTTCCCATAAATCGGCGCACAGGTAGAAGCTGTAATAGAACATCACCAGCGAGATAAGCAGCATCAGCAGATCAACAATGCGTGCGCAAAACGTCTGCAACGCCAGTGGCAGACGGTCTGTCAGCATATTCACTGCTATGTGCGAACCGGCGCGGTAACTCACCGCCGCGCCGATGAACGTGAAGGTCACCATGCAGATAATCGCTACCGGTTCCGGCCAGGACTCCCCACGGTTCAGGGCATAGCGCGAGAAAATGCCAATCGGAATAATCACCGTCATCACTAACAGTGAAAACCCCGCAATAATCATCGCCAGCAAATAAACCTTATCCATCAAATCTGAGTAGCGTTGGGACATAAGATCCCCTCCACGCAAGGGTTAGCGATAATAACTACTGAACTTCAGCAATAGCTTTCATCAGGTCCTGATGCTTATCGCCATACTCTTTGCGCACCGGCTCAGTGGCTTTCACAAACCAGGCTTTGTCGATTTCGTGGAACTGAACGCCACCGGCTTTCATTTTTTCCAGCGCTTGTTTGTTGTAAGCATTCCACAGTTCACGCTGTTCCATTTGCGTAGCACGCGCCAGGGTAAGGATTTTTTGCTGCTGGTCAGGCGTCAGTTTGTCCCACTTCACTTTGGAATAAAGCAGCATTTCTGGGGTAATGAAGTGGCCGCTCAACGTGTAGTTTTTGGCGACCGGCATGTAGTTGTGGGCAATAAACGTCGGTGGGTTGTTTTCCGCGCCGTCGATAACGCCGGTTTGCATCCCGCTATACACTTCGCTCACGCCCATCGCCACCGAGTTTGCGCCCATGTCTTTTAGCGTTGCCAGTGCCACCGGGCTACCCTGAACGCGGATTTTCATCCCTTTAAGATCTTCAGGTTTCACCACCGGATTTTTGGTAATCAGGTTACGCGTGCCGGAGTCCATCCAGCCGAGGAACACCAGGCGGGATTTCGGGTTATTCGTCAGCTTAGCGCCAATCTCTTTACCTAAATCGCCGTCAATCACTTTGTGCATATGATCTTCATCGCGGAACACATACGGCAAGGTAAAGACTTCAACATCCGGCAGGATCGCCGCAACCGGTGCCATCGACACACGGATCATGTCGATCGCCCCCATCTGCGCCTGTTCAATCATCTGTTTTTCATCGCCCAGCACACCGCTCGGGAACACTTTGATCTCTAAATCACCATTGGTTTCTTGTTTGAGTTTTTCACCCATATGCTGCACCGCGACCACATTCGGATAACCTTCCGGATGAACGTCGGCAGCTTTAATCACCTGGGCGCAAGCCGTTTGAGCAAACAGAACGGACGCGGTAGACAGACATAAACCAGCAAAAGCAGGCAGAAAGGTCTTCTTCATTGGGTCGCTCCAGCAGAGGTAGAAATTTGAGATAAGAAGTAAAACAATGTTTTAATTTGTAGATTAAAAACTAGACTACGTGGAGAAAAGCGAGGGTGAAGCACTTCACAAAAAGTGACAAAAAATGAAATTGGGGTTCAAAGCAGATGTAAAGCGGGTTCAGAAGCCCGAAGCAAGACGCCAGGGGCTGAAGCGGTTTTATTGCCCTTTACGCAGCAAGTAGCGATAAGGCAATGATTCCACTTGTTTAGCAATAAGCTCGTGTTCCATAAAAACACAAAACCCGGGGATGTCACGCGTGGTCGCGGGGTCATCAGCAATGATAAGTAACGTTTCACCGGCCTGCATATTGCGCACGGTTTTACGCACCATCATCACAGGTTCGGGGCAGCGCAGGCCCAAAGCATCAAGAGTGTGGTCAGGATTGGCAAAAAGATCGGTCATCAGCGGTCTCGTATTTAACAAACCGCGCTAGTTTACCCCCGGCAGATTATCGCGCAAGTCACGTGAACGATTGCGCTAAAATTAACCATTGCAATGCGGGGTTAAAGCAGTATCATCGCCCCCGCTTTAAAAAAGACCAGGGTTCCCTCACCCCTTTCACTAAAAAGGCTACAAAATGACGCAGTTCAATTCTACTCAGCGCACTAAAGCGCTGTTCTGGCTATCGCTATTCCATTTGCTGGTGATTACTTCCAGTAACTATTTGGTGCAATTACCGGTCGCGGTTTTTGGTTTCCATACCACCTGGGGCGCGTTTAGCTTTCCGTTTATCTTCCTCGCAACCGACCTGACGGTACGCATTTTTGGTGCACCGCTGGCTCGACGCATTATTTTTGCCGTGATGCTGCCCGCGCTGGTGATTTCCTACGGTATTTCCGCGCTGTTTTATATGGGTACCTGGCAAGGGTTCGACGCACTTTTGCATTTCAATTTGTTCGTCGCCCGTATCGCTGTTGCCAGCTTTATGGCTTACGCATTGGGGCAGATTCTGGATGTGCACGTGTTTAACCGCCTGCGCCAGAGCCGCTACTGGTGGCTTGCGCCAACGGCATCCACGCTCTTCGGAAATATCAGCGACACACTGTCATTCTTCTTTATTGCTTTCTGGCGCAGCCCGGATGCCTTTATGGCGCAACATTGGGTAGAAATCGCCATCGTCGATTACTGCTTTAAAGTGCTAATCAGCATTGTATTCTTCCTGCCGATGTACGGCGTGCTACTGAATATGTTGTTGAAACGTTTGGCAGATAAGTCTGAAAGTTCGGCGTTGCAGCCGGGTTGACGGTGGTTGAATTATCTTGTGATAAGATGCTGAAATCAGCCGCGAAGGCTTGCTAACGTAAAGGAAGAAGTCATGGGTAATCTGGTAAAATATGTCGGTATTGGCCTGCTGGTATTAGGCCTGGCCGCTTGCGATAACAATGACAGCAAAACAGCCACTGCGAATGAAGCGGCACAAAGCAGCGCAACCGGTCAGCCCGTCAGTTTGCTGGATGGGAAAATCAGCTTTGCACTGCCTGCGGAGATGACTGACCAGAGCGGTAAGCTGGGCACTCAGTCAAACAACATGCACGTCTACTCTGATGCATCTGGTCAGAAAGCGGTGATTGTGATTGTTGGCGATGATACTTCTGAAGAGCTGTCAGCTCTGGCGAAACGTCTTGAAGATCAACAGCGTGCCCGTGACCCACAGTTGCAAGTTGTGACCAATAAATCTATCGAGATCAAAGGCCACACGCTGCAGCAGTTAGACACTATTATCTCAGCAAAAGGCCAGACAGCTTACTCGTCGGTTATCCTGGGTAAAATTGATAACCAGCTGTTAACTATGCAAATCACACTGCCTGCTGATAACCAGCAACTGGCGCAAACGGCTGCTGAAAACATCATTAACACCATCACCATTAAGTAATTATTTTCTGTTACTGCTGTGATGATGACACGGCCTCCGGTTGCTCAATCGGGGGCCGTTTTTTTAACTGCCACGCCATCAGTAATGCGATACAAACCAAAGCCGCCGCGGCCAGGTAAATCACCGAAACACCCGCATACGCCATCACGAACCCCGCCAACGGCCCGGTAATCCCCAGCGATAAATCCATAAACACGGTGTAAGTTGCCAGCGCGCTGCCCTGATTTTGTTGCGGTACCATCTTCACCGCCACCACGCCAAGCGCCGGGAACACCAGCGAGAAACCCGCCCCTGTCAGGAATGTACCGGCTTTTGCCATCCACGGTTCAACCGCCAACCCTACCAGCAGCAAGCCAATAATCTCGACCGAGAAACAAATCATCGCCACGTTCAAACCGCCCATGCGGTTAATCCCATTCGGGAAAAGTAAACGCGTGCCGACGAAAGCACAGCTAAACAGCGTGAGCGCGAAGGCTGCGCCGTCCCAGCCTTTGGCATCGTAAAACAGGGTGATAAACGTGGCGATCACCCCAAAACCTGCCGATGCCAGCGCGAGCGCCATTCCGTATGGCCACACACGCCCAAGCACCGCACGAAATGGCAGTGGTTTGCCTTTACTGGCTTTCACCGCCGGGCGCGGAAGCGCCAGCAGCACGGCTATCAGCGCCACTGCCATAATGATTCCCGCTAACAGTTTAAGGCCGCCAAGGTGATAGAACAGCACGCCAAGCGGTGCGCCCATCGCCATCGCGCCGTAAGTCACAATACCGTTCCAGGAAATCACCCGTCCAATATGCAGCGACCCGACGACACCCACGCCCCAAAGCGTTGAACCGGTACCCGCAAAACTCTGCCCAATCCCTAAAATGACGCGCCCAAGGCAGAGCAACAGCAGGCTAACCAACGGCCATGCGCTACCAAACGCCGCCAGCATGTAGCTCGCACCACTCAGGAAGCAGCCGCACAAACCGAAGATAACGATTTTTTTTGGGCCAAGAATATCGGCATAACGTCCGGCATGCGGGCGGCTCAGCAGTGTGGCGAAATACTGGAGGCTAATCACCAGCCCCGCCCAAAACGCGCTGTAGCCCATCACGTCATGAACGTAACCCGGCAATACCGCGAGCGGCAGGCCAATCGTCATATAGCTGGCAAAGTTGAACATCACTACAGAGACAATCTGTAGGTTAAGACGGTAACTGCTTAATGCGGGAGTGGGGGTGAGATCAGGCATGGTCATTCACTTTTAAAACAGCGTTCCTCAGTATATACACTTCGGGTTTCACATTTCAGCACCAGTATTTCAGAGTTGCCCTGCCGTGAGAAAAAAACGAAGCGCTACACTAAGAAGATTCTCCGCGCATAGGATCTCCCGATGGTCGCTCCTGAACCCGATAAAACCGGGCTACATATTCTGCTAAAACTTGCCGCACTGGTGGTTATTCTCGCCGGGATTCATGCAGCGGCAGACATCATTGTCCAGCTCTTGCTGGCACTGTTCTTCGCCATCGTCCTAAACCCGCTGGTCACCTGGTTTATTCGCCGTGGCGTAAACCGACCCCTGGCTATTTCGATAGTGGTCTTCGTGATGTTGATTGTACTCACCATGCTGGTCGGGGTGCTGGCCGCGTCAATGAGTGAATTCATCGATATGCTGCCGAAATACAACAAGATGCTGACGCAAAAGGTGTTTGAGCTCGAAAAGATGTTGCCGTTTATGCACCTGCGATTATCGCCCGAGCGCATGTTGCAGCGCATGGATTCCGAGAAAGTGATGTCGTACGCCACAACGCTGATGACCGGGCTTTCCGGCGCGATGGCCAGCATTTTACTGCTGGTGATGACCGTGGTCTTTATGCTGTTCGAGGTGCGCCACGTTCCGTATAAACTGCGCTTCTCTCTGGCCAACCCGAAAATTCATATCGCCAGCCTGCATCGCGCACTCAAAGGTGTGACGCATTATCTGGCACTCAAAACGCTGATTAGCCTATGGACCGGGTTGATTATCTGGCTCGGGCTGGAGTTGATGGGTGTGCAATTTGCGCTGATGTGGGGCGTATTGGGCTTTTTGCTGAATTACATCCCTAATATTGGTTCGGTTATTTCCGCTATCCCGCCAATGATTCAGGCATTTTTGTTTAACGGCACCTACGAAATGGTTATGGTCGGCTCACTGTTCCTTGCGGTGCATATGGTGTTGGGGAATATTGTCGAGCCGCGCATGATGGGCCGTGGCCTCGGGATGTCGACCTTCGTGGTCTTCCTTTCGTTACTGTTCTGGGGCTGGCTGCTCGGCCCGGTGGGCATGCTGCTTTCAGTGCCGCTCACCAGCGTATGTAAAATTTTGATGGAAACCACTCAGGGCGGCAACAAGCTGGCCTTGTTACTGGGTCCTGGTCGTCCCAAAACTCGGTTACCGGGATAGGCTCAAAATTAGCCAGGTGGTAAGTTAACGTTTATTCAGGGTAAAGAAAAAGGAGTGACAGACCCATGCCAATTACGCTTGCCACCATCAAACAACCCGAGATTTACCTCAACGTGCCGAGCGTTGTGTTAAATGACCAGACCCTTCAACAACGCCGCAGCAAAATTTTGCAGGCAATGGCGCGACAGAACCTGGATGCGCTGGTCATCTATGCCGACAAAGAACATGGCGGGAATTTTGAGTATCTGACCGGTTTCATCCCGCGCTTTGAAGAAGGTTTGTTGGTGCTGCATAAAAGCGGTGAAGCGGTGCTGGTACTCGGTAATGAAAACCTTAAGCTCGCCAGGCACTCCAGAGTTCCAGCCCGTGTGGTTCACGCTCCGTGGTTTTCATTGCCCAACCAACCGATGGACACCACGCTTTCACTGAGCGAAGTACTGCAACAGGCCGGGCTTCGCGAGCAACATCGCGTTGGCATCGCGGGCTGGAAACTGTTCACCGGAACCCACGATAACAACCCGTCACTGTTTGATATTCCGACATTTATTTTCCAGGCACTTCAGGCCGCACTCACTTCCGAATGTGAGCTGCTCAATGCCACCGGGCTGTTTATTTCACCGCGTGATGGCGCTCGTATCATCAATAACGCCAACGAAATCGCCCATTATGAATACGGCGCAAACCTGGCGTCGAGTGCAGCGCTAACGGCACTGAATGCGGTTGAATTGGGTAAAACTGAAAAGTCGATTGCGGCATTGTTGGCCGCCGACGGACAAGCTAATAACGTTGTGACTATTGCCGCAACTGGCGAGCGTTTTGCCAACGCCAATTTATATCCTGCCGATAAACAGATTCAGGCTGGCGACAAATTCTCGCTCACCGTCAGCTACAAAGGCGGTTTAACCAGCCGCGCGGCATATGTAGTGAACAACGCCAGCGAACTTGCTGAAGAAGTCCGTGATTATCTCGATGTGGTCGCCATCCCTTATTACCACACGGTGGTGAACTGGCTGGAACATATGCGCGTCGGTGTGAAAGGCCACGAAGTCTATGAACTGATTGAAGGTGTTTTGCCGAAAAATGAATACCACTGGCACCTGAACCCTGGCCATTTAGTTGCCGATGAAGAATGGCTCTGTTCACCGATTTACCCGGCATCGGATATTCCTTTATCCAGCGGAATGTTGCTGCAAATCGACATTATCCCATCGCGCCAGGGTTACGCCGGAGCCAGTATTGAAGACACTATTGCTCTTGCCGATGAACCTTTGCGCTTGCAATTAGCCGCACTGTATCCAGAAGTTTGGCAGCGTATTCAACAGCGTCGCACCTACATTCGCGATGTATTAAATATCAAACTTCACGACGATGTGTTGCCGTTATCCAACACAGTGGGTTATTTACGCCCTTATTTGTTAAATAAAGAAATGGCGTTAATTTGCCAATAACACTTTCGCCTGACAATAAAAACCTGATGGATGACGAGTTCACTCTTTATCCATCAGAATAAGATGAATTAAAAAATAATATTATAGCCCTGACAATTGAAGACATTTAAATATGCTTATTTTTAGAATAAAGCAGATAAAACGTTCTATGCTTTAGAAGTAACCATCAGCATTTTAGATCAAACATAATGCATTAAAATACTTTAAAATCAGCTAGTTATATACATTTAACCATAAAAAACATATAAATTTTAACGCTATTTTCTGCAAGGTGACGTTATGCGTAGCGACTCATCAAGAAAGTTTGATGCAATAAAGAATTTCGATTTGAACTTATTAATCGTGTTCGAGATGGTGTATTTACACAAAAGCATGACCAAGGCTGCAACCAAAATGCAGGTTACGCCATCGGCTATCAGCCAATCCTTACAGAAGCTGAGAACCTACTTTGATGATTCATTGTTTATCAGAGAAAATAATCTTCTCAGAGCCACATTGCTTGCCAACGAACTCCATCATCAGATAGAGAAAAAACTCGAACCTTTTATTGATTACGTGGGGCATGTTGTCACTTCTGATACCAAAACCCATTATGTTATTTATTGCTCTAATTATTACTCATGGAACGTCTTCCCATTATTGGTCAATAACATCTATGAAAATAATGAAAACTACAGTATTCAGCACGTCAACCAATATGGCGTAGAAGTCACAGATGACGATATTTTATCGAAACAATATGCTGACATTGTGCTGGATATCAATGAAAACCATAATCCAGCCTATTCCAGCGAGGTGGTTTATCACGACTCATTGATTTTTATTTGCAGTAAAAATCATCATCTTGCCAACGGACCAGTGGACTCTGACTCACTACAAAAAGAAAAATACATATCAATATCAAGCAATTCACTGGCAGCCAGAAAAATTAAAAACACCATCGAAATGCAGCACGGGAAATTTTCCTATCAATTTTCCACACCGTCATTAACGACATTATTTTCCGTGGCAGAAAATTCCTCTTTACTGGCTTTAGTACCCTTTAAAGCTTATGAAAAATTCAAGTCGACTTATAATCTTTCAGCGGTGGCGTTTAAAGATGAGTTTATTATTCCCGATATCACGCTGTATATGACATACAAGAAAAAGTCGCTGAAAAATAAAGCCTTCTCATCGATTATCAAATCGATCAAAGGCTTATTATAACGGGAAATAAAAGGGTGGATGTCGCAGGCGGATTAACGCTGCGACATCCACGTTCTATCAGAAGCTGTATTTCACCCCCACCATGGCCGAGGCATCGCTGTAACCTTTATCCCCCACCTGGACGCCCACATTGCCCCACAGATTGAGCCGTGAGTTAAGCTGCCCTTCCACACCGGTTTTAATTTCCCCGATATTTCTGGCACCGCTTTGCGTCAGGCTCACGCCATCCATACGCGTACCGAAGCTCTGGGTGTTATGTATCCAGTTCACTTCGACAAACGGCTGGAAGGTACGGCCCTTGCCGTCATCGATTTTATTGTGCCCTTTCAGGTAAGTGCGCACACCCAGACGGGTCTGAACGTTGCCGTCGCCTTCACCACTGACGCGTGTGCCGTTGCTTTCACGGTGGTCATCAGCTTCAACACCCATCCAGATGGCCTGCGCCTGCGGCTGGATAAACCATTCATTCAGCGAACCCTGGCTGCCAGCAAATTCACCCAGTTTATGCGTATAACCCATCTCCAGCGACGCCGTGATACCGCTGGATTTGTAGGACTCACCCTTAATGTCCTGGCCATTCACATCGTTGTTGAACCAGCCGTACTGCGCCCAGCTGTCCACATACGCGCCCTGACGGGTTTCATCATTCTGATACCAGGTGGCATACAGCCCGGCACTGTAACCATCCACCGACCCTTCGGCACGGTATCCGGTCACACTCGAGCGGCTTTTACTGCTGCTGGTCCCGTAACCCGCCATCACCCCGAGGTGCAGGCGTTGCAGGCCATCCGGGCTCCACTGGGCGATATCACCACCCAGTTGCGTGACGTAACGGTTGCTCTGGGTTTCGATTTGCCCGCTGCTGTCTTTCCAGCGGTTTTGCCCGCCAAGCTGGCGCAACCACATGCTCGTTACTTTCTGCTCGCCCGTCAGCGCATCGGTGTACTGCGTTTCACCCAGGCGGTCATGCAGGCTGGTGATAAACATAGTGTTGGCTGCCGCCAGATTAGCGGTGTAAGCCGCCGCTTCCGGACGCACCGTCGGCTGGCCTTTTTTCTCAGGCTCTGGTGATGGTTCGCCTGGCTTCGCAGGCTCTGGCGGTTTCGCCGTGGTATCCAGGCTGGTGAGGAACCAGTCAGCGCCTTTTTTCACCAGGCTATAATCATACGCCCCAGCGACAATACGCCCGGATTTGGTGAACGTCCCGTCAGACTGACCTTTCACTTCCACCACGCGGATCCCTTCCACCGTCTGCGCGCCGCTGCCACCCGCATTGTTGACCTTCATAAAGGTGTTGCCGCTGGTATTGCCGTTCACCAGCAGTTTATCGGTGACTGAGTTGTCACCCCCCAGCACGGTGTTCAGCACCAGAGTGCCACCCTGGCCGTTCCAGTTGTTCGCCGTCAGCGTGCGGCCTGCGGCCATTGGCGTGCTGCCCGGTGCCACATAATTCAGCGTACCCGCAAGGTTAACGTCATCAACCAGCGAATCCGCCGTCATGTTCCAGGTACTGGCGCTATCGATGTTCACATCCGTCGGATCAATCCAGCCGGTCAGGCTGGCACCGTTGCGCAGCGACAACGCGGTGTTGTCTTTGGCAATGATGTTACTGACCAGTTGCGCACCGCCCTGTGAGCCGTCGAGCGTCAGCTCGCCCTCATCAATCAGGGTGTTACCCGTCCAGTCGGTTTTACCGGTCATCACCACTTCACCGGCACCGCGTTTAACGACTTCGCCCGTGCCTTTGATGGTGTTATCCATCGTGCCGGTTGCGCCATCCAGCACCAGTTTACCGGTGCTGGTGATTTCGCTGCTGCCCAGACCGTCAACATGATTGAGGCTGACCGTCGCGCCAGTGGCGACAGTCGTTGCCGCCGTCAGCCCATTGTTCGCACCCTGCACATCAAGCGTGCCGCCATTGACGTTGAGTTTGCCGCCACCCGCTAGTGTGCCTGCCGAAGTGCCGCCATTGCTGAGGTCCAGCGTACCGCCATTGAGATTCAGGGTCGAACCCGTTTCACCGTTCAGCGCGCCGAGTGTCTGGGTTTTGCCGTTCAGATCGAACGCACTTGCGCTCGCCAGGTTTAACTTGCTGGTCTGGCCCAGCGCGTTATCACTGCCCGCCTGCAACGTTCCCGAATTAACGCTGGTTTCACCGCTGTAATCGTTGGTGATGTTAGTCAGCGACAGCAGGCCGCCACGGGCGTCGATAGCCAGATTACCGCTGCCGGTGATTTTCGCCGACATGTCCGCTGAAGCGCCGTTCGCCGCCGTATCCTGCGCCAGCGTCAGCGTCTGGTCTGCCTGCAGATCCAGCTTCGTCAGGCCGTAGTTCACATACAGACCATCGCTCTGCGCGCCGGACGTCAGACGGTAGTCATAGGTCCCTTTCGCCACGGTATTGCCGTTCTGGCTGACGTCAATCTCACGTGCCGCCGTGATTTTCACACCGTTCTGATCCACCAGATCCAGGGCGCCGCCGCTACCGGTGACCGCGCCGGATCTGACCAGTTGCACGCCGGTTTCGCCCTCATCCTGCATCAACAGATTAGTGGCATTCGGCGTGTCCGGCGCGCTGGCGGTCAGCGGCTCCGGCAGTTTCACCATCACGGTGCCGGTGCGGTTGATGTCCAGCGCACCCGCGGTGATCAGGCTGGTTGCCACACGCTGGTCCGGTGCCGTGGCGTTGAACCTCAGGGTGCCGCCATTCAGCGTTAACCCGCCAATCTGCTGATCGCCGTCACCCACCGTGGTCACGTTGCCAGTACCGACCTGTAATGTCGCACGAGTTAATGCTGTGGTGTTGTCGCCTGTCAGATCAAAGGTGTTGTTGGTCAGGTTTGCGGTACCGGCAAAGTTTGCGCCCGCACCGCTGCCGAAGCTGAACGCATTCCCGTTGTTTGAGGCATTCAGGGTGCCCGTTCCGGTCAGCACGTTGTCAAAGCTGAACGCTCCGGTGGTCTGTGCATTAACGATGCCGCTGACGGCAATGTCCACGCTGCCGCTGCCCAGATTGGTGGTGCTGCTGGTTGTGGCACTGTCCACCGCCAGCGTGCCGCTGTCGGTCACATTCCAGTTGCCGGTGTACGCGGAGTTATCCGCCGTGACGGTCGCCTGCGCGCCGCTCACGGTGGTGGCTCCGGCACCCGCCAGCTGGTTATCAAAGACACTGGCTGTAGCGAGTGCCAGCTCAAGCCCGGCTGCCGCGTCAACATTCACCACGCCCGTTCCTGCACCATCGGCGTCGGTCAGTTTCAGCATTCCAGCAGAAATCGTCGTACCGCCACTGTAAGTGTTGGCGTGAGCGATGGTCAGCATGCCACTGCCGTTTTTAGTGACGTCACCGCTACCGCTAATCGCGTTATCCAGCGTCCAGTCCGTCGCAGTGTCGACATTAAAGGTACCGGCATTGTTGATAGCCGCCGTACCCAGATTCGCCGCTTGCGTGGCGGTCAGACGGGTAGCAGCATCGGTGTTCCAGCTTCCTGACAGGGTGTTAATACCCGCCAGTGTTACATCGGCGGCGTTGCTCAGTTGCACCGCACCCGCACCGTTGATGACGTTGTCCAGCGCGCCGGTGACTGCATCCACCGCCAGCGTACCAGCGGTGGTAATCTCGCTGCTGCCCAGACCGTCGACATCGTTGATCTTCACCATCGCGCCGCTGGCGATCGCGGTTGCCGCCGTCAGGTCAGTATTCGCGCCCTGCACAGCGAGCGTGCCGCCGTTAACGTTCAGTTGTCCGGCACCGGTCAGTGCGCCTGCGGAAGTGCCGCCGTTGCTGAGATTCAGCGTGCCGTTGTTGATATTTAGCGTTGAACCCGCGAGATCGTTCAACTCGCCAAGGGTTTGCGTCATGCCGTTAAGATCGAATGTGGTGGTATCCGCGAGATTCAGCTTACTGGACTGACCCAGCGCGTTATCAGATTCAGAGCGTAACGAGCCACTGATCACGCTGGTTTCTCCGCTGTAGTCGTTGGTGACGTTAGACAGCGACACCACGCCATCACGGGCGTCAATGGCCAGGTTACCGCTGCCGGTGACTTTGGCAGACATATCAGCAGAAACGCTGCTGGCACCGGTATCTTCAGCCAGGGTCAGCGTCTGGCCCGCGTACAGATCCAGTTGCTTCAGACCGTAGTTCACATACAAGCCATTGTTCTGAGTGCTGGAGGTCAGACGGTAGTCGTAGGTCGCCTGTGCCACATTTTGGTTATTCTGGTTGATATCGAGCTGGCGTGCCGCCGTGATGACCCGCTGGTTCTGGTCGGTCAATACGATGGCACCACCGCTACCGGTTACGCTGCTGGCGCTGACCAGTTGAACGCCAACGTTCGCCTCATCCTGCATCAGCAAGTTGGTGGTATTTGGTGTATCTGGCGGGCTCGGTGTAAACGGCTGCGGCAGGCTCAGGCGCACCGTACCGGTATGGTTGATTTCCAGCGTCCCGGCAGTAATCAGGCTATCCGCGATAATCTGCTCCGGTGCGTTAGCGTTGAACTGCATGGTGCCGTTGTTCAGAGTCAGCCCGCCAATCTGCTGGTTACCATCGCCCACCGTGGTCACGTTACCGGTGCCCACTTTCAGCGTGGCGCGGGTCAGTGCGGTGGTGTTGTCAGCGGAAAGATCAAAGGTGTTGTTGGTCAGATTCGCGGTTCCGGCAAAGTTTGCGCCCACACCGCTGCCGAAGTTAAACGCATTGCCGCCACTGGTAGCATTCAGCGTGCCGCTTCCGGTCAGCAGGTTGTTGAAGCTGAACGCGCCGTTGGTCAGAGCATTAACAGTGCCACCCGCGGCAATAGCCACGCCGCCCGTTCCCAGATTAGTGGTGCTGCTGGTCGCAGAATTCGGCAGTGCCAGTGTGCCGCTACCGGTCACATTCCAGTTACCAGTGTAGGCGGCGTTATTCGCCGTGATGGTCGCCTGCGCGCCGCTGACCGTGGTGGTTCCGGCACCGGCAAGCTGGTTATCGAAGACACTGGCCGTGGCAAGCGCCAGCTCAAGCCCCGCTGCGGTATCGATATTCACCACGCCCGTTCCTGCACCGTCGGTGTGGGTCAGTTTCAGCACTCCACCTGAAATCGTGGTGTTGCCGCTGTACGTATTGGCGTGGGCGATGGTCAGCGTACCGCTGCCTTTTTTGGTCACGGCACCAGTACCATTGATCGCGTTATTAAGCGTCCAGTCGGTGGTGGTATCGACATTAAAGGTCCCGCTATTGTTGATAACCGCCGTCCCCAGATTCGCCGCTACCGTGGCGGTCAGACGAGTACCTGCCGCCGTGTTCCAGCTCCCCAACAGCGTGTTAATACCCGCCAGCGTGACATCGGCGGCATTTCTCAGCTGCACCGCGCCCGCGCCGTTGATGACGTTATCCAGCGAGCCGGTAGCCGCGTCCACCACCAGCGTACCGGCGGTGGTAATCGCACCGCTGCCCAGGCTGTCGACATTATTGATCTTAACGGTAGCGCCGGTCGCAATCGCCGTTGCCACCGTCAGGCCAGTGTTCGCGCCCAGCACATCAAGCGTTCCGCCGTTAACGTTCAGTTGTCCGGCACCGGTCAAGACACCTGCCGACACTCCGCCATTACTGAGATTCAGCGTGCCGCTGTTGATATTTAGCGTTGAACCCGCGAGGCCATTCAGCGCACCGATAGTCTGCGTTTTACCGTTGAGATCAAACGTGGTGGTATCCGCGAGATTTAACTTGCTGGTGTGACCCAGCGCGTTATCACTGCCCGCCTGCAACGTGCCGCTGGTGACACTGGTTTCACCGGTATAGTCGTTGGTGGCGTTAGACAGCGACACCACACCGTTACCCGCGTCAATCGCCAGGCTACCGCTACCGGTGAGTTTGGCAGACATATCAGTAGACGTGCCGTTGGCACCGCTATTCTGCGCCAGCGTCAGCGTCTGACCGGACTGCAACGCCAGCTGGCTCAGGCGGTAAGTGGCGTACAATCCGTCCACGGTGCTGCTGCCTGCGGCGCGGGTTGCCAGCCCGTAGGAATAGCTACCCACCGCCACGGTGTTGCCGCCCTGAACGATGCTGGATGTGCCGCTGGTCAGCACATTACCGGCCTGATCCTTCAGCACCAGGTTGCCTTCAGAGCCTGTCACCGAAGTGGCAGAAATCAGCTGTTGGGTGGTGCCTTCGTCCTGCACCAGCAGATTACCGGAAGTACCGGCGTTTTGCGGGTCAAGCTGAACATTGCCTGAGGTCAGTGCCAGTGCACCCGTTGCCACGGTGCCGGTCGGCAGATTCGCGAACGCCAGGGTGCCGCCGTTGAAGGCCAGGTTGCCCACAGCCTGGCTGCCTGCGCCCACGGTGGTAACGTTACCTGTATTCATGTTCAGCGTGGCGCGGGTCAACGCGGTGGTGTTATTGCCGGACAACGCGAAGCTGTTGTTGGTCAGATTGACGACCCCAGCGAAGTTAGCACCCACTCCGCTGCCGAAGCTGAACGCCTGCCCACCGTTAGAGGCATTCAGCGTGCCACTACCGGTCAGCGCGTTGTTAAAGCTGAATGCACCGGTGGTTTGAGTATTGACGATACCGCCTGCGGCAATAACTACCGCGCCAGTTCCTAGATTGTTGGTGCTGCTGGTTGCGCTGCCAGGGAGTGCCAGAGTGCCGCTACTGGTCACGTTCCAGCTGCCGGTATAAGCCGCGTTATTCGCGGTGATGGTGGCCTGCGCCCCGCTAACCGTGGTGGTGCCGACACCGGCCAGCACGTTATCAAAGACACTGGCGGAGGCTAGCGCCAGTTCAAGGCCAGCCGCCGCGTTAATATTAACGGTGCCTGAACCCGCGCCATCGGTGTTGGTCAGTTTCAGCGAGCCACCAGAAATGGTGGTGCCGCCGCTCCAGGTGTTGGCTGTAGTCAACAGCAATGTGCCAGCATCCGCTTTATTCAGCGCACCGGTACCCGAAATAATGCCATTCATGGTCAGCGTGGTGCCGCTATCAACATCGAACGTCGCCGAACCAGCATTGATCGTCGCACTTCGATCGGACGTCATCGTGGTGGTAGTTTCCAGTGATCCACCATTGAAGGTTAATGCGCCAGTGGCCGCGCCAAGGCCGGCATCGCTGGATACCTGGATTTTACCCGCGTTGAAGTTGGTACCGCCGCTGTAAGTATTAGTTCCTGCCAGCACTAAGGTACCGCTGTCGATTTTGGTCAACGCACCGCTGCCACTGACAGCGCCGTTCAGCGTCAGTGTGGTGCCGCCGTCAACGTCAAGCGTTGCGCCGCCAGTATTGAGGGAGGTCGCCCGGGCGGACGCCATAGTGGCGGTAGTTTCCAGTGTTCCGCCAGTGATACTGAGCGCGCCACTCGCCGCGCCAAGACCGCTGTCGCTGGAGATGCTTACCGTACCGCCGTTGATGTCGGTACCGCCGCTATACGTATTCGTGCCACTCAACACCAGTTTACCGGCATCGGTTTTGGTCAGTTTGCCTGCACCACCGATGGCACCACTCAGAGTCAGTGTCTGGCTTGGGTCGACATTGAACGTTCCACCCTTGGTATTGAGCGTGGTTGTGCGAGCGGTAGCGAATGTGCTGGTGCTTTCCAGCGTACCGCCATTCAGGCTTAATGCGCCCGCCGCCGCGCCGAGGTTACTGTCACTGGAAACACGCAGCGTCCCGTCGTCAATTGCCGTGCCGCCGCTGTAGGTGTTATTCCCCGTCAGCACCAGCGTGCCTTTATCGGTTTTAGTGAGTCGGGTACTGCCTTGCAGAACCGAGCCAATCGTCGCGGTGTAGTTGGCTCCGAGATCGCTATGGTCACCGACGCTTATCGTGGTGCTGTTGGTCCCGGATGCCGTCTGAAGCAGGTCTATCGCCCCGCCCACCAGTGAGTACCCACTAACCGCGAACTGTAAGCCACTCGCTGATATAGCACCGAAACTGTTGTCCACCGTCACGGTCGCAGGCGTTCCCTGGAAAATAACGAATGAGGTCGGGGTGTAGCTTGAGTTAACTGAACTGCTGGCGTTACCCCAGGACTGGTTCGCCAGATTGCGGTTCCAGATACCGGCCCCGCCATCTGCCGCGCCGTTGTTGTAGTTGGCCGAGTTACTGCCGTCCCACACTGCAGTGAGAATACCAGTGGTATTAATCAGGTTGATTTGCCCCGGAACTCCGGTTTGCAGTGCAACAGTCGTTGACGGTGGCATGTTGCCCAGCGCCAGACCGTTGTTGGTCAGCGTGCCGTCATAGTTGAAGATACGGTAGATACCCGGATCGAAAGTACCGCCGGTTGGGATAGTCACGTCCAGACGACCGTCGAGCGTCAGATTGCCGCCCACGTTGGTCAGGCTATTTTGCGCCACACCGTTCACCGAACCGAAGGTATAACGCAGGATAGAGGTGCCATTGAGGGCAAGATTGCCCTTCACGGTTAAAGTGCCGCCAGTGCCACTGGTGCTGCCCGGTGTCAGAATACCGTCATTAGCGATGGTGACATTACCGCCAATAGTGCCGGTGCCGCCCAATACCGCATTGGCGGCGACGGTGGTCGCGCCGGTGGCAGCCGTTTGATCGCCATTCACAATCAGCCCACCCGTCGATACCGTGGTGGCCCCTTTGTAGCTGTTGTTGCCGGTCAGGATGGTGTAACCCGAGCCGTTTTGCTGCAGGCCGCCAGTACCAGAAATGGTATTAGCAAAGGTCACGTTGTCGCTGCGGTTAAAGGCCAGCGTGCCGTTGTTGATGACATTGTCGGTAATGGAACCCGTTGTGCCGCCATTGCCGAGCTGCAAGGTACCGGAATCAATCGTGGTATCACCCGCATTGGTACTGCTGCCGGTCAGCACCGTGGTGCCGGTGCCGCTCTGGTGAATGGTGCCGCTGCCGGTTATCGCGCCCGCGTAGGTATAAACGTCGCTACGCTTGAACGTTAAGTTGGCATTATTGACGATGTCTCCGGCAATCGCTCCTCCGGCCCCGCCATTGCCGAGCTGCAAGGTGCCCGCAGTGATGGTGGTACCGCCAGTATGAGTACTGTTGTTGGCGAGGATCAAGGTGCCGCTGCCTTGCTGTTCCATCGAACCTTCACCAGAAATCGCACCGCTATATATCGAGGTATCACTGCGATTAAAGACCAGTTCGGCACCAGCAGAAACTTGTGACGGTGCCGCCCCAATGGTTCCACGTGTACCACCATCGCCAACCACCAGCGTACCTTGCCGCACACGCACAGCATAACTGTTGCCGTTTCCATAGACGGTATTCGCCAGCACCATAGTACCGGCACCTTGTTTAGCAAAACCGTTCGTTGTGTGGTAACCACCGACGTTATTGATGTTACCCGTCAGCGTTAATGTGGTATCGGCATCCGTAATGAAGTTGAGCGATTGTTGATTATTGCTATTTCCATAAAACGATGTCTCACCTAAATCAATGTTATTTGCCAGCGTCATGGTGGCCGTGGTGCGCAAATTGCCGCCGCCGCCATAAGAGATATCAGACGCCTGTCCGGTGATTTTACCGGTACCGAGGGCATTGGCTGAGCTAATCACCAGGGTGGCGTAATCGGTCAGCAACGTGCCGCCGCTATAAGAATTGTTGGTGCCGTTGATGAAAGTCGATCCACTACCGTGGAACCTGAGCAGCCCGGTTCCAGTGATGTGGCTGTTGATCGTGCCACCGGAACTAATAATGATGCCGTTGCCCGCGCCCACGATGATGTCGCGCTCAAGCGTGGCACTGGTGCGCAGGTTGCCGCCATTGAACGTCAGAGTCCCTGACGCATCGCCAAAGTTGCTGTCCGATGCAACCCGCGTTTCCCCTCCCGCAAGAACGGTGCCGCCCGTATAAGTATTGGCTCCGGAAAGCGTCAGTGTGCCGGAGCGCCGCTCGACGACACCGCTGCCGGAGATCACACCCGCATAGGTGTATGCCGCGTTACGGTTAAAAATGAGCCTGCCGTTATTGGTGACGTTACCAGTAATCGTCCCGCCACCATTGGCAGCACCGTTGCCCAACTGCAGCGAACCAGCGTTGATCGTCGTGCCACCGCTGTAGGTGTGGTTGCCCGAAAGCACGGTGGTACCCGTGCCGTTTTGTGCCACTGAACCGGTGCCGGAAATCGCCCCATCGTAGGTAAGCGTGTCGCTACGGTTGAAGGCCAGCCCGCCAGGGGTGGTTACCGTCACCGCCCCTGTCCCCAACGTGCCTGTGGTGCCGCCATCGCCAATCTGCAAGGTGCCGGATGATATAGTTGTGGCACCGCTGTAAGTATTGGCACCGGTCAGGATCGTGGTCCCTGTGCCTGTCTGTTGAACCGCTCCACCACCGGAAATAATACCGCTGACGGTGGCTGTATCACTGCGCTTAAACGCGAGGTTGCTGTTGTTGAGCACATCACCAACAATCGAGCCAGAAGTGCCGCCATTACCGAGCTGCAAGGTGCCTGCGCTAACGGTTGTGCCGCCAGTGTAGGTATTGGCACCGGTGAGGATCAGCGTACCGCGGTCGGTTTTGGTTACTGCCGTACTGCCCTGTAGCACTGAACCGACGGTAGCAACATAGTTACTTCCTGCGGTGGTCCCATCACCCACACGGATGGTGGTTTGCCCTGAACCTGGCGTAGTTTCGGACAGGTTGATGGCATCGCCAGCGACGGTATAACCGCTGGTGGCAAACTGCATCCCCTCGGAGATCACCGCGCCAAGACTGTCATCCACCGTGACGGTGCCAGGTGTGCCCATGAATGCGGCGTAACCCTGGCTGTAAACCCCATTCGTCGTCCCCGCCGCATTAGACCAGTTACTGTTGGCCCCCGCTCCGCTGTTCCAGATCCCGGTGCCGCCATTCACGGCACCATTGTTCTGGGCAACATCCCAGAAACGCATATTGCCCAGCGAGTTGACCAGGTTGACCTGGCCATTAACTGAGGTCTGCAACTCAGTGTTCGCACCGGCTGGCATGGTTCCAATATTCAGGCCGTTGTCGGTCAGTGTCCCGGTATAACTGATGATGCGGTAAACACCTGCCCCGAAAGTCCCACCGGCGGTAGTGTTGACGTTCAGCGTGCCGTCCAGCGTCAGGTTGCCACCGACCACGGTCTGGTCGTTATATTGCCCGCCAACAACATCAGACTGCCCGAGGTTGTAGTTCAGAATCGAGCCGCCAGAAAGCAGCAGATTACGGCGAATCGTCAGTGTCCCCGCAGCGCCATCAGAAGATCCTGGTGCCAGAATGCCGCCGTCAGCAACCGTCACATCGCCGCCAATCGTACCGCCACCGCCGAGGGTGGCACCGGATTCGACCGTGGTCGCCCCGGTCGCGTTGGTCTGGTTACCGTTGATATACAACGAGCCTGCCGCGACGCGCGTAGTGCCGGTATAAGTGCTGTTGCCGGAGAGCGTGGTGCTGCCGCTGCCATTCTGGGTGAGCGTGCCGGCACCCGAGATCACGCCAGCATAGGAATAATCGCCGTTCTGGCTAAATGCCAGCGCGCTATTGTTGACAACATTGCCCGTTCCCAGCGAGCCGGTAGTGGTACTGCTGCCAACCTGCAACGTACCGCCATCAATGATCACACCACTGTTTGAGGAACTGGTTCCTGACAGAACTAAAGTACCGGTATTGGTTTTGCGCAATGCGGAGCCATTACCGTAGATATCGCCAGTGACGGTCAGTGTGGTAGAGGGAGCCACATCAACAATGGCACCGCCGGTGCTTAGCCCAATCTTGTTGATCGCGAAACTGCCGGTTGTTGCCAGGGTTCCGTTATTGAGGTTGACATCTTTCGCCGTCCCCAGATTACCCGCACTGGAAACGACTGCCCTGACACCGCCTCGCAGGTAGGTGGTGTTGGTGTAAGTATTCGAGCCATTCAGGTAAACCGTGCCGCCGGGAGTACCCGCACTGTTCAAGACCAGAGTGGCACCGCCGGAAATCGTGCCGTTCAGGTTCAGTGTCACACCATTAAAAGATTCAATGGTGGCGGCATTGCTCAGTACAACATTGCGCGAAGTGCTGAAGCTAGTCAGCGCACGCAGCACGCCACCGCTGACAAACCTGATATTTCCGGTTGCCGCGCCGAGGTTGGCATCGTTCGAAACTGACAGATAGCCGCCATAAATGTTTGTCCCGCCGGTATAGGTGTTAACCCCGGTCAGGATCACGTTCCCTGCATCAACGCCTAATGCACCTGCACCGGAAACGACGCCGCCCAACGTCAACGGATCGCCAGCATTCGCACTCCCAACGTAACCGTTAACACCGCTGTCGATGAGGATATTACGTGCCGTAGTGAATCCAGTGGAAGCACGGAAATTACTGCCCCCCGTGAAATGGATTTGGCTTGATGAGGCGCCGAGATTGCTGTCGCTGGCAACTTGCAGCAACCCACTGCGCATCAGCGTTTCACCGGTATAAGTATTGATGCCCGAAAGTATGGTGGTACCACCATTTTGCTGCACCGCACCGCTGCCGGAGATCACCCCCGCCTGGGTGTAAGTATTGTTATGGCTAAAGCTAAGTAAACCGTTGTTGGTGATATTGCCGGTAATTGAACCCGTTGCACCGCCGCCACCAATTTGCAGCGTACCTGCATTAATGGTGGTGCCACCACTATAGGTATTTGCGCCCGTGAGTATGGTGGTGCCGCTGCCGCTCTGCACCAGTTGCCCGGTACCGCTAATCGCCCCCGCATAGGTGTAGCTATTGCTGCGGTTGAAAGTCAGAGTGCCATTATTGGTGACCACACTGCTGCCCAGCACGCCCGTCGTGCCACCGTTGCCAATTTGCAGGGTGCCAGACGAAACGGTTGTTGTGCCGGTGTTAGTGTTCGCGCCGGTGAGGATCAACGTGCCAGCGCCATTTAAGGTGAGTGCACCAGTACCGCTCATCACGCCGCCAACGGTCGCCGTTGCACCCGATGCCACATTGATAATACCGCCGCCCTGAGCAAGCGCGACATTACGGGTACTAATGAAAGGCCCGCCGGTGATAGCCAGCGTGCCAAGAGATGACAAATTACCCAGAGTCAGTAAACCCGCCGCCGCCCCCAAACTACTATCCGAGGAGACTCGCAGAGTACTGTTATTGGTAATGGTGGTGCCGCCGCTATAAGTGTTAGTGCCGCCGAGCACCAGAATACCGCCGCCATTAATATCCACACGGCCAGTACCCGCGATAATAGAATTCACCGTGGCGGTGTTGCCGCTGCCGACATTAATCCCCATGGTGCCTGAAGCCGTATTCAGCGTCCCACCATTAATAATGTAACCATTGACGTTGAATAACAGATCCTGAACGGTTATCGGGTTAGTCACAGTGATGGTGCCCGCCGTGCCGCCAAACAAGGCGCTGTCCCCGGCCAGGTTGTTCCATGGCAGCATCACCGTGCCGTTGAACCATTCGCTATCGATCACATTCCAGGTTCCGCTTCCCCCGGAGCCTTGCCCGGTTGGGGACCATGTCACCGTTGAAGCATGCACCGTTCCGGACAATGCAAATATCGCCAGCACTACAACACCTGGGCCCGTTTTACTGCGAGAGCTTTTGCTGCGGCCTTTGGTCAACTCAGAGACGGCCATCCAGCATTGCTTTGCCACGCTCCATATAATGCGATAAACAGTGTTCATGATTTAATTCACTTTTCGAGTATTTATATTTGTCCGCAGGTCGCGTACTGAAATTAAAGAGATTCGTCAGAAGAAGCCGAGGGATGGGAGTGTTAGCTTGGTTTTTTGATCGCGCGTGCACACAATGCTGACACCGCTTATAACTTCTATTTTATATACCAATTTGATGTTTTTATTTTACCAAACGGTAATAACAAAAAAATAGCTTTCGCATTACGCAAATGCAAACGAGGTGAGTAATATTTTTTGCCAAACTAGCTACATCGCCAAAAGTACTGAACTTAACGCAAACTATTATTTCGCCATACAAAATGGCACTAAATACATAATAAGATAATAAATTAACACCACGCGAAGGTAAGATTTTATTGTATGAACAAAACACACAACCCGTTGATATAATTCACAAACATAGAATCTGCAACAAACCATGCTATGAGTTTAACTTTTTTCTTATCTTATTATCCAAGTCAGATAAATCCTACTAAAATGCCTACGTAAGAAGATATGATAGAATCATTTGTCGGCAATTTTATTTCAACGCCGTGATGTATTGCGATAACGTTACTGTTGCCTTAGACTCTAAAAAATCCAATCTTGTGAATTAACTCATTGAACACTCACGCCTCCGGGAGTATTACAGAGTGGCAGACAAGTATCTGAAAGAGAAGATAGAGATGAAATGGAATAAAAGTTTGCTGGTTAAGTTACCTCTTTGTATTGCGTTGTTGAGTATTGCTGGCTGCGATCAAATGGGTTTGAGCCAACAAAAAATTGCCTATGTGAATATGGCTAAAATTCTGGAAACGTCTCCAATAGGTAAGCAAGAACAAGAATGGGGCGAGAAAGTTAAAGATGTACTGGTTAAAGCCAGTACAGATGCCCAGGCAACCTACGCGAACATTCCTGCGGATCAACAACAGAAAGCCCGCGAAGCTGATGCTATGACCTTAAACCGCCAGTGGGATATCGAGCGCAGCAGTGCGCGGGTTAAAAGCGTGAAAGCCATTGTCGCAGTAGTTGAAACCTACCGTACTGGTAACAAAATCGACCTGGTTCTCGACAGTAGCCAGGTTGTGGCCTCTAATCCGGCTAACGACATCAGTCAGCAGATCATTACCCAACTTGCCAACACCAGGGTAGATTACGGCAAATTGCCGGAAGTTGTCGTCAATAAACAGATGGGCAAAACTGAGATTGAACCAAAAAGTATGGAGCCAAAATAAGCCCATAACATACAGCCGTCAGTGAATCGAATAACACTGGCGGCTGTTTAATTATTCATAATTAATAGATAGAAAATCACAACATTAGTTTTCAGTCACTTTTATTAAAAGTCACCGCATCTTTATTAGATGTCACTGGCTCCATAGTACAATCCGATTGGGGTTTCGAATTGACATTGGTCTTATCGCTATTGAATGAAGAAATATAGAGTTCGCTCTCATGCACCAGCTCTCTTCTTAGCAGAATGCACAATACCAATATCAGTGTCATGGCCGCAGGCAGTACATAAGTCATGAGCACTTTATACTTCTTCTTTATGGTCTGGATATCCTCCGCATCAATATCCATTGTTGAAATCGTGTTTAACGGTTCTTTATTCTGCTCGACCTGAATGTGATTTTTCGGCTGCGTGCTACTGTCTGTCGCTTGCGTCTGAGTATCTGTTTTCACAATATCAATACTCGACGACAAACATAACCCTTTACGAGGTACGGTTATTATGAGTTTTGGCTCGTACTTAATTTCAGAAAAGGAACGGCGCAGGTTCAGAATGCACTGATAAAAAGTGTTATAAGAAACATCGTTATGCGTATCTGGCCATGCAAATAAAAGGAATTCACTCTGGCTAATGACTCTGGATGGATTTTCCAACATAAGAATCAAACAGCGCGTACAGGTAGCATGCATCTTTTTCTTCTTATGTGTAAGAAGGTTATAGATACTTTTATCTTCCGGGTCAAAAACCACCATACCATCTATAATATACTTATCGCCAGGATTGGACATCCTTTAACCTCGTACTGTCAATTGGCACCTGCCAACTCGTATAAAGATTAACCAAAGCAAATTAACTTTTGCTTATAAAGCCATTAAATTTCATTTAACCAACGAGGATTAAATTTATCATGTAAGGATTTTTACTTTTTATATCAATGCACTAGCCATCATAACAAATGAATCACAATTTATACAAACACTTATTATGCTATTCGTCGATATACTACTTATGAGCTATTGTGATAAGAGGATTCCAAAAAAAATGCTCCATAAGATGATAATTAATATCATCAAAGCATTATAAATTTTCTAAACCACGAAGGAACTCCAGCCAACAGCGATAGAAAGTAGTCTTGCGCGATCTGATATAAATAAGTGATTTCAATAAGGGACAAATCCAGGGGAAAGCAGTGCTGGAAAAATGGAGTATTCATCACAATTCACAATAAAATAAGATACATAAGAACTACACAAACAGAAACACTTACCAAAATACAGCGTAACACAATGATCTAAAAGACATTTATTTCACACCTTACTCTGACGGCAGAAAAACTAAATCCTATTAACCTTTCTGCACTTTATGTTAAAAACAGACCATTTAGCGTAGAGTAAAGCTTGTACGGGATTAATATTTAATATGAATTGTTTTTAGATTTATTAACAGGAATGTTTTATGTCAGATTTGAACCCGCCAAAAGATAAAATATTCACCATAGACAATATAGTGATATTTGATCCTCATGCCCGGAGCTTATTCAACCAGCAGACAAATACCAGCAATACCCTGCATGCAACATGTACTCGCTGCCTTGTCCATTTACTGGAGCAACGTGGAAACATCGTTAGCTATGATGATTTGCTGTCTGTTATCTGGCCTGAAAACCATAAAAACATCTCATACAATACTTTTTACCAGTGTATCCTTAACTTAAGAAAAGCCTTTGTACACATTGGCTATAGCAATAAATTTATTATCACAGTACCTAAAAAAGGGCTGTGCATTGCATCAGAAACTGATGTGCAAAAGACAGAACGCAGCCTCTACGATTCAACACCCGTCGTCGCTACGGCTCTTCATGACGAGGAGCAAAGCAATGAGTCTGATGAAGAGCATGACGACGAGTTGTGTGAAATCCTGGTAGAAGGAAAGAATAAGAAAACAATCGCGGCAGTCCACAACACCGACAAAAAAAATAAAATTATCTGTGCTGTCTTAGCCATATTCTTTGTAAGCTCATTAGCCTACCTGTACTCTTTATTGAATGATGATTATTTCAGCGATTATACCGAATATACGTTGATAGATAACAAATGCAGCATCTACATCGACCCAGATACCTTCGATAAAGACAGAATTGATAGCATCCTCAAATCTGAAAATGCGATATGTAAGAGTAAGAGTATTATTTATCTCACTGCGCCAACAAACATAAGCCGGGTATCTGCTTTAGTTTGCAACAAAAAATTCAGTTATTTCTCTGAAGCCAGTTGTGTGTCGTACTATTATCCAATTTACCCACAGGTGCGAAAATGAAAAAAATCATCGCCGCAATGTCATTTGCTTACATCATAATTGCTTCAACGTTACTTGTTATGATTTACAACAAAAACCAAAAGACATCCAACTTCACCTGTGCGACTGATATTGTATTGACAAACAAGGATCGTGTTTTTTCTGGTCTTATTGATTTTAACGTCTCTCCGACTAGCGGTCTGGTGAATATTAATGGTTATTTTACTGCGCCAGATAAGAAAGAATACATGGTCAATCGTAGTATTATCTTCCAGGCCAGTCTGCAAGGTAATGCCCCAGTCTGGATGTCGAAAGAGATCTCGCTGGCCGTCGCAGATACAGCCCCGATAGAGCAACTGCGTGGGCTCGTTCCTCTGGTTTTTCTTGAACCATCGAGGATTGGCAACGTCGAAATCAAGAGACTGAACAAATCAGCTTACCTGCTGACAAAAGAAAACCTGCCTTATGCTTATTGTAAGTTTTAACTGCTAAATTTTAGGCCATGCTCCGCGAGTAACATCACTACTTTCCTCGCGGAGCATGGCCTTAGATATATTTTAAAAGCATCTTTTGAATCATTTTTAAATATTTAACTGCAAACATTAAAATCACGAAATTACGTCAATTAATAACCTTAAGTTAACCATCTTATATTCCATCACGTAAGGTGATATCGATTTAACGCTGTTGAATTTACATACTGCCGAGCCTATAACTAAATATTGACCGCTGTATTAGGCTTTTAATTTATGATTCAACTTATATCAACAGACCATTATTTCATTAATGGTTTCAGAGCATTACTGGACGATATTCCTGCGAGAATTATGCAGAACATGCCGTGCAACGGCAGGATGTGTATCGTCGATGTGTCGCACCCAGGCGCTCTGGATCACTTAGCAAAAAATAACTATTGTCATTTCATCTATGTGGTAAAAAATGACAAGGTTCATGGCATTATTCCATCCCTTCAGTCGCCCTCTCATGATTACACGATCATTAATCGTAAAGCGCCGTACAGACATATAAAAGAACGCCTGCTCAGGACGCTGACGGCAATCATGAGAAAAGAGTGTTTTATGACGGGTGTATCAATGAGTCACCGCAACAAAGCCACTTCTCGTGAATTGCAAATCATTGAGTATGTTGAAACAGGATTAAGCACCAAAGAGATTAAGGACATACTGAAGATTGACTGCAAATCAGTCTATGCTCATCGCCGGTCATTTATGCTCAAAGCCAACGCCCACAGTATTGGAAGACTGTTCTTTGCGTTATCAGAAGTCAGGACTATCGCCAGCATTATGGAGCTTCAGACCAAAATTGAGCCGTCACGTAATGATGAAACCTATTATTGCCGGCGGATAGTACCGGTGGTAAGTGATAAGAAAGTGATACCACTCAACTCCGCTCTTCAACCAGGGCAAAAAGCCTGTTGCTCAGCAAAGGGATAACTTTAGCTAGTGCTCCCTGATTTGCACCGAATTGTCGAGCCGCCTGATAGCAGGCGTGAAACTTGCGGCAACGGTTGCTATCACCACTGCCAGGGCTGAAACCAGTAAGACTCTGGAGTTTCCGTAGTGCATCGCCAGCGGGCCCGCTGCAAGCTCGCCAATCGGAATCGCCACGAAGGAACCTAGCGCGTCATAAGCATACACACGTGCCAGTTTCTCCGGTGGGATATGGGTTTGCAAAGATTGCGCCCAGACCACGCCGAACAACCCAAAACCGACTCCGGCAACAAAGAACGCCGCCATCAGTAGTGCCGTCGATGGTAGTAGCGCCAGAATAACAATCGGCCCGGCGCAAAATATCACCAGCATGGTGCCGATCAATAAATCGCGCCGTGGCCGCCAGCGCAGAGCAATAAAGGAACCGACGATCAAGCCAACGCTTTGCGCAGCAATCGCCATTCCCCAGCCCGCCCGGCCAAATGTGGAATCCGCCACGACCGGGCCGAGCACCATCATCACACCGCTAAATGCCGCATTAACAATGGTAAATTGCACCACGATGGCCCAGACCCAGGTGCGCGAAATGAACTCGGTCCAGCCATCTTTTAAATCCTGAAGAATATTAGATTGCGAACCTTGTGGCTGGGCGAAGCTGGTGCGAATCATCAGGTAAAGAGGTGCCGATGCGGCAAATCCTACGGCATCCACCATCAGGCCCCATCCAGGACCTGTCAGACTGGTGAGAACGCCACCTAACGACGCCCCAATCACCGTCCCGCCGTAGATACCCAACTGAATAAAAGCATTGGCTTCACGCAGACTGTGCACCGGCACAGTTTGTGGAACCATGGATTGTGAAGCGGGCAATGAGGTCCCTGCCGCCGCACCATTTATTGCGCCCAGCACCGCCAGCAACATGATTGTTGCTGAGCCATCCAGCACCAAACAGGCAGCGATCGCCTGAGATATTGCGGCGATAACCGATGAATAGAGCAGAACTTTGCTTCTGGAATAGCGATCGGCAAGCACCCCGCCAATCAGCAAGAAAGCGACGTTAAAGATTGAACGTGCGGCAATAACAATCCCCAAATCGGCCGCCGTTCCGCCCATATCCAGCACCGCGAAAGCCAGAGCAATCGGTGCAATTCCATTGCCCAGAACGGTCAATAGACGAGCAAAAAACAAATGGCGAAACGCAGCGTAGTGAAATGCCCGCCTGGAATGTATCGCTGCCGACACTTTATCCACCTTAATTGCCCGCCAATGTAGAGTGACAATAAAGTTGTATACTTAAAATTGAAAATAACATTAAAGTTGCATACTTAATCTTGGGATACAGGTAAAGGTCAACCTGGATTTTACAACGTGCATAACTGTTTGTCCCAAATCCTGCCGACCATTCCATATCTGGGCCCGCTTGCAGAAGGAAAATATCCTACATCATAAAAAAACAGCATATTACCTGTTAAGAATCAGCGCCCTATATTGCTAAGCTTTCATCTGGCACATGAATAAGACTGAGGTTTTTGATCATATTAAAATCATCTACATGCATATTTTGTTCTAAAATTATGACCGTGGTGTTTGAAAAATTGATCGCTAAGAAGCGATTTCCAATACCCTTCCCTTTATGATGACCTATACGGGAAAAATCTTCCCATGCAACAAATGTTTGTTTAAGGTCAAAGAGTCGGTATTGAGCATCGTAGAGATTGAAAGTGAGCCCTTCTTTATAGATGTCAATGTAAAAACCATCCTGACCAGCTTCAGCTATTTTCATGCGCTCAAGTTTGGCCGCTTTGCCTGCTTGTATATATGCATATATTATTCCGGCCAAAGTTAGCAGAACTAATAATATTAGCAGTATGCTGATGATATTTTCTTCCAAAGAGTTACTTGGTGAAGGCGGGATCTGCATAATTCCACTGAATCCCATAAGAGGAAGTATCAGCAGAAATATGAACCCGGTTTGTTGGCTACTAATGTTCTGATGGAATGCACAGCGCCGGATAAACTCGTTCGGATTTTCTTTCATTACGAACACTCTCAATAAATACAGGGAGGACATAAGGTGAGGAATTTATCATTTATGTTCTGTGTTTCCCATTTTACCAGGTCTTCTTCTTGTATCTTCATACTAAAAATCCTCACTACGCCACATTGAATGGTTCACTCACCAGCCAAATCCTGAGCACAAGCCCAGGCGGAACTCCACGCCCACTGGAAGTTATAGCCACCTAACCAGCCGCTAACGTCCATCACTTCACCAATGAAATAGAGACCAGGCACATTACGCGCTTCCATGGTGCGCGAACTGAGTTCTTTAGTGTCCACTCCGCCCAGCGTCACTTCCGCAGTGCGATAACCTTCGGTGCCGTTCGGTTGTACACGCCAGTTTTGCAGGGTGTCGGTCAATTCGCTTTGTTGACGGGTGTTGAGTTGTTTTAGCGTAACGTCCGGAATTTGCCCGAGCTGTTGCAAACATTCCACCAGACGTTTTGGTAGCACCATACCTAAGGTGTTTTTCAGGCTTTGATTCGGGTGCGCGTTGCGCTGCTCGTTGAGAAGCTCGTCGAGATCGGTATCAGGAAGTAAGTTAACGCTCACAAACTCGCCAGGTTGCCAGTAACTGGAAAGCTGCAATACCGCAGGACCAGAGAGGCCGCGATGGGTAAACAGCAAGCTTTCACGGAAGCTGACCCCGTTTTCTGCCGTGATCACTGACGGTACAGAAACGCCAGACAGTACCTGTAATTGTTCGAGCAGAGGTTTGTGAAGGGTAAATGGCACCAGACCGGCGCGAGTCGGTAACACTTTCAGCCCAAACTGCTCGGCAATTTTATAGCCGAACGGTGTGGCTCCAAGGCCAGGCATTGACAGCCCACCGGTCGCAATAACTAATTTTGCCGCTTGAACGGTATCGCCATTTAATTGGATGGCATAGCCGTTTTCGTCACGTTCGATGCCTAACACCTCGCTGCGCAGGCGCGTGATGACTTGCCCTTTCTCACATTCGGCCACCAGCATATCGACAATTTGCTGCGCGGAATCATCGCAAAAAAGTTGGCCGAGCGTTTTCTCATGCCAGGCGATACCGTGCTTACCAACCATGTCGATAAAATCCCATTGGGTATAACGCGCAAGGGCAGATTTGCAAAAATGAGGGTTTTGGCTGAGATATGCCGCAGGCTCGATATAAAGATTAGTAAAGTTGCAGCGCCCGCCTCCGGACATCAGGATTTTACGGCCTGGCTTTTTACCGTTATCGATAAGCAAAACACGGCTTCCTGCCTGTCCCGCCATCGCTGCACAGAACATTCCTGCGGCACCTGCACCAATAATAACGGCATCAAACTTTCCCACGACCTACTCCCGACTATGCTTAATGAAAGGAATTGTAAAGATAGCGGGCAGGTCGCACCAGCTAAATGCGTCTTAACAATTGCAGGTGATTGAAAACAAATATGTAAATCTTTTCAATGTTTGACGTTCAACTAACAAACATCAAGAAAAGGCCATATTTCTGTTGGCGCATTACGGAGTTGTCTTACATAATGCGCCGCGTTCATGTCCTCACAATGGCGTAACGTCTATGGAATTTCTGTTTACCGGCCTGGATCTACATACCGGGCTCTTGTTATTACTTGCCCTGGCATTTGTTCTCTTCTACGAAGCGATCAATGGCTTCCATGACACTGCGAATGCAGTGGCAACTGTTATCTATACGCGTGCAATGCGATCGCAACTGGCGGTGGCAATGGCTGCGTTATTTAACTTCCTCGGCGTTCTGCTCGGCGGATTGAGCGTGGCGTATGCGATTGTGCATATGTTGCCAACCGATCTGCTGTTGAACGTAGGGTCCGCTCATGGCCTCGCCATGGTGTTCTCTATGTTGTTGGCCGCTATCATCTGGAACCTCGGCACCTGGTATTTTGGTCTGCCGGCATCCAGCTCCCATACGCTTATCGGTGCCATCATTGGTATTGGTTTGACGAACGCGTTGATGACCGGTACTTCGGTGGTTGATGCGCTGAATATTCCGAAAGTAATTGGAATTTTCATGTCGTTGATCCTGTCGCCAATTGTGGGTCTGGTGGTTGCGGGCGGGTTAATCTTTTTGCTACGTCGCTACTGGAGCGGCACCAAGAAGCGCCGCCGTATTCACCTGACACCTGCTGAACGTGAAAAACAAGACGGCAAGAAAAAACCACCATTCTGGACCCGTATCGCCCTGATTATCTCCGCTATTGGCGTGAGCTTCTCTCATGGTGCTAACGATGGTCAGAAAGGCATTGGTTTGATAATGCTGGTGCTGATTGGTGTGGCGCCTGCGGGCTTTGTGGTGAATATGAATGCTTCCGGTTACGACATCGCTCGTACTCGTGATGCCATCACCCACCTGGAGCAATACTACGCGCTGCACAGCGATGCGATTAAGCACGTGATTGATCTCAACCCGGCCATTCCTACTCCTGAAGAAACGCAGGACCAGGGTAAACCGGCTGAGTTCCATTGCGATGCCAGCCGCGCCATGATTGCAGTACAGCGTGCCAAAGAGTTGCTGGGCAATATCGACAGCTACGATAAGCTGAATATTGAACAGCGCAGCCAGATGCGCCGTCTGTTGCTTTGTATCTCTGACACTTCAGAAAAAGTCGCTAAGCTGCCGGAAACCAAACCGGACGATAAGCGCTTCCTGAAAAAGCTGAAAACTGACTTGCTGTATACCATCGAGTACGCACCAATCTGGATTATCATGGCGGTCGCTCTGGCGCTCGGCATCGGTACCATGATCGGCTGGCGTCGTGTGGCAACAACTATCGGTGAGAAGATTGGTAAGAAAGGCATGACCTATGCGCAGGGTATGTCCGCGCAGGTGACCGCCGCCGTCTCCATTGGTATTGCGAGCTACACCGGTATGCCGGTTTCTACCACTCACGTACTTTCTTCTTCCGTAGCGGGGACGATGGTGGTTGATGGTGGTGGTTTGCAGCGTAAAACGGTAACCAACATCCTGATGGCCTGGGTGTTCACTTTGCCGGTGTCGATTGTACTTTCCGGTACTCTTTACTGGATTTCACTGCACTTCATTTAACCGTGAAGCAGTGAGATAGAAACAACAAAAAGCGGGTCAGAATACTGGCCCGCTTTTTTATGCGCTATTTTCAAACCCCTAATGCCAAATCATCAAACCGATCAGGCTAATCATCACAAGCCCACACAACGCGCTGGTCAAAATAAACTGGCGGCGCAGGCGTTCACAGCGGCGGATAAACTCGTCGTCGTGATGATCGAGATAACGCTGGGCGTAGATATAACTCACTAAGCGAATCTGTTTGCTAGGCTGCCCGTGAGAGGTAAAAAAACCGCCTCCATCGACATATTGATACAACAGCGGATCGCATCCGCGCAGTACCACCAGCAATGCGCGCAAAGATGAGTAATAACGCGCCATATTCACCACACAAACTACACAAAGCGCCCAAAAAAGCGCGACGGTGCTGATCATCATAATTCCCCTCCCGGTGAAGCCCCAGTACATCACTCCAGGGCAACCTCTCACCCCGAAAACCAGAAAGACCGTTCAGCGAGCCCAAAAAACCGATCCAGTTCACATTACTATTTCGGAACGGCTTATTTAATAGTGTAGGAGATCCGTTAATTTTTTTGCCACATCGTTAACCTTTATCAAAGCGATAAAGGCCATATAAAGCTTAAATGTATACGGCGATGACACATTTACGATATCTATCGTTCGCTATAGGGTAGAAATATCATCTACAATTTAGGTCTTTACACGCGGGTAACGTTATTTAGCGGCATCGTGTTACCCGGCCAGGCTGGTCATCGACAACTTATGGAAGGAGTAAAATTATGGCTTACAAACACATTCTGATCGCGGTAGACCTCTCCCCGGAGAGCAAAGTACTGGTGGAAAAAGCAGTTTCTATGGCTCGTCCATACAACGCTAAGGTTTCCCTGATTCATGTCGATGTAAATTACTCCGATCTCTATACCGGATTGATCGATGTAAATTTGGGTGATATGCAGAAACGCATTTCTGAAGAAACTCACCACGCACTGAGCGAGCTGTCTACCGGTGCGGGTTACCCAATCACTGAAACCCTGAGCGGCAGCGGCGATCTTGGCCAGGTTCTGGTGGATGCGATTAAGAAATACGATATGGATTTAGTGGTCTGTGGTCACCACCAGGATTTCTGGAGCAAACTGATGTCTTCCGCTCGTCAGCTGATCAACACCGTTCACGTTGATATGTTGATTGTTCCATTGCGTGACGAAGACGAAGATTAAGCTTAAAACTTTTTAGCCCTCACCCTAACCCTCTCCCCCAGGAGAGGGAATAGTATGGTTTCCCCCTCGCCCTCAGGGAGAGGGTCGGGGTGAGGGTTGTTTAAACAGCCGTACCCGAATAAATATCAAAGCGATGGCCTTTGGTGACCACCGCGTTATGCGTTTCCACACCCGCCAGCGGCGGCGCGTAATCCGGGCGTTTCACGACCACGCGTTTTGTTGCAAGCCTCCTTGCAGGTTCCAGCAAACCATCAGCATCTTCGTCCGGCCCCACCAACGACTGGAACACGCGCATCTCTTTCTTCACCAGCGCACTTTTCTGCTTATGCGGGAACATCGGGTCGAGATAGACCACTTCCGGGCGCGGAGTAATATCACTTAATGCCGTCAGACTTGAGGCGTGAATCAGCTGCAAACGTTCCTGCAACCAGCCGCCGATTTCGGCATCCTGGTAACCACGGCGCAAACCATCATCCAGCAACGCGGCAACCACCGGATTGCGCTCCAGCATCCGCACGCGGCAGCCAACGGACGCCAGCACAAACGCATCGCGCCCCAACCCCGCCGTAGCATCCACCACATTGGGCAGATAACCGCTCTTAATTCCCACCGCTTTCGCTACCGCTTCGCCGCGCCCACCGCCAAACTTACGACGATGTGCCATCGCTCCCGAGACAAAATCGACAAAAATACCGCCGAGTTTTGGCTCATCGCGTTTACGCAGCTCAAGGTGTTCAGCCGTTAAGACCAACGCCATCAGGGACTCTTCATCATGCTCGAGCCCCCAGCGTTCACTCAAAATAGATAAGGCGCCGGAGTCGGCGCCTGTTTCAGTTATCAGGCAGATTTTCACAGAATAAATCAGCCCTTGATGCCGTAATGAGCCAGCATCGCATCCAGCTGCGGTTCGCGGCCACGGAAGCGTTTGAACAGCTCCATTGGTTCCTCAGAACCGCCACGGGTCAGGATGTTATCGAGGAAAGACTGCCCAGTTTCGCGGTTGAAAATACCTTCGTCTTCAAAACGTGAGAACGCATCCGCCGCCAGCACATCGGCCCACAGATAGCTGTAGTAACCCGCTGCATAACCGCCAGCAAAGATATGGCTGAACGCATGTGGGAAACGGCCCCACTTCGGTGACGGCACAACCGCAACCAGCTTCTTGATTTCGTACAGCGTTTCCAGCACTTTCGCGCCCTGCTCTGGGTTAAATTCCGCATGCAGCCGGAAGTCGAACAAGCCGAACTCAAGCTGACGCAGAATAAACAGCGCGGCCTGGTAGTTCTTCGCTGCCAGCATTTTATCCAGCAGCTCTTTTGGCAGTGGCTCGCCGGTTTCGTAATGGCCGGAGATAAACGCCAGCGCTTCCGGCTCCCAGCACCAGTTTTCCATAAACTGGCTCGGCAACTCGACCGCATCCCACGGCACACCGTTAATGCCAGAAACGCCCGCGGTTTCGACTTTAGTCAGCATATGGTGCAGACCGTGGCCGAACTCATGGAACAGGGTGATCACTTCATCGTGAGTGAACAGCGCCGGTTTGCCATTGACCGGGCGATTAAAGTTACAGGTCAGGTAAGCGACAGGTTTTTGCAGCGAGCCATCAGCTTTGCGCATCTGGCCGACGCAATCATCCATCCACGCCCCGCCGCGCTTGTTTTCACGGGCATACAAGTCGAGGTAGAAGCTACCGCGCAACTCATTTTTCTCGTCGTACAGCTCGAAGAAACGCACATCAGAATGCCAGACGTCGATATCTTTACGCTCTTTGGCGGTGATGCCGTAAATGCGTTTCACCACTTCGAACAAACCGTTTACCGCGCGGTCTTCCGGGAAGTACGGGCGCAGTTGCTCGTCGCTGATGCTATACAAATGCTGTTTCTGTTTTTCGCTGTAATAGGTGATGTCCCACGGTTCCAGCTCGGTGACGTTAAATTCTTTTTGGGTGAACGCACGCAGTTGCGCCAGTTCCGCTTCGCCCTGTGGACGCGCACGTTTCGCGAGATCGGTTAAGAACTCCAGCACCTGCTGCGGGTTTTCAGCCATTTTGGTGGCGAGGGATTTTTCAGCGTAGTTACCAAAACCCAGCAGTTCCGCCAGTTCGTGGCGCAGCGCCAGAATCTCTTCCATTACCGGCGTGTTGTCCCACTTACCGGCATTCGGGCCTTGATCGGAGGCGCGAGTCGCATAGGCGCGGTACATTTCTTCACGCAGTTCGCGGTTGTCGCAGTAAGTCAGCACCGGCAAATAGCTTGGGATATCCAGCGTCAGCAACCAGCCGTCTTGTTCTTTGGCTTCGGCCTGCGCACGAGCAGCCGCCATGGCGCTCTCCGGCATACCAGAAAGCTCGGCATCATCGGTAATCAGCCTGGTCCAGCCCTGAGTCGCATCCAGCACGTTGTTGCTGTAGGTCGAACCCAGTTCAGACAAGCGCGCCGCGATTTCGCCATAACGCTTCTGTTTTTCTTCTGGCAAACCAATGCCAGACAGCTCGAAGTCACGCAGTGCGTTATCCACGGCCTTCTTCTCTGCAACGCTAAGATCCGCGTAATACGCGCCATCACGCAGGTTGCGGTATGCCTGATAAAGCCCTTCGTGTTGACCCACCCAGGTGCTGTATTCGGACAGCAACGGCAGCGTCTGCTCGTAGGCTTCACGCAGTTCTGGACTGTTTTGTACTGAATTCAAATGGCTGACCGGCGAGAAAATACGCCCCAGACGGTCGTCCACTTCAGCCAGCGGCTGGCAAAGATTATCCCAGTTATAAGGTGCGCCCTGCGCCACCACACTTTCGACTTTCGCACGGCAATCATCCAGCGCTTGCTGCACGGCAGGGACAATATGTTCAGGTTTCAAAGCGGAAAATGGCGGCAGGTCGAAAGGCGTCAACAATGGATTGGTCATAAGCGCGGTTCCTGATGTCTGATAAGTGAAGCGCGCCAGGCGCGCTAAAAAGCAATACCTTTTAACATGAGGCTTAGTGTAGTTAATTTCAATGCCAGGCGGTGAGCATAAGGCTGTATACTGTGCAGAATAGTTGTTCTTCTTTTGTCTTTGGAAACCCTTCAAGCCATGCTCAGTTATCGCCACAGCTTTCACGCCGGCAACCACGCCGACGTACTGAAACACACCGTTCAAAGTCTGATTATTGAATCCTTAAAAGAGAAGGATAAGCCTTTTCTGTATCTGGATACTCACGCAGGCGCTGGCCGATACAAACTGAGCAGCGAGCACGCCGAGCGTACCGGTGAGTACCTGGAAGGTATCGGCCGCATCTGGCAACACGATGATTTGCCTGCTGAACTTGAAGCATACATCGGTGCGGTTAAAGCTTATAACCACAGCGGCCAACTGCGTTACTACCCAGGCTCCCCGCTGATTGCGCGCCAGCTTTTGCGCGAGCAAGACAGCCTGCAACTGACCGAACTGCACCCATCAGATTTCCCGCTGCTGCGTTCTGAATTCCAGAAAGACAACCGCGCTCGCGTTGAACGTGCGGACGGTTACACCCAGTTGAAGTCAAAACTGCCGCCAGTTTCACGCCGTGGTCTGATTCTTATCGACCCGCCGTACGAGATTAAAACCGACTACCAGGCCGTTGTGACAGGCATTAACGAAGGCTATAAGCGTTTTGCTACAGGGACTTATGCGCTGTGGTATCCGGTGGTTATGCGCCAGCAAATCAAACGTATGCTGCGCGAACTGCAAGAAACCGGTATTCGCCGTATTCTGCAAATCGAGCTGGCCGTTCTGCCAGACAGCGACCGCCGCGGCATGACAGCTTCAGGCATGATTGTTATCAACCCACCGTGGAAACTCGAGCAGCAAATGGCTAATGTACTGCCGTGGCTGCATAAAACCCTGGTTCCGGCTGGCACCGGGTCTACCACTCTGAGCTGGGTTGTGCCTGAGTAAACCGGCTATTACAGCTATCGGTGGAACCTTCGCTCTAAAATTTCTCGGCGCGCTACAATCGCGCATATTTTTCGACTCAAAAGGGAAACATCATGACCAAACATTATGACTACCTCGCCATTGGCGGCGGCAGCGGCGGTATTGCCTCCATTAACCGTGCGGCAATGTATGGAAAGAAATGCGCACTGATTGAGGCGAAAGAGCTGGGCGGTACCTGCGTCAACGTGGGTTGCGTACCGAAAAAAGTCATGTGGCATGCGGCGCAAATCGCCGAAGCTATCCACAACTACGGTCCGGATTATGGTTTTGATACCACCGTCAATAAGTTCGACTGGGACAAACTGATCGCCAGCCGTACCGCGTATATCGACCGCATCCACACCTCTTACGACAACGTGCTGGGTAAAAACAACGTTGACGTGATTCGTGGCTTTGCCAAATTTGTCGACGCGCACACCGTGGAAGTCAACGGCGAAACCATTACCGCAGACCACATCCTGATTGCCACCGGTGGCCGTCCAAGCCGCCCGTCGATTCCAGGTGCAGAATTTGGTATTGATTCCGATGGTTTCTTCGCACTACCCGCGCTGCCAAAACGCATTGCTGTAGTGGGCGCAGGCTACATCGCGGTTGAAATCGCTGGTGTGGTGAACGCGCTGGGTTCCGAAACTCACCTGTTTGTGCGCCAACACGCGCCGCTACGTACTTTTGATCCGCTGATTGTCGAAACGCTGCTGGAAGTGATTAACACCGAAGGCCCGACGCTGCACACCCAGGCGGTGCCAAAAGCCATTGAGAAGAATGCCGATGGCAGCCTGACTCTGCATCTGGAAGATGGCCGTTCCGAAACGGTAGATTGCCTGATTTGGGCGATTGGCCGCGAACCAGAAACGGACAACTTCAACCTGGCGGCGACCGGTGTGAAAACCAACGCCAAAGGTTATATCGAAGTCGATAAATTCCAGAACACCAGCGTGCCGGGCATTTATGCCGTGGGCGATAACACCGGTGCGGTGGAACTGACGCCAGTTGCCGTAGCGGCAGGCCGTCGTCTGTCTGAGCGTTTGTTTAACAACAAGCCGGATGAGCATCTGGATTACAGCAACGTGCCAACAGTAGTGTTCAGCCACCCGCCAATCGGCACGGTCGGTTTAACCGAGCCACAAGCGCGTGAGCAATACGGCGACGACAACGTGAAAGTCTATAAATCGTCCTTCACCGCGATGTACACCGCTGTGACTTCGCACCGCCAACCATGCCGCATGAAGCTGGTTTGCGCAGGCCCGGATGAGAAGATTGTTGGCATTCACGGTATCGGCTACGGTATGGATGAAATGCTGCAAGGCTTTGCGGTGGCACTGAAAATGGGTGCGACTAAGAAAGACTTCGATAACACCGTGGCAATTCATCCGACTGGTTCGGAAGAATTCGTGACTATGCGCTAAATTACGCTTTCGTCTTGCAAAGACGGGAAAAAAATAATCAGGCTGTGGATCTTAATATCCACGGCCTTTTTAATGCCTGCATCAGCCCACCTCGCAAAAAACCAGCTCAAATAATCAAAACGCTAACTCATTAATTCTTATTTGGAAATGCAATAAAACCCGTATAAGTGCAAAATAATATATATTTCAAACTATTTGGTTACATTTAGACATAACTGACGAACTTATACTGCTTAGGTTTTTTTTTGCTTCAATTTTGATTTATTCGGATCGTATCACTTATATTCCAGGAATTATCTAATGAACAAGACATATACCCTCGTTGGTATACTGACCGGCATAGTGCTTATGTCAACACTATCTATTAGTGCTGCAAATGCAACAACCCAAGGCCAGCAACGCCGCGAAGCTCGGGATACTCGTCAGGACACGCGTCAAGATGCACGGCAGGATAAACGTTCTTGTGTGGTCAGTAATGATAAAAGCAATCATGATTGTCGCCAGGATAAACGCCAAAGCAAACAAGATGGCCGCCAGGAAGCACGCGATATTAAATATTAAAACTGGCAATTTCCAAGGCTGAGCAGAATAAAATCGAAGCGCGAGTGAATGCGCATATTTATGTCCAGGAGGACAAGTTAGTGAAAAAATATATTCCAGGTTTATTGATTTTATCTTTCGCTTTTTCAGGCAACGTATTGGCTCTTGATAAAACATCGGGTGGCGCACTCGCCGGTGCTGCAATTGGTGCCGCGACTGGTAAAAGCGTGAAAAGCACCGTGGGTGGCGCGGTTGTCGGCGGCGGTACAGGTGCTATGTTCAAGAGCGGAGACACCGGTAAAGCAGCTCGCAAAGGCGGCGCAATTGGTGCTGCTGTGGGTGGCGTTGCGGCAGCCGCAACCGGCAATAGCGTGTTGAAAGGTGCGGCAGTAGGTGCAGGCGGCGGTGCGCTGATCGGCGAAGCGTCTCACTGATCCTGAAGCCTGAGATCGGGTGTTAAAGGGTGGATAATTGATAGCGTCACCCACCCTTTGTGCCCGTTGTTACAGATAAAAGTGTCGGATGACGCTATCGCTTATCCGACCTACAAAATCGGTCCGTTGTTTTCAACGTATCGCATCGTAAATCGCTTTCTGAATCTCCACAGCACGTTTTGCGTCGCTTTCGGCTGGCTCAGAATTGCGTTGTTGTTGCGCACTTAACCGTTGTTTTGCTCGTTCTAAATCTTCTTTCTGCCACTCGATAACCTCAGGGTTACGGCAAAACGTTTGCAGAAATTGTTTACGTAGCGAAGTGAGACTTTGCCCGTCGTTCATCGCCTGGCTGATAGTCCTTACCATGCGCCGGCACGGGCGTTCTTCATCCATTTGCGAACGGTATTGCAGCAAAGCGTAGAGTGCATCGCGGTAATCTGCGGCCAGCGCGGATTCGGTGTAATAGACTTTCCAGTTCATGCCGCTTTGCATGAACAAACGCACCACAGTAGAATCGCCACGCTCAATGGCCGATCGCAAATTACCCTCTTCCCATGTGATGCCAATATTCGCCAGCTTTTCACGCGCACTCTCGCTTAGCGGCAGTGAATCAATTGCGGTCACTTTCGCCGCCTCACGTTGTGCCAGCGCGGGGTCATTTGTAAGATCACTCAGAAAGTACATGCCGAAAATAGCGATGCTAATCACCGCGATACCTGGCACGCACCACATCATCATGCGTAGCGTTTCACCGGTATCCTGCTTTTTTTTGCTATGCCGCAAGTCGGGGTGATCAATGGTGTCACGCACTTCTTCCGTATCACGCCCCGCTTCGCGATATTTTTTCTGCGCCAGCTCAATAAATGCTTGTAACTGAGCGTCATCAGCAGCCATCAGTGCGGATGGGTTTACTGTTGTCCGCCCTTCATCAAAGGCACGCTGAACCGCCGCACTACATTCGTGGTAATAGCTATCCAGTAAAACGAGTTGCACAGAAGTGAGTGGCGGTTGTTGAATGAGGTTATTGCGAATTTCACGCACGTCGTCGAGGAAGGTTTGTAGTGTTTTACGTTGATCAATAAATAGATTCAGCTGCGGTGAGCTGTGAAGTATTTCGGCATAGTGATTGGCTGGGATAACATTTATTAATCATCCCTCGCAGCATTAATTCCAGCGCGCGCATCTGGCGTAACGCTTTTTGTTGC
The DNA here is from genome assembly GCF_004361975.1 of Buttiauxella sp. JUb87. Taxonomy (NCBI): domain Bacteria; kingdom Pseudomonadati; phylum Pseudomonadota; class Gammaproteobacteria; order Enterobacterales; family Enterobacteriaceae; genus Buttiauxella; species Buttiauxella sp. JUb87. Next base: position 325,323 of record NZ_SNVY01000002.1, read on the forward strand.
TGCGCTTCACTATGGGTGTCGAGATCGGTTGAATAACCCAGTAGTGGCTGCCTCAGGCGTACCAGCTCGAGATAACTGACGAAACGCAGTGCGGAAATAAGTTGGTTATGGCTGATTTCCTGGCCGCTTTCATATTGCGGCACCAACTGCTGGAAATGGCGCAACAGTAGGGTGAACTGCGAAAGCTCCGCATCGTTAAGGTTTAACCGCTTTGCTACCTCCATCCAACTACCCAGCGCCAGGCGAGCCTGCTCAAGCTGTTGAAAAAACCATTGCGGATCTTTGCCTTCAGAGGCTTTGATAGAAAGCAGTGGCAGGATTTGCAATGACGCCTGGCGGCAAACGCTCAGGCAAGTCTCAAATTTATCCCGCATCAGCAACTGTGCAGTGCTGGTCATGGTTATCCTTTATTGGGTACGAGCGCCTGACTAGAAAGGCGCTATTACGCAACAGACTAACGCAACAGTTACCTGCACAATGGCCATAAAAGAGAGGGAAAACTACGCGTTTTCGACTACCTGATTTAACGCTTCACCCGTTTTACGCAGCGCCGCTTCGGTGGCTGCATCACACGGCATGGCGTAATTGAGGCGCAAACAATTACGATACTTCCCGGATGCTGAAAGCAAAGACCCCACCGCAATATGAATATGCTCTTCGCGCAGTGCACAGCAAATCGGCACAATATCGATATTTTCCGGTAGCTCAACCCACATCATAAAGCCGCCCTGTGGGCGACTGACGCAGATACCGCACGGGAAATAGTGCCGCACATGGCAGGTAAAATCCTCGAGATTACGTTGATAAAGTTGGCGCATCCGCCGCAGGTGGCGATGGTAGTTGCCGTTACGAATAAACTCCGCCACCGCGAGTTGTGCAAAGGTCGAAGTGCTGCCGGTGACGATGTATTTCATGTGCAAAGCACGGTCAAGATAGCGGCCCGGTACAATCCAGCCGACACGCAAACCTGGCGCCAGCGTTTTAGAAAAAGAGCTACACAACAGCACTCGGCCATCGACATCCATCGACTTGATGGTCATCGGGCGGGGATATTCATAGGCCAGCTCGCCGTAAACATCATCCTCAATGATGGCAATATCAAAACGTTGCGCGAGATTCAGCACCGCTTTTTTACGAGCATCCGGCATGATAAACCCGAGTGGGTTATTGCAGTTTGGCACCAGTATTACCGCTTTAATCGGCCACTGTTCCAGCGCTAACTCTAGTGCTTCCACGCTGATCCCTGTCACAGAATCCGTTGGTATTTCAACAACTTTAATACCAAATGCCCGCAGCATCTGCATGGTGCCATGAAATGATGGAGACTCCACCGCCACGATGTCGCCCGCCTCGCAGACCGCTCGGATGGCAATCGACAAGGCTTCATGACAACCGGTGGTAATCAGAATATCGTCAGCCGATGCCACACAACCGCTATCCAGCATCAGGCGGGAAATTTGCTCGCGCAGCGTGCGCATACCATGAATGCTGTCATAGCCGAGCAATTCGGGTTGCTGATATTGCGCAATACGGCTGAGTTCACGCCATAACGGTTTGATGGTTGGTTGTGTCACATCCGGCGCACCGCTACCAAAAGCGACAATATCGCCTGCCTCACGGGCAACAAGTTGCTCAAGCACAGCGTCCCACTGCGTGATCTCAACCGGCCTCTGTACCGGGCGAGTCAGTTGTGGAACGGGCGGTTGTGCTTTGCGTTGTGTGACGAAATAACCGGAACGTGGCTGCGGTGAAATCAGCTGTTTGTCTTCAAGAAGATGATAAGCCTGCTGTACGGTGCTAATACTGACGCCATGTTCACTGCTCAGGCTGCGCACCGACGGTAAGCGCTCGCCACTGCGATACAGCCCTTGTTCAATACGTTCGGCCAGTAAAGTGGCCAGATGTTGGTAGCGCGTCATGCTGTATCCTCTTAATCAACCATACAGACAGTAAAACCAGTACAGAGTGACGATAAACTTGCCATTCAGTTCATGTTTTAGCGCTTCTGTATGTTAAATAAAAGTAATATTTGAATCTGTCGGCTATCTGTATGGCGGCGCATGATGAACCTCGAACTGACAAGAGGAGCAACATCATGGGCTTTGAAGAAAACCGTCCGCGCAAACCGTTTTATGGTTTTGTGATGATTTATCATTATTTCCGGCAACGCTGGTTACAACGCCAGACGGCGCGCGTACTAAAAGGGCTGAATAAGGAACAATTACGCGATATTGGACTGACAACGGATGATTTATCACGCTGGCAATAACACTTAATAACGGTGCTAAATATTGGCGCCGTTATTTTTTGCTATGCCCAAAATAATTCAAGATGCATCGCGACGGCAAGCGAGCGAGTCCCGATGAGCTAACACAAGTAAGTGATGCGGGTGAGTAAGCGTAGCCAACAAAAATGCAACTTGAAGTATGATGGGTATATGTAATGTTTATGTGTACCCACATAGCAGAGCGATCAACATGCTTTCACTCTCCACACCACGACTGAACTTAACGCAAATCAGCGAGCAGGACTGGTCGAGCTTTTTACGGCTACAACAAGACCCCGTCGTGATGCGTTATGTCTCTGATAACCGCAAAGAGGCGGAAATCCGCCAGATATTTAATTCACGCCTGGTGCGCTGGGAATTACACAGCCGCCATTGGTTGTGTCTTGCGATGCGCGATAAACATGACGGGACGCTGATTGGCTTCACCGGTTTTGTCCGCGGTGACGACGACATGGCGGAGGTGGGCTTTATCCTCGACCCGCTCTTTCACGGGCAAGGTTACGGTTATGAATCGCTGCATACCGTGTGCCGGTTTGCCTTTGAAAAATGCGCGATGCGCAAACTGACCGCGACAGTAACGGTAGGCAATATAGGTTCAAAGAAGGTGCTGGAAAAAGCAGGTTTTCAGCCAGAAGGGATACTGCGCGAAAATTACTTTCTTGGCGGGATCTGGCAAGACGACTGGATTTTTGGCTTGTTGCGCAGCGAGTTCCAATAAAACACGGTGGATATCGCTTGCGCTAATCCACCCTACGAAAGCGGTTTTGTAGGTCGGATAAGCGTTAGCGTCATCCGACATAACCGCGGCCCAGGCTTACAAGAACATCCCGCCAGAAACCTCAATGCGCTGCGCATTCATCCAGCGGCTTTCATCACTCAGCAGCACCGCAATCGCATCACCAATATCATCCGGTTGCCCAACGCGGCCCAGAGCGGTTTGTGAAGCGATAGCATTGGCCACTTGTTCATTGTCACGCACCACACCGCCGCCAAAGTCGGTGGCAATCGCGCCAGGTGCAATGATATTGACCGCAATTCCGCGCGCACCCAGCTCTTTAGCCTGGTACTTCGTCAGCACTTCCATCGCCCCTTTCATTGCGGCGTAAGCCGCTTTTCCCGGCAGTGTAAAACGCGTTAACCCCGTCGACACATTCAGGATGCGCCCGCCGTTTTTAATCAGTGGCAGCAACTGCTGAGTCAGGAAGAATGGCCCCTTCAAATGGATGTTCATTAAATCATCAAATTGTTGCTCTGTTGTTTTTTCGAACAGCGTATCGATACCCGTTCCAGCATTGTTTAATAAACAATCAAACGAGTCGCGCTGCCAGACATCATGCAACTGTTGCTTTACTTCAGTTGCAAAAACGCTAAAGCCAGCACTTTCGGCGACATTCAATTGAATTGCCACCGCTTTCACGCCAGTTAGCTCAATTTCACGCACCACATTGAGCGCTTCTTGATGCTGGCTGTTGTAAGTCAGAATTATATTCACGCCGCGCGCCGCTAGCTTCAAAGCTGCGTTTTTACCTAATCCACGGCTGCCGCCGGTCACTAATGCGATTGGTTGACTCATGATTTACCCCTTCGATGACTGTTCGGTGATTGAGATACAGCTTATTAGCTGCTACAAAATCAATAAAGAGTGCAAATTGCGCATCACTGTTTCACTGACAACAACAATGCGAGAAAAAAGTGGATAAAATACAAGCAATGCAGTTATTCATTAGAGTGGCTGAACTGGAGAGTTTTTCTCGCGCAGCAGATACTCTGGGCCTTCCTAAAGGTAGCGTATCGCGGCAAATTCAGGCGCTAGAAGGCATGCTGGGAACAAGGTTATTGCATCGCACCACGCGGCGTGTGCAGTTGACGCAAGACGGCATGGTTTATTACGAGCGTTGCCGTGATCTATTAGCCAATCTTGACGAACTCGACGGGCTATTCCTGCATGACCCCAGCAGTGTTAGCGGGCGCTTGCGTGTGGATATGCCCGTTGGGGTGGCAAAAAATTTGGTGATCCCCAAACTTCCCGCCTTCTTACAGCAGTATCCTGGTATTGAACTTGAGTTGAGCAGCAGCGATCGCATAGTGGATGTGGTGCGCGAAGGGTTCGATTGCGTGGTGCGCGTGGGGCAGCTTAAAGATTCAGGCCTGGTTGCACGGCCATTGGGGAAACTCTCTTTAATTAACTGCGCCAGCCCCGATTATCTGGAGCGTTTTGGTTATCCGGAAAACCTTGACGATCTCGCGTCTCACGCGGTGGTGCATTACGCGCCAAACCTCGGTAGCCGTCCGCAAGGCTTTGAAGTTTTTCTCGATAAAACTACCCGCTGGATAAAAACCGGTGGCGTCATCACCGTGAATAGCACCGAAACCTATCAAGCGGCGTGCCTTGCCGGGCTTGGGATTATTCAGGCACCGCGCATCGGCGTTAAAGACCAGCTCAAGAGTAAAAAACTGGTGGAAATCCTGCCGCAATACCGCGCCGAACCGATGCCTGTTTCGCTGCTTTATCCCCATCGCCGCAACCTCTCTCGCCGTGTTCATTTGTTTATGGAGTGGCTGACCGGGCTGGTGAAAGGGTATGTTGATTAGCATCCCCGCTATACTTTCTTTAAGATCCTGCTAAAACAAAAGGAAAAATCACCTGATGACAGTGCCGGATAACACCGAAAAACGCCCAACGGAAACACTCGACTATGAGCCGATAGTCAAAATCAAAACCAGTAATGAGAAGGTCAATAAAACCATCGACAGCGTGAATAACACTGTCGGGCGTGTCGAGCGTAACCCTGTTGTTGCGCACCTGATAAGGGCAGCCGAACGGTTTAATGACCGCATGGGGAACCAGTTTGGCGCGGCAATTACCTATTTTTCGTTCCTGTCGCTCATCCCAATTCTGATGGTGGCGTTTGCTGCCGCCGGTTATATCCTCGCCTCGCACCCCACGCTGCTGGAGGAGATTTTCGAAAAAATCCTCGCCAACGTTAGCGAGCCAACACTTGCCGCGACGTTGCAAAACACCATCAATACGGCGGTGCAACAGCGCACCACAGTCGGCCTGGTCGGCCTGCTGATTGCGCTCTATTCCGGTATTAACTGGATGGGCAATTTGCGTGAAGCAGTGCGCGCGCAATCGCGGGATAAGTGGGAGCGGACAGCGCAAGACCAGGAGAAATTCTGGACCAAGTATCTGCGTGATTTGGTGTCATTGATAGGTTTGCTGGTTGCGCTGGTCGTGACGTTATCCATCACTTCCGTTGCCGGTTCCGCGCAAACCATGCTGATTGGCCTGCTGCATCTCGACGGCATCGAGTGGTTAAAACCGGTCTGGCATCTGGTCGGGCTGGTTATTTCTATTTCTGCTAACTACCTGCTGTTCTTCTGGATTTTCTGGCGACTGCCACGCCACCGCCCGCGTAAAAAAGCGCTGATGCGCGGCACATTGATTGCAGCCATTGGCTTTGAAGTGATCAAAATCATCATGACTTACAGCCTGCCTGCGCTGATTAAATCCCCTTCTGGCGCGGCGTTTGGTTCGGTCTTAGGTTTAATGGCATTTTTCTATTTCTTCGCCAGATTGACGCTGTTCTGCGCCGCGTGGATTGCCACCGCCGAATACAAAGATGACCCGCGTATGCCGGGCAAAACGCATAAATAATTCTGTCATTCTTTCCTGTCATGATTAGGGTTTGCCCAACGCGGGCAATCCCTAATCCCGATACCTGACCAGGAAAGAAAAGCATGACCGCCGCCACAGCCAAACTTCAGCAAACGTATATCGCCCCCAGCGTCCGCCTGCGTGAAACCCAGATTGGTGAACAATGTGAAGTCCTCGCGCACAGCGTGATGGAATACAGCACGCTCGGGGACTTTTCCTACATAGGCGAGCATTGTTGTGTTGCAGATAGCGTGATCGGCAAATTCACCGCCATCGCCAATCAGGTACGCATTGGTGCACCTAATCACCCAATGGACAGAGCCTCACAACACCGTTTTACCTATTGCCCGGAGTATTACGACGCTAATGCCCGCCGCGATCGGCAGTTTTTTGCCGATCGTCACGATGCGAAGGTGCTAATTGGCAATGATGTCTGGATTGGCCACGGTGTGATTGTGCTGCCTGGCGTGACAATCGGTGATGGCGCAGTGTTAGCCGCCGGTGCGGTAGTGAGCAAAGATGTCGCGCCCTACACCATTGTTGGCGGCGTGCCTGCCAAAATGATCCGTTCGCGCTTCCCGGTAGAGATAGCCACCAGCCTGCAGCGTATTGCCTGGTGGGATTGGCCACTGGAAAAACTGATGGCGCATCTTAGCGACTTCCAGGCGGGCGATATTGAGCGCTTTTGCGCACGCTGGGAGCATGAAGCGTAATCCGCTATCTCCGTGAATGTGGCGGATGACGCTAGCGCTTATCCGCCCTACGAAAGCCCCCATCAGCACATAAATCCAACCTGTAACTTTTATTTAACCTAAAAGCAGTTTTATTAACTGATTTTTTAAATATGAGAAGCATGACATGGACATTTATTTTCTGGACTAAAAATTATCCTCTTATTGCTTATTAATCGCACAGGACGTTGCGCAAGCGCGCGTTGAAATACGCCTTTTGCTGTGCGTAATATGGCCTTTCGTTCGATATAAATAAGAAAATAATATGCAGGCCACCATCGCTAATTCAATCAATACCGAAACTGACTCCACGCCGGTCAACTCACGCGGAAAAGTTGTCGTTGCCTCGCTTGTCGGCACCGCCATCGAGTTTTTCGATTTCTATATTTACGCCACTGCGGCGGTGATTGTTTTCCCGCATATCTTCTTCCCGCAAGGTGATCCAACCGCGGCGACACTCCAGTCGCTAGCCACGTTCGCCATCGCCTTTGTGGCTCGTCCGATTGGCTCCGCGCTGTTCGGCCATTTTGGTGACCGAGTTGGTCGCAAAGTGACCCTGGTGGCATCACTTTTAACGATGGGTGTTTCAACCGTCTTAATTGGCCTGTTGCCGGGCTACGAAACCATCGGTGTATTAGCGCCAATGCTGTTGGCACTGGCACGCTTCGGGCAAGGTTTAGGTCTGGGTGGTGAGTGGGGTGGTGCTGCGTTGCTGGCTACTGAGAACGCTCCGCCGCGCAAACGTGCGCTATACGGTTCATTCCCACAGTTGGGTGCACCAATCGGCTTCTTCTTTGCCAACGGCACCTTCCTGCTGCTCTCCTGGTTGCTGACTGACGAGCAGTTCATGTCATGGGGCTGGCGCGTGCCGTTTATCCTGTCTGCGGTGCTGGTGATTATCGGCCTGTATGTACGTGTTTCGCTGCATGAAACGCCGGTGTTCGCCAAAATTGCCAAAGCAGGCAAACAGGTGAAAATCCCGCTCGGTACACTGCTGAGCAAGCACCTGAAAGCGACGATTATTGGCACGTTTATCATGCTGGCGACTTACACGCTGTTCTACATCATGACGGTTTATTCGATGACCTTCAGCACCGCTGCGGTGCCAAAGGGTCTCGGCTTCTCACGCAACGATGTGTTGTGGATGCTGATGATGGCGGTAATTGGTTTTGGCGTAATGGTGCCGATTGCCGGTTATCTGGCGGATAAGTTTGGTCGCCGTAAATGCATGATTGTCATCACCAGCCTGATGATTGTGTTTGCGTTAGCCGTGTTCCAGCCGCTGTTGGGTTCCGGTAACCCGACGCTGGTGATGGCGTTCTTGCTGATTGGCCTGAGCCTGATGGGGCTGACATTCGGCCCAATGGGTGCGCTGCTGCCAGAGTTATTCCCAACCGAAGTACGTTATACCGGAGCATCGTTCTCGTATAACGTGGCGTCGATTCTGGGGGCATCGGTTGCGCCGTATATTGCCACCTGGCTGCAGGCGAATTACGGTTTGTTCTACGTCGGTTTGTATCTGGCGGCGATGTCAGCGATTACGCTGGTTGCGTTGCTGGTGTCTAAAGAGACCCGTCATTTGTCGCTTTAGTTTTTTCACCCTCACCCTGGCAATCTTGTCAGGGTGAGATCTGTAAGCCTCGCTGATTTTCCGTTCACCCGTGCGTTCAGTTATCTCTTTAATTCCAGAAAATGGTGAACGTATCAATGGGTTAACGCCAACCCCTTGATAATCCAGGCGCCCGGCAAATCAATCGCCGCTAAAGCGGTAAACACCGTTTTTCACCCAACATTCGGGGTCGTTCGCGATTCGTTTATTCGGCACATCCCTGTGCCGAACCACTTCGTGGCCAACGCAAGCGTTGTTCAAAAATGTTCCTGACATTTTTAGTCAGACGATCGCTCTCTCACGTGGTTCCCGACCACGTGACCCCAACTGAAGGGTGAAAAACGGCGCGATTGAAGCCGGGGACAAGGTCAAAACCGCTCTGGCTTTTGACTTTGAATTTCGGGTCCGGCTTAAATCGCCTCCATTTTGACCCCAGGTGGCAGGGTCCAGCCGTCGGGAACGACTGGAGGGCGCGATCGTCGGGAACGAATCGCAACCGACCCTGACACGGAGGCAAAATGGAGGTTTACCGCTTGCGGCGATTTATTTGCCGGGAGTCCGGGTTCTTAGGGTGGCGACGGTGGCCACCCTAAGACGTTCACCGGTTCCGTGGCGACATAAATACACTTTCGCCTGGTGAACGGAACCTGCGCCGGCTCGGCAGGAAGCTGCCCTCAAAGATGTGACTAAGAGACAGCTCAGTCCGAGAGGGGAGAAAACTATTTCTGCCGAATCTGCCAAACCCACAACCCAGTAATGGCCAGCGCAAATACCGCTCCGAAACCAATACCGATGCCGACAATCGATGCACCGGTTTTAACCGCCAGTGAATAAAGCCCTAACATCAGCAGCATCGCGGCATTTTCACCGAGATTTTGTACCGCAATGGCATTCCCGGCACCTACCGAATGTTTACCCCGCTCCTGCAGTAGCGCATTGAGCGGGACAACGAAGAACCCGCCCAAAATACCAATCAGCACTAACAACATGTAAGACGGTAGCAACGCGTGTTGCATGGCAAAGAACAACACGCCAACGCCAATCAAAATCCCTGCAGGCATGCACCGCGCCACGGTTTTAAGCGTCACCAGTTTAGCCGCAGCCCCGGCTCCCACCACAATGCCCACTGCGACCATCGCGTTCAGGTAAGTTGGCGTCGCGTTATCGGTAATGCCCAGCGCTACCGGTACCCATAAAACCAACAAGAAACGCAATGTCACACCAGCGCCCCAGAACAAGCTGGTTCCCACTAATGAGAAACGAGTTTCACCGTTCTGCCACAACGTGCGGCAAGCATTGAAGAAACTTCGGGTCATGGGAGTAAAGCGCCATGACTGACCAGGACGCGCCGGTGCAAGTTTCGGAATAAACATATTAGCGACGACCGCCCCGGCATACACCAGCACGCAAACGCCCAGTGCCGCAACAATATGCCAATCAGCCAGTACACCACCCGCCATAGAACCTAGCAGAATCGCAGCAATGGTCGATGACTCCATCAAGCCATTTGCCTTCACCAGGCGGTCACCGGTCGTGAGTTCACCAAGAATCCCGTATTTAGCCGGTGAATATGTCGCAGCACCTATTCCCACCAGCGTGTAACCGACAAAGGGATTAAGTCCAAAACAGATAACCGCCGCGCCGATGAGCTTGAGGCAGTTGGCAAACATCATCACTCGCCCTTTGGCAAAGCTATCCGCCACCTGGCCGACAAACGGAGCAAACAAAATGTAAGCACCGACAAACACCATCTGCAAAACCGGTTGGCTCCAGTCGGGATAGAACTGCTGTTTGAGTACCGCCAGCGTGGCAAATAGCAAAGCATTGTCACCAAACGCCGATAAAAACTGCGCGCCTGTTACTGCCATCATACCTCTGGACCAAATAGAGGTATCGTTCACGGCGCTATCACGCATTCTCTGTCTCCGGTTGGTCTACCAGCACTTTCAGGCTGACAAAATCAGGTTTGCCGCTGCCGAGTAAAGGTAACTGTTTGAGGAAGCGAATATCACGGGGAACCGCCAGCTCAGGTACGCCGTTTGCACGCGCATGTTGCAACAATTTTTCACGGCTGAGTTCATTATCCGTGGTGAACATCACCAGAGCTTCACCTTTTGCTGCGTCAGTTTTGATAACCGTTGCGTGCATTTTCTCAGGCGAAACACCCAGTGCCAATTGCTCGACCATTTCCAGCGAAACCATTTCACCGGCAATTTTGGCAAAGCGTTTAGCGCGCCCCTGAATCACACAAAAGCCGTGCTCATCAAACCGGACAATATCACCCGTGTCGTACCAACCCGGCTCCATTTCCCCCTGCGCATTTTCAGCACACGGCGCTTCCAGCACACCTGGATTTTCGACACGCAGATAGCCTTTCATGATGTTCGGCCCTTTCAATTGCAGCCGCCCACCCTCTTCAATACCAGGCACCGCCATCAGACGGGCATCCATCGCGGGCAGAATACGCCCAACGGTGCCAACTTTTGCCGCCATCGGGACGTTAATTGAAACCACTGGCGCACATTCCGTCACGCCATAACCTTCCAGAATGCGCAGGCCAAATTTATCCTGCCAGAGCTGTTTAGTGCTTTCCTGGAGCTTTTCTGCTCCCGCCACCACGTAACGCAGACGGTAGAAGTCATAAGGATTAGCGAAACGGGCATAGTTGCCGAGGAAGGTGGATGTGCCAAACAATACGGTGCAGTTACGGTCATAAACCAGTTCCGGCACAATGCGGTAATGCAGCGGGCTTGGATAGAGGAAGACTTCGGCACCGGTGAGCAACGGCGTGAATAAGCCGACGGTCAGGCCAAACGAGTGGAATAACGGTAGTGCTGACATAAAACGGTCGTTGGCGGTGAAATCCGCGATAGTGCGAATTTGCTCAACGTTCGCCAGTAAACTTTTATGGCTATGCACCACACCTTTTGGATTGCCCTCAGAACCAGAGGTAAACAACACCATCGCGGCGTCTTCGGGTTGCTGTTTAACCTGTGCCAAACGCGGCATTAATAAATGGCTAAAAATCCAAAGTTTATCGGCAAGCGTGACATCAGCTTTTAAATCTTCCAGAAACACCCAGCGCACCTGCGTGAGTTGCTCCGGCAAATGCCATAACTTGCCTTTGTCGAGGAACTGACGGGAGGTGAAAATGGTTTTGAGTTGCGCCGCGGTAATGGCACTGGTCAACCCTTTCACACCTGCGGTGTAGTTCATCATCGCCGGAATTCGCCCGCGAGAAGAAGCACCAAAAATCACCGCGGCACTAATCGCCGCATTCGGCAACATCAGGCCAATAGTTTCTCCTTGTGCGGTGTATTTATCCAAAATACGCCCGACAAACAGCGTTTTAGTTAACAGGCTACGGTAGGTATCCGGTTTGAAATTGATATCTTCAATACAGTTTTTGCGCTCACCGTAACGACGCTGCGCGGCAAGTAGCGCTTCGTACAATGTTTCACGAGGACGTATCGCCATCCGCGCTTCCATCATAATTTGATGCAGCATTTCACCCGCCATTTTACGGCGGTCACGGGCGCGCGGCGCATCCGGCATCGCAATCGAAGTCGGTGGCAGAATATGCAGGTTGATACGAGGGAATACGCGGCGTTTTACCAGACCTTTCAGGCGGCTAAAGAAGCTCAGCTCAGCGCCATCAATACGAATCGGGATAACCGTCGCATTCGATTTAGCGGCAACAAACCCCGCCCCTTCATAGATTTTCATCAACGAACCGGTCACCGAAATGCGCCCTTCCGGGAAGATAACCACCGGTCGGCCCTGTTCCACCAGGCGAACCAGATGCTTAATCGACATCGGTTTGGTTGGGTCGAGCGGTACAAAATCAATCAGTGATTTCAGCCAACGCATGTACCACTGCTGGCTGATAGAAGAATAGACGGCGAATACCGGGCGTCCGGGTAAAAACAACGCTAACAAAATTCCATCAATGAAGGATACGTGGTTAGGGACGATCAGAACGCGCGATTGGGAGAGAACTTGAGGATCACCATAAAGACGCACTCTGAACAGAATACGAAATAACGTACGGAAAAAACCAAATAGCATAGCAACTCCCTTTGTCATGAATAAACCGCAGGCACTTAAGTGTAGTGGCAGATTACATGACTAACTTCAAAGGAGCGATAGTTTCGAGGAACACGAACTCTGAAAATAAAGCAAAAAAAAACCTGCGCATCTGCGCAGGTTGGTGCAAAAGAATGGTACTCAACAACGTACCTGGAATTCTCACCAATCAATACCTCTGGGATTTGAATTGTGGCGCACTCCTGGCAGGCTCACCAGCGAGAAAGAGCAAGGGAATTAGCGGAAAGTGCAACCAGGTGTTTAAAACATTGAGTCTTGTTACAGGCAGGCAAATTTTGGGCAAAAAAAACCTGCGCATCCGCGCAGGTTGGTGTAATTCATGTGATCAGCAATTAGAAGCTGACATCACCTATCAATACCTCTGGGACTTCAAATGTAGCAGTGGCGAGTCAGTCTTCGCCATGTCGAAATAGCAACAGCGCGATGCAAACTGTAAGCAAAGATTTAGTCTGAAATCATTAAAAATCCAGAACATGACAATCACTCCCGTTGCGCTTAAATTTCAGCGGCAAATAAGTGTAACGATTACACTAAAAATGGCCGTTTTTTGCATGAGTTTGCGACGATGAATACAGTTGCGCGCTTGAAGTAGCACGACTTTTCCGTAACACTTAAAATTGTGTAAACGCTTACCCACTCAGGAACACTTTCGATGGCGACAATAAAGGATGTAGCAAAACTGGCAGGCGTTTCTGTCGCCACGGTATCTCGTGTCATTAATGATTCACCAAAAGCCAGCGAGGCGTCACGTCTGGCGGTGACCAGTGCGATGGAAGAACTGAATTACCACCCTAACGCAAATGCGCGAGCGCTGGCTCAGCAAACTACTGAAACTATTGGTTTGATAGTGGGTGATGTATCCGATCCCTTCTTCGGCGCGATGGTCAAAGCCGTCGAACAAGTCGCCTATCGTACCGGCAACTTTTTATTGATTGGTAACGGTTACCACAACGAACAAAAAGAACGCCAGGCAATTGAGCAACTCATCCGCCATCGTTGTGCCGCCCTGGTGGTTCATGCAAAAAAAATCCCTGATAGCGAACTGATTTCATTAATGAAGCAGATGCCGGGCATGGTAGTTATCAACCGCATTATTCCCGGTTTCGAGCAGCGCTGTGTGGCGCTGGATGACCGCTACGGTGCCTGGCTTGCCACACGCCATCTGATTCAACAAGGCCATACCAAAATTGGCTACCTCTGTTCCAACCACCAGATTTCAGATGCAGAGGACCGCTTGCAAGGTTATTACGACGCACTAACCGAACACGGTTTACCGGTTAACGAGCGGTTAGTGACTTACGGTGAACCTGATGAAAGCGGCGGCGAGTTGGCAATGACAGAGTTGTTAGGTCGTGGAAGACATTTCAGCGCCGTTGCGTGTTACAACGACTCCATGGCCGCAGGAGCGATGGGCGTGTTGAACGACAACGGGATTGATGTACCAAAAGAGATTTCACTGATTGGCTTCGATGATGTGTTGATCTCACGCTACGTACGCCCGCGCCTGACAACCGTTCGTTACCCAATCATCACCATGGCGGCGCAGGCCGCAGAACTGGCCCTGGCGCTGGCTGAAAAACGTGAGTTACCTGAAATCACGCATATGTTCAGCCCAACGCTGGTACGCCGCCATTCGGTGATTACTTATTCAGGAGAGTAATGATATTAATCATCACTCAACTGTTTGATTCTCGAAAGGTTCATTTCGATGATTGTTTGGTAAGCGGCAAGACCGCCGCCATTACCTGAACCGTAGGACGTCAACACGCGATGGCTTTCGGCAGTGCGAAACTCACGATACGCACGCTCTGCATTGTCGAATGCCTTAACAGGCTGCAGTGACTTGCTCCCTTCGCTCATATTCTCAAGTTCGACCAGATCCGCCCGCGTCTTTTTCTCAATTGCGACCAGTTCGGCCTCAGATTGCTTCACCACGGCCGGATAACATTCACGCTGCTCGGCAGTCGATTCTTTCGCTTCGCATTGTTTGTAAAGCGCCTGGGCAGACTCAGCGGCAACCGCTGGCAGCGAAGTCATCGCAACTAACACCGTTCCCGCTACCATTGACTGAATTGAGTTAAGCTTCATTTCCGCTCCTTGTTGTTGATATAAGGCCACCAAACCTCGGCCCTCACAGATGTGAGAATAATGTTACTGATTTTCAGTAGTGCAGGCGAGGTTTCGGTCGTATTACGATGGTGATGGGCAACAATTCAGACAATTGGTGAGTGAGCACTCAGGGAAGAGAGATTTAAAGAGTAAACCGATAAAGGTGCACAGACTTGCTCGGGTAGTCTAGTCCGTCGCCGATATACTGCCAGCCAAAACGCTCGTAGTAATCTTTACAGGCCGAATAGAGATACAACTGGGGGTAGCCGAGCGTACGGGCATATTCAATAACGTGCTGTTGCAATTGTGCGCCTAACCCGCGGCCACGCTGCTTTTCATCAATGTATAACGCCGCGAGCCACGGATAGAGATCCTGGCGGCTAATTAAATCACAGCGCCACAACCCTACCGTTCCTACTAACTTGTCCCCCTCTACAGCGACAAATGTCAGCGGCATTTCCCCTTCTCGCTGGCTGGTTGCCACAATTGAGGCGAAAAAGTCACGGCTATCAGAGGTGCCAAACGCTTGCCATAGCCAGTCCGTCACTTGCGGCCCATATTGTGGTACGGCGTAGAGTGGCAGAATCTTCACATCAACTTCCCCTGGAAAATGGGAACCGACTCGAATAAGTAGCCATCAAAATCTGGTGCATCGGAGTCAGACTGTTCAAGCAGGCTGTTTTTAACGTTTTCTAAATGCTGCCACATCGCCTGCCACGAACCCATCACATCGCGGCGGCGCAGCGCTGCCAGAATGGTTTGCAGGTCACCCAGCCATTTCAGGCGATAGCTACGGGTGTCGATATGCGCACGTAATTGCTGCCACATCGGGCTGCTATCAAGATGACGCCAGATACTTTCTACCGTCGCCAACAACATCTGGTTTTGCGACGCCCCTGCCAGAACCAGGTGAAACATCTTGCAGTTGTCCTGGCTCAGGTCATTCATCGCAATGGCACGTTGTTCTTGTTCAAGGATACGTTTGAGGTTATCGATATCCGCTTTGGTGGCCATTTTTGCGGCAAAGGCCGCAATATTACTTTCGAGCAACTGGCGTGCTTGCAGCATTTCAAAGGGACCAATATCGCTACTGAAAAAAGCTTCTTCTTCCGCTTCATTTTCTGCCGGAACGCGCGTCACATACACACCCGATCCCTGGCGAATATCGACCGTGCCCTGCAATTCCAGCATCAGTAATGCTTCACGAACAATGGTGCGACTGACACCGTACGTTTCGGCAATGTTACGTTCAGGCGGCAAACGCGAACCGACCGGATACAATCCCTGCATGATTTGCGCGCGCAGATCCTCACCAATTTCCTGGTATTGTTTTTTTTCTGGCGAAAGCACTACCTTGTCCACGATATCACCCGTATTTGTCGATTCTCAGCGGCATCACGTACTGCCGCTGATTAATGCCTGCTAGCTTATCAAATTAAGCTGCTGAATGATTATTTCCATTCATCATCAATATTGAGCTGTAAAGTGCGCGACTCACTTAAAGAGCGATACCAATGGGCTGACTTTTTCGCCCTCCGCGCACGATTATTTTGCAGATCAATTTCAATCAAACCATAGCGGTTTTTGAAAGCGTTCATTGGCGAAACGTTATCGGTAAAGGCCCACAGCATGTAACCCTGGCAGTTTGCGCCATCTTCGCGGGCGCGCAGCGCCTGGTACAAATGTTCGCTGATAAAGCTGATGCGATAATCATCCGCTATCACGCCATCGGCATTGCGGAATTGCGCTTCGTTTTCCGTGCCCATGCCGCTTTCCGCCACAAACCACGGGATATTGCGATACTCGGTTTTAATGCGCATCGCCATGTCATAAACAATGCGTGGATAAATTTCCCAGCCGCGCGACTTATTCATGCGCCGCCCTGGCAATTCAAACGGCTCGTAGTAATAAGCGGGATGGAATGGCGTTTCTGGGTTCCAGGCGCGCGACGGCGCTTTGACACGATGCGGGTAATACAGGTTGATGCCCAGCTCATCGACAGTATTCTCGCGAATAATCGCTAATTCCTGTTCGTTGTAATCCCATTGCACGCCATGTTTTTCCAGCAGTTCGAACAACTGCTGAGGATATTCACCGTGCACTAACGGGTCTAAAAATACCCGGTTGTAGAACAGGTCGTAAATCTGCGCCGCTTGCCGATCATGGGCAGCACTCGAACGCGCATAAGTGACTTCCGGGTTAAGAATGCAGCCCACGGTTCCGCTGTAACCTTTCTCACGGAACAGTTTCACCACTTTCGCCGTAGCGAGGTTTTTATGGTGATTCCACTGCATCCACTTATGGGTATTTTGCTCGTATGGCCAGCGTAACGCATCCAGATAGACGCGGGTTTGCACTACAATCGGCTCGTTAAACGTAAACCAGCGATTCACCTTGTGAGCGTAACGGGCAAAGACTTTTTCCGCATACAACACATACAACTCGACCACTTTTTTCGACGCCCAACCGCCATAGTTTTCGAACAGCGTGGCGGGCAGTTCATAATGTTCGAGGCAGATCATCGGTTCAATGCCGGTGCGGCGCATTTCGTCGATCAGATTGTCGTAATACTGCGCATATTCCTCGTCGACGATGCCCTTTTCATAATCGGTGAAAAAACGCGACCAGTTAATTGAGGTGCGGTAATGCGTCAGCCCCGCCAGTTTCATCAATGCGACATCTTCACGATAGCGATTGATAAAATCAGTGGCGACTGCTGGGCCATAGCCCTCGTGCCACACATGGCGGTCGTTTTTGTACCAGGCATCCAGCCAGGAATCCTGCCCTTCTTTTTTGCCGCTCCAGCCTTCGGTTTGCCAGGCTGATGCCGCAGCGCCGAGGATAAAATCTTTTGGGATAGTGACTTTTACGTTGCTCATGCCTTCCTCACGCGTTTTTGGCAAGTTGTTGCTGTTCGGCCTGCAACTGCGCCTGCTCAGCACGGCGAGAGGCAATTTTCACAAACGGCAGATAAATCAGCACGGAAACCAGAATACAGCCCAATTGTGTCACCACCGCGCCCATCGAACCGGCGGTAGAGAGCCAGGCGTTAATCAACGGCGGTGTGGTCCACGGCACCATCACTACCGCTTTACCAGCAAAACCCATTGCGGTGGCGAAGTAGCCAATCGTGCCGGTTACCAGTGGGGTAATAATGAAGGGAATAGCCAAAATTGGGTTTAGCATAATCGGCATACCAAAAATCACCGGCTCGTTGATATTAAAAATGCCGGGGCCGAAAGAGAGCTTAGCTATCTCTTTCATTTCTTTGCGTTTAGTGGCAATCATTACCGCAATCAGCAAGCCGATGGTTAAACCCGAACCGCCAATACTCATGTACACATCCCAGAACGGCATGGTGATGATATTGGGGATCTCTTTACCTTGCTCAAAAGCACTCATGTTGACGGTAATCGCGCCAAGCAGCAGCGGTTCACGGATAGGTTTGATCATCTGGTTACCGTGAATACCGATAACCCAGAACAGCTGAGCGACAAACATCAGCAGCAAAATACCCGGCAGGCTCTGCACCACTTTTTCCAGCGGTTGCTGCACCACCTGATACACCGCGTCATACAGATACATGCCGGTGGTCTGATGGAAGATGAAACCGAAAGTCGCGATGGCGGTAACGGTGATGATTGAAGGAATTAATGCAGAGAAAGAGGCAGAGACATTTGGCGGAACGGTATCAGGCATTTTGATTTTCAGCCCTTCGCGTTTTTCCAGCCAGCAGTAAACTTCAACCGACAAAATGGCAATAAACATGCCGAGGAACAGGCTGCGGGTATCAGAAAACTGGCGTGCCAGAATATCTTTCACCATGTGCATTTGCCCATCGACCATCATTTCGATGGTCGTTGGCGTCACGCAAATAAAGCAAATCACCGCCAGCAAGCCGGGGAACAAACTTTTAATACCGTTGATGCGCCCCAATTCGATACCAATCAGGAACACCGCACCGATGTTCAAAAAGTTAAGCGTGGCGTAGTTAATCGCCGCGGTGATTGGTTTCAGCTGTGCCAGAAACGACAATGCAGAAAAACTGGCCAGGCCGTTTTTCGGGTCCAGCACCATGTTAGAAATCAGTACCGAGAACGCCCCGACAATAATCACTGGCATCAGGGTGATGAACGAGGCTTTGATCGCCATAATATAACGGTAACTGTTGAATTTCGTGGCGAAACTCCCCAGCGAGTCGATTAACTTTTCCTGTAATGCCATTGGGTATACCTCTGTGTTGTCGTTTTTTATTATGTAGGGTGATGTTTAACGAACGTTTTGGTATGCCAAAAATAGGATCAACCGCCTAACAATTCCGTGATAAATGTCCCACATCGTTATATTGGAATTCCAATAAAACCAATTTGGCATACCAAATAAATTCATACCCTAAATAATTCAAGATGCAGGAAGGCGGCAAAAGAAGGAATCCCGATGAGCTTACTAAAGTAAGTGATTCGGGTGACTGAAAGCAGCCAACGCGCCTGCAACTTGAAGTATGACGGGTACAAAAGCGTGATCCGCTCCGCCAAATGGCATAGCGAAGCTGCAAGCACGATGTTTCATCAGCCCAGCGTGATAAACTAGCGAAATTATGCGACCACGCGGCTAAGCGTCTTACTCAGGAATGAATTGATGGTAACAATGCTGGATGTCGCGCTACGCGCAGGCGTTTCCAAAGCAACGGTATCACGCGTGCTCAACGGGATTGGGCAAGTCAAAGAGACCACCCGCGAACAGGTGTTTAGCGCTATGGAAGAGTTAGGTTATCGCCCTAATTTTCTGGCGCGATCGCTCGCCAATCGCAGCAGTAATAGTGTGGGTCTGGTGGTATCGACGTTTGATGGCTTCTACTTTGGCCGACTATTACAACAAGCCTCGCGCCAGACTGAAGTGTGGGGAAAGCAACTGATTGTCACCGATGGGCACGACACACCGCAGAAAGAACTCGAAGCCGTGCAAATGCTGGTAGACCGGCACTGTGACGCCATTGTGCTGTACACCCGTTTTATGAGTGAACGTACATTATTGTCGCTAATGAATAGCATCAAGGTGCCGCTGGTGGTGATTAACCGCGATGTGAGCCAGGCGCGCGATCGCTGCGTTTTCTTCGAACAACAAGATGCCGCATTTAAAGCGACAGACTATTTAATTCAGCAGGGCCATCGCGATATTGCCTGTATCACCGTACCGATTTCCACGCCAACCGGCCAGGCGCGCCTGATGGGCTATCGGCAAGCACTGCAAAAACATAGCATTGCTTTTAGCGAAGATCGGGTGAAATACGGCGATTCCAGCATGGAGCTTGGCCACAAGCTGTGCCAGGAGTTACTGGAAAGCCGCGTCCCGTTTACTGCACTGTTTGCCTGCAACGACGATATGGCGCTGGGTGCGTCGAAAGCGCTGCATCAGGCTGGAGTGCGCATTCCGCAAGATATTTCGTTGTTTGGTTTTGATGATGCGCCGAGCGCACAGTGGCTGGAGCCTGCGTTATCCAGCGTTTATTTGCCTATCGATAACATGATCATCACGGCTATCAATCAGGCAATAAAACTGGCAAACGGCGAGTCGCTCGAGGCGATCCCACCGTTTGTTGGCAAGCTGGTGTTACGGGATTCAGTCGCGCCGGGGCCGTTTTACAGTTTAGATAAGCTCTAAAGCCAACAACTCCTGCACCGTCTGGCGGCGGCGAATCAGCCGCGCTTTGCCGTTATCAAATAATACTTCCGGCAGCAGCGGGCGGCTATTGTAGTTGGACGACATCGATGCGCCATACGCGCCGGTATCGTGCAGCACTAAATAGTCGCCGACTTGCACCGGCGGCAGCGCACGGGTTTCCACTTTGCCACCTTCTTGCTGGGTAAACACATCGCCGGATTCACACAATGGACCGGCGACCACGGTTTCGACCAGTGGCAACGTCGCCAGCTCACGTCCATCCCCCGCTAACGCAGAAATATGATGATAGCTACCGTACATTGACGGGCGCATCAAATCGTTAAAACCGGCATCAATCAGCACGAAGTGGCGCGAGCCCATGTTTTTCACTGAACGCACTTGTGCCACCAGCACGCCCGATTCCGCCACCAGGAAACGCCCAGGTTCGATCTCCAGTTTCACCGGATGCCCCAGACGTTGAGCGATTTTTTCACGAGCCGCATTCCACAAACCGTAATAATGATTGGTATCGATGGTTTCTTCGCCTTCGCGATAGGGAATCGACAAACCGCCGCCTGCGGAAATAGCCTCCAGATCCTGACCAAAATCAATCACCTGTTGCACCATCGCGCCACAAACACGTTCCAGATGCCCGTAATCAACGCCTGAACCAATATGCATATGAATGCCGACCAGTTGCAGTTTGTAGCGTTGAATCACCTCCAGCGCCTGCGGTAAATCCGCATGCCAGATACCGTGTTTGCTGTTTTCACCGCCAGTATTGGTTTTCTGGCTGTGACCGTGACCAAAGCCTGGATTGACGCGCAGCCAGACACGATGCCCCGGCGACACTTCGCCAAGCTGCTGCAACATATCGACAGAACCGGCGTTAACCGGGATTTGCTGTTCGGCGACTAACGCCAGAGTTGGCTGGTCAATCATATCGGCAGTAAAAACGATGTCGTCTTTGTTTTCCAGCGGCTGATATCCCGCCGCTAACGCCCGTTCAATTTCACCCTGAGAAACCGAATCGACCTTCACGCCTTGTTCGCACATCAGGCGCAAAATATGAATGTTGGAACAGGCTTTTTGGGCAAAACGAATCACATCAAACTGGCGCAGTTGCGCGATTTGCTGGCGAATAATTTCTGCATCGTATACCCAGACCGGGCAACCAAATTCGGCAGGCAATGCCAGCAAGTTTTGCGCATTCAACGCAGTTTCAGGGTTATTCAGTGGGCGTGGCATGGTGACTCCGGCAACAATTCATTTTTTTGTATTACGCCATAGAGTGAAGAGAAGAAAAAATATCGTTTTCTGCCAAGTCTATTCATTTATGATATGGATATATCTCCCCTCACCCTGGCCCTCTCCCTGAGGGAGAGGGAAGAAAACCAGACCAATCTCCTTGAGTCCCTCTCCTGGGGGCGAGGGCCAGGGTGAGGGCGCTCATTGCTGACCCAAAACACAAAGGCCAAAACATGCCCTCAATCACCTTACGCCACATCGAAATTTTCCATGCGGTAATGACTGCCGGTAACCTCACCGAAGCAGCAGCATTGCTGCATACTTCGCAACCCACCGTCAGCCGTGAACTGGCAAGACTTGAGAAGTTGATTGGCCTGCAATTATTCGAGCGTAGCCGTGGGCGCTTGCACCCTACCGTTCAGGGCTTGCGCTTGTTTGAAGAAGTGCAGCGCTCCTGGTACGGGCTGGACAGAATACTGAGTGCCGCAGAAAGCCTGCGCGAATTTCGCCAGGGCGAGCTATCTATCGCCTGCCTGCCGGTGTTTTCACAATCTTTCTTGCCGGTATTGGTGCAACCGTTTTTGGCACGCTATCCGGAACTAAGTCTGAATATTGTGCCGCAAGAATCGCCGTTGCTGGAAGAATGGCTATCGGCACAACGCCATGATTTGGGCCTGACCGAAAACACCGTGACGCCTGCCGGAACTGACCGCCAGACTTTGCTGACGCTTAACGAAGTTTGTGTTCTGCCTGCCGGGCATCGCCTCGCCGATAAAAAAGTGCTGACACCGCAAGATTTTGCCGGAGAAAACTACATCAGCTTGTCGCGTACCGACAGTTATCGGCAGCTTCTGGATTCACTGTTTCAGGAACACGACGTTAAGCGACGAATGGTGATGGAAACGCACAGTGCAGCGTCGGTGTGTGCGATGGTGCGGGCGGGAGTTGGGGTTTCCGTGGTCAATCCGTTGACCGCTCTGGATTATGCTTCCAGTGGCGTTGTGGCGCGGCGCTTTAGCGTGGCGGTGCCGTTTACCGTGAGCCTGATTCGCCCACTGCACCGCCCTGCTTCTGCGCTGGTCACGGCATTCAGCGAACATTTGCAAAACAGCATGCAAATCTACACCGAGCCACTTAGCGCGTTGCTGGATGCCTGAATTAGTGTTCTGTTACTGGCAGTTGATGGCCAGTGCCATTGCTGAAGTTAATCAGGCAGATGACCAACCCAATAGCAGCAAGTGCTGCCGCCGCAACCGGTACGGCGGTCAGGCCGTAACCATGAGCAATCACGGCTCCGCCAACCCACGCACCTAGCGCATTGCCAACGTTAAAAGCTGCAATGCTCAACGTCGACACCAGGTTGGGTGCATCTTTGCCGTGTAGCACCACATTGATTTGCAGCGCAGGAACGGTGGCGAATGCCGCCATTGCCCAGAGAAACAGCGTGATTTCTGCAAGCCACATACCGTGGCTGGTCCAGCGGAACAGCAACGAGAAAATCGCAATCAGGCTGAAGCTTAAGATCAAACTAAATGAAACGCGCCAGTCGGCCAGGCGCCCGCCAAGAATATTGCCAACCGTTAACCCCGCACCAATCAGGAACAACGTCCAGCTCACGCCCTGATTTGTAATGCCCGTGACCTGCAACAGCATCGGCGCAATATAGCTAAATAAGGCAAACATCGCGGCGGCAAAAAAGACCGTCATTGACAGCGAGAGCCAAAGTTTACCGTTCGCCAGGGCGCTCACTTCGCGCTTCAGATCGGCAGGCGTTTCCTCTTTTTGCGATGGCAAACTAACTATCAGCGCGATAAACGCCACCACACCGATAATCGCCACGCCCCAGAATGTCGAACGCCAGCCGTACAGTTGCCCAAACCAGGTGCCGATTGGCACGCCAAGCACATTCGCTAATGTCAGACCCGTGAACATCAAAGCCACCGCCGACGCTTTGCGATTTGGCGCGACCAGGCTTGCTGCCACCACGGCACCAATGCCAAAAAATGCACCGTGGCACAGCGCGGTAATAATGCGCGCCAGCATCAGGAATTGATAATTCAGCGCCAGTGCGCACAGGATGTTGCCGACGATAAAAATTACCATCAGTAGCACGAGAGAAAGTTTGCGCGGCAAACGTGCCGTCAGTAACGCCATGATCGGTGCGCCAATCGCGACCCCGAGCGCGTAGCCGCTAATCAGCCAGCCTGCAGTGGGAATCGAGATCGTCAGGTCTCCGGCCACTTCGGGCAGCAGGCCCATAATCACGAACTCCGTCGTGCCGATGGCAAAGGCACTCATCGCCAGCGCCAGCAAGGAAACAGGCATGGGAAAACTCCAGGTTGCAGAA
This sequence comes from Buttiauxella sp. JUb87, assembly GCF_004361975.1. NCBI lineage: Bacteria > Pseudomonadati > Pseudomonadota > Gammaproteobacteria > Enterobacterales > Enterobacteriaceae > Buttiauxella > Buttiauxella sp. JUb87. Next base: position 349,080 of record NZ_SNVY01000002.1, read on the forward strand.
ATAACAAAAGGCGGAAGAACGTGGTTCAACCGCCAGAACGCGAGGATGTCAGAGGTGCAGCTTGTTTGAAAAAACGTGCGCTGCTTAACAAATTAATAACACAAAAAACGCCGGGTATGACCCGGCGTGCGCTGAGGATACTCGATTTTTCATTTATCTTTTTGAAATTAAAAAAGAAAAAATCACACCTCAGCAAGCATAAATTTCACTGCATCTTCAGCATGAATGGCGGCAGTATCAAACACTGGTAATGGGCAATCTTGCTGGTTAAGCAGCAAGCCAATTTCGGTGCAGCCAAAAATCACCCCTTCTGCGCCTTGCTTCTGCAACTCTTTAATCACTTGCTGATAATAGTGCTTCGACTCGGCAGTGATTTTTCCAAGACACAGTTCTTCAAAGATGACCTGATTAATGCGCTGGCGCTGCTCTTCATGGGGAATTAACGATTCAATGCCAAACTCAGCATTCAGGCGGCCTCGGTAAAAATCCTGTTCCATGGTGTAACGCGTCCCCAGCAAAGCAACACGCTGAACATTTTGCGCAGTAATGGCGCGCCCCGTCGCATCCGCGATGTGCAAGAACGGCAGCGAGCAACGTGATTCAATGTGGTGTGCCACTTTGTGCATGGTGTTGGTACACAGCACGATGCCTTCGGCCCCGGCTTTTTGCAGGCCAAGCGCTGCTTGCGCCAGCATATCACCGGCTAAATCCCATTCACCGCAGGCCTGACAGGCTTCAATCTCATGAAAATCAACACTGTGCAGCACAATTTTTGCCGAATGCAGCCCACCTAAACGCGTCTTAATACCTTCATTAATCAATCGATAATAAGGAATTGTCGATTCCCAACTCATGCCACCCAGCAAGCCAATTGTTTTCATTTTTTCGTCACCTGTTCTTTGTCATGACATTGGTTATAACAGAGAGATTATCAGGCAGGAAAGCGTGATCGGCCTTACAAAACTCCGGTGTCAACTATCGCAAAGGGAATTTTCAGGTTACGATTATTTAAATGAAACAACGTTTCACGTAACCAAGGATCGAAAGATGTTCACTTTTATTAAAGATACTCAACTGGAAGATTTAGGTGCTGGCGTGAGCCGCCGTATCCTGGCGCACGACGGCAAAATGATGGCAGTACAGGTTAACTTTGAAAAAGGTGCCATCGGCCCGATGCACAATCACCCACATGAGCAGTTAACTTATGTGCTGTCTGGAGAATTTGAATTCACCATCGGTGAAGAAACTCACCGTGTGACCGCGGGCGACACACTCTATAAAGAACCTCACGTGATGCACGGCTGCGTATGCCTGGCTGCTGGCACACTTTTGGATACTTTCACCCCAATCCGTGAAGATTTTCTGAAGTAAGTGCCAAAAAAAACGGCTGCTTCCATGTTTTGGAAGCAGCCGTTTATGCAGCAATATCAGCGATTATATTTCTTCAATTCTCATACGAGACGACATCGCACCACGAACCAGCACAGAACCCGCCGCCACAATCAAGCCAACCAGCGCCGCCAACACAATAATCAGTGATTTACTGGCGCCATCTTTTTTTACCGGTAGCGAAGGCTGCATCTGGTATTTGAAAGGTGTGAAATCAACTGAGCCAAGATTTATCGCCTGCAATGCGCTCAGAACATGCTCACGATTTTGTATTGAGACATTCAACTGAGCTACGTCTTTAATCGACTGTTCGATTTTTAGCTTTTCGGCTAAGCCATTTGCCCCAAGCGAAATGGAGTAATCAGGGTCGTCTTTCACTGCCTGGCTATTGCTATATACCGGATTTTTCAGGCCCGCAGCATTCGCCACCTGTAACGAGTAACCCAAACGCTCAACGTTCACATTATGTTGGTTTTCAAGGTTGACCCGATCCAATGCCAGACGGTCTTTTTCATATGCTATTTTTAATTCAACGGCATTTTTTACATCAGCGATGATGTCTTTATTCACTTGTTCGGCAATAAACTGAATGTAATTTTGCAGCACCTGCTGAGCATCATCAGCATCAGGCGCAGTAAAACCCAGGGTCCAGGAGGTGTAAGGCATATTGGTGGATTTTTTAGGGTCACTATTGTCCATCGCGGTAAAATTTTGCGAGACCCTGACGATGGCTTTGTACAATTCAGGGTTATCGACATCCCCATTCTTCACCAGCGCCTGCACATACGGAGATTGGCTGAGGAATTGTGCGCGAAGCTGCTGAGAATCAAACTTCTTCAAAAACGAATTATACAAGTTGACGGAACTCAGATTGGTTTCGACCCCAAGCACGGTGAGATTTACCATCGCGCGGTGTAACTCACTAACCTCTTCAGTTTCAGGTGGGGTAACAATCGCCTGGCTGGTCCATTTTTGTGGTAGCAGGAAGCTGGCTGCCAGCCCGCACAAAGCAAATAATAGTGTAATGATGGCTATTTGTTTTTTGGCGGCAAACAGAGTGGATAACAAGTCGAGTAAGTCAATCTCTTCATGGCGCGGTGCCACAAGCGGGTAAGGAGAGACGTTTTCCAGGCGATTGGCTTTCATTTCAATAGAAGACATAACTGGCCGGTTTTTAATTTATGAAGAAAAAGGACGCGCAGTACCTTTCCTGAGTTGGGAAATTAAAACGGTTACGCGACGTTAAGAAAAAACGGAACAGGTCAGGTTTTAGGCGAGGATAAAGGCTACATATCTTTCCTGGTGCATGTCATGCATCGATAGTAAAAAACGCGTTTTCAACGCTATTTCTACCCTCTGTTAATGCGCCAATAACAAAGCCACAACCTTGTAATGAAACGTAAATTTTCCTTATCAGTGGGTATTATCACCAAGAATACTCTTAAAAACAACTCTCAACTCTTGTAGTTTTAAAATCAATAAAAACTCTGTCCATTTTTACACAAGTCTCTAAAACCTCGCCTGTTTCACATAATCAAAACAGCGTTTCGACATCGATCACATTTCTCTGATGAATTGAATGACGTAGTTACAAATCGTAATAAGATAAATTAAAACGCTGTTTTACAAACCAAGAACCACGGTTCACATGTTTATGAAATCTGTTATCCATTACAGAAAAGCGATAAGCACAACGGTTCTTTAATCTTTTATTTATCAATCAATTATCAGGGAATGAATATGACGATGATGCCCAACCCTTTTCGACCCATCAGATTTCTCACCAGGGTGAGGCAATGAGTTTCAAGAATATTTTTGTATCAAACAATTTTTAAACCATTGACCACCAGGTAGGTATGTATGAATGAAAACAGAATGCTGGGATTGGCATGGATTTCGCCCTACATAATAGGGTTGTTAGTCTTTACTGCCTTCCCGTTTGTTTCATCTTTCTTCCTCAGTTTTACTGAGTACGACTTGATGAACCCACCGGTGTTCACCGGTATTGAAAATTATCGCTACATGTTGACCGAAGATTCACTCTTCTGGAAATCCATGGGCGTGACGTTTGCCTACGTGTTTTTAACTATCCCGTTAAAACTCGCATTCGCGCTGGGCATCGCCTTTGTTCTGAACTTTAAACTGCGCGGCATCGGTTTCTTCCGTACTGCGTATTACATCCCCTCTATTCTGGGTAGCTCCGTTGCGATTGCCGTTTTATGGCGTGCGCTGTTTGCCATCGATGGCCTGCTGAATAGCTTTATTGGTGTGTTCGGTCTGGACCCAGTGAACTGGCTGGGTGAGCCTTCTTTGGCGCTGATGTCCGTTACGCTGCTGCGTGTCTGGCAGTTCGGTTCGGCGATGGTCATCTTCCTGGCTGCACTGCAAAACGTTCCGCAATCACAGTATGAAGCGGCAATGATCGACGGCGCGTCCAAATGGCAGATGTTCACCAAAGTGACGGTTCCTTTGATTACGCCAGTCATCTTCTTCAACTTCATCATGCAGACCACGCAGGCGTTCCAGGAGTTTACCGCGCCATACATCATTACCGGCGGCGGCCCGACTCACTACACCTACTTGTTCTCACTGTATATCTACGACACCGCGTTCAAATACTTCGATATGGGTTATGGCGCAGCTCTGGCGTGGGTTCTGTTCCTGGTCGTGGCGGTCTTTGCCTCCATCGCCTTTAAGTCATCGAAATACTGGGTGTTCTACTCCGCAGATAAGGGAGGCAAAAATGGCTGATATTCCAACAAACCAGCTCGGTTCACCAAGCCAGACGGAATTGGCAGAGCAAGAAGTCGCCCGTACATTACGTCGCGAAAAAATCAGCCGTAGCATTCGCTATGTGGTGCTGATTATTGTCGGCCTGTTGATGCTCTACCCACTGGTGTGGATGTTCTCTGCCGCGTTTAAACCGAACCATGAGATCTTCACCACGCTGGGCCTGTGGCCGTCAAACCCAACCAGCGACGGTTTCGTCAACGGCTGGAAAACCGGTACTGAGTACACCTTTGGTCACTACATGCTGAACACCATGCAGTATGTGATTCCCAAAGTTCTGCTGACCATTATCTCTTCAACGATTGTCGCTTACGGCTTCGCCCGTTTCGAAATCCCGTTCAAGAAGTTCTGGTTCGCCACGTTGATTACCACCATGTTGCTGCCAAGCACTGTGCTGTTAATCCCGCAATACCTGATGTTCCGTGAAATGGGCATGTTGAATAGCTATTTACCCCTGTGGCTACCAATGGCATTTGCCACCCAAGGGTTCTTTGTCTTCATGTTGATCCAGTTCCTGCGTGGCGTACCACGCGATATGGAAGAAGCCGCGCAAATTGATGGCTGTAACTCCTTCCAGGTGCTCTGGTATGTGGTAGTGCCGATTCTGAAACCGGCCATTATCTCCGTCGCCCTGTTCCAGTTCATGTGGTCAATGAACGACTTTATCGGGCCGCTGATTTATGTGTACAGCGTAGACAAATACCCAATTGCACTGGCGCTCAAAATGTCTATCGACGTGACAGAAGGCGCTCCATGGAACGAAATTCTGGCAATGGCGAGCATCTCCATTCTGCCATCGATAATCATCTTCTTCCTGGCTCAACGCTACTTCGTACAAGGCGTGACCAGCAGCGGAATTAAAGGTTAAGTGAGGGAATATCATGGCTGAAGTTATTTTCAACAAATTGCAAAAAGTTTACTCCAACGGCTTCCAGGCGGTTCATGGTATCGACCTGAAAATTGAAGACGGTGAATTCATGGTTATCGTCGGCCCGTCTGGCTGCGCGAAATCAACCACCCTGCGCATGCTGGCGGGTCTGGAAACCATCAGCGGTGGCGAAGTACGCATTGGCGACCGCGTCGTCAACAACCTGGCACCAAAATCGCGCGGTATTGCGATGGTGTTCCAGAACTACGCGTTGTACCCGCACATGACGGTACGTGAAAATCTGGCGTTCGGCCTGAAGCTGAGCAAGCTACCAAAAGACCAGATTGAGTCGCAAGTGAATGAAGCGGCCAAAATCCTTGAGCTGGATGAGCTGATGGACCGCCTGCCGCGCCAGTTATCTGGCGGCCAGGCACAGCGCGTGGCAGTAGGCCGTGCGATTGTGAAAAAACCGGATGTGTTCTTGTTCGACGAACCGTTATCAAACCTTGATGCCAAGCTGCGTGCGTCGATGCGTATTCGTATCTCCGACCTGCATAAGCAACTCAAGAAAAGCGGCAAGCCAGCCACCACCGTTTACGTGACCCATGATCAGACTGAAGCGATGACCATGGGCGACCGTATCTGCGTGATGAAACTGGGCCACATCATGCAGGTGGATACACCAGACAATCTTTATCACTACCCGAAAAACATGTTCGTGGCTGGCTTTATCGGTGCGCCAGAAATGAACATTCGCCCAAGCAAGTTGATCGAAAAAGACGGACGTCTGCAAATTAGCGTCGGTCAAGACACGCTGGCACTGAACGAGCGCCAGCAAAAGCGTTGCGCTGAATACAAAGATCAGGACATTTTCTTCGGTATCCGTCCTGAATTTATTTCAATCTCTGATGAACCGTTCGCCCAAAGCCATTCCAGCGGTGAAATGGTGCGTGTGGAGAACATGGGTCATGAATTCTTCATCTACCTGAAAGTCGCTGATTTCGAAATGACCTGCCGCATCCCTTCCGATGAAGCTAAGCCAATGATTGAAAAGGGCCTTCACCGTAAGGTGTATTTCAAATTTGACATGGAAAAATGTCATATTTTCGACGCAAAAACAGAACAGAACATCTCACTCTGACAGGAGTCTATGATAATGAAAAAAGTGCTGTTAAGTACCCTGATTGCTTCAACCCTTGGCATGGCTGCTGGTTCTGCGTTCGCGGCAGATCAAGTGGATTTACGCATGTCCTGGTGGGGCGGCAACGGACGCCATCAGGTGACTCTGAAGGCAGTTGAAGAGTTCCAGAAACAACATCCAAACATTAAGGTGAAGTCTGAATACACTGGTTGGGACGGCCACTTGTCCCGTCTGACCACACAAATCGCGGGCGGTACTGAGCCGGACGTGATGCAGACTAACTGGAACTGGCTGCCAATTTTCTCTAAAACCGGCACTGGCTTCTACGATCTTAATACCGTGAAAGGTGATCTGGATTTAACCCAGTTTGATCCCAAAGAACTGCAATCCACCACGGTTGACGGCAAGCTAAACGGTATTCCGATTTCCGTTACCGCGCGCGTGTTCTATTTCAACGACGAAACGTGGAAGAAAGCAGGCATCGCTTACCCAAAAACCTGGGAAGAGCTGATGGCAGCGGGTAAAACCTTCGAGAGCAAACTGGGCAAGCAATACTTCCCGGTGGTGTTAGAGCACCAGGATACGCTGGCTCTGCTGCGCTCTTACATGGTGCAGAAATACAATATTCCTGAAATCGACACCACCAAAAAGCAGTTTGGTTATTCCAAAGAGCAGTGGGTTGAGTTCTTCGGCATGTACAAGAAACTCATCGACAGCCACGTGATGCCTGACACTAAGTACTATGCGTCATTTGGTAAGAGCAACATGTACGAAATGAAACCGTGGATTGAAGGCGAGTGGGCGGGGACGTACATGTGGAACTCCACCATTAACAAATATTCCGACAACCTTAAGCCACCAGCGAAGCTTGAACTGGGTTCTTACCCAATGCTGCCAGGGGCGACAGATGCCGGTCTGTTCTTCAAACCTGCGCAAATGTTCTCTATCAGTAAAACGACCAAGCATCCGAAAGAAGCGGCGATGCTGATTAACTTCTTGCTCAACGAGAAGGCGGGCGTGGAGGCTTTGGGTCTGGAGCGCGGTGTGCCATTGAGCAAAGCGGCTGTAACCCAGCTGACTACTGATGGCGTAATCAAAGATAACGACCCATCAGTTGCAGGTCTGAAACTGGCGCAGTCACTGCCAAACAAACTGGCAACCTCGCCATACTTTGACGATCCGCAGATTGTTTCCCTGTTCGGAACCTCTTTGCAGTACATCGACTACGGCCAGAAAACCGTAGAAGAAACTGCAGCTGAGTTCGAGCGCCAGGGTAACCGCATCCTGAAACGTGCGATGCGTTAATTAAGTAGGCTAGTTTTGCTATCTATGCCCTGCCCCGCTTGCGTGGCAGGGCATTTTTTTAACGATTAAACAGGAGTGTCGTTATGGCTAAAGGTAAGAAAATCCAACTTTCCTTCCGCGCCCGACGCGACAAGGAAACCGGTGCAGAAGTCTTGCGTTTAACCCCGCCACATGTCATTTGCCATCGTAATTATTTCTATCAAAAATGTTTCAGTAATGATGGTCAGCGGTTGATATTCGGCGGCGCATTTGAAGGGCACTGGAATTACTACTCGCTGGATCTGGACAAACAAATGGCGACCCAGTTAACCGAAGGTGAAGGTGACAACACTTTCGGCGGCTTTCTGTCAGCTGACTGCCAATCGTTGTGGTATGTGAAAAACACCCGCGAACTGCGCCGCGTTGACCTGGAGACTCTCGAAGAGCATGTAGTTTACCAAGTTGATGACCAGTGGGTGGCTTACGGTACCTGGGTTGCTAATTCGGATTGCAGCCTGTTGGTTGGTATTGAGATCAAAAAAAGCGACTGGTCGCCGCTAACTGACTGGCAAAAATTCCGTGATTTCTATTTCACCAACCCGGAATGCCGCCTGATCCGCATCGATTTACACACCGGCGAGCAACAAGTCATCTTGCAAGAAAAACGCTGGTTAGGTCATCCGATTTACCGGCCATTTGACGATCAAACCGTAGCGTTTTGTCACGAAGGGCCGCGAGATGCCATCGATGCTCGCATGTGGTTGATTAATCAAGATGGCACTAATCTGCGCAAAGTGCGCCAGCATCAGCAAGGCGAAAGTTTTACCCATGAATTTTGGGTGCCTGATGGCTCTGCGCTCTATTACGTCGCTCACAAAGAAGGTGATGCACACCGCTATTTGTGGAGTGCCAACCCGTTAACTCTCGAAAATCGCCTGCTGCGAACCATTCCCCCTTGCTCACACTTGATGAGTAACCACGACGGCACGCTGGTCGTCGGTGATGGTGCACCACATAAAACCGGCAATATCGATCTTAACGATCCTTTTATTTGGGTGTTTGATTTGCAGAAAGGGACGCAGAAAGCGGTTTGCCAGCACAATACATCGTGGAAAGTTCTTGATGGAGATCGGCAGGTGACACATCCACATCCGTCATTTAGCCCGGATAACCAGTGGGTGCTTTACACTTCCGACGAAGAAGGCATGCCTGCATTGTATTTAGCCAGGGTATAGATATAAAAAAACCTCCTGACTTCAGGAGGTTTCTATTTCGTTTCATTTTGTCGGGGGCGCTACGCTTGCCCGACCTACCGAAAGGAATGGATTTCGTAGGGTGGATAAGCGCCAGCGTCATCCACCTTTACTTCAATCCGAATTAACGCGCTAACCAGCCGCCATCAACCGCAACGGTGTAACCGTTGATGTAATCAGAAGCAGTAGATGCCAGGAACACGATTGGACCTTTCAGATCTTCTGGCAGGCCCCAACGGCCAGCAGGGATACGCTCAAGAATGGCAGCGCTACGTTCTTCATCAGCACGCAATTGCTGGGTGTTGTTGGTTGCCATGTAACCTGGGGCAATCGCGTTTACGTTGATACCGTGTTGTGCCCACTCGTTCGCCAGCAGACGGGTCACGCCCATCACTGCGCTTTTTGACGCGGTGTAAGACGGTACGCGGATGCCGCCCTGGTAAGAAAGCATAGAAGCGATGTTAATGATTTTGCCGCCTTTGCCTTGCGCAATGAACTGGCGAGCCACAGCCTGAGACATGAAGAACACGCTCTTAATGTTCAGGTTCATGACATCGTCCCAGTCTTTTTCGCTGAAGTTGATCGCATCTTCACGACGAATCAGACCCGCGTTGTTTACCAGAATGTCGATTTGGCCGTACTCAGCAACCGCACGCTCCAGCAGAGCGGGAATGCCATCAATCTGGCGCAGGTCAGCGGTCAGGCTCAGGAAGCGGCGACCCAGAGCAGTAACACGCTCAATGGTTTCAGCCGGTTCAACGATGTTGATGCCCACGATGTCACAACCAGCTTCAGCAAGACCGATAGCCATACCCTGGCCCAGACCTGTATCACAACCAGTAACAACTGCAACTTTACCTTGTAGGGAGAACGAATCCAGAATCATGTAGGTTTCCTTTATTTATACGGGCCTGCTGTTAGCGCAAGCATTTCGGGGAAAATATTGTTCGCGCTAACTGCGCAATTCATAAATTACATACGGTGCAAACACTGTTCCGTAATCTTTGATGGGTGAATAGTAATCCTGTTGAAACTGCTTTTCAATTATAAATGAAACGTTGTTTCAGATTTTAGGATGTTCTTTTCATATTTGATAAAGCGATCACGCTTAGCGGCTTACCTCAACGTTCTGATGCCCTTCTTTGCAACATTTCATACGACAGATATTACTTTTAGTGAATGCAATCACACACTTTGAAACATTGTTTTGATAAATTAGCACCCATTGTTCGTTCATCAATTCCGATAGGTAAAGGAGAGCATCATGGCTAAAGGTATGCGGGTTAAGCTGGTTTACGAAGTGAGTCAGGACCCAGACACAGGCGTCGAAGTCACCCGCTTAACGCCACCAGAAGTCACGTGTCATCGTAATTACTTCTATCAAAAATGCTTTACCAATGATGGCAACAAGCTACTGTTTGCCGGGGAATTTGACGGCCACTGGAACTACTACCTGCTGGATATCGCCGCAGGCGAAGCGGTGCAATTAACTGAAGGCGCTGGCGACAACACTTTTGGCGGCTTCCTCTCACCTGATGACAACTCTCTTTACTATGTGAAGAACGAGCGCACGCTGTTGGAAGTGAATCTTGAGACGCTGGTTGAGCGTGAAGTTTACCGCGTACCTGATGATTGGGTTGGTTACGGCACCTGGGTGGCTAACAGCGATTGCAGCAAACTGGTGGGAATCGAAATCTCCAAAGACGACTGGGTTCCATTGAACGACTGGAAAATCTTCCACGACTTTTTCCACAAAGGTCCAAACTGCCGCCTGTTGCGTGTTGATCTACAAACCGGTGAAAGTGCAGTGATCCACCAGGAAAAAAACTGGCTCGGCCATCCGATTTATCGCCCATTCGACGACAACACTGTCGCCTTCTGCCATGAAGGTCCGCATGACCTGGTAGATGCGCGTATGTGGATGGTCAACGAAGATGGTAGCAACGTGCGTAAAGTGAAAGAGCATGCCGAAGGTGAAAGCTGCACGCATGAATTCTGGGTGCCAAATGGCTCTTCTCTGATGTACGTTTCTTATCTTAAAGGCCAGCAAGGCCGCACCATTTATAGCTACAACCCGGACACGGGTGTTAACGCCGAAGTGATGCAGATGCCTGCATGCTCACATCTGATGAGTAACTTTGATGGTTCGCTGTTAGTCGGCGATGGTTCCGGTACGCCTGTCGATGTGAAAGACACCAGCGGTTATACCATCGATAACGACCCGTATTTATATGCCTTCGATGTTGCGAAAAAAGCGTATTTCCGCGTCGCTCGTCATGATACTTCCTGGGCAACATTTGCCAATAGCCGCCAGGTCACGCATCCACATCCTTCATTCACTCCGGATGACAGCGCCATTCTTTTCAGCTCAGATAAAGACGGTAAACCTGCGCTATATATTGCGAAGATGCCTGCTAACCCGGAATTAATTTCTGCCTGATAAAAGAGTATGTCCTGTGTAGGCCCTTGCCCTCTCTTTATGAGAGGGCTTTTTTTTGCTGACAAAGGGTTTTTGTAGGGTGGATAAGCGTTAGCGTCATCCACCATTTACGCCAGTTTGTCGGATGACGCTGCGCTTATCCGACCTACGAAGAAGTTTGTCATCAGTCTCTGCCCTCTCTTTATGAGAGAGTTTTTTTTTGCTGACAAAGGGTTTTTGTAGGGTGGATAAGCGTTAGCGTCATCCACCATTTACACCAGTTGTGTCGGATGACGCTGCGCTTATCCGACCTACGAAGACGTTTGTCATCAGTCTCTGCCCTCTCTTTATGAGAGAGTTTTTTTGCTGACAAAGGGTTTTTGTAGGGTGGATAAGCGTTAGCGTCATCCACCATTTACACCAGTTGTGTCGGATGACGCTAACGCTTATCCAACCTAGGAAGAAGTTTGTCATCAGTCTCTGCCTTCTCTTTATGAGAGGGCTTTTTTTTGCTGACATTTAATTCCCTTCTTCACCAGGTGAAGGAAAAAAACAAAATATAAAAAAGCCCCCGCTATTATGCAGAGGCCCGGAGAGGGAATTAAAAATGAAACGATTAGAATGAATAGGCCACACCAACACGATAACGCGTCTGGCGTTCATCTGCGGTTTTACTGCCGCTCACATTACCCAACTCAGCATACGGCGCCCAGTTTTTATCCCATTTATAAGCCACTTTCACGTTATATTCTTGAGAGTCCTTCTTATTATTAGAACGGATCTCATATTGGCTTTTCGCGTAAACATAGTTCAGCTCAGTACGCCAGTCGCCTAATACGAAACCTGCCCATAAATCGCCACGGTTCACTTTATCATCATCTTTCTTAGCATCATTTGGGTAGCGCGTATATTCATAACGGTAACGTGCTGCCACGTAAAAACCATTATCAAAGCTATATTGTGCATGTAAATTCGGCTTCCAGATGGTACGGTTATCCGTACTTTCGACCGTTAATGCCGGTGTAATAGCGATATTATTTGATGCTTTCCAGCGCCAGCTAATTTGGTCTTCATGACCATTACCAATCAAATCTGCAAATGGTTCATCTTTATTGGTGCCGCCAGATTTCCATTTTGCTTCAACGCTGAAACCTAAACCATTTTCAAAACGGTGAGAAACGGCAACACGGTCTGCGTTAGTACCAGCATCAATATATTCATGACGTAAATCAACAGTGACTGCCTGTGCTGCAACACTAACACCACAAAGAACAACAACACCCAGAGCTTTCTTCAACATGTTCGCATTCCCTTCATTGAAATATCGTTTCATTTTTATGAAACTGAAGTTTATTTTTAAACGAACATTATTTTAGTGATCGGGATCGTAAAAATTTATGTCAAAATACACACATGGCAATATGTGTGACAGGTATCAAAAAAATAAACGATCGCGTCCGAAACTTAGCGGAAAACATAAAGAAAAATAATAACTAGTTATAAAATTTCGCGACAGAAATCACATTGGAATGCTCACAACCATAAATAAGCAAATATTTCAATAAACTTTCAGTTTATTTACTTAAGGATATTCCAGGGCATAAAAATATGAATGCAATTAGGATGAGTTTAATAACTCAAGAAGGAGAGAAAGCAGATGAGTTGTACAAATGGAAAATGCAGGGTGGATTCGCGTTAGCGGCATCCACCCGGTGTAACTGAAATTAATCGCGCTCGATGGCCAGTGCTACGCCCTGCCCGCCACCAATACATAATGTCGCCAGCCCTTTCTTGGCATCGCGTTTAATCATTTCATGCACCAGCGAAACCAGGATTCGGCAGCCGGACGCACCAATCGGATGCCCCAACGCCAGCGCGCCGCCGTTGACATTGACCTTGCGCTCATCCCACTCCAGCATTTTGCCAACCGAAAGCGCCTGTGCCGCAAAGGCTTCATTGGCTTCGATAAGATCCAGCTCATCAAGCGACCAGCCCGCGCGCTCAAGGCAGCGCTGGGTGGCGGTCACGGGTGCAATCCCCATATACGCAGGATCCACACCCACGCTGGCAAAAGCGCGGATCCGCGCCAGCACGGGCAGATTCAGTTCTTCGGCTTTACTGGCACTCATCATTAACACCGCGGCGGCACCATCATTAATCGACGATGCATTACCCGCGGTCACGCTGCCCTGGCTATCAAACGTTGGGCGCAGCTGCGCCAGAGCTTCCGCGCTGGCATCGGTTTGCGGCTGTTCGTCAGTATCGACAATCACCGATTTACCGGCATTCAGCTCCACCGTCACCGGCACAATTTCATCTTTAAAACGCCCGGAATCGATAGCCACCCGCGCTTTGTGCTGCGACGCCAGAGCGTACGCATCCTGGCTTTCACGGCTGATGCCATATTCGCGGGCGAGGTTTTCAGCGGTGACGCCCATATGGTAATCGTTAAATGCATCCCACAACCCGTCATGAACCAGGCTGTCGATCAGTTGGCTGTTGCCTAAACCTGCGCCATTGCGGCTGTCCGCCAGCACATGCGGCGCCCGGCTCATATTCTCCTGACCGCCCGCAATCACCACATCGGCTTCACCGCATTGAATTGCCTGAGTCGCCAGGTGCAAGGCTTTTAAGCCAGAGCCACACACGTCGTTAATGGTGATTGCCGAAACAGACCACGGCAAACCGCTATTGATCGCCGTTTGTCGGGCAGGGTTTTGCCCGGCCCCAGCGGTCAACACCTGGCCGAGAATCACTTCGTCAACTTCTTGTTCGCTCACACCACTGCGCTCGAGCAAGGCTTTGACAACCGCACTGCCCAACTCAGAGGCTGTGCGTGGGGAAAGTGCACCCTGAAAACAACCGATGGCCGTGCGAGCGGCTCCAACGATAACGACGTCTTTCATCATTAACTCCGCAATATTAGAATTATTTAGGGGGGTTTAATGTAGTAATGGCCAGATCCCGCCGCCGTTCTTTCTCGAGATACATCGCGGTATCCGCTTCTCGCAAGGCCTGATCATGATCGGTTAGCGCCGGATTAACCGCGATAACCCCAATACTTGGGCCAGCATAATTAATCACACTGGAATGTAGCTGATACTTGCCCATCAGCAAGTTTGCCAGGCGAATTTTGAAGGCGTCTGCCGCAAATTGCGCCTCGTCAAACTCACCAGGCCCAACGCCTGCGACCACGAATTCATCGCCACCGACCCGGCCTAGTACTTCGTGAGCGCGAACCCCCTCTTTCAGACGTTGCCCCACAGCCCGCAGGAAATCATCGCCAGCATCGTGACCATAAACATCATTGATCTGTTTGAAATCATCGAGATCGGTAAAGGCTAACAGCACGTAACGCGCTTCATCACGCGCCCTGGAAAAGAGTTTAGGTAACTCTTCAAAAACAGCGCGACGGTTGGGCAATCCCGTCAGCTCATCAGTATAGCTGGCGGTCGTCAGCGCGACATTGGCCTGCTGTAACTGCTGTAACAGCCGCTCATTCTGGATCTGTTGAGCAATCAACTGCGCGAAGAGTTGCAGAACTTGTTCACTGCGCTCATTCAACACCCGGTGTTCGGAGCTGGCCGCACAAAGCGTGCCATAAAGTGAGCCATCCGCAAGGGTAACTGGCGTGCTGACGTAAGTAGTGATACCCAACACTTTCGCGGCCTGGGAATCGCCCCAGACACTGGCGACATCGCTGGTGTAGCGCTTTCCTTCGTCCAGCGCACGCTTGCAAAGCGTATCGCCCCACGGCACAGAAAGCCCTTCGGGAATCTGCATTTGCCGGGTGTTACGGGAAAAAAGGATATGTTGGAAGCTGCCATCCGGTTCAATGCGAGTCAGGTAAGTTGACTCCATATTGGTCACCAGTTCGAGCATTTCAAGCAGCTGTCGGACAAGACCTTCGAGGGTATATTCAGATTCTAACGCCGTGGAAATTCGCTCGATAAGATTGTCAGACATAAAGCATGATTACCTGTATTAAAAATAGTGCGCAGACGAAAGCCGGGTTCAGGCTCGTTTTTAACATATTTTTAATATGAGTGCTTCTGGCGGAGTTGAGAATTGAGTACGGAGGCGAATTTTACCTATTGGCGGGGGGGCAACACTTGCCCGCCCTACTGATAGCTCTGTTTTGTCATACCACTGAAATAAAAGATAATTAGCATGCTGAAAACTAATAATTCTGTAAGGATACTTATGAAAATTAATTACACTTCAGCATGTTTACTTTGCCTGTTCGCCTCATTTTCCTCTCTTGCTGAACAGGCAGTTGCAGAGACGTCTCAGGCCACCACCATTAAGCGTTATTCTGTTAAAGAAGCTCGTCAGGCTGTTGCGGTAGATGGCCAGGCATTTTATGCGATAAACAATCAGACCATCGTAAAAATGGATAAAAACACCGGCCGCGAATTAGCACGCTGGCAAGGTGAAAAAGAGGGGCCTTTAAGCCATCTTGATAGCGGTGTGGTATTCGATGGGAAGCTCTATGCAGCCCATACAAACTACCCGCAGTGGCCGATGACCAGTTCTGTTGAAATCTGGGATACCGCAACATTGGCGCATGTTAGCAGTTACAGTTTCGGTATTGACCGTGGCTCGCTAACCTGGATTGATCGCGATGCGAACGGGGTTTGGTGGGGGACTTTTGCTAATTACAATCGTGTCTTTGGAAAAAGCTCTTCGGTATACGGCAATAAATATAATACCCAACTTGTGCGCTTCGACGATAAGTGGCAAGTACAGGAAAGCTGGGTGTTCCCCGATGCTTTAATTGATCTGTTTGATGACATGAGCAATTCTGGAGGTTCATGGGGAAAGGATGGCAAACTCTATATAACAGGGCATGATAACCCGGCTATATATGTTCTGGAAATTCCAAAAATGGGATCAGTGCTCAATTGGGTCAATACCATTAAGGCTGATATTTCCGGGCAAGGCATTGCTTATGATCGCAGTGTAGAAAACAAAATAATTTACGGCATTGTCCGTCGCGATAATTCAGAATCTGAAATTACGGTAAACCAGCTTGAATAAATCAGATTGTGAGCCCTAAAGGCTGGCGGGGGCGCTGCGCTTGCGCGCCCTACGTGACGGTGTCTCACCAACTCAACAACGGGCTAAAACTTTCATCTTTCACTAACGCCCGCAGCGCCGGGAGCTGGCAACAGTGCTGCATAAGCGCGGGCAGTGGGAAAATATCACTCGCTGGCAGCGTCACATTTTCCAGCTCGCCCCAGAAATACCAGCCCTCTGCCACACCGCTGGCGGGCACCCACAAATGCAGATGCAAACCCTGCTCTGGCTCATCAGGTAAACCTAGCCATTGGCTAAGACGTGGGACGTCATCGGCTTCATAATCCACCAGCGCACAACGCTGCACCTGGTCTGCCGGAATATAAAAATGCACATCCCCAAGCGTGATACGCACGCTCGCAAGGTTAAGCGAGTGCGTCATAACCGCTGGTTTCCAGGTAACGCTCAAAAATTAAATCCAAATCTAATAAAGCGAAATACTCTTTCCCAACAGGCACAATCCCCACTACCACTTTCTGCATGGCGGCAGATAAATGCTCAGCCGCCGGATGAATCTGGCTCTGCGCGACGTCCAGCACATCGACTAATTTGTCGACCAGAATCCCGCTTTGCATTTTCTGGCCACGCCCCATCAGGATAGTGCGCTTAGCGACGTTCTCCGCCGCAGGCGTTTCAATCAGCGAGTTAAGGGTAATCACTGACTCCACGCGCCCACGGTGATTGATTACCCCTTCAAGCGAGGGCGGGCAACCTGGCACCCAGGAAATCGGGCGGTCGGCCAGAATCTCTTTGATTTGCGCGCCGTAAAAAGCAAAGTTTTTATCGGCGACTTTAAATAACACCAGGCTGCACTGCGGCTCGTCGACATTGGTAATTTCGCGCTTTTCGGTCTGATACTGGCTGAGGATTTGCTCTAATGGCTCGCTCATGCGACCTCCCTATCTTCAGCCAGGCAATAGCGATTGCGGCCTCGCTGTTTGGCGCTATACAACGCCTGGTCGGCACGGTCGCGGATGGTGTCGATTTCGTCGCCCGGCAGCCACGAGGCAATGCCAGCACTGAACGTGTTGCTAAAACGCGTCTGGTTGACCGAGAAGTGAATCTTTTCAAACCCCTGGCGCAGCCGTTCCACCACCGCCGCTGCCTGCTCTTTGGTGGTCCCCGGCATAATGATCGCGAACTCTTCACCACCGTAGCGGCCAACAATATCGGTGCTGCGCAGGCGATGAGAAAACAGCTGTGAGATCCCGAGGATCACCTGGTCGCCTGCCACATGGCCGTAAGTATCATTGATGCTTTTGAAGTGATCTAAATCGACCATCACCAGGCTGAAAGGCACGCCGCTATATTTGGATTCAGTGATCGCACTTTCCAGATAATGGGTGGTGGTCGAGTGGTTATACAAACCGGTCAAGCTGTCTTGCGACATACGGGCACGCAGGGTGCGCATTCTTTCCGCGCGAATCGACACCGCGTTAATCAGCTCCTGCGGGTCGGCCTGCTTGATAATGAAATCTTCCGCACCGGTACTCATCGCGCCAAACTGGGTGGTTTTATTGGTTTCGCTGGAAAGATACGCGATAGGCAAACCGATGTGCTGCGGGATCTGGCGGATCAGTTTGGTCAGCTCTTCGCCGCTGTATTCCGGCATATGGAAATCCATCAGCACAATGTCGATCGGATGGGTATTCAGGACATTCAGCAAATGTGGAATTCGCGAAAGCACGTGTACTTCCATGCCCGCCATGCGCAGCATTTCTGCGTTGTACTGCGCCACTTCCGGCTCATCGTCAATCAACAACACCTGATACGGTTTTTTCAGCGAAGGCTGCGTTAAACGATGCAGCTCCTGCACTAAATCGGTGGTGGCGGCGGGTTTCACGTAGTAACCGTCACAGCCCGCTTTTATCGCATTAATCCGCGCGTGGAAATGGCTGTGACAGGAAAGATAAAGCACCGGGAACGGCGTGCCGACTTTCTTTTTCAGATCCGACATCGCCAGCGGGCCGCCATAGGCGTGCTCGGGGAAACTGACATCCATAATCACCACCGACGGCGGCTGTGAAATCACCGCCTTGGTAAAATCGGCGGTGTTGGTAAAGACATAACAAATGAAGCCAAAACAACGCAACTGAGTCGCCAGCAATTCGGCCTGCTCGCTTTCATCATCACACAGGTAAACGGGCTTGATGGTGCGGTTAATCGCCACTTCTTCCTGGCTGGAGGCAGCAATCGGGAATTTAACCAACGCATCTCCACCGCGACGCGCGCTTTCCGCTTGCTCTTCGGTCAACGCATACAACTGCCTGATAACCTGCGCTAATTTGCCAAACAGCGCCTCATCAAGCGGATGATTCACCAATAAATACTCACCTTCAGACGCCTGGCTGGAGATTTTACTGAAGCCAAACGAAGCGCTGGTGCCATGAATACTGTGCAACAGCAGATGCAGTTGCTTGCTGTCCGTTTCATTCGGCTGGGCGCTTAATTTAGCCAACAGCTCTTCGGCCTGGCCCAGCATCTTCGGGATGCGTTCCAAAAAGCGCTGGCGTAGGCGAGCAATTTTATCCTGCGCGGTATTCATCGTGGTTTGCGTCAATTCTTGTTTCATCATGATTGAGTAATCTATTCAGCCGCCGCAACTGGCATCAGTAATTCATTCACCACCGCCACCAGTCTTTCCGCCATATTCTCGTCTTTCTTCACCCAACAATCGGGGATAACGGTAATGTCGGTCATCTCGCTGGCGCTGAGTAACACAAACGGTTTGTTCCAGCCGTTGGCACGCAGCATCTCTAACAGATCCAACCCGGTAATTTCCGGCATATGGAAATCACTGATCACCAGCTCAATCGAACTGTCAGAATCCAGGTTGGCTAATGCGCTCAAAGCGCTTTCGGCAATCAGCACGTCGTAGCCGTTCATTTCCAGAAATAACGCCGCCAGTTCAGCCGCGAATAAGTCGTCATCCACAAGTAATACACGCATCTTTTTCTCTCTTAACACAGCAGCATTTTCAGTGTTTCTATCAGGCTATCTTGTTCAAAATCACCCTTGGCGATATACGCATCCGCACCGACCTGGATCCCGCGGCGGCGGTCTTCTTCTTTGGCTCGTGATGTCACGATAATAATCGGGATATGCTGGTAGTTTTCTTCGGCGCGCAGCGCCCTGGTGAGCGAGAAACCGTCCATCACCGGCATTTCGACATCCGTCAGTACCGCGTCAAACTGCGTCAGCCGTGCTTTCTGCAAACCAGCTAAACCATCTTCAGCCAGCGTCACCTGGTAGCCGTGGGCTTCAAGCACGTTTTTCTCGATTTCACGGGTGTTCATAGAATCGTCGACGATCAGCACATGCCAGGCATTCGCCCGCACTTGCGGTTTTGTCGCCGTGGCTCGCGATTGCCCGCGCTTCTGCGCCATCTCCATCAGCACCGGAACCTGCAAAATACTCACCAGTTGGTTATCGGGCGACAACACCATGCCGGAGACTAAAGCCTGCGAGCGCATGTGCTTCGGCAGCGGCTTAATCATCATGTTGCGCTCGTCGAGCAGGTTATCCACCAGCATCGCCATCTTGCCGAACTGGTTCTGAATGATGATCAGCAGCAAGCTGGTTGCCATGGGCGCGGGCGCAGTCTGGCTTGCAGGACGGTCCTGGATGCGCAGCAACTCGGCGGCGGAAATCACCGGGATAAATTCGTTATGCAGAATGATCGCCGGGCGGCCAGCAATGTCGCGGATTTCATCACGCGAGTATTTCACCACTTCCACCACATATTGCGCGGCGAGGCCAAAGAGATGGTTCTGCTGCTCGAATTGCAAAATGCGCATCATCGCCAGCGAAATAGGCAAGCGGATAATAAAGGTGGTGCCAACCCCGGCGCGGCTGTGTACCTGCAAAGTGCCTTGCAGATCCGCGACAATGGTTTTGCGCACAATATCCAGCCCGACACCACGGCCAGATAATTCGGTGACAATCTTGCTGGTTGAAAAGCCAGGGTGGAAAATTAGCTCGTTACATTCCTGCTCGGAAAGCTGATCGACCACCGCCGCCTCCACCAGCCCCCGCGCCACCGCTTTGGCACGAATACCGGGATAATCCAGACCACGGCCATCATCTTCCACGCGCAGCAAGATGCCACGCCCGTCTTGTTGGGTGGTCAGCGTGATGGTGCCACGCGCCGATTTACCTGCTGCCAGCCGTTCCGCAGCCTCGCCAATGCCATGATCGATGGCGTTACGCAGCAAGTGTGTTAACGGTTCAGACAGGCGATCAATTAACTGCCGGTCGATCTCAACTTCACCGCCCAAAATACGGCAATCCACCTGCTTATTGAGCGCGGTCGCCAGTTCGCGCACCTGCGTCGAAACCGGTTCGAACAACATCGATACCGGCAACATACGGATGGTGGTCGCCACGTCGTACAGTTCGAACATCTGCAAATGCTGAACCTGGAAATCTTCTTTAAATTGGCGGCTAAATTGCACGATCTGCTGGCGAAGCTGTGCTGCGTCCATTTGCGCCAGCCGCGGCCCAAGGTTCGCCAGGCTTTGCACTTGCTGCTCCAGGCGGTCATGGCTGGCGACCACTTCGCCCAAAATGTTTATCAGGTCATCGAGTTTCTCGAGCCTGACACGCACCGAACTGGCCTGTTTCAGCCCGTTATCCACCGCCTCAAGATTTAGCGCACTGAACGGTTTTTCCAGTGGCGGCGGCGTGCTCTGCTCCGCGCTGCTATCCATTTCGCCACGGCTGGCGCGCGCCAGTCGCTCGCATAAGGCTTCATCGGCTGGCGGTAACTGATTGTTGCCGTCGGTGGCCGAAAGCTGGGCCAGTTGATCCGAAATGTAATCACAGGCTTGCAGGATCAAGGTGCCAAGCTGTTGGTCCGGCGCGAGCTTTTTGTCACGTAGCTCGCTTAAGATCTCTTCAAGCTGATGGGTGACGTCAGCGATGCTTTGCAGCTTCAGCATCCGCGCGCCCCCTTTCAGGGTGTGGGCGGCACGAAACATCTCGCCGATTTGCGCGTCACTACTTTCGCCGGACGAGAGCAAAAACGCGCCCTCTTTTACGGTGTGTAAATGGCCATTGGCTTCATCAATAAAGCGCAGCACAAATTTTTTAAGATCGATAGCCATACGCTTCTCTATTGCCCATCCTGACCGGTGAACTGCGCCAACTGATGTTCACAAAGAAAACGAAACGAATTACTCGGAAATGACAGCGGCAGCCGCAGTGCGCAGGCGTTGCTGGTGTTGTTCAATTCCGCATTGAGCAATTGCAGAGTGATGCGGTAAGTGCGCAGCGCCGGGCGATACAGCTCGCTTTGGCGATACATTTCCGCCAGGTAATAATGCGCGGGCCAGTAGCCAGGCTGTTGATAAACCACCTGTTTAAACCAGGCAATCGCCTGCTGGGTGTGGTGCTGCCACATCATTGCCAGCCCCAGCAGCATTTTCGCTTCTGCCGACCATTCATCCAGTTCCAGAACGTGTTGCGCGCTTTGCGCAGTCTGCTCGAACTCGCATTTTTCCAGCGCAATCGCCCCTTTGATAACCAACGCTTCCTGATGATGAATATCGCAATCCAGCACCTGGCTTATCCACTCTTCGGCCTGGGAAAAGCGTTTTTCCGCCACACACTCCAGCGCCTTTTTAATCCAGATTTCACACTGTTGCGTGGCACGAACGGGATCCGCAACACAAGGTGCAGCGGCAGGCATAACGACGGGTTTCACGCTGGCGCTGGCGACCTGAGCACGGGAAATTTTCGGCTGGCAGAAGTAAAACAGGCCGTGTTCCTGCTTTAATTTCAGGATGCCAAAGTTATTGGCCAGCGTTTCCGCATTCCCGAAGAACAGCGCGCCATCGGGTTGTAACATGGTGAGCAAATTGAATTGCAGCAGACGCCGCGTTTCGTCATCAAAATAGATCGAGACATTGCGCAGCAAAATAATGTCGAACTTCGGCTGTAGCTGCTCTTTGACAATGTTCGAACGGTGGAACGTCACCTTGCTACGAATCAGATCGTGTAACTGGAACTGGTTGCCGTTGCGGGTGAAATAATTTTGCTGCAAAAGCGGATCAACACCGCGAAACGAATAACTGGAATAGTTTGCCGCGCGCGCTTTGTCGAGAATTTTGGTGTCGATGTCGCAACCGTGAATTTCCACACGGGCGGCAAAATGGTCGTGGTATTTCTGGTGCAGTTTAATCGCCAGCGAGTAAGCTTCTTCACCGGATGAACAACCCGCGCTTAAGATGCGCACCGGGCCGCCGCGCTGCTCGAGCATTCTCGGCACCAGCTTGTCGCAGACCATATCCAGCACTTCCGGCTCACGGAAAAAGTAGGTTTCGTTGATGGTCAGCAGGCTAAGAAGCTTGTCGAACTCGCTGGTCGAAACACAGAGTTTTTCATAGTACTTTTCGCTGCTCTCTTTCCCGCGCTCGCCCATACGCTGCAACAAAGCGGTGTTGAGCAACCCTTCCATGCCGTTAAAAAAATGCAGACCGACTCTGTCTTTGATCAGCGCTTTGAAGTCCGCAATATTGGGGATCATGGCAATTTGCCCTCGAATTTCCCTTGATGAGCCATCGCCAGCAACGCTCCCGCCAGCTTTTCCAGCGGCAAAATTTTGTGGATGACGTTTTTATCGATGGCGAATTTATTCATGCCGAACACTACGGAAGTGACTTCATCTTGCGCGAGGGTTTTACCGCCCTTGTGAAAAATGGCTTCAATGCCGCGACACCCGTCGCTGCCCATACCGGTCATGATCAGCCCTACGGATTTTTCGCCATACACTTCCGCTACCGACTCCAGCAGCAAGTTGCAGCTTGGGTGATAAACATCGCTCGTCTTACGCGGAATGGTGGCTAAACGATGGTGTTTTTTAACCACCAGATGGTGCTCAGGCGGCAAGATATACACCCGCCCCGCGGTCAAAATGTCATTCTCCCCGGCAAGACACACTTCCAGTTCGGTGACGCTATCCAGCCACTGCACCATGCTTTTCGCAAAGCCGTCAGCGATATGCTGGGCGATGATAATCGGGCAGGGAAACACCGCCGGTAGCGCCTGCAACAATTTGCTCAAAGCCTGCGGCCCGCCGGTTGAGCAGGCAATCGCCAGCACAAACGGCCATTGATGATGCGGGGCTTCGGTTACGCTGGCGGGTTTTGTTGGCGGCTCGGCATGGTGGCGCAACCCCTGGATATGGCGAATCACCTTTACGCCCACCAGCATTTCAACCTGGCGATGCAGAGCCTGAGTCGCTTGCAGCGATTCCCCCTGGTTGTCGACCACCGCCAGCGCGCCACGGGTAATGTATTCCGTGTCCCACTGCGCGTCGGCGTAGTAACGCATCACCATGATCGGAATCGCACAGGTCGCCATAATGGTTTCGACGGTTTCGACGTTTTCGCTATCGGGCGCACCTAAAGTCAGCACCAGCAGATTGGGCGCCATCTTTTGCACCAGGCTCGCCGCCTGTTCGCGTTGCACCGCCTGCCCGACCACGACAATGTTCTTATTCATCTCAAGCTGGCGGATCAGCGAGTCTCGCGACTCGCTGCCATGATCGACGATCAGCACGCGGATTTTAGGTAGGGTCATCAGGGTTATCCGTCAATTTGAAGGACCCGGTGGCCTGGTTCAGCTCTTTGGAGAGCTGAGTCATATCCTGGCTAATTGAAAGAATGTCTTTGATGGATTGCGAGGTGTAATTACTGGCGACCACGATTTCACGCAGCGCCATCACCACCTGATTACTCGCCGTTTTCTGCTGCTGAGTGGACAGCGAAATCTGCATCGCCGCCGTCGAAGTTTGTTCTGCGGTCGCCACAATGTCATGCAAACGGTCGGCGCTCACTTTGCAGGCTTTGGTGCCCGCTTTAATGCTGTTGCTGCCTTTTTCGGCGTTGAGCACCAGGCGGTTAATCGAGTTTTGAATCTCGCTGATTTTGTTCTCAATTTCAAAAGTCGATTCGGTGACTGAATCGGCCAGGCGGCGAATTTCTGCCGCCACCACTGAGAAACGCTTGCCGGATTCACCGGCACTTGATGCTTCCAGTGCCGCATTAAAAGCAATCAGTTTGGTTTGATCCGCCACGTTGTTGATGATCACCATCACGCGGCTGATTTCTTTGGACTTGTTCCCGAGCATCATGATTTCACGCATGCTTTGCTGGTTGTCGCTGTCGATGTCGGCCATGCGGGTCAGCAACTCACCCATCGAGTCGGAGCCTTTGTTGCAGTCTTCCAGCGTGACGTTGGCAATATCGACCACCGCACGCGAATGCTCGGCAATCTGCGTTGAGGAGGCGGACAACTCTTCCATCGTCGAAGTAATTTCCGCCACCGAGGAAGACGTTTCGACGCTGGTTGAGGCTTGCCCGTCTACCGCTTCGGTAATGTTTAACGCCGCTTCATGAACGTGATGAGCATGGGAAACCACTTCGCCCACCAGCGCATGCAGCGAGGCGCGCATCTTCTCATTGGCACTGAGCAAATCACCGATTTCATCGTTGTGATCAACATGCACATCAACGCTCAGATCGCCCTGCGCAATAGACTGCGAAACTTTCAGCACGTTGTTTAAACGGCGGGAAATCAGGATGCGGCTGGTTCCGGCAATCAGCAGCAAAATCACCGGCATCAGCAGCACGCTAAACAGCAACAGGCTGTTACGCACCAGATTGCTGCTTTTGGCAACGTCATCCACGTAACTGGTGGTGGCGATGATCCAGTTGATCCCTTCAATATGTTCAAATACCGAGACTCGCTTGCGCGGTGCCGCGCCGTAGCCGCTAACGGTTTCGTAATAAATGGTGCCGTTTTTGCGCGCCAGAATATCGGCATAGCGTTTGTAGCCGTGGGCGTCAGTAATATTCTCGACGTTCTGGTTGGCTAATGTTGGGTGAGCCACCATGTGACCGGGGTTAAATCCGGCATCCAGCACGTAGGCGTAACCGCCTTCGCCAATATGCACCGCCAGCAGCTCTTTAATCACCGGTTGCAGCGCCAGTTTGACGTCAAAACCAATCGCCACCGCCCCGACAACCTGGCCGTATTTATCGGCAATCGGTTCGTAATGGCTGATGAATTGTTTGCCGTATAACACCACCACGCCGGTAAAAGGTTTGTTGCGGGCTAATTCAGCCAGCGCCGGGTTGTCATGGCTGAGGACGGTGGAGGTGGCAATTCGTCCCTCTTTGCCCTGCAATGAGGTAGAGACGCGGACAAATTGATCGCCTTCGCGGACAAAGGTCGAGGCAAATACACTGGTTAATTCAGTGAAATGAGCATTAATGCTTTTGTCATTTAATAGCGCTTTTAATGGCTCGGCATCCATTGAGTGCAGCGGTACCGAAGACATATTTTGATAGTTGTTGATATAAACGTTGCTGTAACGTTCAGCGTCGCGCGTCACGCGTTTATATTCAGTGAGAATATTGTTATGGAATATCCGGGTATTGGAACGCAGCACTTCCAGCGCATTGCTTTCCAGCTGCGTCGATAAATAATTCGACAGCAGAAATGACGCGCCAACCAGCAACACGCCAATACACGCCACCAGCATCAACCCCAGCTTCATGGCGACACCCACGTGTAACTTATGCAGCCATGCTGTCAGACCACTTTCCCTGGTAGCGGAATATTCAGCCTCTTCCTGACGCTTGAATTTAAATAAGTGACTCATGGGTTTCCATTTTTATTGTGGTGTAAGAAGGTTCTGCTGTTCGTTTCATTGCTGTTCATTGGTGGATGACGCTGCGCTTATCCACCCTACAACTAATCAAAACTGATGGATGACGCTTCGCTTATCCACCCTACAACTAATCAAAACTGGTGGGTGACGCTTCGCTTATCCACCCTACAACTAATCAAAACTGGTGGATGACGCTGCGCTTATCCACCCTACAACTAATCAAAACTGGTGGATGACGCTGCGCTTATCCACCCTACAACGGCTGTTTCGTAGGTCGGGCAAGCGCAGCGCCCCCGACACCATCGGATCACATAAGCGTAAGCAAAGGCACTGGCTTACCGATGTGATAACCCTGCAACCAATCGACATTCATTCTTTCCAGACAAAGCTGAATACTTTCGTTCTCAACATATTCGGCCACCACCTGCATATTTTTCATTCTTGCAACATGGCAAAACGACTCAACAATGTAGTGGCTGACTTCGCTCTCGGTAATTTCACGGATAAACGAACCGTCGATTTTTAAAATATCGGCGCTGACATCACGTAACCGCGCATGGCTGGAAAAACCGGTACCAAAGTCATCAATTGCTACCCGACAACCGAGGCTTTTGAGCGAACGCACGGTGTTCTGCGATTGTTCGGTATCGGACAGTGCGTCTGCTTCGGTTATCTCAAAGATGATGCGCTGCGGATCCACACCAAACTCGGCCAGCAGCAACTGCACGCTGTGAACAAAACTGGCGCGACACACCGTGACCGGTGCGAGATTAATCGAGAAGCTGCGATCCGGCTGCTGCTGCATGGTTTTTAGCGTGTTGCGGATCACCCAAAGATCGATATCCGGCGCGAGGCCCGCTTCGGTCGCCACTGGCAAAAAGCGGTCCGGCGGAATAAAGCGCCCTTCTTCGTCCAGCATACGCAGCAAGATCTCGTGGTAGCGCTCTTCGCCACGGGTGCTGACAATCGGCTGCGCCATTAACACGAAGGCGTCGTTATCCAGCGTTTTTTGGAGCACCGTACGAATATCAGTGCGCCCGACGATGTAACTTTCCAGAATGCGGCTGGACTGCGCTTCAAGGTTTTCAGGTTTGCCATTGACCAGCGACAGCCCGGAAACAATCCCCAGCTTTCCGGTCAGGCTGTAAACGTCATTACAGAACTGAGTTGCCCGGCAATAGCCGAGGCCGCTGCGGAAACCAAGCTGCTGATTGTTATGTGAATAACGAAAGGTGTTGGCGGATTGATACAGCAGGCTGAGCCTTCCCCAGCTCGGGTCGTCAAGCTTGAGCAGCAGGCCATAACCCGCGTGGTAGTAAATTTTCTCATCGCCTCGCAGATTGCTACGCAGGTGATCGGCGAGCTTTTTTTGGTATCTGGCGCGAAAGTGCAAACCGTAACGGCGCGAGAAAAGTTCCATTTCTGGAACCTGAATCAGGCCAACCGTGGAGTGTGGCGACTGTTTAATATCCGCCTTTAAGGCACGCAGATTCGGCATGTTGGTCATCGGGTCGGTTAACCCCATTTCCAGCAGCTGATCAAAGCGTAACTTATTGAATCTGGACAATACGCCCATGATGACGATGGTCAGCGTAAAGACAAAAATAGCCGTCGACACCAGCACCTGGTGCAACATGAAGTCGTCGTTGAGGGCAATGTAGTTTTCGTTATTCTTAGCCAAAATGATAAGCATCACCGTCCAGATTGGCGCGGTGAAGAGATAGCCGATGCGCACTGAGCTCCACAGCATCAGCGGGAAAATCAGGATCAGGCTGTAAAAGGTAAAAAAGACGTTGTCTTTGAAAGGGATGTTGAGAAAAATCATCAAGACAAGCAGCGATACCGCCCAGAGCGTAAAACGGATGTACCCGACGCTTTCTGAAAACTGTGCGCCGATAGACTTCAGGCATATCGCGGCATATTTCGGGCGGCAGATAATCCTTAACACGGTATAAAACAGCGGAATACCAGTTACGCAGCCGTTCATCACCCCTTGGATTCTGACCAGCGTTTCCGCGTTAAACACATGCTCAAACGCCATCGCAGCGCAGGGATGATAAGTGGTAAACAGGCAGACCACTTCGCTAAACACGGTATTGAGCAAGGCGTTGCACAAGCACAGCCAGATGAGCCGTTGACTGGTGAGAATGATGCGCCCAAAACTGGATGGGCTACGCCAGCCGGTGCTTTTGGCATAGAAGAAATAACTAATCAAGGCGGCGGCCAGATAGCCAAGCAGCTCATAAAATTCAGTCAGAGGGCGCAATAACAGGGTTAATACGCTGAGCAAAGCCAGGCCTGCTACGGCGCGGTAGCCAAACAATACCAGTACGGCGGAGATGGCCGCTAATTCGAGGTCATAGACCACCAGAACCTGGTCATCAACGATGAGATGGCTGCTGAGCAGTTGCGCCAGTGCGTAAAGCAGGCAGGGAAGAATCAACGGTAAACCCCACCGTTTATTAGTATGCGCTGTGCTATCGCTCGCTATAGAGTCCAAGAATTTAACCCGTGTTGTATGCTTTAGAGTGCTATTTATGTGATTTGGAGAATGGACAGAATATTGCAGAATACATAATCAAAAAAAACAAATACGCTGTTAAATTAGCAAGTAATTAACAACTATAATTTTTAACTATTCTTTTTAATAATACCGAAGATGATGAATCGTAAAAATCATCGGCACACTGAAAACGTTTTGGATTGTATTCATTTTTTGTTCAGAAAAGAACAGTCATTTATAGGTAAAAATGGACATTAATTAGTACGGTGATAATTAATTAAGCACAACACAAAAATAACCTAACACATTGATAGTTAGTAATATATTTATTTTAACGGCAATATAAAACTGTCTTATATTGTGGATTGCAGAACAAAAACAAACAGCGACAAACGTCTTTATTTAACGCCATTGTTAAAGAGAATCAATCAACAGAACAATTAATGTTTGAAGGGTATTCTTAATGATTGACTTGACTATCAGGGTTATCTATAGTCCTGCCGCGTGTTTTGTCTTTATTTATTTTTTTAGCAGTGATGTTACACAACCGTTATTTGTTGTTGATACAACACACAACTCTATTAATAAAAAACTCACATAATAATCGGCTAATAAACGGTGGATGACGCTGCGCTTATCCACCCTACAAAATCTTAACCGTAGGTCGGATAAGCACAGCGTCACCCGACAAAACCATAACCGTAGGTCGGATAAGCACAGCGTCACCCGACAAAACCATAACCGTAGGTCGGATAAGCGCAGCGTCACCCGACAAAACCATAACCGTAGGTCGGATAAGCGCAGCGTCACCCTA
>NZ_SNVY01000002.1:378389-473555 GCF_004361975.1 Buttiauxella sp. JUb87
GCGGCAGCGTCACCCGACAAAACCATAACCGTAGGTCGGATAAGCGCAGCGTCACCCGACAAAACCATAACCGTAGGTCGGATAAGCGCAGCGTCACCCTACAAAATCTTAACCGTAGGTCGGATAAGCGAAGCGTCACCCGACAAAACCATAACCGTAGGTCGGATAAGCGCAGCGTCACCCGACAAAACCATAACCGTAGGTCGGATAAGCACAGCGTCACCCGACAAAACCATAACCGTAGGTCGGATAAGCGCAGCGTCATCCGACAAAACCATAACCGTAGGTCGGATAAGCGCAGCGTCACCCGACAAAACCATAACCGTAGGTCGGATAAGCGCAGCGTCATCCGACAGCCCCGACAAACCCAAGTATCATTCTCAGGAAGCTGGTAATCAGTGGCTAAAAGTTTTATCTCGCTCAAAGGCGTAAAAGGTTGGCACCATTCCATTGCCGGGAAAATTACCCAGTTTTTGCTGGCGGGTATCCTTATTGCCTTTGGGGCGGGAGCCTGTGCAGGCTGGGGGCTGATTGACAGCTTCTCTTACCAGCAATGGGTACACCAGGCTGAAGCGAATGCCCAGATAATGACCTACATCGTGCGTAACGTGTATACCAATGTCGCGGTGGGGACCAGCTCTACGGGGCAAATAACCCGCATTGTTTCTGAACACAAATTGGGTGACCCCGACTCGGTAATCCAAACCGGCTACAACCCTGTCGATGTGCTGGCTCTGGCATCAGTGCAAACCCGTAACCCGACCTGGCTGTTCCTTTACACGCCTGAAAAAGGCTTCCAGGGCATCAGCAACAACTCAGAATCGCAAGACGCCAGTATCCGCTTCAAGGGACACCGCGCCACTGATGTGCTGGTTAACTACTATATTGGTTTTGCCACCATCAACGGCAAAGAGTGCTTTATCAGTGCCGTCCCTATTCTTGCGCCTTCAGGCGAAATCCTTGGCAGTTTGATCAGCAGCATTGGCAACAAAAGCCAGCTGTACGCGGCTTATGACGCGATGCTCAAAAAAACGCTGGTGATTCTGGCGCTGATTTTGCTCGGCACGCTGGCCCTGGTGACGCTGTTTATGCGCCGTCTGTTCCG
Organism: Buttiauxella sp. JUb87; assembly: GCF_004361975.1. Taxonomy (NCBI): domain Bacteria; kingdom Pseudomonadati; phylum Pseudomonadota; class Gammaproteobacteria; order Enterobacterales; family Enterobacteriaceae; genus Buttiauxella; species Buttiauxella sp. JUb87. The sequence goes on from NZ_SNVY01000002.1 coordinate 379,495, forward strand.
CCCGGTACCGCTGTTGATTAACTCTTTGACGCGCATTGCTCATGAGCAAACCGACCACATAACCCCTTACTTAGATCAGGATGACGAAATCGGCCGGTTAGCAGCAGCGATTGAAAAACTCCGTATTGCGATGGTGGAGCGTGATTACCTGCAACGCATGCAGGATATGTCGCAAAAAATGGAGTACATGGCGCACCATGATTCACTGACCGGTTTCCCGAACCGCGCTTCCTTTAGCCAGGCGCTGGATAAATGTATCCGTGAAATGAATCAGAACGGGCAGCTATTCAACCTGTTGCTGATTGATCTGGATAACTTCAAACCGGTGAACGATACCTTCGGCCACTCGGCGGGTGATGAAGTGCTGATCGGCGTGGCACAGCGTCTTTCTTTGCTGTTAGGCCCAATGGATTTTGCCGCACGCTTAGGCGGTGACGAATTTGCGATTTTGCAGAGCGTGAAAGCAGACAATTGCCAGGAAGCGGGCGCGCTATCGCAAAAAATTGTCCGCGCGTTGAGTATTCCATTCACCTACGGCACCAACACATTCGCCATTAGCTGTAGCGTCGGCATTGTTACCGCCCCCGATCAGGGCAACAGCGCGACCACGCTGATGATTAACGCCGACCTCGCCTTGTATGCCTCAAAGCATAGTGGCCGTGGCTGCTACCACTTCTTTGAAGATGGCATGATGATGAAGCACACCAATAGCGTGTTTGTGAATCAGGAAATCATCAACGGCATTGATAACAATGAGTTTGTGCTGCACTACCAGCCGATTATCGATCTGGAAAATGAAACCGTTTGTGGCTACGAATCACTGATCCGCTGGAACCATCCGACCAAGGGGATGATTTACCCGGACTACTTTATTAATATCGCCGAAGAGTCCGGTTTAATTATCCGTCTTGGCGAATGGATTATTCGCCAGTCCTGTATGGCGGCGGCTAAGTGGCCAGAATCCACCAAAGTGGCGGTTAACATTTCGGCGTATCAATTACATGGCCCAGGCTTAATCGATATTATTATTGATGCCCTAAAACAGAGCGGCCTGGCGGCTAATCGCCTGGAAATTGAAGTCACTGAATCAGAAAAACTCGATCAGTCGATTGCCCTGCCGGTATTTAAGAAAATCCGTGAGATGGGTATTTCCATTGCAATGGATGATTTAGGCACCGGATATGCGGCGCTGGATTACCTGCTTATTTATCCGTTTACGCGTATTAAAATTGCCCGCACGCTGATTATGAAACTCGAGAAAGAGAGTGCCAGCCAATATCTGGTGGTGATGCTGATTCAGTTTGCGCAAAAATATGGCATGAGCGTGACGGCAGAAGGGGTGGAAACCGAGCAACAACGGACTATTTTGCGGCGTATTTCTTGCCAGAATGTGCAGGGCTACTATTACAGCCGACCGTTACCAGAAAAAGATCTGCAACCGACTTTTGGTAACCGAGTCATCGATGGGGAAATTTGCAATGCAGTCTAAGTCTTTGCTTTGCCATTTCTTTCTCGGGCTGCTGCTGCTGAGTAGCCCGTTGTGTCGGGCGCACAACCTGCATAGCAAGAAAACGCTCGAAAAAATAACCGAAACCAACACCATCTCGCTCGGCTACCAGGATGACGCCTTCCCCTTTTCCTATGTCGAAAACAAACAGCCAGCAGGCTATTCCATCGAGATTTGTAATAAAGTCGTTGAGGCGATTAAAACTAAACTGAAATTAAAAGATCTGAAAGTTCGCTGGATAAAAAGCAGCACCGCCTCACAGTTTGTGTTAATCAAAAACCATGCCACCGATATTATGTGTATTCCGGCTTTTTACTCTGAGGTGCGCCACCAGAAAGCTGAGTTTTCCATCCCTTACTTCTTCTCCAGCACCCGCTTTATTACACGTAAAAATAACCACACCGACACCATCGAAGATTTAGCCGGGCATAGCATTCTGGTCAAAAGTGGCACTATCTATGTTGAGCAATTGCATAATATAAACAGAACCAACGATCTCAACTTAAATATTGAACTGGATAACAATAACCGCGCCGCCTTTGAAGAAGTGCAAAGCGGTGAATTACCGGCGCTGGTTTCCAGTTCAGCGATCCTGAAAGGCATGCTGGCACTTTCCCCGGAGCCGGACTCATTAGAAATATCTGATGAAACGTTAAGCCCGCCGATCCCCGCAGGTTTATTACTGCCGCTCGATGACAATGAATTCAAAAGTTTCCTCGATGAAACGTTGCTGTCATTGATTACCAGTAAGGATTTTACCGCACTCTATCAGCGCTGGTTCCTGTCACCGATCCCGCCGAAAGCCATAAATCTTAATATTCCGATGTCGGCCGATCTCAAAGCACTGACCACAACAACGGCTAAGTATGTGTACTAATATGAAAAAGACATTTTCCAGCAGGCTTAAATTGTTGTTCCGAACGGTTTCGTGGTTGCCATTAATGTGTGTTCCCCATTATCTGGCAGCCGCCCCCACTTCCGTCACTCTTGAACATATCAAAGCAAGCCACATCATTAATATCGGCTATCGCCAGCTGGAGCCTTTTTCGTTTCGGGATAATAGCGGCGAAGTATCCGGCTACACCATTTCACTGTGTAATAAAGTCGCTGATGAAATAAAACATTCTCTGGGGCTGAAAAAGCTCGACATTCATTATATTCCCACATTGTTTACCGAGCGTGTTTCAGCACTTAACTCCAGTAAAATAGATTTTGATTGCAGTGTGAATACCGATGCACCTGAAAGACAAAAGAGTGTGTCGTTTTCCATTGATTATTACACGGCCAATATGCGTATTGTTTCGCTACGCCAAAACAATATTCAGACGCTTAATGACTTAAAAGGCCATACCGTTAGCGTGCCACGGGGCTCTAAAGATCTGTTAGAGTTGAATCGGGTAAATCGTGAGAAACATCTTAGTCTGTCGATTATTACCTCAGATACGGTGGCCGATGCTTTCGATATGGTGGCGCAGAAGCGCACGGCAGCAGTCGTGCTGGATGATATCCTGGCTTATCCATTCATCAACCAAAGCGAGAAGCCTGAAGCATTCACGGTTTCGCATGAGATTGTCGGTGAAAAGATGAAATACGCCATCATGATGCGCAAAGAAGATCCGCTGTTTGTGGCGTTTGTCGACAAAACGCTGGAGCACATTTTCGATTCACCACTGAATACTCAGTTGACCAATAAGTGGTTGACGCAAAAAGTGGTGTTAAAAAATTAAGCCTGGGAAATGGTGGATGTCGCTTACGCTAATCCACCCTACGAAAATATTCATCGCGGTGTTGTTGATATTTGCGGGCAGCACGTTACGTGCCGCCTGGGATTTCACCACCATTCAACAGCGCGCGGATAACCTCTATGGCCCTGCCAGCCCTGAGGGTGGTAAACGTATTGATGCCTGGCAGCAATTGCTTATGCAGCAACGCAATAAAAGTGAGTCTGAACAATTAACCGCGGTGAATCTCTTTTTTAACCAAAAGCTGCATTACCGCGAAGATAGCGATATCTGGAATAATATTGATTATTGGGCCACGCCGATAGAATCGCTGCGTAAAGGGGAAGCAGATTGCGAAGATTATGCAATCGCTAAATATTTCACATTACGCCAGTTAGGTGTTTCAGGCGAAAAACTACGGATTACTTACGTTAAAGCCATCCGTCTTAATCGCGCGCATATGGTATTAACCTGGTATGAAACACCTAATGCGATCCCTGTGGTTTTAGACAGTTTGACGAATAATATTTTACCCGCAACACAACGTGCAGATTTATTACCGGTTTACTCTTTTAATGATAGCGGACTGTGGTTACCTGGCAGTCAAAATAATAAACGTGTCGGGGATAGTAAGCACCTTTCTCGCTGGCAAGATGTATTGAAAAAAATGCGCGAAGAAGGATTCCCGATTGATGAATAGGATAAGCCTGTGTCACTTTTCAAACAGCTTCTGATAGCTATCTTTGTTTTTATGCTGATTATTTTCAGCGGCAGTTTTGTGGTTAATCTCGAAAGTTCGCGGGATCAATATACTAATCAGCTGCTGTCTCATGCTCAGGATGCCGCCACCGCATTAGGCCTGTCGCTGACCCCGCATGTTGACGATCCGGCGATGATTGAGCTGATGGTCAGTTCGATTTTTGATAGCGGCTACTACAATACGATTCGCATTGTTGACCAGAGCAACGGCAAAACCATTCTGGAGCGCAGCACTTCTACGTCTATCCCGGATGTGCCGCACTGGTTTGTCGGCCTGGTCGATGTGAAACCACAAGCGGGTGAAGCGACGATTATGCGCGGCTGGCAACAGGCGGCGCGCGTCGAAGTGGTCAGCAATCCGGTGTTTGCCATCAAACGTTTATGGGACAGCACGCTGGCAAATTTGCTGTGGATGCTGGCGTGTTGCGCCGTGTGTATTCTGGCAGGTGCCATGCTGTTGCGCCGCCAGTTACGCCCACTCAATTATATGGTGGAGCAATCACAAGCGATTACCCGCCGCGAATATCTGACGCAGCTCGATTTGCCGAAAACCCCAGAGCTGCGCCGTGTCGTCGAAGCGATGAACCTGATGGTCACCAAGCTTAAATCGCTGTTTGAGGATCAAGCTGAACACAGCGAACGTCTGCACAATGAAGCCTATCTCGACAGCCAAACCGGTGTTGCCAACCGCCGGGCGTTCGACCTGCAAATGCAGTCGCGTTTGAGCGATGAAGAAACCGCGCCGGGTTATTTGTTGCTGCTGCGTATTCAGGATCTCAGTGGCCTGAACCAGCGTTTTGGCGGCCCGCATACTGATAATTTGCTGAAGCATGTCGCCGATATGATGAGCGTGGTGAAAAGCCAGCACGCCAAGGCGGATAGTATTCTGGCGCGTATCCGTGGCGGTGAATTCGCGCTGCTGTGCCCGGGCGTGACGCACGCCGAGATGCTGAATTTGCAGCATGCCCTCACCCAGCAGCTTTCGGCATTTTATGCCACCGGCATGTCGGACATTAACCCGGTGGCGCATACCGGAATGGTGCCTTTTAATTCCGGCGATACGCCGCAGTCGCTGTTCGTGCAGGCTGACCGCGTATTAATCGAAGCCGAAACGCGCACCACACACCAGACAAACGATGTGCCCGCCATCGACAATGCCGCGACAGAAGATCAGCATTTGTGGTTTACCCGTCTTGATAATGCGCTGAGCCAACGGCAGTTCCAGTTATTCTTCCAGCCGGTAGTGGACTGTAAAAATCCGAAGAAAGTGATTCATTACAAAGTGTTGTCACGTATGGTGGATGAAGACGGCAATAGCATTACTGCCGGGCGTTTCCTGCCGTGGGTGCATCGTTTTGGCTGGAGCCATCGTCTTGATCAGGTGATGCTGGCGCTGACGTTGAAGCAGCTGAAAAGTTACCCGGGTTCGCTGGCGCTGAGTTTGTCGGGGCATTCGCTGGCCAATGAAGCCACGATTAAGCAGTTGCTGAACCCGTTGAAGGTCAATTCCGCATTAGCCAACCGGTTAATTCTGGAACTCGACGAAAACCAGTTGCCGGAGCCTGCGCAGATGGAAGTGTTTGTGAAGTCGCTGAATCAGTTTGGTTGTGGGCTGGGTTTGCAACACTTCGGTAGCCGCTTCGATATGATTGGCCATTTCTCGCAGTGGGGGCTGGCGTATCTGAAAATCGATTCCAGCTATATTCGCCATATTGATATTGAGAGCGATAAGCGCTTGTTTATTGATGTGTTGCACAGTGCCACCAACAATATCGATTTGCCGTTAATTGCCGAGCGTGTAGAAACCGCAGGCGAGTTGCGCGTGTTGCAAGAGGTGGGGATTTACGGCGCGATGGGCCAGTTGTTGGGGGAGCCTGCGCCGTTTTAATTTGGGTAAATGCCCTCACCCCGGCCCTCTCCCACAGGAGAGGGAGAAGACCGTCTTATCTCCTGGCTAGCAGGCTGTCTCTTAGTCATATCTCGCTCTGGCAATCTTGTCAGGGCGAGATCTGTTAGCCTCGCAGGTTTTCCGTTCACCCGTGCGTTCAGTTATCTCTTTAATTCCTGCAAACGGTGAACGTATCAAGGGGTTAACGCCAACCCCTTGATAATCCAGGCGCCCGGCAAATCAATCGCCGCTAAAGCGGTAAACACCGTTTTTCACCCAACATTCGGGGTCGTTCGCGATTCGTTCCAGACGATCGCTCTCTCACGTGGTTCCCGACCACGTGACCCCAACTGAAGGGTGAAAAACGGTGCGATGGAAGCCGGGAACAAGGTCAAAACCGGCCTGGTTTTTGACTTTGACCTTGAATTTCTGGTCCGGCTTAAATCGCCTGGTGAACGGAACCTTCTCCGAATTGGCAGGAACTGTTCTTCAAAGTTGTGACTAAGAGACAGCGCCCGCACCGTTCAATCCCCTCTCCCTCAGGGAGAGGGTTAGGGTGAGGGTGGTTTAATCACTAGAAAATTCCGTTATCGTCGCTATTCAATAAATCTTCCAGCCCACCTAATCCCTGGCGCGCCTGCGCACGGTTCATCAACTTCACCTGCGCCATCTCTGGCAAATCGGTAATGGTGATCACCCCTTTCTGAATCAACAGAAAAATCAGGTCATCCAGAACACGTACCATTTCCAGGTCGCTTTTTTGCAGTAGTTCACGATGCTGAACGTCATTCATTTTTAATACCTTAAATTGCCGGTGATTTCACCGCCCGGTGAAGGGCGGTGACTATCAATTAGTGAGTAATATGCTCAGGTTTTGCGATGAGGTGATCCAGCGAGTAGTGCGATGAGCCATGTGAATCCTGCCCCATATCCCCCGCGCTGTGCACCGAATGCGTTGGGTTTGCCGCATCGCCTTTGCCACCATGAGGTTCAGCGCCGCCTTTAATCAGCTGCGCAATGTCGCTCACTTCGTGCAGTTCATGAGCCAGCGAGCTGAGATCGTGTTTACTGTCGTGGCGGTCATCTTTTCCGGTAAAGACTTTAGGATCTTGCCCGCCTTGCAGGCCTTTACCGTCTGGATGCAGCGCAAAGGTAAGCGGTTCGTGGCTGTCATCAAACAGGTTGCTTAAACCATGATCATGCGCCGCCGCGTGATGGGCTTTGTCTGCAACGTCCGTTCGCTGGTCGCCGGAGTGGCGCGGTGGCTCTACCGTGACATCCACCGTCTGGTAGATTGGGGTTTGGTTGCCGCTGGCATCGTGCGCCGTCACCACGACCGTCACGTTGTTATGCCCGGCCGCAAACTCCGAGGTATGCACCGGAAGGTCATACTTCATTTCACCGTTTTCTAAGTAAATGTTGGTGTGGTGCGGCTTGCCGTTGATCATTGCCGTCACCTGGTCGCCATCCTGCACTTCACCGGTGATGTGGCCGGTAATATGGGTGAAGGTGTGACGGGCTTCGCGATCGCCATCAATGTGGTTATCACCGGTGACTTTATCTAGGGCGATCACCGCGTCGGCGTGGGTGTCGAGCTCAATATGGTGAGTATCAGTCGAGGTCGCCACGTTACCAGGCTTATCTTGCCCGGTGAGCGTGACATCAATCTTGTTATCCCCCTCTTTTAAGAGGTGGTTATCCACCGGAATTTCAAAGGTTTTCAGGCCATCATGCAGGGTATACACGCCTGGCAGTTGTGTGCCATTAAGCGTTAACGTCACGGTGTCGCCGTTCTGCGCATCGCCCGTGATTGTGCCTGTGACCAGGGTGGTAGGGTTGCTATGCTCCGCAGCATTCACCTTGTCGTCACCGGCAAGAGTGTCGATATGGATGCTGTTGGCCGCTTGCTGGTCGATGGTGATGTCGTTGGTTTTGACGACCGTTAAGGTATTGCCGACGTCATCTTCACCAGTCACTCGGTAGGTAATCGTCTGATCGGCAAGCAACTCTGAGGTAGCCACATCCAGTTTGAAGATGAACCCACCATGCCCATCACTGTGCAGCGCCGCAGGCAGTTCGTGGCCATTAACGGTAAGAATAACTTTGTCATTCTCTTTCACATCACCAGTGACTTTGCCGCTAATTTCCGTGGTGGCTTTGCCACTTTCGACAAGGTTAAGGATGTTATCTTGCGTGACGTTATCGAAGGTCAGCGTCACCACGGCGTGGTCGTCAATGCTGACCGCTTTGCTTGCACTCTGGCTAAAGTCATTACCGGCGTCGTCTTTGCCGGATACCGTCACCGTGATATCCGGGTGGTTTTGTAACTCCACTTTTAAATCGTCAGTTTTGACATCCAGCGAGTAGCCCAACTGCCCGTTCATATTCGGCAGTTCGATCACTTTAGTGTCATACGGGATGCCATTAAGTATCACCGTCACTTTGTCATCCACTGCGGCATCCCCACCGACAGTGCCGCTGATCCCGGTAAATTCTGCGCCCAGATCTTTGGCGCTGAGGATATTGTCACCAGAAACGGTATTAATGGTGAGGGTCGCGGCAGCAGCGAGGTCGGTTGAATAATGCTGTGTGGCGTGACCGACAGTGATGTTGTGAGCATCATCATGGCCGGTCACTTGCGCTGTGATGGTGTCGCCTTTCTTCAAATCATCAGTTAAGACATCAAGCGAATATTTCAGGTTGTCATCAATCTCAACGTCTTTATATTCCACGCCATTCACGTTCAACGTGACATGCTCATGCGGCTTCACATCGCCGGAAACATAGCCGCTGATGGTGGTTTTTGGCTGCTGGGTTTCAGCCAGGTTGAGGATGTTATCGTCAGTGACCTTGTCGATAAAGATATTGGCTGAAACGTCCGTATCCACGGTGATGGTTTTATCGTCGCTCACCGTCAAAGTGTTGCCCTGGTGATCATGCGCGGTGACGCTAACGGAGACCTGCGGGTCCTGGCGCAGATCGGCAATGCTGACTTTCTGGTTGAATCTCAACTCCCCGTTACTGTCGGTATGCACCTGGGTGGTCACCTGGTGACCGTTAATCATCAGCGTCACATTGCTGCCGTCATGGATGCCATCACCTTTGACGGTACCGGTGACGGTAGTCACCCCATTTTGGGCTTCGACAATGTTGATAATGTCGTCGCCCGCAATGGTATCGAGGTGAATTTCGGCCGTCACATCGGTATCAACCTGCACAGTTTTATGTGCATCCACTTTCATCGTCTTACCGTCTTCATTGTGCGCGTTGACGCTAACCGAAATATCCGGGTGATCCATCAAATATTGGGTATCGACTGCAATCTCATAGCCCAATTCACCAGGCAAATTAGGGCGTTCTTTAATCTCAACCTCAATATTTTGCGTGCCAATATGCAGCATGACGTGATCGCCAGGCTGCACATCGCCACTGACGGTGCCACGGATCACCGTTTTACCTGCCTCAGATTCGATTTGGTTGACAACATCGTTACCAGCAATCGGGCTGATGGTGATTTCCGCATGAGGTTTATCGTGATGCTCCGGCGTGTTATCCGGCGGCGTGGTATTGCCATTATTGTTAACGAAAGCAGGAAGATGCGCCTGGATATGATCAACTGCCGTCGTCGTGTTGCCGAACTTATCGGTGCTGGTGACTTCGATCTGGATATCTGGATGAGCGTAGACAATGGATGGAGAAACCGCATAGTTAAACCCTAAACCACCGCCCTTGAGTTTAATCACTTCGGTGTCAAAGGTCTTATCACCAATGGTTATCAGAACATGGTCATGCTCCTGCACATCCAGGCCTGTGACACGCCCCGTCACGTAATAATGGTCAGGTCCGTTTTCGTTATCACCATCGGCTCTATCGTCCGTAATGTGGACATCGGCACGCGTATCAACCACCACATCGTGGTCGGCTTCAGCCAGCACGGTGTTACCCACCTCATCGTAGCCGGTGACTGAGGCATGTATTGTCGGGTTCTCTTTAGAAATCAGATCATCGGTGCTGACTTCAATGCTGTAACCGAGGCCCTTAGTCCCGAGATCGATAACATCGCCGTAGTAGTGCACCCCGTTAACATCAAGAGTGACCTGATCCCCCAGATGAACGTCACCCGTCACCTGACCGGTGATGGTGGTGTGCGGCTGGTGCGCTTCGGCATTATTAATCACATCGTCGTCAGTCACCTTGTCAATGGTGATGGTGGCAACTGCCTGGTCATCGTGTTTGACGTCGTGATCGGCATGTACCGTGATGGTGTTTCCGGCGTTGTCCACAGTGCTGACGAAGGCTTCGATATGCCCGTCGGCCACCAAACCGGAGGTTTTCACCTCAACGGAATAACCGAGGCCGCCATTGAGATACTTCTGCGGTTCAACTTTGACGGTGTATTCATGGCCATTGACGAAAACATGTACCACATCGCCTTGATGGACTTCGCCACCCACGCTGCCGTAAACGGTGGTGGTCGGGTATTTTTGATCCAGTTGGTTAAGAGTATCGTCGCCAGAAACCGTGTTGATGGTCAGCGAAGCATCGGCATGATCGTCGATATTTATTGGCCGATATGCGGTGGCAGTAGCAACGTTGTGTGCATCATCTTCCACCGTGATGCTGGCGTGAATATTCGGGTCCTGATGAAGATCGGTGGTTTCTACCAGGATGTTGTAAACCATGTCGCCATTAGCATCCTGCTCAACTTTTCCTGGGTAATCATGGCCGTTGATCTTCAATACCACTTCGTCGCCCGGCTTCATTTCACCGCTCAGCGTGCCGCTCACCAGCGTGTAGTGATGGTTGAGCTCTTCACCATTTAAGGTGTCATCTCCCGAAACCTTATCAATGGTGATCACCGCTTCAACTTTGGTATCAACCTCCACTGTCCTGTCCGCCTGCGCGGTAGCCACGTTATTGGCGTTATCAGTGGCGGTGACAGAAGCGGTAAAGTGCGGATCAACCATCAGGTCGTGGGTGCTGACCTCTTTGGTCCACACCAGGTTGCCATTGCCGTCTTTGGTCACTTTCGCCGTCAGCTCATTGCCGTTAATCACCAGGTGGACATAATCCCCTTCTTTAACATCGCCGCCGACAGTGCCGGATACCGTGGTGAATTCGTGAGTTGATTCATCAGCGTTGATCTTATCGTCGCCGGCTACCGGATCGATGTTAATCGTCGCTTCCGCTTGCAGATCAATATCGACCTGGTAGGTCACGTCGATGTGATTTTCGTTACCGGCAGCATCGTGCGCCACTACATGAACCGTTGGGTAAGGGTCGGCCAGCAGATCTTTGGTGACCACATCCAGGCTGTAGCCCAACGCCCCGTTTTGATGGGGCAGCTGGATGACCGTGGTTTCATAGCTGATGTTATTGACGGTGATGAAGACTTTATCGCCAACATTAATTTCGCCGGTAATGGTGCCCGTGATGTGTGTGTGCTGCTGTTTTGATTCGAGGTGGTTAATAACGTTATCGCCGGTCACCAGATCAATGGTCGCATTGCCTACGGCGTGGTTATCAATATGGACGGTGTGAGTGGTGGTTTTGGTGACTTCGTTATCCAAAATGTCGTGGGAGGTGATCGTGGCTTTAAAGGTCACATCGGTATCAATCTTGCCGTAATTATCACTGAACGAGCCGCTATCAACCTCAATTTTGAAGCCAATTTTTCCGTTATCCAGAGCAATGACTTTGCCTGGATAGGGAATGCCATGAACCTCGATAACAATCTTATCACCGACTGCGGCATCGCCATCCACCCAACCCGTGATCATCACTTTGGGCTGCGCCAGTTCGTCGTGATTAAGCACGTTATCAACCGTCACTTTATCAATATGAATGCTGGCTGCCGCTTTAGTGTCGACCGCAATATCGTGCGTGTGCGTGGTAGTGACATAGTTGTCGAGCGCATCGTGGCTGGTGACAGACACTTCTACATTGACGAGCCCATCATGAAGCGTGCCCGCAGGCAGCGGAACTTCGTAATACAGATGGCCGCCAGCGTCGGTTTTCACCTCACCTGAATATTCCACACCTGCTACCCGCACCACGACCGGATCGCCATCTTTGGCATCCACGCCGGTGACGTCGCCGCGAATAATGACAGGCTGTTGAGATTCCGCTTTGCTAACCCAGTCTTCGCCCGCCACGGTATCGATGGTGAAATCGTTTACCGCAAAGTTATCAATATGCAGTGTGTGCGTGGTGGTAACGACAATTTCGTTATGCGCAAGATCATGGGAAGTAATTGTCGCTTTGAACGTGAGGTTTTCATCGATCTTGCCGTTATTATCAGCGAACTGCGCCGACGGTACGGCAATATGGTAGCTCAGGTCATTTTCGAGGTAGCCGGTGAATTTCATACCGTTAACTTCAATGACCACTTCATCTCCCGGCTTCGCATCACCACCGCCAACGCCACTGATGATGTGCTCTTTCTCATCCAGTTCAGCGTGGTTGAGGATATTGTCTGCGGTGACATCGTCAATGGTCAGCGTGGCGCTGGCGTGGTTATCAATATAAACCGTGTGATCGGTGGTCTGAATGGTCACGTTGCCCGCGGCATCGTGGGAGGTCACTTTGGCGTGCACATTGACGCTGTCGTCCACTTCACCTTTGTTATTGCTGAAAATTCGCGAATCAACCGGAATGCGGTAACCCAATGTACCATTGCCGATATCAAACACTTCCCCGGTAAAATGATTGCCATTAATGTCAATATCAACGCGATCGTTAACCGCCGCATCACCATCCACCACACCGTGCACCCACCACTTCGGCGCGCTCAGTTCATTGTGGTTGAGGATGTTATCGTCAGTCAGATCCTCAATGGTGATGGTGGCATTGGCGTGGTTGTCGATCTGAACTTTATATTCCGTGGTTTCCACCACTTCGTTACCCGCCGCGTCGTGTGCTTTGACGCTGGCAATCACTTTGACAAAGCCGTCCACTTCACCTTTGTTATCGCTGAATACGCGCGGGTTGACCGGGATGTTATAGCCCAGTTGATCATTGCCGATGGCAATCACTTCGCCACGGAAATGCGTGCCGTTAATCACCAGATCAACCACATCACCTTCACGGGCATCACCGCCGACCACGCCATGAATAAACTGGGTTTTCGCTGCCAGCTCATCATGATTGAGGATGTTATCTTTAGTGACCGCGTCAATGGTGATGGTGGCGTTAGCGTGGTTATCAATATAAACCGTGTGTTCGGTGGTCTGAATGGTCACGTTACCCACATCATCGTGGGATTTAATGGTGGCATGGACTTTAACTTTGCTGTCGATTTCCCCCTGATTACGGCTAAACGCCGCAGAGTCGACTTGAATGTTATAGCCTAATTCCCCATTACCGAAATCCACCACGGTACCGGTGAAATGGTTGCCGCGAATATCAAGGTCGACCACATCTCCCACTCGCGCATCGCCGCCGACATTGCCGTGAACAAACTGTTTCGCCGCATTCAGTTCATCGTGATTAAGCACGTTGTCTTTAGTGACATCATCAATGGTGATCGTGGCGTTAGCGTGGTTGTCGATTTGAACTTTATGTTGTGTTTTTTCAATCACTTCGTTATCAACGGCATCGTGCGAAATAACGCTAACGCTGACTTTCACAAAGCCGTCCACTTCACCCTTGTTATTGCTAAAGTCGTGTGGCTCGACCGCTATCTGGTAACCGAGTTGATTCGGGCTGATGTAGATGACTTTTCCGCTGTAATGCTTACCGTTAATTTCCAGATCAATGGCATCACCTTCGCGGGCATCGCCCCCGACGGTGCCGTGAACCCACTGCTTTGCGGCGTCCAGTTCACTGTGATTAAGAACGTTGTCTTTGGTGACGCTATCAATGGTGACGGTGGCTTCAGCCTGGGTGTCGAGCACCAGGTTCTTGTGTTCGATTGCCGTGGCTTCGTTACCCGCCGCATCATGGCTGGTTACCTGAACCTGAATGTCGTTATTGCCTTCTTGTAGCAGATTGCTCGGTACCGGGATTTCATAGCGCAACTGGCCGTTATCGTTGACCACCACGCCGTGGAAATCACGGTCACCGACGGTCACCGTTACCGGGTCGCCTGCTTGCGCATCACCGCCCACAACACCGGTCACCATCGTCGGCATACGCGATTCGTTGCGGTTGACGATGTCATCGTTGGCAATGGTTTCGATAGTAATCGAATTATGAATATCGAAATCGAGATCAACATGGTGATCGCTCGACGCCTGAGTGGTGTTTCCGGCTTCATCAGTTGAGGTGACGGTGGCGTGAATATTTGGGTCAGTCAGCAAGTCTGGGGTTAATACGTCGATGCGATAACCCAGTGCGCCATTCCCGAGGTCGATAACCACGTCGCTATATTCGTGGCCATTCACCAACAGGGTAATTTTATCGCCTGGTTTGGCATCCCCGCCGACGGTGCCGTGAACGGAGGTTTTCGCTTCATGGGATTCAGCGATATTAATCACGTTATCAGCGGTAACATCATCAATGGTGATGGTGTCGTGCAGGTCGACGATATCAATCAGCGCATCGGTAGTGCTTTGCGCGGTGCGACCGGAGATATCCGTAGCCGTGGCGATAACGTTAATTTCGCCTTCCGCAAGAGCGGTTAAATCGGGGTCCGCCGTCCAGTGCCCGTCTTTAACATCCACCTCAAACGTCAATGTGTTTTTTTGGCTATCAGTGAAAGTCAGCGTGACATGTTTCTGGTTACTGGTGCCGCTAATGTGGGCGTGGTTTATTTCATTTTTGTTAACGTAACCGTCGTTGCCCGCGAATTCGTCGATGTGAACCTGCGGAGGTAGAACCGGAGGTGAGCCAGCGTTTAAGCCGCCTTCAGGTAAGTTATGTTCCCAGGTCGGCGCGCCCAGCCCCTGAGTATTAAAACCGGCTGTTGGATCAACAACCTGCGCGGTTAAATCTAATTGCACCAGAGTATGGCCGCCACCACCGCCTTCAATTTGCACGGGCGCTTGGTTACCCGCGGCGGTCGCTTCTAATGATTGTGTTGGGTCAGCACCGTCGGCAATAGCTTTTTGCAAGGCGGCGACATCTTGCGTGTCATGTGCGGCGCTGCTTACCGCATTCAGGCCATGCTCTGTCCAGTGGCTATTACGCCCAAGATCCAGCGTTTTACCATCCGGTAAAGCGACGCTAACCGCTCCGCTGGCACCCGTGACAATTTCCTCACCACTGTAGATTCTGTCACCTTCTTTCAAGAGACGCTGTGAGCCATCGGCTTCGATGACATAAACCTGACCAATGACTGCTTTGATTACACCGAGTAAATTGCTCACCGTACCCTCTCGAATTATTTTGGATTTTATTAGTATTGTTTTTCGATAATTTAAATAATTAATAACATTATTCTTTCATTCACTAAATATCGCCAAATATAGCCATAAATGCCCATTAATGGACATTGCTCATTTGGCGCTAATTTATAAATGTAGAAAAAAACACAGTTATTAGAATTCTATTATCGTGCGCTTGACTGAGTTCTAAATATAATCAAAAATGACACAAAGTGAAACATCACATTACAGAACATTAAATTTCATTTCGAATGAAAGTCTGTTTAATTCCTGACAGATAAACACCGCGTGTTAATTGATATGATGTTTCGTGTTAAAAACAGAAATGGAATTCCCCAAAATAATTCGAGTTGCATGAAGGCGGCAAGCGAGGGAATCCCGATGAGCTTACTAAGGTAAGTGATTCGGGTGAGTGAACGCAGCCAACGCATATGCAGCTCGAAGAATGAAGGGGATATAAAGCGTGATATAGGGATATCGTTAACGCATGTAATAAGGCTTCATAAAATGAAGAAGTTTTTTGTTTTTATCCTGGGTTGTTTATCTGTACATTCTGTTAATGCAGAAAGCTTACCGAATACCGTCAAGCAAGCGTTATCCACTCATCCAGAAGTGAACGCTTCGGTAAATAGCCGCTATTCGGCGGAACAAGATTTACGTGCGGCACGCGGCGGTTATCTCCCTTCTTTAAATTTAAATGCCGAAGCGGGTCAAAAGAACCTCGATGACGCGACGACGCGTGCCGGTGGTGATAATAACGGGATGAATCTTTCCCCGAATGATGCCACCGTCAGTCTTGACCAGAATGTCTTCGACGGCTTTGCCACCACCAGTGAAGTGGGCCGCCAGAAAGCCACCGTTGATTCGCGCGCCTTTAGCGTGATGAATATTAGCGAAACCACGGCATTAGAAGTGGTTCAGGCTTATCTCGATGTGTTGCAACGCGAAGAATATGTTCATTTGGCGCAAGACGATTTAGCCAACCATGAACGTATCTACGACCAGATTCGTTTGCGCACCGATCAAGGCGTGGGGCGTTCTGGCGACTTAATGCAGGCAGAGGCTCGTCTGGCACAGGCTCAAAACAATTTACTGACTGAGCAGACCAACCTTGAAGATGCCAAAACATCGTTTACCAGCGTGACTGGCAGAGAGCCAGAAAACCTGAGCTTGCCTGAGAATATTGCGGCTGAGCTGCCGAAATCCCTGAAGGACGCTAAACAGGTGATGGAAGCCAACAACCCGCTGTTGAAATCGGCTAACGCCGATATTGAAGCCGCCCATCAGCAATATGAAGCTTCAAAATCAACGTTTTATCCGCGTGTTGATGTTTCCCTTGCCCATAGCGTGAGTAACGATACCGATACCACGCGTGCCCATGCCGAAGAGTGGCAAGCGATGGTGAAACTGCATTACAACCTGTACCAGGGCGGTAGCGATAAAGCCACGATGGATTCCCGAGCTTATTTGCAAAAACAAGCACAGGACGTGAGAAATAACACGCTGCGCCAAATGAATCAGGAAATTGGCCTGGCATGGACGGCATTAAAAAATGCCCGCGACCAATTACCGGCAGCGGCAGAATATGCCGACCGCAGTGTAAAAGTACGTACCGCTTATCAGGATCAATTCAGCCTCGGCGAACGAACACTGCTGGATTTATTAGACAGTGAAAACGAAGTGTTCTCATCTAAACGCCGCCTGGTTGAATTACGTTATCTGGAAATATCGTCCGGCTACCGTATTTCCGCGCGCATGGGTGAATTATTAAAAGACCTGAAAGTTAATCCAACGCCAGCAGCTCAGCCAATTGATTCGGCGAGTAATAATACGTTGCCAGAACTTAATTAATTTCGCGTTCAATGGTGGATGACGCTGCGCTTATCCACCCTACAAAGGCAATTTCGCCGTATTTGTAGGTCGGATAAGCGCAGCGTCATCCGACAAAAATTATTTCGTTCATCCGACAAAACTCATCAATGAATTTACAAGTTGAACCCATGAATACAATGACAGAGGCTCCTCCACTGGAGGAGTCGCATTATCATGATCCGCGCAGCCGCCATGACGATCCCCTACTCGATTGCCTGCTGGTGCTTTGCACTTTGCATGGTAAATCGGCAAGCCGTTCAACTTTAAGCAGTGGCTTGCCGCTGGAGAACGACCGCCTGACGCTGACCATTTTGCCGCGTGCTGCGGCACGTGCCGGGTTAAAAGCGCGCATCATTAAACGCGCGCTTAATAAAATCCCGGCCATGTCGTTACCGGCGATTCTGATGCTGCGCGAGGGTGGAGCTGCGGTATTGCTCGGCTGGAACGCCGACGGTTCCGCGCGTGTGATGCCAAGCGAAAGCGAAGGTGGTGAAATTCGCGTTGATGCGTCAATCCTTGAAGAAAGCTACACCGGACAGGTGATTTTTGCCCATCCGCGCCATGAGTTTGATTTGCAGTCTGAATCCTTCTTGCCGCGCACCAAATCCTGGTTCAAAGATACGCTGATGCTGTCGCGTTACCTGTATATGGATGCGGTGCTCGCCAGTTTGCTGATCAACCTGATCGCGTTGGGCACGCCGCTGTTCACCATGAACGTGTATGACCGCGTGGTGCCGAACCATGCCACGGTGACGTTATGGGTGTTGGCGGTCGGTATTTGCCTGGCGTTCGTGTTTGATTTGATCTTAAAAATGCTGCGCGGTATTTGCCTCGATATTGCCGGGAAAAAGAGCGACCTGATTATCTCTGCCACGCTTTTTGAGCGCATTACCGGCATGGAGATGAAAGCCCGCCCGGCGCGTGTCGGTAGCTTTGCACAGAATATTCATGAATTTCAGTCGCTGCGCGATTTCCTCTCTTCGCTGACGCTGACCACGCTTATCGACTTGCCGTTTACGCTGGTGCTGTTGCTGGTGATCGCGATTATCGGCGGCTCGCTGGCGTGGATCCCGCTGCTCACCTTCCCTATCGCGCTGCTGATCAGTTGGGCGTTGCAGAAACCGGTGAATGCCGCCGTTGCCAAAACCATGAGCCTGGCCAGCGAACGCCAGGCATTGCTGATTGAAACACTCAGCGGCCTTGATGCGATTAAAGTGAACAACGCCCAGAGCGAGCGCCAGTACCAGTGGGAACAGACGCTTGGCAGCTTAAGCCGCCTGGAATTGCGCGTCAAAACGCTGTCGAGTTTTGCCAGTAACCTGACCGGTTGGTTCCAGCAAATGTCCGGCGTGCTGATGATTATTGTTGGCGTGTATATGATTATTGGCGGCAAGTTGAGTATGGGTGGCCTGATTGCCTGCTACATGCTGAATGGCCGCGCGCTGATGCCAATGGGGCAACTCACCGGTTTAATTGCCCGTTATCAGCAGGCGCGACTGACCATCAACAGCACAGAAAAAATGATGTCGATGCCGCAAGAACGCCGCGAGCATGAGCATCCGCTGAAACGCGAAAACTTCCGTGGCAGCATTGAGTTTAAAGACGTCGATTTCAGTTATCCCGAGCAGAAAAACCCGTCGCTGCACAAGATAAACCTGACCATTCAACCGGGCGAACGCGTCGGTATTATTGGCCGTAGCGGTTCCGGCAAAAGCTCCATCAGCAAGCTCATCATCAACCTTTACCAGCCTTCCAGCGGCAATATTTTGATTGATGATGTCGACGCCCGCCAACTGGACGTTAACGACCTGCGCCATAGCATTGGCTACGTTCCTCAAGATATTCAGCTATTTAATGGCACGCTGCGCGATAACCTGGTCACTGGTGCGCGTTATGTCGATGACGAAACCATGCTGCGCGCCGCTGAGATTGCGGGCGTGAGCGAGTTCGCACGCATTCACCCTGATGGCTACAACCTGCAAGTGGGTGAGCGCGGGATGCAGTTATCCGGCGGGCAGCGCCAGGCGGTGGCGCTGGCACGAGCATTGTTACTCGAGCCGCCAGTTTTGTTGCTCGATGAGCCGACCAGTTCAATGGACAACACCAGTGAAGACAAGATTAAACAGGCGCTGGTGCCGTTTGTTGCCGATAAAACCTTGTTACTGGTGACTCACCGGGCGTCGATGCTGACGCTGGTTGATCGCCTGATAATTGTAGATAAAGGACGCATTATTGCCGATGGCCCGAAAGCCATTGTGATGGATGCGCTGAAGAAGGGGCAAATCAATGCGTCTCGCTGAGTTAATTTCCCGTTATCGTGAGCCGCTGCGCCGCTATTTTCAGGGGCGCGATGAAAATCAGGCTGATAACATTAATGAGGTAAGTCATGCACTTATTGATGATTCCCCGCGTGTTATCCGCTTGACGCTATGGACGATTCTGGCATTAGTGGTGCTGGCATTCATTTGGGCGGGTTTCGCCAGGCTGGACGAAGTGACGCGTGGCGAAGGCAAGGCCATCCCTTCTTCTCGTCTGCAAAAAATCCAAAACTTAGAAGGCGGTATTGTTACGGAACTGTTTGTTCATGAAGGGCAAATCGTTGAAGCCGGAACACCGCTGCTGCACCTGGATGATACGCGATTTGCGTCAAACGTCGGCGAAACCGAAGCGGACAAGCTCGGCTTACAGGCGAAGATTGACCGTCTGACCGCAGAAGCGGAGGACAAAGACTTTGTGATTTCAGATGACATCGTCAAGCTCGCCCCGCAAGTGGCGCGTGGCGAAGTTGATTTGTTTAACAGCCGTCACCGTCAGTTCCAGAATGAGATTGAAGGTCTGCAAGAGCAACTAGTGCAGAAACAACAGGAACTGCGCGACCTCAAGTCGAAACAGGATCAGTACAAACACAGTCTCGGTTTGCTGCAACAAGAGATCAAAATGTCTGAGCCGTTGCTGGCGTCTGGCGCGATTTCTAAAGTCGAGATCCTGCGTTTACGCCGCACCGAAGTAGAAACTAAAGGGATGCTGGACTCTATTACGCTTTCCCTGCCGAAGTCTGCGTCGGAAGCGAAAGAGATTGAGAACAAGATTGGTGAAAGCCGTAACCGCTTCCAGAGCGATGCGTTATCGCAACTCAATGAAGCGCGCACCAACCTGAGTAAAGCCGAAGCAACGGGCAAAGCACTGGAAGACCGGGTGAACCGCACCATGGTGGTTTCACCGGTGCGCGGTATTGTGCAGCAGGTGATGGTGAATACCATTGGCGGGGTTATCCAGCCAGGCAGTGATTTGGTTGAGATTGTTCCGCTTGATGACAAGTTGCTGATTGAAGTGAAAATTCAGCCGCGCGATATCGCGTTCCTGCACCCAGGACAGCATGCGGTGGTGAAATTCACCGCTTACGATTACACCACGTATGGCGGCCTGAACGGTGAGCTGGTGCAAATTAGCCCGGATACCGTCACTGATAAGCAAGGCCACAGTTACTACGTTGCGCGCCTGCGAACCGATAAGAATTACCTTGGGAGCAAAGAGCACCCGATGTTGATTATTCCGGGGATGGTGGCGACGGTTGATATTCTGACGGGTAAGAAGTCGATTCTGAGTTATCTGCTGAAGCCGATTATTCGGGCAAAGGCTGAGGCATTACGGGAAAGATAATAAAAAAACCGCAACGGGTAACGTTGCGGTTTTTTACCAGAATCGTAGGTCGGGAAGGTGTTGCGCCCCCGACATTACGAATTAAAATTACAAGACGCCAACTTCCCACGATTCAAAGACAATTTCTCCTCGTTCACTAACTCCTGCAAAACCTTATGAATCGCGCTGCGCGAGATATGGTTGCGGCTCAGGATAAAGGTATATACCGAGGTTTTTTCGCGGATCTCAGGTTCAAGAGACCAAATATGCTTCACATGTTCCGTCACAATTTCGCGGATAGTTTTATGAGAACGCATATTTTCACGCTGGAAGTAGCGCTGAAGATGGCTGGTTAAAATATCAAACGCGTGAATCCATAAGCTCTTTTTCGTCAGCAGCTCATTGGCATTCGCGGTGCTCATGACCCACATTTCACAGTCAGAATCACATCGTAAATAATGCGACGCCACTTCACTACGCATCTGCGCCAGACCAAGTATTGCTGGAGCTGCGAGGCTTATCGTGACGAGATCATTTTCGACTCGGTATACGGAGACTGTTCCTTTCTCCAGGAAAAATAAATTGCCGTCCTTTCTTAGCTCAATGCGCTGACGTTTTTTTCGCAACGAAAAATACGCATTTTCCGATCTTTTTAATTCATCGCCAATGAGCATGACCGATTCATCTACGTTAAGGCTGGACATCAATTTCTCTTACTTAGATTGTGGATATAGATTATCTCCATTCACTGAGTGAAGGAGACTGCCCTTAAGCAATTTGATAACTCATTACTCTTCACTTATATCAATATAGGATATAAGGGCAAACCTGCACTTAATAAGCCAACGTTTTTAAGGCCGCTGCCAGGCGACTTTAAATGATCAAACTTATAGTTTACCTGGTAAAATAATACGCAATAACTCACCCATTGTTATAAACAGAGGTATTTAGCGGTGAGTAAAGGCGAGTAAAACACTCAGGTATTATATTCTAGCGGCACAATCGAGTGCATTGACCGTGAAGAACATCTTCCAGGTGTCAACTTTTATGCCGTTATGTGTCTGAGTATATTTATCTGCGGGTTTAACGTAATGTTTTTCATCTTTGCGGCGGGATCTTTCTCTTTGCAATTAAAAAAGAAAACCTAAAAATATGTAACATATTGATTTAAAGCTAGTTTTAATGTTCGTTATGTGTGTGTTATTTGTTAGTAGTATTGTGAATAGCTGAAATAAAGCGCAACACGGTGCAGGTCAGATGAAACATAAGGTTATTCCCTGCACCAATATGCTTATAATGACACGTGTAAATACCAGCCTGAGTTAACGAGCATGCCCGAAGCAGATAATCTGTTTTATCTCATTGAAAATAAAATACTATTCATCCCTGCAAAGCAGTCTCTGGTGCATATGGATAGCCACGAACAGATAAAACTCAAGCCAACTGCTGCGTTATGCCTTTTGTTGCTGCTCAGAAACCATGGTGCCATTGTCACGCAGAATGAGTTGCTCGCGTTCGCATGGGGAGAAAGCCACAGGCAGGTGAGTTTTAACGCGTTTTATCAAAGCATTCTTTCTTTGCGAAAAACTTTTGCGCAAATGAATGTTGAGAAACAAATAATCACCACTGTTCCACGTAAGGGTCTTATCATCCAGCGAGAAATAAGCGTGGAAGAACAGCAGGACCCAGTGCCAGAAGCACAACCGGAACCATCACCCTCAGAAACCATTACTGAATCGCTACCTTATAAAGCGACAAATGATAAGCGTTCTATTTTAAATCTGACGGAATGGTGGATGATTATCGCCACCGTGATAATCATCGGCATCATTATCTATCCCCGCGTATTCAACGAACAATATTTTTCCGGCTATGTTTCGCCAATGAAATATGATGGACAATGCCATTACTTTTTCAATGGAGATTCCAGTAATCATCTCCGCCATAAGGAATTCATCCAGGAACATCCTGATATGTGCCAGGACGATAACTACCTCTATATCACTGCGTATCCAGAAACAAAAAATATTTCAGTCATTCTATGCACCACCAGTATGGAGTTATCACGCGGTAATTCCTGCCAATCCGTCTATTATCCTCGGTACGATAGTCAATGAAGATATTCACCGCGATCTCCTCACTCCGAACCCAGACGCGCGTCATTTTTTTAGTCTGCGTCGCGATTGTAACCGGCCTGGCGGTGTATCTTTATCAACCGCCCAATGACGCACGACACAATCTCGTCTGCCGTGCGACGTTACAGATAAACAGAGATAAGGCTTCTTTCCGTGGGATTATCGATTTTAAATCCGGCGACGGCAAAGGCATTGCCCACATTAACGGCATCATTAATGTAAGTGCCCAGGAGGAGTATACCGTCCAGCGAACCATCCTCTTTACCCATGCGGATTATGGGCTCAGCCCTGTCTGGGTATCTCGCCAGATAATCGTATCAAACCGCGAAACCGCGCCTTCAGGGGTACTCCAGCAATTCCTCCCTGACTTTTATCTCAAAAGTGCTGGCGTGACAGATATCGATATCTTTACCCTGAACAAAGATGCCGATCTCATCACCCGCGAAGGTATTCCCTATTTATACTGCCAGAAGTACATGTTGCCTGAGGACGAGTAAGATTTGCCCAGGATAATATTGCCCCCTGGTGCCAAGGTGATATTTATCCTACCTAAGTACAAAGCTATTACATAACGCTATTACGCTGCGGGATAATTCAGTTTATAATAAATAAGCATGCCTCCTGAGAGTGAATTTTAAGTTAAATATGTTATTTAATTATGATATTTCATTAGTTTTACTCGCTATAATTATTTCGGGCATAGCTTTTTATGTCTCTTTTTGGCTATGTAAAGCAGGCGCGCGTAAAAAACATTATTGCTGGCCTTTATTTAGTGGCCCAACAATGGGCTGCGGGATATGGGTTTTGCACTATATGGTGATACAGGCACATCATCATAGCCACGTTATTAATTATAACATTCAAAAAACACTGGCCTCATTGCTGATCGCTATAGTCGGTTGCTCGCTGGGGTTTGTGTGTTTTTTATTCAAAAGACTGCGTGGGCAACACTATCTTCTGCCTGCTTTAATCTTTTCTGCGACAGCCGCTTCTATGCACTATTTGGGGATGGCCGCTATCATCAATGCAGCCGATTGGTACGTCAGCAATACTAAAATCATCCTGTCATTGATTGCGATTTTTATCACATCGTTAGTCATGTTGCGCCTGACCCATCTCATGTTGGTCATTACCAACAAAAATGATATTTATGCCAACTTCTATCGACTAAGTGCCACTCTTACGTTGTGTTGTGGTGTCGCCATCATGCACTTTTTAGGGTCATGTGACATCAACATGGGCTCTATTCCAATGTCATCAATGCCTAAAGATGACTATGTCGAAAATACCATCGCCATGACATTGATCGTACTTGTCGCGCTGGTATTTCTGCTGGCAATATTTATTTGGTTTGTTAATTTTAAAGAACATTTAAGTAATGAACTACTCAAGCGCGAGTTAATTAAAAAGAACTTGCAGCTTAAACAAATGACACAGCATGATTCATTAACGCAATTGCCCAATCGGTTGTATCTGCAAAAACACTTGAATACCCTTTTCACCAACCAGACAGACCTGTTGTTTATCATGTTTATCGACCTGGATGGGTTTAAACGCGTCAACGACGTCTGGGGTCATGCGGTGGGGGATGAACTGCTGGTGAAAATTTCACAAACCCTCAAAGAAAATATCAGTCGCGAAGGCTTTGTCGCCAGAATTGGCGGTGACGAATTTATTGTCGTCGTTTGTCAAAAAGATAAACAAGTGGTTATTCAACTGGCGAAGAAGTTGCTTGCGCGGATTGCTGATAACTATGAGCTTTCAGCCACTAGCGTAGATTTTATCTCTGCCAGCATTGGCATCTCCATTTACCCGGAGCATGGTAATGATGTCGCCACTTTGCTTAAAAAAGCGGATGTCGCGATGTATTACATCAAAAATCGAGGAAAAAATAGCATCACATTTTATGATGAAATAGAGATGACATTGCCGAGTTAATCGGCGCTTAAAAACGAAGAGCAGTAAAGAATTAGCACAACCGAGTAGCAAAATACTCATTCTTAAGCAATGGATGCTTGTGAATCACTCCAAAACCTGGATTTAGTGAAGAAAAGCTAACATTGATGATGAAACTTTCTACAGCATATAACAGATATAAAGATAAATGGTGGGCGTTGCCCCTGGTGCTACCGTTTATGCTCTACCCCATCACCCAGTATTTGAGCACCTATGGCACGGTGGATGGCTTTGAAATCCCGTTCTTTTATCTGAACATGGCTCTCACCACCATCCTGACGGTGATTTATGGTTTTAAGGCACTGCCCGGGATCATTCTGTGTATCTTTTACCGCGTTTACCCGGACCGTGGTTTAGAGCCCGCGTTAATGTCGATACTGCACTATTTTACCTCAGTAGCGATCTGCTGCGCGGGGTACTATTACTTTACTGGCAAAAGAGGCCGCGCAAGTTTTGGGCGATATAACCTGACGTGGCAACGCATTTTTTGGCTGGTAGTGGTTAACGCTACGCTATTTCTTAATTATTTTCATGCCGAGCTCTATTTAGGGTTATTCGGGATGAATCCGTCCATGGTGTATGTCAGCCCTTTCACGACCCGAACATTAATCAACTATCAGGGAATGTTAGTGGGGAATATCATTGGTTTGCCGATGCTATATCTGGTCATTCGGTCGATTAGAACCCCTGCCTACACATTGAAATATCTGAAAAAAATTCGTCATCAGGTGGCCAACGATTTGCGGTTGCCGGAACTGACATGCTTAGTCGGTTCATTGGCGGTACTCACGATACTGATGATTGCCCCACTCAGCCATTCATTGCCGCTGATGAATTCTATTTATACGCTGACATTATTACTGCCGCTGATGATATGGGGTACGTTGCGTCTGGGCCATGCGGCTATCTCGATTGTGTGGTGGGTGCTGCTGATTGTGTTATGCAGCCATATTCAAAGATTCATCCCACATGATGCTTACTACACATTACATCTTGCGGTTGCCACGTCCTGTTTCTCTGCCTTTTCAATAACCATTACCCTGATGGCAATCAATATTTCTCGTCAGCGAGTCTTGAATTTAAAGACTCAGCGCTTGATGTATATTGACCCAGTTGTGCATTTACCCAATTTGCTGGCACTGGAAGCGGATTTAAAACAAAACACGGTCTCAGTCTTATGCCAATTGTATATGCCTGACCTTGAGTTGTTAGGGCGAAATTATGGTTTGCTCATGCAGGTGCAATATAAACAACAGTTAGCACGCTACTTAGAACCCGTTCTGGATAAGGATGAGCTTATTTATATGAGTTCAGGCCATGATTTAGTGATGCGAATTTGCCCTCTACATGCTGAGAAACGCATTGCGGAAATCTATAGCAAAGCCAAAGATTTTCGTTTTATCCGCGATGGCGTAAAACTGTATCCGCAAATCGGTTGTAGCTACTGCATAATTAATTACCCCGTGGGACACCTGTATTTATTAATCGGTGAACTACGAACACTGGCCGAAATTTCACTTACCACTAATCTGCCTGTCGACCTGAGAAAGCAAAGTAGCCGCCAGGTGCAAAACCAGGTGAAAACCAAAGTCGACATGATGAACCAGTTGCAGCGGGCGCTGGAGTTGGACCGTTTTGTATTAATGGTGCAACCGATTGAAAGTAAAAAGGGAGATTGCTATCACGAAGTCCTGTTGAGGATGCGTGGCAATAACGACGAGCTAATTTTCCCCAATACCTTCCTGCCACTGGCGAATGAGTTTGGCATGTCATCGAGTATTGATTTATGGGTTTTACATAACACCATGAAATTTATGGATGAGACTCGTCACTCACGGCCAAACCATCGCTACGCCATTAACCTGACACCGGCATCAATTTGCCGCACTGATATGGCAAACCATATTGAGAGGTTGATGATTAAGCATGGTATTTCACCCGCGCAACTGGTGCTGGAAGTCACCGAGGCCGATGAGTTAACCAATAATTTGCAGGCAGAGAAAACACTGGATGCTTTACAACGCCTGGGTTGTAAAATTGCAATTGACGATTTTGGAACCGGTTATGCCAGCTACGCTCGGTTAAAAACCATGCGCGCGGATATTCTCAAAATAGACGGGAGCTTTATTCACAATATTAATTCCAGTGAAATGGACTACAAAATTGTGCAGTCAATTTGCGAGCTAGCCCGCATTAAGAACATGACTCTGGTGGCCGAATTTGTTGAAACAGAAGACATTCGCACAACGCTTTATCGCATGGGCATTGATTATGTCCAGGGCTACTTAATTGGCAAACCTGCGCCAATAGAAAGCTTGCCCGCAACGGCGATACCCGGCTTACCAGATACCGCAGTGGGATAACGAATTATTTTCCCGCGTCGACCCACTCACGCAAAAAATCGATAAACACACGCACTTTCTCGGGGACGTGGCGGGTATTGGGGTAAAGGGCATAGATACTCTGGCGCGGAAACTGGTGGTCCGGCAACAAGGCCATCAGTTCACCGAGCTTAAGAGACGAGCGCACCAACCATTCTGGTAACAGCGCAACTCCCGAGCCTTGCGTGGCGAAGGCAAGCAGCGCGCCTGCGCTGTCTGCGACAATCGCAGGAGGGTTCTCGACCTTAAATAAAACCGCCTGCTGCTCCGGGGTCACCACCTGCCAACTCAGCGGTGAGCTAAGCCTGCTGTGGGCAAGCCAGGACGCATGCGCTAACTGTGCCAAATTTGCTATCGGGTGTTCGGCGAGATAAACAGGTGAGGCAACAGGATAAATAGCAAAACTGTCGATGGGAGCCGCCCGGAGGCTGGAATCCGCAAGCTGCCCCAGGCGAATGGCGACGTCAAAACGTTCGGCAATTAAATCAGCGTGATAAGAAGAGGATACGTGTTGAATACGCAACTGTGGATGCAGGCGAGAGAAAGCAGCAAGTGCAGGAACCACTACCTTAGCACCGTATTCCGGCGTGCTGGTGATCCGCAGTACACCGCTTAACCCGCCATGATCCTGCTGGACGTTATCAAGCAGGTTTTCCGCCTCCTCCAACAAACGCTGACAACGCAGGAAAAAGCGCTCTCCGACGTCGGTCAATGACAGCCGGCGGGTGCTGCGAGCCAGCAAAGACACACCGAGCTCAGCTTCTAACTGTTTGATATTAAAACTCACTGCTGCCTTGGTTTGCCCAAGCGCCGTGGCTGCAGCAGTAAAACTCCCCGCCTCTACCACCGCCACAAATATCGTTAGCCTTTGCAGATTAAGCATCTCGAACTCTGTCACTGTCAAAATAATTTTGACAGTGTAATCCTCTGGCGGTGATTTATCCTCCCTTTGTGCGTCGCTACACTCCTCCCCTCTAATCGGAGGTGGTATGCCCTATCGCACTAAAGTCGCCGTTGTCTACCTGCTCGGTTTTTTCGTCGATTTAATCAATATGTTTATCGCAAACGTCGCGTATCCCGCCATCGGCCACGGGTTGGGGGCATCGGTCAGCGAGCTGACCTGGGTGAGCAACGCCTATATTCTCGTGCTGACGCTGGTGATTCCTCTCAGTGCCTGGCTGGCAGAAAAAGTGGGCGGGCATCGGGTGTTTCTGCTTTCGCTTGGAATATTTCTGGTTGCGACGCTGGGCGCGGGCTGTGCACAAAGTATAGGGCAGCTAATCGGCTGGCGGCTGTTACAGGGCATGGGTGGTGGCCTGCTCATCCCCGTGGGGCAGACTCTCGCCTACCAGCTTTACCGCCCCCACGAAAGAGCAGGTCTGTCGGCGGCAATTATGCTCGTTGGCCTGCTTGCTCCGGCGATTTCTCCCGCACTCGGTGGGCTGATTGTCGATACGCTTTCCTGGCGCTGGGTCTTTTTTGCCAACCTGCCGCTGGCGTTGCTTGCTCTACTGCTTGCCGCACTCTGGCTGCGCAGAGAATCCAGCACACAGACGCGGACGCCGCTTGATGCCATCGGCCTGCTCAGCGGTTGTAGCGCCCTGCTGCTAATTCTGCTCGGGTTAACCCGGCTTGCCGAGAGCGACGGGCTGGCTTCCGGTTTGGTTATGCTTGCCGGTGGCCTGGTGATGCTGGCAGGTTATGTGCGCCACAGCCTGCGGCATTCCCATCCATTGCTTAATCTGCGGCTGGTACTGAACCCGCTTTTGCGCAACGCCATGATGATTTACCAGGCCATTCCTGGCATCTTTATTGGCGTAAATCTGGTCGCAATGCTGTATTTGCAGAACCAGCTTGGCATGAATGCCGCGCATGTCGGCAGCCTGATGATCCCCTGGTCGCTGGCGTCGTTTATGGCGATAACGTTTACCGGAAAACAGTTCAACCGCTTTGGCCCGCGCCCTCTGCTGATTACCGGCTGCATTATGCAAGGATTAGGGATTCTGGTGCTGTCCCAAGTGGGGAGCGCACAACAGTATCCATTGCTGCTGTTGGCGTTTGCGATGATGGGATTTGGTGGGAGCCTATGCAGCAGCACTGCGCAAAGCTGCGCCTTCCTGCAAGTGAACGATGCGCAGCTTGCCCAGGCCAGCGCCTTGTGGAATATCAATCGCCAGCTCAGCTTCTGCCTGGGTATAGCACTATTAAGCTTGCTGCTTAATAAGTTGCAGGAAAATATGCCTGCAACGTTAGCCTGGCATTGGTGCTTTTACCTGGCAGCCGCCAGTGCGCTGATCCCTGCGGTGCTCTGTCTGCGTATCCCCAACCGCGCCATCGTGCGCCAACTTAACGCTCAAAAGGAATAAAGATGAACCCGTATATCAGAGAAGTCATTGATGCCCACGTCGCAATCGAAAACTGGCTGGGCAAAGGTGAAGGTGACGTGGAAGCGCTGCTGGCACGCTTCGCCCCGTCGTTTTCCATGATCACCACTAGCGGTGTAAAGCTGGATTTTGCGATGCTGAGTGCCTTTTTCCGCGGGCAAAGTGCGGCGAAACCGGGGCTAAAAATTGTCGTCGAAGAAATTAAGATCGTTGAAGACTGGCTGACTGGGGCGCTGGTTAGCTACAGCGAAAGGCAAACCCTGCCAGGGCAAGAGCCCACGCTGCGCTACTCTACCGTCGTCTTTACCGATATGAAGTGGAAATTGTTGCATGAGACTGCGGTTGTTTAGGTAATACATAGTGACAGAACTGGAGGTTTTCGAACGGTGACGCAAGGGGAGATTCTGGAGCGGGTGAAGGGAATCGAACCCTCGTATGCAGCTTGGGAAGCTGCCGTTCTACCATTGAACTACACCCGCTTTGAAGTGCGTAGGCATTATAGACGCTCAGCTTGTACTGGCAAGCGCATTTTTAGTTTATGTGATGGATTATTAAGCGATTGTTTTTATTTTCGGCACCAGGAACAGCAATGCTCAAGGCTTACCTCCCCTGCTTTTTATTGAATATTGAATGCCCTCTCCTGCGTTATACGGGAATGGCTGAAATTTTTAGCAGCAGAAACGCCATTGCCGTCAGGAAGAACAAACAAGAAACAACACCAAGGATTAAAGAGTAGTTTTTCATATAAATCAGTCCTGTATTGGTGAAAGGGAGCAAAGTCCACCGCTTAATTTTTAATCAGGCTGAATATAATAAATAGCGCTAACTTGTTTAATTTTGACAAAACCGGAATCGGCTATGAAACCCTCTGAAAAATATTGGATTAATTCCAGCCGAAGAAATTATTGGTGATGACGCATGGTGACATTGCGTTGAATAATCAACGCAATTCACCATTAGCAGGGTTTACTGCCTGGCGGCGGCAGATAGCGCTGCGGATCAATTGCGGTCGCGCGATAGCGAATCTGGAAGTGTAAATTTACCGAGTCTGAACCACTACTACCCATGGTGGCTATTTTCTGCCCGGCAGTGACTTTTTGGCTAGTGTTGACCAACGTTGTTTCGTTGTGAGCATAAGCAGTGATGTACTCTTCGTTATGTTTAATCATCACTAAGTTGCCGTAGCCACGAAGTTGGTTGCCCACGTAGACCACCGTTCCGGCGGCTGATGCGTAAATCGGTTGCCCACGCTTCCCGGCAATATCGATACCTTTATTACCGCCATCGCTATTAGAGAACGGCACCGTCACCTTGCCGCTGGTGGGCCAGCGCCAGCATTTTGAGCCAACAGGAGGTGGTGCAACTTTCGCAACACTGCTTGTCGAAGTGGAGCTTGGCTTAGAGGTTTTCGCAACGACGGTTTTTTTCGAGGAAGAAGAACCAGAGCTGCTTTTAATGCGGATTTTTTGCCCAACTTCCAGCGTATAAGGGGCTGAAATACCGTTGAGACGCGCCAGTTCGCCGACACTTGAGCCGGTCATGCGCGAGATTCGATAGAGTGTGTCACCGCGTTTGACGGTGTAAACAGGGCCGTTGTAGCTTCCTGCGGATGCTTTAGTGGTGCCCGCTTTATCTGATGAGCAAGCGACGAGAAACAGGCTGATTAGCAGGACGATGGCATTCGGTGCCCACTTTCTGACTGTGCTTTCCTTGCGCAAACTAATCCTCTTAAAATCATAGCAAAACAAAAAAGTGCCTGAGAGTGGCGTATTTTTATCCCCTCACCCCGGCCCTCTCCCCCAAGGGGCGAGGGAGACGACCATAGTCTGGTCATCTCCCTTGAACGACTTACTTAACCGGACGCAGAGCCGGGAACAGGATAACGTCGCGGATGGTGTGGCTGTTGGTGAACAGCATAACCATACGGTCGATACCAATGCCCAGACCTGCTGTTGGTGGCAAGCCGTGCTCCAGAGCCGTCACGTAGTCTTCGTCGAAGAACATCGCTTCGTCGTCGCCTGCGTCTTTTGCAGAAACCTGGTCTGCAAAGCGCTGAGCCTGGTCTTCTGCATCATTGAGCTCAGAGAAGCCATTACCGATTTCACGGCCGCCGATGAAGAACTCGAAGCGGTCGGTGATTTCTGGGTTCTCGTCGTTACGACGCGCCAGCGGAGAAACTTCTGCCGGGTATTCAGTGATAAAGGTCGGCTGAATCAGATGGCTTTCTGCCACTTCTTCAAAGATCTCAGTCACTACGCGGCCCAGACCCCAGCTCTTCTCGACTTTAATGCCAATGGAAGCGGCGATTTCCAGTGCTTTAGCCATATCGTCCAGATCCGCAATATCGGTTTCCGGACGGTATTTTTTGATAGCTTCGCGCATAGTCAGTTTTGCGAACGGCTGGTCGAAGTCAAACAGCTCTTCGCCATACTTCACCTGTGCAGTACCCAGCACTTCATGCGCCAGTGTACGGAACAGAGATTCAGTCAGTTCGATCAAATCTTTGTAATCCGCGTACGCCATATAGAGTTCCATCATGGTGAACTCTGGGTTATGACGCGGAGAAATACCTTCGTTACGGAAGTTACGGTTGATTTCGAATACGCGCTCGAAGCCACCGACAACCAGACGTTTCAGGTACAGCTCCGGTGCAATACGCAGGTACATGTCGATGTCCAGCGCATTGTGATGAGTGATGAACGGACGCGCAGAAGCCCCGCCTGGGATAACCTGCATCATTGGCGTTTCAACTTCCATAAAGCCACGGTTAACCATGAAGTTACGGACGCCAGCCATGATCTGAGAACGAATTTTAAAGGTCTTGCGGGATTCATCGTTGGAGATCAAATCCAAATAACGCTGACGATAACGCGCTTCTTGATCCTGCAAACCGTGGAACTTATCTGGCAGCGGACGCAATGCTTTGGTCAGCAAACGCAGCTCAGTACAGTGAATTGAGAGCTCACCGGTTTTGGTTTTGAACAGTTTGCCACGAGCGCCGAGGATATCACCGAGGTCCCATTTTTTGAACTGCTCGTTGTAAACGCCTTCTGGCAGATCGTCACGCGCAACGTAAAGCTGGATGCGGCCACCGACGTCCTGCAAAGTGACGAAGGAAGCTTTACCCATGATACGGCGAGTCATCATACGGCCAGCAACGGACACTTCGATGCCCAGGTCTTCCAGCTCTTCGTTTTCTTTAGCGCCGAATTCTGCGTGCAATTGGTCTGAGGTATGATTGCGACGGAAGTCATTTGGGAAAGCAATGCCCTGCTCACGCAGGCCAGCCAGCTTCTCGCGACGGGCTTTCAGTTCATTATTTAAATCGACCGCTTCGGTACCCTGTACTTGTTGTTCAGACATGTTGGTTCCTCATAACCCTGCTTTCAAACTTGCTTCGATAAATTTGTCCAGATCGCCATCCAGTACCGCCTGCGTGTTACGGGTTTCTACACCGGTACGCAAGTCTTTGATACGGGAGTCGTCCAGTACGTAAGAACGAATCTGGCTGCCCCAGCCGATATCCGATTTGTTATCTTCCAGCGACTGCTTCTCAGCATTCTTTTTCTGCATTTCCAGCTCGTATAACTTCGCCTTCATCTGCTTCATTGCCTGATCTTTGTTCTTATGCTGCGAACGGTCGTTCTGGCACTGGGTTACGGTGTTGGTCGGAAGGTGGGTAATACGCACCGCAGATTCTGTACGGTTAACGTGCTGACCACCGGCTCCCGATGCACGGTAAACGTCGATACGCAGATCCGCTGGATTGATTTCGATATCAATATCGTCATCCACTTCTGGATACACGAAAGCGGAACTAAAGGAGGTATGGCGACGGCCACCGGAATCGAACGGGCTTTTACGCACCAGGCGATGCACGCCAGTTTCGGTACGCAACCAGCCAAAGGCATATTCACCCTGAATGCGAATGGTCACCGATTTAATCCCAGCAACTTCACCTTCGGATTCTTCAATGATTTCAGTTTTGAAGCCACGCGCTTCTGCCCAACGCAGATACATTCGCATCAACATGCTGGCCCAGTCTTGCGCTTCGGTGCCACCAGAACCTGCCTGAATGTCGATATAGCAATCAGCACTGTCGTACTCGCCGGAGAACATACGACGGAATTCTAGCTGTGCCAGTTTGGCTTCGAGCTGGTCTATTTCAACAATGGTTTCATTGAAGGTATCTTCGTCGTCGGCTTCGATAGCCAATTCCAGCAGGCCGTTAACATCTTCCAGACCCTGAGTCATTTGATCTAAGGTATCGACAATGGCTTCCAGCGCAGAACGCTCTTTACCTAACGCTTGTGCACGTTCAGGTTCGTTCCACACATCAGGCTGTTCCAGCTCTGCGTTTACTTCTTCCAGGCGCTCTTTCTTGGCATCGTAGTCAAAGATACCCCCTAAGAACGTCGCTGCGCTCTGTGAGGTCCTGGATGCGGTTTTTTACCGGGTTAATTTCAAACATGGTCTGTATTATCTTATGTTGATGACAGAAGACGAAAATGCGGTCGTAGACCGGAAAGTTTACCGGATTTACGGTGCTTTTTATAGTCGCTTATAGCCAGGTCAGCAGGCTAGATTGGCCAAATATGGTCGATTAATAACTGGACACTGCGATTTCCGCGAAACTCGTTTACGTCGAGCTTAAAGGCCAGCTCAACTTCGCGCACACCGTTATCCGGCCAGCACGCGGTATCAACGTTAAAGGCGATGCCGTCGATTAATGGCCCACCGCCGACCGGTTCAACCATCACTTTAAGATGGCGATCGCCCACCAGCCGTTGCTGTAATAGACGGAATTTACCGTCAAACAAAGGTTCCGGGAACATCTGCCCCCACGGCCCGGCATCGCGTAGCATCTCGGCGGTTTCGAGCGTCATTTCTTGCGCGCTGATTGCTCCGTCTGACCAAACCACGCCTTGCAACAACGCAGGATCAAGCCATTCCCCAACCAAATCGCCAAAGCGTTGACGGAATTCTTCGAATTTCGCTTCTTCAAGAGATAACCCAGCCGCCATCGCGTGACCGCCAAATTTCAGCATCATGCCAGGATACAAGGTATCAAGCCGCTCAAGGGCATCGCGCATATGCAGACCTTGCACCGAACGGCCTGAGCCTTTCAAAGTGCCGTCGCCTGCGGGCGCAAACGCGATAACCGGGCGGTTAAACCGTTCCTTAATGCGCGAGGCGAGAATACCGACAACACCCTGATGCCATTCGGGATGGTACATCGCCAGGCCATACGGTAACTCATCATGGCTGTGTTCAAGCTGTTGGCAGAGCGTCAGCGCTTCAACCTGCATGCCCTGCTCAATCTCTTTACGCGTCTGGTTTAACGCGTCCAGTTCATTAGCCAGCATGCGGGCTTCGCCAATGTTTTCACTAAGCAATAACGCCACACCGACGGACATATCGTCCAGACGACCAGCGGCATTCAGGCGTGGCCCAAGGGCAAAGCCCAAATCACTAGCCGCCAGCTTTTGCGGCTCGCGGTTAGCCACTTCCAGCAGAGCTTTAATGCCTGGGCGGCATTTGCCAGCACGAATACGGCTCAGCCCCTGCCAGGTCAGAATACGGTTATTGGTATCAAGCGGCACAACGTCTGCCACGGTACCTAGCGCTACCAGATCCAGCAGTTCTGCTATGTTGGGAATCACCAGGCCTTGTTGTTCAAACCAGCCGCAATCGCGTAAATGCGCACGCAGCGCCAGCATCAGATAAAAGGCAACGCCCACACCGGCGAGGGATTTTGACGGGAACTCGCAATCAACCAGATTCGGGTTGATGATGGCTTCAGCCGCAGGAAGCTCCGGCCCAGGCAAATGGTGGTCGGTGACCACCACCGGAATTCCCAGCGCATGAGCACGCTCAACACCACTATGCGAAGAGATGCCGTTATCGACGGTCAGAATCAGTTGTGCGCCACGCGCATGCGCCTGATCCACCACTTCTGGACTCAAGCCGTAACCATCTTCAAAGCGGTTGGGAACCAGGTAACTAACATTTTGGCAGCCAAGGCTACGCAGCCCCAGCACGCTCAAAGCGGTGCTGGTTGCGCCATCGGCATCAAAGTCACCGACGACGATAATGCGCAAGCCTTCACGGAAAGCGTCGTGCAGTATCTGAACGGCTTTATCCATGCCATTAAGTTGCTGCCACGGCAGCATCCCTTTCACGCTACGTTCCAGGTCTTGCTCGCCGCTTACGCCTCTACTGGCATAAAGGCGCTTTAAAAGTGGATGCAGTTGCTGGGGTAACACCACTGACTCATCGACCGTACGACGGCGAAGTTGTGTTTGCTGTTTCACCCGTTAACTACCCGC
Source organism: Buttiauxella sp. JUb87 (assembly GCF_004361975.1). Lineage (NCBI taxonomy): Bacteria > Pseudomonadati > Pseudomonadota > Gammaproteobacteria > Enterobacterales > Enterobacteriaceae > Buttiauxella > Buttiauxella sp. JUb87. The sequence continues at coordinate 415,392 of NZ_SNVY01000002.1, forward strand.
CTATATTGGTAAGTTGTTGGTGCGCATCCAACATTTGTTTCATCTCTTTCGGCCCCTGATAACCAGGGATTACAGTACCGTTGCTCAGTACAATCGCAGGGGTTCCCTGAATACCGAACTGTACGCCGAGGTTGTAATGATTGGCGATATTCATGTCACAGGTTGCCCCAGCGACGGCATCACCTTTCATGGCAGTATCGAACGCTTTGTTGCGGTCTTTTGCACACCAGATGGCTTTCATGTCGTTTTCAGTCTGGCTTTGCAGACCCTGGCGCGGGAAGGCCAGGTAACGCACGGTGATCCCCAGTGCGTTATAGTCTTTCATTTCTTCGTGCAGCTTGTGGCAATAGCCACAGGTGATATCGGTAAATACCGTGATGACGTGTTTCTCTTGCGGCGCTTTGTAAACGATCATCTCTTTTTCGAGCGCGTTCAGTTTGCCCACCAGCAATTTGTTGGTGACGTTCACCGGTTGCGCACCGCTGACATCGTACAGTGGCCCCTGGATAACGTGTTTTCCATCTTCAGTGACATACAAAACACCGCTATCGGTTAATACCGTTTTCATGCCCGCTACAGGTGCTGACTGAATATCAGCATTTTGCACGCCTAACTTAGCCAGTGATTGCTTGATTGCAGCATCGTCTGCATGAACAAAACCGGACAAAGAGGCCGCTAATAATGGGAGCAGCCATAAACTCTTTTTCATGATGATTCCTTTATCTTCTACCACTCACGCTCGTGGGTGGTGTTGTTGATGCAGCTGACGTAAACGTTCCGTCGCGACATGCGTATAAATTTGGGTGGTGGACAAATCGCTATGTCCAAGCAGCATCTGTACGACTCGCAGGTCCGCACCATGATTCAGTAAATGCGTGGCAAATGCGTGCCGAAGGACATGGGGTGATAACTTTTCGCTATCGATACCCGCCTGCACTGCGTAATGTTTGATGCGGTGCCAGAATGTCTGACGCGTCATTTGTTGCGCGCGATTGCTGGGGAAGACCACATCAATCGACACGCCATTGAGCAACCATGGTCGCCCATGTTCCAGGTAGTTTTCCAGCCAATAAACAGCCTCTTCACCCATCGGCACCAGGCGTTCTTTATTGCCTTTACCGATGACTCGCACAACTCCCTGACGCAAGCTGACATCACTCATGGTCAGCCCCACTAATTCCGATACGCGCAGGCCAGTAGCATACAATAATTCGAGCATCGCTTTATCACGCAACTCGATAGGCTGGTCAATGCAAGGTGCCTGCAACAAACGATCGACCTGCGCTTCGCTGAGATCTTTTGGCAAACGCTGTGGCAATTTTGGCGATGAAAGCATCACGCTTGGGTCGTCATCACGCAATTTTTCACGGTATAAATACTGAAATAATCGACGAATCGCACTCAGCATTCGCGCCGAACTTGTTGCTTTATAGCCGCCTTCAAGACGTTCAGCAAACAGCGACTGTAAATCGCCGGTTTGCACCTTCAACAAATCAAGATCGTGGCGTTCCAGCCACTCCGCTACCATTTTAAGATCCCGGCGATAGGAGTCCAACGTGTTCTGTGCCAGATTCCTTTCAAGCCAGAGCGCATCAAGAAATTGTTCTATTCGGGCCTGATCTTGTTCCACTACAGCCTCACTTACTTGCCTCACCTTTGGCGAATTGTGTCCATTATGCCTGATGCACAATGGGATCTGGTACACTTGCCATCCTGCACGTTTTTAAAAGAGTTGTTAATGCGATGAACATTGGTCTTTTTTATGGCTCCAGCACTTGTTACACCGAAATGGCTGCCGAAAAAATTCGTGACATCATTGGCCCGGAACTGGTGACACTACACAATCTTAAAGATGATGCTCCAGCCATGATGGAACAGTACGATGTGTTGATTCTCGGCATCCCGACCTGGGATTTCGGTGAATTACAGGAAGACTGGGAGGCCATTTGGGATCAACTGGATAATCTGAATCTCGAAGGTAAGCCGGTAGCGCTTTATGGCATGGGCGACCAGCTCGGCTATGGCGAATGGTTCCTTGATGCGCTCGGTATGCTGCACGATAAACTCGCCCCACGGGGTGCGCAGTTTATTGGTTACTGGCCAACTGAAGGTTATGAATTTACTAGCCCGAAACCTGTCATTGCCGATGGGCAATTGTTTGTTGGCCTGGCACTTGATGAAACCAATCAGTACGATTTAAGCGAAGAGCGAATCCAAAACTGGTGTGAGCAAATTCTCGCTGAAATGGCCGAGAAGTTTGCCTGACAGCGACTCAAACTTCCCCATTCCCGCTTGCCTGTTGTTGCAGCATCAGGCGGCGTAAATCACGCCACTCGCCAGTATCCATACTGTCGGCTGATAACCATAAGTGTTGACTGCGCTTGCGCCCCACGCGGCGTAAACGCAGCATCATGCCGCTGCGTAATACCCATGGCGCACCAACCATTTCCCACTCCTGGTTTTGCCACCGCAGGTGGTAGTCGGTCAGGAGTTTCATTTCGCCCTGGCAAGCATGAATCCGGCGCTGGCTACGAACGCTGTCAAATACCACCAGCGAAAGCAACAGCATCCAAATTAGCGTGTAGCTCATCGGCCACGGCATCAGCAGCACAAAGAGTGCCACTAAACCGTGAACCAAAAGGGACAGCCATTGTGCACGCCACGAGACCCGAAGATCAGATTGCCACAGGACCACGTTCTTTATTCCGTGTCTGAATCAGTGTCACCATCCGTTGCAGCTCTGTATCTGCTGGTTTGCCATGATTCATTAACCAGTTAAACAGGTCAGGATCATCACTTTCCAGCAAACGGACAAATAATTGCTTATCCTCAGTGCTTAACGAGTCATATTCATATTCGAAGAATGGCATAATCGAAATATCAAGCTCACGCATTCCCCGGCGGCACGCCCAATGAATTCGGGCTTTGTTATTGATATCCATGTGCTCTTTCCTGGTTCTCTGACAAAGAAGGTACAAATCTTAGTGTAACGTGTTTTCATGGCACGTATTAACTGAATGTTACCGTTTGCGCGCTTTATCGTGAGAAATTTTTATTGTGCGTTGCAGTTGCATTAACCTTGCGAGAAATCCCGTAAGTGCACAATTCACCTTATCAAACTGCTTGCATTGGCAAATGGCTCTTTTACCATTGAGCCAATTCATATGCTCAAAACCCAGGGACATCATTATGGCTTTCACTCCATTTCCTCCACGTCAGCCAACGGCTGCAGCCCGCCTGCCGCTAACACTCATGACGCTTGATGATTGGGCACTGGCAAGCGTGACGGGTAACGACGCAGAAACCTACCTGCAAGGCCAGGTCACCACTGATGTTGCACAACTGGCAGCAAACCAGCACACGCTTTGCGCGCATTGTGACGCAAAAGGGAAAATGTGGAGCAACCTGCGCCTGTTCCATCGTGGCGAAGGTTATGCGCTGATTGAACGTCGTAATCTGCGTGACGCGCAGCTTGTCGAACTCAAAAAGTATGCTGTGTTTTCCAAAGTGACCATCACACCTGATGATGAAAGTGTGCTTCTGGGCGTTGCAGGGTTCCAGGCTCGTGCGGCACTCGCCAATGTTTTCACAACCTTGCCGGACGCGGAAAACCCAGTGGTTCAGGAAGGCGCGACAACACTGCTATGGTTTAACCTGCCCGCCGAGCGTTTTATGCTGGTCACCGATGAAGCCACCGCGCAGGCACTGGCAGATAAATTGCTGGGCGAAGCACAACGCAATGACAGCCAACAATGGCTGGCTTTAGAGATTGAAGCGGGTATTCCGGTTATTGAACCGGTTAACAGCGCACAGTTTATTCCGCAGGCAACCAACCTTCAGGCGCTGGGTGGTATCAGCTTCAAAAAAGGTTGTTATACCGGTCAGGAAATGGTGGCTCGCGCGAAGTTTCGTGGCGCTAACAAACGTGCTCTGTGGTTCCTGGCCGGGAAAGCCAGCCGCTTACCAGAAGCAGGTGAAGATCTGGAACTGAAAATGGGTGACAACTGGCGCCGCACCGGCACCGTACTCGCCGCCAGCCAACTGGATGATGGCCGCGTGTTAGTACAAGTCGTGATGAACAACGATTTAGAAGCCGACAGTGTGTTGCGAGTGCGTGATGATAACAGCAGCCACCTTGTTATCGAACGGCTGCCTTATTCGTTAGAAGATGAATAAAATACCCGTCATACTTCAAGTTGCAGGTGCGTTGACTGCACCCGCGCGCCCCAGTCACATAGTTAGCTATGCTCCTGGGGACTTACGGCCTGGTCGCCTGCCTGCATCTTGAATTATTTAGGGTATTGTTTGTTTGATACATACCCACGATTAACGGATATACAGATAGATCGCCAGGAAGTGGCAAACGCTGCCGCCCAGCACAAAACCATGCCAGATAGCGTGGTTGAACGGAATACGTTTACAGACGTAGAAAATGACGCCTAACGAGTAAATCACGCCGCCTGCAGCCAATAACGTTACGCTGCCCGGAGCGAGTTTAATCACCATCTGGTAAATCACCACCAGCGATAACCAGCCCATCAGTAAATAGGTCATTAACGATAAGACTTTAAATCTATGCGCGATGGTCAGCTTAAAAAGAATGCCGGCGAGTGCCAGCCCCCAAATAACGACCATCAACCCACGCGCCAAAGGCGAATCCAGCCCAACAAGTAAAAATGGCGTGTAAGTCCCGGCTATCAATAAGTAAATAGCACAGTGGTCAAATTTCTTGAGCCAGCGCTTGGCGCGTTGATGGGGAATGGCGTGATACAACGTGGATGCGAGAAACAGCAAGATCATGCTGCCGCCGTACAGGCTATAACTGGTTATTGCGGTTACACTCGCGTTGGATTCCACCGCCTGTACCAGTAACAAAACCAGCCCAACAATCCCAAAAACCAGTCCGATACCGTGGCTAATGCTGTTGGCGACTTCCTCCGCCAGTGAATATCCTTTAGTGATCAATGGTTTGTCAGCCATTTGGCTACTCCAGGTGAAACAATAGATGGAAAATTCATCTCGACCAGAATAGCTGAGAACGATTCCAGCGAACACATGTACGCTAAAATAAATCTGTCAGATGTGATAACAATTACCGATACAATCCACTACACCGATACAATCTTGTTACTGACACTTAATCCTTTGGAACATTCAGGAAGAGATACCATGTTTACTCATGCGGCAATTGCTAATCTCAACGGACTAGAAATGATGGTCTACAACTATGTCATTAAAAACCGTGACAAAGTGATGTACATGACTATCCGCGAGTTAGCCGATGCGACCGGCGTTTCTACCACTACCGTGCTGCGTTTTTGCCGCAAGTTAAATTGCGATGGTTATTCCGAGTTTCGCGTTCGTTTTAAATTATATCTTGAACAAAATGATGAACAATTGGTTAATTTTGGCCCGAGCGAAATTATCAGCTTTTTTAAAAGTACTAACAATGAAGAGTTTGATAATTTAATTGACCAGGCGGTAAATATTATTTGTTCATCCGAACGTATTATATTTGTCGGAGCCGGAACCTCTGGCGCATTAGCTAAATATGGTGCACGTTTCTTTTCTAATGTCGGTAAATTTAGTAACCACATTGATGACCCTTATTTTCCGGTTACCAACGATATGGCTAAAAATGCACTGGCGATTGTCCTCTCTGTCTCCGGTGAAACTGAAGAGATCCTGCGCTTCGCCAGCCAGTTCAGTCTGCATAACTGCAAGGTGTTCTCCATCACCAGCCACGAAAACTCTTCACTGGCAAAACTTGCCGACTTTAATATCTCCTGGCATATTCCGCTTACCCGTGTTGGTGGCGTTTATGACATCACCACGCAAATCCCGGTTATTTATATTTTAGAAACCATTGGCCGTAAATTGGCTAAAAAAATGGCGTAAAAAAACAGCCTGTTTTATCTATGTAACAAATCACATTAACCGTGATTTGTTATATCGTGACAATTAATTCTCATTTGTTAGACTCCAGAACAGAGCGTATTAATACACTGCCATTTTGTGATGTATCCCACATTATTTCTGGCACTGACAGTGAGATTAACAAATATGAAAAAATTGACCTTACCAAAAGACTTTTTATGGGGCGGTGCGGTTGCTGCACATCAGGTAGAAGGTGGCTGGAACAAAGAAGGTAAAGGCCCAAGTATTTGTGATGTGCTGACCGGTGGCGCACACGGCGTACCGCGTGAAATCACTCAAGAAATGGTGCCAGGCAAATATTATCCCAACCATGAAGCCATCGATTTCCACGGTCATTACAAAGAAGACATCGCACTGTTTGCTGAAATGGGCTTCAAATGTTTCCGCACCTCAATCGCCTGGACGCGCATTTTCCCGAAAGGTGATGAACTGCAACCCAATGAAGAAGGGCTGAAGTTCTACGACGACATGTTCGACGAGCTGCTGAAGTACAACATTGAGCCGGTCATCACCCTCTCCCACTTTGAAATGCCACATTATCTGGTCACCGAATACGGTGGCTGGACTAACCGTAAAGTCGTTGATTTCTTTGTTCGTTTTGCCGAAGTGGTATTTGAACGCTACAAGAGCAAAGTGAAATACTGGATGACCTTTAACGAGATCAACAACCAGCGTAACTGGCGCGCACCGTTATTCGGCTACTGCTGTTCTGGCGTGGTTTACACCGAGCACGATAACCCTGAAGAAGTGATGTACCAGGTTCTGCACCACCAGTTTGTTGCCAGTGCTCTGGCGGTGAAGATTGGCCATCGCATTAATCCTGAAATGCAGATTGGCTGCATGCTGGCGATGGTGCCGCTGTATCCGTTCTCCTGCAAACCAGAAGATCAGATGTACGCGCAGGAATCCATGCGTGAGCGTTATGTCTTTACAGACGTGCAATTGCGTGGCTACTACCCATCTTATGTGTTGAACGAGTGGGAACGCCGCGAGTTCAACATCAAAATGGAAGCGGGCGACGAGCAAATCCTGCGTGAAGGCGTGTGTGATTACCTCGGTTTCAGCTATTACATGACCAACGCGGTGAAAGCTGACGGCGGCACCGGTGATGCATTATCTGGCTTCCAGGGCAGCGTGCCGAATCCGTTCGTGAAAGCGTCCGATTGGGGCTGGCAGATTGACCCTGTTGGCCTGCGCTACGCACTTTGCGAATTGTATGAGCGCTATCAGAAACCGCTGTTTATCGTTGAAAACGGCTTCGGTGCTTACGACAAAGTGGAAGAAGATGGCTCAATCAATGATGACTACCGCATTGATTACCTAAAAGCACACGTTGCCGAGATGATGAAAGCGGTCACTTACGATGGTGTGGATCTGATGGGTTACACCCCGTGGGGCTGCATCGATTGCGTTTCCTTCACCACCGGTCAATACAACAAACGCTACGGCTTTATCTATGTGAACAAACACGACGATGGCACCGGCGATATGTCTCGTTCGCGCAAGAAGAGCTTTAACTGGTACAAAGAAGTGATTGCCAGTAACGGTGAAAAACTCTGATTGATTTGCTCGCCTGAACGCCCCGTTTACGGGGCGTTTGAGTAATAATAAACATCATTCCAAAGCTAGCGAGTGTAACGTCAACTGTTACGTTCACCATTATCAGCCTCATAAATATTTTCTGGGGTGAGATTTACGACTGGTAAAATATTTTAAATATATTCAATAATACTACTGGGTAGCATGTGTAATTGTAGTATATTGCGTAGCCCTAACTTTCTAACCATACTCCTCTTATAATAAGACAACCGTTTAGGTGTAATCTTAGAATAATCATGCATATCATTACATTCTTCTTTGGATAACACAGAAACCAGAATTTTCTTTTCAATCATTCTTAATCCATGTTTTAATTTTATTGTCGTTGGCACATCCCTTTTGTTATAAGAAAAAATCAACTCTTCCAGGCGGAATCTGGCTGGTAAATAATTAAAACCAAATAATTTATGCAAACTCCAATGCTTGTTATCATTTACAACAATAATTCTTACAGATATACCTTCCAAATAAATCAATAAATCTAGATTAAAACCATCACAATTACAGCAAATGATAAAAACATCATCATTAGTTAATGAATTAGAATTAACAAGACTTAACACTTGCTGCTCAGAAATTTTTTTCACACTGGAGTCAGCAAGAATTTTTAAGGCGTAACTCACACCGACAAACAAGTAATAATCATCGGTCACCATGTATATATTCATGATGTAATTCCACCCATCTATAAACAAAAAATAGTAGAGAGTATTTTCATAGAATTGTTTAACATTGAAAACACTGGTATTTAAATCTTCATACTGAAATGCAGGAAATAAAAAATGGCATACAGAAACAAACCACCAGCATTAAATCATTCAATTACCGTTTTTTTAACGGAGTCATCATTTTCAACCAAATAAAATGAATATATATGACCTGGTTTTTTAGGCATATTTTTCGTAATACCAGGGGTAATAAAAATATCTTGAGACAAACCACAGTCACCCCCATTTTTTTTACACTCACTAAATCCCTGCAACCGAATACTACTATTGCCACCGTTTAAAATATTGATAAAACCACCATCATTAGTAATTATTGTGTTATATACACCCTTAACTGGTTTAATTATATATAAAACACCATAGCCTGACAGAAGCTGGAATCCACTCCGGCCTAGTGTTTTATGATAATCGTTTGCTTCATCTTTATTTAAACCAAAGCGATCTTCATCTTTAGGCAAGGTGGGAGAAAAACGCACACGGAAATAGCGCTCTTTATCACGAGGCCCTACGTACAACGCACGGCTGACTTGAAAACTACCAGAAGGAATAATCATACGTGCCGGGCTGATGTGTAAACCGTTTTCTCGCACACCATCAACAGCGCTGCGATTGTGCTCTTGGCCAATTTTATCATATTCAACTTCACGAACCTCCGTTCTCACGAAGGCAGTCATGTCCCCCAAATTGTAGACCTGCTTTTGTAAAGTAGTACGGTCATGGTCAACTACCTCCACTAAGTCGTTGATTTGTACTTGCGGCGCAGCCACAATAGTAAAATTGAATAATAAAAGAGATAGCAAAACTGACACTTTCATTGGCATCATTAACATAGCCCTATTTAATAAATTATTATGTTGATTCAAAAATCAAAGATAGAACACCGGTGTAATCACCAGTGACCCATCCTGTTGCAGGTTTAATAGGGATGAGATTAATCTTACCACTTTTTTCTCCATTAGTAGGTCCCGAAGTAAGTTGGCACTCCACAGTTGAATTGGTATTTTCTACATACATTGCGCAATAGTCATCAACTAAAAATTCAACCCTATAATATATTTCAGAAACACCCGATGTTATCGCAGTTTTGTCACCTGTTTTGAGCGTAACTTTAATACCTCCTAGGGTATTTTTCATAATAATAGGTAATCCCAAAATCGGTTTAAGGTTTTTACGTTGAGCATCCCATACAAACCGCTGTAAATTAGAACTCCAGCCATCTTGGCTTAATACATAAAACTCAACATTAGGAACATTAATTTCCATTTGGATAGTATTGGTTATCTTATCATCAGCGGTAACTGATGCAATACCACAAAAAATAGCTGAAAGAGTGACTATAATACGCATCATCGTATTCAATTTATCACCCGTTCAAATGTAATATCAGCAGTTCCACTGTAATGTGCACCTTGATTACGCACAACGTCTTGTGCATTAATGCCTGTAACCGAAAATGATAAATTAGCTCGCGAGTTTTGCAGAGGAACAGAAAGTGATGTAAAAACAACCTCACTGCTTTTACCTGCCCCTAATAAAACTTTATTAAAGTCAGGACTACCTACCTGCCCATTAGCATTTATGAGTGACGCATTTGGTACAGTTAGTGCAATATCAACGGGAACAGTGTGTTCATTACCATTATTGTTGGTCCTGACTGCACAGGTTGTACCTACGGTATAAGTACATCCACCAATATAAACAGACACCAGGCCTGAAGCACTCAGGTTAAATGGAAGAGCTCCCTGTAATAAATTCACACTTTCAGGAAAGAGTAGAGCTCTTTTCCAACCCTGTTGTGGCTCTAATGAAACTGTATTTGAGGGGAATGAAACATTCAACGCATGGTTAACATTGACAACAATAGGGATATTACTTATCGCACCACTCCCATTACTGAATGTCGGGTTAATTTCTCCTGACATCAAGAAGTCTGTTCCTTCTCTTAGACTTAACGTAGCTGTATAAGTCCCACTAGGGATAAGTAATGGATTCGCGCCAACAAATGAAGGCCTGATTAGTATGGACAAAGTATCTATTAACCAGTTGGCACCTAAATAGCTTGCATTACCATTTGTGTTTCTAGTCCTGCTCGTACAGCCACTTTGGCTATTCTGTCTCCATGATGAAGCATTCCAGTACAAAGCATTCGAGCTCCCGGTACGAGTACATCCGGCTCCAGAACCTAAACCGGGAGTCAATGCATTATTTTGACAATAGTTACAATATAGGCCTCTTATCGTCCCCCCCATTCCGGATAAAGTTAAATTAATAGGATATGCCACACCGTACGAACTAACGATATCAACGACTTTTACTTCATTGGCTGAATATTGGTAATATAATGATTTATCGTCTTGCCAGTTAAAATTGTACCTGCCATTTAACTCATAGGATACTTCTTTGTTATTTTTACATTGCGCCCGCATATCCCCAAAATATGTAACAGTACATATCCCACTGATATTTGTCACCCCAAAACCATTTATTATAAAATCATCACTGGCAAGTGGCGGGTAGTTAAATACTAAAGGAGCTGCAGCCATTCCCTGACCAGTCCATAGCATCATAATAGTAATAAAGACCCACAATAATTTAGACCTAAAAAGAATCATTATTTATTTATCCTTGGTTATCCGTTGCGACCTAATTCACTTTTTGGAGCCATTGCTACCGTCTGCTGACAACGTAAATCTCCTACAAACAAAACATCCCCTTCACGTCGATAATCCTGAATGTCAATCTCAATGTGACACCCCGGAGCTTTGATGTGCTCAATATCCAGTACAGGGATACGCTGGCTAAGTTCCATACTGAAAAAACCATCTGCCTCACTGTAGCTACGGCTGGCATGATTTATTACCGTGGCCCCAGCAAGCGGTGTACCATCATTAGCTAATATGCGGCCTAAGATACTAACCGTGCTGCTCACTTCGATTTTCTGATAATCAACAGCCCCTTTATTTAAATGATAGTTACGACGAGGTGGATTGATTAATGCACCAGGGGCATCCTTACCCGGGAAATAGTATTGTTGAGTACCTTCAACAAATGGGCGCGCCTCTACAAGATTACGCCCCGGCTTCAATAATGTGCTAGAACCCTGATTGTCCTCCGCCTGAAGCGTTTGCCCTGGAATATCAGAAACAACATCGACAATCATCATTGAATCACCTAACAAGTTTTTACCAGACATTGCAACGCCACCGGATCCCATAGCAATGGTATTACTGAGATTAAAACCAGTGCTGAGACTATTTTCAGGTGTCATTTGAACAAATGAAGTACCGCCTGCTAGAGGTGTAGTAAACGTAGTTGAACCACTCAGTCCCAGGCCATTTTTATCACCAGTAATATTCATGCCCAAACTGTTTAACATCTCATGATCAAAGTTCTGGTTAAGACCCGCAGTGAGGCTGTAATCACTAACATTCCCACTTTTTGCATTATTTGAATTAAGCCCTAAGTTATAGGTTCGCTTATTTTCTTCTATATTCCATGTCAGAGAGAGTTGAATTCCGCTATCTCTATTGTTGGACTCCCCACCCGGACGATCAAAACCAGACACCCTCCAGGTAGCTCTATTCCCCATAATTTTACTCATTACGGTTAACCCTAAGTCAACCCTATACCCATCACTATTATATTTATTATTACAGTAATTATTATAGTTGTTGTGATTGTTGTTTCTGTAATTATCACTGATTCTATAGCTGTCATTATAATTATCATTACAACTATTTTTGTAGTTATTACTGGTGCTATTGTACCCAAGAATTAAGGTAGAAAATATACCGTCTCCAAGTGTTTTATCCCATGATAGCGACTTGTTATACGTTTTACTTTGGGACTTATTAAGTACGTTTTCATTTCTATTGTAGCTTAGCGTAATTGAACCAAAACCGACTGTGTCACCAAATCGCAATTGGCTATTTAGTAGATTACTTCCAGTAGTTTCATGCGAATATGTACTATAAAAATTACCCCATTCATTCAGTGTATAGTCTACAGTTCCACCTAAACTAGTTTCCGGACCTCTTTGTTGAGTCATCATTCCGACTTGTAGGTCCGGAAGCAGGAGATATTCCCCCTCAGCACCGAAGACAACTTCACCACTGGTATCCACATACTTACCTAATGATGACGTAGAACGACTATTGTTGGTCATGCTGCCAGCAAATATATTATAGTTAAATTTTCGTTCAAAATTACGCCATTTCAAAGGCTTATAGATCGTTTCTTGAGTACGGGATGATTCCACGCCACCCCGAATAATGCGCACTTCAACTGGATAAATCCCGCCAGGTAATGTGGTGGTATCTAATGTTTGCAACCCTGGTTGAACCAGCACGGTTCGTAGAAGTGAACCATTACGATAAATTTCAACTACGGACTCACTATCAGGGGTTACGTAAATGGGGTATAGACTTGCGCTCTGTTGTTTTCGGACATCAAGCAGAGTATCTGAAGTGCCAAACATAGCACCAATAATAGGTAAGGGTAAGTTACTAACTGGTGAAATACGATTATACAATCCCTCACTCATAGGGGTAAATAACCCCATACGTATAGCATGTCCGTCATCTAGTTCGCGACTGCCATAGACCTGGGGGACAGTATAATTTTTCTCATTACTGTTATATTGCGAATACTGTAAGCTACCTGTCAGCGCCCACTTCCCAACGCTTCCACTAAAATCACCATTATAATATAAATTATTACCAACTCCTTCTGTGAATGAGCCGTTCAAATTATTTCTGAAAATCAGTCCAAATGGACCAGATTCAGGAATTTTATAATAGCTGGACTGATTAACATCTTGTCCAGCATCTTTAGTAACCAATGTTAACTGAGCTGTTTTGAGACGAAAGTCTAATGCGACCAATCCATCAGGACATTTTTTATCAGGAGTACAGTCACCTATCTCCGTTGGTTTTCCTAGAGACTCTAGCCATTGATCCCGAACTGATCCACTAACAAGACTTCCGACAGTATCGGTAAAAGACAATAATTGAACGGTGCCTGTTTTTTGGAGACGAATCAGAGCATCACCCATCCATTTCCCATTTATTTCTACGCGGGCACTCAGAGGAACATCAAAAATGAAAGGAAGAAACTCTTCTGGGGCATCTGCCGATTGTTGTAATAATTCATTATTAGGCGATTCTGCAGCATAATTGACTGAACTATATAACAAAGACAATATAATAATCAATTTGCCTTTCACGAAAATCACCTTATATAATCATGTAATAAGCATTGGCAAACAAAAAAACACCATTAATGATAATAAGCTAATGGTGTTTTTTTAATATTAAGAGGCTTCTACAGTAATAACTGTATTACCCATATAATTACCTGTTTGCTTACCGCTTGTTGCTGCTGGAGAGAATGACAAGGTAGCTGCTTTCGACTGAGCAGATGTTGTTGATGCGACAACATCTTGCGCGGTATCGTTAAGCGCTACACCGTCCAGTGAAACACTAACAGCAATTGATTCTGAACCATTAATGAGTGTCGCTGAGGTCACTTTTGCTTTCAGTGATTTGTTTGCAGGAACAGTTAAGGTGACATTACGGTTTTGTGGCAAAAATGATGCGCCAGGAATAACACTACCGAAGCTAATAGTTTGTGAGTTGTTCCAGGTTCCATCAGTATAGTCGGCTGAAATACCCGGTTGTGTAACATCAATTAACTCGGCCTCTAAAGGAACAGTAAGTGTAGTAGCTGCATTTGAGTAAGCAGAGAAACCAGCAAGCATAGCTAAAGTGAAGAGTGATGCAATTTTCATAATAATACCTAATAGTAAATTTAAATTTTGTATATAAAATATCTATGGAGCTCTATAGCGTTAATTAAACATTAAGGTAATTTTATTTTTCTTGAGTTCCCTCCCTCAACTAAAGTGAATGAATGAGTTGAGTCTTTCTCTTTTAAGAAGACCCTGCTTTGACCTGGGTACACATTTAAATCCTCGCCAAAACCATGGCATTTTTTAGTTACGTTAGAACATGTATTTGTATAACGCAGTATTGCGACAGTATTTCCGCTATTAACCACTTTAAATTCATTAGCACCATCATTAATACGAGTGCTATATATAGAGGTGTTAGGCCTGACAACTACTAAAGTTCCATAGCCTATAGATAGCCCCATTCCTGCTTTAAGGGTATTTGTATCATTATCTTTTATTTGATCAGGACTCAACCCGAAGTTATTATTTTCATTTGGCTGTACTGGCATATAACGTACTCTGAAGTAACGTTCATACTCACGAGTCCCAGTAAATACAATACGACTAACCTGAAAGCTATCCCCTGGAATAATCAATCGGGACGGACTAGCCATAAATGAGATGTTTTTTTTATCTCTGTCTGGTTTTAGCTCGGACTCTTCACCCTTATAATTTATATTTACTTCAACAACTTCAATTTGTACAAAAGCGGTGCTATCCCCAGCATTATATATCTTTTTCTGCAGGGTATTTTTATTGCTTTCAAGCGTATCATTTAACTGACCAATATTGATATTCACAGCAGAAAAAGATTCTGCCGTGAATACAAGTAATGAGAGCAATAAGTAACAAATTTTATTTCGCATGATTTGAGTGCCTTTAATAAAAGTCAATCGTACTACTACAAACAATAAGCAACCTAAACAGTGAAAATTGCAAATATCTCCGCCTGATTTCTAGTGGGAATACTAACTAAATAAAAATATTAAAAAATGAATTGGTGTGATATTTTTTAACTTAAAAAACAGTATGTTAGAAATTCATTAGCCTTTAATGTGTTATTCATATTTCATGAATGCATTATTTAGTCAAAACTTGCACCGATATTGCCAAATTACTAAGTCTATGAATATTTGTAGACACTGAGAAAATCATACGTAAAAAGTTCTAAATGTAGCTATGCGTAATGACTAGCCATGGAAGCCAGTACCAATAATTCCGCAAACAGGCCAGATACCACAGTTATTTTTGGAGGACTAAAATTGGATACCAATGAAAAGTTTTACCGTGAGGTAAGAAATTGTCTGAAGATGATGTTTCATTCCAGACATTTCAAGGCTGAAGCTACTGACTAAAAAAAGAAAGATAAAGTCGCTGTACAAATTTCCTATATCCGGGAGATTTCGCGATGCATTCTCTACATGCTATCTGGACTATCGTTGTCGATGAGTCACCACCCTATATCCTGAAGATCAGGTGTTTTACAATGTTCTGCACACTCTAAAATAAAGTTAAAAAACACATCTATTTTTAATTTAAAAAACCAAAATAACCATTTAAAAAAATACGACTTATCGTAGGTTCTGGAGTTGTATAGATGACATATTTAAATTCATCGCCAATTATATTCCCTGAATAAACACTTCGATAATAGAATGCTCTTAGCGCTCTTTGGGATTCACTATTTTTACTGTCAGGAATTATATCCCTTTGGGTCACTAACATGAAATACCTCCCTCGCCAATAGCCCATAATTCCTTGTTGAGTATAGCTTTCTTTGGTAATTTCATGCGTGACAGACATTGTCACTAGCCCGTATTCGCACCGCCCATAGAGACTACCTAACCGTGGATTAAGTATGATGAAACTGGCATTACATCCAAACCCATTAACAAAAGGGATTGCCAGAATCGTACTCACGATGATTAACAAAATAATAAGGTATTTTTTCTTATTTAACTTCAACATATCGAAATCCATTCCTTTGTGAGTTAACATAGATGTAATTACCTGATGGTAATTGAATAGGGATTTCAGTTTCAATTAATGGTCCAAAGCCACAAAATTTATAATCTTTGATTTTTTGACATGACATAACCTTCACCTGAGTGCTATATAAAACCATAAAAAACAGAGTTATTAATATTAAAAAACCAGAAAATACACAATAGGGAATAAATATCGTCATTTTATTTAATACAGGCGTAACTTTAATTTCTCGCTCTTTATTGACAATTAACTCCATAGGGTCATTTTGAATTTGGAGAGGATTGTTTTCCATAGGAGTTTCATTACTTACATCTGTACTTGCTGCGTAAAATGAAACTAAATTATCATTATCTCTATTATCAATAATACTAACACCTACAATACATTTTACCCATCGCGAGTTCCATGAGAACCCTTTTCGATGATGCGTAATAATTACACATTCTCCAGTTATAGGTAAAAATACACTCCTTATTTTTTTTATGGCTACGTTTAATGAATTTAGGGTAACAAATTTATTTGGCCACGCAATATCTAACAACCTGTCTCTATCTATAATTTCACATGATGCCTCTAGTAGTGTAACCAATATGATTCCTTCAGCCACACTAAGTCGCGCAACGCATTTTTCATGATAAAATAACTCACCCGTCGGTAAGTTGAATTTGAAAAGTAAGTTTTTTTCCATAGTGAGTATAGTCATATATTTGAACGTCGAATGTGATGTCGATGGTAACTACGAATTATTACAGACTGCTAACCATAGCATGCAGTTAATAATCTCAGTAACGTGTAGAAACTTCATTCATAAATCATGTAACAATTTTTATAACTACAACTTAATTAAACGATACTTCATTTTCTACTGCAATTATCATTATGAGAAACTAAGAACAGCCACCTTTTAAAAATAATTCGCCCTCACACAGTATATTTTCGTCACAAAAAAGATACCCAACAGACTCAATTAATATATACCCCTGATCAATATATATATTATACAAAATTAATTAACACTCTCCCGATTTTCGTTATCTTAATTTACATATAATAAAACATGACACCCAAACATACTTATAGTAACAAAACACGATTAGCTACAACACTTAGAAACAAGCAGCAATCGAATAGACATTTCCATGATAGTTCATTGCAATTATGAATAAATGAAAATATAAAAATAAATACCCTTATTAAACAGCGACATAGATAATTCATAATTATAGTACTTATGAATTTATTGGAAAGTTTGGTTTTACCGTTATATGTACCTGTTGCCAGCCATATGTAAATTATTTTTCCCGAGTGTTTGTGCGCAATATCGCCTGCCGCCTTCGCTCTCTAGTCGGGGCATAGGTGAATGTTAAGTAGGTAATGTATAACTACTTGACGTGAGATCTCGCTTGTTTAATTTTATTATGTCACTCCCCTTTCACTTATGTGATATACATAAGATGATGAAAAAGAGGTAGCTTTTCCACCATATCAGTGGCACTCATGACCATAATGACAAAGCTAATATCCACAGGATATTGACAATACCTAAGTATTATTTGTGTCTTACAAATATATAGCCAAGACTGCATATCCTTCACTTTTTCTAGTTAGGGTATCGAAGACAGGAAAATTTTATCGTTCTGCTGATGTCAGAAAAATAACTGTGGGGTGAAAGGGGTTGACCAAGTGATGAATGAAGTATGACAAGTGATGGGTTGTTTTAACCTAACCGCCTTCTTGATGAAGACGGTTTTTTCTCAATACATATTAGAACGATGCGCGCTTATAGGATGTGTAGCTGGCTTTCCAGTATGTTTTATCGATGTTATTTAACAGCGTCTCTTCACTCATTGTTGGAGCAACCCCTTCCAGTTGCGCGACACGAGCAACTTCAAATGCAATAGTCCGAGATATCTCTTCAATCTTTTCCACCGGCGGTAACAATCCACCTATTCCCGTAGAGGCTAATGGCGAATGTGCCGCAAGCGTCTTACTTGCTACGATCAGCATGCCTTCGGTGATCCGGGATGCTTTTCCAGCCAATACGCCCAGCCCGAGTCCCGGGAATATATAGGCATTATTACACTGTGCAATTTCGTACTCCTGTCCCAGGAAAGAAATGGGTGCAAAAGGACTGCCCGTTGCAACCAGTGCCAGTCCTTGCGTCCATTCAATCAAATCCTTGGGTTGAGCTTCAGCACGAGATGTAGGATTGGAAAGCGGCATAATGATAGGTCGTGGGCAATGTCGGTGCATTTCTTTGACAATTTCTTCACTAAATAAGCCTGGCTGCCCGGATACGCCAATCATCACTGTCGGATGGGCATGACGCACTACATCCTTCAATGAGATATTTGTTGTCTCTACATCCCAGTGGCGAATCGTATCCCTTGCAGTTACCAGACCCTGCTGGAAATCGAGAAGATTAGGCATCTCGTCTGTCAGCAGGCCAAAACGGTCAACCATATAGATATTATTGCGCGCCTGAGTTTCCGTCAGACCATCGTCCATCATCAGCGTTATAATTTTTTCAGCAATACCGCAGCCTGCCGAACCTCCACCCAAAAAGACCACTCGCTGATCGCGTAGACGACTCCCGGCAGTTTTAACTGCAGCCATGAGCGTTCCTGCAGTGACGGCTGCCGTCCCCTGAATATCGTCATTAAAACAGCACAACGTGTCGCGGTAGCGGTTCAGCAATTTTGTGGCATTCTTTTGTGCAAAATCTTCAAATTGCAGCAATACATTGGGCCAACGGTTCCTGACTGCATCTACAAACATATCCATGAACTCAATATATTGATCATCGGTAATACGCGGGTGGCGCCATCCCATATACAGTGGATCATCCAAGTGTCGGGTATTGTTAGTACCGACATCCAGCATAATAGGCAACGTTGATGCAGGATGAATACCTCCACAAGCGGTGTATAAAGAGAGCTTACCGATTGGAATCCCCATCCCTCCAACTCCCTGGTCACCTAAACCCAGGATACGTTCGCCATCAGTGACAACAATGACGCGGATATCGTTACGCGAGAAGCTTTGCAGCATTTCATCAATATGATGGCGATTTGGCCAAGAGATGAATAATCCACGTCCTCGGCGATAAATATCAGAAAAATGTTCACAAGCCTCACCCACTGTTGGGGTATAGATAATAGGCAAGGTGTCTTTCATATGCGTTCGCAAAAGATTATAAAACAGCGTCTCGTTGGTATCCTGAATATTTCTCAAATAAATATGACGGGAAATATCTTTTTTAAACTGGCAGAACTGATCCCAGGCGCGCTCGGTCTGCTCTTGAATAGTTTCAACTTTATGAGGCAGTAACCCATGAAGATTAAAGGCTTGTCGTTCGGTATCTGTGAAAGCAAGCCCTTTATTTAACAATGGGTTTTCTAGTAAGACAGAGCCATTATATGGTGTATAAAGTGTTTCTTTGACTAACATTTACCCACTCCTGAACATATCTTTCTTTAAAAAAATGAAATTATTATCTGCAACTAAATAGCAGAGCTAGAGAATGACAATATGTAAGTTACGAAATTAGATAAATCATTATTCCCTCGGTGACAATACCAATGGCTGTGCCAATCAAAATTGAAGATGATGCTGTTTCAATATAAGTATCACTACGGAGTGCAAACATTCCTGCAGCAATAGCGGATGGCGTTGCACCGATGATAATGACCTGCTGCATTAAAGTATGACTCAATCCAAAAGCCAGACCGGCGACAGCCATTAGCCCCGGCTGGATGAGATTCTTAATACTAATATTGGTAAATGTCTGGAGATTAAGCGCCGGGCGCTCGCCATAAAATAAAAGACCCAGAGCGAAAAGAGAGAGGCCGCCTGCGATTTTGCCCACCATTTCTATTGGTGCGCTCAGCAGATGCGGTAATTGCACGCCCATCAGGCTCAATAGCACGCCAGAGATGGGGATCCAGACAATGGGGTTTCTTACCGCTTTGATGAGATTTTGCAGGACAAGCTTAAAGGGGTTGATATCTTCAAGACTGTTTTCACCCTTTTTATCCCCCATGCGAATCAGGATAATCGTCAGTGGAATCATAAATACACTGGTGATTAGATTGCCTATCAGCACACCTAAAAAGCCTTCTGGTCCGATTAACACCGCCAGCACCGGGGCACCAAAATAGGCCATATCAGGGAAAGCACAGACCAGTGACTGAACCGCACTGGTCTTAATATCATGGCGGAAAACATAGCGTGAGATGAGCAGTGTGATGAAGTAGGAGCCCATCAAACCAATCATCAGAACGGCCATAAATGAAAAGTTCTTTATTTTATCCGGGTCGGTATTCAACGCGCCGATAAAAAGATGGAACGGCAGAGCAAAACGGATAACCACCGTGGCTAAAACTGAGGCATCCTCACGGCGCGTGTAACCTAACTTCCCACTTAACCATCCGAGCAACATGATAAATACCAATGGGAACAGAGATTGTAATAGTAGTGATGACATGGAATCTCCAGAATGCATAATGGTACAGATAGCGCACAATCTATTTCTGGAGGTAATTTAACGATCACCTAATCCCAGTAGGGTGATTGAAATCACACTTACCCCTGTTTAAATACTTTCACGCCGGCTACTTTAGTTACAAATATAAATACCCGCATTGTGAATAGTCTTGTGCGTTCATTCAGTAACTTTACTTACAAAAATAAGAATTAAATTATTTAAATAGAACATTCAACTACCATCACAAAACCCAATACTCAGGGCTATTTAATCACCCTGCCGTATGTTAGGTTTTTAAGCGAAATATCTTCATGGTGATTTAATTATTACGTCACCTTTATTTTTATTACCCTATTATTTTGCCCGCCCCTACATTATTTTTAATATAAAATTAGGTAACAAAAATGGAAAATAACACCCTAAAAAATGCCATTGAAAAAAACGCGTCAGGAGGGCAATCGCTGCGACTTCCTGGTAATTTCGAAGTCGGCTCTGTCCCTTTACTGCTGTTCATTGTTATTGCTGCCATCGTTGCCGTTTCAGGTGCCACTGGGTTACTTCCCAAAAATATGATTGGTGGCCTGGCTATCATCATGACTTTAGGTTTTGCCTTTGCAAAAATTGGCCGCATGATCCCAATTCTGAAAGACATTGGTGGCCCGGCAATATTGTGCCTGATGGTGCCTTCCATATTGGTCTATTTTGGCCTGTTTGAAGAACAAACCATGGCCACCGTGCACCTGCTAATGAAAGAAGCGAATCTGCTTTATTTTGTTATTGCCTGTTTAGTGGTCGGCAGCATTCTCGGTATGAACCGGACGATCCTCATCCAGGGAATGATAAAAATGTTTGTACCACTTGTAGTGGGAACCGGCGCGGCGGTGTTAACCGGTCTGCTGGTTGGTTCATTGTTTGGTTACAGCATCTACCATACATTTTTCTTTATCATCGTTCCCATTATCGGTGGAGGTATTGGAGAAGGGATATTGCCGCTTTCTCTCGCCTATTCCGCCATTCTTGGGCAAACCCCGGATGTGTATGTCGCACAACTGGCTCCTGCCGCGGTGGTAGGTAACATCTTCGCGATTATTTGCGCAGGTGTTTTGTCACGAATTGGCAGCCGACGCCCGTCGCTGTCCGGCAACGGCATGCTGATCCGCAGCCGTGAGGACAACAATTTGTTTATGCAGTCTGAGGGATCGCATCAAACAGATTTTCAGCTGATGGGCGCGGGATTATTGATGATTTGTGCCTTTTTCATCGTCGGCGGCTTGTTTGAGAAGCTGGTACACATCCCTGGGCCGGTGCTGATGATTCTGGCTGCGGTGTTCTGTAAATATGCAAAAGTGATCCCAGCCGCGATGGAGATGGGTGCCTATAGCTGCTACAAATTTGTCTCGGCGGCATTAGTATGGCCGTTGATGATTGGCCTTGGGATGCTGTATGTGCCGCTGGAAAGCGTGGTGTCGGTATTCTCGATTGGCTATGTGGTGGTGTGCGGTTCGGTGGTTATCTCCATGACCTTGAGCGGTTTTTTCATTGCTTCACGCCTGAATATGTATCCGGTGGACGCCGCTATCGTGACGTGTTGTCACAGTGGTTTGGGTGGCACGGGTGATGTGGCGATTTTGTCGGCTTCAAATCGTATGTCGCTGATGCCATTTGCACAAATTGCTACCCGTATTGGTGGCGCATCAACCGTCATCGCAGCAACATTACTGCTGGGTTGGATAATGTAATCACCCGTTCCTGATTGTGCTCTTCAGGCACAAAAAAACGGTGCAAGCATTTTTATGCTTTCACCGTTTTATCATTCATGAGCTGATTAATATTGAAGATGTCACGAGGCTTTTTGGACTGAGCTACGTTTCGCTTCCTCGAGTGCAATTCGCAGATGATCACTATTTTCAGTCAGCAAATCCCGCGCATGCCAGCCATCCAGCCCGGTCAACAGCATCAGAATCGCCGTTCGACAGTGATGATTGCAGCTTGCCAGCGCGTTCTTCGCTTGTGTACGAGAACAGCTTGCCGCTTCCATCACGATGGCTATCTGCCGCTCGGCCCAATGGGTGCTGGATGCGTTAATGTCGACGCGCAAATTGCCGTAAACACGGCCACTGCGAATCGCAAGCCCTGTCGAGAGCATATTGAGGATCTGCCGCTGCGCCAGTTGCGCCTTTGGATTGGCAAATCCCACCACCACTTCCGGCCCGATATCTGGCGTAATCACGGTATCTGCCAACTGGGCCACTTCACTCTCGGCATCCTGCGTGATAACCGCCACTGGCGCACCAAGCGAGCCCGCGTAACGAAGAGCGCCCCAGACCCACGGCG
Organism: Buttiauxella sp. JUb87; assembly: GCF_004361975.1. Lineage (NCBI taxonomy): Bacteria > Pseudomonadati > Pseudomonadota > Gammaproteobacteria > Enterobacterales > Enterobacteriaceae > Buttiauxella > Buttiauxella sp. JUb87. The sequence goes on from NZ_SNVY01000002.1 coordinate 438,196, forward strand.
TTTTCCCGCTGACCGACAGGCCCAGCAACATGTCATTGCGGGTAAACTGGATGGCCTGCAAATCGCTGATACCCCGATTGTAATCGCCTGCGGCGGTATCGCTCTCTTGCAACATCGCTTCTGACCCACCCGCTATCAACCCAATGAGCGCATGATCGTTATCGGGGGCAAACTCGCAGGCCACTTGCATCGCCGCGCGTCCAGACGCCCCGGCACCCGCGATGATTAACCGCCCGCCCCGGCTGAAAGTCGCAATCGCCTGGTCGACTAAACGGGTGACTGTCGGTAAACAGTTGGCTATCGCATAGGTGATTTCGCGATCGTCTTTCAGGATTGCCGCCAGCATATCCTCAGTGGCGAGTTTATCGATATTTTCCGTACCGCTATTGCGTCGTCCCATCATTGAACCGGTTGGCTTACTGCTCATAAAAACCTCCATTTAAAGGGTCCACACATACTATAAGGATATTTATCTGCCACTCCTGCGAGTGGGGTCACGCTTCCCCCCTTCTTAGGGCGATTTGCTTGATTTACGTGGCTTTAAGTCACTTCCCTCATCTGCGATAATCGGTACTTCACCGTTACTCATTGGGATCGCTATGAACGTTTTATCCCCCACCCGTAAGCGCCCGATGAAACTCAGCACGACGGTGACACTGATGATTTGCAGTGTGCTTGGCACGGTGCTGTTACTGGTGTTCGCTCTGTGGTTTTCACAAATCAGCAATGCGACGCGTGACGGATTGAAAGATACGGCACTTGCCGTCGCGCGAACGCTCGCCGATACACCAGAGGTCAAACGCGGCCTGACGTTGCCACCCGACAGCCAGATCATTCAACCTCTGGCAATGGCGGTAATGAAGCGCAACCATTTACTGTTCGCCGTCGTGACCGACATGCAGGGTATTCGCCACTCGCATCCCAATAGCCAGCTCATTGGTCAGCATTACATCGGCAAAGACATCAACCCTACGCTTAATGGCAAAGAAAATGTCGCCATAAACAATGGTGCGCTGGGGCCTGCGTTGCGCGTCTATACGCCGGTCTATAATGATAAACAACAGCAGATCGGCGTCGTCGCGATCGGCGTTCCACTGAGCAAAGTGGACGAACAACTCGCTCGTAGCCGCAGGAATGTATTACTCACGATTCTGTTCAGCGCCCTGGTCTGTACTGTCGGCACTCTGATCCTGGTGCGCGTGCTAAAAGAGGCTCTTCTGGGGCTCGAGCCGCATGAAATTTCGGCAAACCTCAAGCAACGCCAGGCAATGCTGCATTCATTAAAAGAAGGGGTGATGGCGGTCGATGAGCATGGGCAGGTGACGCTGATTAATCCCGCCGCCAGAAAAATGCTACAGTCCTCCTCCGGCAATGAGGTTGATGAAGGGCCGTTGCTGGCAGAGCTCAAAGAAGTGTTACAGCATGACAAACCCATCTATGACCAGGAAATTACCTGCAACGGATTGCTGCTTATCAGCAACACCGTTCCGATTCATCGGCAAGGAAACATCGTCGGTGCGATAAGCACCTTCCGTGACAAAACGGAAGTCAGCCAGTTGCTGCAACGTCTGGATGGGATGGTGAATTATGTCGATGCCTTACGCACCACTTCACATGAATTCATGAATAAGCTGCACGTTATCCTTGGCCTGTTGAATATGAAGAGTTATGACAAGCTTGAAGAATATGTGCTGCAAACTGCCCATAATTACCAGACAGACATCGGCGCGATTCAGCACCAGATAAAAGCACCGGTAGTAGCAGGTTTTCTGTTGGGTAAAATACATCGCGCCAAAGAACTGGGATTTACCCTGACGCTTGCGGAAGAGAGCCTGGTGCCTGATAACGTTAATGAGAAACAGGTAACCGCACTGGTGACGGTGCTGGGTAATCTGATTGAAAATGCACTGGATGCGATGAGTGAACAACCAGAAGGTGAAGTCACTGTCATGCTGCATTTCCAGAATGGTTGGTTAAGTGGCGAAGTCAGCGATGACGGCCCGGGGATTACGCAGGCCAACATCGATGCCATCTTCGTGAAAGGTTTTTCTACCAAAGGTGAGAACCGCGGTGTTGGACTGTTTCTTGCCCACCAACAGTTAAGCGCCCTGGGAGGCAGTATTTCTGTCGAATCCGAACCCGGTGTGTATACCCAATTTTTTGTACATCTTCCCTGGGACAGTAAAAGGACTCCTGCATGATAAATGTTTTAATTGTTGATGATGATGCCATGGTGGCCGAACTTAACCGCATGTATGTGGCAAGAGTCCCCGGTTTCCGCTGCTGTGGCACAGCCTCAACACTGCCCCAGGCAAAAGAGATGCTTAACGATCCGGCGCTTGAGATCGGTCTCGTGCTGCTGGATGTGTATATGCAACAGCATAACGGGTTAGATCTTCTGCCAACGATCCGTGCCTCGGGGCGCGCGATCGACGTGATCATGATTACTTCCGCAGCCGACGCCACAACGGTACAAACATCTCTGCATTACGGGGTGGTGGATTATCTGATTAAACCGTTCCAGTTTCCGCGCTTCGAAGAGGCCCTGAACGCCTGGCGGGAGAAGCGTAAGCTGATGACCACCCAGCCGTACTATGAGCAGGCGGAAGTCGATCGTTTACTGCATGGTGCCAATCCGGAAATCACCGACGACCGACGCCTGCCAAAAGGGCTGACCGCACAGACTTTACGCACTATTTGCCAGTGGATTGACAACCATCCTGGCTCCGAATTCTCTACCGATGAGCTGGCAGCAGCGGTCAATATCTCCCGCGTATCCTGCCGTAAGTATTTGATTTGGCTTGCACAAATCAACATCCTCTACACCAGTATTCATTATGGTGCCACTGGCCGCCCGGTGTACCGCTATCGGCTGGTTGCCGAACAGTACAACCTGCTCAAGCAGTACAGCCAGTAATCCGGTAGCTGTCGTTGAGTAACGAAAAGCGGAACTGGCGCTGAGAAGAGAGGATAACGTCGCGATTTTTGGTCACAAAAATCGCCTCGATATCCTCGCGCTGGCGTAGTGCCGCACAACCTTTCTCAATACCCAATCCGTACAGCAGCGTGGTCCAGATATCACCATCAAGAGAGTTGGCGGAAATAATCGTCACGCTGTGCAGTTCGTTATCCAGCGGATAACCGTTGCGCGGGTCGAGAATATGATGCCAGCGTTTGCCATCCTGCTCGAAATAACGCTCGTAAATGCCTGAAGTGACGACCGACTGGCTTGCCACCTCAATACGACCGATGAGTGCATCCCCTGCCGCAAAGGGTTTTTTTAACCCAACAGACCAGTTCCCCAAAGTATGCACATTGCCACCGAGGTTTATCAGCGCATCCGCCACCCCGTGCTTGCGCAGATAATCGCGAACCCTGTCGGCAATATAACCTTTGGCAATCGCCCCAAGGTCTATTTCCATCCCCGATTGAGCGAGAAAAACGCTGCATGCAGCGTCATCCAGAATCACGTCCTGTGGACGCGTCAGGGGCAGCCTCGCGGCAATCTCTGCGGCTGAAGGCACGCGGTTACCCTGAAAGCCAATACGCCATAGCTTCACCAGCGGGCCAATCGCCAGATTGAACGTGCTGTCTTGCACCATACTGGCGGCCTTCGCGCATTTAATGAGTGTATAAACCGGGCGGCTGACGCTAACCGGATGCCGACCGGCGGCATGGTTGATGTTCATGACCTGAGATTGCGCACGGTTCACCGTGAGTAAATCTTCATACTGTTTAATCAGTTGAAAGACCTGGGAGGCGAGTGCTTCGTTGTGGGAATAGAGTTTGAGCAGGATGGGTGACCCCATCAGTACGGCGGAATAACTATAGACTCGATTGTCGGTTGGCATGGTTGCCGCTCCTGTGTTGTAGCCCCGGCAGGCACCTCGCCACCGGGGAATTGCCGGGTAGCATTGCGCTTACCCGGTCTACACTTGCTGAGCGTCAGGCTCTGGCGTATTTCGCGGCCACACCGCCTGCAAGGGTGCCGAAAATAATCAGATCCGCAACCGCGTTGCCACCGATACGGTTAGCACCATGAATACCTCCCACCACTTCCCCCGCCGCATAGGCGCCAGGAATAGATTGATGAGCCGCATTCAACACTTCTGTATCGGCGTTGATCGTCACTCCGCCCATCGTATGGTGGACCCCAGGTGCAATGCGAATGGCGTGGAACGGCCCTTCGTTTACTGGCGCGCGCAGCGCGGTCGTACGGCCAAAGTCGTCATCCCGCTGGTTTTCCACAAAGCCGTTGTAGCGCTCAAGCGTGGCGAGGAAAGCGTGTTCATCCATGCCCAGCTTCTGCGCCAGTTCGCTTGGTGTGCTGGCACTGGTCACCAGACCTTTGGCGATGTATTCATCTGTAGCTTTGTTTTTCGCCCGCACATGTTCGTCAAAGACGATGTAAGCATAGTGCTCCGGCAGCGCGATAATCGACGCCGACACTTTATCGCGGGTTTCCATCTCATTGAAGAAACGCAGGCCCTGCTGGCTCACAAGAATAGCGCCACCGCCGCGAATCGATTCGGAAATCAGATACGAGGTTTGCTGCTCAACCGTTGGGTGGATTTGAATTTCCCCCATATCCACGGTGCCTGCACCGATTCGCTCGAGCAGTGCGATACCGCCGCCAGTGGCCCCTTTGTGGTTGGTGGTCACAAAACCGTCCAGGTCTGGACGATATTTCACGACCATTGCGCTGTTAGCGCTGAAGCCACCGGTTGCAACCACTACGCTTTTGGCTTGCACCACAATGCTCTCTTGCTCATCCGTCAACAGGCGCACACCGCTCACCGCACCGTTATCGGTCAGGATCTCGTCGACCGAGGTATCCAGCAGCACATCAATGCCGCGTCGGGTGATATTGCGTACCAGCCCGCTAATCAGATAGCCGCCAACCGCCGAGCCGTCACGTGGGCGGTGAGTACGGTCGATGCTCATGCCGCCAGTGGTGGTGATATCGTTAAGCATAATGCCGCGATCAGCCAACCATTCGATGGCTTCCGGTGCATTTTCAACAAAACAGCGCAGCAGCTCTGGGTTGTTTTTGTTTTTGCCCCCTTTCAGGGTTTCCTGGTAGAACAGCTCTTTGCTGTCATGAATCCCTTTCACGCGCTGGAAGCGGGTTTCTGCGGCGTTCATCCCGGCAGAGGCTTTGATGGTGTTTCCGCCGAGGGTCGGCATTTTCTCAACGATAAGGACGCTCGCCCCCTCGTCGTGAGCCTGAATCGCCGCCGCAAGGCCCGCGCCACCGCTACCGACCACCACCACATCGTAGCTTTTCGGTGAATTGTCATCGCCGCCTTCTTCTGCCGCCAGCGCCTTACTGGATTTCAGCATCGCTTTCGAGACGGCTTTTTTCACCGCCTCGCTCTGGCTGGTCGCACCCGAGATCGCATCCACGTGCGGAGTGTTAGCCGACAAAATACGATCGCGGATCTCTTCAAAGCTTGAGGTAAATTCCACGCTTTGCACCGGGCTTGAGGCCAGTTCGATATCAGCAATGTGATCGTTTTCGAGACTCACATTGATAACCAGTTCGTTCACGTCGTCCTGCACGGTTTCGACGAACATGCCTGGCTTGAATTTGGCATCGCCCATGCTCATGTCGCGGATCATCGCCTCCACCAGCGAGAAACGCCACAGCGGTTCAGGGATCTGCCGCGCTTCACGCTGGGTGCTATCGATAAACAGTTCCAGCTCTTCGCCGCTAGCAATACGTGCCGCCCAGTCTGGGTAAGCTATGCAGGCGCGGCCAACGGCGATCAGGTCATAACCATGTTCCAGCGCTTGCTCTACATCTGCCGCATTTACCACTGCGCCGACGCCCATCACCGGCACTTGCGCCAACGTTTCAGAGCGCATGGCACAGTATTTTTCAATCAACGGAGTCGGGTCAGTGGTATCCACAATCGACGGGCGTAAACTTGCGCCAACGGAGAAGTGCAGATAATCCACCCCGCGTGCGGCGAGTTTTTCCAGCAGATACACGGTGTCATCAAAGCGAATACCAGGGATTTCCAGCTCTTCAGGCGAGAAGCGATAACCGATAATAAAAGCGTCGTCGGCGTACTGGCGCACCATTTTGTGCGTGATTTCCAGTACAGCTAGCGGGAATTTCGCGCGGTTGTCGCGGCTGCCGCCCCATTCATCGTCGCGTTGGTTAGAGTTGGGAGAATAGAATTGCTGAATGAGGTAGGTGTTGGCGCCATGAATTTCTACGCCGTCGAAACCGGCCTGAATCGCACGTCGTACCCCTTCACCAAATTTGGCGATCATGTCTTCGACTTCATCACCGTTCAGGGCGCGTGGGACGACTGCCCCTTCACGCGGTGCCGCCAGCGCACTTGGGGCAACGGGCGTTCTTCCGCCAATCAACAGCGGGTCGACCATGCGGCCGCCGTGGTATATCTGCAAAATCGCTTTTGACCCTTCAGCTTTAATCGCCTGCGCGATTTTTGCCAGCCCGGCGATTTTTTCATCGTTATCGATACCGATAGCACCAGGAAACGCCAGGCCGAGAGCATCGATAAAACAGCACTCAACGATGATCGCACCAATGCTGCCTGACCGAACGCGATAATACTCCACCAGTTCGCTGCTCACTGTGCCGTCATAATAACCAGTACAGGTTGTCATCGGCGCCATTAATAAACGGTTTTTAAGCTCAGTTCCATTGGGTAAGGTAAAAGGACGCAACATACGATCGTTACTGGTCATAATAACACTCCAGATTTTAAATATTGAAATTTAGAATTGGGTGACGGAATTATTTTTAGTTATGTTTCTTCATTCCTTTGTCATGGCATTAATATAACTCTTTTTTTAGTTACCAAATTAATTACGTTAGTTAAAAAACTATTTAATACCACCCATAATGACGACACCTCTTTTGTATTATTATTTTTAAAGAACACCACGATAGAAAGTAAATTATTGATAACAGTTTATATACTTTTGTTAAAGGTAATCACCTGATGATTAACACCACAAAATCATTGAATATCAGCATATTAATCAACGCAACCCACATCAGGCAACGCTTACAATCAGTGTTATTTTAACATTTATAGCCACTTTAAAAAGAATACCCCCCCACCAGGCAGAATAACTATAAATAATTACAAAAGTCTTTGCCGCCGGTTTTTCTTGATCTCAATCAATTGCGACACGGTATGAAGGTGCAATATATCAATAATAGCTATTTTTATTTAATGCCCATAAATACAGCGATAAATTTTCATATCAGGAACAATCAGACTCAGTCATTAATCATTCAAGAAGGTTTTTAAACTAAAAAAACAGACTGATTATCTCCCGATATAAACGTATTTTTAACTACTTGAAGATACTCATAATGAAAGATAAACCGACAGCTATTATACCGCCTGCTGGCGCAGCGAGTCCGAAAGCGGGGAATAAACACCGCCTGATGATGATGGCGCTGCCGATTATTGTGGCAGTACTTTTACTTTTCGTTCCCGTACCTGAGGGGTTACCTCCTTATGCCTGGCACTACTTCGCCATCTTTGTCGGGGTGATTGTCGGTTTGATCTTTGAACCCTTACCTGGCGCGGTTATCGGTATCACCGGCGTGGTCGTCATCGCCCTTTTCAGTCAGTGGCTTTTGTTCAGCCCTGAGCAACTGGCAGACCCTAAATTTAAGCTGGCCGGGCAATCCTTTAAATGGGCAGTGAGCGGATTTGGAAACTCCACGGTCTGGCTGATTTTCGGCGCCTTTATGTTTGCCGCAGGCTACGATAAGACCCAGTTTGGTCGTCGTCTGGCGCTGATTCTGGTAAAACACCTCGGCCGCCGCAGCCTGACTCTGGGCTACGCCATTGCCTTTGCTGACCTGTTATTAGCCCCTTTCACGCCGTCGAATACCGCACGAAGCGGCGGCACCATTTACCCGATTATTGCCAACCTGCCACCGTTGTACGGTTCAAAACCTAACGATCCCAGCGCTCGCAAGATAGGCTCCTATTTGATGTGGGTCGCGATTACCGCCGCCTGTATCACAAGCTCGATGTTCCTCTCGGCCCTGGCCCCTAACCTGTTGGCGCTGGCGCTGGTGAAAAGCATCGTCGGCATCACTATCTCGTGGGGCACCTGGTTTATCGCCTTCCTGCCGCTGGGTATTCTGCTGCTTCTCACCATGCCGCTGCTCGCTTACTGGTTCTACCCACCGGAAGTGAAGATAAACAATGAAGTCCCATTGTGGGCAACGCGTGAGCTGGAAAAATTGGGCAAGTTATCGCGCAATGAAATCCTGCTGCTGGTGTTCGTTTGCAGCGCACTGATGATGTGGATTTTTGCCGCAGAGTGGATTGAGCCTGCGATGGCTGCACTGTTGATTATCGTCCTGATGCTGTGGACGGGTGTGCTGTCGTGGACAGATATCACGGGCAATAAAGCGGCATGGAACACCTTCGCCTGGTTTGCCACGCTGGTCGCGCTTGCCGATGGCCTCTCTTCCACCGGTTTCATCGCCTGGCTGGGTAAAGAAGGCGGTGAATTAATGCAGGGGATTTCCCCAGGCGTCGCAACGGTAGTACTGCTGTTAGCGTTCTATCTGCTGCACTACCTTTTTGCCAGTACCACCGCGCATACCACAGCGCTTTTGCCTGCCATGCTGACCATTGCCGCCACTATTCCTGGGATGAATATGAATGTCTTCGTCCTGCTGATGGTCACGTCACTCGGTGTGATGGGCATCATCACCCCTTACGGCACAGGCCCGAGCCCGATCTACTACGGTAGTGGTTATCTGCCGACCAAAGATTACTGGCGTCTGGGTAGTATTTTTGGAGCCATTTTCCTCGCGGCCCTTTTATTGATTGGTTATCCTTGGATGTCCATGATGTTCTGATTCATAACCGCCGGAGGCCTCCTTCGGCGGTTTTTATCTTTATGGAGTAAGTGAGCTATGTCGAATAAACCTTTTGTCTATCAGGATCCCTTCCCGCTGGCGTCAGATGAAACCGAATACTATCTGCTCAGCCGTGACCACGTTTCCACCCGCGAGTTTGACGGCCAGCAAGTGCTGAAAATCGAACCCGAGGCGCTGACTTTGCTGGCGCAGCATGCGTTCCACGATGCAGCCTTTATGCTGCGCACTTCTCATCAGAAGCAAGTGGCCTCCATCCTGCTTGACCCACAGGCCAGCGATAACGACAAATACGTCGCGCTTCAATTCCTGCGCAATTCTGAAATTGCCGCCAGAGGGATTCTGCCAACCTGCCAGGATACTGGCACCGCGATCATTATGGGCAAAAAAGGCCACCGCGTATGGACTGATGGCGGCGATGAGGCGGCACTGGCGCGCGGTGTCTACAACACCTATACCCAGGACAATCTGCGCTATTCGCAGAACGTCGCGCTGGATATGTATAAAGAGGTGAATACCAGTACCAACCTGCCTGCGCAAATCGATCTCTACAGTGTTGATGGCGATGAATACAAATTCCTGTGCATGGCAAAAGGGGGCGGCTCGGCCAACAAAACCTATCTTTATCAGGAAACCAAAGCGCTCATCACCCCGGCTAAGTTAAAAAACTATCTGGTCGATAAGATGCGTTCCCTCGGCACTGCCGCTTGCCCGCCTTACCACATCGCGTTTGTTATTGGTGGCACGTCCGCAGAAGCCACGCTGAAAACCGTTAAGCTAGCCTCGACCCGTTGCTACGACGGCCTGCCAACCGAAGGCAACGAACACGGCCAGGCGTTCCGTGACGTGGAACTGGAGCAACAATTGTTGCAAGAAGCGCAGAATCTCGGGCTGGGCGCCCAGTTCGGTGGCAAATACTTCGCTCACGATATCCGCGTGATCCGCCTGCCGCGCCATGGTGCATCCTGCCCAGTTGGCATGGGCGTGTCCTGTTCAGCCGACCGTAATATCAAAGCGAAAATCAACCGCGACGGTATCTGGATTGAGAAACTGGAAAGCAATCCAGGGCAGTATATTCCGCAAGAACTGCGCCAGCAGGGCGAAGGCAGTGTAGTGCGCATCAACCTGAACCAGCCAATGAAAGACATTCTGGCGAGCCTGTCAGCCCATACCGTCTCAACTCGTCTGGCCCTCAGCGGCACCATCATCGTGGCGCGTGATATTGCCCACGCGAAGCTCAAAGAATTGCTGGATAACGGTGAAGCGCTGCCGCAGTACGTAAAAGACCATCCGATCTACTACGCAGGCCCAGCCAAAACGCCAGAGGGTTATGCTTCCGGTTCGTTAGGCCCTACAACGGCTGGTCGTATGGATTCTTATGTGGATCTGCTGCAATCGCACGGCGCGAGCATGATCATGTTGGCGAAGGGTAACCGTAGCCAGCAGGTGACAGATGCCTGCCACAAACATGGTGGTTTTTACCTCGGCAGTATCGGCGGCCCCGCAGCAGTCTTAGCGCAGCAAAGTATTAAGAGCCTGGAATGTGTCGCGTATCCGGAACTGGGGATGGAATCTATCTGGAAAATTGAAGTGGAAGACTTCCCTGCCTTTATCCTTGTTGATGATAAAGGCAACGACTTCTTTCAACAGATCCTGGCAAATTTCTGCACCGGATGTCACTAGGGCGGCTAGCCCTGAGTTTACCTGAATAAAAACGCCCCGTTTACGGGGCGTTTTTATTCAGGTCGGCAAAGCAAAACGGAAGCACGCTCCGGTTTCCGGCCTTTCTACCAACGCAATATCGCTGCCGTGTAGCTGCAACATCTGGCGTACAATCATCAACCCTAAACCGCCGACTCTCACCTGCGACTGGTTCATAATCGAAGGCCGCACAAACAATCCTTCTTTCAGCTCATGCGGGATGCCCGGCCCACTGTCACTGATTTGTACCATCACTTTTTGCCCCTCTTTCCACAGGCGCACCGCAACTGTACCTTGCTCTGGGGTATGACGAATTGCGTTATCCAGCAGGTTAGTTAGCACCCGTTCAATCATCCCCAAATCCGCGTCAATTAATGGCAGCTCTGGCTGGATATCAGCCACTAGCTTTAACTGCCGTGTTTGCGTCATCAGCTCGAATTTCTGGAAGACATCCTGCAATAACTCACTGAGGCAGAAGTGCTCTTTTTGCGGTTTCACCACGCCATATTCAAGACGAGCTAATTCAAACAGTGACTGTGCGAGGATGCGGACTTTCTGGCTCTGTGCTAACGCGGTTTCCAGATAACGTTGTTTTTCCGCTTCAGAAAGCGTCGATGACATCACCGATAAGCTTTCCAGATAACCGTGCATCGAGGTTAATGGTGTGCGCAAATCATGGGAAATATTGGCAATAAACTCGCGACGCAACTGGTCTTGTTGTGAAAGACGATGCCACTGATCTGAAATACGTCGAGCCATCATAATCACCCCCTGGCGCAACAGGCTGATTTCGTCATGGCCCGGAACTTTTTCCAGCGGCAGCTCGGCCATCGCCTTCATCTCGGTCATGCCGCCGGCTTCCAGTGCATTTACCTGGCAGGAAAGCGAACGTAACGGATGAGTAATCCAGCGAAATGCCAGCCAGCCAACGATAAGTCCCAGCAAGGCAACCAGACTTATCGAAAGCAAAACCACTTTTAATAACGTATTAAATTGCGCATCACTAGCCAGCACATTGTAATTTTCGCCCAACAAAATAATGTACAAATAGCCTTTCACTACCCCGTTCTGGTACATCGGTGCCACGCTGAACACTTTTTTGCCATCAACACTACGAGGATCGTCGCCGTAGATCGGATATTGTTTCTCGTTGAGTGCCGTCAAAATTGGTTGCAGATCTACACGATGGCGTTTGATGTGATTTGGTGGCGCAGCGTCGCCGATAATATCGCCTTTCTCATCCAGCAGATAAACTTCAACGCTTGGGTTTACCGTCATCAAATGATCAAACAAGCGGCGCACTGAATCATCATTCAGCCCGTCTTCCCCCAGCAGCGGGTAGCTCTGGTTGATATGCTCGGCAAGCGAGCCAGAAAGTTGCTGAACCACCGCCTGGCTGTACTGCGTACTGGTGCGGATTTGCAGCCACCCCAGCAAAGAGCAAGAGGTGATGAGCAGCAGGGCAAAGACCAGAGTCAGGCGCTGTGAAAGAGAGAGTTTTCGCATGGTTTACTCGTTGCGCAGTGCGATGAATTTATACCCTTTTCCCCACACAGTAAGAATGAATTCAGGCTCTGCGGGGTTGTCTTCAATCTTGATGCGTAAGCGGTTGATATGGGTGTTAACTGTGTGTTCATAGCCTTCGTGTTGATAGCCCCAAACCTGGTTAAGCAGATTCAACCGTGAAAAAACTTTGCCGGGATGTTTGGCAAAAAACCACAGCAGATCGAACTCACGCGGTGTCAGCTCAACAGGCTGTTGTCTGAGGCGCACATCGCGAGCCAGGGGATCAATAGTTAGCCGATCGAAAGTCAGCGTTCCGGCATCCTGCATCAGGTTCTGACTCATCGCTTCCTGGCGGCGGAACAGCGCTTTAACTCGCGCCACGAGTTCCAGCATTGAAAAAGGTTTTGCCAGATAGTCATCCGCGCCAAGCTCCAGCCCCAATACGCGATGCGTTTCGCTTGAGCGAGCGCTGATCATGACGATCGGCGTGTAACGCGTCATGGTTCGCGCATGGCGGCAGATTTCCAGCCCATCAACGCCCGGCAACATAAGATCCAATATCAGCGCATCCCAACCACCCTGTTTGAGCAATTCCAGCCCGAGGGTGCCATCTGCTGCATGCACAATTTCATAGCCTTCTTCCCGCAGGTGCAGTTGCAGAAGTTCAGCAATATTTTCGTCATCCTCAACGATTAATAATTTTTTGGTTTTCATCACTTCTGCCTTATATCCGCTGTTGATAGCAAGTCTATACAACATTCACCCATCGAGTTATCACATTTAATTTAACTTTTCGTGAGGTTTTGGAGAACAGATTTCAGCCACAATCATTTCAACGCAATAACCGGAATTACACGATGGAAAGGCCAATATTTCAGGTTAAACCCGCCCTGGTTCATCCGCTGTGGCTGAGGATTTGCCACTGGTTGAATGCCCTTGCCATGCTGATTATGGTGACAAGTGGATGGCGGATATATAACGCTTCACCGTTGTTTAATTTTACCTTTCCAGCTGAATTAACGCTCGGTGGCTGGCTAGGCGGTGCCTTGCAGTGGCATTTCGCAGGCATGTGGCTATTTGGTATTAATGGCGTGATTTACCTGCTGATTAATATTTTCAGCGGCCGCCTGAAACACAAATTTTGGCCTCTGTCGCCGCGTGCATTAGCCAATGATTTTATTGCCGCACTACGGGGAAAACTGGCTCATGAGGATCTCAGCCACTACAACACTGTGCAGAAACTGGCGTATCTGTTTGTGATGATCGACGGGATCATTCTGGTGTGTTCAGGTCTGGTGGTGTGGAAATCAGTACAGTTTCCGTTATTGCGGGAATTACTCGGCGGTTATGACAATGCACGTTTTATTCATTTTTATGCCATGTCCGCAATGGTGGGGTTTGTCGTCATCCATCTGATTATGGTGGCGCTGGTTCCACGAACTTTACTCGCGATGTTACGTGGCCGATAGGGAAAAATAATGAGCAAAAATAATAAGATTTTTTCTGATTCTGACAAGGCCGCAATTATTCAGGATGCGACACAGCAAATTAATAAACAGTTATCGTCTGAAGGCCGTCGTCGTTTTTTGAAGCAAGGTTTAACCCTCGGTGGTTTAATGATGCTGACCGGCTGCGATATTAGCAGTAATGAATCAGTCGAAAATAGCTTAAGCCGTATTTCACGATTCAATGACCGCGTACAAGGCTGGTTATTTAACGCCAATGATTTGGCACCGGTTTATCCCGAAAGCATGATGACGCGTCCATTCCCTTTTAATGCTTTTTACAGCGAAGACGAAGCGCCTAACATTAACGGCGACGATTATCGCCTGGAGGTTGCGGGACTAGTGGCAGATAAGCGCCCGTGGACGCTGGCACAGCTGCACCAGATGGCGCAGGTTAGCCAGGTCACACGCCATATCTGTGTTGAAGGCTGGAGTGCGATTGGTAAATGGGGCGGCGTACCGTTTTCTTTATTCCTTAAAGGAATTGGCGCTGATTTAAATGCCCGTTATGTCAGTTTTAAATGTGCTGATGATTATTACACCAGCATTGATATGGCAACCGCATTACATCCACAAACCATTATTGCTCTGACTTACGATGGTGAAATATTGCCGCGTAAGTATGGTTTCCCGATGAAATTAAGAATGCCCACCAAGTTGGGTTACAAAAACCCCAAACATATTCAAGTTATAGAAGTCACCAACCGCTATCCCGGTGGTTATTGGGAAGACCAGGGTTATAACTGGTTTGGCGGAAGTTAATCAATGTAGTTAATGAAACGTAAAGGAAAGACAAAATGAAAAAACTCTACACTGCTCTGATGTGCTCAGCATTATTCTTTGGCGTAGCTGGCGCTAATGCTGCGGATAATATGTCTAAAGATTCTATGTCTAAAGATAATATGGCAATGTCTCACGACTGCGGCAAAGATGGCATGAAGAAAGATTGCATGGCTAAAGATGGTATGAAGAAAGATTCCATGTCTAAGGATCATATGTCTAAAGACTCTATGTCTAAAGATTCTATGGCCAAAGATGGCATGTCTAAAGACGAGATGGGTAAAAAGTAATTCTCACACCAACATCAGGATAATGGCAGTTGTCTGAATTTTCAGGCAACTGCCATTTTGACTTTCTAATTTATCAATCTTAGGGGAAAACACTCAGCTTATTTTCGCTCATCGGCGAATCCTATTTAAACAATAGCTCTTGCCAATTATATAGATTGATAATCCTCAAGGAGTCAGATCCTTTTCTTTCACATGATGGGAAACGCATAAAAAGCGTATGACAACCTATGGAAAGGACAACCAGATGAAAAAAATAATAACACTATCCGGGATAGCCATTGCGGGTGTAGTCGTCGGCTATTTTAGCCTGGTGGCTTATGTTTATCACCATGATAATCAAAGAACTGCAGCATTCCCTCCGCAAACCAATCCTTCACCACATAATGTAAAAGTCCTGAATATATTGCAGGAAAAAGGTTGTGACTATTGCCACACGCCTTCGACCAAATTGCCCTTTTATGCTTCATTCCCTGTGGCAAAACAGCTTATGGAGTACGATATTCAACTCGGTTACAAATCGTTTAACCTGACCCAGGTTCGTGAAAGCCTGCTTGATAATAAAGCAGCGCCGCAAAGTGATATCACTAAAATTGAGTGGGTTATGGGACATCAGACCATGCCTCCGACCCGTTATAATGCTCTGCATTGGGCTGGTGTGATGAATCAAGAGGAACGTAACGTTTTACTTGATTGGGTGAAACAGCAGCGGCTGAATTATTACACTACGTCGGATATGGCAGATAATCGCCGTAATGAACCGGTGCAACCTATCCCCAAATCTTTGCCAGTCGATGCTCAAAAGGTCGCACTGGGAATGCGCCTTTACCATGACCCACGACTCTCTGGCGACAACTCCATCTCCTGTGCACATTGTCATCAGCTTGGTGCAGGTGGTGTGGACGGACGTAAAACATCCAGAGGTGTTGGTGGTGAAATTGGCCCGATTAATGCTCCTACCGTCTATAACTCGATATTCAATATCGAACAATTCTGGGATGGACGTGCCGCCGATCTTCAGGCTCAGGCGGGTGGCCCTCCGCTTAACCCTATCGAAATGGCTTCGAAATCCTGGGATGAAATTACCGACAAGCTAAATAAAGACCCGATCCTGACACGCGACTTCACCGCCGTGTATCCACAAGGGTTCTCGGGAACGTCCATAACGGATGCGATTGCCGAGTTTGAGAAGACCCTTATTACGCCGGACTCTCCATTTGATAATTATCTGCGCGGGGATGACAACGCAATCACATCGCAACAGAAACGCGGTTATCAGCTATTTAAAGACAATAAATGTGCCACCTGCCATAGCGGGAAAATACTTGGCGGGCGTTCGTTTGAGCCGCTTGGACTGAAGAAAGACTTTGGTTTTGGTGAGGTCACTGCCGCAGATATCGGGCGCATGAATGTCACTAACGATGTGCGCGACCGTCTGCGCCAAAAAGTCCCGACGTTACGTAACGTCGCCCTGACTGCGCCTTACTTCCACCGCGGAGATGTCGAAACGATGGATGAAGCAGTGAAGCTGATGCTGAAATATCAGGTAGGAACTAGCTTACCGCAAAGCGATGTCGACGACATTGTGGCTTTTCTGAATACGCTAAACGGTGTCTACACGCCTTATCCGGTTAACTAAAACCGTTTGCAGGAAAAGGCAGTTCACCTGAAGTTTCAGGCAACTGCCTTTTTTATTTACCGCCGGCTAAATCGAGGAAACTGCCTGTCACATAGGAGGCTTTATCACTAAGCAGCCAGACGATGGCCTGAGCGACTTCTTCTGGCTGGCCGCCACGTTTCATCGGTAAGAGATCTTTTACCCGATCAACTCGCCCGGCTTCACCACCCGAAGCATGCATTTCGGTATAGATAAAACCAGGACGCACGCAATTGACACGAATCCCCTGCGCCGCAACTTCCACAGAAAGCCCTGTTGTCAGGGTATCAACCGCACCTTTTGACGCCGCATAATCAACATATTCACCAGGTGCGCCCAGACGTGATGCTGCCGACGAGACATTAACTATCGCCCCGCCATTTCCACCATGGCGAATTGCCATGCGTTTGACGGCTTCGCGGCAACAAAGAAAATAACCAGTGACGTTAGTCGCTAACACGCAGTTAATGCGTTCAGCAGTGAGTTCTTCGATGGTGGATTGTTGGAACAGAATGCCCGCGTTGTTGACCAGCGCGGTCACGGGGCCGAAGGCGTTGTCGATTTCGACAAACATTGCCATGACTTGCAGTTCATCGGCGATATCCGCTTTGATAGCAATCGCTTCGCCGCCCGCCGCGTGAATAGTTGAAATCACTTCATCGGCTGCTTGTTTATTACGCTGGTAGTTTACGACGACTTTGTAGCCAGATTGCGCCAGCAGGATGGCGGTGGCTTTACCGATACCACGGCTTGCGCCGGTGACTAATGCGACGGCCATTTTACCTCCAACGTTGTAGCGCCCTCACCCCGCCCCTCTCCCCCAGGAGAGGGAGAAAACCGAACGGATCCCCTCTCCATCAGGGAGAGGGTTAGGGTGAGGGTGGTGTTAAAACTTACTGATATTCGCTCATCGGCACGCAAGAGCAGAACAGATTGCGGTCACCGAACACATCGTCCAGGCGTTTCACGGTCGGCCAGTATTTGTTGCCATGGCCTGTCGGGAACACTGCCAGTTCGCGGGTGTACGGGTGCGTCCAGTCAGCAACGATTTCGTCCTGAGTGTGCGGTGCGTTAACCAGTGGGTTATCTTCCAGCGGCCATTCACCACGCGCAACGCGGTCGATTTCGGTGCGAATAGTCAGCATCGCGTCGATAAAGCGATCCAGCTCCAGTTTGCTTTCAGATTCCGTTGGCTCAACCATCAGCGTACCCGCTACCGGGAACGACATCGTTGGCGCGTGGAAACCGAAGTCAATCAGGCGCTTAGCAATATCCAGCTCGCTGATGCCGGTTTCTTCTTTCAATGGACGAATGTCGAGAATACATTCATGCGCCACATGCCCACTGCGCCCGGTGTAGAGAATCGGGAAAGCAGATTTCAGGCGAGTCGCAATATAGTTGGCATTCAGGATTGCCACCTGGCTTGCCTTCTTCAGACCCTGCGCGCCCATCATGCGGATGTACATCCAGCTGATTGGCAGAATGGATGCGCTACCAAATGGTGCTGCGGAAACCGCGCCCTGCTGAGTCAGCATCTCTTCAATCTGCACCACGCTATGGCCTGGTACAAACGGTGCCAGGTGCGCTTTCACGCCGATTGGCCCCATACCTGGACCGCCACCGCCGTGTGGAATGCAGAAGGTTTTGTGCAGGTTAAGGTGCGAAACATCCGCGCCGATGTAACCCGGAGAAGTGATCCCCACCTGTGCGTTCATGTTCGCGCCATCCAGATAAACCTGGCCGCCGAACTGATGCACGATCTGACACACTTCACGGATCGTTTCTTCGTACACGCCGTGGGTTGACGGGTAAGTCACCATGATACAAGACAGCGCATCGCCAGCCTGTTCGGCTTTCAGACGCAGATCGTGAAGATCGATATTGCCTTGTTTATCACACGCCACCACGACCACTTCCATGCCAGCCATTTGCGCTGACGCCGGGTTGGTGCCGTGAGCAGAACTTGGGATCAAGCACAGATTACGGCTGCCTTCGTTACGGCTTTCGTGATAACGACGAATCGCCAGCAGGCCCGCATATTCGCCCTGAGCACCGGAGTTTGGCTGCATACACAGCGCATCGTAACCGGTGAGTTTCACCAGCCAGTCAGACAGCTGGGAAATCATCTGATGGTAACCTTCCGCCTGGTTTGCCGGGCAGAACGGGTGCAGTTCGGCAAATTCCGGCCAGGTGATTGGGATCATTTCAGCGGCCGCGTTCAGCTTCATGGTGCAAGAGCCGAGTGGGATCATCGCCTGGTTGAGCGCCAGATCTTTGCGCTCAAGCGAGTGCATATAACGCATCATTTCGGTTTCGCTGTGGTAGCGATTGAACACCGGATGCGTCAGGAATTCGTCATTACGCACCATAGCTGCCGGTATAGACAGGCTGTCACCCGCAACGTTTTGATCTAATTTGTCGATGTCCAGACCGTGGTTATCGCCCAGCAACACCGTGAACAGCGCCTGCACATCTTCGCGGGTAGTCGCTTCATCCAGCGTGATGCCAACCGCGTTCAGAATATCGCTACGCAGGTTGATTTCATTGGCTTCGGCGCGTGCCAACACAGCGGCTTTATCGCTGACTTCAACACACAGAGTGTCGAACCAATGTTTGTGACGCAGCACCAGACCTTTTTGTTGCAGGCCAGCCGCCAGAATATCGGTCAGACGGTGGATACGCCCGGCAATACGTTTCAGGCCAGCCGGGCCATGGAACACCGCATACAGACTGGCGATGTTTGCCAGCAGAACCTGGGAAGTACAAATATTGGAGTTGGCTTTTTCGCGGCGGATATGTTGCTCGCGAGTTTGCATCGCCATGCGCAGCGCAGTCCGGCCCGCAGCATCGCGGGAAACACCGATAATACGGCCTGGCA
This sequence comes from Buttiauxella sp. JUb87, assembly GCF_004361975.1. NCBI lineage: Bacteria > Pseudomonadati > Pseudomonadota > Gammaproteobacteria > Enterobacterales > Enterobacteriaceae > Buttiauxella > Buttiauxella sp. JUb87. Next base: position 457,403 of record NZ_SNVY01000002.1, read on the forward strand.
TAGAACGTTTGAATTCATCACGGGCTGCGAAGAATGCAGCATGCGGGCCACCGTAACCCATTGGCACGCCAAAACGCTGTGCGGAACCAAATACGATGTCAGCACCTTGTTTACCAGGTGCAGTCAGCAGAACCAGTGTCATAAAGTCAGCGGCAACACTCACGATGACTTTACGCTGTTTCAGCTCAACAATCAGAGCGCTGTAGTCATGGACTTCACCGGTGGTACCCACTTGTTGCAGCAGCACGCCAAACACGTCCTGATGATCGAGCACTTTCGCCGCGTCATCAACGATGACGTCGAAGCCGAAGGTTTCAGCACGGGTGCGTACTACGTCCAGCGTCTGTGGATGTACGTCGGCGGCAACAAAGAAGCGGTTGGCGTTCTTCAGTTTGCTGACGCGTTTAGCCATCGCCATCGCTTCTGCGGCAGCGGTTGCTTCGTCCAGCAAAGAAGCCGAGGCGATATCAAGACCGGTTAAATCCAGAGTCACTTGCTGGAAGTTAAGCAGAGCTTCAAGACGGCCTTGTGAAACTTCAGGCTGGTACGGGGTGTACGCGGTATACCAGCCTGGGTTTTCGAGCATGTTACGCAAGATGACAGGTGGCGTTTGCACCGCGGTGTAACCCATGCCGATATAGGTTTTAAAACACTTGTTACGTCCGGCAATGGTCTTTAATTCAGCCAGGGCCGCGAATTCCGTAGCAGCCTCACCCACCTGCGGTGGCTCAGCAAGCTGGATATCAGCAGGAACGATTGAAGCAATCAGCTCGTTAAGCGAACGAGCACCTACTGTTTCCAGCATTTCATGTTGCTGTTGTGCGTTCGGTCCAATGTGACGGTCGATAAACGCTTCGTGATTTTCAAGCTGACGTAAAGACTGGGTCATGAGCGGTGATTCCTGATGTGTGTTTCCCCCTTCTCCCTCAGGGAGAGGGCCGGGGTGAGGGTTGATGTGCTGATATTCCCCTCACCCTAACCCTCTCCCCAAAGGGGCGAGGGGATGAGTCGGTGTCGATTACTCGTCTTCTAACAGCGCTTCGTACGCCGTTGCATCCAGCAATTCGTCCAGTTCGGATTCGTCGCTAGCTTTGATTTTGAAGATCCAACCGCCAGTGTATGGCTCGCTGTTGATAAGCTCTGGCGTATCGCTCAGCTCGTTGTTCACAGCGATGATTTCACCGCTGATAGGTGCGTAAATGTCAGAGGCCGCTTTTACAGATTCAGCCACGGCGCAATCATCGCCAGTGCTGACCGTGGAGCCAACGTCTGGCAGGTCGACAAACACCATATCGCCCAGCAGCTCTTGCGCGTGTTCGGTGATACCTACGGTGTAAGACCCATCAGCTTCTTTACGCAGCCATTCGTGTTCTTTGCTGTATTTCAATTCGTTCGGCACATTGCTCATTGTTTTTCTCCTGATTTCGAAATTCACTGCGCGACAGCTTTACCGCCGCGAACAAAAATAGGTTTAGTCACTTTCACCGGCATTTCTCGGTTACGGATTTGCACAATGGCTGTTTCGCCAATGCCCGCAGGAACGCGTGCCAGAGCAATGCTGTAGCCCAACGTTGGTGAGAATGTCCCGCTGGTGATTACGCCTTCATGAATGTTGCCTGATTCATCCGTAAAGCGAACAGGCAGCTCATTACGTAATACGCCTTTTTCGGTCATGATCAAGCCAACGAGCTGGTCGGTGCCTTTCTCGCGCTGGAGTTCCAGTGCTTCACGGCCAATGAAATCGCGGTCTTCTGGCTGCCAGGCGATGGTCCAGCCCATATTGGCAGCCAGCGGAGAAACGCTTTCATCCATTTCCTGGCTGTAGAGGTTCATGCCGGATTCCAGACGTAGTGTGTCACGCGCGCCCAGTCCGCAAGGCTTCACGCCAACCTCAACGAGTTGCGCCCAAAATTCGGCCGCTTTCTCATTTGGCATAGCAATTTCGTAACCCGCTTCGCCGGTATAACCGGTGGTCGCAACAAACAGGTCACCCGCCTGAACACCGAAGAAGGGTTTCATGCCTGCCACTGCTTTACGCTGTTCTTCGGTAAACAGCTGCGCAGCTTTGGCCTGAGCGTTTGGCCCCTGAACGGCAATCAGCGCCAGGTCATCACGCACGGTGACAGAAACGCTGAACGGTTCGGCGTGTTGATTAATCCAGGCCAGGTCTTTTTCACGCGTGGCGGAATTCACCACCAGGCGGAAATAATCTTCGCTCTGGAAATAGATAATCAGGTCATCGATGACACCGCCGGAGGCGTTGAGCATGGCGGTGTAGAGGGCTTTACCCGGCTGGGTCAGTTTGGCAACGTCGTTTGCCACTAAGTAACGGAGGAATTCGCGGGTACGGCTGCCTTTAAGATCAACAATGGTCATGTGTGAAACATCAAACATACCGGCATCGTTGCGCACTGCGTGGTGCTCATCAATCTGCGACCCATAGTGCAATGGCATCATCCAGCCATGGAAATCCACCATACGTGCACCGCAGAGATTGTGCTGTTCAAACAAAGGGGTCTTTTGAGTCATTTTTTCCTCTTTAACCATCTGGTTGAAAAGCGCTGTTCGCTTTCCTTTTCGTCAGACGAAACCCAGCATCACCATCGATCCCGAGGGCGACGCAAACGTTACCTTTTGTCTGAACTTACCACTGAATGGGGGAGTAAACCATAAGGCACAAACCGTCATTGCATTAGCTTATGACCAAAACCAGGGAGGCATGATGCAGAGTATTCGACTGCAAAAATGCGAGACGCTGCGCATAATTAAGAAGTGTTTAAGTCAAAATTTAGTGTTAGCTAACATTTACGACCATTTCAGAAACAATTTCACTACAACGCTAAAAACGTGGGATGAGAAAAAGTAATCCGAGATAAGGGGTGAGATTAGAATTTTTCAAATGAGGGAAGGTGATCTCAGTCACATTGGATGCGCTAAGTCATTCGAGTTGCAGCGCTGCGGCTGCAACTCGCAAGTATGAGGAGTGTTTAACGAAGCCAGCTCGGTAAATCGTGTAGCCCCATCGCCTGACGGACAAGCTTTGATTTCACACCAGGAAGGGTATCAGCCAGTTTCAGGCCAATATCACGCAGCAGTTTCTTCGCCGGATTTTGACCGGCAAATAGGTCACGGAAACCCTGCATGCTGGCAAGCATCATCGCCGCACTGTGCTTGCGGCTGCGCTCGTAACGCCGTAGATATAAATACTGGCCGATGTCTTTACCCTGGCGGTGCAAACGACGCACTTCATCAATCAGTTCAGCGGCATCCATAAACCCAAGGTTCACACCCTGCCCGGCTAACGGATGGATGGTGTGTGCGGCGTCGCCCACCAGCGCCAGACGGTGCGCGGCAAAATTACGCGCGTAGCGGCCAGTCAACGGGAACACCTGGCGTTCACTTTCAACGTGACACAATCCAAGGCGCATATCGAATGCCACCGACAGCGCCTGGTTAAATTCTTCAGCACTCGCCTGTTGCAGACGTTCCGCTTCCAGCGGTGACAACGACCAGACAATCGAACATAAATGTGGGTCGCTTAACGGCAGGAAAGCCAGAATGCCCTCGCCGTGAAATATCTGGCGAGCCACCGCTTGATGGGGTTCAGTAGTGCGAATGGTCGCCACCAACGCATGATGGCGATAATCCCAAAACGTCAGTGGAATATCCGCCTGGTTACGCAGCCAGGAGTTTGCGCCATCAGCACCAACCACTAAGCGTGCAGTCAGCATCGCACCGTCTTTAAGGGTAATAAACGCTTCGTTTTCACCCCATGCGACTTGCTGCAATTCGGCAGGCGCCATCAGGGTGACATCGCTGCATTGTTCCGCGCGTTGCCATAAAGCATGATGGATAACGGCGTTTTCGACGATGTGACCAAGGTGACTGAAGCCAAAGGTTTTATCGTCAAAAGCGATATGCCCAAAGCTGTCTTGATCCCACACTTCCATGCCGTGATAACAACTGGCACGCTGGGCGATAATTTTCGGCCACGCGCCAAGGTGAGTCAGCAACTTTTCGCTGGCGGCATTGATGGCCGAGACACGTAAAGCCGGGGCAGATTCAGGTGCTTGCGGCTGTGGAAGATGGTTCTCCAGCACCGCAACACGCAAACCGCTGCCTTGCAGGCCGCAGGCAACCGCCAGACCCACCATGCCACCACCAACAATCGCCACATCAACGCTTTGCAAATTACTCTCCTTTAACAAACCTGTTTTAACGCGCAACCCAGCCGAGAGTACGCTCAGCCAGCGCGTCTCGCGCTGGGGTAAAATGTTCTATCGCCATCAGCCCAAGATTGCGCCCCATCACCAGTGGAGCCCAATGGTTAGCGAATACCTGAACTAAGCCATCGGTCACGCCAATGGTGGCAATTTTATCTTCGCTACGACGTTGCTGATATTCAGCCAGAACTGCATAACTGCCAATATCCTGGGCAGCTTCATGTGCAGCGGCGAGGTTTTCAGCCAGCGACATCACATCGCGCAGGCCGAGGTTAAAGCCTTGCCCGGCAATCGGATGTAGCGTTTGCGCAGCATTGCCCACTAGCGCAACGCGGTGAGAAACCGACTGCGTCGCCGTGGTCAGTGCCAGCGGATATTGCGCGCGCGCGCCCGCATGTGTGATTCGCCCAAGCCGCCAGCCAAATGCGCGTTGCAGTTCATTACAAAATTGCTCGTCATCCCACTGGGCAATTTCAGCCTGAGCGGATAATGGATGGCACCACACCAGCGAACAACGTCCGTCGGACATCGGTAACATCGCCAGCGGGCCGTGCTCGGTAAAACGCTCAAACGCGCGCCCGTTGTGCGGTTGTGAAGTGGTGATGTTGGCGATCACCGCAACCTGATGGTAATCCTGTTGCTGCCAGGTAATGCCAGATTGCGCGGCGAGCGGCGAGCGAGAGCCATCCGCCGCCACCAGCAATTTACCTTCAATACGCTCACCGTTATCCAACTGGACGCTGACTTTATCGGTTTCACGGGTGAACGAGGCAACGCGCTGCGGGCAATGTAATGCCACGCCCGGTGCTTTGCGCAGTAAAGCGAACAAACGCAGCCCGACATCATGCAGTTCCACGACTTGCCCTAGTGCCGGAATCTGATAATCCTGCGCATCCAGCGTGACGAAACCGGCATGGCCGCGATCGCTGACATGAACCGTGGTAATCGGGGTTGCACAGTCTTTGATGGCAGGCCACACGCCGATACGCGTCAATTGCTGGCAAGTCCCCTGCGCAATCGCGATAGCTCGCGCATCAAAACCAGGATGCGCCGCAGATTCCGGGGCCACCGCTTCAATTAAATGAACCGGCAACTTACCGTGAGTTAAACGGGAAATAGCCAGCGCCAGCGTCGCCCCAGCCATGCCTCCGCCGACAATAATCACGCTCATGAGTGACGCGCCGCCGCCATTAACGCTTCGATGTCGTCTGCCGACTTCACTACGCTGGCTGTCAGGTTTTCATTGCCGGTGGCGGTGATGAGGATATCGTCTTCAATACGAATCCCAATACCGCGGTACTCGGCGGGAACATCTGCATCAGGCGCGATATACAAACCAGGCTCCACGGTAATCACCATTCCAGGCTCAAGCTTGCGTGAACGATCCGCGCCATAAACGCCGACGTCGTGAACATCCAGCCCTAACCAATGGCTCAGACCATGCATAAAGAACGGACGGTGCGCGTTTTCGGCGATCAACTTATCTACGTCACCGTGGAGAATGCCGAGCTTGACCAGGCCCGTCACCATAATGCGAATCACTTGCGTGGTGACTTCCTGCATTGAGGTGCCAGGGCGATAGAGTTGCAGAGAGGTTTCGAGGGATTCGAGCACGATGTCGTAAATCGCCCGCTGCGGTGCGCTAAATTTACCGTTCACCGGGAAGGTACGCGTGATATCGCCCGCATAGCCGTGGTATTCACAACCGGCGTCGATCAGTACCAAATCGCCATCGCGCATTTGGCTCTCGTTTTCGGTGTAATGCAGAATGCAGGCATTTTCACCGCTGCCAACAATGGTGTTGTAAGACGGGAAGCGCGCACCGTGGCGGTTAAATTCGTGAAGGATTTCACCTTCGAGCTGATATTCAAACATCCCTGGACGGCATTTTTCCATCGCTCGGGTATGCCCAAGTGCGGTGATTTCACCGGCACGACGCATCAGCGCAATTTCTTCTTCCGACTTAAACAGACGCTGTTCGTGAACCCACGGACGCCAGTCAGTTAAGGTAGCCGGAGCGGTGAGATTCTGGCGAGAACCGCGGCGTAGTTTATCGAGTGCAGCAAAAACGATGGTGTCAGCCCAGGCATATTCGCCCTGCGCGTGGTAAACCACATCGAGGCCATTAAGCAGTTGGTGCAACTGTTCGCCGATTTCGGAGAACGCCAGCGCACGGTCAACGCCCAGTTTTTCTGGTGCGGCTTCCTGGCCCAGACGGCGACCAAACCATATTTCAGCGGTTTTATCGCGCAGGCGGTTAAACAGAACGCTGTGGTTGTGGGTTTCGTCGCTTTTAATCAACACCAATACCGCTTCAGGTTCGTTAAAACCGGTGAAGTACCAGAAATCGCTATTCTGGCGATACGGGTATTCGCTGTCGGCACTGCGTGTTACCTCGGGAGCGGCAAAGATGAGCGCGGCGCTTGCCGGAGCCATTTTGGCCAACAACGCCTGGCGGCGCCGGAGAAATTCGTGCTGATTCATCACACCTCCTGAAGCTTATTATTTTTAGTGTAGCGTTGGTTTTTGCACTTCTGGCGCGGTCGGAACCGGGCGGGTAAAGGTGTCGTGACACAGCAATGCCGCCACGCGCACGTACTCGACGATCTCTTCGAGCGACATTTCCAGCTCTTCTTGATCTTCGTCTTCGTCGTAACCCAATTGCGCGATGTTACGCAAATCGTCGATAGCTTCACCGGTTTCACCGGTCACTTTATCGAGCTTAGGTTGCGTGACACCCAGGCCAAGTAAGAAATGGTTTACCCACCCCGCCAGCGCATCAGCTCGCTGGAATACCGTTACGTCGTCGCCATCTGGCAGGTAAAGCTGGAACAGAAAACCGTCATCTTCAAGCGAATCACCGGTTGCACCATGCATCTGGCGCAGAGTATCCGCAAGGTTTTGGCTGAAGGCCAGGCCTTCGTTTGTCAGGTCATGAAGCAGCGGTTGCCAGCTGGTGTCTTGATTACCACCGCATAGCATACCGCTGATTAAGCCGTGCATTTCTGAAGGCGTCATACCGACACCTTGTTGGTTCAATAGTTGGCCGACTAAGTCGTAGTCAGGCATAGTGTTCTGTATAGACATGCGCATTCGCCATCGTTGGCTGTGAGAGTTCATGTTATGCTACCACCAGGGACCCCAAGGCACCAGAAAAGGGCTTGTATCTTCATTTCGGGATAGCTATAGTGACGCCCCTTTCGTAGCCTGGCACAGGTTAGCGAGAGGCAGGCGAGTTAACAGCAGGAAGGTGGCATGTCTGCACAACCAGTCGATATCCAAATTTTCGGTCGTTCATTGCGCGTGAATTGTCCGCCTGAACAACAGGATGCACTGAATCTTGCGGCTCAAGAGCTTGATCAGCGGTTGCAAGATTTAAAAGTTCGCACTAGAGTCACAAATACTGAGCAGTTAGTTTTCATCGCAGCATTGAACATTTGCTACGAATTGGCTCAGGAAAAATCGAAAACCCGCGACTACGCTTCTAACATGGAAGAACGTATTCGGATGTTACAGCAGACCATCGAACAAGCGTTGCTTGAGCAAGGTCGCATAACTGAAAGACAGGGTCCAAATTTTGAATAACACTTCACGGTTACCTATGGTAGAGTAACTTTGAAGACCAAATTTCTCTGAGATGTTTGCATGCGGGCCAGTCCCCTGAGCCGATATTTCATACCACAAGAATGTGGTGCTCCAGATTCTGTGAGCATGCTCGGTCCGTCCGAGAAGCCTGATGATTCTGACGCTGCATTCACCTTGAACCAAGGGTTCAAGGGTTACAGCCTGCGGCGGCATCTCGGAGATTCCCTCTTTCTACCAACCAGTCATCGCTATGACGAAAATTCAGCTAATTCCATCGCTTCGACAAGAAATCAGACAACACATTCGGCAACGACGCCGTGCGCTTACCCCCACTGAACAACAACACTTTGCTCATCTTGCAGCCGAACGAATGCTGGCATATCAGCCGGTAACCGATGCCGGTACCGTCGCCCTGTTTTTGTCATTTGATGGCGAACTGGACACCACACCACTCATCCGTGCGTTATGGCGAGCAGGAAAATCGGTCTATCTACCGGTGCTTCATCCATTCAGCAAAGGCAACCTGTTGTTTTTGCGCTATAGCGAAAATAGCCATTTGGTGATGAATCGCCTGAAGATTCTTGAGCCGAAGCTTGATGTCCGTGATGTATTGCCGCTGGATAAACTGGATGTGCTGATTACGCCATTAGTCGCGTTTGATGAGCAAGGACAAAGGCTGGGAATGGGCGGTGGTTTCTACGACAGGACGTTGCAAAACTGGCAGCAGCATGGTTTGTGGCCGGTTGGGCTGGCACATGATTGCCAGCATGTTCCGGCCTTACCCGCTGAAGAGTGGGATATTCCCTTGCCCGCAGTGGTGACGCCATCGCGAGTTTGGGAATGGTAGCGTCAGGCGATACGCAGCTTGAGCAGTTGTTTGGTATGCCAGTATTGCAATATCAAGACCGTGGTCAGTGCGCCAAGAAGCGCACAAAACATATCTGATTGCGTGTCCCAAATATCACCCTGAGTCCCCAAAAACTCGTCAGCCCCCTGCCCCAATGCCAGCGCTGCCGCCCATTCAATCAGTTCATATACGGCACTGATGGCGAGTGCTATGCAGCACACCAGAAACGCGACCATTTTGCGCCCATGAACATAGCCACCACGAATCAAAATCTCACGTGCCGCCAGCGCAGGAACTAGCCCCTGGAAAAAATGGCCAAGCTTGTCATAGGGATTACGACTCAGACCCAACCACTCCTGAACCTCAAAACCCATCGGCACTTTGGCGTAGGTGTATAAACCGCCAACCATCAAAATAATGGCATGCAGGAAAATCAAAAAATAGAGCAATGGCGTAAGGGGAAAACGCGAGTGGGTCGCTAAAAGCAGAGGAACAATGATAATGACTGGAGTCACTTCCATCAGCCAGGTGAGCCGATCCGTAGTGCTAAACCCCGTATAGATGAGAATCAGCAGAAGTATAAAGGCACCGGATTTTAAGAATGTACTGGTCATGTAGCTTCGCCGTATGACTAAAAGCTTAACTATCAGTGGGACACGCGAAAAAAACAACTCTGGAAACGGATTTTAAGAGTCAAGTAGGGAGCCAGATTAGCTCCCCAATTATTTAATTAGTACAGCAGACGGGCGCGGATAGTCCCCGGAATCGCCTTCATCGATTTCAGCGCAGCTTCAGCAACATCTTCTTCTGCATCGACATCAATAACCACATAGCCCATCTGCGGAGTGGTTTGCAGATACTGAGCGGCGATGTTGATGCCCTGCTCGGCAAAAATCTGGTTCAGCGCGGTCAAAATCCCCGGGCGGTTTTCGTGAATGTGCAGTAAACGGCTGGTGCTGCCACCGTGTAACGGCAGAGAAACTTCCGGGAAATTCACCGCAGAGAGTGTAGAACCGTTATCGGAATATTTAGCCAGTTTGCCAGCCACTTCCAGACCGATGTTTTCCTGTGCTTCCTGAGTCGAGCCGCCAATGTGCGGAGTCAGGATCACGTTATCAAACTCACACAGTGGCGAAGTGAATGGATCGCTGTTAGTTGCCGGTTCAGTCGGGAATACGTCGATTGCAGCACCTGCCAGATGCTTACGCGCCAGCGAATCACACAATGCAGGAATATCAACAACCGTGCCACGTGCGCAGTTGATCAGCAGTGCGCCCGGCTTCATCAGCGCCAGTTCGTTGACGCCAATCATGTTCTTGGTAGAGGCATTTTCAGGCACATGCAGACTCACCACATCGCTCATGTTGAGCAGGTCAGAAAGATGCTGAACCTGAGTCGCGTTACCCAGCGTCAGTTTGTTTTCGATATCGTAGAAGTAAACGTGCATACCCAGCGCTTCAGCCAGAATCCCCAACTGAGTCCCGATATGGCCGTAACCAATAATGCCGAGTTTTTTACCGCGTGCTTCATAAGAGCCAACCGCCAGTTTATTCCACACACCACGGTGTGCTTTGGCGTTAGCTTCCGGAACGCCACGCAGCAGTAATAGCAGTTGGCCGATAACCAGTTCTGCTACAGAACGCGTGTTAGAGAATGGGGCATTAAACACCGGAACGCCACGTTTAGCGGCAGCATCCAGGTCGACCTGGTTTGTACCAATACAGAAGCAGCCGACAGCCACCAGCCTTTCAGCCACGGCCAGAACATCTTCAGTTAAGTTGGTACGGGAACGCAGACCGATGAAATGCGCATCACGGATCGACTCTTTCAGGGCATCGCTGTCCAGCGCGCCTTTATGGTATTCGATGTTGGTATAGCCTGCTGCGCGAAGGTTATCCACGGCTTTCTGGTGTACACCTTCCACCAGCAGGAATTTAATCTTGTCTTTATCCAGTGATACTTTTGCCATTTCCCGACCCTATTTTTAGTACTGATGTTGTGCTGTGTGATAAGACACCCTTCTGCCAAAATATCAAAAAATACGGGCGGGGCAATATAAACGATTGCGTAGTCCGCAAAGCAAAAAAGGAATAAGCGGCATGGGGCAGCACAAAACTCTGAGTAGCAGAGAGAATCAGGAATGAACAGCAGGTGGTTGGCAGAAATGTGACATATGTCACCAAATTTAGCGTTAGATTATTTTGTCATTTTTTATACGGATATGGGGCGTATATACCCAAAATAATTCGAGTTGTAGGTAGGCGGCAAGTGAGCAAATCCCGATGAGCTAACTCAGGTAAGTGATTCGGGTTTGTGAGTGCAGCCAACACCCCTGCAACTTGAAGTATGACGGGTATAAAACGCCCCCCAGATCATTTCACAATGGTTTTCACACCATCAGCAGTACCAATCAACGCAACATCCGCACCACGGTTAGCAAACAGCCCCACGGTGACCACGCCAGGCAAGCCGTTAATCGCATTTTCGAGCGCGATAGGCTCAACGATGCTGAGGCCGTAAACATCAAGAATGATGTTGCCGTTATCGGTTACTACGCCCTGGCGGTATTCCGGGCGACCGCCCAGCTTGACCAGTGCGCGCGCCACGCAACTACGAGCCATTGGAATGACTTCCACTGGCAGTGGGAAGTTACCCAGGATGCCTACCTGCTTGGACGAATCGGCGATACAAATAAACTTTTCCGCGACAGACGCGATGATCTTTTCGCGGGTCAGCGCTGCACCGCCGCCTTTAATCATTTGCATCTGGCCGTTGATCTCATCTGCACCATCGACATAGATACCGAGGGTATCCACTTCGTTGAGATCGTAAACAGTGATACCAAGGCTTTTCAGTTTGGCGGTGGAAGCGTCGGAGCTAGAAACGGCACCATCAATCTGATGTTTGATAGTCCCAAGAGCATCAATAAAGTGTGCGGCGGTTGAGCCGGTACCCACACCGACGATAGTGCCTGGTTGCACGTATTGTAATGCTGCCCAGCCGACTGCTTTTTTCAGTTCATCCTGCGTCATGGTTAATTGCCTGTGCTGTGAAAACTGACGCGCATTATAGAGCAAGCCGCCAAAAAATGTCCTGCGATTGGCGCAGAACTCGGACGAACATTGCGGATTTGGTCTGGATCAGCGGCAAATTTATGTCATAGTGCAGCCATAACAAAAACAGGAGTCAGCAAACAACAATGAAACGCCCGGACTATAGAACGCTACAGGCGTTGGATGCCGTAATTCGTGAACGAGGGTTTGAGCGCGCCGCTCAAAAACTCTGTATTACTCAATCCGCCGTCTCGCAACGTATCAAGCAACTGGAAAATATGTTCGGCCAGCCATTGTTAGTACGCACTGTTCCGCCTCGTCCAACCGAGCAAGGGCAAAAGTTGCTGGCATTACTGCGTCAGGTCGAACTGCTTGAAGAAGAGTGGCTGGGCGATGAACAAACCGGTTCTACCCCGCTACTGCTGTCACTTGCGGTCAACGCCGACAGCCTGGCAACCTGGTTGCTGCCTGCTTTAGCGCCGGTTCTGGCCGACTCCCCTATTCGTCTGAATCTTCAGGTTGAAGATGAAACCCGAACCCAGGAACGCCTGCGCCGTGGTGAAGTGGTTGGCGCGGTTTCTATTCAACCACAGCCATTGCCAAGCTGCCTGGTCGACAGACTTGGAGCGCTGGATTATCTGTTTGTCGGTTCGAAAGACTTTGCCGCACGTTATTTCCCGAACGGAGTTACCCGCTCGGCACTGTTAAAAGCCCCTGCCGTGGCGTTCGACCATCTCGATGATATGCACCAGGCGTTCTTACAACAGAACTTCGATCTGTCGCCGGGTAGCGTCCCGTGCCACATCGTTAACTCATCGGAAGCGTTTGTACAATTGGCGCGTCAGGGCACCACATGCTGCATGATCCCGCATCTGCAAATCGAAAGAGAGCTGAAAAACGGCGAATTGATCGACCTGACGCCAGGCTTGATGCAGCGCCGCATGCTGTACTGGCACCGCTTCGCACCAGAAAGCCGCATGATGAGAAATGTCACCGACGCGCTGCTTGAGTACGGGCATAAGGTTTTGAGGCAGGACACTGAATAGAAAAAGGCCGCAATCCAATAGCGGCCTTTTTTTTGTCGGATGGCGCTAACGCTTATCCGACCTACGATTTTACGATTTTACGATTTTACGATTTTACGATTTTACGATTTTGTAGGGTGGATAAGCGCAAGCGTCATCCGACCAACAATTTTGCGCTTTTGCAGGGTGGATAAACGCAAGCATCATCCGACCAACAATTTTGCGCTTTTGCAGGGTGGATAAGCGCAAGCATCATCCGACCAACAATTTTGCGCTTTTGTAGGGTGGATAAGCGCAAGCATCATCCGACCAACAATTTTGCGCTTTTGTAGGGTGGATAAGCGCAAGCGTCATCCACCATCTATCAATGTCTTACTGTGCTGCTGGGGCTGTAGCCGGAGCGGAAGCCGCTCCCAGTTCAAACACCACATCAACCTGGTCATCAAACTGAATAGTCTGCTGATCGTAGGTATCCTGAGCAGAAACTGGTGCAGCTGCGTCAGCTTTCATCATCCGCACCATCGGCGCCGGCTGATAGTTAGAAACATGATAACGCACGCTATATACCGGCCCCAGCTTACTGTTGAAGCCTTCGGCTAACAGTTTCGCCTGACGAGATGCATCGTCGATAGCCGCTTTACGCGCTTTATCTTTGTATTGTTCTGGGTTTGCTACACCAAGCGATACGGAACGAATTTCGTTCAGACCCGCTTTCAGCGCGCCATCAAGCAACTCGTTCATTTTGTCGAGTTTACGCAGTGTGACTTCAACCTGACGCACGGCACGATAGCCTTTCAGCTGCGTTTTGCCATCTTTCAGATATTCGTATTCTGGTTGAGTGCGCAGGTTGGCGGCATTGATGTCTTTCTTCTCGACACCACTTTGCTGCAAGAAGGTCAGATACTGTGCAACGCGATCGTCAGCTTGTTTCTTAGCGGATACCGCATCTTTAGCAGACACATTGACTTCAATGGCGAGCGTGGCAATGTCAGGAACAGCATCCACGCTTGCAGTGCCGGATGTTACGATATGCGGGCCATTTGGCAACTCATCGGCCAATGCCGGAACCGAACCAAATCCAACTAAAGCGGCTAATGCCAGAGTTTTCAACTTCACTGTAATACCTCCATGCTACATTCCACTGTCATTCCGCCCGTAAAATCCACGGGCGTCTGGCAGCAAGCTTAGCCTGTAATGGTAACTTGTCTATCGGATTAAGGCGAATTAGCCTATCAGCGAAGAAATATGGTGCACCCCATCCGCCGCCAGTTGCAATGCGATAAACCACATCACCAACCCGACAACGCCGTTAATAATACGCTGCGCTTTAGCAGTGCGTAACCGGGGAGCAAGCCAGGCGGCGAGAAGGGCCAGGCCGTAGAACCACAGAATTGATGCACTCACGGTACCCAACGCAAACCAACGCTTTGGTTCATCGGCCAGTTGCCCACCGAGGCTACCGAGCACTACAAAAGTATCCAGATAAACATGCGGATTAAGCCAGGTGACAGCCAGCACAGTGGCGACAATTTTCCAGCGTCCCTGTTTCAGAACTTCCGCTGAAGCCAGTTCCACGCTGCTGCTCATCGCGGTACGCAACGCGCCCCAACCGTACCACAGCAAAAATGCCACGCCGCCCCAGGTCACAATGGCCAGCAACCACGGTGACTGCATCAACAGCGCGCTACCGCCAAAGATACCAGCACAAATCAGCAGCAAATCGCTGATTGCACAAAGCGAAGCAATCATCAGATGGTATTGGCGACGAATCCCCTGGTTCATAACAAAAGCGTTTTGCGGCCCGAGTGGTAGAATTAATGCAGCACCCAGTGTAAGGCCCTGAAAGAAATAAGATAACACGGTGATTTGCTCTTCAATTTGTATCAATTGAAGTAGAGTTTAGTGGGGAAATATTATTAGAGGAAATGGATAATTTTAATGGTTTATAAGCAGAACTAATAAAACAGGGGCCAGCCGAAACTGGCCCAGAAAAATCACTCTTGCGCAGGTTCTTTCACGCGTTTGAAATTCACATCCATTTGCGGGTAAGGGAAGCTGATCCCTTGCGCATCAAACTCACGTTTAACACGTTCCAGCACATCCCAATAGACGTTTTGCAGATCGCTGCTGTTGCTCCAGGCACGCACCACAAAATTAATCGCAGAAGGCCCAAGCTCATTAAGTCGCACGGTAATATCCCGGTCTTTCAGCACACGCTCATCACTAGTGATGATGTCGGTCAGAATTTGTTTAACCTTGTCGATATCCGAATCGTATGCCACACCGATGATGAATTCGTTGCGGCGCACCGGTTCGCGGGAGAAGTTAATGATATTCCCGGCGATAATTTTGCCGTTTGGCACGACGACAATCTTGCCATCCAGTGTGCGTAACGTGGTGGAGAAAATCTGCACATTCAGTACCGAACCTGCAATACCGCCGAGATCGACATACTCGCCCGCGCGGAATGGACGGAAGGTAACCAGCAGTACGCCAGCCGCCAGGTTAGAGAGCGAACCTTGCAGCGCCAGGCCGATAGCCAAACCTGCGGCACCCAACACCGCGATGACGGACGCAGTCTGGACACCCACGCGCCCTAAAGCGGCAATTAAAGTGAAAGCGATGATGCCGTAACGCACCAGAGCACAAAGGAAATCAGCTACAGTGGCATCAATACTACGCGCTACCATCACGCGGTTGATGGTATTGGAAACCACGCGAGCGACAATCATCCCGACGATAATAATCGCCAGTGCCGCCACAATGTTGACGGCATAGCTCAGCAGTAACGCCTGGTTGCGCACCAACCAGCCTCCGGCATTATTAATACTGTCTACTACGTTGAGATCTTCCATTCACTGTTCCTTGTCATTACCAAAATTCTGCGCCTCAAAGGCACAACAGAGACTTTAAAGATTAAACAAAACAATAGAATATGCCAACTTAGTCACAATTTTGCCACAAAAATGCAAAAAACCCCGCACAAGGCAGGGTTTAAGATTGCTGACAAAGGGTGATAAATGTGTTTTGTAGGGTGGCTAAGCGTTAGCGTCATCCACCATTTACGCCAGTTGTGTCGGATGACGCTGCGCTTATCCGACCTACGAAGACGTTTGTCATCAGTCTCAAACCCCGCACAAGGCAGGGTTTCAGATTACTGACAAAGGGTGATAAATGTGTTTTGTAGGGTGGATAAGCGTTAGCGTCATCCACCATTTACGCCAGTTGTGTCGGATGACGCTGCGCTTATCCGACCTACGAAGACGTTTGTCATCAGTCTCAAACCCCGCACAAGGCAGGGTTTCAGATTACTGACAAAGGGTGATAAATGTGTTTTGTAGGGTGGATAAGCGTTAGCGTCATCCACCATTTACGCCAGTTGTGTCGGATGACGCTGCGCTTATCCGACCTACGAAGAAG
>NZ_SNVY01000002.1:473561-499933 GCF_004361975.1 Buttiauxella sp. JUb87
GTGATAAATGTGTTTTGTAGGGTGGATAAGCGTTAGCGTCATCCACCATTTACGCCAGTTGTGTCGGATGACGCTGCGCTTATCCGACCTACGAAGAAGTTTGTCATCAGTCTCAAACCCCGCACAAGGCAGGGTTTCAGATTGCTGACAAAGGGTGATAAATGTGTTTTGTAGGGTGGATAAGCGTTAGCGTCATCCACCATTTACGCCAGTGGTGTCGGATGACGCTGCGCTTATCCGACCTACGAAGAAGTTTGTCATCAGTCTCAAACCGCGCACAAGGCAGGGTTTAAAATGGCACTCACTTCTCTGCGATTTCAGGATGAGAGATTAAATCGAGTGCGTAAAGGTACGAGAAATCACATCCTGCTGCTGTTCACGCGTTAACGCATTAAAGCGCACCGCGTATCCAGAAACGCGAATGGTCAGCGTCGGGTAATTTTCTGGGTGCTCGACGGCATCCATCAGCATTTCACGGTTCATCACGTTAACGTTCAAGTGCTGCCCGCCCTCGGTTCTTACATCGTGATGGAAATATCCATCCAGCAGACCCACCAGGTTTAACTGGCGCACTGCGTCATCTCGTCCCAGCGCGGCAGGCACAATTGAGAAGGTGTAAGAGATGCCATCTTTCGCATAACTGAACGGAAGTTTAGCGACAGAGGTTAATGACGCGACCGCACCTTTACGATCCCTGCCGTGCATCGGATTTGCGCCCGGGGCAAATGGCATTCCGGCACGACGGCCATCTGGCGTGTTACCGGTTTTCTGTCCATACACCACGTTTGAGGTGATCGTCAGGATCGATTGTGTCGGCACCGCATTGCGATAGGTTGGCAGCGCCTGGATCTTCTTCATAAAGCGCTCAACCAGATCGCAGGCAATGGCATCAACGCGATCGTCATTATTACCATATTGCGGATATTCACCTTCAATAACGAAATCAACCGCCAGCCCAGTCTGGTCACGCACCGGTTTTACCGTGGCGTACTTAATCGCAGA
The DNA here is from genome assembly GCF_004361975.1 of Buttiauxella sp. JUb87. Lineage (NCBI taxonomy): Bacteria > Pseudomonadati > Pseudomonadota > Gammaproteobacteria > Enterobacterales > Enterobacteriaceae > Buttiauxella > Buttiauxella sp. JUb87. The sequence goes on from NZ_SNVY01000002.1 coordinate 474,564, forward strand.
AAGCGAATCCACCGCGACTGACAAACCGGCAATTCCACACGCCATAGTGCGATAAACATCTCTGTCGTGCAGTGCCATCAGCGACGCTTCGTAGCTGTATTTGTCGTGCATGTAGTGAATAAGATTGAGCGCAGTCACGTATTGCGTCGCCAGCCAGTCCATAAAGTGATCGAGGCTATTCATCACCTTGTCATAGTCCAGCACGTCATCCAGCAACATCGGCATTTTCGGCCCAACCTGGATTTTTAGCTTTTCGTCCATGCCGCCGTTGATGCAATACAACAGCGTTTTTGCCAGGTTGGCACGTGCTCCGAAGAACTGCATCTGTTTGCCGATCACCATTGGGCTGACGCAGCAGGCAATAGCGTAGTCATCACTGTCAAAATCACAGCGCATCAGATCGTCGTTTTCGTACTGTAACGATGAAGTTTCGATGGACACTTTGGCCGCATAAACCTTGAACGGCTTCGGTAAAGCTTCCGACCACAGGATAGTCAGATTCGGTTCTGGTGCCGGCCCCATGGTGTAAAGCGTGTTCAAATAGCGGTAGGCGTTTTTGGTGACCAGTGTGCGCCCATCAAGCCCCATACCGCCGATAACTTCTGTCGCCCAAATTGGGTCGCCGGAGAACAGAGAGTCAAATTCCGGGGTACGCAGGAAACGCACCATACGGATCTTCATAATGAAATGATCGACTAACTCTTGTGCCTGAAGCTCTGTCAGCACACCCGCTTTGAGGTCACGCTCGATATAAATATCGATAAACGAGGTAGTGCGGCCCAGTGACATCGCCCCACCATTTTGTGATTTCACCGCGGCCAGGTAGGCAAAATAGAGCCACTGCAATGCTTCCTGCGCATTGCCTGCCGGACGAGAAATATCAAAGCCGTAATTTGCCGCCATTTCCTGAATTTGCAACAAAGCACGGCGATGTTCCGACAGCTCCTCGCGCAGACGGATGACATCCTCAAGCTTTTCTCCGCGCTCCAGTTGATTTTGCAAGTCAGCAAACTGCAACTCACGTTCGCGCACTAAATAAGCGATGCCGTACAACGCCACGCGGCGATAGTCGCCAATAATGCGACCGCGCCCATAACCGTCCGGCAGGCCGGTCAAAACACCCGATTTGCGGCAGCGCAAAATATCTGGTGAGTAGACGTCAAACACACCCTGATTATGTGTCTTACGCAACGAAGTAAACTGGTATTCGAAGTCTGAGTCCATTTCACGACCATAAGCTTCAAACGAGCTTTTGATCATGTTGATGCCGCCATACGGATGTAAGGCGCGTTTCAGCGGCTTGTCGGTTTGCAAACCGACGATTTTTTCATGTTCTTTGACGATGTAACCCGGAGCATGCGCAGTAATCGTCGTGGCAATATTGGTATCGAAATCGACTGGCGCATGGGTGGCATTTTCGATGCGAATGCCATCCATCACCTTTTCCCACAGTGCGGTGGTCGCGGGAGTTGCGCCCGCTAAGAATGATTCATCACCCTCATACGGCGTATAGTTCTGCTGGATAAAATCCCGAACATTAATTGCCGTTTTCCATTCAACGCCCGAGAATTGCTGCCAGGCATGGGAATAATTTTCGTTGGTAATATCAACATCCACTTTCATTACTTCATCCTCTGTACAACATTATTAATTCAGGCGTATTCCGTGATACGACATTCTTTTCCTAAATGCAGGGCATCAAGCGCAATCATTTTTTCTTCGTTAGTCGGAATGACCGCGCAAACGATGGCAGAGCTGTCGCTGGAAATAATTCGCTGCCCGATACGATTAGGTTGGTTATTTCTTTCAATATCCAGGTCGATACCAAATACACGCAACCGTTCTGCCACCAGGCGACGAATCAGTATTGAATTCTCACCAATACCGCCGGTAAAAATAACGCCATCAAAATTATTTAACGAAGCAGCATGGGCGCCTATGGTTCGGGCAATGCGGTGAACAAAAGTTTTAATCGCTAATTGCGCACGCACATCGCCATCATGCCAGGCTTTTTCCAGAGTGCGCAAATCTGACGATAAACCCGAAAGACCCAGCAGGCCGGACTCTTTATTGACGACTTGTTCAAGGTCGTCCATCGATTGCTGGGTCTGACGAGCAAGCCAGGCCATTGCGCCAAAATCCACGTCTCCGCAACGGGTGCCCATAATCAGCCCCTCGAGCGGTGTCATACCCATTGAGGTATCAACGCTTTCACCATTTTGAACCGCACAAACCGAAGCTCCATTTCCTAAGTGAGCAATCACCAACCCTGAATTTACTGGGTTCAAGCCAGGTAACTCACCCGCTTGCTGGGAGACATAGCGATGCGACGTGCCGTGGAACCCATAACGGCGAACCCCGTACTCTTCAAAATAGCGGTATGGCAGGCCGTACAGATAAGCTTCGGGCTTTAATGTCTGATGGAAACTGGTATCAAATACCGCGACCTGTGGAACATCCGGAAAACGAGTCCGCGCAGATTCCACCCCGTGTAAATTGGCGTAATTGTGCAATGGTGCCAACGGTGAAACCTGGCGAATCTGTTCTATAACCTCATCGGTAATTAAGACTGACTCACTAAATAAAGATCCACCGTGGGCAATACGGTGACCGACAAAAGCCACACTATCGATTAAATTCCGCATCTCAAGTTCAGCGGCTATTGCAGAAAGCGCTTCTTCATAATTCTGGTGAGCCAGAATAACTGGCTCTCCATCATTGACCGTTAAAAAAGCTTTCTCAGTATTAATACCCTCACAAATTCCGGCTAAAAGTACATCGCAAGTTTCTGCATCTAATACTGAGAACTTAACCGAAGAAGAACCACAGTTAATCGTCAACACTACCGGATAATCATTCATTTTTAAATCCCACTCATCCTGAGCCAATATACCCAAAATAATTAGATAAGCTTGTAAACAATATTAAGAATGGTCAGCAAACCAATTACTGTGACAAAAATGTTTTCAGTTTTTCCTTTATATTTCGCCAGCGCAGGTGTTTTGCGAATCGCATACATTGGCAGCAGGCAAAGCAGTGAAGCGATAATCGGTGCCCCCATGGCTTCGATTAAATCGAGGATGTTCGGGTTTGCGTAAGCCACAACCCAGGTCGACCCCATGATAAACACCATGCTGATGAGGTTGAGCTTCCCACCGGATACTTTGGTTTTATCCCCTTTGTAGCCAAACTTGAGGACCAGGCCATTGAGCCCTTCGAGGGTGCCAAGATAGTGACCAAAGAAGGATTTGAAAATTGCCACCAGAGCAATAATCGATGCGCCATATTCAAGCGTGGTGGCGAAAGTCGATTTTGTGCCAGACATTGAGGAGAAGTGGTTCGCCAGGTATGAAAGCACAGGAATGTTTTGCGCTTTGGCTTCCGCCATATTTTGTGGAGAAAGCGTGAACAGACAGCTAAAGGCGAAGAACATCACGACGGCAACCATCAGCATGCTGGCGCGAGAGATAATCTTCGAACATTTGTCTTCAGTGTACTGCTTGCCAAAATCTTGCTCATACTCTTCACGTTTGGAAACCACGAACGAAGAGACAATCGGTGAGAAGTTAAAGGAGAAGACCATGATGGAAATACCCAGCCATACGGTCACCAGAATGCCATCACTGCCGGTAAACGAAATATCACTTAGACTGACTTGATCGATAACCGCAGAGTTCCAGTAAGGAATCAGCGACACGGAGATCAAGATTAAGCAGGCAATGAAAGGGAACACCAAATAGCTCATCACTTTGACCATCAGGTCTTTGCCAAAGTAGATAACAAAAGCCATTAACAACAGCAGGAACAGTGCCACCACACCACGGTTAAGCGGCATGAGCTGGAGCTGGTTTTCCCAGAATGTCATGAAGGTGTTGGTGATGGTGACACCGTATATCCACAACAATGGGCAGATGGCGAAAAAGTACAGGAAGGTAATGACCACACCACCTGTTTTACCAAAATGTTCTTCAACTGTTTCAGTGATATTTCCGGAGGGATTGCTGCCTGAAAGACACAAACGCGCGAGCGCCCGGTGGCAATAGAATGCTATCGGAAAGGCAAGAAACAACATGATGAGAATTGGAATTAAACCGCCATAACCGGCACGAATAGGGAAAAATAAAACCCCGGCACCGATGGCCGTTCCAAATAAGCCTAATGTCCAGGTAGTGTCAGATTTGCGCCATTGCGATGTAACTTTTTGACCAACAAGTGTTGCATCTGTATTACTCATAATAAAATTCCTTTAAGTAATTTTATACGCGTTATATTTCAAGCTGCATCGCTATTATCTGTGATGCAGCTTTAATTATTAGGGGGATTAATCTACTGAGCCTGTAATCTGCGAAACACGCGAAAGGTCGATGTTCCCGCCAGAAATAATACTGACTGTCTTACGCCCTTTAATATAGTGATCTAACTTGCCGCTTAATAATGCCGCAGTGGCTAATGCGCCAGCACCTTCAGTGACGACTTTATTACGTTGAATCAGTGCCACCATGCTATTACGAATATCATCTTCACTCACTAATACAATATCAGTCACTAATTTCTTGACAATTTCATAAGTGATTCGGCCAGGGCGCGCAACATCACAACCATCAGCTAAAGTACCTGATGTACGATGCGACATAAGCTCACCTTTATAGAACGAGGCTGCCATACCATGCACGTTTTCAGCCTGAACGCCGATGATATTAATTGTCGGGTTAATGGATTTAATCGCCAGCGCAATACCGGCAATTAAACCACCGCCGCCAATAGGTACAATCACGTTATCGACGTCGTATAAATCTTCGAGGATTTCGAGGCCGATAGTCCCCTGACCAGCAATCACTTTTTCATCGTCATACGGTGGAATGAAGATACGTCCTTCCATCTCAACGATTTCACTCACTTTGGCGATAGTGTCGTTGAAGTTATCGCCGTGCATCACAACTTCGGCAGAGTAGTCAGAGGTTGCGGCAACTTTAGATTTTGGTGCGCCATTAGGCATCACAACTTTGCCGTTAATACCAAGGATGGCACAAGATAGTGAAACACCCTGCGCGTGGTTACCTGCAGAACACGCTACTACTCCTTTGCTTTTTTCTTCTTCGGTTAAAGAACTCAGCTTATTAAAGGCACCGCGTATTTTAAATGAACCGGTACGCTGCATATTTTCAAACTTTAAAAATATTTCGCCCTTGCAGCATTCGCTAAGATAATTTGAGCGTGGCATTCCTGTTTTATAGATATAACCAGCAAGTCTTTTTTTTGCTTCTAGTACATCAATAATAGTGACAGGAAGTTCATAGTCGATATGCATGTTGACCTCAACATTTTAAAAACAAAAATATAGGTGGTGATAATATAATCAAATTATCACTGGGAATTGTTTATAGAATTCAGTTCAATTACTGAGTTTAATTAAGCTACTTCAGTTAATTGATTAAATTGAAACTGGGTACGTAATGAATGTTTTTTCGCAAGCTCAACTAATGTTGCTGCCGATTGAGTAATTCGATAATTTTTAGACCATACGGCGGCATAACGAGCGATGGGTAATTTATCTTCCACAGGGATTTTAATAAATGAGTTGGAGCCAAATGGAGAAATCATATCTCGTGGAATGACCGTCAGGAAATCAGCATTCAATACGAGATTATAAATCGTGACGACTGAGTCTGTTTTAACGATGTTTTCACTCTTAATATTATTTTTTTGCAGCGTGGTGAGAAGTTCACTGTAATATCCCATTTCCGTTTGCGGCAACACCCATTGTTCTTGCGTCAGATCGCTAAGCGTTGTTGTCCCTTGAATCTTCCGGGTTCGGTTCGCTACCAGAATGAACTCTGACTCAAACAATGGTTCGATATGCAGATCCTGTAACAACATCTCGTCGCTCAATGTACCAATCGCAAAATCCAGACGACCATCGCGGATTGCAGGTAAGAAAGAGGACAGTTGAGCTTCGAACATCGAAACCTGAGCCTGTGGGAAAACTTCTTTAAACTCTTTCATCATCCCTGGCAAAAAAGTAAAACCAATCAGAGAGGGGTAACCGAATGAAACATCGACCACACCGTTGCCGACCATTTGATTCATTTCACTACACAGATTTCTCAACTCACGTGTGATGGACTCTGAGTAAGTCAGTAGAACTTTGCCTGCTTCGGTTAATTTTACACCGGTATTTTTTCTGATGATAAGTTCTAAGCCAAAATAGGCTTCCATATCACTAATAATTTTGCTGACCGCAGGCTGAGTCAGACTAAGTTGTTTTGCAGCAGAACCAAATGAACCACTCCTCACCACTTCCTGAAAGACAAGCAACTGTTGTGTTTTAGGTAATGTATTATTGTCCATGAAGTTCTGCGCCTAATTAATTTCCATGCCGCAGATCATAACGAATAGTGATACCGATGTTATGTGGCTTGACTCACAAATACTCGACCATCAATTGCATACAAAGCAGTCAAATAAAAAATATCAATTAAAAACAATGAGTTACAGAATGGCAATCTGCCCTTAACATGATGAATATCAACCTTATATACCCTGATAAAATAAAGTTATGGAGATAATTTAAACATATAAGCTTAAATAAGCCGCTGTTTATGCTGTTTTTTATTATGGCAAGAGAAGATTTATCTTAAGTGGACTTCACGATATTAAACTAATTTTGTTATTTTTAAAATTTAATTAATGAAAACTCTAATAATATTTGAATGTGTATTTAAGTAAGATTTTTTATATAAAAATTAATAAAAGTGAATATGGATCGATATTTCAATAATAAATATTGAGATAAAAGCGATTGCGCTCTCATCGTGATAAAAAAAGCCCGCACGAGGCGGGCTTGATTCAAGCATTGACTACTTCAAATTACAGAACGTCGATCGCGTTCAGTTCTTTGAATGCTTGCTCCAGACGGGTGATCATAGAAGTCTGAGCAGAACGCAGCCATACACGTGGATCGTAGTATTTCTTGTTCGGTTGGTCTTCGCCTTTCGGGTTGCCCAACTGGCCTTGCAGGTAAGCTTCGTTCGCTTTGTAGTAGTTCAGGATACCTTCCCATGTTGCCCACTGGGTATCGGTATCGATGTTCATTTTCACTACGCCGTAGCTTACGGAGTCTTTGATTTCTTGAGCAGAAGAACCAGAACCACCGTGGAATACGAAGTTCAGGCTGTTGTGCGGCAGATTATGTTTCTTAGAAACATAGTCCTGAGAATCGCGCAGGATAGTTGGGGTCAGAACCACGTTACCTGGTTTGTAAACGCCGTGAACGTTACCGAAAGAAGCCGCGATAGTGAAGCGTGGGCTAATAGCATTCAGTTTTTCGTAAGCGTAATCAACGTCTTCTGGCTGAGTGTACAGAGAAGATGCGTCCATATGGCTGTTATCTACGCCATCTTCTTCGCCACCGGTGCAACCCAGTTCGATTTCCAGAGTCATGCCGATTTTAGACATACGCTCCAGATACTTAGAACAGATTTCGATGTTCTCTTCCAGGGACTCTTCTGACAGGTCAATCATGTGAGAAGAGAACAGTGGTTTGCCAGTTGCTGCGAAGTGTTTTTCGCCAGCGTCCAACAGGCCGTCTAACCATGGCAGCAGTTTCTTAGCGCAGTGGTCAGTGTGCAGGATAACTGGAACACCGTAATGTTCAGCCATCAGATGCACATGGTGCGCACCAGAGATACCACCGAGGATTGCAGCTTGTTGGCCTTCAGCTTTCAGGCCTTTACCCGCCATGAACGCTGCGCCACCGTTGGAGAACTGAACGATAACTGGTGCTTTAACTTTTGCAGCAGTTTCGATAACGGCGTTGATAGAGTCAGTGCCTACGCAGTTAACTGCTGGCAGAGCAAAATTGTTTTCTTTTGCTACCTGGAAAACTTTCTGTACGTCATCACCGGTGATAACACCTGGTTTTACGAAATCAAAAATCTTAGACATGTTTGGTTGTCCTGTATCGTCGGCCGTTAGAAAAAACGTTTGTGCCACCTAAGACTTAGCGGCGGCAAAAATTAAACGGGCAGGAGACCCTGCCCATCATCATTACTTCTTAGCGCGCTCTTCGAGCATAGCTACTGCTGGCAGAACTTTGCCTTCCACGAATTCGAGGAAAGCGCCGCCACCAGTGGAGATGTAGGAGATTTTGTCTGCAATACCGAACAGGTCGATAGCTGCCAGGGTGTCACCGCCGCCTGCAATAGAGAACGCTTCGCTGTCTGCGATTGCATTGGCAACGATTTCAGTACCTTTACGGAAGTTCGGGAATTCGAACACGCCAACCGGGCCGTTCCACAGAATGGTTTTTGCATTCTTCAGGATTTCAGCCAGTTGCTGCGCAGAAGCATCACCGATATCCAGAATCTGCTCGTCAGATTTCACGTCGTTGACAGATTTCAGAGTTGCCGTAGCAGTCTCAGAGAACTCAGTCGCTACGCGAACATCAGCAGGAACTGGGATGTCACAAATAGTCAGCAGGCGTTTAGCTTCGTCAACCAGGTCTGCTTCGTACAGGGATTTACCGACGTTGTGGCCTTGAGCAGCAACGAAAGTGTTCGCGATGCCACCACCAACAATCAGCTGGTCAGCAATTTTGGACAGGGAATCCAGAACGGTCAGCTTGGTAGAAACTTTAGAACCGCCAACGATAGCCACCATTGGGCGAGCAGGTTCTTTCAATGCTTTACCCAGTGCGCTCAGCTCTTCAGCCAGCAGCGGGCCAGCACAAGCGATATCTGCGAATTTGCCAACGCCGTGGGTAGAAGCCTGTGCACGGTGTGCAGTACCGAAAGCGTCCATGACGAATACGTCGCACAGTGCAGCGTATTTTTTAGACAGGGTTTCGTCGTCTTTCTTTTCGCCTTTGTTAAAGCGAACGTTTTCCAGAACAACCAGTTCACCCGCAGCAACTTCAACGCCATCGAGGTAATCTTTAGCCAGGCGAACCGGAGCAGACAATTTGTCTTTCAGGTAGTTAACAACCGGCAGCAGAGAGAATTCTTCGTTGTACTCGCCTTCAGTCGGACGACCCAGGTGAGAAGTTACCATCACTTTAGCGCCTTGTTTCAGGGCTAATTCGATAGTTGGCAGTGATGCACGGATACGTGCGTCAGATGTCACTTTCCCTTCTTTAACTGGTACGTTCAAATCTGCACGGATCAGAACACGTTTTCCAGCCAGATCCAGATCGGTCATCTTAATTACAGACATGGTGAATCCTCTCGTTGATTCTTAAAGTTTTGCGGACGCTTTATGCGCCTTACCTGAAACCACTTGCGGCCATGACTAACGTCGTGTCGAGCATTCGGTTAGCAAAGCCCCATTCGTTATCACACCAGACTAAAGTTTTAATCAGATGTTGCCCACTGACCCGCGTTTGTGTGCCATCAACAATGGCACTGTGCGGATCATGGTTAAAATCAGTCGAGACCAACGGTAATTCCGTATAGTCAACTATACCATGAAATGAATCACGTGCTTCTTTTTGCAGCAACCTATTGACTTCATTAGCATTGACTGCTTTTTTCACCGTCACGCTTAAATCGATCGCCGTGACGTTAATGGTCGGAACACGTACCGCAATCGCCTCGAAACGATCGTTAAATTGCGGGAAAATACGTGTGATACCAGCAGCAAGACGCGTATCAACAGGAATAATAGACTGGCTGGCGGCACGTGTGCGGCGCAAGTCTGGATGATAGGCGTCGATAACTTGTTGATCGTGCATCGCGGAATGGATGGTGGTCACTGTGCCCCATTCAATACCGTACGCATCATCAAGCAATTTGATAATAGGAATAATGCAGTTTGTGGTGCAGGAAGCATTCGAAACAATGCGATGTTCAGCAACCACACTTTCATGATTCACACCGTAAACCACGGTGGCGTCGAGGTCGTTACCGCCGGGATGAGAGAAGAGGACTTTTTTGGCACCGGCAGCCAGATGCGCTTCACCGTCTGCACGGGAGCCAAACACACCGGTACAATCCAGCACCACATCCACGCCCAGTTCACGCCACGGTAAATCAGCAATATCCGGTTCGTGCAGAATACGGACGGTGTCATCACCTACCCATAACTGGTTGCGTTCCTGACGAACGTCCCAGGCGAAACGACCATGGCTAGTGTCATACTTCAACAGATGCGCCATGCCCGCAGCATCAGCCAGTTCATTGATTGCTACGACGGTAATTTCCGCACGGCGACCGGATTCGTACAATGCACGTACCACGTTGCGCCCAATGCGACCGAAGCCATTAATTGCTATGCGAACGGTCATATCTCTCCTGCCAGAATCCCTGAGACTAAGTGGCTGACAGAGTAATCCAGCAATCGTCTGAGGGGAATCCTCGCACTCTCGAAACTGCAATTGTTTGCTTAATTGTCGAACATTTATTCGACTGAAACGCTTCAGCCATGTTAAGCGATACGGGGAATAAATGGAACGTTACCCCATGACAGGCAACCGATCTTCTGACATACGTCACAAATTTGATGGAATAAATGCAACGAGAAACCCACGTTGAATGAATAACAACCAGCTATCCACAGGAATAATGGAAATACCACAGAGTCGTTTACACGACCCTGCCGGTATCAATTGAGATGATAGCCACCCTGCTCATCCATAACTAACTGCATATCGGCAGACAGGCTTCCTTCGAGCACACGTAAAACATTCGGCCCATCAGTGGCGTGGAAAAATTCCTCCGCCTGCTCACGGCTCAAGCCGCCACGTATTTTTCGGCTAATCAATCGTTCGGAAAGCAATTCCGCAGGAGCAGCGATAAACACAGAAAAATCGCAAAGGGGGCGCAATGCCTGCCACTCTGGCTGATTGAGCAGCAGCCAATTGCCTTCAACCACCACAATGGGCGCTTCAACGGTAATCGCATTTTCCAGCGGATCGTGCAGATTACGATCGTACTGCGGCCAGCGACTGCCAGGCTTTTGCAGATCCTGCAATGCACCAGTTAGCTTCTGAATATTAAACGTTTGCGGTGCGCCTTTATGTTGCTTGAGATTGTTCGCAAGCAGATATTCGTTGTAGTGATGGAAGCCATCCATCGGTAAAGCCTGTATCGCAGGTAATGCCGGATCGAGCGAAGACAAATATTCCCAAAACGCCACCAGCGTTGACTTACCGGTGCCGGGTGGAGCCGCCAAAAATACCACCAGCCGACGCTGTAATTGCTTTTGCTTTGCGGCGAGTTGCTTTAATAAAGGCTTATGTAACGCTTCGACTTCTTGTTCTTTAAAACAGGCTTGTGTCTCTAATCCATTAATAATTAATGTGACTTTCACCAGACTAGCTCCTTCAATAATGAAGTCACCGCCAGAGATAACGCCGTTTTCACTAAGCCGCCATAACGCGCTTCGGAATAGATTGAGAAATCCGAATACTTCATGCTTTTTATTGCATTAAACAATGTCGCGTTTTGGGTAATCGAATTGAGGTTCGCAATAAAATCGTAAGTGAGGTCATCATGAAACTGAATTGCCACTTTGCTGTGTTGCACAAAATCACAGAACTGGGAAAAACAGGTAATATCGGCATACAGCCATTTATCCATTTTCCCCAGCGCGTAAATCAGGCGCAGCGCAACGTCGATATCATCCAGCGGCCCACTTCTGGCAAGCAAAGGCTTAACCGCGTACTCAACGATCTCTTCATCATTATCAACAAATAACGAAGGTAGAAATTGCCTGATGCCGGAAAGCAAAATATCGTGCGCGACGCTCATAAATGAGGCCAAATCACTTTGCGCTTCCAGTTGTTCAAGTACTTCATCTTCGTTCAAGGTGGTCATTAATAGCTCAGTACATTAGAGGTGATGTAAAGAGTCTATAATATTACAGGTGCGCTCTATACCATTAATCAAGAGCGTTTGAGTGCGTACAACATCACCTTCTTCGCGCACTCCCTGCAAAATATCCCCGCCGGTTACGCCGGTTGCGGAAAATAATACCTCGTCGCTTTTGACGATTTCATCAAGGCTGTAAATACGATTGATTTCGACGCCCATTTCACGGCAGCGGCGTTGCTCAGAATCAGCAATTTGGCGATGTTCAGGCGTCTCCCCTTTTGCCTGGCAGAAATCCATTAATTCCACCTGCATTTCGCCACCTAATGCTTTCACCGCACAGGCAGAAATTACGCCCTCTGGTGCGCCGCCAATGCTGTACATCACGTCGTATTGATTATCCAGCAAGCAAGTCATCACGCTTGCAGCCACGTCACCATCCGGTAATGCAATCACTTTCACGCCCAGGCTTGTAGCTTCGGCAATTATTGCCTGGTGGCGGGGTTTATCGAGGGTCACCATCCGCAAACGCTCCAGCGGTTTGCCGAGCGCGTTGGCAATATTTTTTAGGTTATCTGCGAGCGTTGCCGCAAGGCTAATCACCCCTTTGGCTTTCTTGCCCACCACGATTTTCTTCATATACATATCGGGGGCATGCAGCAAGGTACCAACCGGTGCGCAGGCCATCACCGCCAGCGCATTGTTTTGCCCCATCGCCACCATGCGCGTGCCTTCGATGGGGTCAACGGCGATATCGATTTGCCGGGAATCGCCCTTTCCTAACATCTCGCCGATATACAGCATCGGCGCGTGGTCAATCTCCCCTTCGCCAATGACAATCCGCCCCTGCATATCAATTTGATTAAGTGCATCACGCATTGCCTGCACAGCCACGCCATCAATCTGATTCTTATCGCCGCAGCCGATCAATGGCCAGGCTGCAAGCGCCGCCCGTTCCGTGGTGCGGAAAAATGGATAAGCCAGCGTTTTCATGGTTAGGCCTCCACACCGATATCAACGCCAAAATGGGCTAACAGATGCTTTTCCGCCGCTTCGTTCCAGACGCCGTGTGTTTCAGCCACCAGTTCGGCAAGGCGTTTAAATAATGGATCGGTTTCACCCAGGCTGGCGAATTCAGTGATTGCCGTCAGCGGCATGGTGACACCGTTGTAAATCAGCTTTTTACCGCCCGGGATATCCGGCAGATTCAGCACGGTTTCAGGAACCGCATCCAGGCCACCCACATGCGTAACCATAAACGAAGGCTGTAATCGCCCGCTGGCAGCAAGTTCAATGGCTTCAATCATGTCATCGGCGGAGCCGCCAGATGTGCCAACAATATGCGTGCTGCCGTAATGCACGTTGTAGAAATTAAACGGCACCTTGAAGTTTTTATCCGTTGGTCCGGCGAAGAAATTCAGGCAGCCGTCGTCAGCGAGCAGGTCATCACCCAGCTCAATCACCGCAGGTACGGCGGCATAAACGAAGACGTCATCAAAGCCCGTACCACCGGTCATCTCACGTAACGCCGCCGCAGGGTTATCCAGTTCTTTGCTGTTCACATACACCAGCTCGATACCGTTTTTGGCCGCCAGCTCTACAGGCAAGAGTTTTTGTGCCTGTGCCAGTCTGGCTTCATCGATATCAACCACCACCACTTTGCCCGGTTTGATATTGCCGTTAATTGCATAATCAATGGCACCGATGCCCATCGGCCCGGCACAGGCTAATAATGCCAGGTTGCCGCCGGGTTTAATTCCCATGCGATGTTCGTAAACATATTGCGTAGTGTGATAGTTAGCTTTATAGGCACCAATAATGCAGCACATTGGCTCCGCTAAAGAGGCGGCTGCAAAATATGATCCTCTATAAGGTAAAACACAGCCCAGATCGATAGCCTGTTTTGGGATAATCATATACGTGGCATTGCCACCAAAGTATTCATAGCTATAACCGGCTGAATATCCACTCGGCAAACCCATTGCCGGTTGCAATACATAACGCTGGCCTTTCTTATATTGGCCGAGAAGATTATTCCCGACTTCGACAATGACTCCGGCGCATTCATGCCCGGTAATTACTGGGTGGTTATTTAAATCATCTGGTACACGTTTATGGTCACTCGCCAGTAGCGCCGCTTTCCATGTTGATAAACACACGCTATCTGAAATAACGCTCACTAATAACTCATCATCAGTGATTGCCGGTAATTCAAACTCACGGATACGGACGTCCCGCTTGCCATAAATGGCTGCAACTTTAGTTTTCATAAGAATCCTTATTATTAAGCCTTAGCGGTTAATTCATTAAATAACGCATCGAGTTTCGGGTCGCCAATATAGTTATTAATCAGGATCAGCGGTTTGTTAGTCACCAGTTTGACGCGCCCTTCCAGGCTGGCATGCGTGACGATTATCTCTGCGTGTTCAGGTACGTTTTCTATGGCGTAGTGTTTAACTTCTGTTTCTATGCCCTGTTTTTGCAGACGCTTACGAAACGTGGTGGCTCCCATAGCGCTTGAGCCCATGCCCGCATCGCAAACAAACGCGACCAATTTCACCGGACCGGTACTCCACGCCCCTTCCTGTTTCATCGCTTTCATGGCGCTGGCTGTCTCATCAAAGTTGTCCTCTTTCTCGACTTCTTTGCTGCGATCCAGTTTCAGAATGAATGCGGTAATCACAAATGAAACGGCTGTCGCCACGGTGACACCGGCAATGGTGGCAAAGAATGCACCACGCGGCGTGAGGGCGAGATAAGCAAAGATGGAACCCGGACTTGGCCCTGCAACCAGGCCGCCACCCAACAGATTAAAGGTATAAATTCCGGACATCCCGCCCGCAATCATGGCAATCAGCGTCAACGGCTTCATTAAAACATACGGGAAGTAGAGTTCGTGAATACCGCCCAGGAAGTGAATGATCATCGCACCTGGTGCGGATTTTTTTGCCATTCCTTTGCCAAACACTGCAAAACCAAGCAGCAAACCGAGCCCAGGGCCTGGATTCGACGCCACCATAAAGAAGATAGATTTCCCGGTGTCAGACGCTTGCTGCATGCCTAATGGGTAGTAAACACCCTGATCGATTGCATTGTTCAGGAACAGGATCTTCGCGGGTTCGTTAATCAGCGACAACAGCGGTAAATAACCGGTGCTGACCAACGCTTCAATGCACTCTTTCACGAAATTGTTCGCCACTAACACCGCAGGGCCAATAATTTCAAAGGCAAACAGGCAAAGCAGCATCCCGGCAATACCCAATGAGAAGTTATTAATCACCATCTCAAAGCCTGGCGGAATACGCTTCTCCAGCGTGCGGTCGATAACTTTAATCACCCAGCCACCGAGTGGCCCCATGATCATCGCACCGATGAACATCGGAATATCGGCACCGACTATCACGCCGATGGTACCAATTCCGCCCATCACCGCACCGCGTTTCCCACCAATTAAATGGCCACCGGTTGAGCCAATCATCACCGGTAGCAAATAGGTGATCATTGGGCCGACTATTTTGGCGAAATGTTCATTAGGCATCCAGCCGGTTGGAATAAATAACGCGGTAATAAAACCCCACGCGATAAATGCGCCGATATTGGGGATAACCATAGCTGTAAGAAATCCGCCGAAAGCCTGGACTTTGGCACGAGCTGATTTATTTTTCATATTTATCCTGACGAGAGAATGATTACTCTTGAGTGATAATATCCTTGAGTTGCTGATCGGTATTCGCATTCAGCAAAGCTTCAATTGTTGATTCTTCACAGAACATTTCGCTTAATGCCTGAATAGCACCGATATGCTCATCTGAATCAGCCGCTGACAACCCGATTAATAATTTCACCGGTTCGTGGTTATCGCCAAAACCCACGGTGTTTTTTAATAGCGTAAGAGATAAACCTGTTTTAATTGCGCCGCATTCTGGCCTGGCATGAGGCATCGCAACAAAAGGAGCCAGAATATAATATGGGCCAGTTTCCTGGGTGGTCTTTTTAATTGCATCAATGTATGAAGCGGTGACATAGCCTTTTTGCAATAGCACTTCCATTGAATAATCTATTGCCTGTTGCCAGTCATCGGCAGAGTTTTTTATAGATATGGCAGCATCAGGGAAATAATCTATTAACCGCATACTGTCTTCCTCATTTTGTAGGGTGTTTTTATTTTCAATTAAAGTATGACGGCGTGGAAAATAAATCAAATGAGGGCGGGGAAATGTTATTTATTGAGTGAGAAAAATTTTAATCAATAAATTCAAAGAATTAAAAATACAAAAAAATCAAATATAAACATGTCAATAGAAATAATTTTAACCTGATCACAAATTCATGTTTTGTGTTATTTACGATTATGCTATGAAGATCACGATTTGATACTTGATTGATTATACTTTTGAGATATAAGACAACCCGTTTTATTGAGGATAACCATAAAAAACGGGTCGCCTGAGCGACCCGCTTAACTAGCATGAAGCGATTACAGAACTGCTTTAGCCTGTTTCACTACGTTTGCAACAGTGAAACCAAACTCTTCGAACAGCAGTTCAGCTGGAGCAGACTCACCAAAGGTGGTCATACCCACAACCGCACCGTTCAGGCCAACGTATTTGTACCAGTAGTCAGCGATGCTGGCTTCGATAGCAACACGCGCAGCAACCGCTTTCGGCAGTACCGCTTCACGGTAAGCAGGGTCCTGTTTGTCGAATGCATCGGTAGACGGCATGGAAACCACGCGCGCTTTAATGCCTTCAGCAGTCAGTTGATCCCAGGCTGCAACCGCCAGTTCAACTTCAGAACCGGTGGCAATCAGGATAAGCTCAGGCGTGCCTGCGCAGTCTTTCAGAACGTATGCGCCACGGGCGATATCCGCCAGTTGCTGTTCAGTACGATCTTGCTGTGCCAGGTTCTGACGGGAGAAGATCAGCGCGGTCGGGCCGTCGTGACGTTCTACAGCGTATTTCCACGCCACCGCAGACTCAACCTGGTCACATGGACGCCATGTGCTCATGTTCGGCGTCACACGCAGGGCAGCAAGCTGCTCCACTGGCTGGTGAGTCGGGCCATCTTCACCCAGACCGATTGAGTCATGGGTGTAGACCATCACCTGGCGTTGCTTCATCAGTGCTGCCATACGCACCGCGTTACGGGCATATTCAACAAACATCAGGAAGGTAGAGGTGTACGGCAGGAAACCACCGTGCAGCGCGATACCGTTGGCAATCGCCGTCATACCGAATTCACGTACACCGTAATGGATGTAGTTACCGGCTAGGTCTTCGTTGATGGCTTTGGAACCAGACCAGATAGTCAGGTTAGACGGTGCAAGGTCAGCAGAGCCGCCAAGGAATTCAGGCAACAAGTGACCGAATGCTTCGATGGTGTTCTGGGACGCTTTACGGCTGGCGATTTTCGCAGGGTTAGCTTGCAGGTTCTTGATGAACTCTTGCGCTTTAGCTGCGAAATCAGCAGGCATGTCGCCTTTCATACGACGGATAAATTCTGCGGCTTCTTGCGGGAAGGCGCGAGCGTAGGCAGCGAACTTCTCGTTCCATGCCGCTTCTTTCGCCTGGCCTGCTTCGCGAGCATCCCACTGAGCATAAATGTCTTGCGGGATTTCGAATGGCGCGTGTTTCCAGCCCAGTGCTTCACGGGTCAGTGCGATTTCTGCGTCACCCAAAGGTGCGCCGTGGGAATCGTGGGTACCGGCTTTGTTTGGCGAACCGAAACCGATGATGGTTTTGCACATCAGCAGTGAAGGTTTGTCGGTAACCGCTTTGGCTTCTTCAACAGCGCGTTTGATAGCGTCTGCATCGTGGCCGTCAACGCCGCGCACAACGTGCCAGCCGTAGGCTTCAAAGCGTTTCGCTGTATCGTCAGTGAACCAGCCTTCAACGTGGCCGTCGATAGAGATACCGTTGTCATCATAGAAGGCAACCAGTTTACCCAGACCCAGCGTACCCGCCAGCGAGCAAACTTCGTGGGAAATGCCTTCCATCATGCAGCCATCACCCATAAAGGTGTAGGTGAAGTGGTCAACGATATCGTGACCAGGGCGGTTGAACTGTGCTGCCATGGTGCGTTCAGCAATGGCCATACCGACTGCGTTTGCCACACCCTGACCCAGTGGACCCGTGGTGGTTTCTACGCCTGCGGTGTAACCCACTTCCGGGTGACCCGGAGTTTTGGAATGCAGCTGACGGAAGTTTTTCAGTTCTTCAATCGGCAGGTCATAACCTGTGAGGTGCAGCAAGCTGTAAATCAGCATTGAACCATGGCCGTTAGACAGCACGAAGCGGTCACGGTCAGCCCATGCAGGGTTCTGCGGGTTATGGTTCAGGAAATCGCGCCACAGGACTTCGGCAATGTCGGCCATACCCATAGGGGCACCCGGGTGACCGGATTTGGCTTTTTGTACTGCGTCCATGCTGAGTGCACGAATAGCATTGGCAAGCTCTTTACGAGAGGACATTTTGACTCCAGATCGGATGGTTGAAGGTCAGGCCTTGACTACTATGCGTTATGGGCTACGCCCAAAAAATTGCCATCAATGTACCGCAAGCCGTGTGCCATGTACATGGAGCATCCTTTTGTCCGGTTAAGAAATCTCTGGAAGCTGCTCGCATGTTGCGCATGTTGATGCGCAGCATGCGTTAACTTCTTTATACTCAAGCCACCAGCCAGCGATATGTGGCTCGATCCCCCAGAGTAGTTGTCATTTATTAAGGATATTGGCATGAAGATGCGCCCAATTTTACTGAGCCTGAGCGTTGCAGTCCTGGTGAGTGGTTGCCAGAATATGGATTCCAACGGCCTGCTGGCTTCCGGTGCTGAAGTCTTTCAGGCGTACACATTAAGTGATGCTCAGGTCAAAGAGCTGAGCGACAAATCCTGTGCCGAACTGGACAGCAAAGCGTCTATCGCACCGGCCAGTAGCGAGTATGCGCAACGCCTGAACAAAATCGCTGCGGCATTGGGCGATAACATCAACGGCATGCCGGTGAACTACAAGGTTTACGTCACCAAAGACGTGAACGCCTTTGCGATGGCCAACGGCTGTATCCGCGTGTACAGCGGCCTGATGGACATGATGAACGATAACGAAGTCGAAGCGGTTATCGGCCACGAAATGGGCCACGTGGCGCTCGGCCATGTGAAGAAAGGGATGCAGGTGGCGCTGGGGACTAACGCAGCTCGTGTTGCAGCGGCCTCTGCGGGCGGAATGATTGGCAGTTTGTCACAGTCACAGCTTGGCGATTTGGGTGAGAAACTGGTAAATGCACAGTTCTCCCAGCGTCAGGAATCCGAAGCAGATGACTATTCGTATGATTTGTTGAGAAAACGTGGCATCAACCCAATTGGCCTGGCAACCAGTTTTGAGAAGCTAGCGAAGCAAGAAGAAGGCCGCCAAAGCTCGATGCTTGACGACCACCCGGCTTCAGCCGAACGTGCGCAACATATTCGCGACCGTATGGCGGCAGATGGGCTGAAGTAATTTTCAAATGACTGCCTCAGGCGTAATTGTCGCAGGCAGTTTGGACTCGGGCAGCGCGCAGCCACCGGAGCGTACACAAAGTACGTGAGGATGGCGAGTACTGCCCGGGTTCAAAATGGCAAGTAAAATAGCCTGATTACTCGCCTTTCTTAGCCGCCTGGATATACAACATCTCCAGCGCCAACGTCGCGCCCGCCAAAGCAGTAATTTCAGACTGGTCGTAAGCCGGAGCCACTTCTACAACGTCCATACCAACGATGTTCAAATCTTTCAAACCACGAACCAGTTTCAGCGCGCGATCGGTAGTCAGACCACCGATAACCGGCGTACCGGTGCCTGGTGCGAAAGCAGGATCGATGCAGTCGATATCAAAGGTCAGATAAACTGGCATATCGCCAACAATTTGCTTCACCTGCGCCAGCACATCGTCAACAGTACGGTCGTTCACCTGGCCTGCATCCAGCACGGTAAAGCCATTATCTTTGTCGAACTCGGTACGAATACCAATCTGCACAGAATGATTCGGGTCGATCAGACCTTCTTTTGGCGCGGTGTAGAACATGGTGCCGTGGTCGAACTCGCAACCGTTCGCATAGGTGTCAGTGTGCGCATCGAAATGCACCAGCGCCATTTTACCAAAGTGCTTAGCGTGAGCGCGCAACAGCGGCAGAGTCACGAAGTGGTCGCCACCGAAAGAGAGCATACGTTTACCGGCAGCCAGCAGTTTTTCTGCGTGAGCTTGCAGGCGTTCGCTCATATCACGCGCATCACCGAAGGCATAAACCAGGTCGCCACAGTCAACAACGTTCAGACGCTCACGCATGTCGAAATTCCACGGGAAGCGGTTACCTTCCCACGCCAGGTTGGTAGAAACCTGACGAATAGCCGCAGGGCCATGACGCCCGCCTGCACGGCCAGAGGTTGCCGCATCAAAAGGAACGCCAGTGATCACCCAATCGGCATCGCTGTCATACGGCATGAAGTTCAGTGGAAAACGTAAAAAACCGAAGGCATTGGATACCAGGGAATTGTCGTACTGATGGCCTAAGGTGCTCATGGTTTGACCTCACGATGATGGTAATTATTTGCAAAAAAAAGTCCCTTCCGCGTCGTTAACCCGACGAGGAAGGGACTGGATTCATTCAGACTGCTTGTTGGCGGATTATCGCCGAATGTAACCTTATTTGTATACTAATTACTCTAGTAATTCGCGTTACAGGTAGGCGGCAAAGGAGCTTATCCCCGGGAGCTTACTTAAGTAAGTGACTTGGGTAAGTGAGTGCGGCCAACACCCCTGCGACTCGAAGTACGCCGAGTAATTTACTCGTCTTCTAAATAAGTATAGCCATACAACCCAGCCTCAAACTCTTCGAGGAACTGCTGCTGCAAACCGGCATCCAGATCGGTCTGTTTGACCTGATCACGGAAATGCTTGAGCAGAGTTTTTGGATCAAGCTGAACGTATTCCAGCATGTCCGCAACGGTATCGCCTTCATCAGAAAGCTCCACCTCTACGCTGCCGTCAGGGAAGACGAACACGTCAACCGCTTCGGTATCGCCAAACAGGTTGTGCATGTTGCCAAGGATTTCCTGGTATGCCCCAACCATAAAGAAGCCCAGCAACGGCGGGTTTTCCGCATCGTATTCTGGCATCGGCATAGTTGTCGCAATACCGTCACCATCGATGTAGTGATCGATAGCACCGTCGGAATCACAGGTGATATCCAGCAGTACCGCACGACGCTCTGGGATCTGATTCAGCCCTTCAAGCGGCAGTACCGGGAACAGCTGATCGATACCCCACGCATCCGGCATGGACTGGAACAGCGAGAAGTTGACGTAAATCTTATCCGCCATACGTTCTTGCAGTTCGTCGATGATCGGGCGGTGTGCGCGGTTGCTAGGGTCAAGCAGGCGTTGAATTTCGTGGCACATGCTCAGATAAAGCTGCTCCGCCCAGGCACGCTCCTGCAAAGAGAAACTCCCCGCCGAGTAGCCGGTATGGATATCATGCAGATCGTTCTGGCTATCGTGCAGCCATTCACGCAGCGAGCGACGGTTGTTCGGCTCGTGCATTTCGCCCCAGGTTTCCCACATGCTTTGCAGTGCACGGGACGCGTCTGCAGCCGGAGCTGTTGGCGTGGTGTATTCGTTGCGCTCAACACCAATGATGTTAGACACCAGCACGGTGTGGTGCGCGGTCACCGCACGGCCAGACTCGGTGATAACCGTCGGGTGCGGCAGGCCGTTTTCTTCACATGCGTCGCCAATCGCCCAAATGATGTTGTTCGCATATTCGTTCAGGCCATAGTTGACCGAACAATCTGACTGCGAACGCGTGCCTTCATAGTCCACGCCCAGACCGCCGCCCACATCGAAGCATTCGATGTTAACGCCCATCTTGTGCAGCTCAACATAGAAACGCGCTGATTCACGCACGCCGGTGGCGATATCGCGAATATTCGCCATTTGCGAACCGAGGTGGAAGTGCAGTAATTGCAGGCTGTCGATACGACCGGCTTCACGCAACATTTCAACCAGTTGCAGAACCTGCGTCGCCGCCAGACCAAATTTTGATTTCTCGCCGCCTGAAGACTGCCATTTGCCCGAACCTTGCGATGCCAGACGCGCACGCACGCCAAGGCGCGGTACCACATTCAGGCGCTCGGCTTCTTCCAGCACAATGCGAATTTCAGACATCTTCTCGATGACCAGATAAACCTTGTGGCCCATCTTCTCGCCGATCAACGCCAGGCGGATGTATTCACGGTCTTTATAACCGTTACACACAATGACCGAACGCGTCATGCCCGCATGCGCCAGCACAGCCATCAGTTCTGCTTTAGAACCTGCTTCCAGGCCCAGCGGTTCGCCGGAATGAATCAGTGATTCAATCACGCGACGGTGCTGGTTCACCTTGATTGGGTAAACGAGGAAATAGTTGCCGTTATAACCATAGGATTCGCGAGCACGTTTGAACGCTGCATTAATAGAACGCAGGCGGTGCTGCAAAATCTGCGGGAAGCAGAACAGTGCAGGCAAACGCTGCCCCTGTGCTTCACGGGCTTTTACGAGTTCAGCGAGATCAACACGCGCTTCCGGGACATCCGGGTCCGGGCAAACGGTGATATGACCGAGCTCATTGACGTCGTAATAGTTATTGCCCCACCAGGCAATATTGTAAGTACGCAGCATTTTGCTGGCTTCCTGGGAGCTCATGGCAACCTCCTGCATGGAGCGGTGTACATCCTGCTCGCCCACTGACGAACCCGAAACAGAAGAGATTTTGTCAGACATGGCGAACCTCAAATTTAAACGAATGTGCAAAACAGTTGACTACTATCGCAGGGGTATCCCGCAATAACAACCCATTAACAGCGCGTATCGGCAGCATAAGACGCTGACAGACAAACTGTGCGACCGGTTTCTTTTTCATATCATTGTAAAAACACGTAACCGAGCTTCGTAGAACGAGTCGGCGAAACCACGAGAATACTCTTATCGATGACAAGAGAGCCCTTGTTCAGAATTTCACGGGTTTAAAAACCGGCCCGAGAGTCCTGAGAAGCGCCGAGATGGGTATAACATCGGCAGGAATGCAGCAAAGAGATGCTTATTGAGAGAGGCAAATGCACACCAGACTGGTGAGCCAGATTCTGTGAATTACAGCGGTTTTTCAATCCTGACACCTCCACACATACCATTTAGGGCATGCGACAAGCCAAAGCTAAGAAATTTGCTCAACCCGGCTGGAAGTGGGCAACACGTAGAAATGTGTGCTTGTTGAATGAGCCGCGCGCGCCGCTTTATACCGATAACAGCCAAAAATTGCAAAACAAAAATCCCTGCTTTGCGGCACTGTCAGTAAAAATTGCCATCCAAGATTATGCTTAGAAACTTGCGGGTAGAAAAATCACTGGTAATCTGATTAAGGGATAACCTAGAATAGCCGTCCAGATGTTAATCCATCTATACCGATTAACTGTTAGACTGCCTGAAATTAATCCTGTGGCTAAAACTCCGAATATCAGTATATCGCACTGATACGAGCGCCAATTAGCGGCAGTCTGCACTAACCTAATTCTCTTAGGGTGAATAAAATATGGCCAAGCACCTCTTTACGTCCGAGTCTGTATCAGAAGGGCATCCCGATAAAATCGCTGACCAAATCTCTGATGCGGTCCTCGATGCGATCCTCGAGCAGGATCCAAAAGCACGCGTAGCTTGTGAGACTTACGTTAAAACCGGCATGGTTCTGGTTGGCGGTGAAATCACCACCAGCGCCTGGGTTGATATCGAAGAAATCACTCGCCAAACGATTCGTGACATCGGCTACGTGCATTCTGATATGGGCTTTGATGCCAATTCTTGTGCCGTGTTAAGCGCGATTGGTAAGCAGTCCCCGGACATCAACCAGGGCGTTGACCGTACCGATCCACTGGAACAAGGTGCGGGCGACCAGGGCCTGATGTTTGGTTATGCAACCAACGAAACCGAAGTGCTGATGCCAGCGCCAATCACTTACGCGCACCTTCTGGTTCAACGCCAGGCTGAAGTTCGTAAGAATGGCTCACTGCCATGGTTGCGTCCGGATGCAAAAAGCCAAATCACGTTCCAGTACGACGACGGTAAAATCGTCGGTATTGATGCCGTGGTTCTGTCTACCCAGCACTCTGAAGATGTACAGCTGAAAACGCTGCAAGAAGCGGTGATGGAAGAGATCATCAAGCCAGTTCTGCCAGCAGAATGGTTGAATGCATCTACCAAATATCACATCAACCCAACAGGCCGTTTTGTTATCGGTGGCCCAATGGGTGACTGCGGTCTGACCGGTCGTAAAATTATCGTTGATACCTACGGCGGTATGGCTCGTCATGGTGGCGGCGCGTTCTCCGGTAAAGATCCGTCTAAAGTTGACCGTTCTGCGGCGTACGCGGCACGTTATGTGGCGAAAAACATCGTTGCTGCGGGTCTGGCTGACCGCTGTGAAATCCAGGTGTCTTACGCCATCGGCGTGGCAGAACCGACTTCTATCATGGTTGAAACCTTCGGTACCGAGAAAATCTCTACCGAACAACTGACTCTGCTGGTGCGCGAGTTCTTCGACCTGCGTCCGTACGGCCTGATTCAGATGCTGGATCTGCTGCACCCAATCTACAAAGAAACTGCCGCATACGGTCACTTTGGTCGTGAGCATTTCCCTTGGGAAAAAACCGACAAAGCAGAATTGCTGCGTGATGCTGCCGGCCTGAAGTAAAATCCGTCAGAGCTCCAGACATTAAAGGCCAGCGCTCTGCTGGTCTTTTAGACCGATGACAAACCTCTTCGTAGGTCGGATAAGCGCAGCGTCTTCCGACACTTTTATCTGCAACAACAGGCGAAAATGGTGGATGGCGCTATCGCTTATCCCCCCTACAACACCTGTTTAATGACCCTAAAAGGCCAGCGCTCTGCTGGTCTTTAAGACCGATGACAAACCTCTACGTAGGTCGGATAAGCGCAGCGTCATCCGACACTTTTATCTGCAACAACAGGCGAAAATGGTGGATGGCGCTCTCGCTTATCCCCCCTACAACACCTGTTTAATGACCTTTGTCAGCAATCTAAAAGGCCAGCGCTCTGCTGGTCTTTTAGACCGATGACAAACCTCTTCGTAGGTCGGATAAGCGCAGCGTCATACGACACTTTTATCTGCAACAACAGGCGAAAATGGTGGATGGCGCTATCGCCTATCCCCCCTACAACACCTGTTTAGTGACCTTTGTCAGCAATCTAAAAGGCCAGCGCTCTGCTGGTCTTTTAGACCGATGACGAACCTCTTCGTAGGTCGGATAAGCGCAGCGTCATCCGACACTTTTATCTGCAACAACAGGCGAAAATGGTGGATGGCGCTATCGCTTATCCCCCCTACAACACCTGTTTAGTGACCTTTGTCAGCAATCTAAAAGGCCAGCGCTCTGCTGGTCTTTTAGACCGATGACGAACCTCTTCGTAGGTCGGATAAGCGCAGCGTCATCCGACACTTTTATCTGCAACAACAGGCGAAAATGGTGGATGGCGCTATCGCTTATCCC
>NZ_SNVY01000002.1:499942-837895 GCF_004361975.1 Buttiauxella sp. JUb87
GACGAACCTCTTCGTAGGTCGGATAAGCGCAGCGTCATCCGACACTTTTATCTGCAACAACAGGCGAAAATGGTGGATGGCGCTATCGCTTATCCACCCTACAACACCTGTTTAGTGACCTTTGTCAGCAATCTAAAAGGCCAGCGCTCTGCTGGTCTTTTTTATTTCCACAACCCCCATCTGCCCCCCAGCCATCTCCAACAAACGCCCAGTGAAAGCGATTACATATGCGTTAAAAGATAGTTAATTAAGATTAATCCTCATGACAGATTAATGTTGACGCACTGTTTACATAAATGTTCAGACTAGTCCGGATTACTTATTTTCTCTTTTATTATCCGCATTTAATGCTATGTTTTATATAATAAATTTATACATACACTTCTTGACATTAGTGTAAGCGATTACACTAACGTGAGTTGCATCACATAATTTCACGTAGCGTTGCCCTACCCTTAATAGCGAGACACCCCCAAATAATTCAACTGGAGAGCACTATGCCTGACATAAAAAAACAAGGGCGCTCGAACAAAAGCATGACCTTTTTCGTCTGTTTCCTTGCGGCCTTGGCAGGTTTGTTGTTTGGCCTTGATATCGGCGTTATTGCCGGTGCGTTGCCGTTTATCGCGAAAGATTTCCAGATAACCGCACATCAACAAGAGTGGGTTGTCAGCTCGATGATGTTTGGTGCAGCAGTCGGTGCAGTAGGTAGTGGCTGGCTCTCGTTCCGTATCGGGCGCAAATACAGCCTGATGATTGGCGCAGTGCTATTCGTTGCAGGTTCGCTCTGTTCTGCGTTTGCACCGAATACCGAAATCCTGATTCTTTCCCGCGTGTTGCTTGGGCTGGCAGTCGGTGTTGCGTCTTATACCGCACCGCTTTATCTGTCTGAAATTGCGCCAGAAAAAATTCGTGGCAGCATGATTTCGATGTACCAGCTGATGATTACCATCGGGATTCTCGGTGCTTACCTTTCTGATACCGCATTCAGCTACAGCGGCTCATGGCGCTGGATGCTGGGCGTCATTACTATTCCAGCCCTGATTCTTCTGGTTGGCGTGTTCTTCCTGCCAGACAGCCCGCGCTGGTTCGCTGCTAAACGTCGTTTCCACGATGCCGAGCGCGTCCTGTTGCGCCTGCGTGATACCAGTGCCGAAGCCAAACGTGAACTGGAAGAAATCCGTGAAAGCCTGAAAGTTAAACAAAGCGGTTGGTCGCTGTTTAAAGACAACAGCAACTTCCGCCGTGCGGTGTTCCTCGGCATTCTGCTTCAGGTGATGCAGCAGTTCACCGGTATGAACGTCATCATGTATTACGCGCCGAAAATCTTCGAAATAGCGGGCTTTACCAACACCACTCAACAAATGTGGGGCACCGTAATTGTTGGGCTTATCAACGTACTGGCGACATTTATTGCGATCGGTCTGGTGGACCGCTGGGGCCGTAAACCGACGCTGGTACTGGGCTTCATGGTGATGGCTGTTGGCATGGGCATACTGGGTACCATGCTGCACATTGGTATTCACTCCCAGGGCGCGCAATACTTCGCCATCGCAATGCTGTTGATGTTTATCGTCGGTTTTGCAATGAGTGCGGGTCCACTGATTTGGGTGCTGTGTTCTGAAATCCAACCGCTGAAAGGCCGCGATTTTGGTATCACCTGCTCTACCGCCACCAACTGGATTGCCAACATGATCGTCGGCGCAACATTCCTGACCATGCTTAACACTCTGGGTAACGCGAATACCTTCTGGGTCTACGCGGCGTTAAATCTGTTCTTTATTGTGCTCACTCTGTGGCTGATTCCAGAAACCAAACACGTTTCCCTGGAACACATCGAACGTAACTTGATGAAAGGCCGCCGCTTACGTGAGATTGGCGCTCACGAATAAACCACACTCGCCCCTTTCCACAATGGAGAGGGGCTTGCACCCTGCTTCGCCTGGCACTAATCTGTGCCGTTATGAAATCCCCAAGACTCCCCATCGCACTCCAACAGGCCGTTATGCGCTGCCTGCGAGAAAAACTCCAACAAGCCAATCAGCAGTTGGGCCGAAACTATCCTGAACCGAAACTGGTCTATCAGCAGCGCGGCACTGCTGCGGGTACCGCATGGATGGATAGCTACGAAATTCGTCTAAATCCGGTATTGCTGATGGAAAATCAGCAAACTTTCATTGATGAAGTTGTGCCGCATGAACTGGCACATCTGTTGGTCTGGAAACACTTTGGCCGCGTAGCACCACACGGCAAAGAGTGGAAATGGATGATGGAAGCGGTGCTTGGCGTCCCCGCTCGTCGCACGCATAAGTTTGAAGTGCAATCCGTGCGTAAGAACACCTTCCCCTATCGCTGCCGCTGCCAGTTACATCAGCTTACCGTCCGACGCCATAACCGTGTGGTGCGTGGCGAAGCAGAATACCGCTGCGTTCAGTGCGGCGACCTGTTAAAAGCAGACGCTACAACCTCCTGTAATTAAAAATAATAATCGGAAAGTTTCCTGATTTAGCTTATTGAATCCTGATAACCCATCAGTTAGGGTGCGAGCACGTTTTAGTAAGGATTCTGGAAATGTCTCGCAAATATTCTTTGGCTGTTGCAGTTGTTGCAGCCCTCTCCTCTTTTTCCGCACTCAGTGCCGGTATTAATAACTTCTCTCAAGCTAAAGCCGCTGGCGTCAAAGTGAATGCCGACGCGCCGGGTGACTTCTATTGTGGATGTA
This sequence comes from Buttiauxella sp. JUb87, assembly GCF_004361975.1. NCBI lineage: Bacteria > Pseudomonadati > Pseudomonadota > Gammaproteobacteria > Enterobacterales > Enterobacteriaceae > Buttiauxella > Buttiauxella sp. JUb87. Next base: position 502,665 of record NZ_SNVY01000002.1, read on the forward strand.
AAATCAGCTGGGAAGGGAAAAAGGGCGTTCCCGATCTCGAGTCCTGCGGTTACAAAGTCCGTAAGAATGAAAACCGCGCAACACGCATAGAGTGGGAGCATGTCGTACCGGCCTGGCAGTTCGGCCATCAGCGCCAGTGTTGGCAAGATGGCGGCCGTAAAAACTGCTCCAAAGATCCGGAATATCGCAAGATGGAAAGCGATATGCACAACCTGCAACCCGCAGTAGGCGAAGTGAATGCTGACCGTAACAACTTCATGTATAGCCAGTGGAATGGCGGCGAAGGTCAGTACGGGCAATGTGAAATGAAAGTCGACTTCAAAGATAAGATTGCCGAGCCACCTGCGCGTGCGCGTGGTGCTATTGCTCGTACTTATTTCTACATGCGTGACCAATATCAGCTCAACCTTTCTCGCCAGCAAACCCAGCTGTTTGAGGCGTGGAACAAGCAATATCCGGTCACTGCCTGGGAATGTGAGCGCGATGAGCGCATATCCAAAGTTCAGGGTAATCATAACCCTTATGTGCTACGAGCTTGCCAGGCGCAAAACAGCTAACCTACACTAGCGGTTTAGTCCCCTCTCCCTCAGGGGGAGGGAGAAAAACACGACCTCTTTTGGATATTAAAAACCATGCGTATACCCCGCATTCACCATCCTGAATTACTCACCGTTGGCCAGGACGTGGCACTTTGTGAAGATGCGGCTAACCACGTCGGCCGTGTACTGCGCATGAATGCAGGCCACGCACTGCAGTTGTTCGATGGCAGCAATCAAGTTTTTGATGCTGAAATCGTTCAGGCAGATAAGAAAAGTGTGCGGGTGAAAGTGCTTAGTGCCACCATCGATAACCGCGAATCCCCACTGCATCTGCATCTTGGTCAGGTCATGTCGCGTGGCGAGAAAATGGAGTTCACCATTCAGAAGGCCGTTGAGCTGGGTGTGAATGTGATTACCCCTTTGTTTTCTGAACGCTGTGGCGTAAAACTGGATGCCGAGCGGCTGAATAAAAAGCTCTCGCAGTGGCAGAAAATTGCCATTGCTGCCTGTGAACAGTGTGGACGCAATGTGGTGCCGGAAGTGCGCCCGGCGATGGATCTTGAAGCGTGGTGTGCTGAGGACGATGCAAGTCTCAAGCTCAATCTGCATCCACGCGCTAACGCCAGTATTAATACCTTGCCGCAACCTGTTGAACGTGTGCGCCTGCTGATTGGCCCGGAAGGCGGTTTAACTGCTGACGAAATCGCCATGACCTCGCGCCATCAATTTACTGATATTCTGTTGGGACCTCGCGTTCTGCGTACTGAGACTACCGCGCTCACCGCGATTACCGCACTGCAAGTGCGTTTTGGCGACCTGGGCTAAAACCGGAGAAAACAATGATCAAGCTTGGCATCGTGATGGATCCCATCGCAAACATTAACATCAAGAAAGACTCCAGTTTTGCCATGCTGCTGGAAGCCCAGCGCCGTGGTTACGAACTCCACTATATGGAAATGGCCGATCTGTATTTGATCAACGGTGAAGCGCATGCGCGCACCCGTCTGGTCACTGTCGAGCAGAACTACGATAAATGGTACGAATTTGGCAGCGAGCAAGATATTCAGCTTGCCGATCTCGACGTGGTGTTGATGCGCAAAGACCCGCCGTTTGATACCGAGTTTATCTACGCTACCTATATTCTTGAGCGCGCCGAAGAACAAGGCACGCTGATCGTTAACAAACCGCAGAGCCTGCGCGACTGTAACGAAAAGTTGTTCACCGCCTGGTTTGCTGATTTAACCCCAGAAACACTTGTCACTCGCAACAAAGCACAGTTGAAAACATTCTGGCAAAAGCATGGCGACATTATCCTCAAGCCGTTAGATGGCATGGGCGGCACGTCGATTTTCCGCGTCAAAGAAGGCGACCCTAACATTGGCGTTATTGCTGAAACACTAACAGAGCTGGGCAATCGTTACTGCATGGCGCAAAACTACCTGCCAGCCATTGTTGATGGCGACAAACGTGTTCTGGTTGTTGATGGTGAACCTGTTCCATATTGCCTGGCGCGTATTCCGCAAGGTGGTGAGACTCGTGGTAACCTGGCGGCTGGCGGTCGTGGCGAACCACGTCCATTGACTGAAAGCGATTGGGAAATTGCCCGCCGTGTCGGCCCAACATTGAAAGCCAAAGGATTGATTTTTGTTGGTCTGGATATCATCGGTGACCGCCTCACTGAGATTAATGTCACCAGCCCAACCTGCATCCGCGAAATCGAAGCCGAGTTCCCTGTATCGATCACGGGTATGCTGTTCGACGCTATCGAAGTACGTCTGGCGAAATAGCCTGCACCACCCCGGCCCAAGGATGGGCCGAGTGTCCAGTGCAGTTCAAAAGTGATAAACTGACTATTCCTCGCGCATCTAATGCCGCTTTTTCAACCGGAACCAGAACCTCTGACAATGAATTTACAGCATCACTTTCTAATTGCCATGCCGGCGCTCCAGGACCCTCTGTTTAAGCGTGCAGTCGTTTATATCTGTGAATACAGCGAAGATGGCGCAATGGGGATAATCATCAATAAACCTCTCGAAAATCTTCAGGTTGACGGTGTTCTGGAAAAACTCAAAATCGATCCAGAGCCGCGTGACCCAGCCATTCGCCTTGATAAACCGGTGTTTATTGGCGGCCCACTGGCAGAAGACCGTGGTTTTATTCTGCACTCCCCACCGGACTGTTTTGCTTCAAGCATCCGAATTTCAGATGACACAGTGATCACCACATCCCGTGATGTACTCGAAACCATTGGCACCGCAAAGCAGCCAGCCGATATTATTGTCGCGCTCGGCTACTCGTCGTGGGAAAAAGGGCAACTGGAACAAGAGATTTTAGACAACGCCTGGCTCACAGCACCAGCAGACGCGTCGATTCTTTTCCACACCCCTATTTCTGAACGCTGGCGTGAAGCAGCAAAATTAATCGGCATTGATATTCATAATATGCCTAGTGAAGCGGGGCACGCTTAATGAGCAGCGGAACACTGTTATCCTTTGATTTCGGCACCAAAAGTATTGGTGTCGCCATCGGTCAGCGTATTACCCGAACGGCACGGCCTTTAACAGCACTGAAAGCACAAGACGGTACCCCTGACTGGAATGTCATCGAGAAAATCCTTAAAGAGTGGCAACCCGACGAAGTGATTGTTGGCTTACCTCTGAATATGGACGGCACCGAGCAACCGCTTACTGTCCGCGCAAGAAAGTTTGCCAATCGCCTGCATGGCCGTTTTGGTGTAAAAGTTTCGTTGCAAGATGAGCGCCTGAGTACCGTTGAAGCCCGTGCTGGTTTGTTTGAACACGGCGGTTTCCGCGCGCTTAACAAGGGCAGCATTGATTCAGCCTCTGCGGTCATCATTCTTGAAAGCTGGTTTGACTATAACCCTTAGTCTTTTTTGCTATCAGGCATGTCTGAAGACGCACCGATCAGCTCATGCCTTGCCGCGACTGCCAGAAAATGGCTGCGATCCTTGTAACCAGATGACGGCTGTTTTACACGGTTATCAATCCGCTCCAAAAGTGCATCTGGCAGAGAAATATTGATTCGCTGTTGCTTCCCCTCCAAAGCTGACAAATCCACATCCACCAGCAGCCACTGATTACAGTACGCATATTCTGGATTTGCCGCATAAACAAATGGCCCGGCATCTTTAAGCTGAGTGATATCCATACCACGCTCAACCATGAGATCAACAATCGATAAAATCGCCTCGCGTACCATCAGTGCAATTTCATCTTGATTATCTGCCGCTGAAATACAGCCGAAATCATCATTGCATAACGCAGGAACAATCATGCCATACGCTTCGTTATCGTTTGCAGGCATCTCCACGCCAACAGAAAAAAACATAGGCTTTACTCCTGAATTGGAAGAATCCATTGACCTTCCCTGAGATGAAAATCACACACACACAAACACACAGAAGCAATAATTCTAATCATCGGAATATCCCTCACCCCAGCCCTCTCCCCCAGGAGAGGGAGCAATACCAATACGACCTTCCGCACGTAACCGCGCTTGGCTGTGCGAAAAACTCTGCATGCCATATTGCTGCCCGGTTTGAATCTGCCCGGGCAACTGATGAGCTTTCCCTTCACGGATAAGGCTCGCTACGGCTGGTGTATTCACCAACAACTCGAACAAAGCCACCCTTCCACCTTGGGCATCAGGCTGTAATTTCTGCGCCAGCACCGCTTTTAAACTGCCGGCTAATTGGCTGCGCACCATGTTTTTTTCTTCCGCAGGAAAGACATCCACCAGCCGTTCTACAGCTTGTGCGGCTCCGCGAGTATGCAATGTTGCCAGTACCAGATGGCCTGTTTCCGCAGCGGTGAGCGCCAGGCGTATGGTTTCGCTATCGCGTAATTCCCCCAACAAAATCACATCGGGATCTTCACGCAATGCCGCACGTAACGCTGCAGCAAACGAGCGGCAATGTGTGCCAGGTTCTCGTTGTTGAATCAGGCAGCGCTTTGATTGATGGACGAACTCAATAGGATCTTCCAGTGTCAGGATATGCCCATCTAGCTGATGGTTGAGATGCTCAACCATCGCCGCAAGCGTGGTGGATTTACCGCTGCCTGTCGCGCCAGTCACCAGAATTAGCCCGTCTGGGGATTGCAACAATTCGGGGATCAACGGTGGAACGTTTAGCGCCTCGAGTTTGGGACAGTCCGACGCCAATAACCGCAAGGCAAGTGAGTTGCCTTGCAACTGGTGAAAAGCGTTCGCCCGCAATCGTACTCCAGAATGTAGAGTCACGGCGAAATCCACTTGCCCGCTTTCTTCCAGTTGTTCCTTTTGTGCTTTTGACAGCCAGTCATCAAGCAATGCTTGTGGTTCAGGCGCGCTGCCAGGCAGTAGTTCAAGCCGTCCTTGCCGCCGCCAACGAGCAGGAAGCTGCGCGCACAGGTGTAGATCAGAGACATTATGCTTTACACTAAGGGCCACAATTTCTTCGATATCCATATCACTTTCCAACCTATGAACGAGATAACGCACAATCTGGCACAGGTTCAGCACAAAATCTTAGCGGCAACTGAACGCTGCGGCCGTGCTCCAGAAGAAGTTACTTTGCTTGCAGTAAGCAAAACCAAGCCTGCAAGCGCTCTCGCAGAAGCGATTGCTGCCGGCCAACGCGCATTCGGTGAAAACTACGTGCAGGAAGGCGTGGATAAAATTCGTTACTTTGCCGATAACAGTGAAGCCACACTGGAATGGCACTTTATTGGCCCTTTGCAGTCGAACAAAAGCCGTCTGGTGGCTGAACATTTTGACTGGTGCCACACCGTCGACAGGTTACGTATTGCTACTCGTTTAAGCGAACAACGCCCGGTTGAGCTTCCACCGCTTAACGTGCTGATTCAAATCAACATCAGTGATGAGCAAAGCAAGTCTGGTATTACGCTGAGCGAGCTTGAAACGCTTGCTGCTGGTGTCGCTGAATTACCGGGTTTGGTATTACGAGGTTTAATGGCGATCCCTGCCCCTGAGCCTGATTACGAGCATCAGTTAGCGGTTTGCCAGAAGATGGCAGCGGCTTTCGAATCGCTCAAAAACCGCTATGCAACGGTTGATACGTTGTCCCTGGGCATGACCGATGACATGGACGCCGCGATTGCCGCAGGCAGCACCATGGTGCGCATTGGAACCGCTATTTTCGGCGCGCGGGATTACTCCGCTCGTTAATCACCATAATTATTGAGGAACGCCATGCTGACGTTGACTTTCCTGGTCAAAACACTGATTGAACTGTATGTGATGGTGCTGTTGATTCGCATCTGGATGCAGTGGTCGCGTTGTGATTTTTACAACCCTTTTGCACAGTTTATCGTCAAGATTACCCAGCCGATTGTCGGGCCACTGCGTCGGATAATCCCTTCAATTGGGCCGATCGATACTTCTTCCCTGTTGGTGGCGTTTATTCTCACCACGCTGAAGTACCCGATCCTGCTGCTTATTCAGGTCGGTGCGCTATCACTTGACCCAATGAACCTGCTGGTTGGCTTGTTATCGTTGCTCAAGTCCGCCGGTACGCTGGTATTCTGGGTTATTATTATTCGTTCGCTTATGAGCTGGATTAGCCAGGGTCGCAGCCCAGTAGAATATGTGCTGATGCAATTAACTGAACCGATGATGGCACCGATTCGCCGCATTATCCCGGCAATGGGCGGGATTGATTTCTCCGCGATGGTGGTGATTTTGATTCTGTATGCGCTGAACTACCTTGGTATGGATCTGTTCCCGGGGCTTTGGTTCTTGCTGTGAGTGCAGTGAGTCAAACCGCAGACGGGCTGGTTTTACGGCTGTACATTCAGCCGAAAGCCAGCCGCGATAGTATTGTCGGGCTGCATGGCGACGAACTAAAAGTCGCCATCACTGCCCCACCGATTGACGGCAAAGCTAACGCCCATCTGGTAAAATATCTGGCTAAACAGTTCAAAGTCGCCAAAAGTCAGGTGCTGCTTGAGAAAGGCGATCTGGGCCGCCATAAACAAATTAAAATTATCGACCCGCAACACATCCCGACGGAAGTCGCGGCATTGCTCGAATAATTACCTAATTTCACAGGATTTTCTCACTATGCAAAAAGTTGTCCTCGCGACCGGTAACGCCGGTAAAGTGCGTGAACTCGCCGATTTACTGAGCAATTTTGGTCTGGATGTCGTGGCGCAAACCGAACTGGGTGTGGAGTCTGCCGAAGAAACGGGCCTGACATTTATCGAGAACGCCATTCTGAAAGCACGCCATGCGGCGCAGATAACGGGTTTGCCAGCCATTGCTGACGATTCAGGTCTGGCGGTTGATGTGTTGGGTGGTGCGCCGGGGATCTATTCTGCCCGCTACGCAGGCTTAGAAGCCTCCGATCAGCAGAACCTCGAAAAGCTTCTGGCTACACTGAAAGATGTACCAGACGAGCAACGCAAAGCGCGTTTCCATTGTGTGCTGGTTTATATGCGTCATGCAGAAGACCCCACTCCGCTGGTTTGCCACGGCAGTTGGGAAGGCCAGATTACCCGTGAAGCTGCGGGTACCGGTGGCTTCGGCTACGATCCTATTTTCTTTGTCCCGAGTGAAGGCAAAACTGCCGCTGAATTGACTCGTGACGAAAAACGCGCCATTTCCCACCGCGGGCAAGCGCTAAAACTGTTACTGGAAGCAATGAAAAATGGCTAATTTGCCACCACTGAGTCTCTATATTCACATCCCGTGGTGCGTGCAGAAGTGCCCCTACTGTGACTTCAATTCCCATGCACTTAAGGGCGACGTGCCGCACGATGAGTATGTCGCCCACCTGTTGCGCGATCTGGATATCGACGCGCCAATGGCACAAGGACGTGAAATAAAGACCATCTTTATTGGTGGTGGTACGCCTAGCCTGCTTTCAGGCGAGGCGATGCAAAACCTGCTGGACGGTGTGCGCGCGCGCCTGCCGCTGGCAGCCGATGCGGAAATCACAATGGAAGCTAACCCTGGAACGGTAGAAGCTGACCGTTTCGTGAGTTATCAGCGTGCTGGCGTGAACCGTATTTCTATTGGTGTGCAGAGTTTCAGCGAGCCTAAGCTCAAACGTCTGGGGCGTATTCATGATTCTGGTGAAGCGAAACGCGCGGCGAATCTGGCAAGCGGACTCGGTTTGCGCAGCTTTAACCTCGATTTGATGCACGGCCTGCCGGATCAATCGCTAGAAGAAGCGCTGGACGATTTGCGCCAGGCAATTGCACTCAACCCGCCGCATCTTTCCTGGTATCAGTTAACGATTGAGCCGAACACTTTGTTTAGTTCGCGTCCGCCAAAACTGCCGGACGACGACGCATTGTGGGATATTTTCGAGCAAGGCGATAAGCTGCTGACTGCGGCAGGTTATCAGCAATATGAAACCTCGGCCTATGCTAAACCGGGTTACCAGTGCCAGCACAACCTGAACTACTGGCGCTTTGGCGATTACCTGGGGATTGGCTGTGGCGCACACGGCAAGGTAACGTTCGAGGACGGGCGCATTGTTCGTACCGCGAAAACACGCCATCCACGCGGTTATATGGAAGGTAAATACCTCGACAAGCAGCACGATGTGGAACAAGCCGATAAACCGTTCGAGTTCTTTATGAATCGTTTTCGTTTGCTCGAAGCGGCGCCACGCAACGAATTTAGCTTATATACCGGGCTTGATGAGTCGGTGATTCGCGCGCAGTTAGATGAAGCGATAGCTAAAGATTACCTGGTTGAGACTGAGGATTATTGGCAGATTACCGAGCACGGGAAGCTGTTTTTGAATTCGCTGTTGGAGCTGTTTTTGGCTGAATAATCAGGCATTACTGGCGGATGACGCTGCGCTTATCCGCCCTACGAAAACCGATTTGCATTACTGGCGGATGACGCTTGCGCTTATCCGCCCTACAAAAACCGATTTGCATTACTGGCGGATGACGCTTGCGCTTATCCGCCCTACGAAAACCGATTTGCATTACTGGCGGATGACGCTGCGCTTATCCGCCAGTAATGCAGTTGTAGGTCGGATAAGCGCAAGCGTCATCCGACATTACTCCAACACCAAAACTTAAATATTCTTCACCCGGCTGGTCAAAACCAACGCAAACACCGCTAACCCGGCAATCAACCAATATACCGAATAATGCCCAAAACTCTCGGTCAGCGCGCCTTGTAAAACCCCCGCCAGAATCACGCCCGTCGAAATACTATTGGTGAACAACGTGGTCGCCGACCCCGGCCTGCCCGGCATCAAATCCTGGAACCACAACATGCCAATCCCGGCAACAATGCCGATAAATACCGCGTTAAATAGCTGAAGCAACAGCAGCGCCGTACGGCTGTGGAACATAATCAGTCCGACGTAGAACAACACGCCGGCGGCTACGGCAATCACCATCATGCGCCGTTTACCAAAACGCTTTACATAATAGCCCGCAAGGATCATCGCCGGGATCTCAAGCCCCGCCGCCGTCCCCATCAACAGCCCAGCCAGCGATTCGGGCAGGCCTAAATCACTGCTGATCCACAACGGCATGTCGATGATATACATGGTGTTGCAGGTCCACATCAGCATCGAAGCAATAAACAACAGACGGACGTTTTTATCTTTCCAGCCGCTGACCTGGGTAAGCGCCACATCTGCGGGCTGCTCAATCCTTGCGACCGAGGGTAATGCGAAGAAAATCAACGCCAGCGAGATAACAAATATCCCCGCGGCGATAAGAAACATAGTGGTGAAGCCGTAGTTTAATGCCAGCATAAACGATAGCGGCGGGCCAATAACCCAGGCAAGCGAGAGCTGCGCACGCATTATCGAGCTGAACATCACCACTTCACGCGCTGAGTTATCGGCATATTCACGGGCAAGGGCAAATATTTGCGGCATCGCGGTGTTGGCAATAGAGGCGAACATCACGCCAACGGTGATTAACGTCAGGTAATGACGGTTAAAAGCAAAAAGCACACAGTTTGCTACAGCCATCACGCAACAAACCATAATCAGTTTGCGACGATCGCCCCGGTTATCTGAACGCTTCGCCAACGCCAGACTGACGAGGATCCCGGCTATCGCATTGACGGTATAAAACAGGCCAACCCAGAATGGGCGCACTTCCACTTCGCGACTTAAAAACAGGCTAAGAGTGGGCGCCTGGAGTGCCCCCGCAATCCCCATCATGAAAGCCACAATCATAAATGCGGCGTACACCGGGTTAAGGCGTCGTCCTTTGGTCAGAAACCAAATCATGCAGAAAGATCCTTTTTACTTAAGCGGGTGATAAGTGTGCAAGGCCTCGACTATACCCTAAATAATTCGAGTTGCGAGAAGGCGGCACTGCGGCTCGAAGAATGACGGGTATAAAAAAGCCAGCAGTATTAATCTGCTGGCCAGGTGAAAACCACCAATTCTCAGTCACACTTGCTGTCAGCGATTTGGTGCTCTACGAACGCGGACTCCCACTGCATTAAGTTCTCAAGCATCTCCAGACGTTGCTCTGCTTTCAGGCGAGCCAGCCATCCAACAGAAACACTTTGGGTTGCGGCAAAATACTGTTGATAAAACTTAACCACTGGCGACCGTTTCATAAAAACCCCAAATAATTCAAGTTGTGGGAAGGCGGCAAACGCGTGAGTCCCCAGGAGCATAGATAACTATGTGACTGGGGTGAACGCGAGTAGCCAACGCACCAACGACTTGAAGTATGACGGGGTTGTACCTCCTCGCTTTCAACGTTGATGATTATTGGCGTAATATGAGGAAAGTTAAATTGATGAGTTTCTGCCGGGAGTTCCTCTTTTATGTCGTCTGGTCGTCTGCAACAACAGTTCATCCGTTTGTGGCAAAACTTTGAAGGTAAGCCGCAAGAAACGACGTTGAATGATTTGGCCGATTTGCTGAATTGCTCCCGCCGCCATATGCGTACATTGCTTAGCGCGATGCAGGAAAAGGGCTGGCTGAGCTGGAAAGCGGAAGTCGGACGCGGCAAGCGTTCACAGCTTGAGTTCTTGTATACCGGCCTTGCACTCCAGCAACAGCGCGCCGAAGACCTTCTTGAGCAGGACAGGATTGACCAACTGGTGCAGATAGTCGGCGATAAAGCTGCCGTGCGCCAAATGCTGATTTCTCACCTTGGGCGCAGCTTCCGGCAAGGGCGGCATATTCTGCGCGTTCTCTACTATCGCCCGCTGCTCAATCTGTTGCCCGGTTCCGCTTTGCGCCGTTCAGAAACGCATATTGCCCGGCAAATTTTCAGCGGACTGATCCGTATAAATGAGGAAAATGGGGAACTGGAAGCGGATATTGCGCACCACTGGCAACAAATATCCCCATTACACTGGCGTTTTTATCTGCGCCCCGGCATTCATTTTCACCATGGCCGTGAGCTGGATATGCTGGATGTGACGACGTCCCTACAACGCATCAGCTCTTTGCCGCTGTATTCGCATATCACGGAAATTACTTCTCCAACGGCCTGGACGCTGGATATTAAGCTCTCACAGCCCGATAACTGGCTGCCGTGGTTGCTGGGTAGCGTTAACGCGATGATCCTGCCGCGCGAATGGCAAACCTTAAGCCATTTCTCCCGCCAGCCAGTCGGCACCGGTCCCTATTCGGTGGTGCGCAATAATACTAACCAGCTGAAAATTCAGGCCTATGACGATTACTTTGGTTATCGCGCATTGATTGACGAAGTGAATTTCTGGGTGCTGCCGGACATTGGCGAAGAGGTCAGCTGTGCGGTGCAATTATCGGGAATGCCCGACAGCGAGAAAGCCGTCGAAAGCCGCCTTGAAGAAGGCTGCTACTACATTTTATTTGATAACCGCTCAAGCGCCGGCAGCAATAAAGAAGTGCGCCGCTGGCTCAGTCATGTGCTGGCACCGATTCATCTGCTGTATAGCGCGGGCGAGCAAAACCAGCAGTACTGGTTCCCGGCTTACGGACTGCTGCCACGCTGGCACCACACGCATCCACAACCAGCCGTCGAAAAACCGGCCGGGCTGGAATCCGTGACGCTGACGTTTTATCGCGATCACGTCGAACATCGGGTAATCAGCAAAGTGATGGAAGAATTGCTGGCACGTGTTGGCGTAAAACTGGTGGTGCAAGAAGTCAGTTATGAAGAGTGGCATCAGGGCGATGCCGTCAGCGATATCTGGCTCAATAGCGCGAATTTCACCCTGCCGTTAGAGTTTTCGCTTTACTCGCATCTTTATGAAGTGCCGCTGATTCAAAAGTGCATTGCTATCGACTGGGAAACGGATACCCGCAACTGGCATAACGGCGAGCTTTCTCTGCCTGAGTGGTGCCAGAACCTGGTTGAAAACAATGATATTTTACCGTTAATCCACCACTGGCTACGCATCGAAGGGCAACGCAGTATGCGTGGTGTGCGTATGAACACACTGGGATGGTTTGACTTTAAATCGGCGTGGTTTGCCCCACCGGAGCCACCCCCCCTGCGGCTTGAAATATGACGGGTATAATGCTTTCGAATCATTCACAAAGTTATTACAATGCACGCGTTCTCAACGGGGTGCTAAGGCGAAAGTCTGGCTGAGATAATACCCGTCGAACCTGATCCGGATAACGCCGGCGAAGGGATTTGAGGCTCTATTCTCAAATGTCCTTTGCCACCCCTAATTCTAAGAGGTGCAAAGTGTTCAAAAAATTCCTGCCGTTGCTGGCACTGATCGCCGCCCCCGTTTTTGCCAAACCCCTGCTGACTGTTTATACCTACGACTCCTTTGCTGCCGACTGGGGGCCAGGGCCTGCGGTGAAAAAAGCCTTTGAGGCTGACTGTAATTGCCAGCTGAAATTCGTGGCGCTGGAAGATGGCGTTTCGCTGCTCAACCGCCTGCGGATGGAAGGTAAAAACAGCAAAGCTGACGTGGTTCTGGGACTGGATAACAACCTTCTGGAAGCTGCCGCGCAGACTAAATTATTTGCGCCGAGCAAAACAGACATTAGCGCGTTGAAGATCCCTGGCGGCTGGACAAACGACACTTTCGTTCCCTTCGATTACGGCTATTTCGCTTTCGTCTACGATAAAAACAAACTGAAAAACCCACCGAAAAGCCTGAAAGAACTGGTCGAAAGTGACCAACAATGGAAAGTGATTTATCAGGACCCGCGCACCAGCACACCAGGCCTGGGCCTGCTGCTGTGGATGCAGAAAGTGTATGGCGATAAAACGCCTGAAGCCTGGGCAAAGCTTGCGAAGAAAACGGTCACCGTCACCAAAGGCTGGTCCGAGGCTTATGGCCTGTTCCTGAAAGGTGAAGGCGATTTAGTGATGAGCTACACCACCTCTCCGGCTTATCACATTATTGAAGAGAAAAAAGATAACTATGCTGCGGCTAATTTTAGCGAAGGGCATTATTTACAGGTGGAAGTGGCCGGACGTCTGGCATCCAGCAAGCAGCCTGAACTGGCTGAAAAATTCATGAAATTTATCACTTCACCGGGCTTCCAGAACACTGTGGCCACCGGCAACTGGATGTATCCGGTGACCGATGTGAAATTGCCTGAAGGATTTAACGGGCTGGTCAAACCGAACAACACGCTGGAATACAGCGCCGCAGAAGTGTCTAAACAACGCGCCAACTGGATTAGCGAATGGCAACGCGCCGTCAGCCGCTAATTCCCGGCTGGCTGATTCCAGGGCTATGTGCCGCCACACTGGTGGTAGCCGTAGCCCTGGCGGCTTTTATGGCGTTGTGGTTTAACGCGCCACAAACCGATATCCGTGCGCTGGTGCAGGATAGCTATTTGTGGCACGTGCTGCGTTTCTCTTTCTGGCAGGCGTTTCTCTCAGCAAGCCTTTCCGTGTTCCCGGCTATTTTCCTCGCTCGCGCCCTGTATCGCCGCCACTTCCCCGGGCGCGTTGCGCTGTTACGCCTGTGCGCAATGACGCTGGTTCTGCCCGTGTTGGTAGCGGTATTCGGGATTCTGACAGTGTATGGGCGCGAAGGCTGGCTGGCCGTGTTGTGCGCAAGGCTTGGCATCGAATGGAGTTTCTCGCCTTACGGCCTGAAGGGCATTCTACTGGCCCACGTCTTTTTCAACTTACCGATGGCAACACGCCTGCTGCTACAGGCACTGGAAAATATCCCCAACGAACAACGCCAGGTTGCTGCGCAACTGGGCATGCAAGGCTGGAATTTCTTCCGTTTTGTCGAGTGGCCGTGGTTGCGCCGCCAAATTCTGCCCGCTGCGGCACTGATTTTTATGCTCTGTTTCGCAAGCTTTGCCACCGTGCTGTCGCTGGGCGGCGGCCCGCAGGCGACCACTATCGAGCTGGCTATCTTCCAGGCGCTGAGTTACGACTACGACCCCGCACGGGCGGCTCTGCTCGCCGTGGTGCAGATGGTTTGCTGTTTGGGTCTGGTGCTGATGAGCCAGCGGCTGAGCAGAGCCATTTCAGCCGGCGTCAGCCAAATGCAAAGCTGGCGTGATCCGCAAGATAACCTGCCCCGCAAACTGTGCGACGGGCTACTCATCATCCTTGCTCTCTTGCTGTTATTACCGCCGCTGCTGGCAGTAATCATTGATGGCATCAATAGTGGCTTTAACAGCGTGTTGTCGCAACCGGTACTGTGGCAGGCATTATTTACCTCGTTAAGAATTGCGGTTGGCGCTGGGTTAATAAGCGTGGTCATCACGGTGATGTTGCTGTGGAGCTCGCGGGAATTGCGCCTGCGCAACCGCGCTTTTGCAGGCCAGGCGCTGGAGCTCAGCGGTATGTTGATTCTGGCGATGCCGGGTATCGTGCTGGCGACCGGCTTTTTCCTGCTGCTCAATAACACCGTGGGCCTGCCGCAATCCGCCGATGGCATTGTGATTTTCACCAATGCGTTGATGGCAATTCCCTACGCGCTAAAAGTGCTGGAAAACCCGATGCTGGATGTCGCAGAACGCTACAACAAGCTGTGCCAGTCGCTGAACATTACTGGCGTAAACCGTCTGCGTTACATTGAGTTGCGTGCACTCAAGCGCCCACTGGCACAAGCACTGGCGTTTGCCTGCGTGCTGTCGATTGGTGATTTCGGCGTGGTGGCGTTGTTCGGCAATGAAGATTTCCGCACGCTGCCGTTTTATCTCTATCAACAAATTGGTTCATATCGCAGCCAGGATGGTGCCGTTACCGCGCTTGTCCTGCTGATACTGTGCTTTGCTTTATTCACATTGATTGAAAAACTTCCGGGACGCTATTCCCAAAATGATTCGGGTTGCAGGAAGGCGGCAAGTGAATGAAGACTGGGAACATAGAAAACTATGTTACCTGGATGAATGAAAGCAGCCAACACACCTGCAACTTGAAGGATGAAGGGAATGCTAACGCTAACTGATGTAACCTGGCTCTATCACCATTTGCCGATGCGTTTTTCGATGAAGATTCACGCTGGAGAACGCGTTGCAGTACTGGGGCCTAGCGGCGCGGGGAAAAGTACGCTGCTCAGTTTGATTGCCGGGTTTCTGACGCCCGCCAGCGGGCAGATTATGCTGCATGGCGAAGACCATACCCGCACGGCTCCCGCGCAACGTCCGGTTTCAATGCTCTTCCAGGAGAACAACCTTTTCACGCATCTGACGGTGCGGCAAAACATTGGCCTGGGGTTGAATCCTGGCCTGAAGCTCAATGCCACACAACAGGAACGGCTGAAAACGATTGCCGGGCAAATGGCGATCGGCGAACTGCTCGACCGCCTGCCGTCGCAACTTTCTGGCGGCCAGCGGCAACGTGTCGCCCTCGCCCGTTGTCTGGTGCGCGAACAACCTATTTTACTGCTGGATGAACCGTTTTCGGCACTCGACCCGGCGCTGCGCCAGGAAATGCTCCAGTTGCTTGATGACTTATGCCGACAGCAACAACTGACGCTAATCATGGTGTCACACAGTATTGAAGATGCGGCGCGGATAGCCGAAAGAAGCCTGGTGGTGGTCGATGGCCGTATCGCCTGGGATGGCGACACAGCGACCTTATTGAGCGGAGAAGCCAGCGCATCTGCGTTATTGGGGATAAATGTTAGGAATTAATGTTGCCCGGTAAGCACTTTCCATAAAATGCTACGGTAAATCGGCATCATCGGGTGCATCTGAATCGCGACAAAACTACCAATCGCCAGAGCCGTTATGGCTGGTGCCAGCCAGTGCAAACGCGCTCGTGGTAAATATTTGGTCAAGCTATCCTGACCCGCTTTACCGCTTCGCCACCAGCGCCAGCACAACCATGCCGCCAGCCAGATAACCAACGCCACCAGCAACAACAGCCATTTAAAGCTGCCGCTTTGCATATCCGCAGGAATATCAATCGCCGCACCCGCCAGAATCCCCGGTAGAAAATAGATCGGCGGCCAGAAGATACAGCCAATAATATTCGGCACGATAAATTTAGAAACCGGCAGGTCTAACATGCCCGCCACCATGGGTACCAGCGGGCGCGTCGGGCCAACAAAGCGGCCAACCAGGATGGTAAACATGCTGTGCTGATGCAGCGCATGTTCGGTTTTATCCAGCAGCGCCTTGTTCTTTTTCATAAACGACCAGCGATGCAACGGCGCTTTGAAACGCCCACCCAGCCAGAACGAAATCCAGTCCCCCAACAGGCAACCGACAACCCCCGCAGCCCAGGCGTTATAGAAACCGACCTGGCCGCCGCCAATTAGCGCACCCAAGCCTGCCATCATTACGGTACCCGGCAAGATAAGTCCGACCAGCGCCAGTGATTCCAGGAAGGCCACCAGCATCACCGCAAAAAGCGAATATGCCACTGACTGAGTAATAAAGTGTTCCAGCAAAGCTTCCATAAATCATCCGTCAAGTAACGAGTTGGCGATTCTCCTGAGTGTGATGAGAGGCGTCAAGCCAAGTTTTGTTTGACCCAATTATAGTAATCATTCACATCCTGCACGAAACTCACTCGGGCTGGCACCCGTACATTTCTTAAAGACGCGCGAAAAATAGAGCTGATCTTCAAAACCGACATTACGCCCTACGCTGGCAATTGGCATACGAGTGGTGCTCAGCAACAATTTGGCCTGAAGAATGCGTTGATCCTCACGCCAGCTCAACACACTGACACCCAGTTGCTGGCGGAACAAATGCGACAAGCGTGACGGCGACAAACAGACGTGCTGCGCAACGCTGGCAATATCAAAATGGTGATCGGCCAGATGGTCGCTGATGTACTGGCAAGCATCGCGGACGCGGTTATCCAGCGGTGGATTGAGTGATGCGTTCAGCACTTCCATGCGCCGTAACAGTAGTTGCTCTAACAGGTTAATCGCCAGTAATTCGGCATAGCGCCCTTCCGCCTGTCCGGCTTCAATAATTTGCCCAAACAACTGGGAAAAACTTTGCTGGTGGGCGTCATCCGGGCGGAAAAAACCGGTGTGTGCGAAGATAGGATCCCAGTTTAACCACTCCTGCCAATAAGCCCGTGGGCGGAAGTAAACCCACTGGTGATACCACTCTTTGCTGTCCGGTGCGCGGCCATAGTGGTGCACTTCCCCCGGTGGAAACAGCAGAATATCCCCAGGGCGGCAGACATAGTTTTTCCCCTGATTATTGATAACCCCTTCACCCCGCACCGTTAAATTCAGGATGTAACCTTTCATTCCTAATGGCCGGTCGATGAAAAAATCCAAAGGCCCTTCAGCTTCTATCGGCGTTAATCCGGCGACTAAGTGGGCGTTAAAAGAGTACCCCGGCAACAAGGGATCATTTTGCAATTCAGGCATCAATAAGCTCACTTTTCAATTGAGTCACAGAAACAATTTGTCCATATCCGTGCTATTCCTTGCCAGGACAACACTGTCTGAACCGTAAACCGTCAGATTTTCATCATAAAGCCGCAACTTACCTGAACCGGTGCTTTTTACCTGGCAATCGAGGACTTTTGTGAAGATAACCAAAGTGTTTATAAAAGTAGCAGAAATGTCCACATCGATTATTTGCGGAGCGTCACACTTCTCAACGGCACAGCACATTTCTCCATAACTTCAGCGAATACGACCTGACTGTTTTCCGGCATAAAAACTAATGTCATTTGCATAGATAACCAGGTCAGGGAGTTAAAAAATGTCGATTGCGCTGGGCCTCGATTTTGGCAGTGATTCAGTTCGCGCTTTAGCCGTAGATTGTGAAAGCGGTGCCGAACTGGCGACAAGCGTGGAATGGTATCCGCGCTGGCAAGAAAGCCAATATTGCGATGCCGCCAATAACCAATTTCGCCACCATCCACGGGATTACATTGAATCCATGGAGCAGGCGGTAAAAACCGTTCTCGCAGAACTGACCGCTGAACAACGCGCCCGAGTTTGTGGCATTGGCGTCGACAGCACCGGCTCAACTCCCGCGCCGATTGATGCTAACGGCCATGTTCTGGCGCTGACGCCAGAGTTTGCCGACAACCCCAACGCCATGTTTGTGCTGTGGAAAGACCACACTGCCGTTGAAGAAGCCGAAGCGATTACTCACTTATGCCACCAGCCTGGGAAAAATGACTATTCCCGTTACATCGGCGGTATTTATTCCAGCGAATGGTTCTGGGCAAAAATCCTGCACGTCACCCGCGCTGACCCAAAAGTGGCACAGGCTGCGGTGTCGTGGATTGAACTGTGTGACTGGGTTCCGGCGCTGCTTTCCGGCACTACTCGCCCGCAAGATATTCGCCGTGGCCGCTGTAGTGCCGGGCATAAATCTTTGTGGCATGAAAGCTGGGGTGGCCTGCCTCCGGCCAGTTTCTTTGATGAATTAGATCCGTTGATTAACCAGAATCTGGATTACCCGATGTTCAGCGAAACCTGGACTGCGGATATTCCGGTCGGCACGCTTTGCTCTGAATGGTCTGAGCGTCTTGGCCTGCCACAAAACGTGGTGATTTCCGGTGGTGCGTTTGACTGCCATATGGGTGCCGTTGGCGCGGGTGCACAGCCCAACACGCTGGTGAAAGTGATTGGCACCTCGACTTGCGACATTTTGATTGCCGACAAACCGACCGTTGGCGAGCGCGCAGTGAAAGGAATTTGTGGGCAAGTCGACGGCAGCGTGGTGCCCGATTTTATTGGTCTTGAAGCCGGGCAATCGGCATTTGGTGATATCTACGCCTGGTTTGGACGCGTACTGGGTTGGCCGCTGGAACAACTGGCGCAACAGCACCCTGAACTGCGTGAACAAATTAATGCCAGCAAGAAGCAATTGCTGCCCGCACTGACAGAAGCCTGGGCGAAAAACCCTTCACTTGAACATCTGCCAGTGGTGCTCGACTGGTTTAATGGCCGCCGCACCCCAAATGCCAATCAGCGTCTGAAAGGCGTAATTACCGATTTGAACCTTGCCACCGATGCGCCAGCGCTGTTCGGCGGGCTGATTGCCGCTACCGCATTTGGTGCCCGCGCGATCATGGAGTGTTTCACCGAACAAGGGATCCCGGTCACCAACGTGATGGCGCTTGGTGGGATCGCCCGTAAATCCCCCGTGATCATGCAGGTGTGCTGTGACGTGCTGAATCGCCCATTGCAGATCGTCGCTTCGGATCAGTGTTGTGCATTAGGCGCGGCCATTTTTGCCGCCGTTGCCGCAGGCGTTCACGAGGATATTTCCACCGCGCAACAAGCGATGGCCAGCCAAATCGAAAACACCTTGCAGCCTATCCCGCAACGCGCCGAACGCTTTGAACAACTTTACCGCCGTTATCAGCAGTGGGCTGTTAGCGCCGAACAACATTATCTCCCTTCAGCCCCCGCAGCGGTGACTCCCGCAGCCCAGGCCACAGTGACCCATTAAGGACATAACGATGAACATTTTTGAACAATATGAAGTGTGGTTTGTAATTGGTAGCCAGCATCTTTACGGCGCGGAAACATTGCGTCAGGTGAATCAACACGCCGAGCAAGTGGTGAATGCACTCAATAAAGAAGCCAAACTGCCATGCAAACTGGTGCTGAAACCTTTGGGAACCACGCCTGACGAAATTACCGCTATCTGCCGCGATGCGAGTTACAGCGATAAATGCGCGGGCATGGTGGTGTGGCTGCATACCTTCTCGCCTGCCAAAATGTGGATCAATGGCCTGAGCATTCTCACCAAGCCGCTGCTGCAATTCCACACCCAGTTCAATGCGCAGATCCCATGGGGCAGCATTGATATGGACTTTATGAACCTGAACCAGACCGCGCACGGCGGCCGCGAGTTCGGCTTTATCGGCGCTCGTATGCGCCAGCAACACACCGTGGTAACCGGCCACTGGCAGGATCCGCAAGCCCATCAACGCATTGGTTCGTGGATGCGCCAGGCAGTGTCTAAACAAGATACTCGCCAACTCAAAGTGGTGCGTTTCGGCGACAATATGCGTGAAGTTGCCGTCACTGACGGCGACAAAGTAGCAGCGCAGATGAAGTTTGGTTTCGCGGTGAACACTTATGCAGTGGGCGACCTGGTGCAAGTGGTGAATGCCGTCAGCGACGGTGACGTTAACGCATTAGTCGATGAGTACGAAAGCAGCTACCGCCTGAGCGCCGCTGCACAAATCAACGGCGACAAACGCCAGAATGTGATTGATGCTGCACGCATCGAATTGGGGATGAAACAGTTCCTCGTACAAGGCGGATTTAGCGCCTTTACCACCACCTTTGAAGACCTGCACGGCCTGAAACAGCTTCCAGGTCTGGCAGTGCAACGCCTGATGCAGCAAGGCTACGGCTTTGCGGGCGAAGGCGACTGGAAAACCGCAGCCCTGCTGCGCATCATGAAAGTGATGTCGACGGGTCTGGAAGGCGGCACCTCTTTCATGGAGGACTACACCTATCACTTCGAAAATGGCAACGATATGGTGCTCGGCTCCCACATGCTGGAAGTTTGCCCGTCGATCGCCATTGCAGAAAAACCGATTCTTGATGTGCAGCACTTAGGGATCGGCGGAAAAGAAGATCCTGCGCGTCTGATCTTCTCCACAAAAACTGGTCCGGCGCTGAACGCCAGCCTTATCGATCTCGGCGATCGTTTCCGCTTGCTAGTGAACTGTGTTGATACCGTTGAAGCACCGCATCAGTTGCCGAAACTGCCGGTCGCCAACGCGCTGTGGAAAGCCCAACCGGATCTGCCAACCGCTTCTGAAGCGTGGATCCTGGCAGGCGGCGCGCACCACACGGTATTCAGCCAGTCACTGACGCTTGACGATATGCGCCTGTTCAGCGAACTGCACGGTGTTGAGCTGACGGTGATTGATAACGACACTCGCCTGCCTGCGTTTAAAGATTCGCTGCGCTGGAACGAGGTTTATTACAGCTTCAAACGCTAAGGCGTTTTGCCCCTCACCCCGGCCCTCTCCCCAAAGGGGCGAGGGAGGAAAGAAAGTCCCCTCTCCCTGGGGAGAGGGTGAGGGGAAATCCCGGAGAACGATATGTTAGAACAACTCAAACGCCAGGTACTTGAAGCTAATCTCGCGCTACCTAAACATAATCTGGTGACGCTGACCTGGGGTAATGTCAGCGCAGTCGATCGTGAACGCGGCGTGCTGGTGATCAAACCTTCCGGCGTTGATTACAGCATCATGACCGCCGAAGATATGGT
The DNA here is from genome assembly GCF_004361975.1 of Buttiauxella sp. JUb87. Classification (NCBI taxonomy): domain Bacteria; kingdom Pseudomonadati; phylum Pseudomonadota; class Gammaproteobacteria; order Enterobacterales; family Enterobacteriaceae; genus Buttiauxella; species Buttiauxella sp. JUb87. The sequence goes on from NZ_SNVY01000002.1 coordinate 523,767, forward strand.
AGTGGTGAGCCTCGAAACCGGTGAAGTGATTGAAGGGAATAAAAAACCGTCTTCCGACACCCCGACTCACCGTTTGCTGTACCTGCAATTTCCGCACATCGGCGGCATTGTCCACACCCATTCACGCCACGCGACCATTTGGGCGCAGGCTGGGCAATCAATCCCCGCTACCGGCACCACTCACGCGGATTACTTCTACGGCACCATTCCTTGCACCCGCAAAATGACTGATGAAGAGATCAATGGTGATTACGAGTGGCAAACCGGCGAAGTGATCGTAAAAACCTTTGCCGAACGTGGAATCGACGCCGCACAAATGCCTGGCGTGCTGGTGCATTCCCACGGCCCATTCGCCTGGGGCAAAGATCCGGTCGATGCGGTGCATAACGCAATCGTTCTGGAAGAAGTGGCGTATATGGGCATATTCTGCCGCCAACTCGCACCAGAATTATCCGATATGCAGCAAACGCTGCTCGATAAACATTATTTGCGTAAACATGGTGCGAAGGCTTATTACGGGCAGTAAACCGCTGTACATAAAATCAGTAATCCTGCTTAAAGTGGTCTATAATCAGACCACTTTTTCTTGATGAGAATGCAGCGTGTCACAAGCCCGCTCTGGTTTTTTGCTAACGCGACATTGGCGAGATACACCGCTCGGTACTGAAGTTGATTTTTGGCTGGCAACAGACGATGGTCCGGTTATGGTGCGTCTGCCGCGCCAGGAATCGGTCGCGTTTATTCCTCAGTCGCAACAGTCTGAAGCCATGCGCTTGCTCGCAAATGAAAGCCAGTACCGGCTCACGCCGCTGCCCCTCACAGACTTTCACCGTCAGCCCGTCTGTGGCCTTTATACCCGCCAGCATCGCCAACTCATGCGTATCGAGAAGCTGCTGCGCGATGGCGGTGTCAAGGTTTATGAAGCCGATATTCGTCCGCCAGAGCGCTTCCTTATGGAGCGTTTTATTACCGCGCCAGTCTGGTTTAGCGGTGAGTCGCAAAATAATCTGGTGGTTGATACTAAGCTGAAACCCGCACCGGACTACCGCCCACCGCTGAAATGGGTGTCGCTGGATATCGAAACCAATCGTCATGGCGAGCTGTATTGCATCGGCCTTGAAGGGTGCGGGCAGCGCGTTGTGTACATGCTTGGTCCGGAAAATGGTGACGCCAGCGGGCTCGATTTTACGCTGGAATATGTCGCCAGCCGCCCGCTGCTGATTGAAAAGCTTAATAACTGGTTTGCACAGCACGATCCCGATGTGCTGATCGGCTGGAATGTCGTGCAGTTTGATTTGCGTGTATTGCAAAAAATGGCGGATCGCTATCAAGTCCCGCTGCGTCTTGGGCGTGAGAACAGTTTGCTGGAATGGCGAGAGCATGGCTTCAAGCAAGGTGTGTTTTTCGCACAAGCCGCCGGACGGGTGATTATCGATGGTATCGAAGCGCTGCGATCTGCCTTCTGGAATTTCTCATCGTTCTCCCTGGAGACCGTTTCCCGCGAACTGCTCGGCGAAGGCAAAGCGATTGATAACCCGTGGCAACGAATGGACGAAATTGACCGCCGTTTTGCCGAAGATAAGCCGGCACTGGCGAAATACAATCTGAAGGATTGTGAACTGGTGACGCGGATTTTTCACAAAACAGAACTGATGCCATTTTTACTCGAGCGGGCAACCGTTAACGGCTTACCGCTCGACCGGCATGGCGGGTCCGTCGCCGCTTTTGGTCATCTTTATATACCACGGATGCACCGCGCCGGTTACGTTGCCCCAAATCTTGGCGAAGTGCCACCGCAAGCCAGCCCCGGCGGTTATGTGATGGACTCTCGTCCGGGTCTTTACGACTCGGTATTAGTACTGGATTACAAAAGTCTTTACCCGTCGATTATTCGCACTTTTCTTATCGATCCTGTTGGCCTGGTTGAAGGTATGGCGCACCCGGAACCAGAGCATTCCGTTGACGGCTTTTTGGGGGCACATTTTTCCAGAACGAAACATTGCCTGCCGGACATCGTCGGGCAAATCTGGTCAGGCCGTGACGAGGCAAAACGTCATGGCAATAAGCCGTTATCGCAAGCGCTGAAAATTATCATGAATGCTTTTTATGGCGTGTTAGGCACCAGTGCCTGCCGTTTCTTTGATCCTCGTCTGGCCTCGTCGATCACCATGCGTGGGCATCAGATCATGTTGCAAACCAAGGCGTTGATCGAATCTCAGGGTTATGACGTGATTTACGGTGATACAGATTCCACTTTCGTGTGGCTAAAAAAAGCACATTCAGAAGATGATGCTGTGCGTATCGGCAACGAATTGGTTGAGCATGTCAATGTGTGGTGGAAAGCGCATCTGCAAGAAACGCAGCAGGTAGACAGTAAGCTTGAACTGGAATTTGAGTCGCATTTTTGCCGCTTCTTAATGCCGACGATTCGCGGTACCGTTGAAGGCTCCAAAAAGCGCTATGCCGGGATGATTCAGGAAAATGATCGGCAACGCATGGTGTTTAAAGGGCTGGAAACTGTACGCACTGACTGGACGCCACTGGCGCAGGCATTCCAGAAAACCCTTTATTTACGGATTTTCCGTAACGAACCGTATCAGGATTATATCCGCGAAACTATTGCCAGTTTGATGGCGGGTGAGCTGGATGACCAATTGATTTACCGTAAACGCCTGCGTCGTCCGCTAAGTGAATATCAAAAAAATGTACCGCCGCATGTGCGGGCTGCACGCCTCGCAGATGAGCATAATCAACGGCTTGGCCGCGCGCCACAGTATCAGAACCGTGGGACTATCAAGTACGTGATCACCACTAACGGCCCTGAGCCAGTGGATTACCAGCAATCCCCTCTGGACTATGATCATTACCTGACTCGCCAGCTCCAACCGGTGGCCGAAGGAATTTTACCTTTCCTTGAAGATGACTTTGCTACACTGATGACAGGGCAATTAGGGCTATTTTGACGGTGACGAATGCGCTCCCTTCCAGTACCATAGCGCCCTCCTGAAGTACCCTTAAATCTACTTTTAGACAACCGCTCCCTTTTCTGTGCGGTCGTTATGCTATTGCCTGCAAATCTTAGTAACTGATAATAGAGCCGAAATCTTATGCCTTTTACACTTGGTCAACGTTGGATCAGCGACACCGAAAGCGAACTGGGACTGGGAACTGTGGTCGCTTTAGACCCACGGATGGTTACCTTGCTCTACCCTGCCACCGGTGAAAATCGCCTGTATGCCAGAAATGACTCGCCTATCACCCGTGTGATGTTTAACCCAGGCGACACCATTACCAGCCATGAAGGCTGGCAACTAAAAGTTGATGAAGTTAAAGAAGAAAACGGCTTACTAGCCTACATTGGTACGCGTCTGGACACTGAAGAAACCGGTACGATGCTGCGTGAGGTTTTCCTCGACAGCAAACTGGTGTTCAGTAAGCCGCAAGACCGTCTTTTTGCCGGGCAAATTGACAGGATGGATCGTTTCGCTCTGCGTTACCGTTCCCGCGTCTACCAAAGCGAACAGTATCGCCAACCATGGAGCGGGCTGCGCGGTATGCGCACCAGTCTGATTCCACACCAGTTGAACATCGCCCACGATGTTGGCCGTCGCCATGCACCGCGCGTATTACTGGCTGATGAAGTAGGTTTGGGTAAAACCATCGAAGCCGGGATGATTCTCCACCAGCAACTGCTGGCTGGCAGTGCTGAGCGCGTATTGATTGTGGTGCCGGAAACCCTGCAACACCAATGGCTGGTTGAAATGCTCCGCCGCTTTAACCTGCGTTTTGCTCTCTTTGATGACGAGCGTTATGCCGAAGCCCAGCACGACAGCGATAACCCATTCGAAACAGAACAACTGGTTATCTGTTCGCTGGATTTTGTGCGCCGCAGTAAGCAACGTCTTGAGCACCTTTGTGAAGCTGAATGGGATTTGATGGTGGTCGATGAAGCCCACCATTTGGTGTGGAGCGAGAAGGCACCAAGCCGTGAATACCAGGCGATAGAACAGCTCGCTGAACATGTTCCGGGGATCTTGCTGTTAACCGCAACGCCGGAACAGCTGGGTATGGAAAGCCACTTCGCGCGTCTGCGTTTGCTGGACCCGAGCCGTTTCCACGATTTCGAGCAATTTGTTGAAGAACAGCAGCATTATCGCCCGGTAGCTGATGCCGTTGCACTGCTGCTGGCGGGTAACCATCTGACTAACGATCAGCTCAATATGTTGAGTGAGTTGATTGGCGAGCAGGATATTGAACCGCTGCTGCAAACCGCGAACAGTAACCGTGAAGGTAGCGATGCGGCTCGCCAGGAGCTGATCTCCATGCTGATGGACCGCCATGGCACCAGCCGTGTGTTGTTCCGTAACACCCGTAATGGCGTGAAAGGTTTCCCGAAACGCGAACTGCATACCATTCGTTTGCCGCTGCCGATGCAGTATCAAACCGCGATTAAAGTGTCCGGCATTATGGCCGCACGTAAATCTGTGGAAGAACGCGCTCGCGACATGCTCTACCCGGAGCAGATTTATCAGGAATTTGAAGGCGATAGCGGCACGTGGTGGAACTTCGACCCGCGTGTTGAATGGCTGATGGGCTACCTGACCAGCCACCGTTCTCAGAAGGTGCTGGTGATTTGTGCCAAAGCCGCGACAGCATTGCAGCTCGAGCAAGTTCTGCGTGAACGCGAAGGTATCCGTGCCGCCGTGTTCCATGAAGGTATGTCCATCATCGAGCGTGACCGTGCAGCAGCCTGGTTTGCCGAAGAAGATACCGGCGCTCAGGTGCTGTTATGTTCCGAAATTGGTTCCGAAGGCCGTAACTTCCAGTTCGCCAGCCAACTGGTGATGTTCGATCTGCCGTTTAACCCGGATCTGCTGGAACAGCGTATTGGCCGTCTGGACCGTATCGGCCAGGCGCACGATATCCAGATCCACGTTCCTTATCTTGAGAAAACCGCGCAATCCGTCCTGGTGAAGTGGTTCCATGAAGGCCTGGATGCTTTCGAGCATACTTGCCCAACTGGCCGCACAATTTACGACAGCGTGTATCCGCAACTGATTGAGTATCTTGCAGCACCGGAAAATACCGACGGTTTCGATGCGCTGATTAAGCAATGCCGTGAGCAGCATGATGCGCTGAAGATTCAGCTTGAGCAGGGCCGTGACCGCCTGCTAGAAATTCACTCCAACGGCGGTGAGAAATCCCAAGCGTTGGCTGAGTCCATTTCGGAGCAGGATAACGACACCAACCTGGTGAGTTTTGCCCTGAACTTATTCGACATCGTCGGCATTAATCAGGATGACCGCGGCGACAACATGGTGGTGCTGACCCCTGGTGATCATATGCTGGTGCCTGATTTCCCAGGTCTTCCGGAAGACGGTTGCACCATTACGTTTGAACGTGATGTGGCGTTGTCTCGCGAAGACGCACAGTTCGTCACCTGGGAGCACCCAATTATCCGCAACGGCCTGGATTTGATTCTGTCCGGCGATACCGGTAGCTGCGCCCTGTCTTTGTTGAAAAACAAAGCGTTGCCAGTGGGCACGTTGCTGCTGGAGCTGATTTATGTTGTTGAGGCAAAAGCGCCGAAACAATTGCAGCTCAACCGCTTCCTGCCGCCAACGCCAGTGCGTATGTTGGTGGACAAAAACGGCACCAACCTTGCCGCTCAGGTGGAGTTTGAAAGCTTTAACCGCCAGCTCAGTACGGTGAATCGCCATACCGGCAGTAAGCTGGTGAATGCGGTACAGCAAGATGTCCACGCTATTTTGCAATTGGCAGAAGAGAAAGTGGAAGCCGCAGCACAAGTGTTGATCAAAGCGGCTCGTGAAGAAGCTGATGAGAAGCTGAGTTCCGAGCTTTCCCGTCTGGAAGCGCTGAAAGCGGTCAACCCAAACATTCGTGACGATGAACTTGAAGCTATCGAGAGCAACCGTCAGCAAGTGTTGGAAAGCCTTGCGCAAGCCAACTGGCGCCTGGATGCGTTGCGTTTGATCGTGGTGACACACCAATAATGTTAATGGAGCCCTATAACCCGCCACTGGAGCCATGGTTAGTCATCCTTTATCAGGACGAACATATCATGGTCGTCAACAAGCCTTCGGGCTTGTTATCTGTACCGGGGCGTCTGGATGAGCACAAAGATAGCGTGATGACGCGCATTCAGCGCGACTTCCCGTTGGCGGAATCAGTGCATCGCCTGGATATGGCCACCAGCGGCGTGATTGCCGTTGCGCTGACTAAAGCGGCTGAGCGTGAGCTGAAGCGTCAGTTCCGTGAACGTGAGCCGAAGAAACAGTATGTGGCACGGGTTTGGGGTCATCCTCAGCCGGAAGAGGGGCTGGTAGATTTACCGCTGATTTGTGACTGGCCAAACAGGCCTAAACAGAAAGTGTGTTATGAAACCGGCAAAGCGGCACAGACGGAATATCAGGTGCTGGAGTATGCGGCGGATAATACCGCGCGTGTGCTGCTAAAACCGATCACCGGGCGTTCGCATCAGTTACGCGTCCATATGCTTGCAATGGGACACCCGATTCTGGGCGATCGTTTTTACGCGTCACCTGAAGCGCTAGCGATGGCGCCGCGTTTGCAGCTCCATGCGGAAATGCTGACTATCACTCACCCTGAATATGGCACGCCGATGACGTTCCGTGCTCCGGCTGACTTCTAAATCCCCTCACCCTAACCCTCTCCCACAGGAGAGGGAATTGTCCGGTTTTCTCCCTCTCCCTGAGGGAGAGGGCCGGGGTGAGGGTCTCTTCTATTACTTAAACCCTTTTGCCGTCTTGATCAGATCGTACGCTTTCTGAATTTCCTGCGCTTTCTGTTTGGCCATCTCCATCATTTCTGGCGGCAAGCCTTTGGCGACCAGTTTGTCGGGATGGTGTTCACTCATTAATTTGCGGTATGCGCGCTTAATGATAGTGGCATCATCGCTACTTTTGACACCCAATACGTTACATGCATCTTCAAGCGTTGGCCCACGTTGTTGCTGGAAACCACCTTGCGATTGGTTGTAACCACCACCGAATTGCTGCCCGCCTTCCATCATGCGTAAGAACTGGTCGAACTGCATTCGTGAAATACCGAGTTCTTCGGCAATTACGTACAACACTTCCCGCTCGTTCGGATGCAGAGAACCATCAGCAAACGCCGCCTGAATTTGAATTTCAAGAAACATCCGAATTAGGTCAAAACGCCCGAAACATACGCTGCGTAGCTGACGCATTTTTTCACGCAGCGGGTAGCCATTTTCTTTACCCACCCGGAACGCATGCTGCGCGGCACTTCGCGCATCACCGTGTAACTGCATACGATCCATTAATAGTGAGGCTATCTGGATATCCGCTTCCGTGACGCGCCCTTTTGACTTAGTCAGGTGGCCCATCACTTCAAATGTGGTGCTAAAGAACAATGACTGGCGCTGTTGTTGGTTAGAAAACCAGGACTGACGGCGGCTGCGCACCTTGTCAATGGCATGACCGATCAGCAACCCTATAACCACACCCCAGAAGCCACCACCCATAATAAGTGCTATTGCGACACCGAGTACTTTTCCCCAATACTGCATATACTCCCCAAATCGTCATGTCGTCGGCTAGAATTTGCTTTATCATACCCGTCATTGATAGTAGTGCCTAACGGCAGACTATTGAGCGGGCAGGATTAACACTAGCGCTGTAGTGATGAGTAAGTTAGTCTCTGACCGTTTGCCGACGCTATACCCTATAGCATTCAATATGAAGCAAAGCGGCAATTGAGAAAATATCCCGTCATTAAGTTAACCCAATGACAGGAACCACCAAATCTGTTCAGAGCAGATTTGGACGCTGCTTAGAGCGGCCCCAAAAGGGTGAGGCTCATGATGAGTCAAATAACTAAGTGCCGCCAACGCCTCTGCATCTTGAATGATGATGGGTATAAGCCATTGATGACGGAACAACGAATAACACGTATGAAAAAACGTATTCCCACCTTGCTGGCCACCTTGATTGGCGCAGCGCTGTATAGTCAACAAGGCATGGCGGCCGATCTCGCGTCGCAATGTATGCTTGGCGTCCCAAGTTACAACCGCCCTTTGGTTGAAGGGGACACCAACAACCTGCCTGTCACTATAAATGCCGATCACGCAAAAGGAAATTATCCTGACGATGCGGTATTTAGTGGCAATGTGGATATACAGCAAGGCAATAGCCGCCTGCAATCTGACGAAGTTCTACTGCATCAGAAACAAGTTGAGGGTCAACCTGACCCCGTTCGTACTGTTGATGCCGTTGGCAACGTCTACTACGACGATAATCAGGTCATTCTTAAAGGGCCAAAAGCCTGGTCAAACCTGAATACCAAAGATACCAATGTCTGGGAAGGCGACTATCAAATGGTAGACCGCCAGGGTCGTGGTACTGCCGACCTGATGAAGCAGCGCGGTAATAATCGCTACACCATTCTCGAAAATGGCACCTTTACTTCCTGTTTGCCAGGTTCTAATACCTGGAGCGTGGTAGGTAGCGAAGTGATTCAGGACCGCGAAGAAGAAGTCGCGGAAATCTGGAACGCCCGCTTTAAGGTGGGTCCGGTTCCGATATTTTACAGCCCATATTTACAGTTGCCAATCGGTGATAAACGCCGTTCCGGTTTCCTGCTCCCAAATGCGAAATACAGTAGCAATAGCGGTCTTGAGTTCACTCTGCCGTATTACTGGAACATTGCACCCAACTTTGATGCCACCATTACTCCGCACTATATGGAAGAGCGTGGCATGCAGTGGCAGAACGAATTCCGTTATCTGACCAAAGCTGGGGCAGGTATCATTGAATTCGATTACATGCTTTCTGATAAAGAATATAAAGACAACACGGCTGCTAACCCAGACCAGGACGAGCGACGCTGGTTGTTCTACTGGAACCACGGTGGGGTGGTAGATCAGGTGTGGCGTTTTAATGTTGACTACACCAAAGTCAGCGATCCAACCTACTTCACCGACTTTAGTTCGCAATACGGTTCCAGCACCGACGGTTACGCAACGCAAAAATTCAGTGTCGGTTATGCCGTTGAAAACTTTGATGCAACGCTGTCAACAAAACAGTTTCAGGTCTTTGGTTCCCAGTTGAATAGCGGCACTAGCTCTTACAGTGCACAACCGCAACTGGATATGAATTACTACCAAAATGATGTTGGGCCATTTGATACGCGTATTTACGGTCAAGCCGTTCATTTTACTAACGTAAATGACAGCCAGCCCGAAGCGACTCGTCTGCATATTGAGCCAGTCATTAGTCTGCCAGTGTCTAACGGCTGGGCAAGTCTGAATACTGAAGCCAAAGTGATGGCAACGCACTATCAGCAGACCAATCTGGATTCCTACAACGCTGCTCACGCTGATAATCAACTGGATGAGACTGTTAACCGTGTTCTGCCGCAGTTCAAAATGGATGGTAAGCTGATTTTCGACCGCGCCATGGACTCAGCCCTGGGCTGGGAACAAACGCTGGAGCCGCGTGTACAATATTTGTATGTGCCGTATCGCGATCAGAGCAATATCAATAACTACGACTCATCTCTGCTGCAGTCTGACTACAACGGCTTATTCCGTGACCGTAGCTATGGTGGGCTTGACCGTATCGCCTCCGCCAATCAGGTCACAACCGGTATTACCACCCGTATTTATGATGATGCCGCAGTTGAACGTTTTAACGTTTCTGTGGGTCAAATCTACTACTTCACTCCGTCTCGTACCGGTGACGAGACGATCAACAGTGAAAAAGGTGACGAAACTGGTTCTGTTGTATGGGCTGGTGATACTTACTGGCGTATGACCGATCGTTGGGGTGTACGTGGCGGTCTACAGTACGATACGCGTCTGGATAACATAGCGACCGGCAACGGCGTTATCGAATATCGCAAAGACAACGATCGTCTGGTTCAGTTTAATTACCGTTACGCAAGCCCGGAATATATTGGTGCAACAATCTCAAATATTGATGTTAATGCGCCACAATACAAGAACGGCATCTCGCAGGTTGGGATGACAGCAAGTTGGCCAGTTGTTGATCGTTGGTCTGTCGTTGGGGCTTATTACTACGACACCAAAGCACAACAAACCGCAGACTCCATGCTGGCGGTGCAGTACAACTCTTGCTGTTATGCCATTCGCTTGGGTTACGAGCGTAAAATTAATGGCTGGGAAAACGACGAAAGCAAATACGATAATGTAATTGGCTTTAACATCGAGTTACGTGGCTTGAGTTCTAACTATGGCCTGGGCACACAGCAGATGTTGCGTTCAAACATTCTGCCGTATCAAAGCTCGATGTAATTCACTTTGACTAGTAAAACGTAATCCGCTTTGCGGCTAAGTAAATGGAAAAAGTATGAAGAATTTGAGAACGCTGCTTCTCGGTGTCGTCCTGGTGGCGAATACCTCTTTCGCGGCCCCGCAAGTGGTCGACAAAGTTGCAGCCGTAGTGAACAACGGTGTTGTGCTGGAAAGTGACGTTAACGGAATGATGCAGTCAGTGAAGACAGGTGCCCAACAAGCCGGGCAGCAACTTCCTGACGACAACACGCTGCGTCATCAAATTATTGAACGTCTGATCATGGACCAAATTCTGTTACAAATGGGCCAGAAAATGGGCGTCAAAGTGACAGATGAACAGCTTGATAAGGCGATCGCTGATATCGCAGCTCAAAACAAGATGAGCATGGATCAGATGCGTAGCCGTCTGGCCTATGACGGCATTAATTACAACACTTACCGTGCTCAAATCCGTAAAGAGATGACGATTTCGGAAGTGCGTAATAACGAAGTCCGTCGTCGTGTATCCATCCTGCCGCAAGAAGTCGATGCTCTTGCACAGCAAGTGGGTAGCCAGAACGACAGCAGCACTGAGCTGAACCTCAGCCACATCCTGATTCCATTACCTGAAAACCCAACCTCTACTCAAGTAGATGATGCGGAAAAACAAGCGCGTGACATCGTTTCACAAGCGCAAAGCGGTGGTGATTTCGGCAAACTGGCTATCACCTACTCTGCTGACCAGCAAGCCCTGAAAGGCGGTCAAATGGGTTGGGGACGAATCCAGGAGCTGCCATCTATTTTCGCACAGGCGTTAAGCACTGCGAAAAAAGGCGATATCATCGGCCCGATTCGTTCAGGTGTAGGTTTCCACATTCTGAAAGTGAACGACCTGCGTGGTCAAAGCAAGAGCATTTCTGTTACCGAAGTTCACGCCCGACATATTTTGCTGAAGTCGTCGCCAATCATGAATGATGACCAGGCGCGAGCTAAGCTGAACCAGATTGCAGCTGATATTAAGAGTGGCAAAACCACTTTCGAAAAAGCGGCAAAAGAGTTCTCCGACGATCCAGGCTCTGCTAACCAGGGTGGGGATTTAGGTTGGGCTTCAGCAGACATTTATGATCCGGCGTTCCGTGATGCCTTGATGAAACTGAACAAAGGCCAAACGAGCGAACCTGTTCACTCATCATTTGGTTGGCATTTGATTCAGCTTATGGATACACGCAACGTTGATAAGACTGATGCAGCACAGAAAGATCGTGCATATCGTATGTTGTTCAACCGTAAGTTCTCTGAAGAAGCACAAACCTGGATGCAGGAACAACGGGCTTCTGCTTACGTAAAAATTATAGGCGACAATGGCTAACATCCATCGTGTGGTCATCACTCCCGGCGAACCCGCCGGGATTGGTCCTGACCTGATTATCGCACTGGCAAACCGTGACTGGCCTGTTGAGCTGGTTGCGGTTGCCGCACCTGAACTCCTTCAGGAACGTGCAGCCCTCCTCGGCCTTCCTCTACAACTCAAAACTTACCAACCAGGCACACCTGCAACTCCGCATGTTGCCGGAACCCTGACCGTGCTCCCCATCGAATTACGCGCTCCAGTCATCCCTGGGCAGTTGGATGTGAGAAACAGTGAGTACGTGGTAGAGATGTTGGCTCGTGCCTGTGACGGCTGCATTAACGGCGAATTTGCGGCACTGATTACCGGGCCGGTGCACAAAGGCATCATCAACGATGCTGGCATTCCGTTTATCGGGCATACCGAATTTTTCGAAGAGCGATCGCACAGTGAAAAAGTGGTGATGATGCTGGCGACCGAAGAGCTACGTGTGGCTCTGGCGACAACACATCTGCCGCTAAAAGCCATTAGTGATGCAATAACGCCAGATTTATTACGCCAGATAATCACCATCCTGTATCATGACCTGCAAACCAAGTTTGGTATCGCACAGCCGCACGTGCTGGTTTGTGGCCTCAACCCCCATGCCGGGGAAGGTGGTCACATGGGTACCGAAGAAATTGACACCATCATTCCAGTACTGAATGAAATGCGCGCTCAAGGGATGAATCTTTCTGGCCCACTACCGGCAGATACCCTGTTTCAGCCTAAGTATCTCGATAATGCCGATGCAGTTCTGGCGATGTACCACGATCAAGGCTTGCCAGTCCTTAAGTACCAGGGCTTTGGCCGCGCAGTCAATATCACGCTAGGCTTACCTTTTATCCGCACTTCGGTTGACCATGGAACCGCGCTAGAACTAGCGGGTCAGGGGAAAGCCGAGGTCGGCAGTTTTATTACGGCGCTTAATCTCGCCATCAAAATGATTGTTAATACTCAATGAATACTCGTGTCCACCAGGGCCATTTAGCCCGTAAACGTTTTGGACAAAACTTCCTTAATGACCAGTTCGTTATCGACAGTATTGTCTCTGCTATAAATCCACTCAAAGGCCAGGCAATGGTTGAGATCGGCCCCGGCCTCGGCGCATTAACCGAGCCTGTGGGTGAACGCCTGGATGAAATGACCGTCATCGAGCTGGACCGCGATCTTGCGGCTCGCCTGCAAACGCATCCTTTCCTGGCACCAAAGCTGACAATTTATCAGCAAGATGCCATGACCATGGATTTTGGAGAGCTGTCGCAAAAAATCGGTAAGCCGTTGCGCGTATTTGGCAACCTGCCGTATAACATCTCCACGCCATTGATGTTCCATCTCTTTAGCTATACTGATGCCATTGCTGACATGCACTTCATGCTGCAAAAAGAGGTGGTAAACCGTTTAGTTGCTGGCCCTAACTGTAAAGCGTATGGTCGTTTATCAGTGATGGCGCAGTATTATTGCAATGTGATTCCAGTGCTTGAAGTGCCACCAACCGCCTTCACACCGGCACCAAAAGTGGATTCTGCCGTCGTGCGCCTGGTACCACATGCAACAATACCGAACCCAGTAAAAGAGCTGCGCGTATTAAGCCGTATCACTACTGAAGCCTTTAATAAGCGTCGCAAAACGATTCGTAACAGCCTTGGCCATCTGTTTAGCCCAGAGGTGATGGCGGAGCTGGGAATCGACGCAACTCTGCGCGCTGAGAACATCTCAGTTGCTCAGTATTGCAAACTGGCAAACTATTTGGCTGAGCACCCACAGCAGCAGCCGAAGGAGAGTTAACGATGTTAAATTCGCCCCGCGTATGCATTCAGGTACAAAGCGTCTATATCGAATCACAGTCCTCTGTGGAGCACGAACGTTTCGTCTTTGCTTATACCGTAACCATCCGTAACCTGGGGCGAACACCGGTGCAATTGCTTGGCCGTTACTGGCTTATCACCAATGGTAACGGTCATGAAACTGAAGTTCAGGGCGAGGGTGTGATTGGCGTCCAGCCGCATATTGAACCGGGCAACGAATACAGCTATACAAGCGGCGCGGTACTTGAAACACCGCTTGGCACCATGCAAGGCCATTACGAAATGGTCGACTCTCAGGGCGATGCCTTCCGCGTCGCTATTCCCGTATTCCGTTTGGCTATTCCAGCCTTCATTCACTAATCCAATGTCTACATACCTGATTGGCGATGTTCACGGCTGTTACGATGAACTGGTCGCTCTACTGCAACAGGTTGATTTTAAGCCTGGCGAAGATACTTTATGGCTTACGGGCGATCTTGTCGCGCGTGGGCCGGGTTCACTTGAAGTCCTGCGTTTTGTGCGTGGACTGGGTAACAGCGTGCGTCTGGTTCTCGGTAACCATGACCTACATCTGCTGGCCGTTTATGCAGGCATCAGCCGTAATAAGCCCAAAGATCGTGTGTCCCAGCTTCTGGAAGCACCTGATGCTGACGAATTGCTTAACTGGCTACGCCGCCAGCCGCTGCTTCAGGTTGATGAAGAGAAAAAACTGGTAATGGCTCACGCCGGAATTACGCCGCAGTGGGATTTGAATACCGCCATGGCTTGTGCGCGTGATGTCGAAGCCGTGTTATCGAGTGACAGCTATCCGTTATTCCTCGATGCGATGTATGGCGATATGCCTAACAACTGGTCACCAGAACTTTCAGGATTAGCGCGCCTGCGGTTTATTACCAATTCACTGACCCGTATGCGTTATTGCTTCCCGAACGGGCAACTGGATATGTACTGCAAAGACACGCCTGAAAGCGCGCCCACTCCGCTGAAGCCGTGGTTTGCGATCCCTGGGCCTGTGACTGCTGAATATTCCGTTATCTTCGGGCACTGGGCATCGCTGGAAGGCAAAGGCACGCCAGAGGGCATATACGGGCTTGATACCGGCTGTTGCTGGGGTGGCGATCTAACTTGCTTACGCTGGGAAGACAAAACCTATTTCGTTCAGCCCTCCAATCGCCAGAAAGATGTGGGCGATGGTGAAACGGCTATCGCTTCATAAGAAAAAACCCGGTCATTAACCGGGTTTTTTCTTTTCCAGCCCGTCTTATCGACGTTCCAGAACCTCGAAACAGTAGCCGTGCGAGTTATTCTCGTCCGCATCATGGAATTCGCTGAACGTTGACTGCCACTCGTCCGGGTCGTAATCCGGGAAATGCGTGTCACCTTCCACTTCTGCGTCAATGTGCGTCAGATACAGACGCTGTGCTTTTGGCAGGAACTGTTCGTAAACACGCCCACCGCCAATCACCATAATTTCTTCCGCATCGCCACAGGCTTTAATAGCGTCCTCTACGGACGAAACCCACTCAACGCGGTCATCGGTGCCTGGCTTGCTGCTAATGACAATATTCTTGCGCCCTGGAAGCGGACGACCGATAGATTCCCAGGTCAAACGCCCCATAACGACAGGTTTATTCAGTGTATTACGTTTAAACCATGCCAGATCGGCAGGGATGTCCCAGGGCATGGCGTTTTCCATGCCAATTACACGATCTACCGCTAATGCAGCAATCAGACTGATCATTCTATTAACCCACGGGTGGTGAAAAAAATTGCCGCCACTATACGGAAAGCGCAATCTTTCGTCGACTATCCACAAGCTTCTGCGTAAGAATTTTTTCGTTCTGCGACTGTAAACCTGTCACGTAATGCTTCCTGATATAACAGGAACAATGAGTTAGCGTAAAAGCGCCCAAAGTAACGTAAAAAATTCTTAACTGTGGCCTGCCACATACTATAAGTCTATGCTCTAGCTGCGGTATAGTTCACGATTATTGATCGTATCTTTACCGGACATTGCCATGCTGGAAACCACGCTTTTTGTCGCCACTATTGCCACTTTGGGGATGCTCTCCCCTGGGCCTGATTTCTTCCTGGTTATTAAGAACGCCGCTCGCTATTCACGCTCGGCAGCAATGATGACCTCGCTGGGAGTTATCAGCGGAGTGGCAACGCACATGACTTATTGTGTTGCCGGGTTAGCGGTAGTGATTACCACCACTCCGTGGTTGTTCGGCTTGCTGAAATATGCCGGTGCTGCATATCTAATTTGGATTGGCGTACAGGCACTGTTAGCACGCGGCGGCGGCAAAATGGATGTCAGTAATATTGAACGCCAGCAAACCACGCTAACAAAAGCCTTTTTACAAGGCTATCTGTGCAACCTGTTGAACCCGAAAGCAACTTTGTTCTTCCTCTCTGTTTTCACCCAGGTTTTGAGCGTGAACTCAGGCACGATGGAAAAACTGTGGTACGCAGGCGTCATCCTGATGCTGTCCGTCGTCTGGTGGCCGTTATTAGTGGTGCTGATTCAAAGCGAGCCGGTGCGTCGTGGACTTGCCAAAGCGCAGAAAATTGTTGATAAATTGCTGGGCGGGATGTTGATAGCTCTGGGAATAAAAGTCGCCTTGAGCTGATTTCTTACCGCAAAAAATCGGTGGATGTCGCTAACGCTAATCCACCCTAAAACGGTTTGCATAGGTCGGATAAGCGTTAGCGTCATCCGACACAGCCTTTAGCTACTCGGGCTTAACAGGCGGTTCATCAGCCAGTTTCCCCGAATGAATCCCCTCCTCAGTACCCTGCCAGCCATGGCGCTGAATCACATTGAGATGCGCACGGTCTTCGTTAATCACATCGGCCAACATGGCGCTGGTGCGTTTGAGAACATCGGCGCGTGCTGACCAGTCAGGTGCAGGCACCATTTCTTCCACCATCTGCGCATTGAAGCGGCGGAAATGGTCGGCTCGTTCACGTGCCTCATAACTCCCTACACCCAGCCCTTCGAGCGCTCTACGCCCCACTTTCAACGCACCTTCAAAAGTCTCACGCTCAGGTTGGTCAACCCCCAACTGTCGCAGGCGAATGAAATGGTCGAGGTCACGTGCGCGCGCAATCACTTTCAGATGTGGGAAATGCTCTTGTACAAGTTCTGCTAACTGCATATTTGCATCCGGATCGTCGATGGCATTGATCAGCACTTCCGCTTTTGCAGCACCCGCGGACTCCAGCAAATCCACGCGCGTCGCATCGCCATAAAACACTTTAGTGCCAAACTTTCTCAGCGTTTCGATATGATCTGGGTCGTGATCGAGAACCACCATTTTCACGCCGCTGGTCAGTAACAAACGCCCGGCGATTTGCCCAAAACGACCAAAGCCTGCGATGATCACACGCGGCTGTTCCTCATCGATTTCATCCGCTTCTTGCGCCTGCTCTGGGCCTGATTTTTCCAGGCGGTTGAGCAGCACCAGCAACAATGGCGTGGCCGCCATCGATAGCGCGACAGCAAGCGTAAGCGATTTTGCCCAACTGTCGTCCAGTACCTCAGCCATTCTCGCAGTACCAAAAATGACGAATGCGAATTCACTGCCCTGCCCTAACAGGACGGCAAACCAGCGCCGTTGTTTACGCGGCACGTTAAGCGGTTTTGCTACGATCCATAGCGTGATGATTTTTATCGCCAGGAAACCGAGTAACAGAACGATAATCCGCAAAGGGCTCTCCAGCAAAGTGCCGAAGTCTATCGACATGCCCACGCCAATAAAGAACAGCCCGAGCAACAAGCCTTTAAACGGTTCAATATCACTTTCCAGCGCATGACGATATTCAGAGCTTGCCAGTAACACGCCCGCCAGAAATGCCCCCATCGCCATTGAAAGCCCGGCTTCTTCAAGCAACAGGCCAAAGCCGAACACCATAAACAACGCCATGGCACTGAACACTTCGCGCAGGCCTGAACGCGCCACAAACCGCAGAACCGGGCGTGTGACGTAACGCCCAAGCAAAACAACAATGGTCAAAGCGCCAACCACTTTCAGAGCCGAAATAGAAAAGGCGGCAAAGGTCGTGGTTGCGCTACTGCTGGCTAATAAGGGAATCATCGCCACCAGCGGAATTGCTGCAATGTCCTGGAATAACAGCACCGCAAAGGCACTGCGCCCCATTTGTGAAACGGTCAGGTTACGCTCGTTCATCGCCTGCATGGCGATTGCGGTAGAAGAAAGTGCCAGAGTCAGGCCGATTAACACCGCCACTTGCCAGCGCAATCCTAAGAACATACAGAACAAGCCGAGCAGCAATCCACACGCCACCATTTGCAGCGCACCGCCGCCAAATACTGACGCACGCAGCGTCCACAAACGTTGTGGGTCCAGTTCCAGTCCGATGACGAATAGCATCAAGACCACGCCGATCTCCGCAAAGTGAAGAATAGTTTCGGCGTCCGTCACCAGTCGCAATCCCCACGGCCCGATAATGCAGCCTGCGATTAGGTAGCCCAACACTGACCCCAGGCCAAGACGCACCGCAATCGGTACTATGATCGCCGCTGAACCGAGGTAAATCAGCGCCTGGATCATGCTGTGGCTATCCATGATTTGCCTCCTGCCAGTCGAGCAAACGTTGCTTGTACATTTCGGCTTGTACCTCGAGGGTATTTTCGTCACAGACAAACGTGAAATGGATAGTGAAATGCGGCAGCCAGTTCATGCCGCAGTACAGCGCCGTAGCTTGCAATGGTTGGCCGAGAACAGCAAAACCCGGATGGTCGCCGAGTTCGAAATGGTTATCGCCACCACCAGTGGTAACAGCCCACATCACGGGTTTACCGCGCAGCGCCTTGCCGCCGTGGCCATACGCCCAGCCATGAGCCAGCACTTTATCAATCCACAATTTCATCAAAGGCGGCGTGCTATACCACTGCATCGGATGTTGCCAGATAACCAAATCAGCGCGGCTTAGCGCTTCTTGTTCAGCGGCAATATCGATGTTGAAATCTGGGTATAACTCATAAAGAGAGCGCACTTCCACATCAGGTAATAGTGAAGCCTGTTCGAGCATTTTTCGGTTGGCGTGGGAGTGCTGCGGGTAAGGATGTGCATAAATAATTAAGATCATGAATAAGCCTGTTGTTTTACTGCTCTCTTTTAACGAAAGAGTGTAGTCAGTAATTCAACAGGCTAATAGTCAATATTCTTGACGGGTTAAGTGGATAAGTCTGAATTAGTTATCCAGTTCGCCCATTGATTTAACCTGGTCACGGTTAATCTGTTCTGTTTTTCCGGTTTCCGCATTTTTGTATGACACCAGCCCGGTATCATCATCCACTTGCGGCTTGCCATCGGTGACAATAGTTTTCCCGTCAGCAGTTTTCACCGATTGGTTGGAAGAACAACCCGCAACAGACATCAGCGCAATAGCGGCAAGAATTGGAGTGATGATTGATTTATTGAGCATTATTTTCTCCCTGCGTTCAATTTTCATTAGCAGGGTAATTATAGTCAGCGGCATGCGCTTCGCTTTCAGAACCAGAACACTCTTAAACGACAAACGGCCCCTGCAATGAGGAGCCGTTTATTTTTTATATCAGTTAAAGAAATTAGCCTTTAATCTGCGCGTGCATTTCCTGAACTGAAATCACTTTCTCTGTCGCGTCAGAGTTCAACGCCATCGCCGTAGCAAAGCCGCCGTTCAGCGTGGTGTCGTAATGCACTTTATATTGCAGTGCGCTGCGGCGGATGAGTTTGGAATCCTCAATCGCCTGGCGGCCTGCGGTGGTGTTGATGATGTAGGTGTATTCGCCATTCTTGATACGGTCCTGAATGTGCGGACGGCCTTCATGCACCTTGTTCACCAGACGCGGGTTAATGCCAGCTTCGCCTAACACCACAGCGGTGCCATGAGTTGCATCCAGTTCAAAGCCCTGTTTCAGCAGTTTTGCTGCCAGGTCAACCACACGCTTTTTGTCGCCTTCGCGAACAGAAAGTAGCGCGCGGCCTGGTTTACGCATCGTAGACTGGCTGCCCAGCATCGCTTTGGCGAACGCTTCTGCGAAGGTACGACCCACGCCCATCACTTCACCGGTGGAGCGCATTTCTGGCCCTAACAGTGGGTCAACGCCCGGGAATTTGTTGAACGGCAGTACCACTTCTTTCACCGAGTAGTAAGGCGGGATGATTTCTTTGGTCATGCCCTGTTGCACCAGAGTTTGCCCAACCATCACACGCGCCGCCACTTTCGCCAGTGCCATGCCGGTCGCTTTAGAGACAAACGGTACGGTACGCGCAGCACGCGGGTTCACTTCAATCAGGTAGACTTCGTTGTCTTTCACCGCAAACTGCACGTTCATCAAACCGCGAACTTGCAGCTCGAAAGCCAGTTTCTGCACCTGTTGGCGCATCACGTCCTGGATTTCCTGGCTCAGCGTGTAAGCTGGCAGAGAACATGCGGAGTCACCGGAGTGAACACCAGCTTGTTCGATGTGCTCCATAATACCGCCAATCAGTACGGTTTCACCGTCGCAGATGGCATCAACATCCACTTCTACCGCATCGTCAAGGAAGCGGTCGAGCAGCACTGGCGCGTCGTTTGAAACGCTAACCGCAGTCTGGAAGTAACGACGTAAATCCACTTCGTCATAGACGATTTCCATCGCGCGGCCACCCAGAACGTAGGATGGACGCACAACCAGCGGGTAACCAATATGGGCCGCTTTCTCGACCGCCATTTCGATGGCGGTGACGGTGGCGTTGGCAGGCTGTTTCAGCTTCAGGCGGTCAACAGCGTGCTGGAAACGCTCACGGTCTTCTGCACGGTCGATGGCATCCGGGCTGGTACCGATAATCGGTACGCCAGCGGCTTCCAGTTCACGAGCCAGTTTCAGCGGAGTCTGGCCACCGTACTGCACGATGACGCCTTTTGGTTTCTCAACGCGCACGATTTCCAGCACGTCTTCCAGGGTTACTGGTTCGAAGTACAGGCGGTCGGACGTGTCGTAGTCGGTTGAAACAGTTTCTGGGTTGCAGTTAACCATGATGGTTTCGTAACCATCTTCACGCAGCGCAAGGGATGCGTGGACGCAGCAGTAGTCAAACTCGATACCCTGGCCGATACGGTTCGGGCCGCCACCCAACACCATGATTTTGTCACGGTCGTTGTTCGGGTTAGCTTCACACTCGTCTTCATAAGTAGAGTACATGTACGCCGTGTCGGTAGAGAACTCTGCCGCACAGGTATCAACACGCTTATAAACCGGGTGTAAGTTGTATTGCTCACGCAGTTTGCGGATTTCTGATTCGCGAACGCCAGCCAGTTTCGCCAGGCGCGCATCGGCAAAGCCTTTGCGTTTCAGGAAGCGCAGGAAGTCATGAGTCAGACCGGTAATGCCGATCTCTTCTACTTTTTCTTCCAGGCGAACCAGCTCTTCAATCTGTACCAGGAACCAGCGGTCAATGTTGGTCAGGTTGAACACGCCATCAACGGAGAGACCCGCACGGAAGGCATCAGCAACGTACCAGATACGCTCAGCGCCAGCGTCTTTCAGCTCGCGGCGGATTTTGGTCAGCGCTTCCGGGTCATCCAGATTCACTTTCGGGTCAAAACCGGTCGCGCCCACTTCCAGGCCGCGCAGGGCTTTTTGCAGTGATTCCTGTTGGGTGCGGCCAATCGCCATCACTTCACCGACAGATTTCATCTGCGTGGTCAGGCGGTCGTTAGCGCCGACGAATTTCTCGAAGTTAAAGCGAGGAATTTTAGTCACAACGTAGTCGATAGACGGTTCGAACGAGGCTGGCGTTTTACCACCGGTGATATCGTTCATCAGCTCATCAAGCGTGTAACCCACCGCCAGTTTTGCCGCGACTTTGGCAATCGGGAAGCCGGTTGCTTTAGAAGCCAGCGCAGAAGAGCGCGACACACGCGGGTTCATCTCGATAACAATCAGACGGCCAGTTTTCGGGTTAACCGAGAACTGCACGTTAGAACCGCCAGTTTCCACGCCGATTTCACGCAGCACCGCCATCGAGGCGTTACGCATGATTTGGTACTCTTTGTCGGTCAGCGTTTGCGCTGGCGCAACGGTGATGGAGTCACCGGTGTGAATACCCATCGGGTCAAGGTTTTCGATAGAGCAGACGATAATGCAGTTGTCGTTTTTATCACGCACAACCTCCATCTCGTACTCTTTCCAGCCAATCAGCGATTCATCAATCAGCAGCTCTTTGGTTGGCGAAAGATCCAGGCCACGCTCGCAAATTTCTTCGAATTCTTCACGGTTGTATGCAATACCGCCGCCGGTGCCGCCCATGGTGAATGAAGGGCGGATGATGCACGGATAACCGAC
Organism: Buttiauxella sp. JUb87; assembly: GCF_004361975.1. Lineage (NCBI taxonomy): Bacteria > Pseudomonadati > Pseudomonadota > Gammaproteobacteria > Enterobacterales > Enterobacteriaceae > Buttiauxella > Buttiauxella sp. JUb87. The sequence goes on from NZ_SNVY01000002.1 coordinate 545,597, forward strand.
GTCCGCCGCAACCGCCAACGCTTCTTCCATATTGTGAGCAATGCCAGAGCGCGCAGTATCAAGGCCGATTTTTTTCATCGCCACGTCGAAACGGCGGCGGTCTTCAGCTTTATCAATGGCGTCTGCGGTTGCACCAATCATGGTGACACCGAATTCTGCCAGCACGCCTTCACGCTCCAGCTCCAGCGCACAGTTCAGTGCAGTCTGGCCGCCCATGGTTGGCAGAACCGCGTCCGGGCGCTCTTTCTCAATGATTTTGCGCACCACTTCCCAGTGAATCGGCTCGATGTAAGTTGCATCGGCCATTTCCGGGTCGGTCATAATCGTTGCCGGGTTGGAGTTCACCAGAATGACGCGGTAACCCTCTTCACGCAGCGCTTTACACGCCTGGGCACCGGAGTAGTCGAACTCACACGCCTGGCCGATAACAATCGGGCCTGCGCCGAGGATCAGGATGCTTTTTATATCTGTACGTTTTGGCATTTTCTTAGCTCCTGATACTTACTTGCTATTAAGAGTGGCGGTAGAACGGTAGTGCTTAATCAATTCGATAAAGTGGTCAAACAGCGGCGCCGCATCGTGCGGGCCAGGGCTTGCTTCTGGGTGCCCCTGGAAGCTGAATGCTGCTTTATCTGTACGATGAATGCCTTGCAGCGTGCCATCGAACAGTGACTTATGAGTCACGCGCAGGTTCGCCGGAAGTGTTGATTCCTCTACGGCGAAACCATGGTTCTGAGCAGTGATCATCACGCAATCGCGATCCAAATCTTTAACCGGGTGGTTGCCACCGTGGTGACCAAACTTCATCTTCACGGTTTTCGCGCCGCTCGCCAGAGCCAGCAACTGGTGGCCCAGGCAGATACCGAATACCGGCACGTCTGTTTCCAGGAAGGATTTAATGGCGCTGATGGCGTAGTCGCACGGCGCCGGGTCACCAGGGCCGTTAGATAAGAAGATGCCGTCTGGATTCATCTTCAACACATCTTCAGCTGATGTTTGCGCCGGAACCACCGTCAGGCGGCAGCCGCGGTCAACCAACATACGCAGAATGTTGCGTTTCACGCCGTAATCGTAGGCGACGACATGGAACGGTAAATCGTCTTCTTTAGCCGCTTCAGGCAACTCACCTTCAAGTGTCCAGCTCCCCTGCTGCCAGGCGTAAGCTTCCTTCGTGGTGACTTCTTTCGCGAGATCCATACCGTTGAGGCCTGGGAAAGCTTTTGCTTTTTCCAGCGCCAGTGCGGCATCAAGGTTATCACCGGCAATAATGCAGCCGTTCTGTGCACCTTTCTCACGCAGAATACGTGTCAGCTTACGGGTATCGATATCGGCGATGGCCACAATGTTATGGCGCTTGAGATAAGAAGAAAGGTCTTCGGTATTGCGATAGTTGCTGGCAATCAGTGGTAGGTCACGGATGACGAGGCCTTGCGCATGTACCTGGGAGGATTCTTCATCAGCAGCATTGGTGCCGACATTTCCGATATGAGGATAAGTAAGAGTGACAATCTGGCGGGAGTAGGAAGGATCAGTGAGGATTTCTTGATAACCGGTCAAAGAGGTGTTGAAAACGACTTCCCCAATGGCCGAACCCGATGCCCCAATGGCCCGACCGTGGAATTGGGTTCCGTCTTCCAGAACCAATATTGCTGACTTAATCAAAACGCCCTCCAGGGAATAAACAGTCAATTTATTTGCATATTAATTCAAAATGAATTCAGGAATCAATGCAAAACAGCCTGTCATTTGGATTTTTGACAAACGGCGGCATTCTAGTGAGAGGCCGGGTAAAAGTCTACCATAAGCGCAACTTTTTATGTGTTTTTTACCAATCTAATGGATAAAAGAGGAATTGACCGATGAAATCAACAACTAACTTATAGTGCGTAATCGGTTGCGGACCAGGATGAGCAGGAAAGCTGGGCATGGCGGCATGAAAAGTGGACCAAATGGTCAAAATTAGACATAGAACAACGATTATTAGCAGGAAAAGTAAAACTTATGATGGTTACAATTAAAAAACATAAAAAAATGCGGATAAAACATAACAAATAAAAAGGGCAATAAAACATTGCCCTATCAATCAAACAGTTATGATTGCAATAACCACATCACGATGGGTAATAACGATTACAAACTATTGAGATCAAGCACATCTCGCATATCGTAAAGTCCACTTTTCATCGAACTCAGCCACAATGCAGATTTGACTGCACCGTTTGCAAAAGTCATGCGACTTGATGCTTTATGGCTGATCTCAATACGCTCGCCGATGTCCGCAAACATCGCCGTATGTTCACCAATAATGTCGCCCGCACGCACCGTCGCAAAACCAATAGTGCCTGGAACGCGCTCGCCGGTGTACCCTTCACGGGAGTAAACCGCGCAATCTTTCAAATCTTTGTCCATGGCATGAGCAATGGCTTCGCCCATTGCCAATGCGGTGCCTGATGGCGCATCCACTTTATGGCGATGGTGCGCTTCGATGATCTCAATGTCGGTATAATCACCCATCACTTTGGCGGCTTTCTCCAGAAGCTTAAGCATCACGTTCACACCCACGCTGAAGTTGGCCGCAAAGACAATCGGCACTTCTGCTGAAGCATCAGTAATCGCCTGCTTGCCCGCATCATCAAAACCGGTGGTGCCGATAACCATGCCTTTAGCGTGCTGGCGGCAAAAAGCCAGATGATGAAGCGTGCCTTCGGGACGAGTAAAATCGATAAAGACATCGAAATCATTCACTACCGCATCCAGGCTATCGCTGACGATAACTCCCGTTTTGGCGACGCCAGCTAATTCACCCGCGTCGCTGCCCACTAAGGATGACCCCGTGCGTTCAAGCGCTGCACCCAGTTTTACGCCATCCATCTGTAATGCTGCCTGAATCAGCTGTCGCCCCATGCGACCACCCGCACCCGCGATTGCAACGCGGACTTGTGACTCATCCATATCGACTCTCTTTTCTTTATTCAATAACCAATGAAACTGTTCTCAGATTAACGAGGCCTTGGGAGGCTCGCCACATGAAAACACCGATAATAAGAAATTTATGACAAAACGGCTGAATTATCAGTAAAACCCATTAATGCCTTAAAAGAATTATGGAATTGAATGAGTTTGATACAGTTCCCGACGCCGCCAGTTCACATCTGCCACCGAATCCCCCGGCTGAATGGAACCCTGAAGCAATAAATTAAAGCGCGGGCTGACTTCACGCATTAAACGACTTTGCAGAACATAAACCGCTTCGCTGCCCAATTCACGGCAAGGCTGGCAGGCCGCGGATAAACCGAGCTGTTTAATTTCATCCATTTCATGGGAATAGGCACAACTCATCAGAGAAATATCCTCAGGCACTTGCAGATGCTGGTTTTTTAGCTCACTCAATACGGCCCGCGCAATGGCTGCGCTGCCGCAAAAAATAGCCGAAGGGAGTTCGGCTTTAGTGCGCGACTGGAGGTATTTTTTGAAATTGGCGCGGGCTTCGGTTTCACCATAACCTTTGGTTACCAGCAAATGCTCGGATTCATCAAACACCAGGTGATGGTCGAGGCAGGCTCTTTTAAAGCCGTCAAGACGCTGGATCATGGTTTCACGGCGCAAATCGGTAAATAGCAGAACGGGACGATGCCCCTTCTCTAATAAATAGTTTGCCGCGCTATAGCCAATGGAATAATGGTCTGGCGAGACACAATCAAGACGCATTTTCTTATCTCTGGCATTTATCGTCACGATAGGCTTATTGCTTTCCGCGGCTATGCGATACAGTGATTCATCATCAATACCAATAATTATTACGCCATCAACATCCGACTGACTAATCGACCTCATGAATAATGAAGTATCAGCTTCATTAATATCAAGAGAACACTTTTTAACATGCGTATCATAATGTGAGACAGCGGAAACAACCCCCTGAATCACTTCGTAATAATAATGATCACCATGAGGAGTAAACGCTTCCGCAGGGGCACATATTAATAATGAGTTAATAAGTAAACGGCTGGCGGGAATATCCCGTAAAATATCCATATGACGAGCATGGTAAAATACCTTTTCTTTGGCCTGCGGGCTGACATTACTTTTACCAGCCAGCACCCGTGACACAGTGCTCGGTGACAGCCCTGTCAGCACAGCTATCTCTTTAATTTTCAGCTTCCCCGTCATTTTGTGATCGATACCTCATTAGAGAAATTACATTATTTTCACCATCAACTCTTTATAATCCAGAGCATTTCACTTTCTGCTTGCCCGTAATATTTTCGTCGTGCAATTCCTGTCATAAATAGCTGTTGTGTGCAAAAAAAACCATAACTATGCTCTCAAAAAATGATTCTTGTTGAAAATAAACAGTAACTTTTATTGTCTGTATCAAACGCTACCCTTGATAAGAGAGAGCATAATGCAAAGAATCGCAATTATCGGAACCGGTAATATTTCCCACAATCACATCCAAAGTTATCTTGAATTTCCTGATCGTTGCCAGATTGTCGCGCTGGTAGATATCTACCCAGAAAAAGCTGAAGAAAAGAAAAAACATTACGGATTAACAGCCGCAAAAGTTTACAACAACCACCAGAATATTCTTAATGATCCCACCATTGATGTGTTCGATATCTGTACCCCGCCTTATGTTCACGCCGCTATTTCTATTGATGCGCTGAATGCGGGAAAACACGTCCTGTGTGAAAAACCGATGGCTGCTTCACTTCAGGAATGCGACGCGATGATCAACGCCGCCGTGGCGAGCGGTAAAACGCTGTCTATCATTGCCCAAAACCGTTTTACCGATGCATTCTGGCGTTTGAAAAAAGTGCTCGAAAGTGACCAAATCGGCAAAGTTTGCCACGCGCAGGTGGATTCATTCTGGTGGCGTGGCCACTCCTATTACGACCTGTGGTGGCGCGGCACATGGGAAAAAGAAGGCGGTGGTTGCACGCTCAACCATGCGGTACACCATATTGATGCCATTCAGTGGATGCTGGGCTTCCCGACTGAAGTGGTTGCAGTCACCACCAACGTCTCCCATGACAACGCCGAAGTGGAAGACCTCAGTGCGGCAATTTTCAAATATGGCAATGGTGCACTCACGCAACTGACCTCCTCCGTAGTGCATCACGGCGAAGATCAGAAGATTGTGATTCAGGGTGAAAAAGCACGTATTTCCGCACCATGGGATAAATTCGCCAGCATCGCCGCCGCCAACGGTTTCCCGCTTGAAGAGCGTAATGCCCCGCTGGAAAACCAGCTTGAAGATAGCTACCAGTCGGTGCCGCGCCTGGCCTGGACACTGCACACCGGGCAAATCGATAACTTCCTGCACGCGCTACACACTGGCACCGCCCCGTTAGTTGATGGGCCGCAAGGCAAGCGTTCGCTGGAACTCATCACCGCAATCTATAAATCCGCCATCACCCGCAGCTTTGTCTCATTGCCGATCGCGGCCAGTGACCCGTATTACCTGACTGGCGGCCTGGTCAACCAGGCTCCCCACTTCTTTGAAAAATCGTCCTCGGTGGAAAATTTTGCCGAACAAGGCGCCATCCCGCTGGGCAAAAATATGGATCAAGGAGCATAAGCATGAGTCTCAACGACGGTATGAATTACGCGCCAACAGGCAAACCGCAGCCAGTCGTGCAACCGGGTGATTTCGTTTTTGCCGCCGCCGCACTCGATCACGGCCATATCTACGGCATGTCCAACGGCCTGATTGAAGCGGGTGCCACGCTTAAATGGGTTTACGACCCTGACCCGCAGAAAGTGGAACAGTTTGTTAAGCAATATCCGCAGGTCAACGTTGCACCATCACTTGAAGTGATTCTTGGCGATGACAGTGTGAACCTGGTTGCCGGAGCAGCGATACCAGAGGAGCGTTGTGCACTTGGCCTGAAGGTGATGGATGCCGGAAAGGACTATTTCACCGATAAAGCGCCGCTGACAACCCTTGCACAACTTGCCGCAGCCAAAGAAAAAGTGGCGGAAACCGGATGCAAATATGCAGTGTATTACAGCGAACGTTTGCACGTTGAAAGCGCAGTTTTTGCCGGGCAACTGGTGCGCGAGGGTGCCATTGGCCGGGTTATTCAAACCCTGGGAACCGGGCCGCATCGCGAAGGGCAGGGCCGCCCGGACTGGTTCTACGTTAAGAAGCGTTTCGGCGGCATTCTCTGCGATATTGGCAGCCATCAAATTGAACAGTTCCTGTTTTATACCGGCAACCACGACGCGCAAGTTGTGGCAGCACAAACCAGTAATTATACCCATCCTCAATACCCAGAATTTGAAGATTTCGGCGACGCCATGCTCAAGGGCGAAAACGGAGCCAGCGGCTATTTTCGCTGCGACTGGTTTACGCCAGAAGGTCTAAGTTCCTGGGGCGACGGGCGTCTTACCCTGCTCGGGACTGACGGCTATATCGAAATCCGCAAATACGTCGACATCACCCGCCAGCAACAAGACGTGGTGTATCTGGTAAATCAAGAGGGTGAATTCCGCTATCCGGTGGCCGGAAAAGTCGGTTTCCCGTTCTTCGGCGAGCTGATTCTGGATTGTTTGAATCGCACCGAAAATGCGATGACACAGGAACATGCGTTCAAAGCGGCTGAATTGTGTGTCCGCGCCCAAATGCTGGCCAATGGAGTGGAAGAATGATGAAAGCGATTCAAGCTGCGGTTGTCGGGTGTGGCGCAATCCACACCTTGCATGTGGAGGCCATTCAGTCCAACCCAGCCTGCCAATTACGGGCCATTGTCGAAACCGACCCCGTAAAAGGCCAGGCACTCGCCGAACGCTACGGTTGCCGCTATTACGCAGATTACTGTGAGATGCTGCTCGATAACGAGATTGATGTGGTGCATATCTGCACCCCGCACGCCGCGCATAAAGAGATGATTACCAAAGCGCTCATCGCCGGAAAACATGTGTTCACCGAAAAACCGGTGGCGCTCAATCCCGCCGAAGTCAAAGACATCAAAAATACGCTGGCGATTACGACCTCACAGCTTGGCGTTTGCTACCAAAATCGCCTGAACCCCAGCAGCCAGAAGATTAAAGCGTTACTAGAAGAGAACCACTACGGAAAAATTCTGAGTATTAAAGCAGTGTTGACCTGGAGCCGTTCGCTCGATTATTACGCGCAAAGTCCTTGGCGCGGGAGTTGGGCCAGCGAAGGCGGTAGCCTGCTGATCAACCAGGCGATTCATACGCTGGATTTAATGCAGTGGTTTGCCGGGGGCGTGGACGCAATAAAAGGTGTGGTGGAAAGCAGTTTTCTGAGCCACGCCACACAAGCTGAAGACACGGCAATGGCCAATATGGAACTTGCCAACGGGGCGCGTGGGATTTTTTATGCTACCAACTGCCATACCACCGACTCGCCGCTGCTTTTAGAGATCCACTGCGAAAACGGTTTACTGCAACTTCATCACAATAATTTGTGGTGCATTTCAGGTGAAGGTAAAGAACTGCTGGCCAGTGATGAATCCCCCAATGCCGCGCAAAAATGTTATTGGGGCAGCAGCCACCAGTTAGCAATTAATAATTTTTATCACTCATTGTCAGAAACAAACGTCCGTAATTACGTCGATATTCACCAGGCAGAAATATCGCTACGGATGGTAGAGGCTATTTATCAATCTTCGATAACCAGGAACTGGATAGAGATTTCAGAATAAACACACTTTCCTTTTTCCCTACAAAAATGGAATAACAATATGAAACCTACTGAACGCAGAGTTGGCTACGGAACAGCCATAGGATATGGTGTTACCGATTTATTTGGCGGCGGAGCTTTTGCCATTATTGGCACATGGTTATTATTTTTCTACACCACCTATTGTGGATTATCAGTACTGGAAGCCGGTTCGATATTTGCTATTGCCCGTGTTATTGACGCCGTATTAAGCCCGATTATGGGTTATATCACCGATAACTTCGCCAATACCTGGCTGGGTAAACGTTTCGGTCGCCGTCGCTTCTTTTTACTGCTCAGCGCCCCACTGATGTTCTTATACGCCCTGCTGTGGGTAACAGATATGGGCTATTGGTATTATCTCGGTACCTATCTTTCCATTGAACTGCTGTCAGCGATGGTGCTGGTGCCGTGGGAAACATTGGCCGCAGAAATGACTAACCGCTATGCCGAGCGCGCCCGTTTATCGGGTGTGCGAATGATCTGTTCACAACTCGGTGGTTTTCTGGCAGTTTCAGTGCCGGGCGTGATTATGCAGTTCACCGGCAAAGATAACCCGATGACTTATACCTACACCGGCCTGTTGTTCTCGGCTATTTTCTGCATCGCCGTCTTCACTACCTGGATGTGCACCTGGGAAGCGAAAGATGTGCGCGAAGAGTTTGAACCCGAAGCGGAAGGCGCAAATAGCGGCAATCTCTGGCATCATTTAAAGAGCCTGGTTTTAGACCTTCTCTCCTCATTTAAAATTAAAATGTTCCGCCAGCACATTATTATCTATATTGCCTCATTTACGGCGATGGATGTCTTTGGTTCAGTATTTACCTATTACGTGGTTTACGGTTTACATCAGGATACGGCTGCGGTTTCAGGTTATTTAAGCGTTGCCGCATTTGTTTCTGTTCCGGGAACATTTGTCTTTATGATGCTCCTCAGCAAATTTGACTTCTCACCGTCCGCTGCTCTGCGTTTATCTTATGGCTGTATTTTCTCGGTATTAGCCTTCTTATTTTATGCCTATATCACCAACCTGAATGTCTCGTTCATGGTGTTCTCAGCAGTATTTGTGGTATTGGGTATTTCGCGTGCGGGTCTTTATTTTATCCCATGGAACATTTACAGCTTTATTCCCGACATTGATGAAATTGTCACCAAAAAACGCCGCGAGGGAATATTTGCCGGTGTCATGGTATTAACCCGCAAAAGTACCGTGGCGATAGCCATCATGTTGATTGGTGTGGTGTTGGAAGAGAACGGTTTTGTTAAAGGCCAGGGCGAGCAACCTATTCAAGCCTTGCACGCCATTGTTGGGCTAATGATCTTTGCCACCGCAGCCTTACTGGCTATCAGCTTCTATATGACGTTCAAATTCAAGTTAACGCGTGAATCCCACAAGACGCTGATCAAAGAAGTGGCGCGCCTGAAACTGGGCGGCAATCTGGAAGATTGCGACATGGAAACCCGCAAAGTCATCAAAGATCTTACCGGTTATGAATATGACAAAGTCTGGGGCAATACGCCGGGGCGTAAAACCACCGCAACTTTAACCCCAGATGCACCGTAAAGGAGCCGACACATGCGTACCCAATGGAGCAAACAACAAGCCGCAGAATGGCACAAAAATCAGGGCTGGATCTGCGGCTTTAACTACCTGCCACGCAGTGCCGTGAACTGGACAGAACTGTGGCAACGCGAAACTTTTGACGCCGAAACCATCGACCAGGAACTGGGTTGGGCGCAGGAGATTGGCTATAACCAACTGCGCATCAATCTGCCGTTTATTATCTGGCAGAACGACCGCGACGGGCTGCTGGAGCGTATCGAACAGTTTCTGGCGATAGCCGATAGCCACAGCATAAAAGTGATGCTGACATTAATGGATGACTGTGCATTTTCCGGGGACGAACCATTTTTAGGGCCACAAAAAGCACCGATTCCCGGCAAACATAACAGCCAGGCGGCAGCCAGCCCTGGGCGAGAAATTGTCTGCAACCGCGAGATGTGGCCGCAGCTTGAGCGCTACGTGCGAGACATTGTGCGCCATTTCAGAAGCGATTCGCGCATCGCTATCTGGGATTTGTACAACGAGCCAGGCAACCGTGGCACGTTTACCAGCGGGCTTGAGGAAATACAGTTCGATGAAAAACTGGAACATTTTGCGCTGGAGCTGCTGCATAAAGTTTTCGCCTGGGCGCGTGACGAAGATCCTGCGCAACCGCTGACTGTTGGCGCATGGCATATTTCGCAGGATCCCGATCAACCGCTAACGGAGTATTTCGCGCATCCAATCGACGTTGCCGCCGCCAGGCTTTCGGACGTGGTGAGTTTCCACGCATATCTTGCAACGCCGAAAATGCTGCAAGTATTGCGCTTCTGGCATACGTTCGAGCGCCCGCTGTTATGCACTGAATGGCTGGCGCGCCACGTCGGTTGCGTTATGGAGGAGCAACTGCCGCTGTTTGCCGCCCTGAACGTCGGTTGTTACCAGTGGGGGCTGGTACGCGGTAAAACGCAAACCACCCTCCCCTGGCCGTCAGTACGCAAAAGCGGCGTGGATTACGCGCACTTGTGGTTCCACGATGTGCTCGACGAATACGGCATTCCCTTCCGCCAGCGCGAAATGGAATTGGTGCGCCGTTTAACCGAGACTGAGGACAAACTTTTATCGTAGGTCGGATTAGCGTAGCGACATCCGACGCTTTTATCTGTAACAACAGGCGCAAATGGTGGATGACGCTATCGCTTATCCACCCTACAAAACCCGTTTATCTATCTTAAACCAAACCCGCAGGACTCCCGCACCACCAGCGTGGGCGGGAGAATAATCCGTTTTGGCGGCTCGTCGTTGCCCTGAATGCGGCTAAACAACAACTCTCCGGCTTTGCGGCCAATCTCTTTGGCTGCCACCGAAACAGTGGTCAATGCAGGCTGCACTAACGACGCTTCGGTAATATCGTCAAACCCCACCAGCGCGAAATCCACACCGGTCTGACGCCCCATTTTGCGCAGCGTCTGCATCACGCCCAATGCCACAATATCCTGATAACACACCGCTGCCGTAATTTCCGGATAACGGCGGAACAACTCCTCGGCCACCCGGGCACCATCACTTTGGCTGGCAAGCGATGAAACCACCCATTCGCTTTTCGGCTGTATTCGATGCTCCAGCAATTTGCTGCTGTAACCGCCGATACGCTGCGCCCGGCTGATAGAGTTTTCACTACCGCCGATAAACGCAATATTGCGATGCCCCATGCGCAGCAAATGTTGTGTTGCCAGTTGGGTGCCAAGGAAGTTGTCGGTGCCGACAAAATCGAAATCCACGTCATCCATCGGGCGCACCACCATAATCGCCGGAATATTGCGCCGCTTCAGGGTTTCAAAAAACAGCGGAGGCGTTTCCCGCGCCGCGCACAACACCATGCCGCAGGCGTTATTGCGCATCAGAGAATCAACGAACTTTTGCTGACGCTCGCCAGATTCCTCACTGTTTGCCAGAAACAGCAGCAAGTCGTGGCGTTCCATTTCCTGGCTAAGTCCCGCCGTCATTTCACCGTAAAAAGGGTTGGTGATGTCGTGCAATAACAGCCCCACCTGGTTGCTGGTGCGGTTGCGTAAATTCGCTGCTGTCTGGTTGTACACGTAGCCCAAATCATCCAGAGCTTTGAGCACGCGTTGGCGAGTAGCGTCAGAAATGCGGCCACGATTGCGCAGCACCATCGAAACGGTTGCGGTGGAAACTTCCGCTTGTTTTGCCACCTGGGCAAGGGTAACGGTGCTCATCGGCACTCCTCGGAATTACGTAATTCCCAATAGATTAATCGAATAACCAAAAATTTGCTTATCCACGTGTGAATGCCATCACAGATAACCCAACTTTAGGCAACATCTTAGCAAAAGTGACAGGTTAATCGCGTTTACCACTCTGTTCAAAGACGGTTAATCGATTAATCTTAATCTATCAGAAACAGGGAGAAAACTATGTATCCGGCATCTTATGACAAGTATCCCGAAGTCCGCGTTTCGGGATTTGACCATCAAGCCTGGCAGGGATGGTCTGCCATCAAACATGCAGTAAGCGAGAAACTGACACGCTCAGCGAAAACCGTGCTGGTGATTGACTGCTATCCCGGCGTTGAACTCGACACGCTCCACGCACAATTGATTAGCCAACTGAACCCGCAATGCGTGATTAACGCGGAATCTGCGCGCCTCAGTGAACAACATCTGCATGATTTACTGGCCTATAACCTGACGGATGACCGCGTATTCGGCGTACTTTCTTGCCACCAGTTACCTGAGTTTTTCTGCCCCGACAAACTGGCACAAGCGCAGCGTGAAGTCGCTGACATCACATCAGGCCTGGTGGTGGTTTACGGCCCAGGAGCCGCACTAATTCATAGCGGTGATGTGCTGGTGTATGCGGACCTGGCGCGCTGGGAAATCCAGCAGCGTTTTCGCCGTGGCGAACTCGGCAACTGGGGTGCGAATAACACCGATGAAGATATTCTGCGCCGTTACAAGCGTGCCTTTTTCATTGAATGGCGCGTGTTTGACCGCCATAAAACACCGTTGCTGAAGCGTGCGGATTTCCTGCTCGATACCAATAACGCCGAACAACCGGCGATGGTCAGCGGCGAAGCGCTGCGCTGCGCGCTGCAACAAACCACGCAACAACCGTTCCGCGTGGTGCCATTCTTCGACCCAGGCGTCTGGGGCGGGCAATGGATGAAAGATAAATTCGATCTCGATCCCTCAAAACCAAATTACGCATGGTGTTTTGACTGTGTGCCCGAGGAGAACAGCCTGTTACTGCGTTTTGGTGATGTGCGGATCGAGATCCCCTCTCAGGATCTGGTGTTGCTTTACCCGCGTCCGCTGCTTGGCGAGCGCGTCCATGCCCGTTTTGGTGCGGAGTTCCCGATCCGTTTCGATTTCCTCGATACCATCGGCGGGCAGAATTTAAGCTTCCAGGTTCATCCGGTAACCGAATATATCCAGCAGCATTTCGGCATGCACTACACCCAGGATGAGAGCTATTACATGCTGGAAGCCGAACCGGGTGCCGAAGTGTATCTGGGGACCAAAACAGGTATCAGTCCACAAGAAATGCTCGACGATCTCGCGGCGGCCCAGCGTGGCGAAAAAGTGTTTGATGACGAGAAATTTGTGAATCGTTTTCCGGCGCGTAAACACGATCACTTCCTGATCCCGGCAGGTACCGTGCACTGTTCCGGATCCGGCGCGATGGTGCTGGAAATCAGCGCCACGCCGTACATTTTCACCTTCAAATTGTGGGACTGGGGGCGTTTGGGTCTGGATGGCCTGCCGCGCCCGGTGCATCTGGAACACGGCGCACAAGTGATTGACTGGCAACGCGATACGCAATGGGTGTCCGAACATCTGGTCAACCATTTTGAGTCGATTGCCGCAGGCGATGGCTGGAGTGAAGAACGCACCGGCCTGCATGAACGTGAATTTATCGAAACCCGTCGCCACTGGTTTACTCAACCGGTCACCCACCACACCCACGGCGGCGTCAACGTATTGAATCTGGTTGAAGGCGATGCCGCTCTGGTTGAAAGCCCGCACGGCGCATTCGAACCCTTTGTGGTGCATTACGCCGAAACCTTCATTGTGCCGGCGGCTGTCGGCGAATATCGCATTTCCCCATACGGTTGTGCTGCGGGTCAGCAACTCGCCACCATGAAAGCCTGGGTAAGAGGATAACAAGATGATCAACGTGATTCTGGCAACACATGGCTCGCTTGCCGAAGCATTACTGGCTGGCGGCAAAATGGTCTACGGCGAACTGCCGCATGTTTTCCCCGTGATGCTGACGGAAAACAAGGGCATCAATAGTTTTGGCGATGAGTTTGCCGAAGTGCTGAAACAGGCCGGTAAAGGTGCTGACGGCGTGCTGGTGTTATGCGATTTGCAAAGCGGCACGCCGTGGAATATCGCCTGCCATCATGCATTCGACCCGCAAACGCAGCCACCTATGGCGGTGTTAGGCGGGGTGAATTTCCCGATGGTATTGCTGAGCGATGAAATAAAAGACCTGACCGATGTCGCACAGGCGGCAGAGGTTTTACTGGCAGAAACACACGACACGCTGGTTCAGGCGCAACTGACTGAAACCACACAATCTGATGATTTCTAAGGGGCAACGATGAGTATTTCTTTTGTGCGCATTGACGATCGAGTGATCCACGGCCAGCTGATCACCCGCTGGGCAAAAGAGTTGCCGTGCGATGGGATCGTCGCCATTGATGATGCCGTTGCCGCCGATCCGCTGTTGTCATCGGTGATGAAAGGCGCTGTGCAGGACACCAAAGTCTGGCTGTTTGATACCGCCACCGCGATTGAAAAACTGCCAAAGATCATCGCCAGTGAGAAGCACTATTTTGTGATTGGTAAATCTCCGGTAACGCTAAAACGCATTGAGGAAGCGGGTATCAGCCTGCAAAACAGCAATAAGAAAATCAACGTTGGCCCGATGAGCGCGCGAGCCACCACCACCACCATTGGCCCGAATCAATCTGTGAACCCCGAAGAGATAGCGGCGTTCGACTATCTGCTGCTGCGCGGGCATCAGATTGAATTTCGACTGGTACCTGATGCCAGCAGTTACAGCTGGCAGGATGCTCGACAAAAACTCAAATAAAGGAGTGCATTTATGGCTTTCGAAGCAGCTCTAATCGGCATTCTCTGTTACCTCGGTGCACTTAGCAGCCCATGGCTGCTGGGGTTGACCGGCGGCTGGTATTTAATTACCCGCCCACTGGTTTCAGGGATGCTGGTAGGTTTTATTCTCGGCGATGTGCAAACCGGGATTATCATCGGCGTGGCGGTTCAGGCCGTGTATATCGCGATGGTCACTCCCGGCGGTTCGATGCCTGCGGATCTCAACTTTGTTGCTTTCCCGGCAATCGCACTCGGCATTCTTTCCAATAAAGGCCCGGAAGTGGCTGTGGCGCTGGCTGCGACCATCGGCATTGCGGGTACGGTGTTGTTTAACGCCATGATGGTGCTCAATTCCTGGTGGAACCACCGCGCGGATATCGCACTGGAGAAAGGCGACGAACGCGGCGTGTATCTCAACAGTGCTATCTGGCCGCAAGCCACCAATTTCCTGATGCGTTTTATTCCGACGTTTATCGCAGTCTATTTCGGCGCGCAGTACATCAACGCCTTTATGGACAGCCTGCCGCACATCGTTCTTTCCACCATGAACGTGTTGGGCGGGATTCTGCCTGCGGTAGGTATCGCGATTTTGCTTAAGCAAATTATCAAGAATTACAGCATGTTGATTTACTTTCTGGTGGGGTTTATCTGCATTGTTTTCCTGAAGCTAAACATGGTGGCGCTGGTGATTGTCGGCGCGTTGCTGGCACTGATTCACTACAACTACAAACCTGAGCCGCAGGCTGAACGCACAGCCTCCACGCCCGCTGATGATGAGGATGAATTCTGATGGAAGAACGTAAACTCACTCGCCAGGATTTGCGCCGTTGCTGGCGCAGTTGGATGATGTACAACCTTTCGTCCATGAGCTTTGAGCGCCTTGAGTCATTCGGCTTTTGTTTGAGTATGTTGCCGGTGGCGAAAAAGCTCTATCCCGATGACGAACAACGCAAAGAGATGCTCAAACGCCATGCGTCGTTCTACAACACCGAGCCGCAGCTGGGGGCGATTGTCAACGGCATGGTGCTGGGTCTTGAGGAGAAACGCGCCAACGGCGAGCCGATAGACGGCGAAACCATCAACACGCTGAAAGTTGGCCTGATGGGGCCAGTGGCGGGGATTGGTGATTCGATGATACCGGGCATGCTGATCCCGATTCTGCTCAGTATCGGCATGGCGCTGGCAGCGGGCGGCAACATTCTCGGGCCACTGTTTTATTGCGTGGCGTGGCTGGCGATTATTATTCCCGGCTCGTGGTTCCTGTTCCTGAAAGGCTACCGCATGGGGTCAACCTCGGTTGAGATGCTGGTAAGCAGCAAATCAACCCGCCTGCGTGAAGCGCTATCGTTATTAGGCGTGTTCGTGATGGGCGGCGTGGCGGCAAGTTACGTGAAACTCGGCACTGGGCTGGAGTTTGTCACCAAAGATGGCGTGAATATCCATGTGCAGCAGATGCTGGACGGAATTTTCCCTAATCTGCTGCCGCTGTTGGTGGTGATTGGCACCTGGTATTTGATGGCGAAACGCGGTGTGTCACCGGTGAAAGCAATGTTGTTGTTATTGGTGTTGGCGGCGGCGGGTGTGGCGGTGGGGCTGTTCTCGTAAAACATGGTGGATGACGCTGCGCTTATCCCCCTACGACACCAAACTCGTAGGTCGGGTAAGCGCAGCGTCACCCGACTTTTTTAAGGATGGAACCCCACCCACTTCCCGCTCACCATTCCCGGCTTTGAAATAAACTGAAAACGCGCCGGATCATCAATAAATTGTTGATACAGCGGCGCATCGGTAATCCCAAACTCGGTATATTGGCGCGGCGAGGTCACCTGTAAACGCCCCGGCATATAACGGCGATTATGCTGCCAGGCAATATGCTCATCCTGCAAAAGCGGATACCACGCCAGCCCCTTGTATGCCCGCACCGCATCGTATTCGAAACCATATTCCCGGTCGCACCAGGCACCAAACGTCAGCGGTTCATCCGGCGAGGCAGAAATCGTCGCGTGTGCCCAACCCGGTGGCACCAGCACTTTCTCACCAGGCCCCGCGCAAACCGCAAAACAGCGCCCTGGGTCGTCAGCTACATATTCCTGCATGTAGATAATCGCTTTGCCCTGCCAGATTTCATACAGCTCAGGCGGCGACCAACCGCTGTGTTCACTGATGCGGTGAATATGTCCCTGGCTGCGAATCGGCTCATCGCCCAGGCGGCCAGAAGCGTAAGTCACCACGCCAAACAGCAGCATGCGTTTTTTAAGCTCATCGGTGTCCTGCAAACGCGCCACATCCATCACGATGGCATACACGTCTTCCGGGCCATTGCATGCCGGATCGCGCAACGAGGCGCGGATCTGATCGAGTTTACGGATCTCCGGTACGGGGCCAATCACCTCTTCGCCATAGCTAAAGCCCATCGGCTGGTGGTGGATCACCATATCCAGCCCAAAATTCAGGTGCTGTTCAGCCATTTTGCACCTCTTTGCCGTGAATTTTTCCGCCTTGCAACACCACGCGCAGCGCAAAGCCTTGTGCCAGCGCCGCGTAATCATGCCCGGCGATAGTTGGCCAAACGGCAAGTGCGGAGAGAACTTCAGTTCCGGTGTTAATCAAACGGTGCGCTGTCGCACCTGGAATAATATGCACTGAACCAGGCGAAACCTGCTCAAAGCGCGCTTTTCCCTGCTCATCTTGCAGCAGCAATAAGCCCGTTCCGCGCAGGCCAAAATAGACTTCGCCCTGTTCGCGCCGCTGATGGAAATGCCCGCGCGTCATGTAAAACTCGTCGCCGATTCGCCCCGGATTCAGGTGCGTGGTGCCAGCATAAAGCTCACCTTCGCCCTGCGGAGATTTCAGCATTTCGACCTGATAGATTGCCGTTTCCGGCGGCAATGCTCGCCAGGCGTCGGTATCGTAAAAAACGCCAGCCAGATCGCCGCTACGGGTAACCTTAGTGATGAGATCTTCAGCCGTAAAATGGCCGTTGTGGAATGCCACGCAAGGCGGCATGTTGACAGAAATGTTCATTTTGTTTCTCCGGCCCAAGGAGAACTGCTTAATCAGCATAGCAAGGTTAATCGATTAACCCTAAGCCCAGGCCGGAGAATGTCGATCTGCGTCGCGTTAATTCATTACGGAGCCATGCTCTCTTATCTTTTAAGTACATACAGTGCGATCAAAGTGCGATTAGCTTATTATGTCGCTCATTACCAGGTTCAGACTTGATCGAGAAAGTGTAATGAAACTCCCACAGGCCAGCATTTCAGAATCCGTCACCCAGCATCTTGCGCGGCGAATTATGCACGGCGATCTTGCGCCAGGACTGTCATTGCCTGGCGAGAACGAATTGGCCGTTGAATACGAAGTCTCCCGGACTTCAGTGCGCAACGCACTTCAGGTATTAGCCGCCAAGGGGCTTATCTCGATTCAGGCCAAGAAACGCAGCACGGTGAATAGCCGCGAACTGTGGAGCCTGTTGGATATTGATGTGTTGGGCTGGCTGGCTGAAGGTGAACTTGACCTTAAACTGGTTGAGCAACTGATTGTGACGCGCCTGATTTTCGAGCCTAATGTGGCAACGCTTGCGGCGTTAAACGCCAACGGACACGATCTGGCGGCGATGGAAGATGCGCTCCAGTTAATGCGCAATGGCCAACTCGAAGCACAAAGATCGTTATTCGAAGAAGGCGATATGGCGTTTCACCATGCGTTATTACGCGCCACACATAATCCCTTTCTTTTAGCCCTTGGCAACGCGCTTTCCGCCGCCATGGCGCTCTCCTTTAAGCAAACGCTGGAAAAAGACGTGCGCCAGACCAAAGCCGCCGTCGACGAACACTACCTGCTATTCGATGCTATCCGCCTGAAAGAAGTCGATAAAGCCCGCCTGCAAATGCGTAATATTTTGCTCAATGCCGCTAAAAAACGCATCTGGCAGGATCGACCGGAAATGTTCGACCACATTATTTGATCCTCATCTGACGTAATTTCGATCTCCCTCACACACTGTGGGTGCTTTTTGTTCTAGCATTCTTGTATTACAAGATTGCATGGTTTGTATTACTTGAATGAAAACTCACTGGATTGCCATCGACTGGGGAACCACCAACTTCCGTGCATTTTTAATGTCCGGTTCGCAGCCTGTTTCCCGAATTAGCCAGCCTTGCGGGTTGTTATCCGTTGAAAAGGGGCAATTTGCCTCGACGCTGCAAACGTTGCTGCACGCGTGGTTAGAAGAGCTCGGCAACCTGCCGATTGTAATGGCAGGAATGGTTGGTTCGCAGCAAGGCTGGCATGAAGTGCCTTATGCACCGCTCCCCTGTCTTGCCGAAGATCTGGCTGCTCGTACGCTGGCTTTCACCACCGACTGGGGCAGCCCGGCGTGGATTATTCCCGGCGCGAACGGCAACAGTCGGTTCTCTCAGCCAGACGTAATGCGCGGTGAAGAAGTACAACTATTAGGCCTGGCGTTGCTGCATCCTGCCAGCCAGCACACCGCCTTGTTGCCCGGCACGCACAGCAAACATGCGCAAATGGTGAATGGTGAAATTACCTCGTTCGCCACCTTTATGAGCGGCGAAATATTCTCGCTGCTCAGTCAGCATTCCATTCTCGGGCGTGCGCTGCCAGAACAGCAGGAAGATACCGACGCTTTCTTGTCAGGTGTGAAAGCCGCCCGGCAAGGCGCGCCATTTACCCACTTAATCTTCTCAGCCCGCACCCGCCGCCTGGCCGGCGAAATTGCTGAAACTGGTGTTCACAGCTATTTGTCCGGCTTAACCATTGGCTACGAATTGCAGGCCGTACCCGCCGGGCAACAGGCGTGGCTGGTCGGCAGCCCGTCACTAACCGCCCGCTATCAGCTTGCCGCAGGCGAGTTGGGCCTGAATCTCTCCGCAATTAACGGCGATGACTGTTTTATTCATGGCCTGTGGCACCTCTTTACCCAGCTTCAAGGAAACCCATCATGAGCCCGGAAAATTTCATTGCCCAATGGCAACAAGAGCCGTTACCGCTGGTCGCCATTTTGCGCGGCATCACGCCTGAAGATGCCGTCGAAGCGGCAGAAATCCTGCTCGAGTGCGGTTTTCACTATCTTGAAGTGCCGCTGAATAGCCCGTCACCGCTGGAGTCGATTGCTTTGATGCGCAGCGTGGTGGGCGAGCGTGGCTATGTGGGTGCCGGAACGGTGCTGACGGTTGAACAAGTTGATGCGGTAGCCGAATGCGGCGGGCAACTGATTATTTCCCCAAGTTGCTGCCCTGAAGTGATTCGCCGCACGCGCCTGCTCAAGTTGATCAGCATGCCGGGGATCATGACGCCCAGCGAGGCGTTCATCGCGATCGAGGCCGGAGCCAGCGCACTGAAGTTGTTCCCGGCGGAGCATGTCAGCCCGGTCGTTACCAAAGCTTTCCGCGCGGTGGTTCCACGCAGTGTCGCCATGCTGCCGGTTGGCGGTATCCAGCCAGACGCCGCACAAATGCGCAGTTACATCCAGGCAGGCGCTAACGGTTTTGGTCTTGGCGGCGGTTTGTATCAGGCCGGTTTGAGCATGCCGACCCTTCGTGAACGTGCCCAGGCTTATCAACACGCCTGGCGCCAGTGCGCGGGCTAAATCATGAATCAGGGTATCGGCGGCAATATCGAGGCAATCGGTGAATATCGTGCGCAGTTGGGTGAAACGCCGGTGTGGTGTCGCCAGAGCGGTTCGCTGTTGTGGGTCGATATCTTGCAAAATCGCCTGTTGCGTTACTGGCCGAATCAAGCCGGAAGCGTTGATGTTCGCCCGATGCCGGTTTTCACCAGCGCGGTGCTGCTGACCTCTGAGCCAGAGATTTTCCTGGTGGTCAGCCAGAGTGGTATCTCGCTGTACAACTACCAAAACCAACAGTCGAGTGCGGTTTGTGCGTGGCCGAATGATGCCCACGGAACACGCCCAAATGAAGCCGCCATTGCGCCTGATGGTTCGCTGTGGTTTAGCACCATGGACCCAACCGCTCAGAAGGCGATTGGCAGCTGGTATCGAGTCTGCGCGGATTCCCCCACGCCTCAGCATTTGCTGGGCGGTTTGGTAGTCCCGAATACCCTGCAATGGATCGGCGAAAACGTCTGGTTTGCCGATTCGTTACGTCACCGTTTTTACCGTGCGACGTCGCAGCCACACGGGCTGCACATCGAACAGGAATACCAGGTCAACGGCATTCCCGATGGCTCGACGCTGACCGACGATGGCGAACTGATTAACGCTTGCTGGGGAAGTTCCTGCCTGGCGCGCTACCGAATAGACAATCTCCAACTGGTTGAATCTGGCCGCATAGCCTTGCCCGTCAGCCAGCCCAGCAGTTGCACGTTCGGTGGCCCAAATTTATCCGATCTTTACATCACTTCTGCACGAGATGGACTTGCCCGACCCGTCGCCCTGGATGGCGCGGTTTTAAAAATAACAACAACAATTGCAGGCACACCCGCCCGCAAATTCAGGATCTAAAAATCCATAACTTTGAGGCGTTATTAATGAATACGATCTCTTCCCCTACACAGACTAATCGGCAGACTTTACTGGTCTGCTTCCTTGCCGCACTCGCCGGGCTGCTATTTGGCCTCGATATGGGCGTCATCGCCGGCGCACTGCCGTTTATCGCTAGCGAATTTAATCTCAGCAGCCATCACCAGGAAATTGTCGTCAGTATCATGATGTTAGGTGCGGCGCTCGGCGCACTGTGCAGCGGCCCGATGTCATCAACCCTTGGGCGCAAGAAAAGCCTGTTGCTCGGTGCAGTGCTGTTTATCGTCGGTTCTCTGGGTTGTGCCGTCGCGCACAGCATGGAAGTGCTCGCGGTATCGCGCTTTATTCTCGGCCTGGCCGTGGGCGTTGCATCGTTTACCGCGCCGCTGTATCTGTCTGAAATCGCACCGGAACGTATTCGTGGCAGCATGATTTCTCTTTATCAGTTGATGATTACGATCGGCATTCTGGCGGCGTTTTTGTCTGATGCGGCATTGAGCGAAGGCGGCCACTGGCGCTGGATGCTGGGCGTTATTACATTCCCGGCGATCATCCTGTTTGTCGGCGTGCTGACACTGCCTGAAAGCCCGCGCTGGCTGGCAATGAAAAACAAGCATGAACTGGCTGGAAAAGTGCTGAAGCTGCTGCGTAACTCCGATAAAGAAGCGCAGGACGAGCTGAATCAAATTCGCGAAAGCGTGAAGATGAAGCAACGCGGTTTGCAGCTTTTCTTGCACAACCCACACTTCCGCCGTTCCACTTACCTCGGTGTACTACTCCAGTTTATGCAGCAATTCACCGGTATGACGGTGATCATGTACTACGCCCCGAAGATCTTTGAGATCGCCGGTTTTGCCACCACCCGCGAACAAATGTGGGGCACGGTAATTGCAGGCTTAACCAACGTGCTGGCAACGTTCATCGCGATTGCTCTGGTTGACCGTTGGGGACGCAAACCTATCCTGAAATTAGGCTTCTCAGGCATGGCCATCTGCATGGGCATTCTCGGTTATATGTTCCATAGCGGTATTTCTAACCCGACCGAGCAATACACCGCCGTTATCGTGTTGCTGGTTTTCATCACCGGTTTTGCGATGAGTGCTGGCCCGTTGATTTGGGTGCTGTGTTCGGAGATCCAACCGCTCGCCGGGCGCGATTTTGGCGTCACCTGTTCCACGATGGCGAACTGGATCGCCAATATGATCATCGGTGCTACTTTCCTGACGCTGATCGACACCATCGGCAGCCCGAATACCTTCTGGCTGTATGGCGCACTGAACGTGGTGTGTATTGTGCTGACCCTTCTGTTCATTCCTGAAACCAAAAATATTTCTCTGGAACATATCGAACGCAACTTAATGCGCGGTAATGCGCTGCGCCATATCGGCCAGCCGCAACAGAGCAAGACCAGTAACCCAATCACCACCGAATAAAACAACAACAGGCCTGAGCTCAGAATTCAGGCCCCCTACCTCTGGAGATGACAATGAGTAACATAATCGAGAGTACATCAGCGAATTCAGCCGCTGAATCGCGGGTTTACAGCAAGATAACCCGGCGACTGATTCCGTTTTTGATTTTGTGTTATTTCTTCGCCTATCTGGACCGCGTTAACGTCGGCTTCGCCAAACTGCATATGCAGGATGCGCTGAATTTCAGTGACACGGTGTATGGCCTGGGTGCCGGTATTTTCTTTATCGGCTACTTCCTGTTTGAGATGCCAAGCAACTTGCTGATGCAGAAGTTTGGGCCACGTTTCTGGATTGCCCGCATTATGGCAACCTGGGCGGTGCTCTCAGCAGGCATGATGTTCGTCACCACGCCGACCCAATTCTACGTGGTGCGGTTTTTACTCGGCGTGGCCGAAGCAGGTTTCTTCCCTGGCATCGTGTTTTATCTCACGCTGTGGTTCCCGTCGTGGCGTTCTGCGCGCACCCTGGGGCTGTTTATTCTGGTCACCCCACTTTCAACGATTATCGGTAGCCCGCTGTCCGGACTGATCCTCAAACTTTTTGAAGGCGTTGGCAGCCTGCATAACTGGCAATGGCTGTTTTTGGTTGAAGCGATCCCCTCTTTCCTGCTCGCTTTTGTGGTGCTGCGTTATCTCGATAACGACGTGAAGTCAGCGAAATGGCTGAGTGATGCCGAAAAGCAGGTGGTCATTAACGATCTGGCAAAAGATGAAGCCAACCGCGCGCTGCTCAATAAAGGCAAAGTGGATAGCAGCCTGAAAGGGATGCTGAAAAACGGTTATGTCTGGCTGCTGGCACTGGTGTTTTTCAGCTTCAACATCGGCTATTACGGCATCAACTTCTGGCTGCCTTCGATCATCAAAAGCTCCGGCGTGAATGACGATTTGTATATCGGCCTGCTGGCGGCGCTGCCGTATGTCTTCGGCGCGGCATTTATGGTGTGGAACAGCCGCCACTCTGACCTCAAGCAAGAGCGCCGCTGGCATATCGCCATCCCTGCGCTGGTTGGCTGTATCGGCCTGACGTTAAGCGCGTATTGCAGCGGCTCTACCTTCTGGATGATGGCGTGGATTTGCGTGGCGATGTCCGGCACCCTGGCGCTAATTCCAACCTATATCAGTCTGCCTGGCGCGCTGTTGTCTGGCACTGCCGCCGCTGCGGGTATCGCTTTCGTGAACTCGATTGGCAACCTGGCCGGTTTCTTCGGCCCGACTGTGCTGGGCTGGCTGAAAGATACCACCGGGCGTACAGATATCGGCTTATACATTCTGGCGGGTTTCCTGCTGCTTTGTGTGCCGCTCATCCTGCTTCTGCCTGCACGCCTGGCAAACCCTAAAAAAGTGATAGTTCAACCTGAACAAAGCGGTGTGCAGCCTAATACTGCCCATCAAATCAATGCGGCACCTCGTCGTTAACGAACAAAAAGAGATTGTGAATATGAGCGGATGTGGCGGATGTGCCAGCTGTGGCACGCATTTCAACCCGATCCTCGAAGGTGATGATGGCGCATTGAAACGTGCGCTATACAAATCCATGGGGCATACCGATGAGCAACTGCGCAAACCGGTAATTGCCGTGGTGAACAGTTATACCAATGCTACGGCGGGCCATGCCAACCTGAATGAGCTGACGGCAAAAGTGCTGGAAGGTATCGACGAAGCCGGTGGCGTGGGCATGGTGTTTGGCACCATCGCGCCGTGTGACGGTATCGCCGAAGGGCATTTGGGGATGCGTTATATCCTCGCCGCCCGCGAAGTGATTACCGCGTCTATCGAAGTGATGATGCGCGCTCACCGTTTTGACGGCATGGTGCTGCTTGGCTCATGCGACAAAATCGTTCCGGCGATGTTAATGGCGGCGGCGCGTTTAGATATACCGGCGATTATGGTTAACGGCGGGCCAATGTATCCGGCTGAATATAAAGGTAAACACTGGGACGGCAATATCGTCACTGAAGCCATCGGCTGGAAGATGCGCGGTGAAATCAGCGAAGAAGAGTTTGCCCATATCGAGAATATTGCCGAGCCAGGCCCTGGCTCCTGCACCATGTACGGCACCGCGAATACCATGTGCTGCATTGGTGAAGTATTGGGTATGAGTTTGCCGGGCAGCAGTACGCTGCCTGCGGTATCGCAAGAACGCCGCGATTGCGCCGTAGAAACCGGCCGTCAGGCGGTGGAACTGGTGCTCAATGGCGTGAATGCGCGCCAGATTATTACCGCGCAATCCATTCATAACGCGATGGTTTATTTGCTGGCAACCGGCGGTTCAACCAATGCAATTTTGCATCTACAAGCCATTTATTACGAAGCCGAGCTAGGCCATCTGCCGCTGTCCGCTTTTGATGAGCTCAGCCACCGTGTGCCGCTGGTCGCCTCGCTGTATCCGGCCTCCGAGCACGACATGATCGACTTCTGGGAAGCCGGTGGTGTGCAGGCGGTAGAAGTTGAAATCAGCAAACTGATGCACCTGGATGCGCTGACAGTTGCCGGTAAAACTAAAGCCCAGTTGCTTGCCGACACTAAACGCAGTTGCCGCCCGGAAGTGATTCACACGCTGGCTATTCCGGTGCGTAACGAAGCGGGTGTCGCCGTGCTGCATGGCAACCTTTCGCCGCTGGGTTGCGTAGTCAAACCGGCTGCCGTTCCGGAAAACCTGATGGTGTTCCGTGGCCCTGCGGTGGTGTTCAACAGCGAGCAGGAATCTGTGGATGCGATTATGTCCGGCCAGATTCAGCCCGGCAGCGTGCTGGTGCTGCGCTACGAAGGCCCGAAAGGCGGGCCGGGGATGCCGGAAATGTATAAGCCGATGAAATCGCTGGAAGGCATGGGGCTTTCTGATACTTGCGCGTTGATTACCGACGGGCGTTTTTCTGGCTCCAACCGTGGGCTGTTCGTCGGCCATATCTCGCCGGAAGCGGTAGATGGCGGTGAGTTAGGGCTGGTGGAAAACGGCGATGAAATCTCAATTGATATTCCATCACGCTTGCTGACGCTGCATGTGGCGGAAGAAGTGCTGGCAACACGCCGTGAAAACTGGCAGCCGGTGAACAAAGAAGTGCCTCGTGGCTTCTTACGTTTGTATCGCCGCTGGGCGCTGCCTGCCGCGCAAGGCGCGGTGCTGGCTGACCGGGAGGACAACTGATGACTAAGCACTATACGGCGCAAGACATCGGTGGCGTGAATCCCATTACCGCGATGCCGTTTACGCCTGCGGGTGAAATTGACGAACACAGTTTTGTGCGCCTGCTGGAGCATCTTTCCACCAGCGGAGCGCAAGGCACCACGCTGTTTGGCATCGCCAGTGAATTCCCGAAATTGCACGATCAGGAACGCGATCGGCTGGCACAAATGTTTGTCTCGACGCTGGCAGGAAGCCCGCTTTATCGGGCGATGTCGGTGACCGATCACAGCACTGAGCTGGCGATAAAACGTGCGCGTGACTACGCCAAATTAGGTGTGGATGCGCTGATGCTACTGCCACCGTTCTTCCTTAGCCCTAATCCACAGGCCATTCAGGAACATATTTTTGCCGTGCTGGAAGCGGTGGATATTCCGGTCATGGTTCAGTACGCGCCGGGTGAAACCGGCCTGCCGATTACGCCGGAACAACTGGCAACTGTCGCGGCTCGTTATCCGCATGCGGTATTCAAAATCGAGTGTAACCCGCCCGTAGACTACACCCGCGAGTTTCTGAAACTGGCACCACAGGCCAGCGTGCTGAACGGTTATGCCGGGCTGTATATGCTGCAAATGCTGGCGGCAGGCGGAAAAGGTGTGATGCCGGGTTGTTCGTTTACCGAGGTTTATGTGCGGATTTACCAGCACTGGCAACGGGGCGAAACGGCGCAAGCCGAGGCGTTACATCAGGCGTTGTTGCCGTATATCCAGCGCTGGATGACGCACTGCGAATACATCATTCAGGTTGAGAAAACCCTGCTGCAACGACGTGGGATTATTGCCAGCGATTATTGCCGCAAGCCGGGCTGGCAGCTTTCTACGGAAGACCATCAGACCCTTGATCGCTTCCTGAACGAATTCCAACTCTAAGCTTAGCTTTTTGAGGTTAACGAAATGAGCAGTCAAAAATCAGCACGCGTTGTGATTGTTACCGGAACCAGCCAGGGTATCGGCCAGGCCATTGCACAGACCTTTCTGAGCAATGGCGATATTGTTATCGGTTGTGCTTTTTCAGCGCTGGAAAGAGCGCCAAATGCCCAAAAAATGCTGGCTGAATATCCCGAACGCTATTTCTATTTTTCCGTCGACGTGACCAAAACGGAGTCTATTAAGCAATTCGTTATTGATGCCGAAAAGCTTTTTGGGCGCATTGATGTGGTGGTGTCTAACGCCGGTAAAAACGTCTTTAAAGGGATCGATTGTGAAGAGAGCGATTGGGCGCATAACTTCGATCTGAACTTGCGATCGCACTGGTATCTGGCGAAATGCGCCCGCCCGGCGCTGCAAAAAAGCAAAGGGACGATCCTGGTGATCACCTCGAATCATGCGTTTTCAACCATGCCTGGCTGCGCGCCGTATAACATCAGCAAGCGCGCCCTGCTTTCACTGGTGCAAAGCCTGACTATCGAATGGGGGCCAGAAATTCGCACCGTGGGTATCGCGCCTGGTTTTATCGACACCGACGGCAATCAGGTCTGGTTTGACTCGCATGCCGATGGCAAAGCCGCCCGCGACAAAACTATTCGCAAACACCCGGTAGGCCGCATTGGGCGTGCCGAGGAAGTCGGCGATTTGTGCCTGTTCTTATCCAGCGATAAAGCCGGGTTTATTGCCGGAACGACAATTGTGATGGATGGCGGGCGCAGTGCGATTATGCAGGATGAGGGCGACGCGTAGGGAAAAAGGGGAGCAAATGCTCCCCCGAAACTGATGACAAACTTCTTCGTAGGTCGGATAAGCGCAGCGTCATCCGACACTTTTATCTGCAATAACAGGCGTAAATGGTGGATGACGCTAGCGCTTATCCACCCTACACTTCTTTGATATCCACACGCAGCTCACGCGGAACTTCGAAAACGATGTTTTCTTCGCGCCCTACCAGTTCACGGGTGTCGCTACCGCCGAGTTCACGCAGGCGAGCCAGAACGTTTTGCACCAGAATGTCAGGGGCTGATGCCCCTGCCGTCACCCCAACACAAATAGCGTCTTTTACCCACTCTTCCTGGATGTCCGCTGCGTCGTCAATGAGGTACGCCGCTTTGCCCATGCGTTGCGCCAGTTCAGCAAGACGGTTGGAGTTGGACGAGTTTTTCGAGCCAACTACCAGCACCACATCTGCTTCGTCAGCCAACGCACGGACCGCTTCCTGGCGGTTGGTGGTGGCGTAGCAAATGTCGTCTTTACGCGGACCGATAATATTCGGGAAGCGGGTACGCAGCGCGTCAATCACGTCAGAAGTGTCATCTACAGAGAGTGTGGTCTGGGTCATAAACGAAAGTTTATTTTCGTTTTTCACATCCAGCTTGCTGACATCTTCCGGCGATTCAACCAGGTACATGCCCCCTTTCGGGTTACTGTACTGGCCCATGGTGCCCTCCACTTCCGGATGGCCAGCATGGCCAATCAGAATGGATTCCTCACCACGACGGCTGGCGCGAGCCACTTCCATATGCACTTTGGTCACCAACGGGCAGGTCGCATCAAACACCGTTAAATCACGGCCTTTGGCTTCACTGCGTACTGCTTGAGAAACACCATGTGCGGAGAAAATCAGGATTGCGCCATCAGGCACTTCACTGATCTGCTCGATGAAAATCGCCCCGCGTTCCCGCAGGCTATCAACCACGTAACGGTTGTGCACCACTTCATGACGGACATAAATCGGCGCGCCGTATATGGCCAGCGCGTTTTCAACAATGCTGATAGCGCGGTCTACCCCGGCACAAAAGCCACGAGGGTTAGCCAACAGGATCTGCATTCAACGCCTCCAGTACCGGGTCAATTTCCAGTACTTCGATATCAAAATGAATGGTTTGCCCGGCGAGTGGGTGGTTAAAGTCAACGGTGATGGAATCGCCGTTAACTTCACGTACTACACCTGGCATCTCGCTGCCATCCATTGCAGTAAACAACATAATGGCACCCGGTACCGGCTCACCCGCGTCAATAAATTCACGACGAGAGAAATACTGGATCATGTCCGGGCTTGGAATACCAAACGCCGATTCCGGTGCCAGAGAGAACGCTTTTTTGTCCCCTGCTTTCAAACCGACTAGCTGGTCTTCCATGCCTGGCGACAGTGTTTCGTCACCCAGCGTGAAGAGTGCCGGTTTGCCGTTGTTGCGGGTCGACTCGGCGGTGGAGCCATCTTCGAGTTTCAGCGTGAAATGCACGAAAACTCTGCTATTAGCCTGGATAGACTCAGCCATGGGTTACCCTTTTTGCTTAGCGGGCTTGTCGGAGGAGACAAAGAACCCCTCCAGAACAATCAGCGCCGCACCGATACAGATAGCCGTATCGGCCAGATTAAACGTGGCGAAGTGCCAGTCGCCGACATAGAAATCGATCATGTCGACCACAAAGCCATGCCATAAACGGTCAAACAAGTTGCCGAGTGCGCCGCCGATGATTAAAGCATAGGCGATGTTATGCAGCTTCTGCGTCGCTTTTGAGCGATACATCATTACCGCTAAAATCACGCATATGCCGATAGCAATACCCGCAAAGAACCAGCGCTGCCAGCCGCCTTTATCCGCAAGGAAACTAAACGCAGCGCCGTAGTTACGGGCGTAGTGCAGATTCAGCGATGGGAACAGGGATACGGTGTCCCCCAGCATGAAATGCTGGAGGATCAGGTATTTGCTGCCAAGATCGATGATCAGTACCACCACCACAAGCCACAGCCAGCTCAGGCCGGTCGAACAAATCGATTTACTCATCAGGCAAATTTACGCTTTTCGCCGTCACCGGCTACGTTAGTTACACAGCGGCCACAGATTTCTGCGTGTTCCGCCACCAGGCCGACGTCGGTGGTGTAATGCCAGCAACGCGGGCATTTTTCACCGTCAGCTTTACGCAGAGCAACTTTCAATCCTTTGAGGATTTCGCTTTGCTGCGCGTCTTCAGTTGCCTGTGCATAATCGGCAACTGCTGCACCCGAGGTCAACAAGACAAATCGTAATTCATCACCGAGGCTGTTGAGCTTCGCTGCCAGTTCGCTGTCGGCAAACAGAGTCACATCAGCTTCCAGAGAACCGCCCACACGCTTATCAGCACGTGCTTGTTCGATAACTTTGTTCACTTCGCCACGCACGGTTAACAGCGTGTCCCAGTAATCATTGTTCATCGTTTCGCTGTCAGCCAGACCGAACAGACCTTCGTACCATTCACCGGTGAAGACATATTTCTCACGGTTGCCTGGCAGGAACGCCCAGATTTCATCGGCGGTGAAGGACATGATGGGTGCCATCCAGCGAACCAGCGCTTCTGCAATGTGGAACAGAGCGGTCTGGCAGCTACGACGCGCTACGCTGTCGGACTTCGCAGTGTACTGGCGGTCTTTGATAATATCGAGATAGAACGAGCCCATTTCGATGGAGCAGAAACGCATCAGGCGTTGCACCACTTCGTGGAAATCGTAGTTTTCATAAGCGGCAAGGATATCGGCTTGTGCTTCTTGCGCACAGCTGACGGCCCAGCGATCCAGTACAACCATTTCTTCCGGTTTCACCATATCGGTTTCTGGATTGAAACCATTAAGGTTCGCCAGCAGGAAACGCGCGGTGTTACGGATACGACGATAAGAGTCGGCAGCACGTTTCAGGATCTCATCGGACACAGCAATTTCGCCGGTGTAATCCGTTGATGCTACCCACAGACGCAGAATATCGGCGCCCAATTTGTTCATCACGTCCTGCGGAGAAACGGTGTTACCGATGGATTTAGACATTTTGCGGCCCTGACCATCAACGGTGAAACCGTGAGTCAGTACCTGGCGGTAAGGCGCTTTGCCTTTCATCGCTGTCGAAATCATCAGTGAAGACATGAACCAGCCGCGATGCTGATCCGAACCTTCCAGATACATGTCTGCCGCGTGGCCGCTGAATTCAGGGCGCACATCAACAACCGATGAATGCGTTGAACCGGAGTCGAACCACACATCTAAAGTGTCTGGCACTTTGGTGTAGTTATCAGCGTCGTCACCAAGGATGTCGCGCGGGTCGAGATCCCACCACGCCTGGATGCCGTCTTGTTCAACACGCTTCGCCACTTCTTCCATCAGCTCCAGCGTGCGCGGGTGCAGCTCTTCTGTGTCTTTGTGTACAAACATCGACATTGGCACGCCCCAGGTACGCTGGCGAGAGATACACCAGTCCGGGCGGTTAGCGACCATTGATTCAATACGCGCCTGACCCCAGTCTGGGATCCACTGCACGCCTTTGATCTCTTTCAGAGACTGCGCGCGCAGGCCTTTTTGATCCATGCTGATGAACCACTGCGGAGTGGCACGGAAGATGATTGGCGTTTTGTGACGCCAGCAGTGCGGGTAGCTGTGCAGCAGTTTTTCAACGTGCAGCAAGACGCCTTTATCGCGCAGGATGTTAACGATCAGGTCGTTAGCTTTAAACACCTGAACGCCATCCAGACCTTCATAGGTACCTGGCAGATAGCAACCATCTGGGCCAACCGGGTTGGCAATTTCCAGATTGTATTTCTGGCTGATAACGTAGTCGTCAGGACCGTGACCACCAGCTGTGTGCACCGCACCAGTACCGGCTTCAAGGGTTACGTGCTCACCCAGAATAGCTGGCACGTCGAAATCTAAGAACGGATGCTTGAAGCGCAATAATTCCAGGTCTGCGCCTTTGGCAGTACCCAGAACTGTCCACTCGACGATTGCCGCGCTCTTCATTACGCTTTCGAGCAAGTCTTTGGCGACGATCAGCGCCTGGCCATCAACCTGCACCAGCACATATTCGAATTCTGCGTTCAGAGAAACTGCGCGGTTAGCAGGCAGCGTCCACGGAGTGGTGGTCCAGATAACCATCGAAACTGGGCCATTAACTTGCGTGGCACCGAATTTCGCTTTCACGGCATCAGCATCGACAGCCTGGAAGTTAACGAAGATAGAAGGAGAGGTTTTGTCGTAATACTCAACTTCCGCTTCAGCCAGGGCCGAACGACAGTCGACGCACCAGTGCACAGGTTTAGCCCCTTTATGCAGGTGGCCGTTACCGACGATTTTACCCAGCGCACGAATGATGTTCGCTTCGGTTTTGAAATCCATGGTCAGGTAAGGACGTGACCAGTCGCCCAGCACACCCAGACGGATGAAGTCGGCACGTTGGCCATCAACCTGCTCTGCGGCGTATTTGCGGCACGCCGCACGGAATTCAGCGGCGGAGACTTTCTCACCTGGTTTGCCAATCAGCTGTTCTACTTTCAGTTCGATTGGCAGACCGTGGCAGTCCCAACCTGGAACATACGGCGAGTCAAAACCAGAAAGCCCTTTGGACTTAACGATAATGTCTTTCAGAATCTTGTTAACGGAGTGACCAATGTGAATGCTGCCGTTCGCGTATGGAGGGCCATCATGCAGAATGAAGGATTTTTTGCCTTTCTTTGCATTACGGATGATGCCGTACAGGTCATCATCATTCCAGCGAGCCAGCATGCCCGGTTCACGTTTAGCGAGATCGCCACGCATCGGGAACCCTGTTTCCGGCAAATTCAGGGTAGATTTAAAGTCACTCATTAGATTCTCGGTTCCGTAGTTAGCTTGCTCAGGTCTTAGACCCAAAAAATTCGCGGGTGGTTACCACATCTTTGGCGATTTGCGCTTTCAGTTCATCAAGTGAAGCAAACCGTTGTTCATTGCGTATTTTTTTACGCAGCACCACATCTATATGGTGCCCATATAAGTCCATTGCAACGTCCAGCAAATGGACTTCCAGCTGTTGGCGCAGACCCGCCACCGTTGGCCGCGTGCCTATATTGGCAACGCCCGGCAGCAGTTTATCGCCAAGGCCTGCGACTTCTACCGCAAACACCCCTTTTACCGGGGAAACCTGACGACGCAACGGTAAATTCGCCGTTGGGAAACCAATGGTTCTTCCCAGTTCATCACCGTGAACAACTCGCCCGGAGATGCTAAACGGATGACCCAGTAAACTTTCGGCAAGTGCTAAGTCGTCTTCAGCCAGAGCCTGACGCACCGCTGTGCTGCTGATGCGCACACCGCCTTCACAGAAAGTTTGCGTACTGGTGACGTCAAAGCCATATTCAACGCCTGCCTTCTGTAATAACAAGAAATCCCCCTGGCGACCAGCACCAAAGCGGAAATCATCCCCCACCGCGAGAAATTTTACCCCGAGGAGGTTGACCAACAGATCGCTGACGAAGTTTTGCGCAGTGAAGGCAGCAAAACGACGATCGAAGCGCACGCACAGCACGTAGTCCACACCACATTCGGCCAGATAACGCAGCTTTTCGCGCAGACGTGTCAGGCGCGCAGGAGCCTTATCGCCCGCGAACAACTCAAGCGGTTGCGGTTCAAAGATCATGACCATCACCGGCAGATTGCGCGCACGCCCTTGGGCACATAGCCCTTTTAACAGGGACTTGTGGCCTCGATGAACACCATCAAAATTACCAATGGTGAGGACACACCCGTGGTGGTTCTGGCGTAGATTATGTATGCCGCGTATCAGCTTCATGGCTGGCTCAAGACAGTGGAAATCGGCGGATTATATCAATTACCGCGGTGAAGGTTAACCGGCGATTGTACCCTTAGACATAAAGCATTAAGGATTTCATCGAACTGGCACTGAGTTTCTACATAGATGCGCATCACTGGACGATTTTTGTTGCTTAAAGCTGTATTCATGACCATGAAGCTGTTAGAATCCGCGCCATCACAACGTAAGAGGCACCGGAAATTTAACGGCGCTTATTTGCACAAATCCATTGACAAAAGAAGGCTAAGAGGGCATATTCCTCGGCCTTTGAATTGTCTACACAGATCATATTTGGGAGTTGGACCTTGGCTAATATCAAATCAGCTAAGAAACGTGCTGTACAGTCTGAAAAGGCTCGTAAGCACAACGCAAGCCGTCGCTCTATGATGCGTACTTTCATCAAGAAAGTATACGCAGCGATTGAAACTGGCGACAAAGCTGCTGCACAGAAAGCATTTAACGAAATGCAACCAATCGTGGATCGTCAGGCTAGCAAAGGTCTGATCCACAAAAACAAAGCTGCGCGCCATAAGGCTAACCTTGTAGCGCAAATCAACAAACTGGCTTAATTGCCAACTTGTTGTTAGCTTAAAAAAAACCGGCTTATGCCGGTTTTTTTATGTCTGCAATTCAGGCCTCTTTGAACAGGGCTGAGTAATCCCGGTTACACACACGCTGTACCGCGGGATGCTGAATCATACGTTCGGCAAATATCGCGTGATATTCTTCCATCACATTCTCAACGCGCCCGATTTCAACAATGCTCTCATCTTTGTAGGTGTCTTCACCGTAAAGCGTCGGTGCGACAAATATCGCATTGTGTGCCGCACCAAAGGCTTTCATTAGCGCCGCATCATCAAACTCACCCAGAATTTCGACGTTCAGTCCTTGAGTGTTAATCCAGTTCAGGATCTTGCGCCCTAACATTGAACGACGGCCAGGAATCAGCAACCGTCGGGTTTCAAGGCATGCAGGGAAAGGTAAATCGGGTACTGGATTCTGGCTCCAGAAGCTAATGCCGCATTCGCCAATTTTCACCGAGAACAGCCCTTCTTGCTGAGTTGAGTCAATCGGGCAGTCAGAGATGATCATATCGAGTTTATGCTGGCTGAGTTGCTCAAGCAGCATTTCGTGAGTTGATTCGAAACAGCGCAGGTGGATTTGCTCATCTTCAACGACAGCCGCATCAAGCACACCACTCACCAGGCGTTTTGACAACGCATCCGCAATACCCACATCAAACAACAAGCTGGACTCTTTGCGATAGTTAACGATATCCAGCATTTCCTGGCTTAAAGTAAACATACGATCCGCATAACGGAAAACGAGCTGCCCCAATTCAGAAGGCACCAGGCCACGGCCCTGACGGCGGAAGAGTTTACCTTGCAGGCGTTCTTCTAATGCTTTGATCTGACCGGTGATGGTCTGCGGCGTTAAATAAAGTGCTTCCGCAGCTCCAACAACTGAACCTTCTTTGCAAACATGCCAGAAGTAGTAGAGATGATTGTAATTGATGTGTGACATACGGTTTTCGCTCCCTGATCAACAGTCCATGAGATAACGGCTCCTGAGGAGCCGTTAGTGGAAATATTAATTGTGTTGGTGTTGTGGGCTGAAGCGGCTTCTCAACATCCAGTAGCCAACCACAGCCGAGAACAGCGACCCCAACAGAATACCCAGTTTCGCCCAGGTAATGAGTGCCGGGTCAGCGCCATCAAACGCCAGTGAAGCGATGAAGATAGACATCGTGAAACCAATGCCACACAGTACGCCCACCGCCATAATTTCCTTGCACGTCGTCCCTTCTGGCAAGGTCGCCAACTTCAATTTGAGAGCCGCCCAGCAAAACAGGCTAATACCCAGCGGCTTACCGATAAACAGACCCGCCATAATTCCCATTGGCAGCAGTGAGGTCAACCCTGCAAATGTGACTCCACTTAACGACACACCGGCATTGGCGAAAGCAAACAGCGGCAGAATCAAGAACGCGACCCAAGGATGAAGCACATGCTCGAGTTCTTTTGCTGGGGAACGGCCTTTTTCGTCTTTGAGCGGAATAAGGAAACCAATAATTACCCCAGCAAGCGTTGCGTGTACGCCCGATTTTAACACCGCCGTCCATAACACTACGCCGACCAAAATGTACAGCCCGGTGCGACGTACGTTGAAGATATTCAGTAATGCCAGAACTGCGATAGCACCTGCTGCAACAGCCAACGAAAGCATAGAAAGATCATTGGTGTAGAACAGGGCAATGATAACAATCGCGCCCAGGTCATCGATGATAGCCAGTGCCATCAGGAATACTTTCAATGCTACCGGCACTCGATTGCCCAGCAACGCCAGAATACCCAGCGCGAAGGCAATATCTGTTGCTGCGGGAATCGCCCAACCTTCACGAGTGATTGGGTCCTGGAAGTTGAACAACAGGTAAATTGCCGCAGGGACAACCATCCCCCCCAGAGCAGCAATGACCGGGAATGACGCCTGGCGCATGCTGGCAAGCGATCCACTCACCATTTCGCGTTTTACTTCAAGGCCAATCATCAGAAAGAAGATCGCCATCAACGCATCATTCACCCACAACAACAGGTTTTTACTGATATCCAGTGAACCGATGCGAACTTCAACCGGTGTATTCAGAAATGATTGATACAACTCGCTGGTGGAACCCAGATTAGCAAGAACCATTGCCAGAACTGCTGCAAGGATTAAAAAGATACCGCTTGAGGCATCGCTATGGAAAAAGCGTTTTAGTTTTTTTGTCATTATTTCACCCAACTTATTTTTACTGCCTTAAACATTTAGGGCATTAATATGTATTAAGCATAACCCAACCAACACCTCGATAAAAGTAGATTATATGGCGCGAATAACTCGAAAAAATCGAATTGGAATGTTAATTGAGCTAATCAAATTCGGCGCATAAAAAAGCCTGAATCAAAAATATTCGATTCAGGCTTTGGCGCTACACAAAGGAGTGTGAAGTTTAGCGGGTTAAGTCATCAAAGAATTTCTTCACGCCATCAAAGAAATTCTTTGAACGCGGACTGTTCTTTTCACCGCTTGGCCCACCAAAACTTTCAGCCAGATCGCGCAGCAACTGCTTCTGCTTTTCGTTCAGGCTGACAGGTGTTTCCACCACAACGCGGCATAACAGGTCGCCCTGAGCCCCGCCACGTACGGATTTCACCCCTTTGCCACGCATTCTGAACAATTTGCCAGTTTGCGTTTCACCAGGTACTTTCAGGTTCACACGACCATCCAGGGTTGGCACTTCAATCTCACCACCCAACGCCGCCATTGCAAAGTTAATTGGCACTTCGCAATACAGGTTATTGCCTTCACGCTCAAAGATTGGGTGCTGTTTGACCTGAACCTGAACGTACAAATCACCTGATGGTGCTCCGTGTTCGCCTGCTTCACCTTCACCAGCAAGACGAATACGATCGCCGGTATCCACGCCCGCCGGGATCTTCACGGACAGGGTTTTGGTTTTTTCTACACGACCATGGCCATGGCAGGTATTGCACGGATCTTTAATAATCGAGCCACGACCCTGGCAGTGCGGGCAGCTTTGCTGCACTGTGAAGAAGCCCTGGCGCATCTGCACCTGGCCTTGCCCATGACAAGTCGGGCAAGTCTGCGGTTTAGATCCCGCTTTCGCGCCGCTACCGTGGCAAACGCCACACTCTTCGAGTGTTGGAATGCGGATCTCTTTGGTGACGCCAC
Source organism: Buttiauxella sp. JUb87 (assembly GCF_004361975.1). NCBI lineage: Bacteria > Pseudomonadati > Pseudomonadota > Gammaproteobacteria > Enterobacterales > Enterobacteriaceae > Buttiauxella > Buttiauxella sp. JUb87. The sequence continues at coordinate 582,379 of NZ_SNVY01000002.1, forward strand.
GAACCGCTTCTTCCAGCGTTAAGTCCATGTTGTAGCGTAAATCGGCACCACGGGAAGCGCGTTGACGACGGCCACCACCGAAGATATCGCCGAATACGTCGCCAAAGATATCGCCGAAGTCAGCACCACCGCCACCAAATCCGCCGTGACCGCCGCCACCCATACCACCCTGTTCAAACGCGGCATGACCATACTGGTCGTAGGCTGCACGTTTTTGTTCGTCGGTAAGGATTTCGTAGGCTTCTTTAATTTCTTTAAACTTCGCCTCGGACTCTTTGTCACCCTGATTACGATCCGGGTGGAACTTCATTGCCAGGCGTTTATAGGCTTTCTTGATTTCACGCTCTTCCGCGTTTTTCGGAACGCCTAAAACCTCGTAATAGTCTCTCTTCGCCATCTTTTTTGTCTGCCCCTAACATGCGGGCACGGGCGCAGAGGAAAACCTCAACGCCCGTGCCAGTTACCAACCGCTCTATTCATCATTCTTCGAGCTGCAGGGGTGTTGGCTGCGCTCATTCACCCCAGTCACTTACTTTAGTAAGCTCCTGGGGATTCACTCCCTTGCCGCCTACCTGCAACTCGAATTATTTCGAATATGAATAAAAGGGCGATTATTTTTTGTCTTTAACTTCTTCGAACTCAGCGTCAACAACATCGTCGTCTTTGCCAGCTGCGTTGCCAGCATCAGTCGCGTTACCCGCTTGTTGTTCAGCGTGCTGTGCCTGAGCCAGTTCCATCAGTTTCTGAGAAACTTGCGCCAGTGCCTGCATTTTCGCTTCGATGTCAGCTTTGTCTTCGCCTTTCAAAGAAGTTTCCAGCGCGCTCAATGCAGACTCAATAGCAGTTTTGTCGTCAGCTGGCAGTTTGTCGCCCGCTTCTTCAACTTGCTTACGAGTGCTGTGCATCAGGTGGTCACCCTGGTTGCGAGTCTGAACCAGTTCTTCGAACTTACGGTCAGCTTCGGCGTTAGCTTCTGCATCACGCACCATTTTCTGGATTTCTTCTTCGTTCAGACCAGAAGATGCCTTGATAGTAATCTTCTGCTCTTTACCGCTGTTTTTGTCTTTCGCAGACACGTGCAGAATACCATCCGCATCGATGTCGAAGGTGACTTCGACTTGCGGCATACCACGTGGTGCCGGGCTGATACCATCCAGGTTGAACTGACCCAGAGATTTGTTATCAGCTGCACGTTTACGCTCACCCTGAATCACATGGATGGTCACCGCAGACTGGTTGTCTTCAGCGGTAGAGAACACCTGGCTGTGCTTAGTCGGGATTGTGGTGTTTTTGTTGATCAGTGAAGTCATCACACCGCCCATGGTTTCGATACCCAGAGACAACGGGGTAACGTCCAGCAGCAGTACGTCAGTCACGTCACCAGCAAGCACACCACCCTGAACAGCAGCACCGATTGCAACAGCTTCGTCCGGGTTAACGTCTTTACGTGGTTCTTTACCGAAGAACTCAGTCACTTTCTTCTGCACCATTGGCATACGAGTCTGACCACCGACCAGGATAACGTCCTGGATATCGGATACAGACAGGCCAGCATCTTGCAGCGCAACTTTCAGCGGCTCGATAGAACGGTTTACCAGGTCTTCGACCAGGGATTCCAGTTTTGCACGAGTCACTTTGATGTTCATGTGTTTTGGACCAGTTGCATCTGCAGTGATGTACGGCAGATTCACGTCGGTCTGCTGAGCAGAAGACAGCTCAATTTTCGCTTTTTCAGCAGCTTCTTTCAGACGCTGCATAGCCAGTGGATCGTTACGCAGATCGATACCTTGATCTTTCTTGAACTCTTCCACTAAGTAGTTGATCAGACGGCTATCGAAGTCTTCACCACCCAGGTGGGTATCACCGTTGGTTGCCAGAACTTCGAAGGTTTTCTCGCCATCAACTTCGTCGATTTCGATAATAGAGATATCGAAAGTACCACCACCCAAGTCGTAAACCGCGATAGTACGGTTGCCAACTTCTTTATCCAGACCGTAAGCCAGAGCGGCTGCGGTTGGTTCGTTGATGATACGTTTTACTTCCAGACCTGCGATACGGCCAGCATCTTTCGTTGCCTGACGCTGTGCATCGTTGAAGTACGCAGGAACGGTGATAACAGCTTCAGTTACTGGTTCGCCCAGGTAATCTTCAGCGGTTTTCTTCATTTTCTTCAACACTTCAGCAGAGATCTGCGGAGGTGCCATTTTCTGGCCTTTAACGTCAATCCATGCATCGCCGTTATCAGCGCCAATAATTTTGTACGGCATGATGGCTTCATCACGCTGCACTTCTTCATCCTGGAAGCGACGGCCAATCAGGCGTTTGATCGCGAACAGAGTGTTCTGCGGGTTAGTCACTGCCTGACGTTTAGCCGGCTGACCTACCAGAATCTCACCATCCTGCGTATAAGCAATAATAGAAGGAGTGGTGCGGTCGCCCTCGGCGTTCTCCAGCACACGTGCAGTAGTACCATCCATAATTGCTACACAAGAGTTGGTAGTACCCAGGTCGATGCCAATAATTTTACCCATCTAAACGTCTCCACTTAAAATTTGTTCGTCATGTGGTTGTGAACCTGTTATGCGGGCAAACAAGAGTCTTTCAACTGCCCAAACGTGCTTTTTTTGCAGGCTCATCAACTGCGGTTGGATACAAGATGGGGTCACTAAGCTCGCCATCAAGGGGCAAGGTAAAAAAAATTTTCATCTTCACACCTGTTTAGATCATAGACTCGCGCCCTTCACCTGATTATGATGCCGCGCCCCGCTGCCCTTTAGCGGTTATGCGGCGCTCACATATATCCATTTTCAGACGAATTTTAGAGGAACTATGGGCAACACTAAGTTGGCTAATCCAGCTCCCCTGGGCTTGATGGGCTTCGGCATGACCACCATCCTGCTCAACCTGCATAACACCGGCATCTTCCCTATGGATGTCAACATTCTTGCAATGGGTATTTTTTACGGTGGTATCGCGCAAATTTTTGCCGGCCTGCTGGAATTCAAGAAAGGTAATACTTTCGGCCTGACAGCATTCACTTCTTATGGCTCTTTCTGGCTGACTCTGGTCGCCATTCTGATCATGCCTAAGATGGGTCTTGCAGACGCGGCAAACGCACACTTCCTTGGCGCGTATCTCGGCCTGTGGGGTGTCTTCACTCTGTTCATGTTCTTCGGCACCCTGCAAGCTAACCGCATGCTGCAGTTCGTGTTTGCTAGCCTGACAGTTCTGTTTGCCCTGCTGGCTATTGGCCACCTGGTTGATAACGAAAGCATCGTGCGCGTTGCGGGTTGGATCGGTCTGGTTTGTGGTGCTAGCGCCATTTACCTGGCGATGGGCGAAGTGCTCAACGAGCAGTTTGGCCGTACCGTACTGCCAATTGGTGAAAAACACTAATTACGGCAAGCAACGAGTCAGAAGACAAAAACGCGGAGCCAGGCTCCGCGTTTTTTTATGAATGTTGCAGCGGTCTTTCAACCACCTTCCCTTCATGCGTTAAATCATTTCTCAGCCAAATTCCCAGTGCCAGGCCAACCATTGCCAGTGCCAGCACATACCAGGCAGGCGCCATCGGTGATACCGCCGACAACATGGTGACAAAAATAGGTGTCAGACCACCAAAAATGGCATAAGACATATTATAAGAGAACGAAATCCCACTAAACCGCACTTCTGCCGGGAATGCCCTGACCATTACGTATGGCACCGCACCTACCACGCCAACGCTCAAACCAACCAGGCCATATAAGAAGAACAAATATTCAGGATGGCTCGCCGTCAGGTGATAGAACATCCAGCTACAAACCGCCAGCAACACACTACCGATGATAAAGGTCTTGCTGGCACCAATACGGTCGATAATCATCCCGGCTAAGATACACCCGATACACAACATCACAATCGCAATACTGTTTGCCTGAAGCGTCAGTGCTGGCGCGATGCCCAACTGTTTTTGCAACCAGGTTGGCGCCATCAAAATAACCACAACAATTCCTGCAGACAGCAACCAGGTCAGCAGCATCGAAACCACGACAGCCTTTTTATGGTTCACGATGACGGATTTCAACGGCAACTCTTCTGCCAGTGCTTTACGTTGCTGCATCTCAATAAAAATCGGCGTCTCTTGCAACCAGCGGCGCAAGTACATCGCCACCAGCCCGAAAATACCGCCTAAGAAGAACGGAATACGCCAGCCGCCATCATGAATCGCCTGCTGCGTCATCGAAGTATTAATAATGGTGGCGACAACGGAACCCAGCAAAATCCCGGCAGTTAAGCCAGCAGTTAACGTGCCACAGGCGATGCCGATACGTTTATAAGGTACGTGCTCGGCAACAAACACCCAGGCGCCTGGCACTTCACCGCCGATTGCCGCCCCTTGAAGAACGCGCATCAACAGCAGTAATACCGGAGCGGCAATGCCGAGAGTTTCGTAGGTCGGCAACATACCAATCGCCAGAGTCGGCAACGCCATCAGCAAAATGCTCAGGGTGAACATTTTTTTGCGTCCCACCAGATCACCAAAGTGCGCCATGATGATGCCACCTAGCGGGCGCGCCAGATAACCCGCAGCAAAGATGCCGAACGTTTGTAGCTGACGTAGCCATTCAGGAATATCCGCGGGGAAGAACAGTGCCCCGACGACGGTGGCAAAGAAGACGAAGATGATGAAGTCGTAGAATTCGAGCGCGCCACCAAGGGCGGCAAGGGTCAGGGTTTTGTAATCCTGACGATTCAGAGGTCTTGTGTGTGGTGTTGACGGCAATTGTTGTGACATAAGAACCTGCGCATAAAGATGAGTGTGGTTTTTAGTTTCCATTTTGCTGTAAAGCAAAACTTACTATAACGTTCCCCACACGACATACCAGAGCCACTACATCTTATGTCACAAACAACCTATTTTTAGATATTTACTTCACGAATTGCACTTTTTGGACGAAAAGATGCTACGACAGTCGTATCTGTTTCAATGTAAGGACCATCCAGCAGCTGTATACAATACGGTACACTTGCAAAAATACCCGGTACCACAACTTTGCCATCAGCATCTTTAACGCCTTCAAGCGTTTCTTGAATCGATTTTGGCTGGCCAGGTAAATTGAGGATTAGCGCCTGCTTACGGATAACGCCCACCTGGCGCGAAAGAATCGCCGTTGGCACAAACTGCAGGCTGATCTGGCGCATCTGCTCGCCGAAGCCCGGCATCACACGGTCAGCAATGGCAAGCGTTGCGTCAGGAGTGACATCGCGACGCGCCGGCCCCGTACCACCCGTGGTAAGCACCAAATGACAGGCCATTTCATCCACCAACTCACACAGCGCTTGTTCAATCAGCGGCTGTTCATCAGGGATTAAGCGGGTTTCTATTTGAAAAGGAGTGGTTAAGGTTTTCTCCAGCCAGGCAACGAGCGCCGGAATGCCTTTATCTTGATAAACGCCGCTTGAAGCGCGGTCAGAGATCGAAACTAAGCCAATGCGTAAGGTATTCATATCATTCCCGGGAAATCAGCAAACTTAACGGAATGATACACGGCGAAGGGAATTGCAGACAGGGTGAAACACTAAAAAGCGTGACCGGAACACTCCGGCCACGCCAATGATTACAGCAGGTCGCCGATCATTTTTTCCAGTTTTTCCTGGTCGATAGCAAACTTACGGATGCCGTCAGCCAGTTTATCAACTGCCATTGGATCCTGGTTATGGCTCCACAGGAACTCGGATTCAGTCATACGCTCAGGGCGTGCTTTAACTTCACCGGTGTAAGCCAGTTTACGCTCAACCGCACCTTCGCTTTCAGCCAGCTCTTTGAGCAGAGCAGGCGCGATGGTCAGACGGTCACAACCAGCCAGTTCGATAATCTCGCCCAGGTTACGGAAGCTTGCGCCCATAACGACGGTTTCGTAACCGTGTTGTTTGTAGTACAGGTAGATTTCAGAAACAGAAACCACACCTGGATCTTCGTGCGCAGCGTACTCTTTCTTATCGGTATTGGTTTTGTACCAGTCGAGGATACGGCCCACGAATGGAGAAATCAGGAACACGCCAGCTTCAGCACAAGCACGAGCCTGAGCGAAGGAGAACAGCAGCGTCAGGTTACAGTTGATACCTTCTTGCTCCAGCTGTTCAGCAGCACGAATGCCCTGCCAGGTAGAAGCCAGTTTGATCAGGATACGGTCATTGCTGATGCCCGCATCGTTATACATTTTGATCAGACGTTTTGCTTTGGTGATGCTGGCATCGGTGTCGTAAGACAGACGCGCATCAACTTCAGTAGAAATGCGACCAGGGATCAGTTTGAGGATTTCCAGACCAATATTCACCGCAAGCTTGTCAGTTGCATCCACAACTTGTTGTGCACGATCGCTGCTTTGCTCACGCGCCCATGCAACCGCATCATCAATCAGTTTGCGGTATTCAGGAATTTGCGCAGCGTTCAGGATCAGAGATGGGTTGGTGGTAGCATCTTGCGGTTGATACAGCTTCATTGCCGCAATATCCCCGGTGTCCGCCACAACTGTGGTTAGCTGACGCAGGGAGGTCAATTTATCCGTCATGATAGTGTTTCTCGTTAGGTGTAACTTGTTAGGGGGATGTAACCGGTCTGGCTTGATGATATCACGACGTCATTCAGGCGCAACCGCAGCAACACATCGTCAGGAACTGAACGCGAAACTGATATATTCTGTGTATTATTCGCCTGCAATCTAATGGAACATGCGCAACCACCGCGCATTAGTCGTGCTCGCAGTGCATGTAAACGAGGGATGTTAATGGCCGATTTTTTTATGTTCATCAATGAGATACTGTGGGGTTCTATTCTCATTTATTTATTAGTCGGGGCCGGTATTTGGTTTACCTGGCAATGTGGCTTTGTCCAGTTTCGCTATCTGACCCAGCTTCGCGGTCTAATCCTTACCAATAAAAACGAAGATTCTTCCGGACTTTCCTCATTTCAGGCGCTGTGTACAAGCCTTGCCGCACGCATCGGCAGCGGTAATCTTTCCGGCGTCGCAATTGCACTAACTCTCGGTGGCCCTGGCGCTATTTTTTGGATGTGGGTAGTCGCCATGCTTGGAATGGCAACATCCTTTGCCGAATGTACCCTCGCCCAGCTCTATAAAACCCGTGATAGTGAAGGTAATTACCGTGGTGGCCCCGCCTGGTACATGGAACGCGGGCTTGGAATGCGCTGGATGGGGGTGATGTTTTCCGTCTTCCTGATGGTCGCCTTTGGATTGATTTTCAACGCGGTACAAGCCAACTCCATCGCCAGCGCAGTTAACCATGCTTTCGGGATCCCTAAAACCTGGATTGGCATCGCACTTGTTGTTTTGACGGCTGGCGTGATTTGGGGCGGAATGCGTGGCACTGCGCGTGTCTCCCAATGGCTAGTGCCGTTCATGGCATTTATCTGGGTGTTGATGAGCCTCGTGGTTGTAGCAATGAACATCGAACGCCTGCCTGAAGTCGTTTCACTGGTATTCAGAAGCGCGTTTGGTTGGCAAGAAGCGGCATCGGGTGCGATTGGATTTAGCATCAGCCAGGCCATTACCACCGGTTTTCAGCGAGGAATGTTCTCCAACGAAGCAGGAATGGGTTCATCACCCAACGCCGCAGCCGCAGCAGCCACCTGGCCTCCACACCCCGCCTCGCAAGGGCTGGTGCAAATGTTCGGCGTGTTGATCGATACCATGATCATCTGTACCGCCACCGCGGGAATCATCCTTTTTTCAGGAATTCTGGATACCGCAAATCCACAGATGAATGGTGTTACGCTGGTGCAACAGGGGCTGAGTAATGTGGTCGGTTCATGGGGGGCGGGGTTTATCGCGCTAATTGTGTTGCTGTTTGCCTTCACGTCGATTATCGCCAACTATGCCTACGCAGAAAACAACCTTTTGTTTCTACAAAATAAAAGTCCATTTTCCATCGTGTTATTTCGCTGCATGGCGCTGGTGATGGTGATGTTTGGTACTTTATCTCCGTTGCCGATAGTCTGGCAGATGGCAGATGTGGCAATGGCGTTTATGGCGGTCACTAATCTCACGGCGATTTTATTGCTATCGCCTATCGCACGTGATTTGAGCGCCGATTACCTGCGCCAGTTGCGCCTCGGTATGACGCCGGTTTTCGATCCGAATCGTTTTCCCGAAATTAAAAGCCAACTGGAACCCGGTATTTGGGACAATCACAAGCCACCTGAAACCAGGCGCTAATCGCAACCATTGGCAGATACTTTCAGTAAATTTGCTACCATGTAGCCAAAATATGTCGAGTTACATCGCGGCGGCAAGGAACAGAGATGCTCATACTAATTTCACCTGCAAAAACACTGGATTATCAAAGTGATCTTCCTACCGATCGTTATACTCAGCCAGAACTGCTGGACCATTCGCAGCAGTTGATTGCGGTGGCGCGCAAGCTTAGCGCACCGCAAATTTCGTCATTGATGCACATCAGTGACAAGCTGGCGTCATTGAACGAAACCCGTTTTCATGAATGGCAGCCTGATTTCACACCGCAAAATGCGCGTCAGGCGATTCTGGCGTTCAAAGGCGATGTGTATACCGGATTACAAGCTGAAGAGTTTAGCGACGCAGATTTCGATTTTGCCCAGCAGCATTTACGCATGCTTTCAGGGCTATATGGCGTGTTACGCCCGCTGGATCTGATGCAACCTTATCGTCTGGAGATGGGCATTAAGCTTGAAAACCCGAAGGGTAAAGATCTGTATCATTTCTGGGGCGACACCATCACCGAAAAGCTGAACCAGGCGCTGGCAGCTCAGGGCGACAATGTGGTGATTAACCTGGCATCAGACGAGTATTACAAGTCGGTAAAACCGAAAAAGCTCAATGCAGAAATCATCAAGCCGGTATTCCTGGATGAGAAGAATGGCAAGTTTAAAGTCATCAGCTTCTATGCCAAGAAAGCGCGTGGTTTGATGAGTCGCTACATCATTGAGAATCGACTCACTAAACCTGAACAACTCACTGGTTTTAACACCGATGGCTACTTCTTTGATGAAGCTGCATCGGGCAAACATGAGTTAGTGTTTAAGCGTCACGAACAGTAAACCTCTTCCCAGGTCGGATAAGCTTGTGTCATCCGACACCACTGGCGTAAATGGTGGATGACGCTAACGCTCATCCACCCTACAAACCCCGTTTAGTGATTTTTGTGTTGGCCGTAGTGATTACCGTTGTCATGTTTATCTTTTTTATAATGGCCATTTTTCTTACCGTGATTATCATGCGGATGCCATCTATTATCACGCCACTCATAGTGGTCGTCCCACCAGCCACGGTCGCGCCAGTGTTCACCGTCCCAGTAGTTACCGCCCCGGTCCTGCTCGCCAATTTGCAGTTTGACTGACGGGACAAGCGTAATTTCAGAAGCTTGCGCTGCCAGCGGAGTCACCACCAGAATCGATAAAGCCAACATTATTGATTTCAACATAAGTCACTCCTTACTACATTCACACCCGCTATGGGTCGTTAAGGAAAGCATAAGCCGAACAACGCGGAGTTGTTATACTGTGCAATCCTAATCTCTGAACGCCCGCATTTAATGGGAATTCCTACATTTTCCCTCCTTGTTTCCTGCATATTTCCTCCATGATTCAGACTCACACCCACCTTGACTTATTTTGTTAAAAGCGTACTTTTCAGGACATGAAAACCTTTCTGATTATTGTTCCCGATGGCGGGGTGCTGTTCGAAGCCGCCGGAATTGCCGACATACTGATGCAAGCCAACCGCTTACAGGCGGAAGGTTTGTCTCAACCTCGCTACCAGATAAGACTTGCGACCACTCAGCCTCATCAGGTGATCCACGGTCAATCCGGGCTGAACTTGCTGGCCGACTATCGCCTGCACGAACTTGATCCTTATGAACCTCGGGATACCATTATGATCACGGGGAGAGGATCAGATGAGTTAGAAGGTACCGCGGTGGTCGATTGGTTAAAGCTTGCCGCACCTCACGCTCAGCGCATTGTTTCCATTTGCGGCGGAGCAATGTTGTTGGCACAGGCTGGGTTACTTAACGGTCGTCGTGCGACAACCCACTGGCATCTACTGGAAAAGATGCAATCCACTTACCCGCACGTCAAAGTCGAAAGTGGTCCGCTCTATCTTCAGGATGGCCCTATCTGGACTTCTGGCGGAGTAAGCTCAGGTTTTGATCTGACCCTCGCACTGGTCGAAGAAGATTATGGCTTTACGCTTGCTCGCGACGTGGCACAGGATCTGGTGATGTATCTGCGTCGTCCCGGTGGGCAAATGCAATTTAGTCGATACCACCTCCAGCAAAGCGACATCTCCAGTCCGATAGGTCAATTGCAAAACTGGCTTCTGGAAAATCTATCCGCCGATTTGTCGGTTGAGAAACTGGCAGACCGGGTCGCGATGAGTCCTCGTAACTTCACGCGTGTTTTCAGCAAAGAAACTGGCATCACACCAGCGCGCTATGTTGAAGAAGCCCGCCTTGCAGCAGCCCGACATTGCCTTGAGCAAACGCGGGAAACGCTCGAGCAGATTGCGAGTAAAGTGGGCTTCGGCAATACCATCACTTTGCGCCGCGCCTTCGAGCGTCAACTACACCTCACACCGGGCGAATACCGCGAGCGTTTTCATTGTCGAAAAATGGCGTGAATTGATCCTTTTTTGTCATTTACGCCACTTTGCCTGAAGCCTACAGTGATTCCAGACATTTCAAAGAAGGAGTCAATCATGGTTAAGGTCGGTATTAATGGTTTCGGCAGAATTGGTCGTAACGTATTACGCGCCACGCTGGGTAACGCAGACGTAGAAATTGTAGCAATCAACGATCTGACAAACAGCAAAACCCTTGCTCACCTGCTGAAACACGATTCACTGATGGGAAGATTGCCTGTTCCGGTTGAAGCGGCTGACGGGCATTTGCATGTGGACGGCAAACTTGTTCGCGTGTTTAGCGAAAGAGATCCGGCAAATATCCCGTGGCATGATGTGGGCGTCGATATTGTTATTGAGGCCACGGGTTTCTTTACCAGTCGCGAGCAGGCCGCAGTACACATCAATAGCGGCGGAGCAAAACGCGTCATCATCTCGGCACCGGGCAAAGATGACGACCTGACGATAGTGATGGGCGTTAACCACCAGCAGTACGATCCGGAACGCCATTATGTCGTGAGCAATGGCAGCTGTACCACGAACGGCCTTGCGCCTGCCGCACAGGTTTTGCATCAGCAGTTTGGTATTGAACACGGTTTGATGAACACCACTCACGCTTACACCAACAGTCAGGCGTTACACGATCAGCCGGAAAAAGACCTGCGTGGCGCGCGAGCTGCCGCCCTCTCCATCGTTCCTTACTCCAGCGGCGCGGCAAAAGCGTTAGGCAAAGTCATTCCTGAACTGGACGGACGCCTGACCGGTTACTCATTGCGAGTGCCTGTACCCGTCGTTTCTATCGTTGATTTAACGGTAACCTTAAAACGCCCGGTCACCGTCGCGCAGGTGAATGCGGCATTCCTGGAAGCAGCAACAAGCGGCCCGCTGAAAGGCATTTTGGGCTACAGCGATGAACCGCTGGTATCGAGTGATTATCAGGGTGATCCACGTTCTTCTATCATCGACGGGCTTTCGACGCTGGTGATTGGCGGTAATCTGGTCAAGATATTGGCCTGGTACGATAATGAATGGGGCTTCTCTAACCGCCTGGTCGACCTTGCAGCAATGATGGCTAAACGCGGGCTCTAAAAATGCTCCCGCAAGCCTTTTAAGATCCACGCACCTGCGTGGATCTTTTTCACATACCAAACAACAACGAGACGAACTCGACGTTACCGCTTTGCTTCTGGAGTATATTTATCAGACTCAAACACCCCAAAGAAAAGAGGCTGTAAATGACGATCTCTGCGTTTAATCGCAAAAAACTGACGCTTCGCCCTGGTCTGTTCGTAGCACTGAGCGCCATATTTTCATTAGGCTCTACGGCCTATGCCAACGACACTCCCGCTTCAGGCTACCAGGTTGAAAAAGTGGTAATCCTCAGCCGCCACGGTGTGCGAGCACCAACCAAAATGACACAGACCATGCGCGACGTAACACCCAATACCTGGCCCGAATGGCCAGTAAAATTGGGTTATATCACGCCACGCGGTGAGCATCTGATTAGCCTGATGGGCGGGTTTTATCGCGAGAAGTTTCAACAACAGGGCATTTTATCGCAGGGCAGTTGCCCCACACCAAACTCAATTTATGTCTGGGCAGACGTTGATCAGCGCACGCTTAAAACTGGCGAAGCTTTCCTGGCAGGGCTTGCTCCGCAATGTGGTTTAACTATTCACCACCAGCAAAATCTTGAAAAAGCCGATCCGCTGTTCCATCCGGTGAAAGCGGGCACCTGTTCAATGGATAAAACTCAGGTCCAACAGGCCGTTGAAAAAGAAGCTCAAACCCCCATTGAGAATCTGAACCAGCACTATATTCCCTCTCTGGCCTTGATGAGCACGACTCTCAACTTTTCGACGTCAGCCTGGTGTCAGAAACACAGCGCGGATAAAAGCTGTGATTTAGCGCAATCCATGCCGAGCAAGCTGTCGATAAAAGATAATGGCAACAAAGTCGCTCTCGACGGGGCTATTGGCCTTTCGTCTACGCTTGCTGAAATTTTCCTGCTGGAATATGCGCAAGGGATGCCGCAAGCGGCGTGGGGGAATATTCATTCAGAGCAAGAGTGGGCGTCGCTACTGAAACTGCATAACGCCCAGTTTGATTTGATGGCGCGCACACCTTACATCGCCAGACATAACGGCACGCCTTTATTGCAGACCATCAGCAACGCGCTGGAGCCGAAAGCCGACGTAAGCAAACTGCCTGGTATCTCACCTGACAATAAGATCCTGTTTCTTGCCGGGCACGATACCAATATTGCCAATATCGCAGGCATGCTCAACATGCGCTGGACGCTACCAGGGCAACCCGATAACACCCCTCCGGGCGGCGCTTTAGTCTTTGAGCGTTTGGCCGATAAGTCAGGGAAACAATACGTTAGCGTGAGCATGGTGTATCAGACTCTCGAGCAGTTGCGATCCCAGACACCACTTAGCCTTAATCAACCTGCGGGAAGCGTACAGCTAAAAATTCCTGGCTGTAACGACCAGACGGCTGAAGGATACTGCCCGCTGTCGACGTTCACTCGCGTGGTTAGCCAAAGCGTGGAACCAGGCTGCCAGCTACAGTAAATATCAGACAAAAAAAATGCCGCTCGCGATTAAACGAACGGCATTACTTTATAGCTTCCCAGCTCGGATTAGCATGGCGAGAGCCGAAAAACTTACGCTTTGGCCATCATCAATTTACGCAGCTCAGCAAAATCGGCAGGTAGATTGTGGGAAAGCAGCGGTAAATCAGCGCGTTCGGCAAGCTCAGCAGGAAGTGGCAGAGTTTCACCGAGGATCTCCTCCACGCTTTCTTTGAATTTCGCCGGATGCGCAGTGCCGAGGAACAAACCGTATTCGCCGGGCTTGAGCTGGTCACGCAGCGCACGATAGGCGATCGCCGCGTGTGGCTCGGAAACATAACCCACCGCTTTCAGCTCTTTCATGGTGGCTTTGGTGGTTTCGTCAGTTACCGTCGCATAACCCAGATCGGTCAGGCGCCAAATCTTACGGCGGAACAACTCTTCCACACGCGGCCAGTTGTTTGGCTGGCTAACATCCATAGCGTTAGAAAGTGTCGCCACCGTAGTTTTCGGTGCCCATTCGCCGTTGGTCAGGAAACGTGGAACGGTGTCGTTGGCATTGGTCGCCGCAATAAAGCGCTTGATAGGCAGACCGAGCGATTTAGCCAGCAGGCCCGCTGTCAAATCGCCAAAGTTGCCGCTTGGCACGGAAACCACCAGCTGGTTACGAGCTTCCTGTGGCAACTGCGCCACCGCTTCAAAGTAATAGCAAATCTGTGCCAGCAAACGACTGATGTTGATAGAGTTGGCCGAGTTTAACCCCAGCGCCAATTTCAACTCTTCATCATCAAACGCTTGTTTCACCAGCGCCTGGCAGGCATCAAAATCACCGTCAATCGCGACAGTTTCAATATTACCGCCAAGCGTGCAGAACAGTTTTTCCTGCAGCGGGCTGATTTTGCCACGCGGATACAGGATAACGACGCGCACGTTTTTCAGGCCGTAGAATGCATGCGCTACCGCAGCCCCGGTATCGCCAGAAGTCGCGGTCAAAATAGTGACCGGTTTGTCGCCGCTGATATGCGTCAGCATCTGCGCCATAAAGCGGCCGCCGAAGTCTTTAAACGCCAGCGTCGGGCCGTGGAACAGCTCAAGGCAGCCGATATCTGGCTCGACGCTTTTCACCGGTGCAGGGAAAGCAAACGCCGCACGCACACGTTCTTCGAGAATTTCTTGCGGGATTTCATCACCGATAAAAGCAGACAGAATTTTGCTGCTGCGGGTGACAAAATCCATCTTCAACATTTCGTCGATTTCGGTCAGTTCAAATTCCGGTAAATCGTGTGGAAAAAACAGCCCTTGCTGTTTACCCAACCCCTGCACAATCGCCTGGGCAAAGTTGACCTGCTCGTTATGATCTTTAAGGTTATACAGTTTCATGCGTTATCCCAGAACTCGTGCGCCCGCCGTGTCCAGACGGCAAATATGTACAAAACCTTCCTGGTTCTGCAAATAATGTTGGCTGAGCCAGTCAGCCACACGTTGTGCGGTATCAGTGTTATCGCACAACGCAAACAAAGTTGGGCCGGAGCCCGAAATACCACTCGCCACTGCCCCGATATCTGCTGCGGCCTGGCGCGCTTCATTAAAGCGCGGCAGTAATTTAGCCCGGTAAGGCTCGGCAATCACATCACGCATCAGTTTTGCCGCCAGCTGTGGCTGGCGAGTGTGGCAGGCGTGAATAAAGCCCGCCAGATGGCGACCGTGGCTGATGCAATCCTGACGGCGATATTGTGCAGGAAGAATAGCGCGAGCTTCAGCGGTAGAAACTTTAATGCCCGGATATGCCAGAACCCACAGCCATTCATCAAAGCCCGGAACAGACTGGCTGATGATGCCATTTTCTTCAATCATCAACTGCATACCGCCCAGGAAACACGGCGCTACGTTGTCGTAGTGAACGCTGCCTGAAATGCGCCCTTCTAGTTCACCCATCAGGCTGAGCAAACGAGTATCGCTCAACGGTTTGCCGCAGTATTCGTTCATCGCCATTAAACCGGCGACCACGGAACACGCGCTCGACCCCAAGCCGGAGCCAATCGGCATGCTTTTTTCTAGCGTCATTGCCACTGGAATATTTTTGCCAATTTCCTGGCAGAAACGCTCCCAGCACTGATAGACGATGTTTTCGCGTGGCTCAGCGGGTAATTTGCTGGCAAAACGGCCGATGTTATTCAAACTAAAGGTGTCTGCCGCTTCAACAGTGACATAATCACCGAGCAGCGAGCCATCAATAGGCGAAACGGCCGCGCCCAGCACATCAAACCCGACACTCATATTGGCACTGGAAGCCGGGGCGTATACTTTAACCATCTTAAACTCCTAACTTCCATGACAAAGTGCGCAATAAGTCGGCGAATACACCGGCCGCAGTCACATCATTTCCTGCTCCGTAGCCGCGAAGCACCAGCGGTAACGGCTGATAGTAATGGCTGTAGAATGCCAGAGCATTTTCGCCGTTTTTAACTTTATACAGTGGGTCGTTACCATCGACCGCATCAATTTTAACTTTGCAGCTGCCATCAGCTTCAATCACGCCAACGTAGCGCAGCACTTTGCCTTCGTCGCGGGCTTGTGACACACGCGCTGAAAACTCATCATCCAGCTGCGGTATGCGCGCCATGAATGATTCAACATCACCACTGGAATCAAACGACGGCGGTAATACTGGCTCAATGACAATGTCGGACAGCTCCAGATTGCTGCCTGTTTCACGAGCCAAAATCAGCAATTTGCGCGCGACATCCATACCAGAAAGATCATCACGCGGATCAGGTTCGGTGTAGCCCATGTCGCGGGCAACGATGGTGGCTTCTGACAAGCTCATACCTTCCTCAAGTTTGCCAAAGATAAACGACAGCGAACCTGAAAGAATGCCAGAGAAACGCTGCAATTCGTCACCGGCATTGAGCAAGTTTTGCAGGTTTTCGATAACCGGCAGACCCGCCCCCACGTTGGTGTCGTAGAGGAATTTACGACGCGATTTCGCTGCTGCGTTGCGCATCTGGTGGTAGTAATTCATGGTGGAAGTGTTCGCCTTTTTGTTCGGCGTCACCACGTGGAAACCTTCGCCGAGGAAATCAGCATACTGATCCGCCACCGCCTGGCTGGAGGTACAGTCAACAATCACTGGATTGAGCAGGTGATACTCTTTCACCAGACGAATTAAACGACCCAAATTGAATGGCTCTTTCGCCACCGCCAGCTCTGCCTGCCAGTTATCCAGATTCAGGCCATGAATATTGGTTAACAACGCTTTCGAGTTCGCGATACCACAGACGCGCAGGTCAATATGCTTTTGCTTCAGCCACGCCTGCTGGCGTTTCACCTGCTCAACCAATGCCGCACCCACACCGCCGACACCAATCAGGAACACTTCGATAACCTGGTCGGTATTGAACAACATCTGATGAGTCACGCGCACGCCGGTGGTGGCCTCGTCATTGCTGACCACAACAGAGATAGAGCGCTCGGAAGAGCCCTGGGCAATCGCCACGATATTAATGTTGGCGCGAGCCAGCGCTGCAAAGAACTTGGCAGAAATACCACGCAGGGTACGCATGCCATCACCCACCACGGAGATGATCGCCAGATGCTCCATGATAGACAGCGGCTCCAGTAGCCCCTCTTTGAGCTCCAGATAAAACTCATCATCCATCGCACGACGTGCACGTACGCTATCCGCCTGCGGCACACAGAAACTGATGCTGTATTCAGAAGATGATTGAGTAATCAGCACCACAGAAATTCCGGCGCGTGACATCGCCGCAAAAACGCGGGCCGCCATGCCAACCATGCCTTTCATGCCAGGACCTGAAACGTTGAACATCGCCATGTTATTCAGGTTGGTGATGCCTTTGACCGGAAGTTCATCATCATCGCTTTCCGCGCCGATGAGGGTGCCAGGCGCTTGTGGGTTTCCGGTGTTTTTAATCAGGCAAGGAATTTGGAACTGAGCGATGGGGGAAATGGTACGTGGATGAAGAACTTTAGCGCCGAAATAAGAAAGCTCCATGGCTTCCTGATACGACATAGATTTCAATAATCTGGCATCAGGAACCTGGCGCGGGTCACAGGTATAAACACCATCTACATCCGTCCAGATCTCACAACAATCCGCACGTAAGCAGGCAGCCAGCACGGCAGCAGAATAATCAGAACCGTTGCGTCCCAGAACAACTAACTCACCTTTGTCGTTCCCGGCAGTAAAGCCTGCCATCAGGATCATATGGTCCGCCGGAATGCGGCTTGCGGCGATGCGGCGAGTGGATTCGGAGATATCGACAGTGGACTCAAGGTAGTGACCAACGGCAAGAAGTTTCTCTACCGGATTGATGACTGTCACATTGTGTCCACGAGCTTTGAGCAATTCAGCCATGATCGCGATAGAGAGCTTTTCACCACGGCAGATGATTGCCGCATTGATGCTGTCCGGGCATTGTCCCAGCAAGCTGATACCATGCAAAACATGTTTCAGCTGAGCAAACTCCTGGTCAACCGTAGCTTTGAGTTGTTCGAGTGGAAAACCAGGTTGTGCATCAGCAAGGCCTTTCAAAAGCTCACTAAAAATACGCTCTGCGTCGCTGATATTCGGTACTGCATCCTGGCCGCCGATGGTTTTTTCAATCATGGCAACGAGGTGATTGGTAATTTTCGCCGGGGCAGACAGCACGGTTGCCACCTGCCCCTGTTTGGCATTGCTTTCCAGGATATCGGCAACACGCAGAAAACGTTCTGCATTTGCCACTGAAGTACCACCGAATTTCAACACTCGCATTTATTATTACCTTTGAGTTTTTGGTCCAAAAAAAAGCCCGCACTGTTTAGGTGCGGGCTTTTTTCGTTTTTCCTGTATGCGTCAGCCCGCACCGTTACCTGTGGTAATGGTGGTTGTAATAATTGTTGTCATTGGGCTGATGCGAATCATGGATGTTGTGTGCTCGTAATATGATTTACCTATATTGACTAAAGTATCCGGTAGGCTAAGTCAATTTATTTTTAATTTTGCCACAAAGAGCAAGACTATGACTGAACGCTGATAAACCATCAAAAAACGTACTTATTGCGCTGAAAAAGCAGGGGCATTACACCCCATTTTCACTGATATTAATTCAGCTATCAGCATTTTTCACTGGCAGTTTTTTTTCAATATCATGCAGCAAACGGTGCAACATTGCCGTGTCACGCTGAGCTAATAGACCAATCCGCTGTTGCAGCCAGTCGACCATTTTTTGGTCGTCGCTGGCTTCTACACGCTCAAGGAGCGTTGCCATTCTGGAACGCAGTGCACTCAGTTGCTGAGCGTCAACCACATCATGCTCTGGTACATTTTGCTGCATCAGTGCTGATAACTGATAGCAGTAAACCATTACAGCCTGCCCGAGATTAAGCGATGGATAATCTGCCACCATCGGTACGCCAGTTAGCACATCGGCCAGTTCAAGCTCTTCGTTGGTCAACCCTGAATCTTCACGCCCAAATACCAACGCGGCAGTGCCCACCCAATTACGCTTTTCTTCGAGTAACGGAACCAGTTGCTGCGGTGTGGCGTAGTAATGGAATTTTGCGCGACTACGAGCGGTAGTCGCAATGGTAAAGTCGACGTCATGCAAAGCTTCCTCCAGCGTATTGAAATGCTGAGCATTATCCAGCACATCACCAGAACCATGCGCGACCCAACGGGCTTCTGGTTGACGGTCAGCTTCACTAGCCACAACACGCAACTCAGCAAATCCCATGGTCTTCATTGCGCGGGCTGCTGCACCAACATTTTCAGCTCTGGCAGGAGCGACCAAAATAATTAGAAAACGCATTAAAACTCTCTTAAAAAAGTATCCAAATATGGATAGTCACAAAATTAAAATGATAATACGCGGCAAAAATTTACATTAGCGCAACATTCATCTATAAAATACATTCAATTGGAATCATAAACACACTGAATGCTTTTTCGTAGTTAGACCAGTATTACAAGATGTATTGATGCTCATTATCATTCTGTTTTATATGATAAATAATACATAAGCTTGCTATCAATAATCAGATTTGCATTGTTTAATAATCAATACGCGTAACTATATTGATTATTGGAAAAATGTGACGCATGCTCGCAAAACGCGACGATGATTTCATCAAACTGTTAACGTGCTACAATTGAATTTGATATATGTCAACGAAGCGTAGTTTTATCAGATGTCTAAAGCGGTCCTGCCTGTTATGTTGCTGTTAAAATGGTATAGGATAACAACCGTTTTTGACACCGTCGGGTCCAGAGGGAAAAGTACCCACGACCAAGCTAATGATGTTGTTGACGTTGATGGAAAGTGCATCAAGAACGCAATTACGTACTTTAGTCATGTTACGCCAGACATGTTAATTTATGGCATGTATTAGGCAGGTCAGGGACTTTTGTACTTCCTGTTTTGATTTAGTTGGCAATTTTAGGTAGCAAACATGCAGACCCCGCACATTCTTATCGTCGAAGACGAATTAGTAACACGCAACACGTTAAAGAGCATTTTTGAAGCTGAAGGTTATGATGTTTTTGAAGCGACCGATGGCGCTGAAATGCATCAGATTCTTTCCGATAATGACATCAACCTGGTCATTATGGATATTAACTTGCCTGGCAAAAATGGCCTGCTGCTGGCGCGTGAATTGCGTGAGCAAGCCAATGTCGCATTGATGTTCTTGACTGGCCGCGACAACGAAGTGGATAAAATCCTGGGCCTTGAAATCGGTGCAGATGATTACATCACTAAGCCATTCAATCCACGTGAATTAACCATCCGCGCGCGCAACCTGTTGTCTCGCACAATGAACCTCGGTGCAATCAGCGAAGAACGTCGTTCCGTTGAAAGCTACAAGTTCAATGGTTGGGAACTGGATATCAACAGTCGTTCATTGGTCAGCCCAAATGGCGAGCAGTACAAGTTGCCGCGTAGCGAATTCCGCGCCATGCTGCACTTCTGTGAAAACCCTGGGAAAATTCAGTCTCGTGCTGAATTGCTGAAGAAGATGACTGGCCGTGAGCTGAAACCACACGACCGTACTGTTGACGTCACGATTCGTCGCATTCGTAAGCACTTTGAATCGACCCCAGATACACCTGAAATCATCGCCACGATTCACGGCGAAGGTTATCGCTTCTGCGGCGATTTACAGGAATAAACCTGTAATCAAACATGATTGCGAAAGGGCGGATTTTTAATCCGCCCTTTTCTTTTGCCAGAATTAAACCGCTATTTCCACAGCCTGAACCGCTCTGGATCTTTCTGGGCATCGTCTGTTGCCAGCGCCTGCACTTTTTGCCCCATCCCATACCAATCGATATGTCGGGTTAGCAGCATAATGGAGGAAAGAGCAACGAACAGTACCCCAGTGCCAAGCAACAAAGCACTGTCTTCAGACTGAAGCAGTTGCCAGAGCACCGCATCAAGAGTCAGTAACCCAAGCGTAAACATCGCACTCGCTTTCCAGCTATTCAGCACCGCTTTGAGATAGAAACCGTTAATTCCCGCGCAGACCAAACTTGCCAGCAGCCAGGCCAGGTTAAACCCTGTGTGTTCAGAAACGGCTAACAGAACGAGATAGAACATCACCAGCGAAAGGCCGACCAGTAAATACTGCATTGGGTGAACGCGTAAACCGGTCAATGTTTCCAGCAGGAAGAAACACATAAACGTCAGACCAATCAGCAAGATGGCATATTTTACTGCGCGATCTGTCAGTTGATACTGGTCTACCGGATTCGCTACGGTGACGCTAAACGCAGGAAGGCGATTAACATCAATTAACTGAGCATCACTGAAATTGGCATTAAGATTGTTGGCAAACCAGGTACTTTGCCAGTTCGCGGTAAACCCGGTTTCCGTCACGGTACGCCCACGTGGCAGGAAATCGCCCATAAAATTAGGATGCGGCCAGTTACTGGTTAAGCTGAACTGGCTATTACGCCCGATTGGCACGACAGCGAGCTGCTTCGTGCCCATCAAATCCAGATTAAAACGCAGTGTTAGCTTTTCATCCTGAAGGCGTTCGATGGGGAGAATGGCATGTAAACCCTGCTCAACGCCGGGCAGATTGCTACCGGGTTCAATAGGATAGGTTTTTCCGTTGATTTCCAGTTCACCTACTTTGCCGATACCGCGCGAATCACCGACCGCCAGCACCACGTATGGCGTACCAAAACGAGTATTTTCATCCATATCGTGATTGAGCAACTGGCGATTAAACGTGGCATCCACAGTCACCGCCGTGCGCCAGATTTGCCCCTCATAAATGCCGATATGACGTGGTTCAACGGTCTGCTTTCCCACAATATCCAGGTTTTCCGGGAGGTAATAGCGAATGAAGCGGCGCTCTTTTTTGACCTCTTTATTATCTTCCATAACAGTCGTCAGCTCCGCGACAGGAATGGCGATAAGCGGCCCGGTAAGGGTTTGCGGCCCACTGGCACTTTGGCGTAGCGACTGCTCAACATCATCCCGGTAACTGCTGCGTTCATTAATCAGCGAACTCAGCATACTCAACGGAATCAACAACACAGCCATACATCCCAACAAAGTCATCACTTTCCAGAACAACGCAGATTTAAACATAATCCCCTCCATTTTTGATTTGGCGAGGATAGCGAGCGTTTGTGGGGACGATATGAAGTTATGTGAAGAGACAGTGAAGTGAAGAAATTATTATTTCCCGGGCAAAATCAGACGAGCGACCGCACCACCCTCAGGGCGATTCTCAAGAGAAATCGTTCCGCGGTGCAAACGCGCCACCTCCTGAACAAAAGCCAGCCCCAGGCCACTGCTCTTTTGCCCGTTGCTACGCGGCAATGAGTAAAAGCGTTCGAACAAACGGCCTTGAGCGTAATCTGGAATCCCACTTCCGGTGTCTGAAACAACAATGACGGTCTGCCCAATGTTTTGCTCAACACTCAACACAATCTCACCACCTGGCGGGGTAAAATCGAGCGCGTTATCCAGCAAATTACCGATCGATTGTTCAAGTAAGGCGGCGTCACCTTCTACGACAGTGCCGTCAGGGATGTTTTCATCGATTCTTAACGTTATCTGTTTACTGCTAGCGACCACTTCACGGCTATCGCATAACGTGGAAAAAAGTGTGGGCAGATTTATCGCCTGTGCCGTAATTTCAGCGCGGCTTTCTAACTTAGCCTGGCGTAATAAATTATCGACCAACTGCTGCATGCGTAGATTTTGCTGAAGAATGTTAGCCGAAAACTTCTCCACCACTTCTGGCGGTGGGCCTTCACGTAATATTTCTGCCGCACCACGAATCGCCGCCATCGGGCTTTTCAACTCGTGAGTCAGAGCATGAACGTACTGCTCAATGTAGGTTTTCCCTTCGAGTTTCAGCCGCATACTTTCCAGGGCTAACGCCAACTTACGTAATTCACTACTGGCAGGTTTAGGCAGCGGTAAAGGGTGTTCCGTAGTGACCGAATCGGCATAGCGAACCAGTTTCCCGATAGCCCGGTTAATCCACAGCACAAACCCGAAACCAATCATCAAAGCAATGCCAAGCAGCGCAACACCCGCCCACAAAATACGCCGCTCGCTGCGACGTATTACCGGGTCCATTGCGCTGTTTGGTTTGCCTACGCTCAACACGCCGATAATGTTTTGTCCGTCGCGGACGGGTGCAGCCACATACATTACGGTGCTTTCAGGATTGTTTGCATTAACTGGCGTACTGCGTGCGCCGTATTTTCCTTTCAGCGTGAGCCAAACATCGTTCCATTGCGAGTAATCCTGGCCTGTCGCTTTTCCAGTGGAATCAAAAAGCACTATGCCTTTGTCATTGGTCAGATAAACACGGTATTCATTTTTAGACTTGGTAATGCCGCTGATATTGGCACTAAGCTTGTGTTGATTGAGATGGGAAAAAGCCTGGGCCAGCTCACCATTTTGCGCGTTACCCGCCAGCATATCTGCACGCGCAAATTCAGCAAGCAATGTAGCTGTATCAATTAACGTGCCTTCCGTTGCACGCCGGACGCCTGGTTTCACCTCTTGCAAAAATATAGAGAGAACAAACCAGGCCGCAATCGCCACAATCAAAAAATAGCCCAGCAACAGACGCATCCCAATACGCATCAACTCACTCCAAGGCTGTAGCCTAAGCCACGGTGCGTATTGATCGGTGAAAGATCGGGGTTAATTGCACGCAGTTTGGCGCGCAAGGTTTTGATGTGTGTATCAACCGTTCGATCAAAACTATCCTCGGCTGTACTCCACACTAAATCCATGAGTTGCTGGCGTGAAAACACACGCCCAGGCCATTGCAAAAAAGTCTTCAGTAACAAGTACTCATAGCGGGTGAGCAGCAATGGCTGCTGGCACCAGGTAATATGCGCCGCCATTTCATTGACTTCGAACTGACCAATGCGCTGTACACTTATCGTCAGACCTTGCCGTTGTTTTTGCAAACGACGTAGCACTGTTCGCACCCGCGCACACACTTCACGAGGTGAAAACGGCTTCGCGATATAATCATCAGCACCGATCTCCAGGCCAATCAGCCGATCAACCTCCTCACTGCGAGCAGTCAGAAACAGCAACGGGAGATCTGGATAATCCGCGAGTAAACGGCGACAAAGCTCGAAGCCATTAATATCTGGCAAGCCGACATCAAGAATCGCCAGATCAGGACGTTCTTCTCGCACGGCATCCAGCACAGGCAAACCCCGTTCGAAAGCACGCACAGAAAACCCCTCCTGCTGCAACGTATAGATCAACGTATCCGCAATACTGGTTTCATCTTCAACTAACCAGATAGTGGCCTGGCTCATCACGAACTCCCTGTTATTTCCACGGCATAATCGGCACGGCGCTTATCGCGTTTTTAGGCGAACCGTCGACCACTTTATCGGAGTAAGCCAGATACGCCAGCGTGTTGCGTTTAGCATCGTAGAAACGTACTACTTGCAGCTTCTTGAAGACCAGTGATGTCCGCTTCTGGAAAACAACATCACCCTCTGTTTTACCTGCTTTTATCTTTTCGTTTAGCTCAACTGGCCCCACTTGCTGGCAAGAAATCGCCGCATCGGAAGTATCTTCTGCCAGACCCAGTCCGCCTTTAATGCCACCCGTTTTTGCACGGCTAACATAGCAAGTCACGTTTTGTACATCCGGGTCATCAAATGCTTCAACAACAATTTTATGGTCCGGGCCAATCATCTTAAAAACAGTGTCTACTGAACCAATTTGTTCGGCTTTGACGCCCAACGAAACAAGCAGTAATAAACTGAGGGGAGCTAAAACTTTATATTTCATATTGTTACCATTAGTTAAGGTTGCCTTTAGAGACTATTAACTCTTTGTGCTAAAAAATCGTTTAATATCACGTTATTAATAAAATTTTCCGAATGAGTAGCTGATTTTGGCACGTCTTGTTAAAAAAAACTCTGAATGTCAAAACAACAAAAAGTGCTATCATCGCCCACATTAACGGCACTCACCGTGTCAGGATGAGGATATTATATGGATCAGGCAGGGATCATTCGTGATCTATTAACCTGGCTAGAGGGCCATTTGGATCAACCTCTGTCACTGGATAATGTGGCGGCAAAAGCAGGTTATTCCAAGTGGCATCTACAACGGATGTTTAAAGAGGTCACGGGTCACGCCATTGGCGCATACATCCGTGCTCGCCGACTTTCAAAATCTGCTGTGGCACTGCGCCTGACTGCGCGACCGATTCTCGATATTGCGTTGCAGTATCGTTTTGACTCACAGCAAACCTTTACTCGTGCATTCAAAAAGCAGTTTGCTCAAACGCCAGCGCTCTATCGCCGTTCTCCCGACTGGAGCTCGTTCGGTATGCGTCCACCGCTGCGTTTAGATGCGTTTACACTGCCGCAAGCGCAATTTGTCACGCTGCCGGAAACCCATTTAGTGGGTGTCACGCAAAGCTACAGCTGTACGCTTGAGCAAATATCTGATTTCCGTAATGAAATGCGTATTCAGTTCTGGACACAATTCCTCGGCAATGCGCCAACGTTGCCACGTGTGTTATACGGCCTGCATGAGCCACGTCCAAGCATTGAGAAAGATGACGAACAGGAAGTCTTCTATACCACTGCGCTGACACCAGAAATGGCGAATGGATTCTTACCAGACTCTCATCCGGTCAGGTTGGAAGGTGGTGATTACGTGCAATTCGACTACGAAGGCCCGGGCACCGGTTTGCAGGAGTTCATCCTGACAATTTATGGCACCTGCATGCCATCGCTTAATCTGACGCGCCGTAAAGGTCAGGATATTGAACGCTTCTTCCCGCAAGAAGAAGCGCGTGTTCAGGACCGACCAATGCAGATCAGATGTGAATATCTGATCCCAGTACGTCGTTAATTAGCGCTGTAATTCATCCAACGCAGGGGCGTCTAAATGTGAGATGTCCCCTGCTGTTTCTACCACCCAGCCAGAAGCTAACCACGGGCTGTGCTGGTGATCGACACGGGAAATCGAACAGTTTCTTAAACGTAAGCGACGTTCAGCCCAGGCCGGTAATCCCAGAATGGTACTCACCAGGCAACCTAACGCCATACCGTGGCTAACCAGCAATGGGCGGCTACCAGATGGTAAATCCAGGCAAGCATTTAAAGCCGCGTGCATACGCTCGCTCATCTCCAGCATGCTTTCCCCATCGGGAATTCGCCCATTGGTCGTGCCATTCACCAGTTGGCGACGCCAGCCTTCTTCTTCTTCGTTTAGCGTGTCCAGATTGCGGCGTTCTAACACCCCCATATCCAGTTCACGTAAACGCGAATCCAGCGTGACATCTACACCACATGCAAGAGCGATAATCTCAGCAGTGTGGCGGGTACGCCCTAAATCACTGGAGATGACGTGTGTAATGCCTAACGTTTTGGCACGCTCGGCCACCTGCTCGGCCTGACGTTCCCCTTTTTCAGTCAGCGCACTGTCTGACTGGCCCTGAATGCGACGTTCTGCATTCCACTGCGTTTCGCCGTGGCGAACAAGGTATACCTGTAACATGCGATTTATCCGTTATACTGCGGCAACAATTTCTAGAGAGTTTCACTGATTATGTACCATGTCGTCTGCGCAACAACCAATCCAGCTAAAATTCAGGCAATTCACCAGGCATTCGACGACATCTTTGGTGAAGGATGCTGCCATATTGAACCCGTTGCCGTCGATAGCGGAGTGCCAGAACAACCCTTCGGAAACCATGAAACGCGAACTGGCGCACGATGCCGGGTAATGAATGCCCGTCAGGTTCGCCCTGAAGCCGATTTTTGGGTTGCGGTTGAAGCGGGAATTGATGACGACAGTACTTTTAGCTGGGTGGTTATTGAAAACCAAAACCAGCGCGGCGAAGCCCGTTCGGCCACACTGCCTCTACCGTCGATTATTCTTGAAAAAGTCCGCGCGGGAGAAGCTTTAGGGCCGGTGATGTCGGCATATACCGGCATCGATAAAATTGGCAATAAAGAAGGCGCGATTGGGGTATTTACCGCCGGGAAGCTCACGCGCAGCAGCGTTTACCAGCAGGCGGTGATTCTGGCGCTTAGCCCGTTCCACAACGCGATTTATAGCTAACTTTTATTGCCTAATAATTCCTGCTCCAGCCAGGCACGCAATGCCGGTGGAGCAGATTTCAGGCTATTTGAACCGCGCGTAATGGTGGCAATTCCCGCGCCAAGTTCATTTTTGAGTTCCCGCTGGCTCATCTCACCCCGCAATAACTCTTCGATAATTCTGACCCGTGTTCCGAGGGCGGTACGTTCGTCTGGGGTCAGCAACAACATTAACAACGGCATATGCAGCTGTTTATCGAACGATTGCTGGAGCAGCTCCACAAAACGGAGCCACTCCTGATTGCTTTGCTCGGCGTGCTCTGCCGAGTATTGAGAATGCTGAGTCATGTCGCCACCATACTATTCAACTAGTACGATACAATATCATAGACACTGCAAAATCAATAACGGCGTTGCCATTCAGCCTCTGTCAGCAATGGTGCAGATTTACCCATGAAGTACTTATAGTACGCATCATATGCCAGCACGTTTTTCACATATCCACGAGTTTCCGAGAAAGGAATACTCTCAACAAACGCCACCGCGTCAATGCGTCCGGCACTGTTGCCAAGCCAGGTTCTGACTCGCCCAGGCCCCGCGTTATAAGCAGCGGATGAGAAAATCCGGTTGTTCTCAAATTGCTGAGAGACGGACTGCAAATAAGTCGTACCAATATTGATATTGGTTTCTGGCTCAAGCAGTTGCGATGGGCTGCTGTAACCCGGAATACCAAAAACCTTCACCGTATGTGCGGCTGTAGCCGGCATAACCTGCATCAGACCACTCGCCCCCACCGGTGACCTGACTTTCGGGTTCCAGGCACTTTCCTGACGCGCAATCGCCATGGCATAACTTTGCGAGATGTCTTTGCCGCTCACGTAGCGGGCGAAAATATCTTTGTAAGCCAGTGGGAATCGCTCTTCCAGATGATCCCAAAGCTTCCCGGCGATCGTCGCCTGCACGCTGAGATCCCACCAATTTTGATCAAACGCGTAACGTGCTAATCCTTCCTGTTCTGGTTTGCTGCGACTGGAGATCAAATTAGCCCATTCGCTGCGTGCAGTGTTATCCAAATTCCAGTACATCAGCTCGCGAACACGCGCCATTTCTGGCCCCTGAACTAACGCCGGATTCACCGCCACCGCTTTGTCGACGCGTAACGGATATTCTTCCCCCAGGCGTTGAGCCGCCACCATTGGATAAAATCCGCGTTGTTGCATCAGCGAGAGAAGGATCTCATTTGCTTCCGAATCACGACCACGTTCCAGCAACAAATCTGCCTGCCAGTAGCGCCATTCATCTTTCTCTTTGGCTTCCATTGGCAAGCGCGCAAGCCAGGTATTCAGGCCAGTACGATCACCCGTTCCCAGCGCCATGCGCACACGCCGCTCAACCAGCGAGGTTGATTCAGAACGCATGATTGCATCATCGCGCCATGCCGCTTGCTCAGCCGTCACGTCGTTGCCCATTAACCGCCAGGCAACAGTGTCTCTGAGTTCCTGAGCCTGTGCGTCATTCAATTGCTGTGCCTGAATCAGTGAGGGGATCATCAAACGCGCATTTTCTACGTCATCGCGCGCGACACGCGTGAACGCCACCGCAGCCGCCTGGCGCGTAAAGTCAGTTGCACCAACGGTGCGGGCAAACGACAGCACTGTTTTCGGGTCGTTTTGTAGGCTGATCAGTGCGCTGGAAATGGTCTGGAATTGCGCAGGCATTTGGCTTGCGAGATTGGTCACCAGTGAAGAGTTACCTTCTTTCATCGCCAGACGAATACGTTCCAGGTAAGCCAACGGATCTTGCGTTCCCGACGATCGCCATGCTGAGAACAGACGATCGCAGCTCGATGGCAGATTTTTGCCCGTTAGCCACAGATCCTTGGCTCCGACCCATGCGGCATCTACCTGGCCGGTATTCCATTTTGCGTAGTAATAATTACATTTGGATTCGGTGGTGCCCGGTTGTTCAGGGCTAAACGCCAGCAGACCACGCCAGTCTTCGCGGCGAGCCAGTTCATTAACAAAGCGTGATTTCAGCGCGCGGGCTGGTGGTAACGTAGGGTTAGCCTCAATAAACTGACTGACGGCGAGCGTTGGCTCATTCATTAAATCATCAGTGATAAGGCGATATTCGAGATAAGGATAAAGTGGATAATCCTGCAACGTGGGCAACATGCGCTGCACCACATCCATTTGCTTGTTATCCCATGCTTGTTTGATTTGTGCATATCGGCTGCGTTGCTCGTCGAGCGAATCCGCGCGAACTGCATGAGTTATTGCCGCAAGGCTTACAACTGCGACCAGCAATTGTCCCACGACTTGTTTGGCTATCCCCACAAGTTCTCCTCACATGTTCACCGGCAGCATCGTGCCGCCATTAATTACTTCATGCTAACCCTGGTATTACAGATTCGCCACGCCAAAGGGCGTTATTTTGTCGATAAAAGCGTTAAGGCGGTTTCGGGTAACACATCCCGCTTCCCCTGCTGGGATTACCTGCTGAAAACGGCTACACTTCGCCACTAATACGCACCATCTTAAATCACGAAAAAGAGGCGAAGTCGCACTGTGGCTCAATTCGTTTATACCATGCATCGTGTCGGCAAAGTTGTTCCGCCGAAACGCCATATTCTGAAAAACATCTCGCTCAGTTTCTTCCCTGGCGCCAAAATTGGTGTACTGGGTCTGAACGGTTCCGGTAAATCCACGCTGCTGCGCATTATGGCCGGCATTGATACCGACATCGAAGGCGAAGCCCGTCCACAACCTGGTTTGAAAATTGGCTATCTGCCTCAGGAACCTCAGCTCAACCTCGAGCACACGGTTCGTGAATCCGTTGAAGAAGCGGTATCCGAAGTCGTTAACGCGCTGAAAGGTCTGGATGAAGTCTACGCAAAATATGCCGAACCAGACGCTGACTTCGATAAGCTTGCTGCACAGCAAGGCAAGTTTGAAGAAATCATCCAGGCACACGATGGCCATAACCTGAATGTTCAACTGGAGCGTGCTGCTGATGCACTGCGTCTGCCGGAGTGGGACGCTAAAATTGAAAACCTGTCTGGTGGTGAGCGCCGCCGCGTAGCACTTTGCCGCCTGCTGCTCGAAAAACCAGACATGCTGCTGCTCGACGAACCAACGAACCACCTGGATGCTGAATCCGTGGCGTGGCTCGAGCGCTTCCTGCACGATTTCGAAGGCACCGTTGTGGCGATTACCCACGACCGTTACTTCCTCGATAACGTGGCTGGCTGGATTCTGGAACTTGACCGCGGCGAAGGTATTCCGTGGGAAGGTAACTACTCCTCATGGCTTGAGCAGAAAGACGAACGTCTGGCTCAGGAAGCCTCATCGGAAGCGGCTCGCCGTAAATCCATTGAGAAAGAGCTGGAGTGGGTACGTCAGGGTGCGAAAGGCCGCCAGTCTAAAGGCAAGGCGCGTCTGGCTCGCTTTGAAGAACTTAACAGCACTGAATACCAGAAACGTAACGAAACCAACGAACTGTTTATCCCACCAGGCGCACGTCTGGGCGATAAAGTCGTTGAGGTTACCAACCTGCGTAAATCCTACGGCGACCGCCTGCTGATTGAAGACCTGACATTCGCCGTACCGAAAGGCGCGATTGTCGGGATCATCGGCCCGAACGGCGCGGGTAAATCTACCCTGTTCCGTATGATGTCAGGCCAGGAACAACCAGACAGCGGCACCATTGAACTAGGTGAAACCGTGAAACTGGCTTCTGTCGATCAGTTCCGTGACGCGATGGATAACAGCAAAACCGTGTGGGAAGAAGTTTCCGGCGGTCAGGACATCATGCGTATCGGCAACACCGAAATGCCAAGCCGCGCTTACGTTGGTCGCTTTAACTTTAAAGGCGTTGACCAGGGTAAACGTGTTGGTGAGTTGTCCGGTGGTGAACGCGGTCGTCTGCACCTGGCGAAGCTGCTGCAAGTTGGCGGCAACGTACTACTGCTCGATGAACCAACCAACGACCTGGATATCGAAACCCTGCGCGCGTTAGAAAACGCCCTGCTGGAGTTCCCAGGCTGTGCCATGGTTATCTCGCACGACCGTTGGTTCCTTGACCGTATCGCCACGCATATTCTGGATTACCAGGATGAAGGTAAAGTGGAGTTCTTTGAAGGTAACTTTACTGAGTACGAAGAGTACAAGAAACGCACCCTGGGTGCGGATGCGCTGGAACCTAAGCGTATTAAGTACAAGCGTGTAACGAAGTAATTGTTGTAACGCCCTAACCCTCTCCCTCAGGAGAGGGAATTAAGCGGTTTTCTCCCTCTCCATCAGGGAGAGGGCCGGGGTGAGGGTTGTTTTATCCACGCTCGCCAATTAAGCCCTTCACCAAATCCACACAGCGCAAGAAGCGTGAATCGTAGTCAGACTCTTCCACATGCACGTAGCTAATGTTGTTTTCATTCAGCATCGACACCAGCAAGTTCTGGAAAGATTTCCTGTCGGTATCGCTGCCAAGGCTGCGTAAACCATCCGCTACCCACGGCGTATTGTTTTCCAGCAAAATCACCAGATCAAAGCGGTACTCGTCGATCAGGGCCTGTACAAACGGGTGCTCACGCCCTTCATACTTTTTGCAGAACGCCTGAGTCGTCACAAAGTCAGTATCAATAAATGCCACTTTATTGGCGTATTTAACGGCAAAATCAACGTACTGAGCATGCCCAATAGCAATCTTGTCGTAGTCAGAATATTGCAGCGCCATCTCATCACCACCGAGGTGTGAAAAGACGTAATCACGCCCATATTCCCAGGCACTGGTGGTGTTGAAAATATTAGCGAGCTTATTCACCATCCACGATTTCCCGCTCGATTCACCACCCAGAATAGCCACGGTTCTGACAAAGAACGGTTTTACTTCGGTGGGAATATATTCCCAATAGCGGAACGGATTTTCGCGAATCTGGCCGCCGCTGATATTCATGAAGGTGCGCTTCGGGTCGATAAGCACCGTTTCAATGCCGAGCTGTTCAATAAAACGGGGCGCATCGCTCTCTTCGGAGGTATAGATGCAGTCGGGGTTAATCCCTTTGCTTTCCATGAACGCTTTGATACCGCGACTCCAGACATCCCAACCGTGCGGATACGGTTCCATCCCTTCTTCGTTAAACGAATGAATGCGGATATTTTTCTGATACTTGAAGGTCTGTAACAGCCAACGCAGGCGGTCACCGGTGGTCGGTTGCTGCGACATCGCACTGTCTTCAAACAGCAAGCGATCGCGAGTTTCGTCATAGCCCATGATGATATGCAGTTCATCAACCTGGCTTGCCGCGCGCTGAATCAGATAGATATGGCCAGTATGCAACGGATAAAACTTGCCGAATACCACGCCTACTTTTTTCTCACGCCGTGGAAATTCCAGCCCCAAAAAACGATGCAATGCTTCCAGTTTCTGCGCGCTTGGGCTTTTGATTTTGGCGTTCAGTAACTGGCTAAGATAGCCCTTGGTCATGCCGCAGGATTCTGCAACTTGCTGTAGCGTAACGCTCTGCTGACGAATAGCAGTCTTCAGATAATCAAAAGACGACATGCTGCCTCCTGCAAAATTGGGCAAATATCAATTATAAGTCGTCAAACACCGACAACGCATCAGCCAGTTTTTTCACACCGAAGACCTGCATCCCTTCCGGTAGTTTTTTCGGCACGTTGGCCTGCGGCACAATCGCACGTTTAAAGCCGTGTTTTGCAGCTTCTGAAATACGCTCCTGGCCGCTTGGCACCGGACGAATTTCCCCGGCTAACCCGACTTCACCAAACACCACCAAATCTTGCGGCAAAGCACGGTTGCGCAGGCTGGAAACCATCGCCAACAACAAGGCAAGGTCAGCACTGGTTTCGGTGACTTTCACGCCACCGACCACGTTGACAAACACATCCTGGTCAGCCATTTGCAGGCCACCGTGGCGGTGCAAAACGGCCAGCAGAATCGCCAGGCGGTTTTGCTCAAGACCCACGGCGACACGGCGCGGGTTGGACATCATGGATTGATCCACCAGCGCCTGAATCTCTACCAGCAATGGGCGCGTGCCTTCCCACACCACCATAACCGAACTGCCGGGCGTCACTTCATCTCCACGGCTCAGGAAAATAGCGGAAGGGTTGCTCACTTCACGCAGCCCTTGCTCCGTCATGGCAAACACGCCTAACTCATTCACCGCACCAAAGCGGTTTTTGTGGCTGCGCAGCGTGCGGAAACGGGAATCGGCATCGCCATCGAGCATCACCGAGCAGTCGATACAGTGTTCGAGCACTTTTGGCCCGGCAAGCGAACCATCTTTGGTGACGTGGCCGACCATGATAATCGCCACACCGCGCGTTTTAGCAAAGCGCGTCAGATAAGCGGCTGACTCACGCACCTGCGCCACACTGCCAGGCGACGACTGTACGTCGGCCATGTGCATCACCTGAATGGAGTCGATAACCATCAGCTTCGGCGCTTCTTCCTCGGCAATCATACAGATTTGTTCGATGCCAGTTTCCGAAAGCATATTCAGGTTATTGGTCGGCAACCCAAGACGGTGGGCGCGCATCGCCACTTGTTGCAGCGACTCTTCACCGGTGACGTACAACGTTTTCATCTGTTCGCTGAGCTTGCATAAGGTTTGCAACAGCAGCGTGGATTTACCTGCACCAGGATTACCACCAATCAGAATGGCACTTCCCGGCACCACACCGCCGCCTAACACGCGGTCAAACTCTTTAAAACCAGTAGAAAAACGCGGCAGCTCTTCGAGGCTGATTTCAGAAAGTTTTTGAACTTTACTGACGCCCGCACTACCGGCATAACCTGACAAACGCTCATTACGCGCAACCGTCGGCGAGGCGGCAATGCGCACCTCAGTGATCGTGTTCCATGCGTGACAGGCGCTGCATTGCCCCTGCCAGCGAGGATAGTCTGCGCCGCACTCGTTGCAGACAAAGGCGCGTTTCGGAGCTTTTGCCATTAGCGTTCTTCCTGGATAAGGCTACCGGACAGAATGCAGAATACGCCCATCAAATCAGCATGACGGATGGTGACTTCTGTTTTCTCATTCACTTTAGGTTTAGCGTGGAAAGCAATGCCCAGGCCCGCCGATTGAATCATCGGTAAGTCATTCGCCCCATCACCAATCGCGACGGTTTGCGCGACGGGGATTTCGTATTTATCTGCCAGACGCTGGAGCGTTGTGGCTTTGAATTGTGCATCAACGATTTGACCGATGACTTCGCCAGTGAGCTTGCCGTCGCAGATTTCCAGCTCGTTTGCCACCACTGCATCTAAATGCAATTTGTCGCGCAGATATTCGGCGAAGAAGGTGAAACCACCGGAGGCAATCGCAACTTTCCAGCCAAGAGATTCAAGCTTAAGTACCAGTGACGTCAGCCCTGGCATCAACGGTAGTTCATCACGCACCTGGCGCAGAATAGACGCGTTAGCACCTTTAAGCGTGCCAACGCGTTGTTTCAAGCTTGCGGCAAAATCCAGCTCGCCACGCATCGCGCGCTCGGTGACTTCAGCCACCATTTCGCCAGTGCCTGCCAGTTTCGCGATTTCATCGATACATTCTATTTGGATGGCGGTGGAATCCATGTCCATCACCAGCAGGCCAGGCGTGCGCAGATGCGGGATTTTGCCCAGTGGCGCAACATCCAGACCGGCTTCGTGGGCAAGTTTGGTAGCGCGAGGAGTTAATGAACCGGCCAGGCGAATAACCTGATAATCTTCAACGCACCACGCGGTGACGATAACCATCGCCGCTCCTAACTTACGTTGATAGCGATTCAGGCACTCTTTATCCAGATTCCGACCATACAGAAGCCAGCCGCTGCGGCCAGCACGGTAATCGAGTGGCATAACTTCATCGCCACTTAACGATAGCGGCAAACCAGGCCAGAGAGATACGTCGGTTGGCAGGTCGCACCAGGTCAGACTATTCGGCATCACAACTCCAGGAAAGATTTAAGAGATAGCATTAATCATTCGGATTACAGCCAACACTGCAGCAATTCGAATGATTAAGGGTATTCGGAACAAAACAACGCATGAGGCTACCTTGTCCACGCCGCTTCTGGCAACATTAAAGTAAGCAATTTATTGAAGGTGCATTATGGCTCGGGCAAAAATGAAATTTAGGCTGCATCGTGCAGTGATTGTGCTTATCTGCCTCGCACTTTTAGTCGCACTGATGCAGGGCGCGTCGTGGTTTAGCCAGGGGCATCAACAAGCCCGGAACGTGCAACTTGAAGAACTGGCAAGAACCCTGGCACGGCAGGTGAGCTATAACCTGATTCCATTGATGAAGTCTGAAAATCCTGATGAGAAAAAGATTTCAACAGTGCTGAATTTATTGACTCAGGACAGCCGAATTCTGGATGCAGGTGTTTACGACAACGGCGGCAGCCAGGTCGCACATGCGGGCGAAGGGATCGCCGTGCGCGATCGACTCGCTCTGGATGGGAAAAAAGCGGGCAGTTATTTTAATCAGCAAATTGTTCAACCGATTGAAGATAAAGATGGGCCTGTAGGCTATCTACGCATCACGCTCGATACCCACACGCTACCCACTGAAGCCAAGCAAGTGGATAACACCACCAATATTTTGCGCCTGATGATGTTACTGGCGCTGGCAATTGGCATTGTGCTGACGCGCACGCTTTTGCAGGGCAAACGCACCCGCTGGCAACAATCTCCTTTTCTTCTGACGGCGAATACCGAAGTAAAAGAAGATGAGGAAGAACCGAGCGCCAATAAACCCCAATAAGAAAGGACTTCTGCTATGTCTACATTACGTCTGCTTATTTCGGACTCTTACGATCCCTGGTTCAACCTGGCGGTGGAAGAGTGTATTTTCCGCCAGATGCCTGCAACCCAGCGCGTGCTGTTCTTATGGCGCAACGCGGATACCGTGGTCATTGGCCGGGCGCAAAACCCGTGGAAAGAATGTAATACCCGGCGCATGGAAGAAGATAACGTGCGGCTGGCCAGACGCAGCAGCGGCGGTGGCGCGGTATTCCACGATTTGGGCAACACCTGTTTCACCTTTATGGCGGGAAAACCGGAATACGACAAAAGTGTGTCGACGGCAATTGTGGTGAATGCGCTTAATGCGCTCGGCATCAGTGCCACCGCTTCCGGACGCAATGATCTGGAAGTTGCCACCGCGGAGGGAGTGCGCAAAGTTTCCGGCTCGGCTTATAAGGAAACGATGGATCGGGGATTTCACCATGGCACGTTATTGCTTAATGCCGATTTAAGCCGCCTGGCAAACTACCTGAATCCAGACCAGAAAAAACTGCAGGCCAAAGGCATAACGTCAGTACGCGGACGAGTGGCAAACCTCAGCGATCTGCTGCCTGGCCTGACACACGAGCAAGTTTGCGATGCGGTACGTGAGTCATTTTTTGCCTTCTACGGCGAACGAGTGGCAGCAGAACATATTTCTCCTGATGCCCTGCCCGACCTACCCGGCTTTGCTGAAACCTTTGCCCGCCAAAGTAGCTGGGAATGGAATTTCGGCCAGGCTCCGGCATTTAGCCATTTACTGGATCAGCGTTTTACCTGGGGTGGTGTTGAACTGCATTTCGACGTTGAGAAAGGGCATATCACCCAAGCGAAAATATTCACAGACAGCCTAAACCCCGCGCCTCTTGAAGCGCTGGCGGCCCGTTTGCAGGGCTGTTTGTATCGCAGTGACATGTTGCAACAGCAATGCGAAACGCTGATTGCCGACTTCCCGGAACAAGAAATGGAATTACGTGAATTGAGCACGTGGATTGCGCAGACGGTGCGCTAGGCGAGTCGCTTAACGCCTGCCTCAACGGTATCAAGTTGCAATGACATCTCGGGGTAATATCTTCCGGTAATCCTGTTTGCTGTGCTAAGCGCTTCCCCCACGCTCGCCCCAAAAAACCCTGAGGACGCAGATCGGTTAAATACCATGGGATACCGTTAAACCATTGCGCGGTGCCATTATTCAGTATCACCAGACAGCTTCCCTGCGCCAGATGGGATACAAGTCACCGAAACGCCAGGCCTGCCCCGCATCATCTATTTGCCACAATGGAAATTGCCGGATCTGGCGCACTGGTCTGATCCAGGCATATTGGGTCGCTCTGGCAGAGCCTGCTTTTATGACATCGCTTTCAGTATTCACCAGACGTGAAAACGTCGCCTGGCTGACACCCAAACGCTGGTGTAATGAGGTTGCAGTTTATGGGCCATGCAGCAATAAATCTGTCAGAGCGCTCATATGAATAGATTTATGAATAGATACTTGAATAGATATATAGCGCTATACAATTGAAAGATAAAGCAGATAAGCGGAATAGATGGATTAAAATGAATAGATAATTTGAAAAGATAAAGGGTGCCGGAGCACCCTTTAAAATCTTACTCTTTGTCGCCCAGTAACACAGATTCAAGAGCGATCTTGATCATGTCGTTAAAGGTTGTCTGGCGCTCTTCAGCAGTAGTCTGCTCGTGAGTACGGATATGGTCAGACACGGTACAGATGGTCAGTGCTTTAGCACCAAATTCTGCTGCCACGCCGTAGATGCCCGCGGCTTCCATTTCCACACCCAGGATGCCGTATTTTTCCATCACGTCGAACATAGTCGGGTCTGGGGAGTAGAACAGGTCTGCAGAGAAGATGTTGCCCACGCGAGCATCAACGCCCAGCGCTTTAGCTGCATCAACCGCGTTACGCACCATGTCGAAGTCAGCGATTGCAGCGAAGTCATGGTCTTTGAAACGCAGACGGTTCACTTTGGAATCGGTGCAAGCACCCATGCCGATAACCACGTCACGCAATTTCACATCCATACGTACTGCACCGCAAGAACCCACACGGATGATTTTCTTCACGCCGAAATCAGTGATCAGCTCTTTGGTGTAAATCGAGCAGGATGGGATACCCATGCCGTGGCCCATTACAGAAATTTTGCGGCCTTTGTAAGTCCCGGTGAAGCCCAACATGCCACGCACGTTGTTCACTTCACGAACATCTTCAAGGAAAGTTTCAGCGATATGTTTTGCGCGCAGCGGGTCGCCTGGCATCAAAACGACGTCTGCGAAATCACCCATTTCTGCATTAATGTGTGGCGTTGCCATGTTTTTATTCCTTGTTTTAAGAGGTTAACGTCTGGGCGGATAAAACATCTCACCCAAATCTGTAATCCATATACCCTAAATAATTCGAGTCGCAGGTAGGCGGCAAGAAAGCGAATCCCCAGGAGCTTACTTGAGTAAGTGACTGGGGTGAGCTTTTGCAGCCAACACCCCTGCGGCTCGAAGAATGACGGGTATCACAGCATGTTCTTGCCGTAGTCCATATCTGAAACACCGAAGTGTTTCGCCACGGTCTGGCCGATATCCGCGAAGGTTTCACGATGGCCCAGAGAGCCAGCTTTCACTTTCGGGCCGTAGACCAATACCGGAATGTGTTCGCGAGTATGGTCAGTACCTTGCCAGGTTGGGTCACAACCGTGGTCAGCGGTGAGGATCAGAATATCGTCCTCTTTCAGCAATTCCATCAGTTCTGGCAGACGACGGTCGAACAGTTCCAGCGCGGCGGCATAACCTGCTACGTCACGACGGTGACCGTAAGAGGAGTCGAAATCGACGAAGTTGGTGAACACGATAGTGTCGTCACCCGCTTCTTTCATCTCGGTAATTGTCGCGTCAAACAGCGCATCCAGACCGGTCGCTTTCACTTTTTTGGTGATACCGACTTCAGCATAGATATCTGCGATTTTACCCACGGAAACAACCTGACCATTTTTTTCATCAACCAGTTTTTTCAACACGGTTGGAGCTGGTGGTTCAACAGCCAGATCATGGCGGTTGCCGGTACGCTGGAAGTTACCCGCTTTGTCACCAACAAACGGACGCGCGATAACGCGACCAATGTTGTAGCCGCCTTCGGTCAACTCTTCGCGGGCGATTTCGCACAGTTCGTAGAGTTTATCGAGGCCGTAGGTTTCTTCGTGGCAGGCAATCTGGAACACGGAGTCAGCGGAGGTATAGAAAATCGGCTTGCCGGTTTTCATATGCTCTTCGCCCAGTTCATCCAGAATCACAGTACCGGAAGAGTGGCAGTTACCGAGGTAACCTGGCAGGTTTGCGCGCTCGACCAGTTTATCCAGCAATTCTTGCGGGAAGCTGTTTTGGGTATCGGAGAAGTAGCCCCACTCGAACAGCACAGGAACACCGGCGATTTCCCAGTGGCCTGACGGAGTGTCTTTACCAGACGAAAGTTCATGCGCCCAACCGTATGCACCGATAACTTCTGCGTTACCGTCCATGCCCGCCGGGATTTTACCGGTAGAACCTTCAGCCGCTTTCACCAGACCCAGGCGAGTCAGGTTAGGCAAATGCAGTGGCCCTTTACGGCCTTTGTCGGCTTCGCCATTTGCACAAGCTTGCGCGATATGGCCGAAGGTATCAGAGCCAACGTCGCCAAAGCGGTCAGCATCTTCAGTCGCGCCAATGCCGAAAGAGTCCAGCACCATAATAAATGCACGTTTCATAATTTCTCCTGCGTCGTTGCGCCTGAAACGCCCGAGAGCGTTTCAAAAAGTGATCAGATCAGTATGCCAGCATTTAGCTAATACGGCGATAAACGTCTGGCGTTTTAGCCGGTGCCGTATCGTTAACTTTAATTGCCGCTTTAACCGCACGAGCCGCTTCTTGCCACTGACTTTCGCTTGCAGCGTGAATCACCGCTAACGGGCGAGAAATCTCAACGCTATCGCCCAGGCGCACCATATCGGTGAAGCCGACGCTGTAATCCAGGGAATCAGAAGCCTGACGACGACCGCCGCCCATCGCTACCACCGCCATACCTAGCGCGCGGGTGTCCATTTCGGAGATGAAGCCATTTTTATCTGCATAAACCGCTTTGCTCAGCACGGCGGTTGGCAGGTACTTCGCATAGTTTTCGACGAAGTCTGTCGGGCCTTTTTGCGCCGCAACCATGCGACCAAACACTTCAGCCGCTTTACCGTTATCGAGCACCGCTTGCAGTTTCTGGCGGGCTTCGGCGTCATCTTTTGCCAGATTGCCGGAAAGTAACATTTCCACGCACAGCGCCATGGTGACTTCATGCAGGCGCGGGTTGCGGTATTCGCCGGTCAGGAATTGCACCGCTTCGCGAACTTCAACCGCATTACCTGCGCTGGAGGCCAGCACCTGGTTCATGTCGGTCAGCAGCGCAGTGGTTTTAACGCCTGCGCCATTTGCCACGCCAACAATCGCTTCGGCGAGCAATTCAGAAAGCTCATAAGTCGGCATAAATGCACCGCTGCCGACTTTCACGTCCATCACCAGCGCATCCAGGCCTTCGGCCAGTTTCTTCGCCAGAATGGAAGCGGTAATCAGCGGGATGGAGTCTACGGTCGCGGTAATGTCACGCGTGGCGTAGAAGCGTTTGTCCGCCGGAGCAAGCGAGTTTGTCTGGCCGATAATTGCCACGCCGACGTTTTTAATAATGTCGCGGAAACGGTTATCGTCCGGGAAAATATCAAATCCAGGGATTGCTTCGAGTTTATCGAGCGTACCACCGGTATGGCCTAAACCACGGCCAGAAATCATTGGGATGTAACCGCCACATGCCGCCACCATTGGGCCAAGCATTAATGAAGTCACATCACCGACACCGCCCGTTGAGTGTTTATCAACGATTGGGCCGTTCAGATTGAGGCTCTTCCAGTCCAGCACGGTTCCTGAATCTCGCATCGCCATGGTCAGAGATACGCGTTCCGGCATAGTCATGTCGTGGAAGAAAATGGTCATTGCCAGTGCTGCAATCTGCCCTTCAGAGATAGTGTTATCCCGAATACCATTGATGAAGAAACGAATTTCCTCATCGCTTAGCGCATGACCATCACGTTTTTTACGAATAATTTCTTGAGCGAGGAACAAGGTAACCCCCTGAATTCATCAGGTGAAATGCGGCGGGGAAACCGCCGCAAGGAAGAGATTAGTAGCCGCTTGCGCTTTTGCCGTCACCGTGACCCAGCGTTTTTAACAGGCTCGCGAGCAGGCTGGACGCACCAAAACGGTAGTGACGGGAATCAGCCCAGTCAGCACCAAACAGTTCATCCGCGATAGACAGGAACAGCGCCGCATCTTCAGCAGTACGCACGCCACCGGCTGGTTTGAAACCAACGGTTTTCTCAACGCCCATATCACGGATCACTTCCATCATGATGCGAGCGCTTTCCGGCGTGGCATTGACCGGTACTTTACCGGTAGAGGTTTTGATGAAATCAGCACCGGCTTTGATAGAAATTTCCGACGCTTTACGAATCAGGGCTTCTTCTTTCAGCTCGCCGGTTTCGATGATCACTTTCAGCAAAACGTTTGCCGCAGCACAGGCTTCTTTACAGGCTTTAACCAGGTCAAAACCCACTTGTTCGTTACCCGCGATCAGCGCGCGGTATGGGAACACCACATCAACTTCGTCGGCACCGTAAGCGATAGCCGCGCGGGT
Source organism: Buttiauxella sp. JUb87 (assembly GCF_004361975.1). Lineage (NCBI taxonomy): Bacteria > Pseudomonadati > Pseudomonadota > Gammaproteobacteria > Enterobacterales > Enterobacteriaceae > Buttiauxella > Buttiauxella sp. JUb87. The sequence continues at coordinate 623,676 of NZ_SNVY01000002.1, forward strand.
TTCAGCCAGCGCAATTTCGATGTCGTCGTTGCCGTGTGGGAAGTTGGTCACGGTAGCAATGCGGATCTCAGGAGTGCCCTGGGCATTCAGAGTTTTACGAGCAATTGGGATGAAACGAGGATAAATGCAGATCGCCGCAGTATTACCTACCGCTGTTTTGGCCTGATGACAAAGTGCTACCACTTTTTCATTGGTGTCATCGTCGTTCAGGGTAGTCAGGTCCATCAATTTCAGGGCACGCAGACTGCTTGCAGTTAAATCGGTCATAACACTCTCCAACAAAAGATATAGAAGTCTCTGGCTTCGAAACTCAACACGTTGGAGCGGACTTGGTTCCTTGAAGAGCAGAGGTAACACGGGTCACCGTCACGTTGAGATCCTTCTCACCGCACATCATATGTAGCAATGTTATAATTATAACATTCACCATCTTGATAATATTGTGTCTCGCTTCACAAAAGCCAAAGGAGAAATTACATGCTTTGTACAGTATATGTGATTTAACAAGGTTAGATAGAGTAAAAATGTGATTCAAATATAAAAAAATGGCCGGCAAAAGTGCCGACCATTGATTTCACAGGGATGTTATAATTTTAACATCACCTTTTTATAATGACAGGAACACCCCGGCAATTGTCGCACTCATCAGGTTAGACAAGGTACCTGCTGCTACAGCCTTCAGGCCAAGCTGAGCAATATCGTGACGGCGGTTTGGAGCCATGCTTCCCAGGCCACCAATCAGGATAGCGATAGAGGAAAGGTTAGCAAAACCACACAGCGCGAAGGAAATAATGGCTTTGGTGTGATCTGAAAGAACTTGCAGGCCTGCTGCCGCAACGGTGGCGTCATCTTTCAGGTATTCCCCGAAGTTCAGGTAGGCGACAAATTCGTTGATGATCAGTTTTTGGCCGATGAAGGAACCCGCAACGTTAGCTTCGCTCCATGGCACACCGATAACCCACGCCAGCGGTGAGAACACCCAACCAAGGATCAGTTCCATCGACAGTTGCGGGTAGTTAAACAACCAGCCGCCAATGCCAGAAAGCATCCCGTTCAGTAAGGCAATCAGAGCCACAAACGCCAGCAACATTGCGCCTACGTTTAGAGCCAACTGCATACCCGAAGCTGCACCTGATGCCGCAGCATCCAGCACGTTCGCTGGGCGATCTGGATCGTTTTTCATCGATTCCAGCTCTGGTGCATCGTTTGGTGTTTCTGTTTCAGGCAGGATGATTTTTGCAAACAGTAAACCGCCGGGTGCCGCCATGAAGGATGCTGCAATCAGATATTCTAGCGGTACGCCCATTTGTGCGTAACCGGCCAACACGGAACCTGCCACGGATGCCAAACCACCACACATGACGGCGAAAAGTTCTGAACGCGTCATGGTCGCGATATAAGGACGGACCACCAGCGGAGCTTCAGTCTGGCCAACAAAGATGTTGGCTGTCGCAGACAGGGATTCAGTGCGAGAGGTTTTCAGCAACTTACGCAGGCCGCCGCCGAGAACACGAATCACTAACTGCATGATGCCCAAGTAGTAAAGCACTGCAATCAGTGAGGAAAAGAAGACAATAATTGGCAGAACGCGCAGGGCAAATACAAAGCCGCCGCCGCCAAAGACTTCGAACATTTTGTCCGAAACCAGGCCACCAAACAGGAAGGAAATACCGGCGTTACCGTAAGCGATAACGTTAGCGACACCTTCAGACATGGCCAACAGAACTTTACGACCGACCGGAACATACAGGATAAGAGCACCGATGCCGACCTGGATAATCCATGCGCCCAGAACAGTGCGAAGATTTATCGCTTTGCGATGACTGGAAAGTAAAACGGCGATCAGCAGCAGAACGATCATGCCGATCAATCCCATGAAGAGTTGCATACAGAATCCCTGTGTATTAGTTGATAAAAGTGAAAGCGAGCTAAAAACCGACAACTGGCGGGATTATAGCGGCAGGGAAGCCAGCAAATGGAACGGCAATCACGTATTTATACACATTCATGGAAACGTTTATCTTATAAGGTGAGCTGGATCACATTTTGTTACTGACTATTTCAGATTGAATAATTCATTGCAGTTATGAATGAAAGTATTTGCGATAACATCCGCAGGTTCAGAACGGAGAGAACAAAGGGTTTGAAAAACCTCAACAATGCGTTCCGGACGATTAGCCTGTCCTTGCCAGCCATTGAGTGGCATATCGGGAGCATCCGTTTCCAGCACCAACGCGCTGAGCGGTAGTTGCGCCATCACATCGCGCGTTTTGCTGGCTCGCGGATAGGTTATGGTTCCCCCCACTCCAATCTTGTAGCCCAATGCCACAAAACGTTCAGCCTGTTGCAGGCTGCCCGAAAAACCATGCACCACACCGGCTCGCGGTAAATCGTGGCGTTTTAAATGGGCAGCGAGTTTGTCGTGGGTACGACGTGAATGAAGGATGACCGGCAAATCATAACGTTTTGCCAGCTTTAACTGCGCATCGAGCATCGCTTCTTGTTTCTCAAAAAGCGGATTATCCATATAGAGATCAAGACCGATCTCGCCAATTGCCACAAGCTTTTTCGGACGTTGTTGCAGATGATGTTCCAGCAACGCCAGTGACGCATCCTGGTGTTTGTGAATCACAATCGGGTGCAAGCCCAGCGCGGCATACAACGGCGGATAATTGTCGGCCAGAGCCAGAACGACACCAAAGCGCTCGGCTTCAATGGCCGGAACGATAATTTTTTCGACACCCGCTTGTGCAGCAAGCGCCAGACTACTGGCTTCGTTATTGCTAAACGGCGGGAAGTCGAAGTGACAATGCGTATCGTAAAAAGTCATTGTCACGCCGTACCTTCATTATTAAAGGTGGAATCGTTCGCCTCTGGGGTTTCAATCACCGCCTGAGATAAAGGCTCATGCGTCACGATTCCCGGCGCCACCACAACCGGGCCTGGCACGATAATACGCGGATGATGGCGTTTTATCGGCGGTTGAGCCGCCAGCAGTTTACCCACGGTAGCAAGGAAATAGCGCCCGCATAAACGGCCCGTTTTATAGTCCGTATTCAGCGCGGGCATTCGGCTGCCAAGCGCCATGCTCATCAGTGGCTTCGGCGGATAGATTTCGAAAATACGCAGTTTGCCCGGTGGCTTTTCAATAAAATTCTGTATCTCACGATAACTTGCCTCGTGATGTTTCACCAAATGGAGCAACGGTTGCAGGCTGCTATCGCCAAGCCAGCGCTCCATGCGTTTAAACCATTCAGGCGTGTAATACATTTGCGAAGGAACAGTACGGATAACCACCAACGTATCAGCCCCCAGGCGCACGGCTTCGCGAACCGGAATCGCATCGCTTATTCCACCATCCTGATAACCGATGCCATCAATCTCTACCCCGCTACGGTAAAAACCCGGGATGGCGCTGGAGGCTTTGAGGATATTCAGCCAACTTGTGCTGTTCGGCGAAAAGTAACCTGGGGTGTAATCATCACTGCGACAGGCGCACATATAGAACGCTTTACCGGACTCAAACAGTTTTTCCGCGCTCGACATTGAGAGCGGAATTTTTGACGATGTGGCCTCAACCAGCCAGTCGAGATCGATAAGATGCCCGCCACGCACAAAGCGCAGAGGATCAAAAAATTCACGGGTCGTGGTAAAACGGGTGATCACTCTTCTGGCATAACCAGGCTGGTGACAAACATAAGCGGAAAGGTTTTGCGCACCCGCGGAGGTGCCTAAGAAGAGATCGAACGGGTTGAAGTTAGCGCGCATAAACTCGTCCAGCACGCCGGCTGTAAATATCCCACGCTGCCCGCCACCTTCACAAATAATGGCGAGTTTTCCTGGACGAAACGTTGGAAGCGCAAGCGGCGCAATGTTGCCGAGCGTTACGGGTATTCTTTGTCCCACCCTGCTTTCCTTAATCTAAAGGATATTTATTATTGGTTATTTGTTAGTCGCTTAAAAACGCGAGAGCCAGTCTAAATAGACTGGCTCTCTGGTCTGTCTCTAATGGTTATAGCACGTAAAAATCGCTATGGGCGTTTTCGGCCCATAAACAGGCTAACCAGGAACAGAATAATACCTACCACAAAGACAATTTTTGCAGCACCTGCCGCAGTACCCGCAAGAGTACCAAAACCCAGAGCTGCTGCAATCAACGCAATGACCAGAAAAATAATGCCCCAACGAAACATAAGCCTCTCCTTAACCATAGTGAACCCGAATCGCTTCTGGATGGGTGCGGGATGCGCACTCATTGGCGATATTTGGTATTGATGTTGCTTACTTGGTTACTGACTCCCCCGGCATAACCAGAGGAGAAAGTTTCGATTGATCGGTTACTTCACTTTCAGGTCGTTTTTGACGCTTTTAACGCCATCAACTGCTTTGGCAACACTTTCAGCCCGCTCGGACTGCGCGCTTGATTCCACAGTACCCGATAGCTGGACTACACCTTCGGTGGTTTCAACTTTCACATGGCGCGAAGGCACGATGTCGTCTGCTAAAAGTTTAGCTTTAATTTCGCTGGTGGTAGCAGTATCGCCTGCATAACCGCTGACTGATTTATCGGCCCCGTCACGCACATGCAGTTTGTCGCTGACAGAAGAGACCCCTTCCACGCCTTTGGCAACTGTTACGGCCTGCTCAGCCTGCGCCTGGCTTTCAACGAACCCACTTAACGTGACGATTTTTTTGTCGGTTTTCACTGAGATATCGGTACTTTTAATATCTTTGTGATCGACCAGGGCGGCTTTCACTTTCGCAGTGATAGCGCTGTCATCCATGAAATTACCGACGTCTTTTACGGAGCTATCAATTTTTTCGCCTGCTGTGTCCGCTGTCGATTCGGTTTTGTTAAGCATCTTGTCTTCTGCTAAAGCGCTACCGCTTGCCAGCACAGAGCCAAGAACAACAGCTAACAGAGTTTTAGAAATCTTAGTCGTAGTCATAGTCATCGATTAATTCCTATAGTTTTGCTCACAATTTGAGCACAAGCCTTAACGTAACGGCTTTCCTTAAACCTCAGGCCAAGTGTTACGGCCCAAAAATTTTCCGTTCAGTTTTTAATAACGCCAACAAAAATTAGAGTGGATGAACCCGCCAGAAAGCTTCGTTTACATGGCATATTCGACCAACCAATTTGTCACTGGTTTGTTAAATATAGACAACAATCACAGATTTGCATGGTGTGAATGGAGGAACGTAAGGAAAATGCAGGAAATTAAGAACAATCCGTAAGGGATTAATAAGACGGGAAAAGTAGCAGGACGCGACGACTGCCGCGCCCTGAGAGGGGATTAGTGCTCGCGAGTTTTACGGAACGTCACTTCCGGGTAACGATCTTGCGTCAGGTTCAAGTTCACCATGGTTGGAGCGATATAAGCGAGGTTGTCGCCGCCATCAAGAGCCAACTGCATTTCGTTTTTCCGTTTGAATTCTTCAAACTTCTTCACATCAGTGCTTTCAACCCAACGCGCGGTCGAAACGTTGACGGATTCGTAAATCGCTTCAACGTTGTATTCACTCTTCAGACGCGCCACAACCACATCAAACTGCAGCACACCGACCGCACCCACAATCAAATCGTTGTTGGCGATTGGGCGGAATACCTGTACCGCGCCCTCTTCAGAAAGCTGTACCAGGCCTTTGAGCAACTGCTTCTGCTTCAATGGATCACGCAGACGAATACGACGGAACAGTTCCGGTGCGAAGTTCGGAATACCGGTGAACTTCATCATTTCGCCCTGGGTGAAGGTATCACCAATTTGAATGGTGCCGTGGTTGTGCAGGCCGATGATATCGCCAGGGAAGGCTTCCTCAACGTGCGAACGGTCACCCGCCATAAAGGTCAGCGCATCAGAAATCACCACGTCTTTACCGGTACGAACCTGGCGCAGCTTCATGCCTTTTTCGTACTTGCCGGAAACCACACGCATGAAAGCCACGCGGTCACGGTGTTTCGGGTCCATGTTGGCCTGAATCTTAAACACGAAACCGGTGAATTTATCTTCAGCCGCTTCTACTACACGCGTATCAGTTTTGCGTGGCATTGGCGCCGGAGCCCACTCGACCAGGCCGTCCAGCATATGGTCAACACCGAAGTTACCCAATGCTGTACCGAAGAACACCGGAGTCAGTTCGCCTTCAAGGAACAACTCACGGTCAAATTCGTGGGAAGCACCTTGTACCAGTTCCAGCTCGTCACGCAGCTGTGCTGCTAGTTCTTCACCTACCGCCACATCCAGATCAGGGTTGTTTAACCCTTTCACGATACGCACTTCCTGGATGGTGTGACCTTTACCGGTCTGGTACAGATAAGTTTCGTCTTTATAGAGGTGATAAACACCTTTAAATAGCTTGCCGCAGCCGATTGGCCAGGTGATAGGTGAACAGGCAATTTTCAGCTCGCGTTCAACTTCATCCATCACTTCCATTGGGTCACGGATGTCGCGGTCAAGTTTGTTCATAAAAGTGAGGATTGGCGTATCGCGCAGACGGGTAACTTCCATCAGCTTACGGGTACGATCTTCAACACCTTTCGCGGCATCAATAACCATCAAACAGCAGTCAACCGCGGTCAGCGTACGATAAGTATCTTCGGAGAAGTCTTCGTGCCCTGGGGTGTCCAGCAGGTTAACCAGGCTGTCGCGATACGGGAACTGCATGACGGAGGTGGTAATCGAGATACCACGCTGCTTTTCCATTTCCATCCAGTCAGATTTTGCATGCTGGTTGGAGCCACGGCCTTTTACCGTACCCGCAGTTTGAATCGCCTGTCCGAACAGCAACACTTTTTCCGTGATGGTCGTTTTACCGGCATCGGGGTGAGAAATGATCGCAAAAGTGCGGCGTTTCCCCACTTCTTGCAAAAAAGGAGACAAAGTCATAATGAATTCTTCTGTGAATTGCGCACAGGCGTAACTGCGCGGCAAATGAACGTTACCTGGCGGCTATTTTACCCATCAGGTCAGGTTTAACAATCAGCTGTGATGCAATCATCAATTACACAACAATCGCTCCAGTTCATTTAGTGTGGTCACTTCCCAGGTCGGTGAGATGCCTTCCGGTAAGCTTCGTCCGTGGGCGTTGAGCCAGCAGGTGGCAATTCCTGCATTCATGCCACCCAGAATATCTGATTCTGCGGTGTCGCCAACCATCATGACGCGGTCGCGCGGCGGATGGCCCATTTGCTCAAAGGTGTAATCAAAAATCTTACGATCGGGTTTCGCGACACCGACCTGTTCGGAAATCACCAGCAAATCGAAATAATCGCGCAGACCCGTGCGTTCCAGGCGGATTTGCTGCAGCGCAGTAAATCCGTTGGTGATAATACCGATTTTTACTTTATCTTTTAACGCATTAAGCAGCGAAACAGCACCGGGCAACGGCACACAAATTTCGGCCATAGCATTGAGAAACGCAGCGTTCAGGTCACCCGCAGGCACCGACAATCTTTCCGACCAGCCCAGAAAACGCTGATGCTGTAACTGAAGCGCGCTAATAGCACCGTTCTGATAATCGACCCACAAAGGTTTGTTAACAGCCTGGTAATCCTGGAAATCTTCAGCGGTAAACGTCACGCTATAATCGAGAAACATCCGCTGTAAGCCGCCGAACGCGTCAAAGGTAAACAGCGTTTCGTCAGCATCAAATAAAATCCAGTCCCAGTTCATTTACACACCTGTCGTTTCAGCCTAAAGGTAATGCCATGATGATGGCATCTTCCCGACCCTCTTTTGTGGGGTAATAGTTACGGCGAATCGTCGCCTCGTTAAAGCCCAGGCTTTCATACAGTGCAATCGCCGCCGTATTCGAGGCGCGCACTTCAAGCCACAGGGTAAACACATCTCGCGCTTCCAGCTCGCTGATTAAATGCTCCAGCAACTGGCGGCCCAAACCTTGTCGTTGGAAATCCGGGTCGACCGCAATATTAAATAACGTCGCTTCATCCAGCACGACCTGCGTCACCGCAAACGCTGCCATTTTACCGTCAACATCGAGTCGTAAGTTCAAATAGCGTTCGCCCTCGTTACTGGCGAAGGTTTTTTCACTCCATGGGAAAGCATGGCTGCGTTGTTCGATGGCGTAAGCCAGGCTCAAGTCACTGGTGTTGAGGGAAGAAATCGTGTTCATGTTCGCAAATTTGTTGCCACAGCGCCTGTCTGGCAGCGCCATTATGATAAAGCTCGTTTAAATCCGGGGTCGCTAACTGCGCGCCAGAAATAGGGAGCGGTTCACTCACACCCAGTCGCCAGCTATTACAACGACTTTCACCTGGCAGCATTGCAGCTCGTTCCGGGGTCAGTTGCATAATCTGCTGTGCATCCAGATTCAGGCTGCGCAAAACATCGCAAACGAAAGGATCGTTTAAGTCAGGAAGATCTTCGGCGATTATCAATAACTTAACGTTTTCATGCAGCGAGACCGCGATTTCGCCCTGCAACGCAGCCGGGCGCCGCAGCTCCCACTGGGTGATGCCCAGCTGTTGTAACAACCAGTCACGTCGCAAAGGTATATGGGGCATAGCGAAACCAGGTAGAGAGTGCCAATTGGGGCGCAAATATAGCAAATTCATCGAATGTGCGCCATTAAAGCTCTATAATCCCGGTTCTGATTTCCCAGGAGTAATTTGATGACTGCGTTAACCCCGGCAAGTGAAGTGCTGCTGCGCCATAGCGATGATTTTACCGAGAGCCGCGTGCTGTTTGCCGGTGATTTACAAGACGACATGCCTGCCCGTTTCGAAACGGCAGCAAGTCGCGTCCATACCCAACAATTTCACCACTGGCAGGTATTGAGCGCTCAGATGGGCGAAGATGCACAATACGGCCTGGTGGCTGACGCCAGCAGCATTGGCGACTGCAATACATTAATCTATTACTGGCCGAAGAATAAGCCAGAAGCTCAGTTCCAGCTGATGAACATTTTATCGTTGATGCCAATTGGCAGCGATATTTTTGTGGTTGGTGAAAACCGTAGTGGTGTGCGCAGTGCTGAGCAGATGCTCGCCGAATTTAGCCCACTCAATAAAATTGATAGCGCACGTCGTTGCGGTTTCTATCATGGTCGCCTGGAAAAACAGCCGCAGTTTGATGAGAATTCCTGGTGGGATGAGTATCAACACGAAAGCCTGACCGTAAAAACTCTGCCTGGCGTGTTTAGCCGTGACGGTCTGGACACTGGCAGTAAATTGCTGCTTTCCACGCTGACACCGCACACCAAAGGCAAAGTGTTGGATGTCGGTTGCGGCGCAGGCGTGTTGGCGGTAACGCTTGCTAAGCATTCACCAAAAGTCCGTCTGACTTTGTGTGATGTTTCTGCACCAGCCGTTGCGGCAAGCCGTGCAACGCTTGCCGCCAACGAAATTGCAGGCGAAGTTATCGCCAGTAACGTCTATTCCGAAGTGAATGGCCGTTTCGACATGATTATCTCAAACCCACCGTTCCATGATGGTTTACAAACCAGCCTGGATGCGGCTCACCAGCTGATTCGTGGCGCAGTACGCCACCTGAATATGGGCGGTGAATTGCGTATCGTGGCGAACGCCTTCCTGGCGTATCCGGACGTGCTGGATGAAACCTTCGGTAACCACGAAGTGATCGCTCAGACAGGCCGTTTCAAAGTTTACCGCTCAGTTGTGATGCGTGGCGTGAAGAAGCGCTAACACGTTGTTGTGCCGCTTTTTGCAGCGATTAGAAAAGCGGCACTAAATTAACTGTTGACGACGCGCAGAAAACATCTAGAATGCGCCTCCGTGGTTACAATACTTCGGTGTTGTGGGTATGCGAAGGTGGCGGAATTGGTAGACGCGCTAGCTTCAGGTGTTAGTGTTCTTACGGACGTGAGGGTTCAAGTCCCTCTCTTCGCACCATTAACCACGCAAGATATCGTTCGCACTGCGCGAAGGTGGCGGAATTGGTAGACGCGCTAGCTTCAGGTGTTAGTGTTCTTACGGACGTGAGGGTTCAAGTCCCTCTCTTCGCACCAATGCGAAGGCGATATCAGATAAGATTTGATTTGCGAAGGTGGCGGAATTGGTAGACGCGCTAGCTTCAGGTGTTAGTGCTCTAACGGGCGTGAGGGTTCAAGTCCCTCTCTTCGCACCAATTCTTATCACCCTCTTCTGGCTTCACTCTCGTCATTCTCTGTTTCACATCCCTATTTCATAGCTTCCAGATTCATCATCACTAGTGCAAGCCCACTGGCAAATGCAACGCATGATGGCAACAAGACAAAATGACGTAACCGTTTATGGTAGAGCATTGCCGTCGTCACCAATAATCCCAGCACAATCAGCACTCGCCACTGACTAAAAGAAAGATCCAGATACAACAATGCGGCGACAATTCCTCCAGGTATCAACACTGCCCACGCACTTTCTAACTGCCGTTGTAACATTATCTCTATCTCATCAATTGGTAATGATAACCAATATCATATGATATAATTTCTCGTTTGTCAGCGCTTGTGTAGATTCTGTTTTACATTAGAAATGTTTAGCATTCCTGATCACCAGATGACATATATTCATTAAGGTGATAGATTGAGCGACGATTAAAAACACATAATTAACAGTCAAATAATTTCCTTAAGAAATCACTTTCCTATCTATTTTTATAATATTATTCAACAGCATAATGTTGAGTTCGAGTAAAAAGAACTATCTGATATGACAGCAACAACCTGGCGCGCTTTACTCAATGGGAAACATCAACTCTCGTTGCGTTTATTTTTATTACTGAACGCGTTTTCTGCGGGATTTAGTATGGCGTCGCCTTCTGCCCACACTCAGCACCTTACCTTACCGATTATCATGGTGCTGGTGATAAGCCTCTGCTGCCTACTCTGGCAGTTTTTTAACAAAAAAACACTGATCAACATTAACGCTGTTTCGTTAATAATTGGCTCACTTTGGGCATGGCATATCTATATAAAAGTCAGTGTGATGCCGATTAAAGATCTTAATTTTCTAATTATTGCCTTACTGGCGATATTATTTATTGGCTCAATCTCTTTTATCAATAACATACAAGCATTTATCGCCTCATGCTTGCCAGTAACGCTAATGATTTTATGGCTCGACCACGGGAATAATTGGCCGAGAGTTTTATATTCGGTGGCCCTCCCGGGCATTGGCATTATCATTCAGAATATCATTCAGCAACGTAATGATAATTTTACTCGTCGTTTAATGGATAAACTACTCGAAGAGAAAGAAACTCTTAACGATTTGAGTATGTTAGATCCCCTTACCGGTCTGTATAACCGCCGTGGTTTTCAAAATCGACTTGAGACAGTGTTAGCCGTTGGAAGCGGCACGCATTTCGTCTTGTTGCTGGATATCGATCATTTTAAAGCTTACAACGACAACTATGGTCATAGTATGGGCGACCAGGCTTTGATACATGTCTCTGCCGCCATTCGCGATGCCGTTCGTTCTCGCGATATTGTCACCCGTTATGGCGGTGAAGAATTTATGGTGTTGCTGACCGATGTGGATGCCGAGCAGGCTTTGCAAACCGCTGAACGTATCCGCCAACGGGTTTATGATTTAAAGATCCCACACTTGTTTAATGACGACGTGGCAACCCATGTGACGGCCAGCATTGGCCTTGCCGTGCTGGAACAGCAAAACATCGAAGAGGCCTTACGGCAGGCTGATAGCGCTCTTTATCGAGCCAAACGCCAGGGTCGTAATAGCATTTTTGTCAGCGAATCGCTGCTGCCTGCCTGAGCAAAAATCCCCCATCAGAACACGCGCACAAAATAGCCTTGCTAAAGGCTTTGCCTATAGATAGGATTGGCAATCATTATCATTTGTATTAGTGGTCTTGTTTGTCGATGGCTTTTCAGTCTTCCCAGTTTCTTGATGATTTTGCATGGCACTCGCCATTTGCTACCAGCTCACAGCCAGAGCTGGCAGATGAGCTGCGCGCGCATTTCATCACCCATCGACCTTATTTTAATGACATCATCAAATTCAATGAGCCCGCTCCGGCAACCAGCCAGACGTTGTATCAATGGGCCCAACCCGCTGCGTTAACCTCGCTTCTTGCCTGTTACAGTGACCATATTTATCGCAACCAGCCGCAACTTGCCCGTGAGGGGAAACCGCTGAAATCACTGTGGGCGCAATGGTATCTTGGCCTGCTGGTTCCACCGCTGGTGATGGCGCTGATCACTCAGCCCCGAGCGCTGGATATCGGCCCACAACATATTCATGTCGAGTTTCATGAAACGGGCAGAGCCGCCACTTTCTGGATAGACGTTCAGGAAGATAGAGTGGCAACCACCCAGCCGTTGCAACAACGCATTGAGAAACTGCTGGTTGAAGGGCTAATGCCGGTCGTTGAGGCGCTGGAAAACAGCGGTGAGATCAATGGGAAACTCATCTGGAGCAATACTGGGTATTTGCTAAATTGGTTTTTTGGTGAGCTGAGAGAGTTGCTTGATGATGCGACAATCGCTGAATTGCGCCACGCCTGTTTCTTTGAAAAACAACTGCGCGATGGCCAGGATAACCCCCTCTACCGCACTGTAATCCTGCGCGAAGGTTTGTTGGTACGCCGCACCTGCTGCCAGCGCTATAAGTTGCCTGATGTACAAGGTTGTGGCGATTGTACCCTGAAGTAATAAAGCAAAACGGCGGGTTTCCCCACCGTTTCATCTCACTCTTTCATTTCATTAAGCAGCCTGTTGGCTCTCTTCGCCAGAGGCTTTCTGAGCTTCTTCCGCTTCCTGCTCCAGCAACTGCTTCTCGTACACTTTAAAGAACGGGAAGTAGATGATGGCGGAAACAACAGCCAACAGAATCACCAAAATCGCCGCACGGAAATCCCAGCCTAATGCCCATGCAGCACCGATTGGCGCGGGTGCAGTCCATGGAACCACTGAAATCACACGGCCAATCAAATCCATCTTCATAGCACCCCATGCCAGCACGGCGTTAACCATTGGTGCCAGCAAGAATGGAATAAAGAACACTGGGTTCATTACGATTGGCGTACCAAAGATGACGGGTTCGTTAATGTTAAAGCAAGTTGGGACAATACTCAGACGGCCAATGGAACGCAGGTGGGCAGATTTACTCCGCAGATAGCAAATCACCAGACCCATAGTGGCCCCCGAACCACCGACAACAATGAAGAAAGTCCAGAATGCTTCCATGAAGATGTGTGGCAAAGGTGCGCCTTGTGCCAACGCGCTCTGGTTCATCCCCAGGTTGGTCAGCCAGAACATTTGCAGCATGCCGGAAACAATCGCCGCACCGTGAATCCCGGCAAACCACAGCAAGTGACCAATCAGCACCGCCAGCAGAATCGCCGGCAATGAATCAGCAGCAGATACCAGAGGTTTAAACACCGACATAATCGCTTGCGGGATTAACATGTCGAACTGCGACTGAATCAGCAGGCTCAGCGGGTAGAGTGTCAGAACCACAACCAGCACCGGAATCAGCAGATCAAAGGAGTTTTTGATCATTGGTGGAACCTGGTCTGGCAGCTTGATCCCGATATTGTGCGCTTTCAGGAAGCGCATCATTTCAACACAGTAAACCGCCACCAGAATCGCGGTAAAGATCCCCGTGCCACCCAGGCTATCCATCGGCATCACACCTTTGGTTTTCGGAGCCGCCACCAGCAGGAATGCCATTAGCGAAAGCATCGCACACATGAACGGATCCAGGCCGTGCGACTTCATATAATGTTTACCGAGGTTATAGGCAATCGCCGCACAAATGTAGATAGACATAATGCCCATCGTCATATCAAACGGCGTCAGAATTTGCCCTTCAAACTGTTTTGCCATATCCAGCCATGCACGAGCAAAGCCCCAGGTGGTGGTTGGCGAGAAAGGCGGATAGGCGAAGACCAGCAGGAACGAACCGACAATCATGAATGGCATCGCAGAAATAAACCCATCACGAATCGCCATAACGTGGCGTTGTGATGAAATTCTTCCCGCGACGGGACTCACGTAGTTTTCTACGAAGCGAAAGATCAGATTAAAAGCGGCATGATTCGATGACATAGCAGTGCTCCTGTCAGGCTTTCAACGCGAATGTTACAGCGGGAAGAATATCGCCGCGTAACAATCCGTAATTTATATAATTGATCCCCGTAGCCGGGACCTTTTTAGATATAGCTTTAATGTCTAAAACACTGGCAGGGGCATCAGTGGCACAGCATAAAAAAATAGGTTTCATAGGCTGCTCTTATTATTGGGTACAGGTGTGTGACCGTTTCAGTATTCATCGCCTTTTCTTACTCTGCAACCGGTTACTGAAACCGGTTGCAGTGATTGTGAAGAAGATCCAGAAATCACTGAAACTTTGAGTTGTTTAGCTATTTCACATCACAGCATTGGCTATTGACGGTATGTATTCATGACACATAGAAATTATGCGTTCACTGGTTTACATATAGCACAGCCTTATGCCAAATTATTTGCGGCCAAGAATGGGAGAAAAGCATGAGCCTGCAGTCAGTCCGGCAATTCTTTGCCGAAAACGCCCCGGATATCGACATCATAGAATTAAACCAAAGCACCGCCACCGTTGCTCTGGCAGCCATGGCCCATAACGTTGAACCGGGCCAAATTGCTAAAACATTGTCGTTGAAAGTTAAGGATCAAGTCGTGTTGGTTGTCGCGAAAGGTGACGCACGCCTGGATAATAAAAAACTCAAAGCGGCTTTAGGGGCAAAAGCCCGCATGCTCAGCAGCGATGAAGTGGTTATCTGGACAGGTCATCCAGTAGGCGGGGTTTGTCCGTTTGGCCTGGAAAATCCGTTAACGGTTTACTGTGATATTTCACTAAAACAGTACGAAGAAGTTTTACCCGCAGCAGGAGCGATTCATAGCGCAGTGCGTATTTCCCCGGCTCGTCTGGCTGAACTCACAGCTGCACTTTGGGTCGATGTCTGCCAATAATCAGATGACTGAGGACGCACTAGCGAACCTCAGTCATCACTAATTTTCTTCATATCCCCTGGTGATACGGAGGCAAATTCAGCTCCTGCATCCCATGTACACTGATCATCCATGCATACATTTCGGCGTCCGTTTTCAGCATCAGGCGGCGCATAGCACTGCTTTTTTGTGCACTGATGGTTTTGTAACTTTTCTCGAGCAGAGTCGCAATTTGGGTCAGTTGCCACCCTTTGCTAAGCAGCCGTAGAACACGACGCTCTGAAAAAGTTAAATTGGCATTCGTCACCGTAATATCGGACGTATTAACCGCTTTTTCTTGCAAAAGAAGCCGGCTAATTCTTTCGGTTTGACCACCGCTATTAAAGACATGTTCGATAATACGGCTCATCGGTTCATGTAAAGAAAGCAATGCTGTTTTGGCCGTCAACAACCGTTCAATGGCAATATTCACCAAGTTCACGGGAAGCGTGAAAACCCACTCCACTTGCCGGTGCTGATTTTGTAATTGGTTGAAGAAATCACAGGCTTCGAAGATTTCCTGCAACGTGCTATCCAGTTCAATAACCACCACATCGATCTGCAGCAATATTTCTGGCCTGATATCCAAATAGTTTTCACAAAGAATGAGCGATGATTTCTCAGCGCGTTCCTTCATCATAAACTGAAGGCCTTCTCTCATCATTGGCCGCTTGCTAACAACTAACGCGCGGCAAAATGGGTTACGCAAAAAGACCTTTGCTTTGCTTTCCTGCATATTTATCTCCTTTTAAAACTTTCACTTTCCTAGCAGTGCGCAACCCAAGACATGGAGATCTTTCTCACACTGAAGGCCGAGTTTTTCCATCGCATGTCTTTTATGTGCGCTCACCGTTCTGATATCGCGTCCTAAACTTTGAGCAACCTGGCTGACGTTGTGCCCAAGAAATAACTGCCCTATTACCTGAACTTCGCATACCGTCAGTTCACCTGAAATTCTCGTATCCAGAATATTCTTGATCATCGGGCTGGAAAGCATCGATCTGGAGGAAAAAGACTTTATAATTAAATCGGTGAATGTTGAGGATGACTCGTATTGAGAAATAATCACCCGCGCGCCCAAAGCAGAAATATAATTCAACACGCTAAGTTTATGATTTCGTGTGTAAGCAACAATGGCAGCGCCAGGTTGCACTGTACGGCACCAGTTAATAAATTTTATCTCCTCAGCGAGTTGAGTAGATGACTCGCTAATATTCAAAATAACAAGTGAGTCCGTGGCTTTTAATACCTCTCCATAAGCCTCATCAATCCTTTTGATATTGCTCACTAATTTATGAATTTTTGGCATGGATTTTAATCGATGTACAATTCCTGCTGCCGTTAACACGCAGGGTACAACCACCATTATTTTTCCAGGTAAACTATTTGTACTAATAATGTTTTCCATATCATTCCTTTGATTAATGCATTCATATTATTTAAAATATGACCGATGATTCACTCATACATTAAACATATAAGTGCTTTGAACAACAAAAATACAATAGTTTATTCAGATGGAAATTTAAATTAGAAGGAGTTTTTTATGATGAAATAATATTTCAAGTTATGATCTTATTTACAAATAATCTACAAACTACAAAACAATAGTCAGTGTGACTAAATAACGATTTAAATTTAATTAAACAATTACCTTCCTTCTATTAAAGACGCTTTCAATTCACGCATCGGATGTTGACGAAAATCCTTTGGCGTCGTACCCGTATAACGGCGGAAAAAACGCGAAAAATAGGTCGCATCACTAAAGCCAAGATAATCAGAGATCTGGCTGATCGTCATGCTGGTATACAGCAACCTGCGTTTGGCTTCGAGCAACACGCGTTGATGCAGGACATTCAGAGCGCTACAGCCATAGAACTCATGGCACAGGGTATTCAGGTGCACACTTGATAAACCGATTTCGCTGGCATAATGCGTGACCAGCAACTGCTCACGATAATGACACTCAACCAGTTGATTAAATTGATGAATCACCGCCCGTTTTCGCTCGACACGCGAACTGCTGCCTGGTACCGGAGCACATTGCCGATTGAGCCAAACTAAAAGCGCGCTGATTAATGAATGCAGCATCATGTCACGGGCTTCCCCCGCTCCTTCATACTCACTTTGTAAGGTACTAAACAGTGTATTAATTTGCCTGTTCGAGCCTTTAACCGGCACACACGCCGCCTGCTTAAGTACCTGTAAAGGGCGGCCAAATTGCTGCTCAAACTGGGCGATTAACGGAGCTGAAAACGAAAGCGAATAACCCTGAGTCCCCGGTGAGAATTTAAAACCGTGCACGCACAACGCAGGTACCACCTGAATACACGCCTGTCGCACATGATGCTTAACGCCTTCAATATCTATCTCCACCTCACCTTTGTGCAAATAAAGTAATTGAACCAAATCCGCATGCTGATGAATGCGAATGTGCCATTCATAAAGGCTGCTGCGGCTTTGAATCGATTCGCAATGCAGCAAATCTGCTGCAGGCCAGTTCCGGCTTTCACCATATAGTTTAAATACCGGAATACTGGCATTCAGATTCATTACGTCCTCTTTTTAAGCATAAGATCCACAGACTAATAGTGAATAAGTGTAGTTTATTCAACGGGCTCGAACGGTAAACCGACGTAGTTTTCGGCGATAGTCGTCAATCCGGCGCGTGAGGTCAGATAATACTCACGATCTGCCTGCTGCATTTTGCGGTCAAACGCATCCATTCCTGTAAAATCATGCAGGAGATTAGTCATAAACCAGCTAAAACGCTCACCTTTCCACACCCTGCGCAACGCCATAGGTGAATAGGTTTCCAGCAAATCGGTTCGCCCTTCGTGGTACACCTTACATAAGATCCGGAACAGATAATTCACATCAGAGGCGGCCAGGTTTAGCCCTTTGGCTCCGGTTGGCGGTACGATGTGCGCTGCATCTCCCACCAGGAAAAGGTTGCCATACTGCATCGGTTCAACCACAAAACTGCGTAACGGCGCGATGCTCTTCTCGAGTGAGTGACCAGTCACTAACTTATCCGCCAATTCTTTTGGCAACCGCTGTTTAAGCTCATCCCAGAAGCGTTCGTCCGGCCAGGCGTCAACGCTATCGCTTAAAGGAACCTGCAAATAGTAGCGACTTCTGGTTAGTGAGCGCTGACTACACAACACAAATCCGCGTTGATGATGGGCATAAATCAGCTCGTGATTTACTGGTGGCGTGTCAGATAACAAGCCGAGCCAGCCGAAGGGATAAACCCGTTCATACTCGCGAGTAATCTCTGCCGGAATCGCTTTACGTGAAACACCATGAAAACCATCACATCCGGCAATGTAATCGCAATCAATGCGGTAGGTTTCGCCCTGCTTTTCAAAAGTGACATACGGCGAATCACTTTTCACATCAAACAATTGTACATTGCTGACACCGTACATCGTCGGCGCTGAGGTTTTGCGGCGTGCGTCCATCAAATCACGCGTCACTTCGGTCTGGCCGTACACCATCACCGTTTTGCCACCGGTCAGCTCTTTTAGCGCAACCGGAATACGTTTTCCATCTACCAAAAACTCCACGCCTTCATGGACCAGCCCTTCGGCATCCATTCTTTCACTGACCCCGGCTTCACGCAGCAAATCTACGGTGCCATTTTCCAGGATACCCGCCCGAATTCGCCCCTGTACGTGCTCCGGGGTTTGTCTTTCTAACACCACATTGCTAATACCTGCATTGTGCAGCAATTGCCCCAACAACAAACCCGACGGGCCAGCACCGATTATCACGACCTGAGTTTTCATAAGATATGCTCTCTAATAAAACGTTACATGAATGTTGTTTTTATGTTTAACAAATGCTCATTCGTGCATTTTTAGCGTCCACAGAGAGAAAAAGAAGGCCAATATCTGTCTAAAACGTGCACTTTTCGAAAGTCTCACTCAAAGTGCGGACAAGCTCATATTTCGCCGAAAAAGTGTGCGAAATGCGTTATTACGCTAAATGTTGATCTGGTGCGCCTGAGTACAGGGGTCGGCATATGTTAAAAATGGGGGATGTTAAAATTTCAGCGACCGCCGTCGCTTTTCATCTTACATAGGCCAGGCATGTCGACAGATGTCAACCCGCAGCGCGAAGTCACCCGCCTCTGCATTCAATGTGGGCTTTTCTTGTTGCAACACGGCGCCGAAAGCGCCCTTGTAGAAGAGCTTTCCAGTCGTTTAGGTGTGGCATTAGGGATGGACAGCGTTGAAAGCTCAATCTCAGCGAACGCCATCGTACTCAGCACCATCAAAGACAATCAGTGCCTCACGACGACACGCAAAAACAGCGACCGCGGCATCAATATGCATGTGGTGACGGAAGTGCAGCACATCGTGATCCTGGCCGAGCATAAGCTTTTGGATCATAAAGACGTTTTGAAGCGTTTTGAGTACATTAAACCCTTGCGCTATCCCCGCTGGTTAGTAGTGCTGATGGTCGGTCTTTCCTGCGGCTGTTTCTGTAAGCTCAATAGCGGCGGTTGGGATGGTGCAATGGTTGCTTTCCTTGCCAGTTCGGTGGCGATGTATGTGCGCCTGGTGCTCACATCACACCACCTGCATCCGCAAATTAACTTCTGCATCACGGCGTTTGTCGCCACCACGATTTCTGGCCTGCTGATTGCCAAAGGCCCGTTCGCCATGACCTCAAATATTGCGATGGCCGCAAGCGTCTTGTTGCTGGTTCCTGGATTTCCGCTGATTAACGCCGTCGCCGATATGTTTAAAGGCCACGTCAATACTGGCCTTGCCAGATGGGCGATGGCTAGCCTGCTTACGCTTGCCACGTGTATTGGAGTGGTGATGGCGATGTCACTGTGGGGGTTAAAAGGATGGGAGTAATCGACTTTTTACTGGCGCTGCTTCAGGACATGACGCTGGCCGCCATTCCCGCCGCAGGTTTTGCCCTGGTGTTTAACGTCCCACAGCGTGCCTTACCTTATTGCGCACTGCTGGGTGCCATTGGCCACGGTTCGAGAATGGCGATGATGACGGCGGGCATGAACATTGAATGGAGCACGTTTATCGCTTCACTTCTGGTGGGCAGCATCGGTATTCAGTGGTCGCGCTGGTATCTCGCCCATCCTAAAGTCTTTACCGTGGCGGCGGTTATTCCGATGTTCCCTGGCATTTCTGCCTACACCGCCATGATTTCAGCCGTGAAACTGAGCCACTTTGGTTACACCGAAGACTTGATGATTCAACTGCTCACCAACTTCCTGAAGGCGTCGTTTATCGTCGGAGCATTATCGATTGGCTTATCCATTCCAGGCCTGTGGCTGTACCGTAAACGCCCGCGAGTGTGATGTGTTGCAGGGCTTCGCTAACTCATCAGTGCTTTGCCCACGCAAACTTGTTTTAATGTCATCTGGCCTGGGCGATACCAGCGGCCTGATGACATTAAGGAGCCTTGCGTGGAAACCCACGAAATTTATCTTCCTGAGCGTTTTGATGACGCCAGTTTGAAAGAAAAGATTTTCTTCAGCGCCATTAGTTTGTTCGCTGAATTTGGCCTTAACGGCGCACGCATGGAGCAAATTGCCGAGAAAGCCAACACCACCAAACGGATGGTGGTTTATCACTTTAAAAGCAAAGAGCTGCTTTACGTTCAGGTGCTGGAATATGTTTACACCCAAATTCGCAGCTGTGAGCGCCAGCTTAATCTCACTGACCAGCCGCCAGTCGAAGCGATGGTGGAACTGGTAGAATGGACCTTTGATTTCCACGTCACTCACCCCGATTTCATTCGGATCATCTGCATGGAGAACATGCAGCGTGGGCGCTTTGTGAAAGAGTCGGCTTACTTACGCGAGATAAACCGCAGTGCGCTGGAATTACTGCAAGATGTGCTTTCCCGAGGCCAGGATAAACAGCTATTCAGCAGACTCGTCACCGCTAAAGACGTCCACCGCCTGATCAGTAGTTTTTGTTTCTACCACGTCGCAAACAGCTACACATTTTCGAATTTCTTTGAAGATGGTTCAGAACCGGTTGATAGCACAGCACATTACCGTGAAATGGCGGTAAAAGTGGTGCTGCGTTATATCGGGCCATAAACATAAATCTCTACCCTAAATAATTCGAGTTGCAGCCAACGCACCTGCAGCTTGAATTATTTAGGGTAAATCTGGAAGCTTTAGGAAATCTCCTGGCACCCATCGCCCTACAGATAGCGGTATACTCGTCGAAAATTCTCCTGCGATGCAGGTTAACGAAAAGAGTATAAAAATGATGAAAGCAAGCAATCGGGTTCTCTGTGCACTGGCGTTGGCAACATCCGTATTTGCAGGCCAGGCGATGGCGTCGAGCTGGCAGGATCAACTCTCCAGTGCTGCGAGTGAATTAAGCAAAACCACCACCAGCAATACTGCAACACCTGCGACCACCGCAACCACTGGCAACTCACTTTCCTCACTAACCAGCCTGCTCGGCGGCGGTACTCAGGCCCTGAGCGCCAACAGCATGACTAACGCGGCGGGCATTTTGCAGTACTGCATGAAAAACAAACTGGTTTCAGCCACCAACACCGACAACGTGAAAAGCGAGCTGCTCGATAAACTGGGTCTTGATAGCGGCAAGAAAGAAACTCAGCCACAGGATTACACACAAGGCTTGATGGGGATGCTCAATACCGGCAAAGGCCAGCAACTGAATCTGGACACTATTGGCAGTTCGCCGATAGCAGAAAAAGTAAAAACTCAGGCCTGTGATTTTGTCCTCAAGCAGGGCATGAGCTACCTTTCCTAAGTTGATTTTCCGCCCTGCGTAAAGCGGCTGTAGGGCGGATCATCAATACTCACTCCTTAACATTAATCTCCAGTACGGCATACACCCCATCGCTGGGTAACGTCACGGTGACGTTTTGCAGATTGATTCCGGCGGCCAGAATAATCTCCCTAAGCTCAAACAGCGTGCGTGGATAAATCGTGGTCCAGCCGACACAACGCAGCGCAAAGTCAATTTGTGGACTGGTTTTCAGCATATTAGAAATAATCAGCACGCCACCGGGTTTCACCAGACGCAGCGCGTGGCGAATGAAATGCACCGCTTCGGCCTGCGAGAAATATTCGAAAATACCCAGCCCGTCGACCAGCTCCGCTGACTCCTCGCCCAGTTCCTGAACCAGCTTGTCACTGGCAATCATCCGGTCGAACAAATTGCGCATTAACAGCGAAAAATGGTGGCCTTCAACCAACCCATATTGTGTCGCCAGCCCGCGGGCAAACTTCAGCGATTGCCTGTCGTGGTCAACCAGCAACAACGTGAATTTCTGCGCCTTTAATTTTGCCCCGCGCAAAGTCTTTAAAACCGGCACCGCCGCGCCGCAAGCGAGGCTTATCCAGTTTCCTGAAACGCGGTCGTTGAGATGAATATCGGCAATGGCCGCCATTACTTTGGCGCGCGAGCGAATCCCCCGTGCATCGTTGGCGTGAATAAACCATGGCCGACTATTGAGATCCATCTCCCCGCCGCTAATCAGGCGCTCGGCAAGCGGGTGCTGCACCGCCCACAGCGCAAGTGCCGTCGGCACCAGTTGGCAACGCCACTCCGCGAGCGCGGGGCGATTATGAAAGGCAAATTCTGAGTGTTTGTTCCGGCACCTAATCTGGCGTATTCCCAGGTTGTCTAAAATGATTTCCGGGGCTTCCAAAGAAGGGTCTGATGCTAGCTGTTGATTGATGTCATCGATCTGCTCTGATACCTGATCCTTCATCGGCCAGTCATCACTGATGTCGCTGCAAGTGATGTGTTTAATGGCAAGATCCGCAGGCACCGATCCTGGGATCACTGAGAGAAAAGGTTGCCAGGACATGTAAAACCTCTGCAGACGTTTTCTTTCAGTCTAGAAAATCCTCCGTGATTGACCGTCAGCAGAAAGTTGTAATTTGCAGGCTGGATTACCGCTTGAAAAGTACCTCCTCACCGCGCATGACGCAGGGTGAGGAGCAAAAGCTAGCGTAAAAATGACTCGGTCAATTTAACCCAGTAAGTCGCGCCACCTGAAATACAGGCATCGTTAAATTGATAGAGCGGATGGTGAACCGAGTAATCATTGTTGCCCGTTGCCGTCCCCAACCATAAATAGCAGCCAGGGGCTTCTTCCAACATAAATGAAAAGTCCTCGCTGCCCATGGCACTTTTCACCTGCGCAGGATCGGCGACTTTATCGGAACCAAAAACATCGCGCGCTACCTGCAACGCAAACTCGGTCTGCTGAGGATCATTCACCGTCACCGGATAACCAAAATCCACGGCGATCGTTGCTTTCACGCCAAAGCTTTCGGCCTGAGCATGAACTAATTTCTGAATGCGCTGTTTCACCGCATCACGCACTTCCGATTTGAAAGTACGCATATTGAGCTTGAGTACCGCGCTGTGCGGGATGATGTTGTGCGTGGTGCCGCTTTGCAGGCTGCCCACTGTGACCACGGCAGAATCCTGCGGATCAACATTGCGCGAAACAATCGTTTGCAGCGCCATAACGATCGACGCCCCGGCAACGGTCGGATCAATACAGTGCTCCGGCATCGATCCATGTCCGCCCTTTCCTTCGAGCGTCACGGTCATGCTGTCTGAGGAAGCCATCAACGCGCCTGGTTTGGTGGCGATCTCACCTGCTGGCAGCAAAGGGAAATTGTGCAAACCGAACACCGCATCACACGGAAACAGCTTGAATAAGCCGTCATCAATCATCCGTTTGGCACCGCCAATCGTCTCTTCTGACGGCTGGAAAATCAGATGGAGCGTGCCGCTAAACGGGCGATGTTCTGCCAGATAACGCGCGGCTGACAACAAAATAGCGCAATGCCCGTCGTGCCCGCAGGCGTGCATTTTCCCCTCAACCACACTCGCCCACGGCAGCCCGGTTTGCTCCTGCATCGGCAAGGCGTCCATATCAGCGCGAATGCCCAGGTGCTTACCGCCACTACCCACTTTCAACGTGCCAACAACCCCTGTGCCACCTAGCCCACGGTGAACTTCATAGCCCCAGCCCGTCAGCAATTCGGCAATACGGTCGCTGGTACGGAACTCCTCAAAACCTAGCTCTGGGTGTTGATGGAAATCGCGACGAATGGCAATCATCTCTTCTTCGTAATCGAGAATTTCTTTAATCAGCATAGGGTTATTCCTTTTTATTCATCACAGAAAGTTTTGCGTTCGTGCCAGGCCAGCAACGCGGCAAAAGTCACCACCGCGCAGAACATCAAATACCATGCCGGAGCCATCGGTTGGCCGGTGACTTTCAACAACCAGGTCACTATCAATTGTGCGAAGCCACCAAACAGCGTAACGCCAATGGCATAAACCATCGCCATACCGGAGGCACGAACCGCTTTTGGAAACGCTTCAAGGATCAACAAGAAAAATGCAGCCGAGCTGATGTTTGCCAGTATCTGATCGATAGCAATCAGCAGCAGGGTGACGCCCAGCGGAGCGCCATGCAGAATTGTCGCGAAGATCGGCCAAATCAGGGCAAATGATCCCACTGCGCAGCCAATCAGGATCGGTTTACGCCGTGGCAATTTGTCCGCCAGTTTACCGCCGAAGAAAGGCACCAGCAGCGTTAGAGCCGCCGCGGTCAAACTCACCCACCATGAGGTGCTGGCTGGCATATGCAGCGTGTTAACCATATACGCTGGCATGTAATAGATGATGATGTAAAAAGTCGTAGTGCCTTTCATCACCAGTAAAATGCCCAGTAATAGAGCGCGGCGATGTTCACGCCACAGCGTTAATGCCGGGTTTTCTGCACTCACCGCAGGCGTCACGGTATGCGTTTCTTCAAGCTGGCGACGGATGTACAAACCAATCGGCATGATCGCAAGGCCGACAATAAACGGGATACGCCAGCCCCAGTCATACAACTGCTGTTCGCTCAGAACATGGCTCAGGCCCGCGCCCATTGCCGCACCAAAAAGTGCCGCGCCGCCCTGGCTGGTCATCTGCCAGCTCACTCGCGCACCGCGGCGAGATTTATCACCGGCTTCCATCAACCACGAGGTTGCCGCCCCCACTTCACCACCTGCTGAAAAGCCCTGCAACATGCGCCCGGCCACCAGCACCACGGGCGCCATAATCCCGGCTTGCTGATAAGTGGGCGCAAAAGCCACCATCATCACCCCTAAAGACATCAGCCCCAGTATCAGCGTCATGGCCGCTTTGCGCCCATGTTTATCGGCATAGCTCCCAAGCACCATGCTGCCGAGCGGGCGCATCACAAACCCCACGCCAAATGTCGCCACCGCTAACAACAACGAGGTGTATTCATTGGAGCTGGGGAAAAACAGATGCCCAATAATCACCGAGAAAAAACTGTAAACCGCAAAATCGTAAATCTCGAGGCCGTTGCCAATCGTCACCGCCACCAATGACTTAAAGTTGGCACGTTCCGGAACCAACGCCACATCTACGGGAAGCGAGGCGGAGATCCCGGCATCTAACTGGGCATAGCTGACACGCTGTTTCATGCTCACGTCCTCTTTTGTTATTCAGATGTAAACAAACTGGGCTGGATTTAACTATCTGCATAAAAAAAGAACATTACAATCATAAAAATTAGTTATGCCTTTGGTTATCTTGTTTGTATTGTTAGAGAGCAAAATTTGCACCACGGTGGTGGCTCAGGCGGGACAGAAAATTGAAAATCAAACTAAATCAGTTAGATATTTTGTTAGAGGTTGCCGCGCAAGGCAGCATTGGCAAAGCGGCGAAAGCATTACACCTCACACAACCGGCCATTTCGAAAACCATTCAGGAGATGGAAGCGGAAATCGGCATGCCGATTCTGCAACGCTCATCACGCGGCGTAACGTTAAATGAGTATGGGCAAGTTCTGCTGCGCCATGCGCGCGACATCGACCGCTCGCTGCACCAGGCGCGTGACGAAATCGACAATCTGCTCGGCAAAGCGATGCGCCAGTTACGAGTGGGGTTTACCTCTGCTGCATCCTACGGGCCATTTACCCACACGTTGATTCAATTTCAGGCACGTTTCCCCGGCGTGAAACTGATCGTGATGGAAGGCAGACCGCAACAAATTCACGATGCGCTGGAGAACCAACGCCTGGATATTGCCGTCATCACCAGCGCCAGCAATGCGGTGCAAAACGGTATGTATCACGAAACGCTGTATGCGCTGAGCAACACGATTATTGCCGGAAACCAACATCCCGTCACCCATACAACCTCGCTGAAAAACCTGATGGATTACCCGTGGCTGGACTGGGATGAACCTGGTGAACACTCGATTTTAGGCCAGGTTTTCCGGCGTTATAACCTGCCGCTGCCGCAAAATATTATCCACTGCTCATCGCCGTGGATCATGGCGCGCATGATGGAACAAACCAATATGGTCAGCATGTGGACGTCAGTGCGTTTGCGCTTCCCTGGCTACAGTTCAAACTTGCGCCCGCTGGTACTGCGCGAAGTGCTTCCAGCCAGCAATATCAGCATTCTGTGCCCGAATATCGGCCGTCTTTCCAGTGCCGGACACACCTTTATGGAAATGCTAAGAATTAACACCCGCGACTGGTTACAAGACAGCGATGCTCTGGAGATGGTGGTGCGGGTTTAGAATGTGTGAAGGCGGCCCAGCGGTTGAAACCGGGCCGTAAAACGGGGCTTGTTAGCTTAAATCAGCGCCATTGCTGGCGATCACTTTCTTATACCACCAGAACGACTTTTTACGTGTACGTGCCAATGTGCCGTTGCCCTGGTCGTCACGATCAACGTAGATGAAACCATAACGCTTGCTCATTTCACCGGTCGATGCGGAGACCAAATCAATGCAGCCCCACGAGGTGTAGCCGATAACCGGGATACCATCTTCAATAGCATCGCCCATCGCTTTGATGTGCTCACGCAGGTAGTCGATGCGGTAGTCATCGTTGATTTCGCCCTGCGCATTAACTTCATCTTTTGCACCCAGGCCATTTTCTACCAGGAAAAGTGGCTTCTGGTAGCGGTCGTACATCATGTTCATGGTGATGCGCAGGCCAAGCGGGTCAATGCCCCAGCCCCACTCGCTCGCCTGAATGTACGGGTTCTTCAGTGACTTAACGATGTTTGCCGCGTTGCTGTTGAGCTCGTTCATCTCACCGGAAGCACAACGTGAGGCGTAGTAGCTAAATGAGACAAAATCGACGGTATTCTTGAGGATTTCGTCGTCGCCAGGCAGCACTTCAAGCTCAAAGCCTTTCTCGCGGAACAGACGTTTGGAGTACGACGGATAAGCACCACGTGCCTGCACATCAATAAAGAACAGGTTCTCACGATCCTTTTCCAGCGCTGCCCACACGTCTTCCGGTTTGCAAGAATACGGATAGAAATTCCCACCCGCCAACATACAGCCGACCTGGTTATCAGGGTTAACTTCGTGAGCAATTTTGGTCACTAACGCACTGGCGATCAGTTCATGGTGCGCCGCCTGGTATTTCACTTGTTCTTTGTTATCGCCTTCTTCAAATACCAGACCCGCACCGGAGAATGGAGCGTGAAGTAAAATATTGATTTCGTTGAAGGTCAGCCAGTATTTCACCAGGCCGTCAAAGGCTTCAAAACAGGTACGCGCGTAATGGGTGAAAAACTCCACCATTTTGCGGCTGCGCCACGAACCATATTCCTGCACCAAATACATCGGCACATCAAAGTGGCACAGCGTGACCAGCGGTTCGATATTGTGTTTTTTGCACTCGGCAAACAGATCACGGTAAAACGCGATCCCTTCCGCATTAGGCTCTTTCTCATCGCCCCGAGGGAAGATACGGCTCCAGGCAATCGAGGTACGGAAAACGGTAAACCCCATCTCAGCCATCAGCGCAATATCATCTTTGTAGCGATGGTAAAAATCGATCGCTTCATGGCTCGGGTAAAATTCGTCATCACGCAGTGAAAAACGTTTTTCTAAACCGAGTTTCACCGCCAGACGATGCTCACCGTGCGGAATGGTATCGACGGTTGAAAGCCCTTTTCCTCCTGCGAGGTAGGCACCTTCAGCCTGGTTCGCAGCAATAGCACCGCCCCATAAAAAGTCATCAGGAAAAATGGATGCTGACATAAAGTCCCTCTTCTAAGTTAGTTAGCGTTTACAGCATGTTGCGGTGCAACAACGGCGTTTGGCTGGATTGGCTCTTTCTCGTGACTTTGCTCAACGGGAATGTCTTCAAAGCCCAGGATTAACGTCAGGACGAAAGAGAGCACCACGGCCAGAATCATCACGCCAAACACCCAAGCAATGCTCATCGGATTAGCTGGATCAAAGAACTGCACACTGGTGAACAGGCCCGGAGATGCCATGGAATGGCTGGCCAACCCACCGATTCCTGCGACCGCGCCGCAGACAAAACCACTGATTAATGCCGCAATCAGCGGGCGTTTCAAACGTACCGCCACACCGTAAAGTGCCGGTTCCGAAATCCCCGCCACAATGGCCGATGCCGCCGCAGCCAGCGCAGTCTGGCGCAGTTCAGGGTTTTTCGTTTTCCATGCGACTGCCAGAGATGAACCACCGAGCGACAAGTTAGCACCAATTTCTGATGGCATAACCATGCCTTCTTTGCCCGTTTCGGCAATGGTCTGAATGATAGACGGTGTGAATACTCGGTGCATACCGGTCATCACCAGCAGCGGCCACAGTGCGCCCATAATCGCCACGGACAACCAGCCCAGGTAGCTATGAACGGTGTAAACCAGTGCGGAAATTCCGGTACCAATCCAGATACCCAGCGGGCCAATCAACATGATGGCAATCGGTGCGGAAATCAGCACAATCAGCATCGGTTTGAGGAAGTTTTTCGTCACCGCTGGGGTGATGCGGTCAACCCATTTTTCGATATACGAAAGAATCCAGGTCATGCACAGCGCAGGAATGACGGTGTAGGTATATTTCACCGCAGTGACCGACATCCCCATAAATTCAACGTGTTGGCCTTGTGCCGCTTTCGCCATCAGGTCAACAAAGTTGGGGTGAACCAGCACACCGGCAATAGCAATTGCCAGCGACATATTGGTTTTGAATTTTACCGCCGCCGATGCCGCAACCATGATTGGCAGGAAGAAGAATGCGCCGTCGCCAATCACATTGAGGATGATAAGCGTTGAGGAGCCTTTGCCGAAGACGCCGGTCATATCCAGAATCATCGCCAGCAGTTTTACCATTGAGCCGCCGATAATCGCCGGAATCAACGGTGACATAGTGCC
This sequence comes from Buttiauxella sp. JUb87, assembly GCF_004361975.1. Lineage (NCBI taxonomy): Bacteria > Pseudomonadati > Pseudomonadota > Gammaproteobacteria > Enterobacterales > Enterobacteriaceae > Buttiauxella > Buttiauxella sp. JUb87. Next base: position 652,853 of record NZ_SNVY01000002.1, read on the forward strand.
AATCAGCGCATCCAAAATCCCGGCACCAATACGTTTGAGCGTAATTTTGCTTTTACCCGGAGCGGGTTGCGCGGGCTGCATCCCTTCCGGCAGCAGTTTCAGCACTTCAGCGTAAGCTTGTGAAACGGTGTTGCCGATGATCACCTGGCACTGATTTTCGCTACGCACGACGCCCATCACGCCACTAATAGCTTTTAACTTTGCGGTATCGACCCGGCTATCGTCGTTGAGGACAAAACGCAAACGGGTCATACAGTGAGTCACCGCGCCGACGTTGCCCGCGCCACCTATTGCGTCGACTATCGACTGAGATACTGCCGCATAATTCTTAGCCATGAGTTACCACTCTCTCGTCATGAGACTTTAATATTTTTAAATTCATGTAGTTACTAAAAACTCTCCGGCAACTCCGCGACGACTTGTAGGGGTCTGAGAGATAGGTAACCGGTTCCACATTAGATTGACCATGAAAATAGAACAGATCAAATCCTAATTTTACATATTGTTAATTTTGTGATGACGATCGCCACAAGTTGTTCTAAAAGGGCCCTCACCACACCTTTTCGGCAGTATTTTGTCGCCGCGGAATGTGTAAAATGAGGCATTCAAAAAAGCCAGGAAGCTCCCATGTCGACAATGCTAGAAGTGGCACAAAAAGCCGGCGTCTCAAAAGCCACTGTTTCACGCGTTTTATCCGGCAAGGGATACGTCAGCGAAGCCACAAAAGAGCAGGTCTATAAAGCCATCGAAGAAGCGGGATACCGGCCCAATTTGCTGGCGCGAAATCTGGCGACGAATAAGTCAGAATGTATTGGTTTAGTGGTCACCAACACGCTTTATAACGGCAGTTATTTCAGTGAAATACTTTCGCAGGCAGCGAAGAAATTAGAAGACAATGGCCGTCAGCTTATTCTGGTGGATGGTAAACACAGTGCGCAGGAAGAACGCGAAGCGATTCAGTTCTTGCTCGATTTACGCTGTGATGCGGTAATTATTTATCCACGCTTTTTGACCATTGATGAAATGGACGACATTATTGATCAGCATAAACAGCCGATTATGGTAGTGAACCGAAAACTCAGAAAACACCAGAGCCACTGTATTTGTTGTGACCATAAAGGCTCCAGTTTGATGGCGACAAAATACCTTATTGAACGCGGGCATCGTGATATTGCTTTTATTACCGGCGCAATGGATTCCCCTACCGCTATCGAGCGCTTAGCGGGCTATAAAGAAGCGTTGAATCAATATGATATTGCTGTAAACGAAGAGTTGATTGCCCACGGAAAATGGACGCCAGCCAGCGGTGTTTCTGCGGTAGAAGCATTGCTTGCACGCAAACATAAGATCAGCGCGATTCTTGCCAGTAATGATGAAATGGCGGTCGGAGCCATGAAAAAATTAAACGATATGGAAATTTCTGTTCCACAGGATATATCGATTATTGGCTTCGATAATATTCCGACTGCACCTTATCTTTCTCCGGCGTTAACCAGTATTAAAGATCCGGTGAGCGATATGATCAGTGAGGTCATCAACCGCTTAATATCCATGTTGGATGGCGGATACTTATCGAAAGATAATGTGTTTACGTCGGATTTGTTAGCCAGAAATTCGGTGATTGACGGGCCATATAAAGGTTAATAAAACGGCGCATTAGCGCCGTTTCAATAAAAATCAACTCGCGACTTTCACAATCAACTTGCCGAAGTTCTTACCGCTCAACAGACCGCGAAACGCTTCTACGCTCTTCTCCAGGCCATCAACCACATCTTCGCGGTACTGAATTTTCCCTTCAGCCAGCCATTGGCTCATCTGCTGATAGAATTCTGGATAACGATCGGCGTAATCCTGGGAAATAATAAACCCTTGTACGCGCATGCGTTTTTTCAGAATGCTACTCATCAACAACGGTAATCTGTCCTGCTCGAATGCGCTGTTCATGCCGTTGTACTGGCTGATAACACCGCACACCGGAATACGCGCTTTGGTATTGAGCAGAGGCAAAACGGCGTCAAACACTGCACCACCGACATTCTCAAAATAAACATCAATCCCTTTGTTGCAGGCTTTTTTAAGCTGTTCGGCAAAGTCTGGTGCTTTGTGGTCAATACAGACATCGAATTTTAAAGTATCGGTGACGTGACGGCACTTCTCCGCGCCACCCGCAATACCCACCACTCTTGCACCCAGTAATTTCGCCACCTGGCCAACAACCGAACCTACCGCGCCGCTGGCGGCGGCTACAACTACCGTTTCACCTTCTTTTGGCTGGCCAATATCGGTCAAGCCCATATAGCCGGTAAAACCGGGCATGCCGAGTAAACCGAGCGCATACGACGGGTGCGACATATTGGCGTCGAGTTTTTGCAAACCTTCGCCATTAGAGAGCGCGTAATCCTGCCAGCCGGTATAAGCCAACACCAGGTCACCCGCTTTGTAATCCGCATGTGCAGATTTTTCAACCCGGCAAACGGTACCTGCACCAATCACATCGCCAATGGCTAATGGGGCAGAATAGGATTCCGTATCATCCATGCGCCCGCGCATATACGGGTCGAGTGACAGATAGAGGGTACGTAACAACAACTGGCCTGCGGCAGGTTGTGGGACGGGTGCTTCTTCGAGGCGAATATCTTGATCGGTTGGCATACCTTGTGGACGCTGCTTAAGCACAAAGCGGCGGTTAATCTGGGACGACTGAGTCATAACGCTCTCCATAGGTTAGGGTCGTGAATAAACGGTCAATCTGTCCCAGCCTAGCTAATAATTGCTGAGTGTGGCATGAAAAAAGTGCCTTTAAGCATTCGTTTGAAAGGCTGGATGGCGCTAACGCTTCTCCAGCCACTGTTGAATCAATGCAGAACCGTTACCGCATCTTCCAGCCGTGCGGCGCGGTGTTTTACCATCGCCGAGACTTCGGCACTTTCTTCGACCAGTGCCGCATTTTTCTGTGTGATGGCATCCAGTTCCGCCACCGCGCGGGTTAAATCAGACAGCCCTTGCGCTTGCTCCGATGTCGCGTGGCTAATTTGCCCTAAAAGCTGCGTCACATTACGCACCTGCGCCACGATGTCATTCATGGTGCGCCCCGCTTCGTGCACCTGAATAGTGCCTGATTGCACTTTGCTGGCGCTGGCATCGATAAGCTTGCGGATGTCGTTTGCCGCCGTCGCACTACGCTGTGCCAGGTTACGCACTTCACCCGCCACTACCGCAAACCCTTTGCCCTGCTCGCCAGCACGGGCGGCTTCCACGGCAGCGTTGAGCGCCAGAATATTAGTTTGGAAAGCAATATCGTTGATAAGACTAGTAATGGAGCCGATACGCTGCGTACTGTCGGCAATATCATCCATCGTCGTTACCACGGTTTCCATTGCCTTACCGCCATGTGCTGCGGCATCGCTCGCAGAGCTGGAAAGCTTATCGGCAGCGGCGGCAGTTTCAGAGTTGTTCTGTACTGAAACCGCCATCTGGCTCATGGTAGTGACCGTTTGCTGCACGTTAACCACCGACTGGCGCGTGCGTGCGTTGAGTTCGACATTGCCCTGCGCCAGAGTTTCACTGCCGCTGCGCACGTTTTCGACCTGATGACTGACATCATGAATCAGCCAGCGGCACATCAACCCGAGCTGGCCTATGGCGCGTAACGTCATGCCGATTTCATCGGTTCGTGCCAGATGCTGCACACATTGCTGGTTGCCCGTCGCCACTTCCAGCGCCTGGCGGGCGACATTTTCTAACGGGCGTGCAATTTGCCACTCCAGCAACGCGCAGGCCAACACACTTGCCACAGCACTGACTACCAGCGGCAACGCACCTTGTTCCGTCACAATGAGTGCGGCCATCATCGATAAAAATACGCTGCTGATAATCAGGCGAATGCGGGCTCTTAGTGGTAAAGCGGGCAATTTCCCCAACATACTTTTGCGCAACACCAGTCCTTTAAACAGACGGCGTTTACAGCGCCCTTCTTTCAGCGCCTTGTACAGCGGTTCGACGGCAGCAATTTCTTCCGGCCGTACTTTGGTGCGAATCGACATATATCCGGTGGTTTTACCGTTGCGCACCACCGGCACTACATTGGCGCGAACCCAGTAGTGATCACCATTCTTACGCCTATTTTTAACAATTCCGGTCCACGGCTCGCCCTGTTTTAGGGTGAACCACATATCAGCAAAAGCGGCTTTTGGCATATCAGGGTGGCGCACCAGGTTATGTGGCTGTCCGGTAAGTTCGTTAAGTTGGTAACCGCTCACTTTCACGAACGCATCATTCGCATGGGTGATCACGCTTTTTAAATCGGTCGTGGACATCAAAGTCGTATCGTCATCAAGCAGGTATTCGTGCTGTGTAATAGCCGTGCGCGCAGTCATAGCAACTCCCTTGAATAGGTTAGCTAATTGTTAATTTTTTTCATCGTGTTGTTATTTCGGCGCTGCAAAGATTTCCTTTAGCGGTTAAACTTGATGGCGATCACACTTTTTTAACTAAGCCATATTTTTTATAATGTTTTTAGAAGAGAGCCACATTTTCCAATAATTTCATAAAGTTATTAGTGGCTTTTGCATAGTGACGCTGAGTGCAGGAGTTTTAACCTTCAATTTGCGATCGGCCCACTACACTTAGACTGGGAGACGCTTTTGCTCCCGCAAGGAAAAAGAGGAAAATAATGTTAAAAAGGAAAAAGAAAGTCAGACCTATCAAGGTCAGTGACGTCACCATCATCGACGACAGCCGCCTGAAAAAAGCGATTACTGCCGCTTCTTTGGGCAACGCGATGGAATGGTTTGATTTCGGCGTTTATGGCTTTGTGGCCTATGCCCTCGGTAAAGTTTTCTTCCCGGATGCCAGCCCAAGCGTGCAGATGATTGCAGCACTGGGTACTTTCTCTGTTCCGTTCCTGATTCGCCCGCTAGGCGGCCTGTTCTTCGGCATGCTGGGTGATAAGTACGGGCGCCAGAAGATCCTGTCCATCACTATCATCATTATGTCATTGAGTACCTTCTGTATTGGCCTGATCCCGTCGTACGCGACCATTGGTATCTGGGCGCCAATCCTGTTGTTACTTGCGAAAATGGCGCAAGGGTTCTCAGTGGGCGGCGAATACACCGGGGCATCCATCTTTGTGGCGGAATACTCGCCCGACCGTAAACGTGGCTTTATGGGCAGTTGGCTGGACTTCGGTTCGATTGCCGGTTTTGTCTGTGGTGCGGGTGTCGTGGTTCTGATTACCGCGATTGTCGGCGAAGCTAACTTCCTCGAATGGGGCTGGCGTTTACCGTTCTTCCTGGCACTGCCATTAGGGATTATCGGCCTGTATCTGCGCCATGCGCTTGAAGAGACACCGGCGTTCCAGCAGCACATTGAAAAGCTGGAACAAGGCGATAAAGAAGGCCTGGCGGAAGGGCCAAAAATCTCCTTCAAAGAGATTGCCACTAAGCACTGGCGCAGTCTGTTGACCTGTATCGGTATCGTTATTTCTACCAACGTGACCTATTACATGTTGCTGACGTATATGCCGAGTTACCTGTCCCATAACCTGCATTATTCTGAAGAACATGGCGTGCTGATCATCATCGCCATTATGATCGGTATGCTGTTTGTGCAGCCGATGATTGGCCTGCTGAGTGACCGTTATGGACGCCGTCCGTTTATCGTCTTTGGTAGCGTGGCATTGCTGATACTGGCGATTCCTGCATTTGTCTTGATTAACAGTAATGTGCTGGGTCTGATATTCGCCGGGCTGCTCATTCTGGCGGTGATCCTCAACTCCTTCACTGGCGTCATGGCATCGACACTGCCTGCGATGTTCCCAACCCATATTCGCTACAGTGCGCTGGCAAGTGCCTTTAATATTTCAGTGCTGGTTGCGGGTATTACGCCAACGGTTGCCGCATGGTTAGTCGAAACAACCAACAACCTGATGATGCCTGCCTATTATCTGATGGTGGTTGCGGTGATTGGCCTGGTGACCGGCCTGACTATGAAAGAGACCGCGAATAAGCCGCTTAAAGGGGCAACGCCTGCGGCGTCTGATATTGCGGAAGCGCGTGAAATTGTTCAGGAACATCACGACAATATCGAGCACAAAATCGAAGATTTGGACCGTGAAATCGAAGCGCTTCAGGAAAAACGCACACTGCTGGTTCAGCAGCATCCGCGTATTAATGAATAACTTCTGTTTGTGATAAAACGCCGGGTGAATACCGGCGTTTTTTTTAACTGATAGTCAGCATTTCGCTATCTGTCATCGCCATAATGCAACGGTTGCGCCCGGTGTTTTTACCGTAATACATCGCTTTATCCGCGCGGCCAATGGTCTGATGCAAGGTGTCAGTTTCCAGGACTTTTGCCAACCCACCGGTTGCCGTGACAGTGATCTTATCGTCACCCACAAGGAAACTATGCTGTTGTAAGTATTGCTGTATACGCTGCGCTGCGGTCTGTGCATCCCGGTCGTTTTTCGCATCAAGTAAAATAATGAACTCTTCACCACCAAAACGATAAATTCGCTCGGCTTTGCGCGTCGCCTCTTTTAGCGCCAACGCGACATTGCGCAATACATCATCACCAGCATTATGGCCCCATGTATCGTTTATCGACTTAAAATGATCAATATCGATAATTAATAGATACAAATGATGATTCATACGTTGGCACTGCGCACGAACTAATGGGAACTCCCGATATAATAAATGGCGCAGCGGTAACCCGGTTAATGCATCATGCAAATTCCGCCAGGAAAAGAGATGTTCCTTATATTGATCCAAGTTATGAATAAATTCCTGCTGGGCTTTTTGATACTTCATCAGTAATGAATCAGTCACATATTGATGAACAATGGACTGCATCAATTCGCGGGCAACATTGTGCATGTGGGTGTGATTTTTATCGATGGTGATGACCATCTCTTTATCTAAAGCTTCACCATTCATACGCAATGATAGCCAACGACTGAAGCGGCAGTGCTGAGCCGAGTTGGGGTCGAGAATATCGCCGTCAACTTCCCCCCCCAGCAGACTCAAACGAAGGAATTTTCCGGCCCAATCATAATGATCATTTATCGCCAAATTTAATTCAGTTATTGAATAATCAAGGTCATTTATATACATATTCAAACCACTTATACACTGCATTTATTTAATAACCCCCACAAAATGATAACGTTCAGCGGTGAAATATTCACTGGGTGAATCATTAATTCAAGAGTCATTAAACTGGCAGGCATCATTCTATAATTTACTTATTCGCAATTCATCGCAAAAATAAATTAAAATGAAATTACTTCTTTTCATTTTATGAATTTAAAACTGCTAACTTTTCTTAGCGATGCACCTTTAAGTAGCACGATGCACGGCAATGGTGCACTACAACCAGATAACGCAGACCAAAGTCCCGCCATTATGGAATTTTCAACCAAAAAAACTCATCCCGTGTGCTTATTTATTACGCAGTTTGCATTCACTCAGATCGTTTATCCTGATTTTGTTTAGGGAAAGCGAAGTGGCGTATTCCCTGCAATACTTATTTCGTGTATCGCGTGATACGTCATCCCCAGGAGCACATTTTGAACAGGTTACCTACCAGCGCTTCGGCTCTTGCCTGTACAGCGCACGCCCTCAACATCATTGAAAAGAAGTCGCTGAGTCATGAGGAGATGAAGGCGTTAAATCGCGAAGTTATTGATAACTTCCAACAGCATGTGAATCCGGGTTTTCTTGAGTATCGCAAATCAGTGACCGCCGGCGGGGATTACGGAGCCGTAGAGTGGCAAGCAAGCAGCTTAAATACGCTTGTCGACACCCAGGGTAAGGAATATTTAGATTGTCTGGGTGGGTTCGGCATTTTTAACGTGGGGCACCGTAATCCAACAGTGGTATCCGCCGTACAGCATCAGCTCGAAAAACAACCCCTGCACAGTCAGGAGCTGCTCGACCCCTTACGGGCGATGTTAGCCAAAACCCTTGCGACACTCACACCGGGTAAACTTAAGTACAGTTTCTTTAGCAACAGCGGTACAGAATCGGTTGAAGCGGCGATTAAACTTGCTAAAGCCTATCAATCTCCACGCGGGAAATTTACCTTTGTCGCAGCCAGTGGCGCGTTCCATGGCAAATCTCTCGGGGCATTGTCAGCAACAGCAAAAGCTGCATTCCGTAAACCGTTTATGCCGCTGCTTCCGGGCTTCAGGCATGTACCGTTTGGCAATATCGATGCATTACGCACCCTATTCAACGAATGCCGTAAAACCGGTGATGATGTCGCAGCCGTGATCCTTGAGCCTATTCAGGGTGAAGGTGGCGTCATTATTCCACCAGCGGGGTATTTACCTGCGGTTCGTAAGCTGTGCGATGAGTTCGGCGTACTGTTGATTCTTGATGAAGTGCAAACTGGCATGGGCCGTACCGGCAAAATGTTCGCCTGTGAACACGAAAACGTACAGCCTGATATTTTATGCCTCGCCAAAGCACTCGGTGGTGGCGTAATGCCGATTGGCGCGACCGTTGCCACAGAAGAAGTTTTCTCTGTGCTGTTTGATAATCCTTTCCTGCACACCACAACTTTTGGTGGCAACCCGTTAGCCTGTGCTGCAGCGCTTGCCACAATCCATGTTCTGCTTGAGCAAAACCTTCCCGCTCAGGCACAACAGAAAGGGCAATTGTTGGTGGATGGCTTCCTGGCTCTGAAACGCGAGTTTCCTGAGCTGGTTGTTGATGCGCGTGGGCAAGGTTTGTTGATTGCCATCGAGTTCAGCGACAACGAAATTGGCTATAACTTTGCTAGTGCTATGTTCCGCCAGCAGGTGCTGGTCGCCGGGACGCTCAACAATGCGAAAACCATTCGTGTTGAGCCTCCACTGACTATCACGATTGAGCAGTGCGAACATGTGTTGAGTTGTGCGCGGAAAGCATTGTCCAGCCTGAGAGTCGTGCAACCAGAAATCGTTGAAATAGAGCAACAATGAAGCTGAAAGTCTCCTGAGGCATAAGTGTAGCGCTTATGCCTCTTCTTTTAGTTTGCCGCAATTACTGTAAAATCATCTAAAATTTACTCGGATGGTTGTGGTTGATATGCGTTTTTTCTTTCTGGAATGGGTTAATGATTTTGAAAAAATGATGCTTGATTCTTTAGCACAAGAGAATCCTGTCTATCAGGTTAATCGCATCATGCGACGTTTCAAATCCATCAATAAATTACTCCCTGGCCAATATTTAAAAAAACTGCATAAAAAAATTCACTGCGCAAAAAAATTTTCTTTAATTAAAAACAGCGACGTCATCGTCTGTAATGGCTACAGTGTTTTCCCCTTCCTCGATTATGTGCAAACCATGCACTGTAAAAAGATATTGATTCTGCGCGACTCAGTTGATGCCTTAACGACTAAGCGTAGAAAACTGGGACAACTTGCAGAAAATCAGGATTATATTGAAACGGTTAAGCCTATTTTTGATGTAATTTTCAGCTTCGATCCGCAAGACAGCAAGACCTATGGCCTGACTTACATTAAGCAATTTGTTCCGTTTACCTGGCAACAAATTCAGTCTGCTAACCGCGCACCACACCCCATCGGAAATAGCTGTTTTTATGTCGGGGGTTATCAAACGGAAAGAGTGGATCTCATCAATAAAATAACGCCGTTGCTGCTGAAAGAAAATTGCAAAACTGACTTCTATTTAATGGATAAATATCACCACGACAGCAATTATCCAGCAAACTGCAAAAATATGAAGTTGAGTTATCAGGAAAATATAGAAAAACTAAACCAGTCACGCTTTGTTCTGGAGATCAATAAACCTGACCAAACGGGTTTAACGTTGAGATCTGTTGAAGCATTGGTTTTTAATAAAAAATTAATTACTAATAACAGTGCCATAAAAGAACAAGAGTTTTACCACCCATCTCGAGTGTTTATCTTTGATGGAAAAAACCAGCATGAACTTAAGCAATTTCTACACATTGAGCCGGTAGCGGCGACCGCAGAAATTGCCAGCAAATACAGTGCCGATGGCATGCTGGAAACGCTGAAACAGCATATTTCTTAGCCGGTTTTTTCTCCCTCTCCCGTGGGAGAGGGCTGGGGTGAGGGCATCACTCCTCAGGCAACAACCCAACAAAACTCCTTTTCTTACGCGGTTCCGACATCATCGCGTCTAGCTTATCGACACAGGCCAGATAATGCGGTGTTTGCTTGTGCGCCAACACCGCTTCATCGTTTTGATACGCTTCATAAATAAAAAACCGCGTCGCGACATCCGGGTCTTGCAACACATCAAAACGCAAATTGCCCGGTTCCTTGATTGAGCCTTCGTGATTGGCGCGGAACACATCCATAAACTCATCAACCCGCTCCGGTTTGATGTTAATTTCCACCAACGTCACGTTCATCCTTTGCCTCCATGATGTTTTTCATCCAGCCAGAATTGGTACGCTTCGCGGGCAGAAAGATTCTCATGCACCACCTTTTTCACCGCTTTTAGCATCGCCAGCGGTGCGTCTGACTGGAAGATATTGCGCCCCATGTCCACACCGGATGCGCCCTGGTCGATGGCTTTGAAGCACATATCCAGCGCTTCTTGCTCCGGTAGTTTCTTACCGCCAGCAATAACAATTGGCACCGGGCAACTGGCGGTGACTTTCTCGAACCCCTCTTCCACAAAGTAAGTTTTCACAAACTGCGCACCGATTTCTGCGGCAATTCGGCTGGCGAGCGAGAAATAACGTGCGTCGCGTGCCATCTCTTTGCCCACGCCAGTTACCGCAAGCGTAGGAATACCGTAGCGCGTGCCTTCATCTACCAGTTTGATGATGTTATTAATCGACTGGTGTTCATACTCGCTGCCGATGTAAATCTGTGCGGCCACCGCGCAGGCATTGAGACGCAAGGCATCCTCCATGGTCACCGCCACCGTTTCCCGCGACAGCTCGCTCAAAATCGAATTACCACCGGAAGCCCGCAAAACCACCGGTTTGTTGGTGGCTGGCGGCACCACGCTGCGCAGAATACCGCGGGTACACATCAGCACATCGGTTTCCGGAAACAGCGGCGCAATAGACAAATCAATGCGCTCAAGGCCGGTGGTCGGCCCCTGGAAATAGCCGTGGTCGAAGGCCAGCATCACGGTGCGCCCGCTGTCGGGGTTAAAAATCCGCGCCAGCCGCGACTGCATGCCCCAATCCAGCGCCCCACTGCCCTTCAGGTAAAACGCTTTATTCTCCTGCGGGCGGCCAATGCCGTAATCTTTTCCCTCTTTGATATCGTCAAGATCTGCCATTTTTCCTCCCTCAGAAGTCGTATTTGCCGATGTTGTCTTTGGTGAACACCACACGTTCAGGTAGCAGCACAATGCCGTTACCTTTCGCTTCATACTGGTAGCCCTGCACGCTATTTGGCTCGACTTTCAGGCTGCCAATTTTCGCCACATCAACAGTATCGCCGACGTTCAGATCGCCTTTTTTCAGCAGCGTATTGGCGACGTTGACCGCAATTTCGCCCTGCTGTACCACGTCCCACAGGCCAAAGGCTTTCACCGTGCCGCGCTCAACGTACGGGCGCATGACGTTTGGCGTACTGAAGCCAACAATCGCGACATTGGTGCGTTTCAGGTTTTCAGCTGCTTGGGCTGCGGCAGGTAACGCGTTGGCATCAGGGGCGATGATCGCATCCAGATCCGGATACGCTTTTAAGATCCCTTCAGCGGTTTGCAGCGATTTAGTCGCGTCGTTATAGCCAAACTGGGTGGTGACGATCTCCCACTTTGGATGATCTTTAGCAATTTTCGCCTTCGCCTCTTTCACCCATTGGTTTTGATCCGTCACGGTGGGGCTGGAGTAGAAGAAGGCAACTTTGGCGGCCGGTTTAGTCACCTGTTTCGCGGCCATATCCACCAGCATGCCGCCGAGCTGTTGCGGGGTGCCCTGGTTGATATAAATACTGCGGCACTCGGGTTTGGTATCAGAATCCCAGGTCAGCACTTTCACTCCACGCTGCATCGCACGTTTCAGCGCCGGACACAGGCCGTCTGGCGAAACTGCCGAGACAATAATCGCGTTGTAACCCTGGTTAACGAAGTTGTTAATCAGCTGCACCTGGCCGGAGACACTCGGTTCAGTGGGGCCATCGTAGGTCACCGGTACACCGAGGTCTTTACCCGCCTGCATCGCGCCATTACCGCCGCTGGTAAAGAAGCCGACACCCACTAATTTTGGGATAAAGGCAATCCTGTCGGCGGCTTGCGCGCTCACCACACCAAAGGCCAAAGCCCATGCACTGAGCTGTAGCACGCGTTTTGTTGTCTGCTTCATCTTCAAACCCCCGTTAGTTTTTTGTGACCGCGCAAACGACGCCATGTCGTCTGTAGATAATCGCGGTGCAAACTCACCGACCGACCAATGACTACCACAATCAACAACGCACCGGACAACGCACTCGATACCTGATTAGGCACGCCAGCCATCTGTAAACCTTGTTGTAAATATCCCACTAACAGCGCGGCGAGCGCGGTGCCAAGAATGGAACCGGAACCGCCATAAATATTCGCGCCACCCAGCACCGCCGCCGTAAGCGCAGGCATCAGTAAATCGCGGCCTAAATCGGAACGCGCCGAACCGAAGTAGGAAACCAGCACAATGGCGGCAATCGCCGACGCCAGCCCAACCATGCCATAAACGCCGTACAGCGAACCGTTGACTGGCAGCGCGGCATAGCGCGCCGCACGCGGGTTTTGTCCGATAAGAAAAATATGGCGGCCAAAGCGTGCGCGGTGGGTCAGCAGCCAGAACAGCAACGTGATGACAGCGAACATCACCAGCGGGATCGGCAAGCCAAACAGCGTCAGATTGGCGAAGTTGGTGAAGGTATCCGGGAAGCCGCCAATGCCTTCGTAACCTGTCGCCCCCGCCATCCCCGAAAGCAGCAGCGCCGCACCGCCAAACAGATACAGTGTGCCCAGCGTAATCACCAACGGGCTGATTCCGGTGTAGTGAATCAGTGCCGCGTTGAACACCCCGCATAGCAGGCCGACGGCGAGCGTAAGGATCACCGCCAGAGAAATCGGCATTCCCGCCTGCAGCATCACGCCCAGCGCAATCGCGCATAAGCCAATGGTGGAACCGAGCGAAATATCAATGCCACCGCTGATAATCACCAGCGTCAACGGCAGTGCGACAATCCCGATGCAGATAAAATCGCTGGTGCTAAACAGCAGCATATTCACGTCGAGCATGCGCGGGTTGATGGCCCCAAACAGTAAAATCTCCGCCACCAGAATCAGTAACAGCGCCACTTCCCAGTTAAGTTTCAGCTTGTTCATTTACGCCACATCCTTTTTCTTACGGGGAAATTGCCGCACGTTTTTAGCTCCGGGCAATGGCGGTACAAAACGGCTGTATTTCTGCGCCCGTTGGTGGCGAGCCAGCGCCTGTCGCAAGCGCCCGTCGAGCACTAAAACGCCGAGCAAAACCAGTCCGGCGATAAAGTCATTCCACCAGGCCGGCAGTTTGAACAGCACTAAGACGGTGTCGATTTGAGTCAGGAAGAACGCGCCGAGGAATGCGCCAATCACGGTTCCGGTGCCGCCGAGCAATGAAATGCCGCCCAGCACACAGGCGGCGATAGCTTTCATCTCCAGCCCGCTACCGGTTTGGTTCGGTACAAAGCCAATCTGTGAAGCGAAGATAATCCCGGCGATGGCCGCCAGCATGCCGTTAAACGTGAACGCCAGCAGACGGGTGCGATTGACCGCAACACCCAACTGGCGCGCAGCGGCGAGGTTATCACCCACCGCGTAGAAATCGCGACCAAAGGCGGTACGCGCTAACATCCAGGCGGCAATAGCCACCACAATCAGTACCAAAAACCCAAGCGGTGAAACCCCAATAGCAACCGGCTCGGAGAGCGCTTTTAGGCTGGCAGGCAGCCCTTCAATCCATTTTCCGCCGGTCCACAGCAGCATGCCACCACGATAAAGCCCGAGCGTGCCCAGCGTGGCGACAATCGCCGGAATGCGCAGCCACACCACCAGCACCCCGTTAAAAAACCCTGCAATTGCGCCAATCAGCAATGCAAACAGCATCGCCGCTGGCAGGCCGTAACCGCTGTTAAGCGCAACCCCTACCGCGATGGCGCACAAGCCGACGGTTGATCCCACCGAAACGTCGATGTTGCGCGTTAGCATCACCATCGTCGCGCCCACCGCCAACAGGATCAGGATCTGCGCACTGGTGAAGATCATGCTTAACGTTTGCAGGCTGAAATAGCTGTGATTCAGCGCCACCAGCACGGCAAACAGGGCGACGATCGCCAGCAGTGCGCTCAATTCGCGGTTACGGAGCAATTTCTTCATGCTTTACCTCCGCCAAACGCCATGCTCATCATGCTTTCGACCGTGATCGAAGGTTTGCGTAATTCGCCGTTCATCGCGCCCTGATGCATCACCAGTACGCGATCCGCAAGCCCACTGAACTCGTCAAGATCGGATGAGATCATCAGCACCGCGACGTTTTGCGCCGCGACACTTTTGATCAGTTGATAAATATCCGCCCGCGCTGCTACATCCACGCCGCGCGTCGGCTCGTCGATGATCAGCAATAACGGGTTGGCTTCCAGGCAGCGCGCCAGCAGGACTTTCTGCTGATTACCGCCGGACAACGTGCGCACAGTTTGCTCGGCATTATTGAGTTTTATGCCCAGCGCCCGGTGGTAGCGTTCCACTACCGCTGCTTCCCGCTTGCTTTGCTGCCAGACACTCGCCTCATTGAGCGCGACGGTGTTCCAGCGAATCGGCGCATCCAGAAAAAGACCGGAAACTTGCCGATCTTCCGGCAGATAAATCAGCCCACGATCGAGGCGTGATTTCGTCCGATCGCCGCTAATTTCCCGGTTCTCCAGATAGATCCGGCCTCCACGCACCGGGCGCAGGCCATATAACGTTTCAGCTAACTCGGTGCGCCCGGATCCGACCAGCCCGGCAAGGCCGACGATCTCACCGGCGTACAGCTCAAAACTGAGATCGATAAAACCTTCTCCGGTGAGTTCTTCAACGCGCAATACCGGAAAATCCTGCGGCTGCGTGCGGCGGTTTCCCGGCAGCGCCAGCCACAGTTTTTGCGTATCGCTCAGCGTATGCTTGCGGTCGAGTGGCGTCATGGCATTGATTAACTGCTCATCCAGCAGTTGTGCGGTTTCGCCCTGTAGCACCACCGCGCCGTCGCGCATCACCGAGATATGGCTGGCGATCTGGCGGATCTCCGGCAATTTGTGCGAGATAAAAACAATGCCGACGCCGAGGTTTTGTAGCGCGCGGATCTGGCGGAACAAGCGTTCGGTTTCACCTGGTGTGAGAGAGGCGGTCGGTTCATCAAGGATCAAGATCTTCGCCTCGCGCATTAAACCGCGCAGGATCTCAACCATCTGTTGATCGGCCACTTCTAACGTGCTGGCAGTGGCACCGAGCGGGATCTGGCACTCAAGCTGGCGCATTTTCTCTTGCAGCCGTTTTTCAATGTCACTTTGCCGCGGCAGACGAAAAAGAATGTTTTCACGTACCGTCAAATTGGGGAACAACATCGGTTCCTGCGGCACCAGGTAAATACCCAGCTCATGCGCTTGACCCGGTTTAAGCCGCCCAAATGCTTTACCGTGCACCTTCAGTTCACCGCTATCCGCGGTTTCGACCCCGGCGAAAATCTTCATCAGCGTCGACTTACCGGCACCATTCCCGCCCAGCAATGCGTGGACCTGCCCGGCATACAGAGCAAAATCAATCGCTTTCAGAACGCTGACGCCTGAAAATTGTTTGCTGATGTGATGAGCTTCCAGCATTGCGGTGGTGTTGGGCATCGGCACTCCACAATTGAACAAAAGAGAAATTGAATTAATAATGTTCAAAAGCGTAGACGCAGGGTTATCTTTACAACCGGACTGGGATCACAAAATTTTTAAATAGATCGGCTAAACCCCTGGTATCAGAAAATGATCTTTTTGCCGTGTGCTTCACATTTTCTTGCCCCGCATCTTCGAACATATGATCTAAATTTTAAGAAGAGTTCAAATATGAGCGATAAACGAACAGCAGAAGAAGGCAAACTAGCCGCCTTGCCGATGGCAGAAGAGGAGTTGTTGGCGCGTGTAGCCTGGTCTTACTACCACGACGGGCTGACGCAGAACGACATTGGCGAGCGCCTCGGCTTACCGCGGTTAAAGATTTCACGACTCTTGGAAAAAGGCCGTCAATCTGGCGTGATTCGCGTGCAGATTAACTCGCGTTTTGAAGGGTGCCTGGCGCTGGAAACTCAGTTGCAGCAGCGTTTCGGTCTCAAAATCGCCCGAGTGCTTCCGGCGCATAACACGCCGCCGATGAACACCCGCTTGGGGATTGGCGCGGCACAATCGCTGATGGGCATTCTGGAGCCAGGGCAATTACTGGCGGTGGGATTTGGCGAAGCGACCATGAACTGCCTGCAACATTTGAGCGGCTTTATCAGCTCGCAGCAGATTCGCCTGGTGACGCTTTCCGGCGGTGTCGGGCCTTATATGACCGGCATCGGCCAGTTAGATGCGGCTTGCAGTGTCAGCATGATCCCGGCACCGCTGCGGGTATCATCGCCACAAGTGGCCGAGATTTTGCGCATGGAATCCAGCGTGCGCGATGTGATTCTTGCGGCTACCGCCGCCGATGTCGCGGTGGTCGGGATTGGGGCGATTAATCAAAAGCGCGATGCCACCATTTTGCGCTCCGGTTATATCAGCGAAGGCGAACAACTGATGTACGCCCGCAAAGGCGCGGTGGGCGATATTCTTGGCTATTTCCTGCAAGCGGATGGCGAACGGGTGGAAGGACTGGAAATTCACCGCGAACTACTTGGCGTGACGCTTGATGACCTGGCGCATCTCCCGACGATTGTGGGTGTTGCGGGCGGGACAGACAAAGCGGACGCGATTTATGCCGCACTGCTAGGCCAGCATATCAATGGCCTGGTGACGGAAGAAGAGACTGCGCGGGCGGTACTGGCGTTGGCGGATTAAACCTGATTCGTCGCCAGCCGCGCTCATAAGAGGAATGGCGATGAGTTATTTACTTGCACTGGACGCCGGAACGGGCAGCATCCGCGCCGTGATCTTCGATACTTCAGGCCACCAGATTGCCGTCGGCCAGGCCGAATGGAAACACCTGAGCGTGGCCGATGTCCCCGGCTCGATGGAGTTTGACCTCATCACCAACTGGCAGCTCGCCTGCCAGTGCATCCGTGATGCACTGCAAAAAGCCCACCTTCCCCCTGGTGCTATCAGCGCAATTTCCTGCTGTTCGATGCGTGAAGGGATCGTGCTTTACGATAAAAATGGCACACCTATCTGGGCCTGTGCCAACGTTGATGCCCGTGCCAGCCGTGAAGTCTCCGAGCTAAAGGAGATCCACGACTATCAGTTTGAATCCGAGGTTTACCACGTTTCCGGTCAGACGCTGGCGTTAAGCGCCATGCCGCGTCTGCTGTGGCTTGCACATCATCGCCCGGATATTTATCGCCAGGCGGCGACCGTGACGATGATCAGCGACTGGCTGGCGGCCAAACTCAGCGGTGAGCTGGCGGTTGACCCTTCCAACGCAGGAACTACCGGTATGCTGGATTTAGCCACCCGCGACTGGCAGCCCGCATTGCTGGATATGGCGGGGCTGCGCGCGGATATTCTCTCTCCGGTAAAAGAAACCGGCAGCGTGCTGGGAGCCGTGACCCAGCAAGCCGCACAGCAGAGTGGTTTGCTGGCTGGAACCCCCGTGGTGATGGGCGGCGGCGATGTGCAACTGGGTTGCCTCGGGCTTGGCGTGGTGCGCGCCGGGCAAGCGGCAGTGCTGGGTGGCACCTTCTGGCAACAGGTAGTGAATCTGCCAGCGATCAAAACCGATCCGGATATGAACATTCGTATCAATCCACATGTTATCGCCAATATGGTACAGGCCGAATCCATCAGCTTTTTTACCGGCCTGACGATGCGCTGGTTCCGGGATGCCTTCTGCGCGGAAGAAAAACTGCTGGCCGAAAGGCTTGGCGTGGATACTTACGCTTTGCTCGAGGAGATGGCAGCGCGTGTTCCGGCGGGGTCGCACGGTGTGATGCCGATTTTCTCCGACGCGATGCACTTCAAGCAGTGGTATCACGCAGCGCCGTCGTTTATTAACCTCTCCATCGACCCCGAAAAGTGCAACAAAGCGACATTATTCAGAGCACTGGAAGAGAATGCAGCGATCGTGTCGGCCTGCAATCTTGAGCAAATTTCCGGGTTTTCGGGCATTCAGTTTGAGTCGCTGGTGTTTGCCGGTGGCGGCTCAAAAGGCGCGTTGTGGAGCCAGATTTTAAGTGATGTGACGGGCCTACCGGTGCGTGTTCCGGTTGTCAAAGAAGCGACAGCATTGGGTTGTGCAATAGCCGCAGGCGTCGGTGTCGGGTTGTTTAACAATATGGCTGATGCAGGCGAGCGCCTGGTGCAATGGCAGCGTGAATTTACACCTAATCAGGCGCATCGCGGGTTGTATGACGAGATGAAACGCAAATGGATGAAGGTTTATGCCGACCAGTTAACGCTGGTTGATAGTGGTTTGACGACGTCGATGTGGCAGGCTCCTGGCCTGGTGATGCCACCCTCACCCCGGCCCTCTCCCTGAGGGCTCACAACTTGCTCTGGCAATCTTGTCAGGGTCAGATCTGCAAGCCTCGCTGATTTTCCGTTCACCCGTGCGTTCAGCTATCTCTTTAATTCCCGAAAACGGTGAACGTATCAAGGGGTTAACGCCAACCCCTTGATAATCCAGGCGCCCGGCAAATCAATCGCCGCTAAAGCGGTAAACACCGTTTTTCACCCAACATTCGAGGTCGTTCGCGATTCGTTCCCGACGATCGCTCTCTCACGTGGCTCCCGGCCACGTGACCCCGACTGAAGGGTAAAAAACGGCGCGATTGAAGCCGGGGACAAGGTCAAAACCGCTCTGGCTTTTGACTTTGACTTTCGGGTCCGGCTTAAATCGCCCGGTGAACGAAACCTTCTCCCAATCAGCAGGAACCGTCCTTCAAAGATGTGACTAAGAGACAGCTCCTGGGGGAGAGGGTGAGGGCAAGCTAACTCACATTAGAAATAATATTTAAATCTCACACGCCCGCCATAGCGGGTATTGTCGTCGCTATCGCTGCCGTCATTATCAGCGCTAACCCACGACACATAAGTCCCGAGATAAATATTAAAGTTCTTCATGCCCATCACGTTCGGGAATTGATACGAAGTATGGATGGTGTGAATATCGTAAGTCCCCGCATTGGTTATCCAGCAGTCGTCTTCACAGGTATCCATCGCCGAGTTGACATCAAACTTATCAATGTCGTTGTGGGCATAGATATAACCTAGCTCGAAACGCTGCCACAGTGCGTTGACACCCGCAGTGAAGTCAGTTTCATCGGCGGCGTCAAGGTAGGCAGTATTGAAGTTGGCAACGATGCCGTTATCCGGGTCGCTTTTCAGTCCGTTCCACGTCATGGTTAAGCCATAACCGGTGCGGCTCGATTGATCCACCATTTGGCCATTGGCATCTTTGTAACCGTATGCGTTATCCACCACCTGCGCTTCCATCGCAGCAGCAACTGAGAATTCATCTTGCGACCAGGAAATCACCGGACGCAGATAAGCAACATTTTTGTCTTTGGTCAGTTCATTGCCATGATAAGACTTGTCTTGATACAGCGAAGTGCCATCTTCCAGCAGGGTATTGAATTCGAAATACCAGTTGTCGATGGTTTTACTCATCAGGAAGCTACCACCGGAATCACTACGCCCGCGCCCTTCTTTCATCATATAGATGTAGCCAAAGCCATCGCCGTACAAGTCGTTGGCGGTATTACCGGAATACTCAACAAAAGTATCCTGATTCAGCGGGAACATATCGTAGGCTTCGAAGCGCCCGACTTTTATTTTCCAGTCGTTCTCTTGCCCAAAGAAAAATACCGCATCATCAAGATTCATATCACCGGTTAAATCCGCTAACGGCTGTGCTGAGAAACCGGCAAATTGGCCATTTTCCATGCGGCGATAACCATCAAAGCCCAATAATAAACGACCATTAATATCCCAACGTTCGTTATTGCCATCAGCCCAATTAGTATTGGCACTACGGCGTACAGATGTCAGGCCATTACTGCGACTGGCGGCATCCATATTAAATTCAACGTCGCCATAAATTTTTAAATCGCCATATCCGGTTAAAGATAATTTCGGTGATTGGTTATCAGCTTTATCATTAACAGATTGTTCGCTCACCACTTGAACCGGTGCCGTAGTCTGAGCGGGTTTAGGGGTGGTTTTAATCTGTTGGATTTCGGCTTCCGCAGTGGCAGCACGCTGTTCTGCAGCGATTAGACGTTGCTCTAATTGATTCAGACGTTGTTCCAAATCGCTACTCGTTGATTTATTCGCTGCTAATGCACCAGTAGAAATCGTCAGGCCGATAAATAAAGCCAAAGCTTTTCTTTTCATAATCACCTATATCCTTATATAGTTCATGAAACATTTATGAGAACAATTAATTGGGTGTGACTTATTACGTAATGCAAACAACACAGAATAATTACCATGAATGCAATTCGTATTTATATTGATAAACTAAATGCTTTGCTGTTGTGAATTAAATCAATTTCTTTTTATCATCTTATTATTTATTAAGGGGCAACCAATGGTTAATTTGCGAGGTAAATCCCATAAAGATTTTTAGCTATTAGTAACACCTGTACTTCACAATCACTGGTGCCACAAAATAACAACACTGTATTATCATTTTTTAGTAGTAATCCCCCAGGAAATATCACATCACTTAAATCTCTACGTTTTGCCTCTCCGGCCAGAAAATCATTCCGTTCAGCCATAATTCTGATTGGCGAACTTTGCCGCTGAGACACATCAAAATTAAAAGCTGCGGCGTAGTAATGGCGATTCCCTTGCTCATCGAAACAGGCAACATGCGCCAGTACCTCAACGCAGTTTGGTGCACTGAGCCACGCTTCGTTCACTCCGCACCACGACAACGCATCAACATGTTCCAGCAATTGCGCCTGTTCAATAACCTCCGGTGTAAGCTCTTCAAGCGTGTGGATAATTTTCCAGCCAATTTTGCCGCGCCCACCCAACGCACCTTGAGGACGGGTAAACAGCAGAATGCGCCCATCTTCTAAATCAACCAGCCGAATGTCTTTCATGCCCGGCGGACCATCGGCAAAATGACGCAACGAAGCGAGATCTTTGCCGCGCCAAAAACGCGTTTTCCAGATCAGGGTCCGATCGCCAGGTGATGTGAAAGCCACTTCAACACCACCGAAAACCATCTCTCCGCCGACCTGGCAAATAAACGGATCCTGCAAATCAAAAACTGGCGCATCTTCCAGTAAATAAGCCGATTTAAAATTTTCCAGACGGAAAAAACGCACCTGTGACAACTCACTTTCGCGAGCTTCAACACGCGCCGCCATTATCCATTGTTGTTGGTATCGGAACGGCTTCGTCGGGTTGTAAACATCAAACCCCACCACGCCATGGAACTCTATTTTATGACACGCAAGACGGTAGGGACGGCGCTGGCGATAAGCCGCCAGCAGCGCGTTAACAGTGGGATTTTTCTTCATTCATGCCAGCCGTAAATGTTGCCAGAGTTCAGTCAATGGCAGCGTTGCCAGCGCCATACATTCATCCGCCGCGCCATACCAGACGTGCAGCGTGTCGTGCTTAATCAGCGCGCCGCAAGTAAACACCACATTGCCGAAGAACCCTTCGCGCTCATAAATTGCCTCAGGTTGCAGCAACGGAACCGGTGATTTTGCGAGGATCTTCGTCGGGTCGTTAAGATCAAGCAGCAGCGCGCCGAGGCAATAACGTTGGCTGGCATCAACACCGTGATAAATCGCCAGCCAGCCGCGATCTGTTTTCAGTAATGGGGCACCACCACCCGATTTACGGGCATCCCAAATATCCCCGGAAGCACCCAGTAAATGCCGATGATTACCCCAATGCAGAAGATCCGGTGATTCACTTAACCAGATTTCCGGCTTACCAAAGTGTTTCGGTGCCGGGCGGGTTAAGGCATAAAACTTGCCGTGAATTTTCTCAGGGAAGAAGCAAACATCACGGTTGTCCGGGCAGAAAATGACGCTCTGCTTTTCAACAGTCCGGAAGTCACGCGTCACCGCTAATGCGGTCGAGATGCCGTAACACGACACCGCCGAATAGTTGATATACCAGACACCGTCGATTTCAGTGATGCGCGGATCTTCGCAGCCAAACTGCTCATATTGATTATCCGGGAAGATAAACGGCTCACTATCAATAACGAATTCAATGCCATTACGGCTACGTGCTAACCGCAGATGGGACATCGAGGTTAAATAGACTTCGTCCGGCTGATCGATATTCACGATAGTGCGCGGGTCACTGTAGTCAAAACGTGGATCATTACGGTCAAAGATGCGTGTCGTACAAACCCATTTATCGCCCTGCTGTTCCAGTAAAGGCACATGGATTGTCTGCGGCGAATCACTAATTACGCTCTCGGCTACACGCAGTAGAAGAATAATTTCGCCATTGAATTCAGTGACTCCAGCGTTGAAAACACACTCTACTTTCATTGACGGGTGCGATGGCTTGATATCTGCCGGTGTGATCAACGGGTTTTTGCTATTCCTTTCCATGAACTGTCCTCTTAATAACAATATGATTTTTTCCGAGCACTGGCGCATCTTCGCCATACAACAGTTCCCCGGCGATTTCCCGGCCGGGGTTGCTGATTTCCATGCCAAAATTAATCGCCACCATCACCGTTTCGTCACCAAAGCGGCGGGCAAACCACAGGCATTGTTGAATGCATTCCAGAAACTGATATTCGCCATGCTGCAATGCCGGTGACTGATTACGCAGCAAGATAAGCTTTTGATAAGCATGAAAGATAGAATCTGGGTCGTCCTGCATCGCCCGCGCATTCACCTCGGGATAATTAGCGTTAACGGGTATCCATGGCGGGCATGATGAAAACCCGGCGTGCGGCGTATTCCGCCACTGACATGGAGAACGCGAACCATCGCGCGAATGTTGAATCGCCTGCACTAATGCCAGGCCTGGAGGTAGTCCGTCGGCCAGCGCGGAGTGGTAATGCGTGCGCCCCTGAATGTCATAAATTTGTTCCAGAGATTCAGGCACATAATCGGTCATACCATTCTCTTCGCCCTGGAAAATAAACGGCACGCCACGGGCGGTGATTTGCAGCGCCATCACAGCAATGGCGCGTGCAGTATCTCGCTCTGACTCACCAAACCGGCTGATCATTCGCGGCATATCGTGGCTTGAGAAAAACAGCGTCGGGACACCCGTTAACTGTTTTTCCATCGCCGTCAGTTGCTGATAAATCGCGGTGGCGGAAAAGGTTTTCTGGCTGCCGAGATTAAAGTTAAACACCACATCCAACAATTCGGGGCGCTGATAACGTTGCAGCACATCAAGGTCTTCGCTGCCCACTTCACCCACCAGAAAGTAGTCGCCTTGTTGACGGACATGGCGACATAAGCGCGCCAGTACCGCGCATAAACCAGGCTGATTAATATCGTTGAGGTGCTGCTGCTCACCTTCGCTTTGCGGGTTATCCGCCGTGATGCCGTCGGTGGTGAGGAAATTGATCACATCAAAACGGAAGCCATCAACGCCCTGCACTATCCAGAAATCGAGCATCTGCAAAATTTCCTGCTCGACGCGCGGATTGCGCCAGTTGAGATCCACCTGCTGCGGGGAAAATTTATGGAAGTAATACTGGCCGGTATCCGGCTCTTTGCTCCATGCCGGGCCAGAAAAGAATGATTGCCAATTATTGGGGGCGTCACTAAACAGAAAGAAATCACGCCACGGGCTGGCAGGATTGTTCCAGGCATCCTGAAACCACGGATGCAAAGACGAGACATGGTTAATCACCACATCAATAATCACTTTCATGCCCCGTTGATGGCACGCTTGCAGTACGGCGCTGAACGCCGCCATATCACCAAAACGCGGGTCTACAGCGCAGTAATCGCTGATGTCGTAGCCGTTATCGACCAGTGGCGAAGGGTAAAAAGGCGTTATCCACAGTCCTTTCACGCCAAGGCTTGCGAGGTAGTCTATTTTTTCCAGTAAGCCGTAAAAATCACCTAATCCATCATTATTACCGTCACGAAATGACGGTAAATAGACTTGATAAAAAACTGTCTCATTCCACCAATGGGAATTATCCATCTCCAGATCCCTATTATTTTAATGACAGCGACATTCCCTGCAGGAAATATTTACGGAACAAGATAAAGAGAATAACCACTGGCAACGTTTGCACTACGGCACCAGCCATCACCGGCCCGAGATAAACGCCATACGATTTGCTGAACGTTGCCA
This sequence comes from Buttiauxella sp. JUb87, assembly GCF_004361975.1. Classification (NCBI taxonomy): domain Bacteria; kingdom Pseudomonadati; phylum Pseudomonadota; class Gammaproteobacteria; order Enterobacterales; family Enterobacteriaceae; genus Buttiauxella; species Buttiauxella sp. JUb87. The sequence goes on from NZ_SNVY01000002.1 coordinate 677,286, forward strand.
GTAATACCGAAAACGGCATTTTTTCTGCTTCGCGCATCACAATCAGCGGCCAGAGGAAGTTGTCCCACGCGCTGGAGAAGGTAAACAGCGCGACAATCGCCAGAATCGATTTATTCAGCGGCATCATCACGTGGCGCAAAATCCCCCATAAACTGGCGTGGTCTAATTTAGCGGCATAAATATAATCATTTGGCGTCCCTTTAAAGCTTTGCGACACCATGAATATTCCCCATGCGCTCATCATAAACGGCAGGATCATCGCCCCGTAACTGTTGATAAGCCCCAGCTCACGCATTAAGACAAACTGCGGAATAATGAACATGAATACCGGGAAAACCATCTGCACAATCAGCAAATTTTTAAATGCGCTTTTGCCACGGAACTGAATTTTCGCCACCGCATAACCTACCAGCGTCGAGGTTAACGTCACGCTGACGGTAATGGTGATGGCAATAAACATCGAGTTAAACAGCGTGCGTAAAAAGGGTTTATCCGCACGGGCGCTGTTATCAAAAAGAAAAGCATAGTTATCAAGCGAGAAGCGCCCATCGAATAATGCGGTGGTATAAATCTGCGCCGTATCTTTAAACGACACCACCACCATCCAGATAAACGGATATAGCCAGGTTATCGCCAGCGTCAGCATCGCCAGGTGAATCAATAAACTGAGCGGTTTAAATTTTTTCATCAGACGATCTCGATATTTTTTTCAAACATTCGACGCAAGATCCAAATAAGTGCAAAACTACAAGCCGCGACAATAATAGACATGGTTGCCGCCCAACTGGGTTTCATATTCTGGAAGGCGGCTTCATACATCACCACCATTGGTGTAGTGGTGCTATTGAGCGGGCCACCGCCGGTGATTAAATAAGGTTCGGTAAAAATGCCGAAGGCGACGGTAATTGCCAGCACCAGCACCATGATGATTTGCGCATTCATCATCGGCAGAGTGATGGCATACAGCTGTTTAAAGCGCCCGGTTTTATCGAGGATCGCCGCGCTATAAATATCTTTTGGAATTGCCATCATGCCGGAATATAAAATCAAGCCGTAATAGCCAACAAACTTCCATGTCACAATTAAAGCAATAGATAACATGGCGCAGTCTGGGTTAGTAAACCATGGGATGGCAAAACCAAGCCATTCGCGCAGAAATTCGTTTATCGGCCCGTATTCACTAAACAGCTTTGAAAACACGATGGAATACGCCACACCCGATGAGACATTCGCTAACAGAAAGCTCAAGGCAATAAACCCCTTGCCATATTTAATACGCTTTAATCCCGCGGCAAAAAGTAATGATGCAACTAACACTATCGGAATGTAATAGAGCAAGAAGCGCAGCACATTGAGCATTGATTTCCAGAATAATTCATCCTGCATCACGCCAATAAAGTTATACAATCCGTTAAAGCGAGGAGTGCCAATAAATTGCCATTGGGTCACGCTTAAGATGGCTAACCAGACAAACGGATAAAACCAAAACAACACGGAATAGCCGAGCCACGAGGAAGCCAACAGGCCCCCTAATGAAGAATCACTAATTCTTATTCTGCGCATAATAATTATTGCCCGAGCAACTTGTCAGTTTCAGCGGCAGACTGATTGAGTGCTTCTATCGGAGCGCTGCCAGAGAAGATAGTGCGTTCGATCATTTGCGTCATGCTGCGCTGAATTTCGCTGGTTTTGGTGGTCGCCGCTGGCGGTTGTGCATTCGCCACAAAGGCTGCAATCTGCTTTTCCACTGGGCTGTGGCCAAGATATGCGGTGAACAGGCTGTTGGTGAGTAAGTCCTCACGTGCAGGTGGCATGCCGGTTAATTCCAGCCATTTCAGGTCATGTTCTGGCGCGTTAAATACCCACTGAATAAACTCCCAGGCTTCAGTTTGGTGTTTGCTGCTTTTAAACATCACCACGCCTTTGCTGTCTGCCAGGGTGTGAGGCTGAGGGTGCCCATCAGCGGTGACCATCGGGCCAATCTGGATACTTTCAAGAATGGTTGGGTATTGCTTGCGATAACGGGCGATATCCCACGGGCCACGCACCGATGCCATTACCTGGCCGGTGGCTAATGGATCATCTACGGCAGTGAAATCATAACTACTCCACTTATTGGCAAATATTTTCGCCATAAATGTCAGGACGGTTTCCCCTTGGGCATTATTGTATTTGGCTTTGTTATCAGCAATATAAGCTTGACCATTGGTGGCGGCATAAAATAATGGGATGAAATCGAACCAGCGATCCCACCAGTTTTTTCCGGCGGTAAGTTGAATGGCATAACCTGATTTATCATCCGCACGACGCTGTGAAAGCGTATAAATATCCTGATACGTGGTTGGAACTTTGTCATAGCCATATTGCTTTAATAAGTCCATTCGCCACCAATAGACGATAGGATTAATGTAAATCGGCAACACATTTTTCTGGCCGTTAATTTCCCAGGCCGGAACAATTTTCCCCATATGGCGGTTTTCAATCAGTTGCGGGTAACCGGGTAATTTCGCCAGGTCGATGAGCTGATCCATCTCATTCAGTTGGCTGGCAAAACCGATAAAAATATTACTCGAAATATCAGGCTCTGTTCCCGAAGCCAGTGCATTCATAATGGCTTCTTCAGAGCTGCTGGCTGCCGGAATGGTCGTGAATTCTACTTTGTGGTGCTCCGGCAAACTATTCCATTCGGTGACCATTGCATTCCAGAAAGCTTCTTCATTTTCATTCGGTGCAACCCACATTTTTATTGGTGTAGCGTCTTGTTCCGCTGTCTTTTCGTCATCCTGCCCGCAGCCCGAAATAACCATTGCTAATACAACTGGGGCTGTCCATTTAACCAGTGTAAAAATTTTCACTAGAAATTCTCCTTTGAAACAGTAAGCGCGCATCCTATTTTCACGCTAACACCAGGAATTTATGTTTAACGTTAAACAAGTCACAAAAACAGCTTTGTTTAACGTTAAACTCATGGCAAATTACGAAGTATGAAAAACAAAAAAAGACGTACTGAAAAAGATGAATGACAACAAAAAAGTAACCACCAAATCCATCGCAAAAGCATTAGGTATTTCGCATACCACCGTTTCTAACGCGTGGAACAACCCCGACAAACTTTCCGCTGAGCTACGGGGGAAAATTATTGAATATGCCGCTTCTTGCGGCTTTCAGGGGCCAGACAAACTGGGCCGGGCGCTGCGTACCGGCAAGTCAGATACCATCGGGGTGATTTTTAATGACTCAATGAGCTACGTGTTTATCGATAATCACGATCTCAATTTGATGAAAGGCATCGCTACGCAGTGCGAAAACCATGATATCAACCTGGTGTTGATTCCGTTAAAAAATAGCCAAAACATTAAAATAAAAACGATCAATACGCTGGTTGATGGTTATATTCTTAACGCCACCCACAATAATGATGAAGTTATCCAGCAGGCGTTGGCGAAGAATATTCCCGTGGTCACTATCGATTTTTCTTTACCAGACCACAGCAGCGTGTCAATTAATAACCAAAAAGCGATGAACGAAATATGCAGTTATTTACTTAATAAAGGCCATCGCCGCTTCGGTATCATCTCCTTCCCATCACAAAAATCGGCTGCGGGTATGCGTTCACTTGAGCAACCCGTGAACGGCGATAACAGCGTGATGCTAACGCGTGTCAATGCCTGCCGCGATGTCTTTGCCGCTCATGAGATTGCCCTTAACGAATGCTGGTTGTACGAAACCATTCACAATGAACAACACGGTGCGCAGGCTGCAAAAATTCTGTTAACCGAGCACCCTGAAATTAGCGCATTAATTTGTTTATCTGACCGCTTTGCCGCTGGTGCAATCAATTATTGCGTCGAAAATAATATCGCTATTCCACAGCAAGTGGCGATTACGGGTTTCGATAATATTCCGGTAAATACATCAGGCATTCGTTTAACCACCATTTCTCAGCATGCCGAGGAAAAAGGGGCGATCGCCGTGAAGTTATTACTCGACGAAAATAATAAAACCCATTACGAGCTGGATTATCAATTTATTGAAGGAGCGTCAACGTGACGTTCTACTGATACGGGTTAATTTATGGATGAACTTAGCTGTTTCAAAGCCTACGATATTCGTGGTGAAGTGGATGTCACCATTAATCACGATATTATTCTGCGAATTGCACACGCTGTCGCCAGTTGGTTAAAACCCAAGCGCATGGTCATTGGCTGCGACAGCCGTCTGACGTCGGATGCATATAAACATATCCTGGCAAAAGAATTAACGCTGAGCGGTGTCGATGTTATCGATATTGGCATGGTGGGCACGGAAGAAGTTTATTTTGCTACGCGGATATTGAAAGCCGATGGTGGCATTCAAATTACTGCCAGCCATAACCCAGCCAATCATAACGGCATGAAAATTGTGCGTGAGCAAGCCCGTCCGGTCAGTAACGACAACGGGTTGCTGGAGATTAAAGCGCTGGCGCTGGCGAATGATTTTACTCAAGCGGCACAACCAGGGAGTTACCAGCGAGTTTCACATCGTGACGCCTGGATTAACCATCTGATGAGTTATATCACCACGCCGTTAAGCCGCCCGTTGCGAGTGGTGGTCAATGCGGGAAATGGCGCGGCTGGCCCCGCCCTTGAAGCCCTGGAAAATGCGCTGCGCAAAAGCCATGCGGCCATTGAATTCATCAAGTTATACGTTGAACCGGATGGCCATTTCCCTAATGGTGTGCCGAACCCAATGCTTGAAGAAAACCGCTATGACACGCGTGCGGCAATCATGTTACACAAAGCCGATTTAGGTATTGCCTGGGATGGCGATTTTGATCGCTGTTTTTTCTTCGACAGCCAGGGCGAGTTCATCGAAAGCTATTATCTGGTGGGGTTACTGGCAAGTGGGTTTCTTAACCAGGCTGCGGGTGAGAAAATTATTCATGACCCGCGCCTGACCTGGAATACACAACAAATCATCAGCCAGTGTGGCGGAATAGCGATTGAGTCCAAAACGGGTCATGCATTTATAAAAGATAAAATGCGCCAGGAAGATGCCATTTATGGCGGTGAAATGAGTGGTCATCACTATTTTCGCTCATTTGGTTATTGTGACAGCGGCATGATCCCCGCACTGTTAGTTTTTCAGTTATTGAATACCACCGCCAAAAATTTATCCGAACTAGTCGCCGAGCGTAAAAACCAATTCCCGATATCCGGCGAAATCAATATCACCGTTAAGAACCCTCTTGCCGTACTGGCACATATTGAAGCGAAGTTTTCAGCACAATGTGTGAGCCAATCCCATTGTGACGGCTTAAGCATGGAATTTGACACATGGCGTTTTAATTTACGCACCTCGAATACTGAACCCTTGCTGCGCCTGAACGTTGAAAGCCGTGGCGATCATGCGTTGATGAAGATGAAAACTTCGCTGCTGTTATCACTTATTGAATCGCTGTGAATCAATACGGAGAAAATGATGACCACTGTTACCCTAAAAAATATTAATAAAACCTACGAAAAAAATACCATCATCGAAAACCTGTCACTCGATATTCATTCCGGCGAATTTATTGTGCTGGTCGGCCCATCTGGCTGCGGTAAATCAACGTTATTACGCATTATTGCCGGGCTGGAAAGTTTAAACAGTGGCTCGATAATCATCGGTGACCAGGATGTCACTGATTTACCTGCTGGTCAGCGTAGTCTTTCGATGGTGTTTCAATCCTACGCGCTTTATCCACATATGACGGTGCGCGAAAATCTCGCTTTCGGCCTCAATAATGTCAAAACACCGAAAGACGAAATTACGCGGCGCATTACGCAAGCCGCCAAAATGTTACAGCTTGAAGAGTTGCTCGACCGCCTGCCGCAGAATCTTTCTGGCGGGCAACGGCAACGTGTGGCGATTGGCCGCTCTACCGTTCAACAACCCAAAATCTTTCTGTTTGATGAACCACTGTCGAATCTGGACGCCGCATTGCGCGTTGAAATGCGCCAGGAAATTAGCCAACTACACGGCAATTTGCACAATACGATGATTTACGTCACCCACGATCAGGTTGAAGCCATGACGCTGGCGGACAGAATTGTGGTGCTCTACAAAGGTAAAATTGAGCAGGTTGGTACACCTCTGGAGCTGTATAACCGGCCTGAAAACTTGTTCGTCGCCGAGTTTATTGGCACGCCGAAAATCAATATCTTGCCCGCGACGTTCCAGGGTAATGCGCTGCATATTGCCAACGATGTGATATTGCCTATGGCGAACCCGCCCGCAACGTTACAACAGGGCGATAAAGTGTTTATCGGCATTCGTCCGGAACACCTGCGCCTCGGCGAAGCGGCAGATTACCAGTTTGATGCCAGCGCCAAATTTACTGAACTTCAGGGTGATTCAACGCTGGTTTATCTGGATTTAGCCGGGCAATCGGTTTGCCTGAAATCCTTCCAGCAGCTCAATTTCACCAGTGGGACGGCGCTAACATTGGGCGTAGATGAAAAACATCTTCATCTGTTTGATGCACTGGGTAAGCGCCTGGCGCACTAAATACAGCTTCTGTTGTGTCGGGAAGCGCTTCGCTTACCCGACCTGCATGACTGCCGTTCTTTGAGTTATGTCACAATCATTCGACAACTTCTCCCCATTTGCGCTACATCAAGCTAGATTACTAACTCATCCGACCACATAATAATAATGACCCGCAGGAAGAGAATATGAGCTATCCGTCGCTGTTTTCCCCACTAGACCTGGGTTTCACCACGCTTAAAAACCGTGTGCTGATGGGTTCGATGCACACCGGACTTGAGGAGCACCCTAAAGGCGCTGACCGTTTGGCGGCGTTTTATGCCGAGCGCGCACGCCACGGCGTGGCGTTAATTGTCACTGGCGGCGTTGCCCCCTCGCCTTCTGGCGTCGGCGTGGAAAGCGGCGCGGTACTCAATGACGTAAGCCAGCTTGCCCATCATCAGATTGTTACCGATGCAGTGCACAAAGAAGGCGGAAAAATCGCCCTGCAAATCCTGCATACCGGGCGTTATAGCTACCAGCCAAACCCGGTCGCCCCTTCCGCAATCCAGGCACCGATTAACCGTTTTAAACCCCACGCCTTGAGCCATGAAGAGATCCTGACTTTGATCGAGGATTTTGCTCAGTGCGCAAGTCTGGCACAGCTTGCCGGATACGATGGCGTCGAAATCATGGGTTCCGAAGGCTATCTGATTAACCAGTTTTTAGCGGCAAGAACCAACCAGCGCGATGACGAATGGGGCGGCGATTACCCTCGCCGCATGCGTTTTGCCATTGAAGTCGTCCGCGCGGTGCGTGAAAAAGTTGGAGCGAATTTTATTATCATTTATCGCCTGTCGATGCTGGATTTGGTCGATGGCGGCGGCACGTTTGAAGAAGCCGTACAGCTTGCAAAAGCGATTGAAAAAGCCGGTGCCACGTTAATTAACACTGGCATCGGCTGGCATGAAGCGCGTATTCCAACCATCGCAACACCTGTGCCACGCGGCGCATTTAGCTGGGTGACCCGCAAACTCAAAGGCCAGGTTTCTATTCCGCTTGTCACTACCAACCGCATTAACGATCCGCAAACCGCAGAAAAAATCATTGCTGATGGCGACGCCGATATGGTGTCAATGGCGAGGCCATTCCTCGCCGATGCGGAGTTTGTTTCCAAAGCCGAGCAGGGGCGCGAAGATGAAATCAACACCTGCATTGGCTGCAATCAGGCATGCCTGGATCAGATTTTCCTCGGCAAAGTGACTTCATGCCTGGTCAATCCCCGCGCCTGCCATGAAACCAAAATGCCGATTGTCCCCGCTTCCGTGCATAAAAATCTGGCGGTAATTGGTGCTGGGCCTGCCGGGCTTGCTTTTGCGATCAATGCCGCAGCGCGTGGCCACAAAGTGACATTGTTTGATGCAGCCTCTGAAATCGGCGGCCAATTTAATATCGCCAAGCAGATCCCCGGCAAAGAGGAGTTTTACGAAACACTGCGCTATTACCGCCGCATGTTGGAGCTGACCGGAGTGGAAGTTTGCCTGAATCAATACGTCACCGCGCCAATGCTCGAAGAATACGACGAGATTATTCTCGCCTGCGGGATCGAGCCACGCATGCCGCTTATCGACGGTATTACTCATCCTAAAGTATTGAATTATATTGATGTGTTGCGTGAAAAAGCGCCAGTGGGTGACCGTGTAGCGATTATTGGTTCCGGAGGTATTGGCTTTGATACCGCGATGTATCTAAGCCAGGAAGGGGAGTCCACCAGCCAGAATATCGCTGAGTTTTGCGTGGAATGGGGTATTGATACCAGCCTGCAACACGCAGGAGGATTGCGTCCAGAAGGCGCTCATCTGCATAAAAGCCCGCGCCAGATTGTAATGCTGCAACGCAAAACCAGTAAGCCAGGTGAAGGTTTAGGTAAAACGACAGGCTGGATTCACCGCACCACGCTGCTGGCACGAGGTGTCAAAATGCTGGCGGGCGTAACTTACGAACGCATTGATGATGAGGGTCTGCACATCACGGTTGGCGGTGAGCCGCAAACGCTGAAAGTCGATAATGTGATTATTTGCGCCGGGCAAGATTCGCGCCGTGAATTGACACAACCGCTGCAAGAATTAGGGAAGACGATACATTTGATTGGTGGAGCAGATGTGGCGATGGAACTGGATGCCCGACGCGCAATCGCGCAGGGCACCCGTTTAGCGCTGGAAATTTAGAGCTAAACGTCGGATGACGCTGCGCTTATCCGGCCTACAGGCCAGCTTTTGTAGGGTGGATAAGCGATAAGCGTCATCCACCACTTTTAGCAGAAGTGACCAAACGCTTAGCGAAGACGGCCCAGCTTCACGGCTTTTAGCACCACAAATTTCTTGTTGGTCGCAACCGTGTCGCAGTTACCGAAGATTTTCTTCAGCTTGTGATAGTAGTCCAAATGGCGGTTAGCAACGATGTACAGCTCGCCGCCATTTTGCAGGCAACGACGGGCGTGGTGGAACATTTCCCACGCCACCTGATCGGTCAACGAATGTTGCTGATGGAACGGTGGGTTGCACAGAATCGTGTTAAAGCGATATGGCTCAACACCTGACAACGCGTTGTTGATCATAAATTCGCAGCGATCCAGATTTTCCGGCATGTTGGTTTCAACATTCAGGCGGCTTGAAGCAACGGCCATCGGTGATTCATCAACAAATACCACTTTTGCTTCTGGGCTTTGCTCCAGCAAGTGCAGGCCAATCACACCGTTACCACAACCTAAATCGACAATTTCGCCTTCCAGGTTAGTTGGCAGGTTTTCAATAAAGAAACGAGCGCCAATATCCAGGCCAGTGCGGGAGAATACGTTGGCGTGGTTGTGAATCGTCCACGGCGTACCTTCCAGTTTCCAGCTCAGGGTTTCTGCGGCTTCTTTCAACACGGGTGCATTGAAAGTACAATTGATGAGACGCGCTTTTTTCCAGGCCAGAGTGGTCGTGGTCGGCCCAAGGATCTTTTCAAACAGCTCAATGGTTGAGTTGTGAATGTCGCGTGTTTTCGCACCCGCGATAATACGTGTTTCTGGGGTCACGACACTGTGCAGCGAGCGCAGTTGTTGTTCCAGTAATGCCAGCGTTTTAGGGATCTTTATCAGAACCACTGCTGGAGCTTCTGGATATTTTGCAGTGCTATCAAGAAACGTGACGCTGGATTCAACGATGCCGTTCTCGCGCAAGTTCTCACGGATAGCCAGTTCGCTAAGATACGAGTCGCTGATGCTGTACGGCTTGTGTTCAGCCAGCACGCAAGACAGCGCCCCGAAGTTATCGTTAAAAATCAGGACCGGGCCACTGATTTCGATTTCGTCCAGTTGCTGCAAAAGATAATCATCGGCAGCTTCCCACGCCTGTAGTGGGTTAACGTCATCCGTTTCTGGAAAACGTTTTAGTGTCAGTGAACGGAAACCGTTGTCTAATTGGCTCATCGGCCCTCCTGGATGGTAAAATTTCGGCGTAATCCCCGAATGGGGGCGTGAGTATACCCTTTTTTTTCCAAAAACTGCGCAACTGCCTTTTGAAAGACTTCGAGCAAGCGAGAACTATGAGCAATTTAACTTATTTACAGGGCTACCCAGAGCATTTGCTCTCTCAGGTTCGCACGCTGATTGCGGAACAACGTCTGGGCGAGGTACTGCAAAAACGCTATCCAGAAACGCATAACATCACTACCGATAAAGCGTTGTATGCCTGGACGCAAGAGATTAAAAACCAGTATCTGCGTAATGCGCCGCCGATTAATAAAGTGGCTTATGACAGCAAAATTCATGTGCTGAATAATGCGCTGGGTTTGCATACTGCCGTGTCGCGCGTGCAAGGGAACAAGCTAAAAGCCAAAGCTGAAATTCGCGTGGCGACAGTATTTAAAAATGCGCCAGAAGCCTTTTTGCGTATGATCGTGGTGCACGAGCTGGCGCATTTAAAAGAGAAAGATCATAACAAGGCGTTTTACTCGCTGTGCTGCCATATGGAGCCGCAATATCACCAACTGGAGTTTGATACGCGGCTTTGGTTAACGCAGATGGCATTGAGCGGGCAGGCGTGATCGGAAAAAATGGTGGGTGACGCTGGCGCTTATCCACCCTGCGAAATCACGTTCAATGGCTCTAACTTACTTTATCCCGGCAAATACTGCGGCAATCGCTACTGCACCTGGATCCTTCACCCCTTTCAGATTCTCGCTGTTTACATACGACGAACGCCCGGCATTAGCTTTCTGCATTTTCGCCGTGGCTGCTGCACCAGCTTCTGCGGCTTCTATTGCAGCAGACAAATCCTGATTTTTTAATGCTTCCAGTGCTGGCTGTAACGCGTCAATTAGCGTGCGATCACCCAGTTCTGCCCCACCGTAGCGTTTCATTTGTTCAAGGCCAAATAGCAAGGCATCGACAAGTGGCTGCTTTTTAGCGACTTGCTGCCCGCTCGCAGTGAAGAAGATCGACATCAGTACGCCACTTGAGCCACCCATCACCGTTGCCAGGCGTTCGCCGATTAATTCCAGCAGCGCCGCTGGGTCATTTAATGGCAGTTTGCCGTCATCGTTAAGCTGTGCAATGTCGCGTGCACCCTGTGCAAACGTGGAGCCAGTATCACCATCTCCGACTTTGGCATCCAGCGCATTCAACGCTTTTTCCTGTGCGATAAGCGTATTCGTAATATTCGCCACCAACGTTTTAACGTCCGCATTTTCTGACGGCTTCGCCGATGATTCGATACGTATCACACTGTGTTTCCGCTTTGGCATCGCGTGGAGTTTTACCACCGGGCACCAGCCTGCCGTTTCCACATCTGCATGCAATGCTTTGATAAAACGATCATTTAGCACTATAGCGGACAGTGAAAATCCTTTCATATCCAATGCAGTGACCAGTGGTGCCGGGCCAATCAAATAATCGATCTGGTCTTTTAATTCTGAATGCACCAGCTCTTTGGTAAGCATGGCCATTTCCAAAGACGATACGCCGCCAAGATTGTTAACCAGCACTGCCAGTCTTGCGTCGTTGCCGGTCTTTTTACGCAAATGATTCACCAGAGTAGCAATCGTCTTCTGGCTGTTTTGGCTATCCAGTGTACTGGCTCCAGGTTCACCATGAATCCCCAGACCTAGCTCGAGATGCCCGCCTTTGATGCGCCCTTCTTCTTCATTTTGGTCCGGAAGGTTGCAGGTTTGCATGGCGACACCCATGCTGGCAATGCTATCGCAGGCACTTTGCGCGATGTCTCGAACATCGCTCAAAGACTTGCCTTGTTCTGCGGCAAAGCCCGCAATTTTATGCACCAGTACCGTTCCGGCAATGCCGCGTGGCTGTTTGTTATCGGGCAACGAAATATCATCGCCAACGATCACCATCTCCACTTTGAGACCGTGTTTTTTGGCCTTCTCCGCCGCAAGCCCGAAATTAAGACGATCGCCAGTGTAGTTTTTGACGATAAGCAAACAACCGCGATCGCCCGTGACCGCAACAATCGCGTTTAAAACCGCATCCACGCTTGGCGAGGCAAACAAGTCCCCACATACCGCAGCGGTTAGCATCCCTTTGCCAACAAAGCCTGCGTGAGCCGGTTCATGCCCCGAACCGCCACCTGAAATAATCGCCACTTTGCTCTTATTCCAGTCTTTGCGTACCACCACACGTATAGCGGGATCGGTATCTAAACGGGTCAAATTACGAAAACGAGAACTGATGATCACACCTTCGATGGCATCGTCGACCATTTTCTGACGGTCGTTAAAGAAGAATCTGGACATGGCTTCCCAATAATAAGTAATACATATGCAAAGCATAGCCTTTGCTGCGAGGATCTGCGCAAACCAGGATTTTGGCGGGTGACGTTCCGTATGCGCTTGCTATGCTTATGGAAATATCGCCACAGGAAATCATCATGATTGCACCACTGCTGATTGCCAGAACCACTGAACAAGAACTGCATTTACTGCCCGGCATGGCAAACCGTCACGGGCTGATAACCGGGGCGACCGGCACCGGTAAAACGGTGACGTTACAAAAGCTGGCTGAGTCGTTTTCAGAGATTGGCGTACCGGTATTTATGGCGGATGTGAAAGGTGACCTCACCGGTATTGCACAAGAAGGCGTGGAGTCTGAAAAGCTGCTCGCACGGCTGGCAAAAATTGGTGTGACTGACTGGTCACCGCACAAAAACCCGGTGGTGCTGTGGGACATCTTTGGCGAAAAAGGCCATCCGGTACGGGCGACTGTTTCAGATCTTGGCCCGCTGTTACTCGCCCGCCTGCTTAATCTCAATGAAGTACAGTCTGGTGTGCTACAAATCATCTTCCGCATTGCGGATGATCAAGGCTTGTTGCTGCTCGATTTTAAAGATTTGCGCGCCGCGACGCAGTACATCGGCGATAACGCAAAATCGTTCCAGAACCAGTACGGCAATATCAGCAGTGCTTCTGTCGGTGCCATTCAACGTGGGCTTTTACAGCTCGAACAACAAGGTGCTGAGTATTTCTTTGGCGAACCGATGCTGGATATTAAAGACTGGATGCGTACCGATGCCAACGGTAAAGGCATTATCAATATTTTATCTGCCGAAAAGCTGTACCAGATGCCGAAACTGTATGCCGCCAGTTTGCTGTGGATGCTTTCAGAAATTTATGAACAACTACCAGAAGCTGGTGACCTGGAAAAACCAAAACTAGTGTTCTTTTTTGATGAAGCGCATCTGCTATTTAACGACGCGCCGCAAGTGCTACTGGATAAAATCGAGCAGGTTATTCGTTTGATTCGTTCCAAAGGCGTTGGGGTGTATTTTGTTTCCCAAAACCCGTCGGATATTCCAGATACCGTACTGGGGCAGTTAGGTAATCGGGTCCAGCATGCGCTACGCGCCTTTACACCGAAGGACCAGAAAGCAGTAAAAACGGCGGCACAAACCATGCGAGCCAACCCTAAATTCGATACTGAGAAAGCGATTCAGGAGCTGGGCACTGGGGAAGCATTGATTTCTTTGCTGGACGAAAAAGGCAGCCCAACGGTAGTCGAGCGCGCCATGGTAATTGCACCTTGCTCACGCATGGGGCCTGTCACTGAAGATGAACGTAACGGGTTACTGAACCATTCACCGCTATACGGCAAATACGATGAAACGGTCGATCGTGAATCCGCCTATGAACGATTACAACAGGGTGTGCAAGCCGCAGGTGAGCAACAAAATGCACCGCCTGCAAAAGGCGAATCTGTTGCGGTAGATGACGGTATTCTTGGCGGACTGAAGGATATTTTGTTTGGAACCACAGGGCCGCGTGGTGGCAAAAAAGACGGTGTGGTGCAAACCATGGCCAAGAGTGCAGCACGCCAGGTGACTAACCAAATTATTCGCGGAGTGTTGGGCAGTATTATGGGGGGGCGTAAACGGTAATATCTACACGTTAACTATCTATACCCAAAATAATTCGAGTTGCAGCAAGGCGGCAAAAGAACAACAAATTTGTCTGGAACAAATTTGAACGCTGCTTGCAGCGTCCCCAAAGGGGTAAGGCCCAAGGATGGGCCGCATAACCCCCAGGAGCTTACATAAGTAAGTGACTGGGGTTTGTGAGTGCAGCCAACACAGTTGCAGCTTGAAGTATGATGGGTATTAGCCGGAGCGCTTCATCATTAACCACAGACTGATTAAGAAGAACGTTGCACTTGGTAGCAACGCACCCAAAATCGGCGGGATGCTGTACACAAGGCTGAGAGGGCCAAAGATTTGGTCGAGCACGTAGAACACAAAACCAAAGCTGATACCGGTGACAACTCTCACCCCCATCGGCACGCTACGCAGTGGGCCAAAGATGAACGACAGTGCCATTAACATCATTACCGCAACAGAGAGTGGCGCGAAGATTTTGCTCCACATATTGAGCTGATAACGCCCGGCATCTTGTCCGCTGGCCTTAAGGTACTTAACGTAGTTGTGCAGACCGCTAATCGATAGCGCATCCGGGTCTAGTGCCACAACACCCAGTTTGTCTGGGGTTAAGTTAGTTTTCCACTCGCCACTAACCGTCTGTGAGCCAGTAATTTGTTTCGTGTCGGTGAGGTTAGATTCATCAACCTGAGACAGTCGCCATACTTTATGCTCCACATCGTATTGTGCTGATGCGGCATATCGAACTGATTCGAGGCGTTTTTCTTTACTGAAACTGTAAATGCTCACACCGGCGAGGTCGTTGTTACCTTTCACACGTTCGATATAGACAAAGTTGTGGCCATCTTTTGCCCACAAACCTTGCTGGGTCGTCAGCAAAGAACCGCCGTACATCTGTTGCGCACGGTAGTTACGCGCCATTTGTTCGCCTTGCGGTGCTACCCATTCGCCAATCGCCATGGTTAGCAACACCAGTGGAATAGCTGTTTTCATCACGGCCAAGGCAATCTGCATGCGGGTAAAACCGGAGGCCTGCATAACCACCAGCTCACTGCGCTGTGCCAGCATCCCTAACCCTAACAACGCACCGAGAAGTGCGGCCATCGGGAAGAAAATCTGGATGTCTTTTGGAATGCTAAGGACGGTATATATCCCCGCCCCCATCGCCGAATAGCTGCCCTGACCGGCCTTTTTCAACTGGTCAACAAACTTAATAATGCCCGACAGCGACACCAGCATGAACAATGTCATCATGATGGTGGTGAAGATGGTTTTACCGATATAACGGTCGAGAACACCAAACATTTATGCCGCTCCTCGTGTTTTGCTAAAGCGTGCACGTAGCTGGCGCATCGGCACCGTATCCCACACATTGAGCACCACTGCGATGGCAAAATAGACCAGGTTAACCAACCACATCCATAGCATTGGGTCTATTTTCCCTTTCGCCGCATTCGATTTCAGAGAAGTTTGCAGCAGGAAGAAGACCAAATACAACAACATGGCTGGCAGCATTGAAAGCACACGACCTTGTCGCGGGTTCACTACGCTTAACGGAACAACCATCAATGCCATGATAAAGACGGTCACTATCAGCGTAAGACGCCAATGTAATTCAGCTCGCGTGTTAGGCGCATCGCTTGCCCACAAGGCTCGCGTGTACATTTGACTGGAGTCATCGGGATCAAGCGCGACCGACTGGTGCCCAACAATCGCCTGGTAATCCTGGAAGTCTGTAATACGGAAATCACGCAGCAGTGCGGTGCCTTCAAAACGAGTGCCCGTATTGAGCGTCACCACCTGGGAGCCATCTGGCCGCTGTGACAAATGGCCGGAATCCGCAACAACGACGGATGGACGCGCATTACCTTTCGGACGCAATTGCGCCAGGAAAACATCGTTGAAGCTTGAACCGTTAACACTCTCAATGAACAGCACTGAGTTGCCATCGGTCGCTTGCTGGAATTGCCCTTGAGCCAGTGCAGCCATGCCTGGGTTAGCTTTGGCTTCCGCCAGCACTGCATCCTGGTGGCGTGAAGACCACGGGCCGAGCCACATCACGTTGATGGTAGCAACAGCACCGGTAAAGAGTGCGAGGATCATTGCAGCTTTGATCAGCACCGCTTTACTCAAGCCACAAGCATGCATTACCGTAATTTCGCTTTCGGTATACAGGCGGCCAAAGGTCATGAGTAACCCAAGGAAAAGGCTAAGAGGCAGGATAAGTTGCGCCATTTCAGGCACGCCCAGCCCTAAGAGAGAGAAAACGAGATTTGTCGGAATATCGCCGTCAACCGCTGCCCCAAGAATCCTGACTAGCTTCTGACAAAAGAAGATCAGCAGCAGGATGAAGAGGATCGCAAGTTGGCTTTTGAACGTCTCCCGAACCAGATATCTTATGATAATCACATTAAATACGCCTGTGAAAACGAGTCTTTTTGCAGGAAAATTGCTTGTTTCATCGCTTATACGTCATTTATTCTCTTGAGTCGTCGAAAACATCGCTAAGCTTAAGAAGCTCAGCATGTTTCTGGCACAGGGTGATTTAATTGACGTCGCCAAAACAGTACAAACATACTCGTAAGATTAACACGAAGTCATCGCAACCGCGGACATGAGTTACGAAAGCTTGTAATTCTAGCTGTAGCCACCGTCGTTGTCTTTAAGATTCAGGAGCGTAGTGCATGGAGTTCAGTGTAAAAAGCGGTAGCCCCGAGAAACAGCGTAGTGCCTGCATCGTTGTGGGAGTCTTTGAACCGCGTCGCCTGTCCCCGGTCGCCGAACAACTCGATAAAATCAGCGATGGCTACATCAGCGCGCTTTTGCGCCGTGGTGAGCTCGAGGGAAAAGCCGGCCAAACTTTATTGCTTCACCATGTTCCGAACGTGCTCTCAGAGCGCATTCTGCTGATTGGCTGTGGCAAAGAACGTGAACTGGACGAGCGTCAGTATAAGCAAGTTATCCAAAAAACGATCAATACACTAAACGATACGGGTTCGATGGAAGCCGTTTGCTTCCTGACCGAACTCCACGTTAAAGGCCGCAACACTTACTGGAAAGTACGCCAGGCGGTGGAAACGGCAAAAGAGTCCTTGTATAGCTTCGATCAGCTCAAGACCAACAAAAGCGAGCCACGTCGCCCGTTGCGTAAAATGGTCTTTAACGTGCCAACCCGTCGCGAACTGACCAGCGGCGAGCGCGCCATTCAGCATGGTCTGGCGATTGCTGCCGGTATTAAAGCAGCAAAAGATCTTGGCAATATGCCACCAAACATCTGTAACGCGGCATACCTGGCTTCCCAGGCACGTCAACTGGCTGATTCTTACAGCAAAAATGTGGTCACTCGTGTCATCGGTGAGCAGCAGATGAAAGAGCTGGGCATGCACTCTTACCTCGCAGTAGGTGATGGTTCCCAGAACGAATCTCTGATGTCCGTAATCGAATACAAAGGCAATAATTCACCGGATGTGCGCCCTATCGTGCTGGTCGGTAAAGGCCTGACGTTCGACTCCGGTGGTATTTCTATCAAACCTGCCGAAGGCATGGATGAGATGAAATACGACATGTGCGGCGCAGCTTCCGTGTACGGCGTGATGCGTATGGTGGCTGAACTGAATCTGCCAATTAACGTTATCGGCGTGCTGGCGGGCTGTGAAAACATGCCTGGCGGGCGTGCGTATCGCCCAGGCGACGTGCTGACAACGATGTCTGGCCAGACCGTTGAAGTATTGAATACCGATGCGGAAGGCCGTCTGGTGCTGTGTGATGTGCTGACTTATGTTGAGCGCTTCGAGCCTGAAGTGGTTATCGATGTGGCAACGCTTACCGGCGCATGTGTGATTGCCCTGGGCCATCACATCACCGGTTTGATGTCGAATCACAACCCACTGGCACATGAGCTGATTAGCGCCTCTGAGCAAGCGGGTGACCGCGCGTGGCGTCTGCCGATTGCCGATGAGTATCAGGAACAGTTGGAAACCAATTTTGCTGATATGGCAAATATCGGTGGCCGTCCAGGCGGAGCTATCACTGCAGCCTGCTTCCTGTCGCGCTTTACCCGTAAGTACAACTGGGCACACCTCGATATCGCAGGTACCGCCTGGCGTTCAGGTAAAGCGAAAGGGGCAACCGGTCGTCCGGTGGCACTGTTGTCGCAATTCCTGTTGAACCGTTCAGGGTTTAACGGCGAAGAGTGATTGTTTCCCCCTCACCCCGACCCTCTCCCCCAGGAGAGGGTGAAAAGAATGTTCCCTCTCCTGGGGGAGAGGGTTAGGGTGAGGGCGTCCATATTCAATAGAAAAAGCTGGCTTAATGAAAAACGCGACGTTCTACCTGCTCGACAACGACACGCCTTCCGGTGAGTTGAGTGCCGTTGAAGCGTTGGTGTGTGAACTGGCGGCAGAAAGCTTTCGCGCAGGAAAACGCCTGCTGATTGCTTGTGTTGATGAACAACAAGCGATCCGTCTGGATGAAGCTCTTTGGCAGCGCGACGCGCACGCGTTTGTACCGCATAATCTTGCCGGTGAAGGCCCGCGTTACGGTGCCCCAGTGGAATTGGCCTGGCCGCAGCGGCGTGGGAGTTCAGCCCGCGATGTGCTGATTAGCCTGTTGCCACAGTTCGCAGATTTTGCCACCGCTTTCCATGAAGTGATAGACTTCGTACCTTACGAAGACACTCAAAAACAACTGGCCCGCGATCGCTATAAAGCATATCGCGTTGCTGGTTTCCACTTGACTACGGCGACTCATACCCCGCCGGGAACGACATAGCAGACAATGGAAAAGACATATAACCCGCAAGATATCGAACAGCCGCTTTACGAGCACTGGGAACAGCAGGGCTACTTTAAGCCAAATGGCGATACCAGCCAGGAAAGCTTCTGCATCATGATCCCGCCGCCGAACGTTACCGGCAGCTTGCATATGGGTCACGCCTTCCAGCAAACGATCATGGATACCATGATTCGTTACCAGCGCATGCAGGGTAAAAATACTCTGTGGCAGGCGGGGACTGACCACGCCGGCATCGCGACCCAGATGGTCGTTGAGCGCAAAATTGCCGCCGAAGAAGGGAAAACACGTCACGACTATGGCCGCGACGCCTTTATCGAGAAAATTTGGCAGTGGAAGGCAGAGTCTGGTGGCACCATCACCCGTCAGATGCGTCGTCTCGGCAACTCAGTTGACTGGGAGCGCGAACGCTTCACCATGGATGAAGGCCTGTCCAACGCGGTGAAAGAAGTGTTCGTTCGCCTGTACAAAGAAGACCTGATTTATCGCGGCAAGCGCCTGGTAAACTGGGACCCGAAACTGCGCACGGCAATTTCCGATCTGGAAGTGGAAAACCGCGAGTCCAAAGGTTCCATGTGGCACCTGCGTTATCCGCTGGCTGACGGCGCGAAAACCGCTGATGGCAAAGATTACCTGGTTGTTGCGACCACCCGTCCAGAAACCGTACTCGGTGATACTGGCGTGGCCGTGAACCCGGAAGATCCGCGTTATAAAGATTTGATTGGTAAATTTGTGGTGCTGCCGCTGGTTAACCGCCGCATTCCAGTTGTTGGCGACGAACACGCCGACATGGAAAAAGGCACCGGCTGCGTGAAAATCACGCCTGCACACGACTTTAACGACTACGAAGTTGGCCGTCGTCACGCCCTGCCAATGATCAACATTCTGACCTTCGACGGTGATATCCGCGAAACGGCAGAAGTGTTTGATACCAACGGCGAAGAAGCCGATGTGTATAGCAACGAAATCCCGGCTCAGTTCCAGAAATTAGAACGTTTCGCCGCGCGTAAAGCGGTGGTTGCGGCGTTTGATGAAATGGGCCTGCTCGAAGAAGTCAAACCACACGACCTGACCGTACCTTACGGCGACCGTGGCGGCGTGGTTATCGAGCCAATGCTGACTGACCAATGGTACGTGCGTACTGCTCCGCTGGCGAAAGTCGCGGTTGAAGCGGTTGAGCAAGGCGACATTCAGTTCGTGCCGAAGCAGTACGAAAACATGTACTTCTCCTGGATGCGTGATATTCAGGACTGGTGTATTTCTCGTCAGCTGTGGTGGGGCCACCGTATCCCGGCCTGGTACGATGCTGAAGGCAACGTGTACGTTGGCCGCAACGAAGCGGAAGTCCGTGCTGAAAACAATCTTAGCGACGACGTTGTTCTGAACCAGGACGAAGACGTACTGGATACCTGGTTCTCCTCCGGTCTGTGGACGTTCTCCACACTCGGCTGGCCGGAAAACACCGAAGCGCTGCGCACCTTCCACCCGACCAGCGTGATGGTCAGCGGCTTTGACATCATCTTCTTCTGGATTGCACGCATGATCATGCTGACCATGCACTTCATCAAAGATGAAGACGGCAAACCACAGGTTCCGTTTAAAACCGTCTATATGACCGGTCTTATCCGTGATGACGAAGGGCAGAAAATGTCCAAGTCCAAGGGTAACGTTATCGATCCGCTGGATATGGTTGACGGTATTTCCCTGGAAGACCTGCTTGAGAAACGCACCGGTAACATGATGCAGCCACAACTGGCTGAGAAAATCCGTAAGCGTACCGAGAAGCAATTCCCGAACGGCATTGAGCCACACGGCACCGATGCACTGCGCTTTACGCTGGCTGCACTGGCTTCTACCGGTCGCGATATCAACTGGGACATGAAGCGCCTGGAAGGTTACCGTAACTTCTGTAACAAGCTGTGGAACGCCAGCCGTTTCGTGATGATGAATACCGAAGACCAGGATTGCGGCTTTAACGGCGGCGAAATGGTTCTGTCTCTGGCAGACCGCTGGATTCTGGCGGAATTCAACCGCACGGTGAAAGCGTACCGTGAAGCGCTGGACAGCTATCGCTTTGATATTGCTGCCAACATTCTGTATGAATTCACCTGGAACCAGTTCTGTGACTGGTATCTGGAGCTGACCAAACCGGTCATGAACAGTGGCTCTGAAGCGGAATTGCGCGGCACGCGTAATACGCTGATTAACGTGCTGGAAGGTTTGCTGCGTCTTGCGCATCCAATCATTCCATTCATCACTGAAACCATCTGGCAGCGCGTGAAAACCTTCAAAGGCATCACCGACGATACCATCATGCTGCAACCGTTCCCGGCGTATAACAGCGCACAGGACGATGAAGCTGCGTTTGCCGATACCGAGTGGCTGAAGCTGGCAATCACCGCAGTGCGTAACGTTCGTGCTGAGATGAACATCTCTCCGGGTAAACCACTGCCAGTATTGCTGCGCAACGTCAGTGCAGAAGCGGAACGTCGCGTTAATGCGAACCGTACCTTCCTGCAAAACCTGGCGCGCCTGGAAAGCATCACCCTGCTGCCTGCTGATGATAAAGGCCCGGTTTCCGTGACTAAAATCATCGAAGGTGCAGAGCTGCTGATCCCTATGGCGGGTCTGGTAGACAAAGCGGCTGAACTTGCACGTCTGGATAAAGAGATGGCGAAGCTGGATGTTGAAATTACAGCCATCGAAAACAAGCTGTCTAACGAAGGCTTTGTGGCACGCGCGCCTGAAGCTGTTGTCGCGAAAGAACGCGAACGTCTGGCTGCTTGTGGCGAAGCTAAAGTGAAACTGACTGAACAGAAAGCGACGATTGCCGCGCTGTAATTAGGTTGGTTGAAAGTTAAAAGGCCGGGGAAATTTCTCGGCCTTTTTTATACGCTTGCACCCTCCTGAGGGGAGTGCTATTAAATCGGAATATTCTTTAATAAATCACGAGCTAATTTATGAATATCGAAGCTCCGGTTGAAATCGCTCTGCGCCGGATAACCCCCCACGATAATGCGGCTATTGCCCGTGTTATCCGTGAAGTCTCTGCTGAATATGGTTTAACTGCCGATAAAGGCTACACGGTGGCCGATCCCAATCTGGACGAGCTATTTCAGGTTTATAGCCAACCTGGGCATGCTTTCTGGATTGTAGAAATGGATGGCAAAGTGGTCGGTGGCGGAGGTGTCGCACCTTTAATGTGTAGCGAGCCGGATATTTGTGAATTGCAGAAGATGTATTTCCTGCCGGTGGTTCGTGGCAAAGGTCTGGCAAAACGTCTGGCGTTACAGGCGATGGATTTCGCCCGCGAAGAGGGTTTTAAACGCTGCTATCTGGAAACCACTGCGTTTCTGACCGAAGCGATTGCACTGTATGAGCGCCTGGGCTTTGAACATATTTCTGAACCACTTGGCTGTACTGGACACGTGGATTGCGAAGTGCGGATGATTAAGTCTCTGTAACCCTTCGAAAACGGGTTTACTGAATCCATTAGATCCAGCAAACCCTTCAACTATTACTGTCAACTATTACTGGGTAGCTAAACGCTGAATGCGTTTATCGCGGCGGATTTTGCGTTCTTCCATTATCGCGACCATCGCCATCAGTACAATGCAGCCAATAGCAGCAGCATCCAGTGCAGCGAAAGTCCCTGCCCAGCCGGTCAGGCCAAAGATTGGCGTACCATCGGCAATCATCCCCAGCCCCAATTTAGCGAAACTGTCACCGATAAGATAAGCAAAGGTTCCTTTAATTCCGTCGGCCGCGCCGATGGCTTTTTTCGGAACGAAACCGACCGCCGCTACACCAATCAGCAACTGCGGGCCAAACACCAGAAAGCCCAGCGCGAACAGTGATGTCAGGTAGACATACTGGTTGCTGGCGTGCTGATAAACGCCGAGGGTAGCGATAATTAATGCCAGTGCGACACAGGCGACCAGCGCACGGCGACCATTCGCCAGATCCGACAGCCAGCCCCACAGCAATGTGCCGACCAACGCCCCCACTTCAAACAGAGTAAAGCCCTGAATCGCCACTTCTTTAGAGAGCTTCAGCTCCTGGAAGGCGTAAACCGTAGACCACTGATCGATGCCAATGCGCACCACGTAGAGGAAGATGTTGGAAAAGCATAGCAACCAGATAACTTTGTTCTTCAACACGTATTCAACGAAGATCTGCCATTTGGTCATCGACTCATCTTCGGTCACTTTATCTTCTTCGCTGAGTTCTTCGCTGAACAGCTCTTCAGCTTTACCCAAGCCGTAAGATTCAGGGGAGTCGCTGCCATATCGCAGGCCAATGAAGCCAACAACCAACGCGATGATGGACGGGAAGATAAACATGCCAATCACGTGACCGTCGAACAGGACGTTCGCGCCAAACAGCGCCACACCCGCCGCGCCAGCACCGCCCAGATTATGGGAGATATTCCACAGCCCCAGGTAGGTTCCACGCTTACGGCGAGGCGTCCATTTGGTGATGGTGGAATAGCTGCACGAACCACCCGCGCTTTGGAAGAAGCCGCTCAGGGCGTAGAAGGCAATCATCATAAACAGGCTGACAGAACCCGCTCCCATACTGGCGCTAAAACCTAACATACAGATTGCGGAGAGGATCAGCATAAACGGCAGGAATTGCTTAGTGTTTTTGCCATCTGCATAGTAGGAAACCAGGGTTTTGCCCACGCCGTAGGTGATGGAAAAGCCCAGGCCGATCATCCCCAGTTGCGTCATGCTCAGCCCGTAGGTCGAAATCATGTCATTCTGCGCAATATTGAAGTTCTTACGGATCAGGTACATGGTCAGGTAGCCAATAAAAACTACCAGATAAGACTGCATGAACGGTTTGAACCACATCTTGCGCCGTACATCGAGCGGCAGATCCAGGGTCGGCTTGCGCACCTGGTTTAATAAGGCCAGCATGGATTACTCCTGATTTAAAAACCTGCGTGATAGCAGGTATTGTAAAAATCAGCAGCAGCTTTGGCCTGAGATGGCTTCCAGGGGAAACCTGGAAAATTTCTTAGTTTTGCGCCATTCGAGGTAAAAAGGTGAGATGCATCACGCTTCGCTGCAGGTGCGTGGGGACTGGGCGTTAAGAAATGGCAGCAACAGCAGTGCAGAGATCCCCGCGGCGATGGCGATTACGGCGAAGAAACCGTTCCAGTGCCAAATGTCGATAACCCTCGCCAGCGGCCATCCAGAGAGTGATGCCCCGAGATAGGCGAACAAGCCCACGAAGCCGGTAGCGGCCCCCGCGGCCTCTTTGTGGGAGCACTCCGCCGCCGCCATGCCGATAAGCATCTGCGGGCCAAACACAAAGAAACCAGTGGTGAAGAAGCAGGCCGCCTGCATGACGTAGCTGGCAAATGGCATCAGCCACAACGAGCCTACTGAAAGCAAAATTCCGGCGGCAAATATCAGATTCATTGGCCCGCGGTTGCCGTTGAAAAGTTTGTCCGATCCCCACCCTGCCACCAGTGCGCCGATAAACCCACCCAACTCAAACATCGTTACCGCGGAGTTGGCGGTAACCAAGTCCACGCCCAGAGTCTCTGACATGTAGAGGTTACCCCAGTCGTTAATCGCCGCCCGTACCACGTAGACCAGCACATAACACAGTGACAGCAGCCAGATATAGGGATTCCCCAGAACGTATTTGTAGAGGATTTCCCGACGCGTCAGCCCTGTTCCTTCCTGCTGTTGGGCGATTTCCAGTTCGTCATGCCGCCAGTCACCTATCGGTGGCAAGCCAACGGTTTGCGGGCGATCTCGCAGACGCCAACAGAGAAATAGCCCAGCAAGAATAGCCAGCGAACCGGCGATCATCATCCCCACCCGCCAACCGTAATGCAGTGTTGCAGCCCCAACCACCATCGGGATTAGAGCCCCACCGACATTATGCGCAGTATTCCATACCGCCCACCAGCCACCGCGTTCAGTGCGTGAGTACCATGCTGTTAGCAATCGCGCGCACACCGGCGAGCCCCAGCCCTGGAAAAAAGCATTCAATACCCACAGCAAGGCAAATGCCCAAAGGGAGGTCGAGAAACCAAAAAGGATGTTAACAATACCTGTTGCGATTAACCCTGTTCCCATGAAATAACGAGCGTTGGATCGGTCACTGACGATGCCGGATACAAATTTCGACAGCCCGTAAGTTATGTAAAACAACGTCGCCAGCAGGCCGATATCGGTACGCGTCATCACGCCGCTGGCGAGGATTTCCGGTGCCGCGGCGTTAAAGCTTTTACGGGTGAAGTAAAACAGTGCATAACCCAACCAAATAGTGACCAGAATGTGCCGACGCCAGTAGCGATAGCGCTCGTCAATTTCGGCTTTACCGCTGACAGGCGTAGCCGCCGGGGGGACTTTCAGAAAAGTGAGCATCGTCAGTCCTTAGGTGTATCGCAATGGCAAATTTACGCTTACGCGAGTGCCGTAAGTGCAGGAAATATTGAGAGTTCCACCGAGCGCTGTCACACGTTCGCACATGCCCGTCAGGCCGAAGCCTTGCTGCCCGGATTCGGTAGGCAGGCCGCTGCCGTCATCTTCAATCACCAGCATCAGCCGCTCATCTTGCTGCCAGCCTTGAATCGTTACCGCGCTAGCGCTAGCGTGCTTCACAATGTTGTTTAACCCTTCCTGGCAAACGCGGAACAGTGTCACTCGTTGGCTTTCGCTCAGCAGCGGTTCGTCAATTTGCCAGTCGAGATGGCTGATGATGCCCCGACTTTCCAGCTCCATTTCACGCATCAACGAGCGAATTGCCTGCTCCAGAGATAAATCATCCAACTGGCGTGGACGCAGTCTTCCCAGCAGACGGCGTACCGAATCATAAATCCCAAGGGATAACTGTTCGATGTGCAATCCCCCCATCTTGACCCCGTCATTGCCCTGCGCCAGTCGCTGCACAATACCCGCCTGGGTACGAATTGCGGTAATGGTCTGGCCGATGTCGTCATGTAGCTCACGAGCCACGTCGCGCCGCACACTCTCTTCGGTTTCCAGCAAGCGTTCAGCAAGACGACGGTTACGCACCAGTTCGGTTTGCAGGGACTGATTAAGTTCACGCAGGCGCTGGATCCCCGCCCCCAGCAGAAGTCCGGTCAGGCTTTGAGCCAGCAGCGAGAGGAGTAAATCCACAGGATGATCGTGCCAGGTCTGGCTGGCGATTAACGCGATGGCATTCATCAACGTCGCGATCAGCGCGCCCTGCCAGCCGTAGTGCCAGGCAAGGGCGATAATCGGCAACGCCAGGCAGAACGGCGTAAAGCGAGCAAGTTCATCAGGTAGCCCGAGCTGTAACCACAAGCTGAGCACAAACAGTAACAGGTACCAGATAAGGTGGCGGGCACGCCAGTTTACTGGTTGTGAAACCAATCCAGGTCCCAGCGGCTGCCAGACGGTACTGGTGAGGTAGTGCCAGATGACAAGGCAGGTTGGGGCCAGAGTTAGCCCGCCGGTCAGTGTGATCAGCAACGCGTTCAGCGTCTCCTGTCCTTGCCCGATCCACGGCAGTGACTGCAACAGTGCGGCGGCAATCAGCGCCCCGCCCTGACGGAGTAAAGTGCGCCAGTCACGCTGATGGCGGTAGCGGGAAATCAGCGCGACTGGCAGGACGGTTAGCACACCGCCAATCATTAGCAACGGAACATGCGTCAGAGCCACTTCCTGCGCCAGCCAGCCAAGCATCACCCATTCCGCGCCGAGCAACACGGGCCAGTAACCACGTGGACACTGCAGCATCAGGCCCAAACGCAGCCCAAAGGGAAATAGCAATACTGCCAGATCGGGCCGTTCCACCAAATGCAGGCTGATACTCCACAGGCAAAACCAGCTGGCCGTGAAGATAAAAAAGCTGGCGACGACGGAAATAAACCGGGAGAAAAAGGGTTGCATCACCATCCATCAAACAGGTGGTGAGCCAACCCAACGTCGTTACTGACGCCGAGTTTTTCCATCAGATTGGCACGATGGACGTGAACCGTCTTTGGCGATAGTCCAAGCTCAGTGGCGATCTCTTTGACCGCCATGCCCTGGGCTAGCTTTTCGGCTACCTGACGCTCGCGTTTGGTTAACGGATCCTGCCGTCCGGCCGCCAGTTTGATGGCGATGTCCGGCGTCAGATAGCAGCCACCTGTCGCCACCGTACGGACGGCGGCAATCAGCTCATCCGGGCTACAGCGTTTAGACAGAAAGCCACGTGCGCCTGCGTTTAAAGCCTGCTCCACCAAAGCCGGACTGTCGTGCACCGACAGCATAATGGTCGCCATTCCTTTTGGCAGTTGGCCGAGCAGTTCCAGCCCGGAAATATCCGGCATCGAGATGTCACAAATACACACCTGCACACCGCGGCCCGGCAGCCCAGCCAGCGCTTCGCGCCCGGAGCCGAACTCAACCACAATCTGAAAGTCCGGCTCCAGCCCCAATAGCTGCGCAAAGCCGGAGCGGACGATGAGGTGGTCGTCAATAAGGGCGATGGTTATCATGATACTTTCCAGGAAGGTAAAAACGCGCTTACCTTAGCGATAAGCGTGTTGCTGTTCAAGCCTTAAGCGATTGACCGCCAGGCACACCACTATGAAACCGAAATTCGTTATCCGGGCTGCTAATTAAAGCTGCTTCTATATCACCAAAGAAACGCACTCGTTCACTAATATCCCCACCAGCAATCTTTTCAGCTAACGCTAAATAATCCTGATAATGCCGGGCTTCTGAACGCAGCAGCGACAAATAGAATTTCTGTAGCTCATCATCCAGATGGGGCGCCAGTGCAGCAAAGCGCTCACAAGATCGCGCCTCTATATACGCCCCACAAATCAATTTATCCACCAGCATCACTGGCTCATGGGTACGTGTTTCGCTCAGTAAGCCTTTGGCATAACGGCTGGCCGTGATTTTAACGTAGGGAATATTGCGAGCGAGCATGATCTCGCGCACCTGAAAGAAGTGGTGCAGCTCTTCTTTAATCAACAAAACCATGCTGTCGATGAGTTGCTGACCCCAGGCGTTTTGCGTTTTTGGCATCACGCTTTTACTCAGGCTTTTATGCAGCGCGACAAAATCAGGTTCTTTGCCTTCACGGAAAGTGAAATCTTCGTAAGGTTTTAGCCAATCAAGTAAAACCTGCGCGCTACTCTTATCGGCGACATATTTACGAATCAGGAACATGGCGGTTTGCGCCGCTTTGAGTTCGCATACCAGATGGTCGGTGAGCAACAGAGGTAAATACTCAGGCTGCCGGGCTTTTTCAATCCAGGCGTCAGGCGTTGGGCAATGCAGGAAATTGAGTACCGGGGAGAGGAGTTGCGGGTAGTTCATATTGGATTATTGTCTTTCCTTGATGTGCAGCGGCATTACGCCGCTGCACTGAAGAGATTAGTGGCGTACGCCGTCGTCATCTTCGTCTAATAAATCTTCGTCATCGCCTTCTTCACCCTCTTCGCCGTTCGGGTCTTCGAAGTAAGTGCCCCAACCGTCATAATCCACACCGAATTTCTCGGCGAGGTTCAGCAGTTGTTCAACTTGCTCATCCAGCAGTTCAGCTTTCAGCGCACATTCGCTCAGCACATCGCAGCAGATAACGGTGTCACCCTCTTCCACTTCCAGCTCTTCAGGGTCAGTCACTTCGTAACCCATTTTGAATGCCTCAACAGCGGCTTTTTCAAGAGTTTCGAAATCGTCTGCGGAAAGGTGATGCTCGATTGTGTACAGCGCGTCAGGATCGCTGCCGTCTTCCAGT
The DNA here is from genome assembly GCF_004361975.1 of Buttiauxella sp. JUb87. NCBI lineage: Bacteria > Pseudomonadati > Pseudomonadota > Gammaproteobacteria > Enterobacterales > Enterobacteriaceae > Buttiauxella > Buttiauxella sp. JUb87. The sequence continues at coordinate 705,731 of NZ_SNVY01000002.1, forward strand.
AATTCTTCAATAATCAAACGCGTCTCTTCGCGTTGCTCTTCCAGCAGTTCTGGATTTGCCATGGCCCTTTCCTCAATTTTGTCGGCAGATACTTCTATTTTCACACACGGCTGAGTTTGCCTCCACCTTTCCCGCTAAAGATTTTACTTTCGGGGTTGCAAATGAATATTCATACATATAAATTGAATTTGTATTCAATTACTGGCTTGTGCCATGAGAGGAAAATATGAGTCATTTCTATCAAAAACATTTTCTAAAATTACTGGATTTCACCCCTACACAACTTCAAGAATTGCTTGCCCTGTCTGCCAAACTGAAAAGTGACAAGAAAAAAGGCACTGAAGTTCAGCATCTTACTGGAAAAAATATTGCGCTCATCTTCGAAAAAGACTCGACTCGTACGAGGTGCTCTTTCGAAGTTGCCGCATTTGACCAGGGCGCGCGAGTCACCTGGCTCGGCTCAAGCGGCAGCCAAATTGGGCATAAAGAATCAATTAAAGATACGGCTCGCGTATTAGGCCGGATGTACGATGGCATTCAGTATCGCGGGTATGGCCAGGAAATCGTTGAAACGCTGGCGCAGTATGCCGGTGTGCCGGTGTGGAACGGGCTGACTAACGAATTTCACCCAACGCAATTATTGGCAGATTTGCTGACTATGCAGGAGCAAATGCCCGGTAAGACCTTCCAACAGATGACGCTGGTTTATGCAGGTGATGCGCGTAATAACATGGGTAATTCGATGCTGGAAGCTGCCGCGTTGACCGGGCTGAATTTGCGCCTGGTGGCTCCAAAAGCATGCTGGCCGGATGAAAAACTGGTGACAGAATGCCAGGCTCTGGCGGCTCACAACGGTGGGAATATCACGCTGACAGAAGATATTGCCGCGGGCGTGAAAGGGGCCGATTTCATTTATACCGATGTATGGGTGTCGATGGGCGAGGCTAAAGAGAAGTGGGCTGAGCGTATCAGCCTGTTACGGGATTATCAGGTCAATAGCGCAATGCTGGCGCTGACTGGCAATCCTGAGGTGAAATTCCTGCATTGCCTGCCTGCATTCCACGACGACCAAACGACACTTGGTAAACAAATGGCGGAACAATATGGTCTGCACGGTGGCATGGAAGTGACGGATGAAGTGTTTGAATCGCCAAACAGCGTGGTGTTCTCTCAGGCTGAAAACCGCATGCACACCATTAAAGCGGTGATGGTGGCGACGCTGGTTAAGTAACATCCCCTCACCCCGGCCCTCTCCCCAAAGGGGCGAGGGAGAAAGCCAGTCCCCTCTCCCTCAGGGAGAGGGCCAGGGTGAGGGTGAAAATTCCCTTATCCTACCAACATCTTCACCACAACTTTACGCACCGGCGCGGGTTTGCCCACCGCGCACAGTGGTTTGTGAACTTCGCCTGGGTAGAACACCACGAAATCCCCTTCATTCATGATAATGGTTTTTTCCTGCACACCTTCTGGCAGAAACGCGATGTCTTTTTCCGCCAACAAGTCAGTCTCAGGCGCGCCCGCAGGCTGACAGCTAAACGTCATCCCTTCCTGACCCTTCATCACAATCTGGATATCCAGATAGCGCTGGTGAAACTCCGCAGGGCGGTCTTCGATTGGTTGTGTGGAATCTTCAGAAACCAGCATAAACAGGCGGTTACCGTCGATGTCATGTTTACCAAGTGGTGTTTCTGGAGTGATGTGTTGTTTCACGTGTTCAATTGCCTGACGCAGTTCTTCCGGCAGCCAGGATTGCAAAGAATGAATGTTGCCAATAATCATGTTCGATACCTTTTTTTTGAAACGATGTTTTATTATGGTATTTATACGAGCATTCATCTTCTACCGCTACGAGTTTTTTATGAAAACCTGTGCTGCATCTTAAAAAATTCTACTTACACCGTTTTTGACCTTTTTCAGCGCGGGTGCCAGACACCGTAAACAGAAAAAAACAGCAGATAAAAGCCATTAAACGATCAACATGCAGAGATATGCTTCATAAAATTCAAACTACACAGCATTTATTGCTTAGATAATTTGAGTGAATAAACATGCGAAAACAGATATAAAAAATGAATCATTATGTAGATCATGAAAATCTACCATTGTGACAAACGATTAACATTAAGATTTCATCTTGTTATCACCCATGATGCTTTACGGGGTTCATTTTCAATAATGGGTGCGAATGTTCCTGATGCTTCGTGGCTATTTATTTAATACTCACCACTCGCATAATAATAACTTCACATTTCAGCAACCCTGATAAACGATATTTTATTCATTTGACTTAAATAAAAACATTGTTTTATTTTTAACACTAAAACCATTAGTGACAAATGTCACAGTTTTATATCTTCTCATGATTACAATGACCTCGATTTCCCACCATATAAGGAAATAGAGAAATGGAAAACAATAATAAATCCATGCCACACATACGACGTGTTACGCATATTATGATGCTAATACACCGTAGCTGTTTTGATTTTCATCTTTTCAACTCTAAGTAAACCCCTCCCCCACGGCATCTGCTTTTGTGGATACTCGTGCCTGCTTGTCTCTAAACACTGATAAATAAAGTAAGCTGTTGAATATAGATACTATTATCTTTCGTTTTGCGTATGGCATTTGACTATCCAAATTAGCTTTTAGCCAATCCGGTGAATCAATCACCTGACATATATCGACTCATATCAGTAATTCAATAATAAGAATTATTGCGGGTAGTTATTGTCTTTAAAAAAATAATAAACATCGGATTCCCTGTGGGGAATATCTGACGACCATGTCATACCAAAATTTCAATTATTCAAAATACAAGAGAACAAAGTCAAAATGGAAAAATTAAAAATAGCAGTTAATACCAGCGCGACTGAATGCTTTAGTACCGAACGTGAAATCGTCGAGATAACAAATACTAATTTTACTGATGTGTCGGCCGCCGTCATTTCCGTAAAAGATGCAACATCAGGTATGTTAGATACCATTGAACAGACGGGTTTTGGTATTCCAATCTTTGTCGCCGTTTGCTGCGAAGAAGAGTTACCAGCCGAAGTGCTACCTCGCGTTACTGGCGTGTTTGAACTGTGCGATGGAAATGTGGATTTCTATGGCAAACAGCTGGAAGCCGCAGCGGTTAAATATGAAAAAGAAGTGCTACCACCGTTCTTTGGCAGCCTGGTGGAATATGTGCAGCAGGGTAATGCTGCCTTCGACTGCCCGGGACACCAGGGCGGCCAATTCTTCCGCCGTCACCCGGCTGGACGCCAATTCTTTGATTACTTTGGTGAAACGCTTTTCCGCTCTGACCTTTGTAATGCTGACGTCTCCATGGGTGATTTACTGATCCATGAAGGCGCTCCGTGTACTGCACAGATGCACGCAGCGAAAGTGTTTAACGCTGATAAAACCTACTTTGTCTTAAACGGGACTTCTTCTTCTAACAAAGTGGTGTTGAACGCATTACTGGCACCGGGCGATCTGGTGTTATTTGACCGTAATAACCATAAATCCAACCACCATGGTGCATTGATTCAGGCGGGCGCTACACCAGTTTATCTGGAAACAGCTCGTAACCCGTTCGGATTTATCGGTGGTATTGATGCTCACTGTTTTGAAGAGAAATATCTCCGTGATTTAGTGCGTGAAGTTGCACCAAATCGAGGTGCTGAGAAACGTCCATTCCGCCTGGCCGTTATCCAGTTGGGCACTTACGACGGCACTATTTATAACGCACGCCAGGTCGTTGATAAGATTGGTCATCTGTGTGACTACATCCTGTTTGATTCTGCATGGGTAGGTTATGAGCAATTCATTCCGATGATGAACGACTGTTCACCTCTGCTGCTTGAATTAAATGAAAATGACCCAGGCATTCTGGTCACACAATCCGTACATAAACAGCAAGCTGGCTTCTCTCAGACTTCGCAAATTCATAAAAAAGACAAGCATATCAAAGGGCAAGATCGCTATGTCAATCATAAGCGTATGAACAATGCGTTTATGATGCACGCTTCCACCAGCCCGTTCTATCCGCTGTTTGCCGCCCTTGACGTTAACGCCAAAATGCATGAAGGCGAAAGCGGTAAACGTATGTGGATGGACTGCGTAAAAGTCGGGATTGAGACCCGCAAGCTGCTGTTAAAACTCTGCAAACATATTCGTCCGTTCGTACCAGAAACTATTGATGGCCGTAAGTGGGAAGAGTTTGATACCGAAACCATGGCAAACGACCTGCGCTTCTTTAACTTCATCCCAGGCGAACGCTGGCACTCATTTGATAACTACGCCGAGCACCAATACTTCGTTGACCCATGCAAACTGATGCTGACCACTCCGGGTATCAACGTTCAGACCGGTGAATACGATAGCTTCGGCGTACCAGCGACTATCCTCGCCAACTTCCTGCGCGAGAACGGCATTGTCCCGGAGAAATGCGACCTCAACTCCATTCTGTTCCTGATGACACCTGCCGAAGACATGGCAAAAATGCAGCATCTTGTTGCTCAAATTTCCCGTTTTGAGCGCCTGATTGAAGAAGATGCGCCGTTATCTGAAGTTCTGCCATCAATCTATAAAACCTACGAAGAACGCTATCAGGGCTACACCATCCGTCAGTTGTGCCAGGAAATGCACGATTTGTACGTCAGCCATAACGTCAAACAGCTGCAAAAAGAGATGTTCCGTAAAGACCACTTCCCGAAAGTCGTGATGAATCCTCAACAGGCAAACATTGAGTTTGTGCGCGGTAACGTTGAATTAGTGGCGTTATCTCAGGTTGAAGGCCGCATCGCTGCTGAAGGTGCTCTGCCATATCCTCCAGGTGTTTTATGTGTGGTTCCAGGCGAAATCTGGGGCGGTTCTGTGCAGCGTTATTTCCTGGCGCTGGAAGAAGGGATCAATCTGTTACCAGGCTTTGCTCCTGAATTACAGGGTGTCTATATCAAACTGGATGATGACCGTAAAAAACGCGCTTATGGCTATGTTATTAAACAATAAATCTGAAATCAGCAGGCGTCAGCGTTACTGGCAAAAACTGATTTTCCCATAAAAAGAAACAGTGAAGAACCGTGATTTTTCGGTTCTTCACAACTCAAGTTTATTAAAGGAACAGATTATGAGTACGTCTAAGGGCAGCAACAAAATGGGCGTCGTTCAGCTCACAATTTTGACAGCAGTTAACATGATGGGATCAGGGATCATCATGTTGCCGACCAAATTAGCGGAAGTGGGCACACTTTCAATCGTTTCATGGTTAGTGACGGCATTGGGCTCGATGGCCCTGGCTTACGCCTTCGCTAAATGTGGGATGTTCAGCCGCAAATCAGGTGGCATGGGCGGTTACGCAGAATATGCCTTTGGCAAATCTGGTAACTTCATGGCGAACTACACTTACGGGGTTTCATTACTCATTGCCAACGTCGCGATTGCGATTTCTGCAGTGGGTTACGGCACCGAATTATTGGATGCCACGTTATCGCCAATCGGAATTTGTATTGCAACCATCGGGGTGTTGTGGCTGGCGACAGTTGCAAACTTTGGCGGTGCACGCATTACCGGGCGTATTAGTGGCGTGACCGTTTGGGGCGTAATTATTCCTGTACTGGGCATCTCAATCATTGGTTGGTTCTGGTTCAGTCCATCAATGTATGTGGCCTCCTGGAACCCGCATCATCTTCCTGTTTTTGAAGCCATCGGTTCTTCTATCGCCATGACGCTGTGGGCCTTCTTGGGTTTAGAATCTGCCTGTGCAAACACCGATGTTGTTGAAAACCCAGAGCGTAACGTACCTATCGCCGTATTAGGCGGGACGCTGGGCGCTGCGGTTATCTACATTATTTCGACTAACGTGATCGCCGGTATTGTGCCAAACATGGATTTGGCAAACTCAACCGCTCCGTTTGGTTTAGCCTTTGCTCAGATGTTTACCCCTGGCGTCGGTAAAATCATCATGGCATTGATGATTATGTCCTGCGTAGGTTCACTGTTGGGCTGGCAGTTCACTATCGCTCAAGTATTCAAATCTTCTGCTGACGAAGGTTATTTCCCGAAAGTTTTCTCTAAATTAACCAAAGCAGAAGCACCAGTGAAAGGGATGATCGTTATCGTTATCATCCAGTCAGTGTTGTCTTTGATGACCATCAGCCCATCGCTGAACAAACAGTTCAACGTGCTGGTTAACCTGGCCGTAGTGACCAATATTATCCCTTACATCCTGTCGATGGCGGCGTTGGTCATTATCCAGAAAGTGGCGAAAGTGGAACCGAGTAAAGCGCGTCTTGCCAACATCTTCGCATTCATTGGCGCGATGTATAGCTTCTACGCTCTGTATTCTTCCGGTGAAGAAGCGATGATGTATGGTGCCATCGTGACTTTCCTCGGCTGGACACTATATGGCCTTATCTCTCCGCGTTTTGAACTGCGTAAAACCGGTGTGTGATTGAACAAATCACTGGCGCATTTATAGCGGGTAAGTATCCACAGCAACCGATTGCGAATAGCTAAAATATGTGAATTAATCGCTTGAAGTGTCCCCTTACACGCGTATAATGCGCCACAATTTGCCGGGAGGAAGCATGGTCAAGTGTGTTCAAAAAATTGCCACACCACGTCGTCTAAAAGACGGCGCGAATCTGTTTTTCTTTCCGTTGCTTCAATCAATTCCAAAGGCCCCTCGTTGAGGGGCCTTTTTTTTTGCCCGACGCCCGAGAGCAGGAGATAACCATGGCTAACCCCCTATATCAAAAACATATCATTTCCATAAACGATCTCAGTCGTGAAGAGCTTGAACTAGTGCTCGCGACCGCGGCAAAACTGAAAGCCAACCCGCAGCCGGAACTGTTAAAGCATATCGTTGTTGCCAGTTGTTTCTTTGAAGCTTCAACGCGTACACGCCTCTCTTTTGAAACCGCAATGCACCGCCTCGGCGCGTCAGTTGTCGGGTTCTCGGACAGCAGCAACACGTCGCTGGGTAAAAAAGGCGAAACGCTGGCCGATACCATTTCGGTGATCAGCACTTACGTTGACGCCATCGTCATGCGGCACCCGCAAGAAGGGGCTGCACGCCTGGCGACTGAATTCTCTGGCAACATTCCGGTGCTGAATGCTGGTGACGGTGCCAACCAGCACCCAACTCAAACGCTGCTGGATTTGTTCACCATCCAGGAAACGCAGGGCCGTCTGGAAAACCTGAACATCGCGATGGTCGGTGACCTGAAATATGGCCGCACCGTGCATTCTCTGGCGCAGGCACTGGCGAAATTTGAAGGTAACCGCTTCTACTTCATCGCACCAAATGCGCTGGCGATGCCGAAGTACATTCTCGATATGCTGGATGAAAAAGGGATTGCCTGGAGCTGCCATGAAGCTATCGACGATGTGGTCGCCGATCTGGATATTCTGTACATGACGCGAGTCCAGAAAGAGCGTCTTGACCCATCTGAATACGCCAACGTGAAGGCACAGTTTGTGCTGCGCGCGGCCGATCTGGTCGATGCTCGCGAAAACATGAAAGTCCTGCACCCGCTGCCACGCATTGATGAAATTACGACTGATGTCGACAAAACATCCCACGCCTGGTATTTCCAGCAGGCAGGCAACGGTATTTATGCCCGCCAGGCTCTGCTGGCGTTAGTTTTGCAACCTGAACTGGTTTGAGTGAGAGGAAGATTAAGATGACACACGACAACAAATTACAAGTGGAAGCGATTAAACGCGGCACGGTTATCGATCATATTCCTGCCCTGGTAGGCTTTAAGCTGCTGACTCTCTTCCAGTTAACGGAAACCGACCAGCGCATCACTATTGGCCTGAACTTGCCTTCTCGCGAACAGGGCCGTAAAGACCTGATTAAAATAGAAAATACCTTCCTGACGGACGAACAAGTTAACCAACTGGCGCTGTATGCACCGCATGCCACCGTCAACCGTATTGATGAATATGAAGTGGTCGGCAAAAGCAAACCAAGCCTGCCTTCACGTATTGATAAAGTGCTGGTTTGCCCGAATACCAACTGCATCAGCCGCAGCGAACCTGTTCATTCTTCATTCGCAGTGAAAAAGCGCGACGAAAGCATCAGCCTCAAATGCAAATATTGTGAGAAGGAGTTCGCACATTACGTTGTGCTGGCTGATTAATCATTGCCGCTTAAGCTCTCGTCCCTATAATGGACGGGAGCTTTTTGTTTGTAGGATGGATAAACGCCATCCACGACTCAAGCATCTACGAACTTTATTGAAGGAATTAATATGTCTCGTATTATCAGCACCGAAAACGCACCTGCAGCTATCGGCCCATATGTTCAGGGTGTAGACCTGGGCAGCATGATTATCACTTCAGGTCAGATCCCAGTGAACCCAAAAACTGGCACCGTACCGGAAGACGTAGCAGCGCAAGCGCGTCAGTCTCTGGAAAACGTGCAGGCGATTGTTGAAGCGGCTGGCCTGAAAGTGGGCGATATCGTGAAAACCACCGTTTTCGTTAAAGACCTGAACGACTTCGCTACCGTGAATGCGACTTACGAAGCCTTCTTTAATGAGCATAAAGCTTCTTTCCCGGCGCGTTCTTGCGTGGAAGTGGCTCGTCTGCCTAAAGATGTGAAGATTGAAATCGAAGCGATTGCGATTCGCCGCTAACGTTTCAGTCAAAAGGCCGCAAACGCGGCCTTTTAAATAATTACGGTTTCACACTCGCCCGCAATAATTTTTGCAACGGATACACCGCCGCAATCACCACTTCATCTTGCGTTTGTGCTGCATCATCGAGCTGTTTCTGAATCCCCTGAACTTCATCAGCGCTCAGCGTGCCCTGTCTAGCCACCAAATCCGTCAGACGCAGCCCTATTCCCGCCAGTTTATCGACGTTTTCCGCCACCGGTTTTAGCGCCTTGAGCTGATAATTACCGTCGATCAACTCCAGCACATCCGGCGTGTTACTTTGCCAGCGCGCAAAGGTATGGCGCAGGGAATCGACACTGTTGTTATCTTCCGGGTCAGCAATCAGTTTATCGACCCACATATCCAGCGCACGCACCTAGCTGCTTTGCGCACCTAACGCATCAGCAAAACGGTTTAGCGGCTCAAAGTGATGATAGTTTCCGGCCTGGAATTTCAGATGCTGGCGCGTGTAGTACTGCGCCGGTTCAACCGCCTGAGCCAGAATTTGCAACGGCATAATCTCCGCCGTCCCCGCCAGGCGTGTCATTTGCCGCACTGCCGCTGCGTGCTGCTGCAAACCCACAGAAACGGTCGACCAGGCGTCGATCGCCTGCATACGCTGGTACATATTGTCGACATCTTTCACGTCTTCCGTCGACCATAAACGCTCTGCCACCGCAAAAGTCCGTGGCCACAACTTGATATCCAGCAATGGCGATATCACGTTTTCAGCCCACAGCGCCGCTTCGCCACCCAGAATATTGTTCATCTGTTCAGGCGTTGGCACCACAGGCTGGATGCCGTCTGGCACATCATCCAGTTTCTGGCCAGTTGCCGGATAACGTACGTTGCCCACCAGCAAATAGCCGCTCAATTTGTCTTTATCAAGCGTTAATACCGGGCGGGTTTCCCCCATCCAGGTATCGACGGTAAAAGTCACCTGAGTCGGGCTCAACCAGTCAACATCACGCACCGCACGACGGGACTTTCCTTTAAAATCGATAAACCCACGCCACCCGCTTTGGCCACTCACCAGGGTGAAACTCCCTTCTACGGCACTGCCTTTCAGACGCGGCATACTGAAGAACCAGCTTTGGGCGCTGTCGGATTCGCTAATTTTGTCGATACCGTTCAACCCTTGCGGCAGGATCTCGTTGCGATAGTGGTAAGCGGTCGCCTGCGGTTGATCAACATAGAAGCCGGTCGACAAGATCCCTTTGTAGCCGTTGGCTGCCACAGCACCAAGTGCGTCCTGCCCTTGCCATGATTGGATCAGGATATTTTTCGGCAGATCCGGATGGTAGATCTCATCCCAGCCCATCATCTGGCGATGATGTTTTTCGAGGATCTTTTCCAGCCGTTGGTTGAAGTAAGTTTGCAAAGCGTGGGTGTCGGCCAAATTATGCTGCTTCATAAACGCCTGAATTTCTGGCGAAGCTTTCCACTGTGAGTCATCAACTTCATCACCACCGATGTGCAGATAGCTGTCCGGGAAAATTGCGGTCAGCTCACCAATCAGCGTATCAACAAATTTATAGGCGGCTTCGTTGGTCGGGTTCAGCAGCGGTTTTAACACGCCCCAATGGCGTTCCATTTGATACGGCCCCGGCGCGCTCATTAATTCCGGATAGGCCACAGCAATGGCTGAAGCGTGCCCTGGAAGATCCATTTCTGGCACCACGCGGATACCGAGCGATGTTGCATAGCGCACCACTTCGTTCATCTGTGCCTGGGTGTAAAAGTCCCCATCGCTGGCCAGTTGCTGCAATTTTGGATAGGCGGTTGAGGCAAAACGCCAGCCCTGGTCGTCGGTTAAATGCCAGTGAAAGACGTTCATTTTCGCGGCGGCCATGCCATCCAACTGGCGCAGAATATCGTTGACTGGCATGAAGTGACGAGCGGAGTCGAGGAGCAACCCACGCCACGGGAAGCGCGGCTGGTCTTTAATCGCAACAAACGGGATGGCGGTGTTTTCTGGGCCGTTTTGAATCAGCTGTAATAAGGTTTCCATGCCGCGCAAGGCACCAAAACGGCTATTCGCCGTCAGTTTCACACCGTCTGCGGTAACGCTTAATTCGTAGCTTTCATCGCTGTCGAGTTTAGGGAGTGGAGCAACCGCTTGTTTGATTTGAATGTCGATGGTGGGTTTTGCAGGGTTGGTTTGTGCCGGTTGTAGCTGCCAGCCAGTTTGCCGGGAAATGCGCTGACGCCAGCGTTCGGTGGCACCAGGCAGTTTGTCGCCAGTGATTTTTATGGAAATGGCATTATCGATAACCAGCGTCCCTTCCGCTGAAGGGCGATCGACCTGCTGCGGCCAGGGCATCAGCGGCAAATCGCCTGCCGGTGCCGCCCAAGCCTGACAAGTTGCAGCGATGCAACCCGCCAGCAGGCTCAAACGAATTGATTTAAACATGAATATTCCTTTAACAGTGACGGGCCAGAAAAAAGCAAAAACAATCTGGTAACACGTGTAGAAATATTCATCAAGATTATGGGCGGGAAACGCGGGATGCAGATCACATCCCGCTGATATTTACTATGCCCATTAGCATTCGAGTTGCAGCAAGGCGGCCAGGACGAGAACCCCCAGGAGCTTACTTGAGTAAGTGACTGGGGTGAGCGTCTGCAGCCAACGCCGCTGCAGCTTGAAGGATGATGGGTATTTACTGCCAGCCGTAACGGCGGCTATAGAACCCTTTCACGCACTGCGTCAGCGTCATGTATCCGGCAAGGATCGCAATCAGCCATGGGAAGTAGCTCAGCGGTAGCGCCTGGAGTTGCAGGTAGCTTGCCAGTGGCGAGAACGGCAGACCAATCCCGACAACCATCACCACCAGCGTCATTACCAGTAACGGCCAGGCCGCACGGCTCTGAATGAATGGAATGCGACGGGTACGAATCATATGCACAATCAATGTTTGCGACAGTAACCCGACCACGAACCAGCCAGACTGGAACAGCGTTTGCGCTTCCGGCACATTTGCCTGGAACACCCACCACATTACGCAGAACGTCAGAATATCGAAGATAGAACTGATCGGCCCGAAGAACACCATAAAGCGCCCTAAATCCGCCGGGTTCCAGCGTTGTGGTTTCTGGATTTGCTCGTCATCGACGTTATCGAACGGAATCGCCACCTGGGACACATCGTACAGCAGGTTCTGAATCAGTAAGTGCAACGGCAGCATCGGCAAGAACGGCAGGAAGGCGCTCGCTACCAGCACGCTGAACACGTTACCAAAGTTAGAACTGGCAGTCATTTTGATGTATTTCAGCATGTTAGCGAAGGTTCTGCGCCCTTCAATCACCCCTTCTTCCAGCACCATCAGGCTCTTTTCCAGCAAGATGATATCTGCGGCTTCACGCGCAATATCGACCGCGCCATCGACGGAAATCCCGATGTCTGCCGCACGCAATGCGGGTGCGTCATTAATGCCGTCGCCCATAAAGCCGACCACATGCCCTTCGCCCCGCAACAGGCGCACAATACGTTCTTTGTGCATTGGCGTCAGGCGCGCAAATAGTGTGGTGCGCAACGCCAGTGCCGCGAGATCTTTGTCATTCATGTTTTCGATGTCGCTGCCAGTGACCAGCTCACCGACATCCAGCCCCACTTCGCGGCACACTTTCGCCGCCACCAGCTCGCTATCACCGGTGAGGATTTTCACCGCAATGCCGCTGGCTTTCAGCGCTTTCAACGCAGGTGCCGTGGTTTCTTTCGGTGGATCGAGGAACGCGATGTAACCTTCGAGAATCAGATCCGATTCGTCCACACGACCGTAATCGTCACAGCGTGCAGGCAGGACTTTGCTCGCCACTGCCACCACACGCAATCCCTGACGGTTAAGATCGTCCGTCACACGGCGAATACGTGCCAGCAAGGTTTCGCTGAGCGGCACGATCTCATCACCGTAACGCACTTGTGAGCAGACGTTGAGAACCTCCTGCAAGGCGCCTTTGCAGATCAGCTGATGCACTTGCGGTTGTTCGGAGACGACCACTGACATGCGGCGGCGCTCAAAGTCGAACGGGATCTCATCCACTTTTTGCCAGCGCGTAGCTGCATGACGCGCAGTCTCTTCATCCACCCCTTCCAGCACCGCCACATCCAGCAGGTTTTTCAGCCCGGTCTGGTAATGGCTGTTGAGCCAGGCGGTATGCAGAACGTGGTTGCTTGTCGCACCAAGAATATCGGTGTGCGACTCCAGCACAATGCGATCTTGCGTCAGCGTACCGGTTTTATCGGTGCACAGAATGTCCATCGCGCCAAAGTTTTGAATCGCATCGAGGTGTTTGACGATCACTTTCTGTTTAGAGAGTTTTACCGCCCCGCGAGCCAGCGTCGAGGTAACGATCATCGGCAGCATTTCTGGCGTCAAACCGACTGCCACAGAGAGCGAGAAGAGTGCGGCTTCCCACCAGTCGCCTTTGGTGAAACCGTTGATCAGCAAGACGATCGGCGTCATCACCAGCATAAAGCGAATCAGCACCCAACTGACGCGACTGATGCCTTTCTGGAACGCATTCGGCTCGCTTTCTTGTTGAGTCACGCGCCCGGCCAGTTGCCCAAACCAGGTGTTACCACCCGTTGCGATAATCATCGCGAGCGCCGTACCACTCACCACGTTGGTGCCCATAAAGCACAGCGTGTCGCATTCCAGCGGGTTGTTGTGCGACGTGTCGCGGCTGACCGCCACTTTTTCCACCGGCAAGGATTCACCGGTCAGCGAGGCCTGGCCGACAAAAAGATCGCGAGCCTGTATAACACGTAGATCTGCCGGGATCATGTCGCCCGCAGCCAGTTTAACGATGTCGCCTGGCACCAGTCTTTCGAGAGGGATTTCGATAAACGCATTTTCCCCCGTTTCATCCACCACGCGCAGCACGGTGGCGGTATTGCTGACCATTGCTTTGAGCGTGTCAGCCGCTTTGGTGGAGCGCGCTTCCTGGACGAAGTTCAGCAAAGTGGCGATCGCCACCATCAGCGCAATCACCCCTGCGGCAAACATATCCTCGGTGGAGTAAGAAACAATGCCGAGAATAGTGAGCAAAATATTGAATGGGTTGCGGTAGCACATCCAAAGATGCACCCACCATGGCGATGGCTTTTGCGCCGGGATTTGGTTTGAGCCATGTTGCTCGAGCGCACTCTCAACTTCACGCGCATTCAGCCCTTCAGGATGGCTGTGGAAATCGCGATACAGTTGTTCTTCGGATGCGTGCGCATACTTCAGGCACGATTCGCTCAGCGAAGCGGGAACCTCTTGCGCAAGTGCAATGGTATTGTCGTCCGGCATCAGGTCGCGCTGGATCAAGCGACGAGGCAGGTGGCGGCTGAGTTGTGCAAACAACTGCCGGGTCAGATTTTTTAACAGCATAGTAGTCCCTCGGCGCCACGTGTTGTGGCACCTGGTGACGTGCAGGCGCGGCTAATCCTTGCCTTGCAGGCCAAATTTTTTCATCAGCAGGGATATCATTAATTGAGAGATCTCTGCCTTACGCAATCCGGTAAGGCAGTCGCTTCAAAGAAGGGAGTCTTACCGGATTATTCCTGTCGTTACAGGGTCTGGACTGGGATCAGGTTCCATGTCGCCTCCGGTTAAAAGAAAAAGTCATTACGATACTGGCGGATATTCTACGCCGACAAAACTAAACCTCACGTAAACCAGATTTTTTCCGTTGTGGTATCGTTGACTAGCCTTAATTCTAATGAGCAATTGATTGCCAGGAACCGACACATGCAAAGCCGCCTCACTATCAAAGACATCGCCCGTTTAAGCGGTGTGGGTAAATCCACTGTCTCGCGAGTTCTGAATAATGAAAACGGGGTCAGTGCGCGTACACGTGAGCGCGTGGAAGCGGTGATGCAGCAAGAAGGTTTTTCCCCTTCCCGGTCAGCACGTGCGATGCGTGGACAGAGCGATAAAGTGGTCGCCATTATTGTGACCCGTCTGGATTCGCTATCGGAAAACCTCGCGGTACAAACCCTGCTGCCGTCGCTCTATGAGCAAGGCTATGATCCGATCATGATGGAAAGCCAGTTTTCCCCGAAACTGGTCGAAGAGCATTTAGGCGTGCTGAGGCGTCGCCATATCGACGGGGTGATTTTGTTTGGCTTCACCGGCATCAATGAGAAAATACTCGCTCCGTGGCAATCGACGCTGGTGCTGATGGCGCGGGACGCCAAAGGGTTTGCTTCGGTGTGTTATGACGATGAAGGCGCTATCGATATTTTGATGGCTCGTCTGTATGAGCAAGGCCACCGCCAGATTAGTTTCCTCGGCGTTCCCCATAGCGATGTCACTACCGGTTTTCGCCGCCATCAGGCGTATCTCGCGTTCTGTAAAAGCCACTCGCTAACACCGAATTTCGTCCTGCCGGGCCTGGCAATGAAACAAGGTTATGACCACGTGGCCGAAGTATTGACTCCGGAAACCACCGCGCTGCTGTGCGCCACCGATACCCTCGCTTTGGGTGCCAGTAAATATCTGCAAGAACAACAAAACAGCGCTTTGCAACTGGCGAGCGTCGGTAGCACGCCGCTGATGAAATTCCTCCATCCCGAGATCATTACCGTCGATCCCGGTTACGCCGAAGCCGGTCGCCAGGCCGCAAGACAACTGATCGGCCAGATCACCCAAACCCGCGATCTACAGCAGATCGTTATCCCCGGATCATTACAGTAATCTCCCCTCTTTTACGGTTTATTGTGATCGTCGCCTTATTTCGGGAACGTTCCCATTTTCGTAAAAAAGATTAAAAGATAACCTTGCTGGCAGATAACACCTCACTACCTCGGGACATCATCATGGCCAAAGTGAAACAACAAGATATAGACAGGCTGATAGAGCTGGTTGGCGGACGTGGCAACATCGCCACTGTGAGCCATTGTATTACCCGCTTGCGTTTTGTATTGAATAACCCAGCCGCTGCATCACCAAAACAGATTGAAGAATTACCGATGGTGAAAGGCTGCTTTACCAATGCCGGGCAGTTCCAGGTAGTGATTGGCCCCGAAGTCGGCGATTACTATCAGGCGTTGATCGCCACAAGTGGCCACAGCAACTCAGACAAAGAACAAGCAAAACTCGCCGCGCGCCAGAATATGAAATGGCATGAGCGTTTGATCTCCCACTTCGCCGAGATCTTCTTCCCACTGTTACCGGCATTGATCAGCGGCGGTTTAATCCTCGGCTTCCGTAATGTGATCGGCGACTTGCCGATGAGCAACGGGCAGACGCTGGCGCAAATGCACCCGTCGCTACAATCGATTTACGACTTCTTATGGCTGATTGGCGAGGCGATCTTCTTCTATCTGCCAGTCGGTATTTGCTGGTCAGCCGTGCGAAAAATGGGCGGGACACCTATCCTTGGGATTGTGCTTGGCGTCACGCTGGTATCACCACAGCTGATGAATGCCTATGAATTGGGTAGCAAAATTCCTGAAGTGTGGAACTTTGGCCTGTTTACCATCGAGAAAGTGGGCTACCAGGCGCAAGTGATTCCAGCCTTGTTGGCGGGCCTGGCTCTGGGCTTTATTGAGACGCGTCTGAAACGCATCGTGCCGGATTACCTCTATCTTGTAGTAGTGCCTGTGTGTTCGTTGATTCTGGCGGTATTCCTGGCGCACGCGTTTATCGGCCCGTTTGGCCGCTGGATTGGTGACGGTGTGGCCTTTGCGGTTCGCCACCTGATGACCGGCAGTTTTGCCCCGATTGGCGCTGCGTTGTTTGGCTTCCTTTACGCGCCGCTGGTGATTACCGGTGTACATCAGACCACGCTCGCCATCGATATGCAGATGATTCAGAGCATGGGCGGAACCCCAGTTTGGCCGCTGATTGCGCTGTCTAACATTGCTCAGGCGTCTGCGGTGGTTGGCATTATCATTTGCAGCCGTAAGCACAACGAACGTGAGATTTCAGTTCCGGCGGCGATTTCTGCCTACCTGGGCGTGACCGAACCGGCGATGTACGGCATCAACCTGAAATACCGCTTCCCGATGCTGTGCGCAATGATTGGCTCAGGGCTTGCGGGCTTACTGTGTGGCCTGAGTGGCGTGATGGCAAACGGGATTGGCGTGGGTGGTTTACCGGGCATTCTGTCCATTCAGCCGCGTTACTGGGAAGTGTATTCGCTGGCGATTCTGATTGCCGTCATCGTGCCGATTGTATTGACCAGCGTGATGTATAAACGCAAACACCGTCAAGGTTTGTTGCTGGTGGTGTAGTTTTTGATGATTTTGTTTTCAACACATGCCCTAAATAATTCGAGTTACAGCCAGGCGGCAAGAGAACTCATCCCCAGGAGCTTACTAAAGTAAGTGACTGGGGTGAGTGAGCGCAGCCAACACTGCTGCAACTTGAAGTATGACGGGCATTTAGGAATGATTTATGAATACAACTCCTCCCTGGTGGCAACACGGTGTCATTTACCAGATCTACCCGAAGAGTTTCCAGGACACGACTGGCAGTGGTACCGGTGATTTGATTGGCGTAATTAAGCGCCTGGACTATCTCAAACTGCTTGGCGTGGATGCCATCTGGCTGACACCGTTTTATGTTTCGCCGCAGGTCGATAACGGCTATGACGTGGCGAACTACTGTGCCATCGATCATACCTACGGCACGCTGGATGACTTTGATTTACTGGTTGCAGGCGCCCACGAGCGCGGTATCCGCGTCGTTCTGGATATGGTGTTTAACCATACTTCCACGCAACATGCATGGTTCCACGAATCGCTGAACAAAGAGAGCCCGTACCGCGAGTTTTATATCTGGCGCGACGGTACGCCAGACGTTTTACCCAACAACTGGCGCTCTAAATTCGGTGGTAACGCCTGGCGCTGGCACGCAGAGAGCGGCCAGTATTATCTGCACCTGTTTGCGCCGGAGCAGGCGGATCTCAACTGGGAAAACCCGCAAGTTCGCGCTGAACTGAAAAAGGTCTGCGAATTCTGGGCCGACCGTGGCGTAGATGGTTTGCGTCTTGATGTGATCAACCTGGTTTCCAAGGATCAGGATTTCCCGGCGGATATTGAAGGCGGTGATGGACGTCGTTTTTACACCGACGGGCCGCGCATCCACGAATATCTGCAAGAATTAAGCCGCGATGTGTTTGTACCACGCGAGTTAATGACGGTGGGCGAAATGTCCTCCACCACGCTCGATAACTGCCAGCAATATGCCGCACTCAACAGCAATGAGCTGTCGATGACGTTCAACTTCCATCACCTGAAAGTGGATTATCCGGACGGGCAAAAATGGGCGCTGGCAGCCCCTGATTACATCGCACTGAAAGCGATTTTCAGCCACTGGCAACAAGGCATGCACAACGTAGCGTGGAATGCGTTGTTCTGGTGTAACCACGACCAGCCGCGCATTGTGTCGCGCTTTGGTGACGAAGGCGAGCTGCGTGTGCCGGCAGCCAAAATGCTGGCGATGGTGCTACATGGCATGCAGGGCACGCCGTATATCTATCAGGGCGAAGAGTTGGGGATGACCAACCCGCACTTCAAACGCATCATTGATTACCGTGATGTCGAAAGCCACAACATGTATGCCGAGTTGCGCGCCCAGGGCCGCGAGAGTGACAATCTGCTGGCGATCCTCGCCAGTAAATCGCGCGATAACAGCCGTACGCCGATGCAATGGGACGATGGCGAAAACGCAGGATTTACCACCGGAACGCCGTGGATCAACCTGTGCGATAACTATCAGACCATCAATGCCAGAGCAGCGGTTGACGATGCAGATTCAGTATTTTATGCCTACCAACGCCTCATCAAACTGCGTAAAGCCACCCCTGTTTTCACCTGGGGTAGTTATCAGGATCTGCTGCCTGAGCATCCGTATTTGTGGTGTTACCGCCGTGAATGGCAAGGGCAAACACTGGTGGTTGCGGCGAACCTCAGCCGTGAAAATCAATGGTGGATGCCGGAAGCCTTTGAAGGCGACTGGGATGTACTGATGAGCAACTACGCTGATGCAGCGGGGAAACCTGGCGAGATCAGCTTACGGCCATTTGAGGCGGTTTATTGGTTGCAGTGTTAATTTCCACCAGGAAGGATCTCCCTAATAATTGAGGGAGATCTCTCTGCCAAAATTTTAGGTCTTCTCCGCGTAGCCCATCCTTCCTACTACTACCGATTTACTTTGTTCTGCATCAATAAAATCGCAAACATCTTTGATGCAAAGCACTACATATAGACCTTAAAATGCGCCCCGACCCCACATATTGTATTTTTCGACTATTATAGCAACAAGTACCACAGAGGATTCAGGGGATTATCTGTGGATAAACATCGGCTCAAAATCATAAAGCCTATGGCAACGCGAGCAAATTTCGGCTTGCGAACAATTTCAATCCTTTGTGGATAACCTTTTTAGAATGGAGAGATCATGACACCGCATGTGATGAAAAGAGACGGGTGCAAAGTGCCTTTCACTTCAGAGCGCATTAAAGAAGCTATTCTTCGTGCAGCTAAAGCAGCGGGAGTCGATGACGCAGACTATTGCGCCACCGTCGCAGATATTGTTCGTGCGCAAATGGAAGGCCGCACTCAGGTTGATATCGGTGAAATCCAGACTGCCGTGGAAAATCAGCTAATGGCTGGTGACTACAAGCAACTGGCGCGTGCTTATATCGAATATCGTCATGACCGTGATATTGAGCGCGAAAAACGTGGCCGCTTAAACCAGGAGATCCGCGGTCTGGTTGAACAAACTAACTCCGCCTTGCTCAACGAAAATGCGAATAAAGACAGCAAGGTTATCCCGACACAGCGCGACCTGTTAGCTGGGATCGTGGCTAAACACTACGCCTCACAGCATTTGTTACCGCGTGATGTGGTACTGGCCCACGAGCGTGGCGATATTCACTATCACGATCTGGATTACTCCCCGTTCTTCCCGATGTTTAACTGCATGCTTATCGATCTCAAAGGCATGCTGACGCACGGCTTTAAGATGGGTAATGCGGAAATCGAGCCACCAAAATCCATCTCTACCGCCACAGCAGTGACTGCGCAAATTATTGCTCAGGTTGCCAGCCATATTTACGGCGGCACCACGATTAACCGTATTGACGAAGTGCTGGCGCCATTTGTCACCGCAAGCTTTGAAAAACACCGTGAAACCGCCGAGGAATGGCAGATCCCGGATGCCGAAGGTTATGCGCTTTCCCGTACTGAGAAAGAGTGTTATGACGCCTTCCAGTCCCTGGAATATGAAGTGAATACGCTGCATACAGCCAATGGTCAGACGCCGTTTGTCACCTTTGGTTTTGGCCTGGGAACTAGTTGGGAATCACGTCTGATTCAGAAATCTATTCTGCGTAATCGCATCGCAGGTCTGGGCAAAAACCGCAAAACGGCGGTGTTCCCGAAACTGGTATTTGCTATCAAAGAGGGTCTGAACCACAAGGCTGGCGATGCAAACTACGACATTAAACAGTTGGCTCTGGAGTGCGCCAGCAAGCGCATGTACCCGGATATCCTGAACTATGACCAGGTCGTGAAAGTGACCGGCTCGTTCAAAACACCAATGGGCTGCCGTAGTTTCCTTGGCGTATATGAAGAGAACGGCGAGCAGATTCACGATGGCCGTAATAACATCGGCGTGATCAGCCTGAATTTGCCGCGTATTGCACTGGAAGCGAAAGGCGATGAAGCCACGTTCTGGACGCTGCTCGATAGCCGTCTGGAGCTGGCTTTTAAAGCCCTGATGACGCGTATCGCACGGCTGGAAGGAGTGAAAGCGCGCGTTGCGCCAATCCTGTATATGGAAGGGGCTTGCGGTGTGCGCCTGAAAGCCGACGACGACGTTTCTGAGATTTTCAAAAATGGCCGTGCGTCGATTTCCCTGGGTTACATCGGCATCCACGAAACGGTGAATGCGCTGTTTGGTAATCAGCACGTTTACGACAGCGAAGAACTGCGTGCGAAAGCCGTGGCAATTGTTGAGCGTCTGCGCCAGGCAACTGACACATGGAAAGAAGAAACGGGCTACGGTTTCAGCCTTTACAGCACGCCAAGTGAAAACCTGTGCGACCGCTTCTGCCGTCTTGATACCGCTGAGTTTGGCGTGGTTGCTGGCGTGACGGATAAAGGTTACTACACCAACAGCTTCCACTTAGATGTTGAGAAGAAAGTTAACCCTTACGACAAAATCGACTTTGAAGCTGCCTATCCGCCAGTAGCGAACGGCGGTTTCATCTGTTACGGCGAATACCCGAACATTCAGCACAACCTGAAAGCGCTGGAAGATGTCTGGGATTACAGCTACCAACACGTTCCGTACTACGGCACTAACACGCCAATTGATGAGTGCTACGAATGTGGCTTTACAGGTGAGTTTGAATGCACCAGCAAAGGCTTCACCTGCCCGAAATGTGGTAACCACGACGCCGCTCGCGTCTCGGTAACGCGCCGGGTTTGCGGTTACCTCGGCAGCCCGGATGCTCGCCCGTTTAACGCCGGCAAGCAAGAAGAAGTGAAGCGCCGCGTGAAGCACCTCGGCAACGGGCAGATCGGCTAAGTGAATATGCATCAATATTACCCGGTTGATATTGTTAACGGGCCGGGTACCCGCTGCACACTGTTTGTTTCAGGCTGCGTGCATGAGTGCGCAGGCTGTTATAACAAAAGCACATGGCGGCTGAATTCCGGTGTGCCGTTCACGCAGGAGATGGAAGACCGGATCATTAACGATCTTAATGACACGCGTATCCGCCGCCAGGGGTTGTCGCTTTCAGGCGGCGATCCGCTTCATCCGCAAAATATCGCGGATGTGTTGAAACTGGTGCGACGAGTGAAAACGGAATGTCCCGGAAAAGATATCTGGATGTGGACGGGCTATAGGCTTGATGAATTAACCGAAGCTCAACGTGAAGTTGTTGATTTAATCAATGTGCTGATTGACGGTAAATTTGTTCAGGATCTCAAAGACCCGTCGCTTGTCTGGCGCGGCAGCAGCAACCAGGTTGTGCATCATTTACGATAAAGCCCCTCGTAGGTCGGATAAGCGCAGCGTCATCCGGCACCACTGATGCAAATGGTGGATGACGCTAAAACGCTTATCCACCCTACAAAAACACGTTAATCACCCTTTGCCAGCAATCTGAGGTCATGTGAATCCAGAATGTTCACGCCTTCGCGAGAGGGAGCCAGCGCTTCTCGCAACATCGTCTTTGCCACATCCCGCGCTTCAATGGATTTCCATTTCCCCGGCATGATTTTAAACAACGGCGCCAACAGCGATTCATTAAAGCGTTGTGATTCACGATGCCCAAGCAGCATAGACGGGCGAGCAATGGTTAAACGTGTCCAGTTCTGCGCGATCAACGCCTCTTCCATTTCCCCTTTCACCCGGTTGTAGAAGAACGGTGATTTGCTGTTTGCACCGATAGCGCTGACCACCAGCATATGTTTTGCCCCCAGACGCAAGCCGGTTATCGCGGTATCCACCACCAGCGTGTAATCCGCTAATACGAAAGCCTCTTTGCTACCCGCTTCTTTCATAGTGGTACCGAGACAACAAAAGACCGTATCAAGCGGCTCGGTTAATTGTGTGAGTGCGTCACTCAACTGAGGATCGTAGGGATTGGTGACGTTGTTCATCGCAGGCAAGGGACGCCTTGTCGCCGCAATGATGTGGCTGACTTGCGGCGCATTGATCAACATGCGTAATAGATGTCCACCAATGAGACCTGTGGCCCCTGTTAGCAAAACCCGGCTCATAAGTTCTCCTGTCGCTTATTCACCAAGCTTAGTGTCATCCCGTAGCCAGTGTAGTTTTTTTCCAAAACCGAGCGTGTTGTCGGTCATTTTTATTTCATCAAGCCGAAGTTCCCATACCGGTGCAGACATCATTCGGGCAACCGGGAAGCGCTTACAGTAACGGCTGCGGATACTGTCCACTTCGCCTTCTTCTACTAATTTGATTTCACCTCGGAACTGCACACCACGAATTAATGCGACAGTTTTCGGCTGCCCATTGACGGTTCCGGCGACATGGGCCTGCTGGCCAATTAACTCACCGTGACGGGTATGGGATTCACTGAGCAGATAAAAAGCCACCCGTTGTTCATCAAAGAGGTAGAACGCATTCGCGCACCATAAATCGCCGTGACTACCTGCGCAGTAAGTCAGTACATGCTGTTTGTTCAGCCAACGACTGATGGCATTGAGAGTTTCCATGTGCAACCTGAAGAGTGATATTCTGCGGGAAATGTCAATTATGCGCCTGACCTATGTCTCCCTGGTATCTCTATTTAGTCCGCACTCTCGATAACCGTTTATATACGGGCATTACCACTAATGTGGAGCGCCGTTTCTCACAGCATCAAACAGGGAAAGGTGCGAAAGCGCTGCGTGGGAAAGGCGAACTTACACTGGCATTCAGCCATTTGGTGGGCGATCGTTCCAGTGCGTTACGCCTGGAATATCGCATCAAACAACTACCGAAAGCGAGCAAAGAGATGTTGGTAAAGGGGATACTGCCTTTTGAAGACCTGCTGGCAGATCTTCAAAAGACTCCGGTAATTAAAACTCCCGGTTGAAATGCTCGTGGTATTCCACCAGTCCTGAAACACCAGTCAGCGCATCGTCAGCTAACGGATGGATCAGGAAATAAGCTTCGGTGTCTGGCCAGGCACAGCGTAAGCCGTATTGAGCGGCAGGAACAAAACCAAAGCGGCTGTAGAGTTCCGGCTCACCTAAAGTCACAACGGCTGCGTAACCAAACTCATTGAGCGAATCCAGTCCTTCGTAAACCAGTTGCTTCGCCAGGCCCTGCCCACGGTAAGCTTCATCAACGGCAAGCGGCGCAAGCCCCACCCATTGCAGCTCTTCACCTTCTACGGCGACAGGACTGAAAGCGGCGTAACCCACAACCTGACCTTCGTCATCAGTGGCAACAACGCCAAGCGTTAGCAGGCCGTCTTCTCGTAAATCTTTGACCAAATCAGCTTCACCATCACCTTTAAAAGAACGGCGAAGTAAGGCGTCGATGCCCGGAGCATCAATGGGTATTTCTACACGAATTAGCATGGCTCACCTACCGAGTTACTTTCTGGAGCAGACTGATATTTCATACCTGCTTCGACAAAATCAGCCAGTTGTAGCAGCAGCATGCGTAATGGTTTAGGCATCGCATCCAGCTCAATGGCATCCATTAGGTTTTTAACATATAGCCCAAGTTCAGTGTCGCCTTCAATGACCAAACGGCGCTGGAAAAACAAGGTATCCGGATCTTGCTTGCGGGCTGCGATCATCAACAGATCGTTGGCGGTTGCACTGAAGCTGACATCTGCTGGGGCATCTTCACGCACTACCAGTTTATTATCTTGTACCGAAGTAAACCACTTCAGATCGAGGTCGCGTACTTCAATACTTAACCAGCGTCCCTCAAGAAATTCTAGCTCACCCTCTTCCATCGCCTGACGAAACTGCCAGCCAAGTACCTGCTCTAGCACCTGGCGCTTTAGAGCAAAGGGTGTGAGTTTAACCGGTGTTCTTAACAGTGACGGGCCAAGATGGACCAGGCGTGAACGCAATTTATCCAACACGAGCTTTACTCCTTGAGAAATTTATCCGCTATTTTGCCACACCAACTATTCTCCGTAGCGGTGCAAATCAACAATTACGCGGGTTATCAAGACGACTTATAGGTCACATCAATAAGCGATCAATACGCCATTAGCTGCCTTAAATCAAAATTTGTCGCTGTCGGGTTAACTAAAATCCCAGTTCGTTAACAATTTTGCGGCCCTTGCCTTGGGCTGCACGGGTCACCTCTGAGGTTTCCCGATGATTCAGGATAAATTATGGAGTTGCTTTGCCCAGCCGGAAACTTACCGGCGTTGAAAGCGGCCATCGATAATGGTGCCGACGCGGTTTACATTGGTCTTAAAGATGATACCAACGCACGCCATTTTGCTGGACTGAATTTCACGGAGAAGAAACTGCAAGAAGCGGTAAGTTACGTGCATCAACATCGCCGTAAGCTCCATATCGCTATCAATACGTTCGCGCACCCTGACGGCTACGTGCGCTGGCAACGAGCAGTGGATATGGCAGCGCAACTCGGAGCCGATGCCCTCATTTTGGCTGACCTCGCTATGCTTGAATACGCGGCTGAGCGTTATCCGCATATCGAACGCCATGTTTCAGTACAAGCTTCCGCCACCAACGAAGAAGCGATTCGTTTTTATCATCGTCATTTCGACGTGGCTCGTGTCGTTCTGCCGCGTGTGTTATCCATTCATCAGGTAAAACAGTTAGCCCGCGTGACACCGGTGCCACTGGAGGTTTTCGCTTTCGGTAGCCTGTGCATCATGGCGGAAGGTCGCTGTTATCTTTCTTCTTATCTGACTGGCGAGTCGCCAAATACGGTGGGCGCATGCTCTCCTGCGCGCTTTGTTCGTTGGCAACAAACGCCACAAGGTCTGGAATCACGCCTCAATGATGTGCTGATTGACCGTTACCAGGATGGCGAAAACGCCGGTTACCCGACGCTTTGTAAAGGGCGCTATCTGGTTGATGACCAGAAATATCACGCGCTAGAAGAGCCAACCAGCCTGAACACGCTTGAGCTGCTGCCTGAATTACTCGCCGCAAATATTGCATCCGTGAAAATCGAAGGTCGCCAACGTAGCCCGGCATATGTCAGCCAGGTCGCTAAAGTGTGGCGTCAGGCAATCGACCGCTGCATGGCCGATCCTGAAAATTACCGTGCACAACCGGCATGGATGGAAGCATTAGGGGCGATGGCCGAAGGCACACAAACCACTCTCGGTGCCTATCACCGTAAATGGCAGTAGGAAATCCCATGAAATATTCATTAGGGCCAGTGTTGTATTATTGGCCAAAAGAGACGCTGGAAAAGTTTTACCAGGCTGCGGCAAAAAGCAGTGCTGAAACTATTTATCTTGGTGAGTCGGTATGCAGCAAACGTCGTGCTACCAAGACGGGTGAATGGCTGGATATGGCGAAAAGCCTGGCAAGCCAGGGCAAGCAAGTGGTGCTCTCTACTTTGGCACTGGTTCAAGCTCCGTCTGAGTTGAACGAGCTAAAACGCTATGTTGAGAATGGCGAGTTCCTGATTGAAGCCAATGACCTTGGTGCCGTGAACATGGCGGCAGAACGCAAGCTGCCATTTGTCGCCGGGCATGCGCTTAACTGTTACAACGCAGTGACGCTGCGCTTGCTGCTCAAACAAGGCATGGTTCGCTGGTGTATGCCCGTTGAGCTGTCGCGAGATTGGCTGAAAAACATGTTGATTCAGTGCGATGAGTTGGGCATCCGCAACAAGTTTGAAGTTGAAGTCCTCAGTTACGGGCACTTGCCACTGGCCTACTCTGCCCGTTGTTTTACCGCTCGTTCAGAAGACAAACCGAAAGATGAATGCGAAACCTGCTGCATTAAATATCCTGTCGGGCGCAACATGCTTTCACAGGAAAATCAGCAAGTGTTTGTGCTTAACGGCATTCAAACCATGAGCGGTTATGTTTACAACCTCGGTAACGAACTGGCATCAATGAAAGGCCTGGTCGACATGGTGCGTTTATCGCCAATGGGCATGGATACTCTGCGCGTGCTGGAAGCATTCCGAAAAAATGAGAACGGCAATGCGCCTTTAACTCTGGCACAGCAAAGCGATTGTAATGGCTACTGGCGGCGCGTCGCAGGCTTAGAGTTAGTCACTCAGAGCTGAGAAAAGGCTCACTTTGTTACTTAAATGTTGATGATTTTCAGCAATACTGAAGAGATTATCAGCAAACGTAGTACCCAAACAAAGTGAGCCGTTATGCCTGACATCACAAAAGTCCCGTTCTCTTTACTCGATCTAGCCCCTATTCCACAAGGCTCCGAGCCTCGTGACGCATTTCATCGTTCTCTGGATTTAGCGCGCCTGGCCGAAAAACGTGGCTATCACCGCTACTGGCTGGCTGAACACCACAATATGACTGGGATTGCCAGTGCGGCAACGTCGGTACTGATTGGTTATCTGGCGGCGAATACCGAAACATTACGCCTGGGTTCCGGTGGCGTGATGCTGCCGAACCATTCACCTTTAGTGATTGCCGAACAATTTGGCACGCTGGAAACTCTTTATCCTGGGCGTATTGACTTGGGTTTAGGCCGCGCACCTGGTAGCGATCAACGGACCATGATGGCGCTGCGCCGCCATATGAGTGGTGATATCGATAACTTCCCGCGCGATGTCAGTGAGCTGGTGTCCTGGTTTGATGCAACCGACCCCACCCCGGCGGTGCGCCCGGTTCCGGGTTACAACGCTAAAATTCCGGTCTGGTTGTTAGGCTCCAGCTTGTACAGCGCCCAACTCGCGGCACAACTTGGGCTGCCATTTGCCTTTGCTTCGCACTTTGCGCCAGATATGTTGTTCCAGGCTCTGCAACTTTATCGCGCCCAGTTCAAACCCTCTGCTCGTCTTGAAAAACCGTATGCGATGGTATGTATTAATATCGTCGCCGCCGACAGTAACCGCGATGCCGAATTCCTGTTTACATCGATGCAGCAGGCCTTCGTTAAATTACGCCGTGGCGAAACCGGCCAGCTGCCACCACCGATTGAAAGCATGGATAGTTTCTGGAGTCCGGCAGAGAAGTATGGTGTGCAGCAAGCGCTGAGCATGTCACTGGTGGGTGATAAAGCGAAAGTGCGCCATGGGTTGATTTCGTTACTACGAGAAACCCAGGCCGATGAGATTATGGTTAACGGTCAGATTTTTGATACCGAAGCGCGGTTACATTCATTTGATTTGGCAATGGATGTGCATGAGAGCCTGACGGACTAACTTTCCCTCACCCCGGCCCTCTCCCAAAGGGCTGTCTCTTATACACAACTCACCCGGGCATTTTGTCAGGGTGAGACCTGTAAGCCTCGTTGATTTTCCGTTCACCTGTGCGTTCTGTTATCTCTTTAATTCCCGAAAACGGTGAACGTATCAAGGGGTTAACGCCAACCCCTTGATAATCCAGGCGCCCGGCAAATCAATCGCCGCTAAAGCGGTAAACACCGTTTTTCACCCAACATTCGGGGTCGTTCGCGATTCGTTCCAGACGATCGCTCTCTCACGTGGCTCCCGGCCACGTGACCCCGACTGAAGGGCGAAAAACGGTGCGATTGAAGCCGGCAACAAGGTCAAAACCGCTCTGTCTTTTGACTTTGACTTTGACTTTCAGGTCCGGCTTAAATCGCCTCCATTTTGACTCCTGGTGGCAGGGTCCAGCCGTCGGGAACGGCTGGAGGGCGCGATCGTCGGGAACGAATCGCAACCGACCCTGACACGGAGGCAAAATGGAGGTTTACCGCTTGCGGCGATTTATTTGCCGGGAGTCCGGGTTCTTAGGGTGACGACGGTGGTCACCCTAAGACGTTCACCAGTTCAGTGGCTATATGAAACACTGAACATCGGGTGAACGGAACTGCCTCCCGTCTCACAAAGATGTGACTAAGAGACAGCCCAAAGGGAGAGGGAGAAACCAATCAATCCCCTCGCCCTCAGGAAGAGGGTGAAGATCGAGAATTCAATGGTAAACCGGCAGTAGATCGAAACTTGAAAGAATATGAATCGCGGCGTTAGTTACGCCAAAGACAAGAACCAGCACGATCATTTTGTTCCCGCCCCATACCCGATAAATTGGGCTGCCGAATTTCTTACGTGAAGCTTTAGCCAACAGCGCCGGAACGATTGCTGCCCAGATAGTGGCTGCCAGCCCCGCAAAACCAATCGCGTAGATAAACCCATCAGGCCAGATAAATCCCCCCAACATTGGCGGAATAAATGTCACCAACGCGGTTTTCAGGCGACCAACAGGTGAGTCATCGAACTTAAATAAATCGGCCAGATAATCGAATAAACCCAACGTCACGCCCAGGAACGAACTGGCAACGGCGAAATTGGAGAACACAATCAGCAATAAATCCAGTGCGCGGCTGTTCAGTACGCCACTCAACGCGCTGACCAACACATCAATATTCCCGCCTTTATCTGCAATGGCGATAAAGTCGTTGCGCGGAATATTTCCCATACTGCCAACCAACCAAATGATATACAGCCCCAGCGCCATCAGTGTTCCCCAGACCAGGCAACGCTTGATGGTTTGGGGATCTTTACCGTAATACTTCATCAGGCTCGGTACATTGCCGTGGTAACCAAATGAGGCGAGGCAAAATGGCAGCGTCATAAACAGATACGGTAAATAGCTTGGGTTGACTGCTTTGCTATCAAGAAGTGTTGCGGGTTCGACATGCCACATCAGGCCGCCAAACGTCATAAAAAAGGTCAGGATTTTGGCACCGAGCACAATCGTCGTCATGCGGCTAACTGCGCGCGTACTCAACCAGACAATAAACGCCACTACCAGGGCAAAGATTAGCCCGGCAAATCTCGCGGGGAAATCGACGGACATTTTTCCCAGCGTGTGATGAATCACTGAGCCGCTTGCCGAGATATAGGCGTAGGTCAGGATATACAGCACAAATGCGATGGACAGACCGTTAATCAGATTCCAGCCTTTGCCCAGTAAGTCTTTGGTGACGGTGTCAAAACTTGAACCCACACGGTAATTCAGGTTCGCTTCCAGAATCATCAAACCAGAGTGCAACATACAAAACCACGTCACAATCAGTGCCGCTAAAGACCAGAAAAACCACGCGCCTGACATCACCACCGGCAGGGAAAACATTCCGGCACCAATAATGGTGCCGCCAATAATCATGACTCCGCCGAAAATAGACGGCGATACCTGGGTGGTCGATAAGGTTGCCATACGAATTCCTGAAACATTGAACGGCTGTCGAAGCGACAGGTTTACTGCGCAACATTGTACCAGTACATGAGTACAATTTGGATAAAAAAAATCCCGGTTGCATTAACCAGGATTTTTATCACTGCCTGCTGATTAACAGCAGGCATAAACTTCTGTCAATTATGCTTCTGTGGTACGACGACGAGCAGGAGCTGCACCGTCTTCACGACGTGGGCCACGACCGCCTTCGCGACGTTCGCCGCTGAAGCTACGTGGTGCGCCAGCACCTGGACCGTCACGACGTGGACCACGACCGCCTTCACGACGCTCACCACCGCCGCCACGACGTTCGCCGCCACGGTCAGTACGTGGCTGTGCATCACCCATCAACTGCATATTCATTGGTTTGTTCAGAATACGAGTGCGGGTAAAGTGCTGCAGGATCTCACCTGGCATGCCTTTTGGCAGCTCGATGGTTGAGTGGGTACCGAACAGCTTGATGTTACCAATGTAACGGCTGCTGATATCGCCTTCGTTAGCGATAGCGCCAACGATATGACGAACTTCAACACCATCATCACGGCCAACTTCGATGCGATACAGTTCCATATCGCCAACGTCACGACGTTCACGACGTGGTGCATCGCCATCACGCTGTGGACGATCTGAACGCTCTGGACGATCACCGCGTGGTGCACGATCACCACGGTCACCACGTGGAGCACGGTCTGAACGTTCGAAACGCTCATCACGTTCACGGAATTCACGACGTGGACGCATCGGTGCATCTGGTGGCAGGATCAGAGGACGTTCGCCCTGTGCCATTTTCAGCAGTGCTGCAGCCAGTGTTTCCATATCCAGCGCTTCTTCTGATTCAGCAGAAGGTTGGATTTTCGCCAGCAGGCCACGGTACAGATCCAGATCGCTGCTTTCCAGTTGCTGCTGAACTTTAGCGGCAAACTTAGCCAGGCGACGCTCGCTCAGCAGTTCACGGTTTGGCAGTTCAACTTCAGGAATAGTCAGCTTCATGGTGCGTTCGATGTTGCGCAGCAGACGACGCTCGCGGTTCTCAACGAACAGCAGCGCACGGCCAGCACGACCTGCACGACCAGTACGGCCGATACGGTGAACGTAAGACTCTGAGTCCATCGGGATGTCATAGTTAACAACCAGGCTGATACGCTCAACGTCCAGGCCACGAGCCGCAACGTCGGTTGCAATCAGGATGTCCAGACGACCGTCTTTCAGACGCTCCAGGGTTTGCTCACGCAGTGCCTGGTTCATGTCACCGTTCAGTGCTGCGCTGTTATAGCCGCTTTGTTCCAGTGCTTCAGCCACTTCCAGAGTCGCGTTTTTGGTACGTACGAAAATGATCGCCGCATCAAAATCTTCAGATTCCAGGAAGCGAACCAGCGCTTCATTTTTACGCATACCGTGCACAGTCCAGTAGCTCTGGCTGATGTCCGGGCGAGTCGTTACGCTAGATTGAATGCGAACTTCCTGCGGATCTTTCATGAAGCGACGAGTAATACGACGAATTGCTTCTGGCATAGTTGCAGAGAACAGAGCGGTCTGATGACCTTCTGGGATCTGCGCCATGATGGTTTCAACGTCTTCGATGAAGCCCATACGCAACATTTCATCAGCTTCGTCCAGTACCAGACCTTTCAGGTTGGACAGATTCAGCGTACCGCGTTTTAAGTGGTCAAGCAGACGACCTGGGGTACCAACAACAATTTGTGGTCCCTGACGCAGGGCGCGCAGCTGCACGTCATAACGCTGGCCACCGTAAAGGGCTACCACGTTTACGCCGTGCATATGTTTAGAGAAATCCGTCATGGCTTCAGCAACCTGAACCGCCAGTTCGCGGGTCGGTGCCAGCACCAGGATTTGTGGTGCTTTCAGCTCTGGATCAAGGTTGTGCAGCAGCGGTAAAGAGAACGCTGCAGTTTTGCCGCTACCCGTCTGGGCCATACCCAGTACATCGCGGCCAGCCAGCAGCTGTGGAATACACTCTGCCTGGATTGGAGATGGTTTTTCGTAACCCAGATCGTTCAGGGCTTTAAGGATGGAGTCGTTAAGACCCAGATCAGAAAAAGTAGTTTCGATAGTAGTAGTCTCGATGATGTCAGTCATGTAGTACACGTGCCTCGTAGATGGCGGCCAGTCTACATAACTCATCGTGAAATTGACCTGCAATTTTCATTGAAAAGTGTGAACCGGCTCAAATTTGGTTGATTAACGAACAAAAACGCCCTCACCCGTTAAGGTGATGACTTTAATAAAAAAGTTTATGGGCTGATCGATGTTCGTCAGCTATTGCTGGTCCGATTCTGCCAGGTCATCTTGCTCCTGGCCCAAGAGCGCTAATTCCAACAATGCATAACGATGCTCAACGTAGTTGTGTACGTTGTTAGCGACCGCTAACTTGAACAGTGCCGTGGCGCTGTCCTTTTCCCCCAGACTTAGGTAGTACTTACCTAAATAGAAGTTGGTTTCACTGAGATGCTCAGCGAGCGAGGTGTTATCCGTTGCGTCCGCCTTGAGGCGTTCCATTAACGTTGCTTCGTTAATGTTCCCCAGGTAGAACTCGACAATGTTCCATCCCCATTGCTCTTTATCCGATTTATCGAGGCGCTGTTGTAACGCCACTTTAGCCTGCTTTGCATCTAAGTTGCTTTCAGCAAGGTAGAGCCACAGACTACGGAAAGGATCATTGGGATCGTCTTGATAAAACGCCAGCAGATCATCTTGCGCTAAACGATAACGACCACCGTAGTAGAGGGCGATACCGCGATTTAAATGCGCGTAGTTGTAAGTTGGATCAAGCTCAAGTACAGAATCAAACGCTTCATAGGCAGCATCAAAATTGCCTGCCTGCGTTAAATATATGCCTAAGTAATTGAATACTTCAGGCATATCGGGGCGGATTGCCAACGCTTGTGAAAAATCATTTCGCGCCAGAGCCCGCAAGCCGAGGCTATCATACAACACTCCGCGCTCATATAAAAGCTGTGCGCGTTCATCATCGGTTAAAGCCCGGCTGGCAAGTATCTGTTCCATGCGTGCAAGAATCACTTCTTGCTGCAAAGTCGGCTGCAATGGTACCGCCAGGACTTCACTTTTACGCCAGGCAGAGTTGCTGCATCCTGCCAGCGTGATAGCTGTCGCAACGAAACACCAGCGCAAAAAAGGCTTCATTTCCCACTCCCGAAGACAACTAATGGATGACGTCCTGTCCACCGGCTCTAAAACGAGACTCCCTGCCCCGTAATAAATAGCTCTCCATGTCGCCATGGAGAGCTTTATCGGTATCGCTTACTCAGCTTCTGGTGCAGCAGGTGCAGCGTTTTCCGCTGGAGACTGCTCAGTTGCTTCTTTGATGCTCAGACGTACACGGCCCTGGCGATCAACTTCCAGTACTTTAACTGGAACTTCTTGACCCATTTGCAGGTAGTCAGTCACTTTCTCTACACGCTTGTCAGCGATTTGAGAAATGTGTACCAGACCTTCTTTACCGCCGCCAATCGCAACAAATGCACCGAAGTCTACGATACGAGTGACTTTACCGTTGTAGATACGACCTACTTCGATTTCAGCAGTGATCTCTTCGATACGACGAATTGCGAATTTCGCTTTATCGCCATCGGTCGCAGCGATTTTCACTGTACCGTCATCTTCGATTTCAATAGTAGTACCGGTTTCTTCGGTCAGCGCACGAATCACAGAACCACCCTTACCGATCACATCTTTGATCTTGTCTGGGTTGATTTTGATAGTGTGAATACGTGGAGCGAACTCAGAGATGTCGCCACGCGGTGCATTGATAGCTTGCTCCATTACGCCAAGGATATGCAGACGCGCACCTTTAGCCTGGTTCAGAGCCACCTGCATGATTTCGCGGGTGATACCTTCAATTTTGATATCCATCTGCAGCGCAGAGATACCTTCACGGCTACCAGCAACTTTAAAGTCCATGTCACCCAGGTGGTCTTCGTCACCCAGAATGTCAGACAGAACCACAAAGTTCTCGCCTTCTTTAACCAGACCCATCGCAATACCGGCTACAGCGGCCTTGATTGGCACACCTGCATCCATCAGTGCCAGAGAAGCACCACATACGGAAGCCATGGAAGAAGAACCGTTAGATTCGGTAATTTCAGACACTACACGCACAGTGTACGGGAAGCGGTCAGCTTCTGGCATAACAGCCAGTACGCCACGCTTAGCCAGACGACCGTGACCAATCTCACGACGCTTCGGTGAACCGACCATGCCGGTTTCGCCTACGGAGTACGGAGGGAAGTTATAGTGGAACAGGAAGTTGTCGGTACGTTCGCCCATCAACTCATCCAGGTTCTGTGCATCACGAGCAGTACCCAGAGTTGCTGTAACCAGCGCCTGAGTTTCACCACGGGTGAACAGTGCAGAACCGTGAGTACGTGGCAGAACGCCAGTACGCACATCCAGACCACGGATCATGTCTTTTTCGCGACCATCGATACGCAGTTCACCAGCCAGAATACGGCTACGAACAACATTTTTCTCGATAGCGTGCAGAATGTCGCTAACTTCGCCAGCATCAATTGAATCGTCTTCAGCTGACAGTGCAGCGATAACGTCAGATTTGATAACGTCGACTTGTGCGTAACGCTCTTGCTTATCAGTAATACGGTAAGCATCGCTCAGGCGGGATTCAGCAAGTGCCGCAACGCGCGCATTCAGCGCTTCGTTAGCAGCTTCAGGCTGCCAGTCCCAACGTGGTTTGCCAGCTTCAGCAACCAGAGAGTTGATGTTCTGGATAACAACCTGCTGTTGTTCGTGGCCAAAGACTACCGCGCCCAGCATCTGGTCTTCGCTCAGCAGTTCAGCTTCGGACTCAACCATCAGCACAGCGCCTTCGGTACCGGCAACAACCAGATCCAGCTTGCTGGTTTTCAGTTCGTCAGCAGTTGGGTTCAGCACGTACTGGTCATTGATGTAGCCCACGCGAGCAGAACCAATTGGACCATTGAATGGAATACCAGACAGGCTCAGAGCGGCAGAAGCACCGATCATTGCAACGATGTCAGGGTGAACTTGCGGGTTCACGGAAACGACGGTTGCGATAACCTGTACTTCGTTAACGAAGCCTTCCGGGAACAGCGGACGCACTGGGCGGTCAATCAGACGCGCAATCAGTGTTTCGCCTTCACTTGGGCGGCCTTCACGACGGAAGAAGCTGCCTGGGATACGGCCAGCAGCGTAAGTACGCTCCTGATAGTTAACAGTCAGTGGGAAGAAGTCTTGACCTGCTTTCGCTTTTTTCTGACCAACAACAGTCACGAATACAGCAGTGTCGTCCATGCTTACCATTACTGCAGCGGTAGCCTGGCGAGCCATCATACCGGTCTCTAAAGTGACCGTATGTTGACCGTATTGGAATTTACGGACAATCGGATTTAGCAAAATAATATCCTTAATAATCTTTGGAAGCAGGTGATTGCACTTGCTTCGTTTAACCCGATCTAAATCGCATCCTCGCGACTAATGACAACCCTGACCCGCCCCTGCGGATAAAGCCTCTCATTAGCCGCGCGAACCTCTGCAATAAAGATCACACCCTGCAACAATACATTAGTTTCCATAGAATTGCTGCCATATGGTTGAAAAAAGGGGCCTTAAAAGGCCCCTTTTTCTGAAACTCGCAAGACTTAGCGACGCAGACCCAGACGCTCGATCAGGCTGGTGTAACGTGCTACATCTTTACGCTTCAGGTAGTCGAGCAGTTTACGACGCTGAGAAACCATACGCAGCAGACCACGACGGCTGTGGTGATCTTTTTTGTGTTCTGCAAAGTGACCTTGCAGGTGGTTAATCTGTGCAGTCAGCAGTGCAACCTGAACTTCGGTAGAACCGCTGTCGTTAGTACCACGACCAAACTCAGAAACGATTTTAGCTTTAGCTTCAACGCTTAGAGACATTTTAAACTCCAAAATTATAGATAAAAAGATAGAGTGCCGATCTCTAATTCAGCAACTCCAGTGCACTTTCACAACAATGTTAAACAAGGGTATGAAAGTTAAGCCGCTCCATTTTACCTGTAGCCACCTCTTATCGCAAGGCAACTCCAGGTGTCAGAGCGGATACTCAACGACCAGACGACGAGGCGCAACGCGTCCATCATCATCAATTTCAGCCATGCCGATAAATTTGCCTTCATCACCTTCGGTGACGCGAACTAACCCTTCTGCTGGGCTACCCGAGACTTGCACCGGCTGCCCATTCTTGAAGTAACCCGCAACAGCAGGTAATAAATTCACGATGGGGAAGTCCGAAGCAGGACTGTCCATTGGCATTAGCAGTGGATCTAGCAACACAGATGGCTCAATTTCTTGCGTTTGTGCTTGTTCAAGCAACGCATTCAATTGTTCAAGCGTTACCATTCGTTCGACAGGATACTTGCTCACCGCAAGGCGACGCAGGAAAGTCACATGAGCACCACAACCGAGTTTTTCACCTAGATCATCGGTGATAGTTCGGATGTATGTTCCCTTAGAACAGTGAATTTCCAACTCAAGTTCATTGCCTTCATGGCGAATAAACAGAAGTTCGTAAACCGTGATAGACCGCGCTTCACGCGGCACTTCTATACCCTGGCGTGCATACTCATAAAGCGGCTTGCCTTGATATTTCAGTGCGGAGTACATCGATGGAACTTGCTGTGTTTCACCACGAAAACTCTCTAAAGCTACTGCCAACTCTTGTTCGGTAAAAGTGACCGGGCGCTCCTGCACGACTGTGCCATCAGCGTCAGAAGTATCAGTACGCTGCCCAAGGCGGGCAATAACACGGTAACGCTTATCGGAGTCGAGCAGATAACGCGAGAATTTCGTCGCTTCACCGAGGCAAATCGGCAGCATTCCGGTTGCAAGCGGGTCAAGCGCTCCGGTATGACCGGCACGGTTAGCATTATAAATACGCTTAACTTTCTGCAACGCATCGTTCGAGGATAAACCCTGAGGTTTATCTAACAACAGTACTCCGTGGATATCACGACCACGACGACGAGGACGACTCATTAATCCTCCTTGCTGTCATCCGTATCATTTACACGGCGCTCATCATCATTTCTGATGACGTTTGAAACCAGATTCGACATGCGCATACCTTCAACCAACGAGTTATCGTAGAAGAAAGTCAGTTCCGGCACGATACGCAGGCGCATTGCTTTACCCAGCAAAGAACGAATATAACCAGAAGCATCCTGTAAAACCTTGATGCCTTCTTTCACTGCTTGTTCGTCTTTGTCGTTCAGGAAAGTAACAAATACTTTGGCATAAGCCAGATCGCGTGACACTTCGACACCAGAAACGGTGGTCATCATGCCCAGACGCGGGTCTTTAATTTCGCGCTGCAGGATGATTGCGATTTCTTTCTGCAATTCCTGGGAAACACGCTGCGGGCGACCAAATTCTTTCGCCATAATAAATTCTCCATACAAATCGGGGGGCGCTCGGCCCCCCTAAAGATATTAGCTATTTGCTCGGCTGATATCAGGCGATGGTACGTTGGATTTCGATGATTTCGAAGACTTCGATCACATCACCAACACGCACATCGTTGTAGTTCTTCACGCCGATACCACATTCCATACCGTTACGAACTTCGTTAGCGTCATCTTTGAAGCGGCGCAGGGATTCCAGCTCACCTTCATAGATAACAACGTTGTCGCGCAGTACACGGATTGGGTTGTGACGTTTGACCACACCTTCGGTAACCATACAACCTGCGATTGCGCCAAATTTAGGTGATTTGAACACATCGCGAACTTCGGCCAGGCCGAGGATCTGTTGTTTCAGTTCCGGAGACAGCATGCCGCTCATTGCCGCTTTAACTTCGTCAATCAGATGATAGATGACGGAGTAGTAACGCAGATCCAGGCTTTCTGATTCAATCACGCGGCGCGCAGATGCATCGGCACGGACGTTGAAGCCAACCAGAATAGCGTTAGAAGCTGCTGCAAGCGTTGCGTCAGTCTCAGTGATACCGCCCACACCAGAACCGATGATTTTAACTTTAACTTCATCAGTAGACAGTTTCAGCAAGGAATCACTGATTGCTTCAACAGAACCCTGAACGTCTGCTTTCAGCACAACGTTCACTTCGGACACTTCGCCTTCGGTCATGTTGGCGAACATGTTTTCCAGTTTAGATTTCTGCTGGCGA
Organism: Buttiauxella sp. JUb87; assembly: GCF_004361975.1. NCBI lineage: Bacteria > Pseudomonadati > Pseudomonadota > Gammaproteobacteria > Enterobacterales > Enterobacteriaceae > Buttiauxella > Buttiauxella sp. JUb87. The sequence continues at coordinate 743,365 of NZ_SNVY01000002.1, forward strand.
GCCAGTTTAACTTCGCGGAATTTACCCTGACGATACAGAGCAACTTCACGAGCTTTTTTCTCGTCACGAACAACTGTTACTTCATCACCCGCTGCCGGCACACCGGACAGACCAAGGATTTCAACAGGAATAGACGGACCAGCTTCAGTAACTTCACGACCCATTTCGTCACGCATTGCACGAACACGGCCATATTCGAAGCCACAAAGAACGATATCGCCTTTGTTCAGAGAACCTTCACGAACCAGAACCGTTGCTACCGGACCACGACCTTTATCCAGGAAGGATTCGATAACTACACCGCTCGCCATACCGTCACGCATTGCTTTCAGTTCGAGAACTTCAGCTTGCAGCAGGATTGCGTCCAGCAGTTCGTCAATACCTGTACCTGCTTTAGCAGACACGTGGATGAACTGGCTTTCGCCGCCCCACTCTTCTGGCATGATGCCGTACTGAGACAGTTCCTGCTTAACGCGGTCTGGATCGGCTTCTGGCTTATCGATTTTGTTCACCGCAACCACTACCGGCACCTGCGCCGCTTTCGCGTGCTGGATAGCTTCGATAGTTTGTGGCATTACGCCATCGTCTGCGGCAACGACCAGAACAACGATATCCGTCGCCTGAGCACCACGAGCACGCATAGAAGTAAACGCTGCGTGGCCCGGGGTATCCAGGAAGGTAACCATACCGTTGTCAGTTTCAACGTGGTATGCACCGATGTGCTGGGTAATACCACCCGCTTCGCCAGACGCTACTTTAGTAGAGCGAATGTAGTCGAGCAGTGAAGTTTTACCGTGGTCAACGTGACCCATGATGGTAACAACCGGCGCACGAGACTCAGCAACTGCGTCAGTGTCACGGTCGCTCATCAGCGCTTCTTCCAGCTCGTTTTCACGACGCAGGATAACTTTATGGCCCATCTCTTCGGCAACCAGCTGTGCGGTTTCCTGGTCGATGACCTGGTTAATGGTTGCCATAGCACCCAGTTTCATCATTGCTTTGATGACCTGAGAGCCTTTAACAGCCATTTTGTTAGCCAGTTCTGCAACAGTAACGGTTTCGCCGATTACAACGTCACGGTTAACTGCTTGTGCAGGCTTGTTGAAGCCTTGCTGCAGTGAACTTGGTTTACGCTTGCCTTTACCACCACGAACTGCAGCACGTGCTTCTTCACGGTCAGCTTTAGACTCGCCGTGTTTGCCGCCTTTCTTCTGGCGTGGTGCTTTAGTTGTCGCAGTACGAGCACGAGTACGGCCAGCTTCAACTTCGCGGTCGTTTTCGTCTTCAGCCTGGCGAGCGTGTTGAGAAGTGGTTACATGGTAATCAGATTTGTCGTCTTCCACTTTCTCTTCTTCCGTCCAAACACCTGCGTTAGCTTCAGCCATTTTACGGGCCTCTTCAGCTACACGGCGGGCGTCTTCTTCTAATTTGCGACGGGCTTCTTCTTCAGCAGCACGCTTCAGATCTGCAGCTTCTGCTTCGCGACGGGCTTTATCTGCCTGGGCGCTTTTTGTCATATCGTCTTGTTGATTGCTCACTTTGTCTTTTTCCGCAGCTTCACGTTTCGCTTTATCAGCGGCTTCACGCTTAGCTTTATCTTCAGCTTCACGTTTAGCTTTTTCTTGCGCCTGACGATTGGCAGCATCCTGCGCCTCACGTTGGGCTTGCTCTTCCGCTTCACGCTGCGCCTGTTCTTCCGCGGCAAGACGTTCTGTCTCTTGCGGATCACGTTTCACAAAGGTGCGCTTCTTGCGGACTTCGATTTGTACCGATTTACTTTTCCCACCGGTACCTGGAATGTTTAAAGTACTGCGCGTTTTGCGCTGTAATGTCAACTTATCTGGCGCAGAACCATGTTCACGGTTCAGGTGCGCCAGTAATGTTTGTTTTTCCTGGGCCGAGACAGAGTCATCAGCAGCCTTAGGGATCCCTGCATCAGCAAATTGCTGTACCAGGCGGTCCACGGAGGTCTGAATCTCTGCGGCCAGCGCTTTTACGGTTACATCTGTCATGCTGTTCCTTCCTGCTACAGTTTATTACGCTTCGCCGCCAAACCAGCAGATATTGCGAGCAGCCATAATCAACTCACCGGCCTTCTCGTTGGTTAAACCTTCAATATCTGACAGATCGTCGACACCTTGCTCAGCCAGGTCTTCAAGCGAGCTCACACCGCGCGAAGCGAGTTTAAATGCCAGGTTGCGATCCATACCTTCGAGGTTCAGCAGATCCTCTTGAGGTTTGTTATCGCCCAGGCTTTCTTCCTGCGCCAATGCCAGTGTGGTGAGGGCGTTTTTGGCGCGATCACGTAATGCTTCCACTGTATCTTCATCAAGGCCATCAATTTCCAACAGCTCTTTCATCGGCACGTAGGCCAACTCTTCGAGAGTGGAGAAACCTTCTTCTACCAATACAGTGGCAAAGTCCTCGTCGATCTCGAGGTATTTGGTAAAGGTATCAATGGCAGCATGTGCTTCAGCCTGATGCTTGGCTTGCAGGTCATCAACAGTCATTACGTTGAGTTCCCAGCCGCTCAGCTGTGCAGCCAGACGAACGTTTTGTCCGTTACGACCGATTGCTTGTGCCAGATTGCCTGCCTCTACCGCGATATCCATTGTATGTTTGTCTTCATCAACAACAATGGAAGCCACGTCAGCCGGAGCCATAGCATTGATAACGAATTGTGCTGGGTTATCGTCCCACAGCACGATATCAATACGCTCACCGCCCAGTTCAGTAGAAACTGCCTGAACACGCGCACCGCGCATGCCGACACAAGCACCTACTGGGTCAATACGCTTGTCGTTGGTTTTCACAGCGATTTTCGCACGAGAACCAGGATCACGAGCAGCGGCTTTGATTTCAATAACTTCTTCGCCAATTTCCGGCACTTCAATGCGGAACAGTTCGATCAGCATTTCAGGCTTGGAACGGCTAACAAACAGTTGAGCACCGCGAGCTTCCGGACGCACAGCATAAAGCACACCGCGGATACGGTCACCTGGGCGGAAGTTTTCACGCGGCAACATATCTTCGCGAAGAATAACTGCTTCAGCGTTGCTGCCGAGATCAAGAGAGATGTTCTCGCGATTAACTTTCTTCACGACACCAGTGATGATTTCACCTTCGTGTTCGCGGAACTGATCAACTACCATTGCGCGCTCAGCTTCACGTACTTTCTGTACGATAACCTGTTTTGCGGTCTGAGTAGTGATACGGTCGAAAGTCACAGATTCGATCTGGTCTTCAACGTATCCGCCAACATTCAGCTCTGGATCTTCGAATTGAGCTGCATCAAGGGTAATTTCACGCGTAGGTTGGGTCACTTCTTCAACAATAACCCAGCGGCGGAAAGTATCGAAGTCACCACTTTTACGATCGATGCTGACACGCACATCAATCTCTTGTTCGTATTTTTTCTTGGTCGCTGTTGCAAGTGCACTTTCCAGCGCTTCGAAAATCTTCTCGCGCGGCAGTGATTTTTCATTGGAAACTGCTTCTACAACAGCCAAAATTTCTTTGTTCATCCTGGGTTTTCACCTCAATCCAAACTATTAAAAGTGGGGTACCAGGTTCGCTTTCTGGATGTTGCTCAGCGCGAACACTTCATCTTTACCTTCCACCGTGACCGTGATCATCTCACCTTCTACGGCTTTAATTATACCCTGCCATTTACGACGGTTTTGCACAGCCATTCGCAACACAATGCTCACTTCTTCGCCGGTAAAGCGAACGTAATGCTCTGCGGTGAACATTGGGCGATCAAGGCCTGGTGAGGAAACTTCCAGGTTGTAAGCTACAGTGATAGGGTCTTCGACATCCAGAACTGCACTTACCTGGTGACTGACATCAGCACAATCATCAACATTGATGCCAGCTTCACTATCAATATAGATGCGCAGCGTAGATTGGCGACCTCGAACGAATTCGATACCGACTAATTCATAGCCCAGCGCCTCGACCGGTGCTGAAATCATCTCTGTTAATTTTTGCTCTAATGTGGACAAGCCCACCCCCGAGAAATAAAAAAAGGGCATATAGCCCAGTTATTCTGAAGTCAGATAACAAAAAACCCCGATAAATCGAGGCTTTATATAACTGAACCCTGTACACCGCAATTGCGGCCCGGACACCATCCAGGAGAATTTTTTTCTAAATTCTTCGCGAGGCACCAACTGGTGTTCACAGTATATTTGAAAAAGAACTCTCAGGGAAAGTGGTTGCGGGGGCCGGATTTGAACCGACGACCTTCGGGTTATGAGCCCGACGAGCTACCAGGCTGCTCCACCCCGCGTCCGAAAACGTGGCAAATATTACGCCGATATTGCATAAAATGCAAGAAATGCAGATATTTTGGTACCGAGGACGGGACTTGAACCCGTAAGCCCAATCGGGCACTACCACCTCAAGGTAGCGTGTCTACCAATTCCACCACCTCGGCACTTTGAACACGGTAATCACTTCTTACCGTATTGAAGCTTACTACTTATTACTGCGGGATATCGCTGCTCGGCTTGGTAGGTGCCGCTGGCTGTGACTCAGTTTTTGTAGGCTGAGTTAAATTATCCCACACACTTCCTTTATCGGTTTTGTTGGTATTGAGGTTACCCAGTACCAGGCTGATAATAAAGAACAGCGTTGCTAACACAGCGGTCATGCGGGTCATGAAGTTACCAGAACCGTTAGAACCAAACAGCGTAGCGGAAGCGCCTGCTCCGAAGGAGGCTCCCATATCAGCGCCTTTACCTTGTTGCAGCATGATAAGACCTACAAGGCCCAGGGCTACAATAAGGAAAACAACTAAAAGAGCTTCGTACATAATCAACCTGTTCCTTGCGGGATTACCGCATACCAAAGCTTCAAACCAGTCAAGCGGATACGTTTAAGTTTACCCACTGAAGCGGGTGAGAATACTAACCAAAGCCTTCGAACTGCGCAAGGGCAATTTATTCACATTTCGCTGACTGCGGAAAAAAACAGCAACACACCGACTTTCGCCTGGAAAACAGGCGGCAAATGCCGCCTTTTCACACAACAACCAAGAGTGACTTTAAACTGCTTTTACAGCATCAGCGATACGGTTGGCATATTCAATGACCAACGCTTCATCTTCGCCTTCAACCATTACGCGGATTAATGGTTCTGTGCCAGATTTACGCAGTAACACGCGGCCACGATTGCCGAGCGCCTCTTCAACTTCAGCAGTCACTTTTTTCACTGAATCGTGTTCAAGTGGATCACCGCTGCCTGCAGTAAAGCGTACATTTACCAAAATTTGCGGGAATAATTTCATTCCGCTGCACAAGTCATGCAAGCTCATATGGTTACGCACCATTGCAGTGAGTACTTGCAAACCTGCCACGATACCGTCGCCAGTGGTGGTTTTATCCAGAAGAATCACGTGACCTGAGTTTTCAGCGCCAATTCTCCAGCCTTTTTCCTGAAGCTTTTCCAGCACATAGCGGTCGCCCACTTTTGCACGCGCAAACGGAATACCGAGCTGTTTCAATGCCAGCTCCAGCCCCATATTGCTCATCAGTGTACCAACTGCACCACCGCGCAACTGGCCCTGACGGAGTCCTTCACGAGCGATGATGTAGAGGATCTGGTCGCCATCAACTTTGTGGCCCAGATTGTCCACCATGATGACACGGTCGCCATCACCATCCAGTGCAATGCCAATGTCAGCTTTCTCAGCCAGCACGCGCTCTTGCAGCATGCGCACGTCAGTAGCACCACATTTTTCGTTGATATTGACGCCGTTTGGCTCACAACCCACGGTAATGACCGTTGCACCCAGTTCACGCAGCACATTTGGTGCAATGTGGTAAGTCGCACCATTAGCACAATCGACAACAATCTTAAGGCTGCTGAGGCTTAATTCATTAGGGAATGTGCCTTTACAGAATTCGATATAGCGACCCGCGGCATCAACGATACGGCTGGCTTTGCCCAGTTCTGCAGAATCAACACACGTGATCTCTTTTTCCATTTCCGCTTCAATGGCTTCTTCAACTTCATCTGGCAGTTTTGTGCCGTCGATTGAGAAGAATTTAATCCCGTTATCATAGAACGGGTTATGCGATGCAGAGATAACAATCCCGGCTTCTGCACGGAATGCACGGGTCAGATAAGCAACGGCAGGCGTTGGCATCGGGCCAGTGAATGAAGCAGACAAACCCGCCGCAGCCAGGCCCGCTTCGAGAGCAGATTCCAGCATGTAACCAGAAATACGGGTGTCTTTGCCGATAATAATTTTACGCGAACCATGACGCGCCAAGACTTTCCCTGCTGCCCAGCCGAGTTTCAGCACAAAGTCAGGAGTAATTGGGGAATCGCCTACACGACCGCGAATGCCATCTGTGCCAAAATATTTACGGTTACTCATAGCGTTTTTTTTCCTTCGCTGAAAGTGTGGCTTCCACCACGCGCATCGCTTCGACTGTCTCTTTCACATCGTGAACTCGAATGATATTAGCCCCCTGCATTGCAGCTATCACTGCACAAGCAAGACTGCCACTCAGGCGTTGATCCGGCCCGACATTCAGCAGTTGGCCAACCATTGATTTACGCGACATCCCCACCAAAAGTGGTAAACCAAAGTGATGGAATTCGGAGAGTCGGGCTAAAAGTTGGTAATTATGGGTCAGATTTTTACCGAAACCGAAGCCTGGGTCGAGTAACAATTTTTCTTTTGCGATACCAGCCGCTTCGCAGCGGGCAATTTGCTCGATAAAGAAGCGGTTCACATCAGCAAAGACGTCGTCATAATGAGGTGCCTGCTGCATATTTTTTGGTTCACCTTGCATATGCATCAGGCAAACTGGCAAACCAGTTTCCGCAGCAGCTTCAAGAGCACCAGGCTCCTGTAATGAGCGAATGTCATTGATGATATGTGCGCCGACTCGCGCCGATTCGCGAATGACTTCAGGCTTAGAGGTATCAACTGAAATCCAGATTTCAAAGCGTTGTGCAATGGCCTCCACAACAGGGATCACTCGCGACAGCTCCTCATCAACACTAACGTCAGCTGCACCTGGGCGAGTCGATTCACCACCGATGTCAATAATCGTCGCACCAGCGTTAATCATCGCGTTAGCGTGTTTTACGGCTTCAACTAATGAATTGTGCTGACCACCATCGGAAAACGAGTCTGGTGTGACATTTAAGATCCCCATAACATGAGGATGTGAGAGATCGAGCGTAGTGCCCTGTGCGGTGAGTTTCATCAAAATTCCCTGCATCGACTTTGGTTAAGACAAAAACAAAAACCCCGGGACAAGCCCAGGGTTTTATAGATTACTGCAGTAACATCCGACAGAGACGACTTATTTATCGCCCAACTGCTCTGACATAGTATTACCAGGATTCGGCGTACGCGGTTCGTCGACCGGACGCGGTGCACTTGGAGTACCGTTATTATCAGAATTGTTGTTGCCGTTGTTTGAATCTTCCCAACCTGCTGGCGGACGCACATCGCGGCGATTCATCAGGTCATCAATCTGTGGCGCATCGATGGTTTCATACTTCATCAGTGCGTCTTTCATGGTGTGCAGAATATCCATATTTTCATTCAGCAGCTGGCGAGCACGAGCGTAGTTACGCTCAATCAACAGCTTAACTTCCTGATCGATGATACGCGCAGTTTCATCGGACATATGTTTCGCTTTCGCGACTGAACGACCCAGGAACACTTCACCTTCCTCTTCCGCATACAGCAACGGACCGAGTTTCTCAGAGAAGCCCCATTGGGTAACCATGTTACGAGCGATGGATGTTGCTACTTTGATGTCGTTAGACGCACCAGTAGAAACATGCTCAGCACCGTAAATAATCTCTTCAGCAAGACGACCACCGTACAGCGTAGAAATCTGGCTTTCCAGTTTCTGACGGCTGGCACTGATTGCATCACCTTCTGGCAGGAAGAACGTTACACCCAGCGCACGACCACGCGGGATAATCGTTACTTTATGCACTGGATCATGCTCTGGTACCAGGCGGCCAATAATCGCGTGGCCTGCTTCATGGTATGCAGTTGATTCTTTTTGCGCTTCCGTCATCACCATAGAGCGGCGTTCCGCACCCATCATGATTTTGTCTTTCGCTTTTTCGAATTCAACCATCGAAACCACACGCTTGTTGCCACGTGCAGCAAACAAGGCAGCTTCGTTGACCAGGTTTGCAAGGTCAGCACCGGAGAAGCCTGGAGTACCACGTGCAATAATTGCTGGATCGACGTCTGGAGCCAGTGGCACCCTGCGGCTATGCACCTTCAGGATCTGCTCACGGCCACGTACATCTGGCAGACCAACAACAACCTGGCGGTCAAAACGGCCTGGACGCAGCAACGCTGGGTCAAGTACGTCTGGACGGTTAGTTGCAGCGATAACGATGATACCTTCGTTACCTTCGAAACCATCCATTTCAACCAGCATCTGGTTCAGTGTCTGTTCACGCTCATCGTGACCACCACCAAGACCCGCGCCACGCTGACGGCCTACGGCGTCAATTTCATCGATGAAGATGATGCATGGTGCCGCTTTCTTAGCTTGTTCAAACATGTCACGAACACGGGATGCACCCACGCCCACGAACATTTCAACAAAGTCAGAACCGGAAATAGTAAAGAATGGTACTTTCGCTTCGCCCGCAATGGCTTTCGCCAGCAAGGTTTTACCGGTACCCGGAGGGCCAACCATCAGCACGCCTTTCGGGATTTTACCGCCCAGTTTCTGGAAACGGCTTGGCTCACGAAGGTACTCAACCAGCTCAGCAACCTCTTCTTTTGCTTCGTCACAACCTGCAACGTCAGCAAAAGTGGTCTTAATTTGGTCTTCTGTGAGCATACGCGCCTTGCTCTTACCGAACGACATGGCACCTTTGCCACCGCCGCCCTGCATTTGACGCATAAAGAAGATCCAGACCCCAATTAGTAAAAGCATTGGGAACCAGGATATGAAAATAGAAGCCAGCAAGCTTGGCTCTTCAGGCGGTTCGCCTACTACTTTCACATTTTTGGTCAGCAGGTTATCAAGCAGTTTAGGATCGTTAACGGGGATGTAAGTCGTGTATCGGTTACTATCTTTCTTGGTAACGTTGATTTCACGTCCGTTGATACGCGCTTCGCGTACCTGGTCCTGATTTACTTCAGACAGGAAAGTGGAGTAATCCACCCTACGGCCATTTGACTCGCTGGGCCCAAAGCTCTGGAACACAGACATCAGCACAACCGCGATGACCAGCCAGAGTATTAGGTTTTTCGCCATGTCACTCAAGGGATTAACCTCATATTACAACTGTGTTAACAAACAGCGTCAGGGTACTATAGTTTTCGCCCAGTCGCTACAATGTACACTTCACGTGAGCGGGCACGAGAAGAGTCCGGTTTACGAACTTTAACTGTCGTAAACAGGGAGCGAATTTCTCGCAGGTATTCATCGAAACCTTCGCCCTGAAACACTTTCACTAAAAAACTACCGCCCGGTGCCAGAACGTCACGACACATTTCCAGTGCCAGTTCTACTAAATACATAGCCCGAGGAATATCAACTGCCGGTGTCCCGCTCATATTTGGAGCCATATCTGACATGACAACCTGAACTTTACTGCCACCAACACGATCCAACAGAGCTTTCACGACTAGTTCATCACGAAAGTCACCCTGAAGGAAATCAACACCAACGATAGGATCCATTGGTAAAAGATCGCAAGCAATGATTCGCCCCTGATTCCCGATCTGAGTCACGACATATTGTGACCAGCCTCCGGGAGCAGCACCAAGATCGACAATTGTCATTCCTGGCTTAAAAAGTTTGTCACTTTGCTGTATTTCATCAAGTTTAAACCAGGCACGGGAACGTAACCCTTTTTTATGCGCCTGAATTACATATTTATCGCTAAAGTGTTCCTGCAGCCAGCGACCAGAGCTGGCAGAACGCTTTTTACCTGTCATCTCATTTTCCAACTTTGTTCATCGTGAGTAGCAGGCTGTAGAGTTATCAGCACAGCCGATTGGCGATACGAGGGATATGGCGGTAGAATGAACCGTTTTCAATCCCAACGTAAGCAAAAAATACGATGAATCTGAGTACTAAACAAAAACAGCACCTGAAAGGTCTTGCACATCCGCTCAAGCCTGTAGTCATGCTTGGCAATAACGGTTTGACCGAAGGGGTACTGGCCGAGATTGAACAAGCGATCGAACATCATGAGTTAATCAAGGTGAAAATCGCAACTGAAGATCGCGAAACTAAAACCTTGATCGTCGATGCCATCGTGCGTGAAACCGGCGCCTGTAATGTACAGGTTATCGGTAAAACGCTGGTGCTCTATCGCCCGTCTAAAGAGCGCAAGATTTCTCTGCCAAAATAAGCAGAGAGTGTGCAAAATGCCACGCTCTGTTAGTTGATAAAAGGCCGCGATGCGGCCTTTTTCCTTTCTTTACAATACGCCACGTCATAAAAAAGCGTAGCAGATATTATAAATATTCCACTTTTACAATTTCGAACTCTACATCACCACCCGGCGTGCGGATAACAACGACATCATCCTGCTCTTTACCGACAAGGCCACGAGCAATCGGCGAGTTCACAGAAATAAGATTCTGTTTAAAATCAGCTTCATCGTCACCAACAATGCGATAAGTCTGCTCTTCTTCGTTATCCAGATTCAAAACTGTCACGCTCGCGCCAAAAATGACACGACCGTTATTAGGCATTTTGGAGATGTCGATAACCTGAGCATTCGACAGCTTAGCTTCGATATCCTGGATACGACCTTCACAAAAACCCTGTTGCTCACGCGCGGCATGGTATTCAGCGTTTTCTTTTAAATCGCCGTGTTCGCGGGCATCTGCAATCGCGGCAATAATTTGTGGGCGACGTACGGACTTCAGGAAATCCAGCTCTTCACGTAATCTTTCTGCGCCACGTAGGGTCATCGGAATAGGTTGCATTGTTATACCTCTTCAAAACTTTCCTGTTCAGAACTGCCCTGCGGCACCTCTGAATCCAGAGCCTGGTTTGCATAAGTAAGGCAAACCCCTGGCACTAAGCAAAATAAAACTGACCCGGCGCGAAGCACCAGGCCAGGAACGGTTTCCAAATTGACCTGTATTTTACCCTGGAGTTCACTGAGGGTCATCGTTTACTTTGCACCGCGATGCACCGTAGTATGACGACACGTTTCCAGGTTGTTACCGCGAGATTATGCGATTTTTTAGATTTGTCATTGGATTGACCAGTGCTGTGGTGTTTAACGTCCAGGCTGCCAACATAGAAGACTATACCTCCCAATTACCTGCGGGTGCGAATCTGGCTTTGATGGTGCAAAAAATAGGTGCGCCAGCTCCTTCTATTGACTACCACAGTCAACAGATGGCTCTGCCCGCAAGTACTCAAAAGGTCATTACGGCGCTAGCAGCACTGCTTCAATTAGGACCAGACTTCAGGTTTACCACCACCCTTGAGAGTCATGCTCAAGTCAGTAATGGTGTCTTACAAGGTGACCTTATTGCGCGATTTGGTGGCGATCCTACGTTAAAACGTCAGGATATTCGCAATATGGTGGCAGTCCTGAAAAAATCGGGTGTGCAGCAAATTCAGGGAAATGTGCTGGTAGATACCTCCGTTTTCGCCAGCCATGACAAAGCACCTGGCTGGCCATGGAATGACATGACACAGTGCTTTAGCGCCCCGCCAGCTGCCGCAATTGTTGACCGGAACTGTTTCTCTATTTCGCTATACAGCGCACCAAAAGCTGATGACTTAGCGTTTATTCGCATCGCTTCTTACTACCCAGTAGTGATGTTCAGCCAGGTTCGTACCCTCGCCAAAGGCTCCGCGGATGCACAATATTGCGAACTGGACGTCGTTCCGGGTGATTTAAATCGCTTTACGCTAACCGGATGTATGACACAACGTGCAGACCCTCTCCCGCTGGCATTCGCGATACAAGATGGCGCAAGTTACGCTGGTGCGATTTTGAAAGCTGAGCTAAAAGAAGCGGGCATCAGTTATAGCGGAACCTTATTACGCCAGACGCAAGCGAATACACCAGGAACGGTCATCGCCAGTAAGCAATCGGCCCCATTGCACGATTTGCTAAAGGTTATGCTCAAGAAATCGGACAACATGATTGCCGATACCGTTTTTCGTACTATCGGCCATAACCGTTTTGGAGTGCCGGGAACCTGGCGTTCCGGAGCTGATGCCGTACGTCAAATCCTCCGGCAGAAAGCAGGTGTTGATTTAGGTAACAGTATCGTCGTTGATGGTTCGGGGCTATCGCGCCACAATCTCATCTCCCCCGCCACTATGATGCAGGTGTTGCAATATATCGCCCAAAATGACAGTGAGCTTAATTTTATCTCAATGCTACCGTTAGCGGGTTACGACGGTTCATTACAGTATCGTGCTGGTCTTCATCAGGCCGGTGTTGATGGCAAAGTTTCTGCGAAAACCGGTTCACTGCAAGGTGTTTATAACCTTGCTGGATTTATTACCACTGCCAGCGGCCAAAGAATGGCCTTTGTGCAATATTTGTCAGGCTACGCTGTAGAGCCTGCCGATCAACGTAACCGCCGTATCCCATTAGTGCGATTTGAAAGTCGTCTCTATAAGGATATCTACCAGAATAATTAAGTTATGAAACTGCTGATTGTTGAAGACGATTTACTGTTGCGGGAAGGCCTGGTGCTGGCATTGAGCAGCGAAGGTTATGCGCTTGATTGTGCTACGACCGCCGCCGAAGCAGATGCGCTGATCGAAAGTGGCGAATACGGCATGATCATTCTCGATCTTGGCCTGCCTGATAAAGACGGAGCCACATTATTAAGACAATGGCGACGTCGCAGTATCAGTACACCCGTGCTGATACTAACGGCTCGTGACGCACTGGAAGATCGCGTCAACGGACTGGATTCTGGTGCAGATGATTATCTGGTCAAGCCATTTGCTCTCGCTGAATTGCAAGCCCGCACGCGGGCGCTGATTCGCCGATATCAGGGTCATAGCGATAACCTTCTTCAGCATGATGATTTGACACTCAACCTGCAAACTCAACAGGTGCTATTGCAAGATCAGCCCGTCGAAATCACACCAAAAGAGTTCGCCCTGCTCACACGCTTGATGATGCGTATCGGTCAGACCGTGCACCGTGAAACTTTGCAGCAGGATATCTACAGCTGGCAGGACGATCCCGGCTCGAATACCCTTGAAGTCCACATCCACAACCTAAGACGTAAGTTAGGCAAAGACAGGATCAAAACTGTCCGTGGCGTGGGTTATCGGCTGGATAGCCGTGTATGAACAGCATGCGCCAGCGCTTGATGGTCCTACTCGCACTTATTCTTTTGTTTTTTCAGCTAATTAGCGTTATTTGGTTGTGGCATGAAAGCCGTGAGCAAATCAGTTTTCTGGTCAGTGAAACGCTATCAGCCAAAGCCCGAAATCAGCATGTAGAAAAGGAAATCCGCGAGGCGATTGCTTCGTTATTGGTTCCTTCTCTGGTGATGATTGGATTCACGCTTTTCTTCTCATTCTGGGCAATCACCTGGATTACCCGTCCGTTGAATCGCCTGCGTACCAGCCTTGCTAATCGATCTGCCGATAACCTGTCACCACTGTCAATGTATTCAGACATGGATGAGATGGTTGCTGTTACCAACTCGCTGAACCAACTCCTGGCGCGACTAAACCATACCATTCAGCAAGAGCGCTTATTTACCGCAGACGCCGCTCATGAATTACGAACTCCTCTGGCAGGCATTCGTCTGCACCTCGAGTTAATGGCAAATGCAGGCATTCAGCAGGCCCCTATGCTGTTGGAGCGTATCGATCAACTGATGCACACCATTGAGCAGTTGCTGATGCTCTCGCGCGCTGGACAAGCGCTGGCGAGTGGTCATTACGATACTCTCAACTGGCATCGTGACATTATCTCGCCGCTCAAAATGGAAATGGAAGAGATGGTGGCCTTGCGTAAGCAAAATATTATCTGGACGGAGGAAAATGAAATTATCGTTCAGGGTGATGCAGTACTGCTGCGTTTGATGCTGCGTAACCTTCTGGAAAATGCCTCTCGTTATAGCCCAGCTGAAAGTACCATCTCGGTCTCTTTAAACGCCCAGGATAACGGCGCGAAGTTAACTATTTCAGACCAGGGGCCAGGTATCGATGAAAAACATCGTCAGACGATTACCGATCCCTTCCGTCGAATGGATGAACGCTATGGCGGGAGTGGGCTTGGACTGAATATTGTCCAACGTATTGTTCAGCTTCATCATGGAAAACTAGCATTAGATAACGGTATCGATGGTGTTGGCCTGCAAGCAAGCTGCTGGATCCCATCGCAAAACCAATAAAAAAGGCCGGAAATTTCCGGCCTTTCATAAGATAACGTTTTATTTCTGATAGATGATTTCGACACCTTCGTCGTCATCTTCATCCCAGTCGTCATCCCAGTCTTCGTCTTCTTCCGCTTCCACGGCATCGAGTTGCTGTTGATGATAATCATCCCACATGAACTCAACCTTTTCCGGTGCAATCGGCTGGAGCTCAGCGATTTTCGGGTTAGCAATGATGAAGTCCATTACATCCCAGCACAGCGCATTCACGCCTTCGCGGTTAACGGCAGAGATCAGGTAGTATTTCTCTTCCCAGCCCATAGCGGTCGCAATTTCTTTTGCACGCGCTTCGGCGTCTTCTTTGCTCATCAAATCGCATTTGTTGAAGACCAACCAGCGTGGCTTCTCAGCAAGTTTCTCACTGTATTTTTCAAGCTCACCAATGATGACGCGGCCATTTTCAACCGGATCTGATTCGTCAATTGGTGCGATATCGATGAGGTGCAATAACACGCGGCAACGCTCAAGGTGTTTCAGGAAGCGGATGCCGAGGCCTGCGCCATCAGCTGCACCTTCGATAAGCCCTGGAATATCGGCAACCACAAAGCTTTTCTCGTTATCCATACGGACAACACCAAGGCTTGGGATAAGCGTAGTAAACGGATAATCCGCCACTTTTGGTTTTGCCGCAGAGACAGAACGAATAAAGGTAGATTTACCAGCATTTGGCAAACCAAGCATACCCACGTCTGCCAACAGCAGCAGCTCAAGTTGAATATCACGCTTCTCGCCAGGTGTACCCATGGTTTTCTGACGCGGAGTACGGTTCACAGATGACTTGAAACGGGTGTTACCCAAACCGTGCCAACCGCCCTTAGCCACCATCAAACGCTGACCATGCTGGGTCATATCACCCATGGTTTCGCCAGTGCCCTGATCGATAACACGCGTTCCTACAGGTACTTTTACGGTAATGTCTTTACCACGTTTACCGGTACAGTCACGGCTCTGGCCATTTTGACCACGTTCAGCGCGGAAAGATTTCTCGAAGCGATAGTCGATCAGGGTGTTGAGGTTTTCATCCGCCTCAAGCCAGACATCACCGCCATCACCGCCATCACCACCGTCCGGGCCGCCTCTGGGAATATATTTTTCACGACGGAAGCTAACGCAGCCGTTACCGCCATCACCTGCTACGACCAGGATCGTTGCTTCATCAACAAACTTCATTTCACTTCTCCGTAAATCATTCGCCCGAACGTTGTACTGGAAGAACAGCTTCGGTTTTGCGCCAACGTCCCCAAAGACGGTGACCAATGGCTGAATACATTGCACCTGCAACCACGACGAACGCGCCGCTATAACCCACAAGGTTAAGTAACGGCATGGCGAAGAAATCGGGCCAGGCTAACGCTAATAAATCAGAAAATAGCAAAGTAAACAGCGGAGTCAGCGTAATAATGGCGCTAACCTGTGCCGCCTGCCACCGTGCCATGGCTTCTGCCAGTGCCCCATACCCAACCAGTGTATTCAGGCCACAGAAAACTAAACATGCCAGTTGCCAGTCACTGAGCTGGAAAATTTTATCCAACTGAGCCAGAGGCAAAAGTGCAAGAGTACATAAAGTGTACAGCAAAAGGAGGATCTGTTGCGAGGCCAGGCGGCGTAATAATACCTTCTGCGCCACGCCATAGATGACCCACACTGTCGCCGCCAGAACACCGAATATCACCCCAAGGGTGTAATCTGTCAGGCGGGTAAAAATCTCTATCAGGCTGGTGTTAAAGAACATCACCAACCCACAAAGTAACATTATGGCCCCAATGACTTGTGTGCCGCGCATCTTCTCTTTGAGCACAACCACACTTGCCACCATCATTCCCACGGGGGAAAGCTGGCCAATAACCTGAGATGCTGTTGGGCTCAGGTACTGCAACGATGAACTAAACAGCAAAAAGTTTCCGAACAAACCACCGGTTGCAATGGCGAGTAACGCCAACCAACGTGGTTTTCGGAACAGGCGTAATGGAGGTAATTTTCCGCGTATTGCAAGAATACTACCCAGCCCCAGGCTTGCCATCAGGAAACGATAAAAGACCACTGTCGGCGGTTCCATTACCGTCAGCACCTGTTTCATCGCAATCGGCAATGCCCCCCAGCAAACTGCTGTAGTGAGCGCCAACAGAATGCCAATGCCTGCCTGCTGTTTCATTGCTTATTCCCTGCGACTACCTGATTTACCGGTCGCAGAATGTAAAAAGCCCCGCAACGTGTTGCGGGGCTTCTATCCGTTACCGGGACGCGAAAAACTTATTCAGCAACGATGCTGATGAACTTACGGTTTTTCGGACCTTTAACTTCGAACTTAACTTTACCGTCAGTCAAAGCGAACAGAGTATGATCTTTGCCGCAACCTACGTTAGTACCAGCGTGGAATTTAGTACCACGTTGACGAACGATAATGCTGCCTGCCAGAACTGCTTCACCGCCGAAACGTTTTACGCCCAGACGTTTAGCTTCGGAATCGCGACCGTTACGAGTAGAGCCGCCAGCCTTTTTATGTGCCATTTAATATGCTCCCCTGTATTAAGCGCTGATGCCGGTGATTTTCACATCAGTGAACCACTGACGATGACCCTGCTGCTTACGGTAGTGTTTACGACGACGAAACTTAACAATCTTAATTTTCTCGCCACGACCATGAGCAACAACTTCAGCTTTGATTACGCCGCCATCGACGAAAGGAACGCCGATTTTGATTTCTTCACCATTAGCGATCATCAGAACTTCAGCAAACTCAACAGATTCGCCAGTTGCGATGTCCAGCTTTTCCAGGCGAATGGTTTGACCTTCGCTTACTCGGTGTTGTTTACCACCACTTTGGAAAACCGCGTACATATAAAACTCCGCTTTCCGCACGCACCCTATGTATGTTTCAGGTGGCGCTATAAATATTCACAATAGGGCGCGAATATTACGCAAAACGAGAGCCTTTGACAAGCCCTCTCATGAAACAGAGTAGAAAAAAAACGCAACATCACACCAGCCGTTTATCTGCCTCGTTTTTTCAGTACAATCTGTACTACATTATTACTCCTCTTCCCTCACGTGATTCCGTACAGGCATGTGGTAAACAGGACTTTAAGCCAGACTTTTGCGATGAATTTAGAAAAAATTAATGAGTTAACCGCGCAAGATATGGCGGGCGTCAATGCGGTCATCCTTGAGCAGTTGAATTCAGATGTCCAATTGATCAATCAGTTAGGGTATTACATCGTCAGTGGCGGTGGTAAGCGTATCCGCCCAATGATTGCTGTACTTGCTGCTCGTGCGCTCGGTTATCAGGGTAAGGCGCATGTCAATATTGCAGCGCTTATCGAATTTATTCACACGGCGACGTTGTTGCATGATGACGTAGTAGATGAATCGGATATGCGCCGTGGCAAAGCCACAGCCAACGCGGCGTTCGGCAATGCGGCCAGTGTACTGGTCGGCGATTTTATCTATACCCGAGCCTTCCAGATGATGACTCAACTTGGTTCACTCAAGGTACTTGAAGTCATGTCCGAAGCAGTGAACGTGATTGCTGAAGGTGAAGTTCTGCAATTAATGAACTGCAATGACCCGGATATCACTGAAGAAAGCTACATGCGGGTGATCTACAGCAAAACAGCACGCCTGTTTGAAGCGGCCGCTCAATGTTCCGGTATTTTAGCTGATGCCACTGTAGAGCAGGAGAAAGCCCTTCAGGATTATGGTCGCTATCTGGGTACTGCATTCCAACTCATTGATGATCTTCTCGACTACAGTGCGGACGGGCAAACTCTGGGTAAGAATGTTGGTGATGATCTTAACGAGGGCAAACCGACTCTCCCGTTACTGCACGCAATGCGTAACGGCAATGCAGAGCAAGCAAAAATGATCCGTGAAGCCATTGAACAAGGTAACGGGCGTCATTTGCTGCAACCAGTATTGGACGCGATGGCGGCCTGTGGTTCACTGGAATGGACTCAATTACGCGCAGAGCAAGAAGCAGACAAAGCCATTGCTGCGCTGAGTATTTTGCCAGAAAGTGAACACAAAGAAGCACTAATTGCACTGGCTCATATGGCCGTTCAACGCGACCGTTAATCTTTTTAGCGCGCCAGCTAAAGGCGCGCTAAGTTTCCAATAATTTTTTTCCCCGCTTCAGCACGCTTCCTATAACCAATCTGTTTTCATTGGATTTCATTCACTTTGTGTGGGTTAACACAGATTTAATTTTTTAAGCCATTTATTGGAATCTTTTGGCACTTTGCTATGTTATAAACACTCTTGAGTAGACCGGTTAAACGAAACGGTTACAGGGAGGAACATGGAAAGTAATTATTCTGACTGGCACCCGGCAGACATAATCGCAGGGTTACGTAAACGTGGAACAAGCCTGGCGGCTGAATCCAGGAAGGCAGGGCTAAGTTCATCGACGCTGGCTAATGCGTTGACGCGCCCATGGCCTAAAGGTGAGTTAATCATAGCAACGGCACTGGATACATCACCCTGGATGATTTGGCCCTCGCGGTATTACGACCCACAAACTCATCAGTTAATTAACCGAGCGAGTTTAATGCGTAAGCGATAAAAAAACCGGGCATGCCCGGTTTTCTCTTGTTAACAACAAAATTTATTCGCTGCCACTACCTTTCACACGTTCAATCTTCGCACCCAACGCCTGAAGTTTATCTTCAATGCGCTCGTAGCCACGATCGATGTGGTAAATACGGTCAACAACGGTTGTGCCTTCGGCAATACAGCCAGCCAGAACCAGGCTTGCTGAAGCACGCAGGTCGGTCGCCATCACTTGTGCACCAGACAGTTTTTCAACGCCGTGGCAAATCACCGTATTACTTTCAATCTCGGCATGTGCGCCCATACGGATAAGTTCTGGAACGTGCATGAAGCGATTTTCAAAAATGGTTTCGGTGATAACACCCGTGCCTTCAGCCACCAGGTTCAACAAGGTGAACTGAGCCTGCATATCGGTCGGGAAACCAGGGTGCGGTGCAGTACGGATGGTCACGCCTTTCGGGCGCTTACCGTGCATATCCAGGCTCACCCAGTCTTCGCCAACTTCAATATCGGCACCTGCTTCGCGCAGTTTCGCCAACACCGCATCAAGGGTGTCTGGTTGAGCATTACGGCAAACAATTTTGCCACCGGAAATCGCCGCAGCCACCAGGAAGGTCCCGGTTTCAATACGGTCAGGCACTACGCGGTAAACACCACCACCGAGGCGTTCAACGCCCTGGATAGTAATGCGATCGGTACCTGCACCGGTGATTTTCGCACCCAGAGTATTCAGGAAGTTCGCTGTATCAACGATCTCCGGCTCACGAGCGGCGTTTTCAATGATGGTTGTGCCTTCGGCAAGCGTAGCAGCACTCATGATGGTGACGGTGGCGCCTACGCTCACTTTATCCATCACAATGTGTGCGCCTTTCAGACGGCCCTGTACAGAGGCTTTAACGTAGCCTTCTTCCAGTTTGATTTCCGCACCAAGTTGCTCAAGACCGGTAATATGTAAATCAACCGGACGTGCGCCAATTGCACAGCCGCCAGGTAAAGAAACCTGCCCCTGACCAAAACGTGCAACCAACGGTCCAAGCGCCCAGATAGAAGCACGCATGGTCTTAACCAGATCATAAGGTGCGCAGAAGATATTCACTTCACTGGCGTCGATCCATACGGAACCGTTACGTTCAACTTTGGTACCCAACTGGCTTAACAGCTTCATTGTGGTATCAATGTCTTTCAATTTTGGAACGTTCTGAATCTCAACTGGCTCTTCAGCCAACAGAGCTGCGAAGAGGATCGGCAGCGCGGCGTTCTTCGCCCCGGAGATCGTCACTTCACCACTCAGTCGGGTTGGCCCCTGAACTCGAAATTTATCCATTGCAACTGCTCTCTATTAAATTCAAATCGTTACAATCCGCCGCGGCGAATTGCTCAAAAACCATTAAGTTTACGATCGCGATCCCACTCTTGCGGAGTATAGGTCTTGATGGAAACCGCATGAATACGGTTATCAGCAATCAGCTCCATCAATGGCGCATAAACTGTCTGTTGCTTCTTCACGCGACTTAACTCGGCGAATAACTCACCCACCGCAATCACCTGAAAATGGCTACCATCGCCTGAGACGTGGACTTCCTGGAGGGGCAGTGCGTTCATCAGCACTGTCTGAATTTCATGATTTTCCATGGGATATAATTCGTCGGTTAAGGAAACAAGCCACACATCTTAGAGGAAAGTGGCGTTGTCTTAAATAAGCAAAAAGCCCCTGATCTCAATCGATCAGGGGCAATGATAGTAACGCTATGAAAACACTAGCCTGCAAATGCGGGAAGGATGTCTTCTGGAAGGTTATAAAGTTTAGTCAGTGTTTGTAGATTATCACTGGCTCCCTGAAGCTCTACTTCAACGTTTTGTCGTCTGGCGAAAGCCACAAGATGAATCAACAACGCTAAACCTGAGGTATCTACACGCGATAAACCAGAAAGGTTAAGCGCCTTGATACCGGCCATGATTTGCTCCCGTTGCCGCCATAAAGGCCCCACGGTGTCGCTATCCAGCTCACCCGTCAGGTGTAAAGTTGCTGCTTCACGCTGCCAGTTAAGCTCGCCTGCCATTACTTTTTCGCTTCCAGTGTAATTGGCATACGGGAAATACTTTGCAGTTGCGCCGTCAAACCATCGATACCTTTGGTACGCAAGATATCACTCCACTCATTTTGCTTAGTGGTGATCATGCTGACACCTTCAGCAATCATGTCGTATGCCTGCCAGCCACCGGTCTGGGTGTTTTTACGCCACTGGAAATCAAGACGTACTGGTGGACGACCGTTTGGATCGACGATGGTGACACGAATCGCAATGATAGTGGCATCACCCAGCGGCTGCTCAGGGGCGATTTGGTAGGATTGCCCGTTATACATGGCAAGAGCCTGGCCGTAGGCTTGCTTCAAGTACTCTTCGAATGCTTTGAAGTAAGCATCACGCTGCGCAGGGGTCGCATCTTTATAATAACGACCCAGAACCAGAGCCCCCGCGTATTTTACCTGCACGTAAGGCAGCAGTTCCTGACCAACGATCTCACGCAAATAATCAGGGTTTTGGCGAATTTTAGGTTGTTCGTTTTTAAGGCGGTCAAAAGTTTTTTGTGCCGCTTCGCCCATTAACTTGTAGGGATTACTTTGATCCGCAGCATTCGCCAGCGGTGCAATAACCAGCATAGCAATCATAATAAGTCTTTTAAACATAACACTTTTCCTCTTAGATTAATGCGTGGTACCAGGCTGTGGCGCTGCACTATTATTCTGTGAATCCTGCGATGAGGAATCCCCTGAATTCTGATTATCACCATTGCCGCTCTTATACAGGAATTGGCCAATCAGGTCTTCCAGCACCAGGGCTGACTTGGTGTCCTGAATCGTCCCGCCCTCTTTAAGGATAGATGAACCGAGTTCTGGATCATCAAAACCGAGGTTCAACGCGAGATATTGCTCGCCCAGCAAGCCAGAAGTACGGATAGCCAGCGAACTGGTATCCGGAATGTGGTTATAGCGTTCTTCGATATCCAGGGTGACTCGTGGTAAGTAAGTTTTCGGATCCAGAGTAATATCGTCAACACGACCAATCACCACGCCACCGAGGCGCAGCGGGGAACCCGTTTTCAAGCTACCGATGTTGTCAAAAGTCGCATAGACCCGGTACGTTGGCTCACTGCGTAGCGAAGTGACGTTTGCCACTTTCAGACACAAGAAGACGATGGCTGCCAGCGCAATAATTAAAAATGCTCCAACCCCAGTTTCAAATTTCTTAGTTTGCATGAACTTAATTCCCAAACATCAGTGCTGTGAGCACAAAATCCAGACCTAAAACGGCCAGTGAAGCGTGCACAACGGTTCGTGTTGTTGCCCGACTAATCCCTGCGGACGTAGGAATAGCATCGTAGCCATTGAATAAAGCAATCCAGGTCACTGTTATCGCAAACACCACACTCTTGATGACACAGTTAACCAAATCAGTCCGCCAGCTGACGGCGTTTTGCATTGCAGACCAGAAGAAGCCCGCATCGATTCCCTTCCAGTTCACACCCACCAGCGCCCCACCCCAAATGCCGACCGCAGCAAAAATAAGCGTCAGCAAGGGTAGTGAAATCACGCCAGCCCAAAAACGCGGTGAAACGACCCGGCGTAGAGGATCAACCGCCATCATTTCCATACTGGAAAGTTGTTCTGTTGCCCTCATTAAGCCGATTTCTGCGGTTAGTGCTGAACCGGCACGCCCGGCGAACAGCAATGCAGCAACGACAGGACCAAGCTCTCGCAGTAATGACAAGGCGACCAACATACCGAGGCTTGATTCCGCGCTGTAGGTCGTCAGCACCAGGTAACCTTGCAGACCAAGCACCATGCCGATAAACAAACCAGAAACAATGATGATAATCAGCGACAACACACCAACGTTATACAGTTGGCGAATAAGCAATGGTGTGTGTTTGCGGAATTCCGGTTTCCCCACCAGCGCATTAAAAAGCATTATCCCAGCCCGGCCAAATGACGCACAGGTTTTCAACCCCCGCCGTCCGAATGATGCCAGTGCATTAAAGAACATGAGCAACTTAACTCCCTGTTTCTGATAATAAGTCATTCCGATAATCCATTGCCGGATAGCGGAACGGTACTGGCCCGTCGGCAATACCATCGAGGAACTGGCGCACTCGCGGGTCGCAATTTTCACGCAGGGCAGCAGGCGTGCCTTCAGCCACAATATGTTGATCCGCGGCAATATAGGCGTAATCGGCAATACTCAGTACTTCTGGGACGTCGTGAGAAACCACAATACACGTGACGCCAAGGGCGCTATTCAATTCTGAAATCAGTTTGACTAATACCCCCATAGTAATAGGGTCCTGACCAACAAATGGTTCATCAAACATGATCAGATCGGGTTCGAGCGCGATGGCTCGAGCTAGAGCTGCACGTCGGGCCATACCACCGGAGAGTTCGTTAGGCATCAGTTTAGCGGCACCACGTAACCCCACCGCCTCAAGTTTCATCATCACGGTGCTGTGCAACAACTCTTCCGGCAGGCGGCGATGTTCACGTAGTGGATACGCCACATTTTCAAAGACATTGAGGTCGGTAAATAGCGCGCCAGACTGGAATAGCATACTCATGCGTTTACGAACATTGTATAAACGCGAACGAGACATGGCGGGGACGTTTTCACCGTCAAACAGGATTTCACCGCTGTCGGGTTGAATTTGACCACCGATAAGCCGCAATAGCGTTGTCTTCCCAATCCCTGAAGGCCCCATTATGGCGGTAATTTTACCGCGGGGTACGTTCAGTGAAATATTGTCAAAGATGCGCCGACTGCCGCGAGTAAAACTTACTCCGCGAATTTCGACCAGATTAGTCTGCGTCTGGCTCATCATCTTTCCTTTTATCAAGTTCACGGACGAAGCATTTACTGGAAACTGAGTTCCAATCCAATATCCTTGCAGAATAATACCCGTCCTGATTAGCGAAAACTGGCATTTGTTTTACTTTTCTGCCACATAAAGTCAGAATTAAGAATCATGCCCGGCCCTACAGAACTGTATGCTCTGCCGGTACTTTCACAGCACAAGACCGGCGATTATACCTGAATTAAGGATTCTGCATGCTGTTAGCTACAGCTCTGTTAATTATTGGTTTGCTTTTGGTCGTCTATGGCGCTGACCGATTAGTGTTTGCCGCATCAATACTTTGTCGCAGTTTTGGGGTTCCACCACTGCTAATCGGTTTGACTGTGGTCAGTATTGGCACTTCACTACCAGAGCTCATCGTCGCCAGTTCTGCAGCCCTGCATGGTCAGTTGGATTTAGCGGTAGGGACCGCGTTAGGCTCAAATATCACCAATATTTTGTTAATTCTTGGCTTAGCGGCTCTTTTGCATCCATTTACCGTGAATTCCGATATTCTACGGCGCGAGTTACCCCTAATGTTAGTTGTCAGCGCAATTATTGGCTGGCTGCTTTTTGACAACCAGCTAAGCGTTGTTGATGGTGTTATTTTGATTACGGTATCAGTGGCGTATCTGCTGTTTACGATTAAAATAACGCGCCTTGCCGGAAATGAAGGTGCCGACAAACTGACCCGTGAACAGTTGGCAGAACTTCCCCGAGAAGGAAACCGCCCCGTCGCATTTTTATGGCTCGCTGTTGCCCTAATTATTATGCCGATGGCCACACGCATGGTTATCGATAACGCCAGTGTGTTGGCGCACTATTTTGGCGTGAGTGAGTTAGTGATTGGCCTGACGATTATTTCGGTTGGCACTAGCCTGCCTGAACTAGCCACCACCATCGCGGGTGCCCGTAAAGGCGAAGATGATATTGCGATTGGTAATATTATTGGCTCAAACATTTTCAATATTGTTCTGGTAATGGGCATTCCTGCGCTAATCGCACCAGGTGAAATCGACCCACTTGTCTTTGCACGTGACTATTGGGTGATGTTGGTCGTCAGTGTCATTTTCGCCGTACTTTGCTGGCGAAAGCCTCGCTCTATCGGCAAGACAGCAGGCGCTCTGTTAACATGTAGTTTCTTCGTATGGATTGTGGTGCTGTGGTTTGTTGCATCACCGGTCGTTGGGTAAAACGGAACGGAAATTATGTCACAGATAGATTTACAACCGGGTTTTGACTTTCAGCAAGCAGGCAAAGAAGTCCTGAAGATCGAACGTGAAGGCCTGGATCAACTTGAGCAATACATCAACACAGACTTCTCGGCAGCCTGTGAAAAAATGTTTTATTGCCAGGGTAAAGTTGTCGTAATGGGCATGGGTAAGTCTGGTCACATCGGTAAAAAGATGGCGGCAACGTTTGCCAGCACCGGCACACCTTCATTTTTCGTCCACCCTGGTGAAGCAAGCCACGGCGATCTCGGAATGGTGAGCCCCCAGGATATTGTTATCGCGATTTCAAACTCCGGCGAATCAAACGAAATTCAGGCATTGATTCCCGTTCTCAAGCGCTTACAGGTGCCGCTCATTTGCATCACCAGCCGCCCGGATAGTTCTATGGGTAAAGCGGCAGATATCCATTTGTGTGTCAAAGTCCCGCAAGAAGCCTGCCCTCTTGGTCTGGCTCCAACCTCCAGCACCACAGCAACACTGGTTATGGGTGACGCCCTTGCCGTTGCGTTGCTTAAAGCTCGCGGCTTTACTGCAGAAGATTTTGCACTTTCTCACCCAGGCGGCGCATTGGGTCGTAAACTGTTACTACGCGTCAGCGATATCATGCACAGCGGTGATGAGATCCCTCATGTCAGTAAAGATGCGTCCTTGCGCGATGCTCTACTGGAAATTACGCGTAAAAATATGGGTATGACCGTAATCTGTGACTCCCTGATGAAAATCGAAGGGATCTTCACCGATGGCGATTTACGACGCGTCTTTGATATGGGCGTTGACCTCCACTCTCTGAATATCGCAGATGTCATGACTGTCGGTGGAATTAGGGTCCGTCCATCACTACTGGCTGTGGATGCGCTCAATTTGATGCAATCTCGCCACATTACCTCGGTATTGGTTGCAGATGGCGACCAACTTCTCGGTGTGGTACATATGCATGACATGCTACGCGCTGGCGTGGTTTAACAAAGGATTAGCCTTAATGAGTAACCATGAAGCGTCACTTGCCACCTGTTATGGCCCGGTGAGCACGCGCGTGATGGAGCGGGCAGAAAACGTGCGCCTGCTTATTTTAGATGTTGACGGTGTCATGTCTGATGGCCTGATTTACATGGGTAATAGCGGCGAAGAGCTGAAAGCATTCAACGTGCGTGACGGTTACGGAATTCGCTGCGTGCTGACTTCCGACATCGAAGTCGCGATTATTACCGGCCGCAAAGCAAAGCTACTTGAAGACCGATGCGCAACACTCGGGATTACCCATCTCTATCAAGGGCAATCTGACAAGCTTTTGGCTTTTCACGATCTATTAGATAAGCTCGCCATCCCCGCGGAACATGTTGCTTACGTTGGTGATGATTTAATCGACTGGCCAGTGATGGCAAAAGTGGGTTTGAGTGTGGCGGTTTCCGACGCTCATCCTTTACTGATTCCTCGTGCCGACTACGTTACACGTATTGCTGGCGGACGTGGGGCGGTTCGCGAAGTCTGTGATCTTCTGTTACTGGCACAAGGAAAGCTTGATGAGGCCAAAGGGCTATCTATATGAGTAAGACCAGACGTTGGGTTATCATCCTGCTTTCATTGCTGGCATTAGTGTTGATTGGCTTAAATCTGGTCGATAAAGACCCCGTTGCTACACCGACGGTAAACAGCAACGAGCCAACCTATCAAAGTGAACATTCCACGACGCTCGCCTACAGTCCTGAAGGGGCTCTGAATTATCGGCTGGTTTCGGAACACGTTGAATATTTTTCTGAGACTGCTATTTCGTGGTTTACCAACCCGGTGATGACGCAGTATGACGAAAACAAAGTGGCAACCTGGTCTTTACGAGCGGATCGCGCCAAACTTACTAACGATCGGATGCTGTATTTGTATGGGAATGTGGTGCTGACGGCTCTGACGCCGGATTCTCAGCTACGCAAAATTACCACGGACAATGCGCAGGTTAATTTAGTCACTCAGGATGTTGCCTCTGATGACCAGGTAACCTTGTATGGAACCAGCTTTAACTCCACCGGCCTCAAAATGCGTGGAAATTTACGCAGCAAAAATGCCGAGCTGATTGAAAAGGTTAGAACATCCTATGAAATCCAAAATAAACAAACTCAGCCGTAATTTAGTACTAACCAGTACGCTTTTAGCCGCTAGTTTTTCGGCATTTGCGTTGACCGGTGATACCGATCAGCCGATTCACATTGAATCTGACCAACAGTCGCTGGATATGCAGGGCAACGTCGTCACCTTCACTGGCAATGTGATCGTGACACAAGGCAGTATCAAAATTAACGCCGACAAAGTGGTTGTGACTCGTCCTGGCGGCGAAGAAGGCAAAGAAGTCATTGATGGTTATGGTAATCCAGCCACGTTCTATCAGATGCAAGATAGCGGTAAACCCGTTAGCGGCCACTCAGCGACCATGCACTATGAGTTGCAAAACGACTTTGTAGTTCTGACCGGTAATGCTTATCTCGAGCAGGTCGACAGCAATATCAAAGGCGACAAAATTACTTATCTGGTGAAAGAACAGAAGATGCAGGCCTTTAGCGAAAAAGGTAAACGTGTCACCACCGTTCTGGTCCCTTCTCAACTGCAGAAAAAAGACGGCCAGGCTCCGGCACCAGCCCCTGCGCAGAAAAAGAGTAACTAATTCGTTATGGCTACTTTAATTGCAAAAAATCTCGCCAAAGCCTACAAAGGCCGCCGCGTCGTTGAAGATGTCAGCCTGGCTGTTAAGTCGGGTGAAATTGTCGGGTTACTTGGCCCAAACGGTGCCGGGAAAACCACCACCTTTTACATGGTGGTTGGCATTGTGCCGCGTGACGCCGGCAACATTATTATTGATGATGAAGACATCAGCCTTCTGCCACTTCATGCTCGTGCTCGTCGAGGTATCGGCTACTTACCGCAAGAAGCGTCTATTTTCCGCCGTTTAAGTGTGTTCGATAACTTAATGGCTGTGCTGCAAATCCGTGACGATCTTTCTGTTGAGCAGCGTGATGACCGCGCTAATGAGCTGATGGAAGAATTCCACATCGAACATTTGCGTAATAACCTCGGGCAGTCATTGTCTGGTGGCGAGCGTCGTCGTGTCGAAATTGCCCGAGCATTAGCCGCAAATCCAAAATTTATTCTTCTGGATGAACCTTTTGCTGGTGTTGACCCAATATCCGTCATCGACATCAAGCGAATCATTGAGCATCTGCGCGACAGTGGGCTCGGGGTGTTGATTACTGACCATAACGTACGCGAAACGCTGGCTGTTTGTGAACGTGCCTACATCGTAAGCCAGGGCCATTTAATCGCCCATGGCACTCCAGCCGAAATCCTGGAAGACGAGCATGTTAAGCGCGTGTATCTGGGCGAAGAGTTCAGACTCTGATAGGGTAGTAAAAATTATAATATTTATACTCAAAATAATTCGAGTTGCAGGTAGGCGACAAGGGAGTTCATCCCCAGGAGCTTACTTGAGTAAGTGACTGGGGTGAAGAAGTGCAGTCAACACCCCTGCAGCTCGAAGTATGACGAGTATAACCTGAGGAAGCTCGCTCTGAATATGAAGCAAGGTTTGCAATTACGGCTTAGCCAACAACTTGCTATGACTCCCCAGTTACAGCAGGCAATTCGTCTGTTGCAACTTTCGACGTTAGAGCTACAGCAAGAACTTCAGCAAGCACTGGAAAGTAACCCACTGCTTGAGCAAACCGATCTGCATGAAGAAGTTGAAACTCAGGAAGTACGTGAAAACGAAGCGTTAGATACCCGTGAGGCGCTTGAGCAAAAAGAAATGCCTGACGAGTTACCGCTGGATACCAGTTGGGACGAAATCTACACCGCAGGCACTCCATCAGGAACCGGAAGCGATTATATCGACGACGAATTGCCGGTTTATCAGGGGGAAACGACCCAGTCTCTTCAGGATTATCTGATGTGGCAGGTTGATCTCACCCCGTTTTCAGATACTGACACAGCAATTGCGACCTCTATTGTCGATGCCGTTGACGAAATGGGTTATCTCACAGTTTCTCTGGAAGAAATTCTGGAAAGCATGGGTGATGACGAAATCACCCTCGACGAAGTGGAAGCCGTACTCAAACGCGTTCAACGCTTCGATCCTGTGGGTGTTGCCGCACGTGATCTACGCGATTGCCTGCTCATACAGCTTTCACAGTTCGCTCGCGAAACGCCATGGTTAACCGAAGCCAGCTTGATTGTCAGCGATCACCTGGATCTGCTCGCTAACCATGACTTCCGCAGCCTGATGCGCGTCACCCGTCTGAAAGAAGAGGTGCTGAAAGAGGCAATGTGCCTGATTCAGTCTCTTGACCCACGCCCAGGGCAATCCATTCAGACCGGTGAACCGGAATATGTCATACCGGATGTTCTGGTGAAAAAAACGCAAGGTCACTGGACTGTAGAACTCAATGCCGACAGCCTCCCTCGTCTGAAAATAAACCAGCAGTATGCTGCAATGGGCACCAGTGCCCGCAATGACAGCGACTCGCAATTTATTCGCAGTAATCTGCAAGAAGCAAAGTGGCTGATTAAGAGCCTGGAAAGCCGGAACGACACGCTGCTGCGCGTCAGTCGCTGTATCGTTGAACAGCAACAAGGCTTTTTTGAACACGGCGAAGAGCACATGAAACCGATGGTGCTTGCTGATATCGCTCAGGTCGTAGAAATGCATGAATCGACCATTTCCCGAGTGACCACGCAAAAATATTTACATAGCCCACGCGGCATTTTTGAATTGAAGTATTTCTTCTCAAGCCACGTTAATACCGAAGGTGGAGGTGAAGCCTCCTCGACGGCAATTCGTGCATTAGTGAAGAAATTAATTGCTGCGGAAAACCCTGCGAAACCACTGAGTGATAGCAAGTTAACGACTATGCTATCGGATCAGGGGATCATGGTGGCACGCCGCACTGTTGCGAAGTACCGAGAGTCTTTATCCATACCACCGTCAAATCAGCGTAAACAGTTGGTTTGACTTAACCGATAAGGAAGACACTATGCAGCTCAACATTACAGGACATAACGTCGAAATCACTGACGCACTGCGCGAATTTGTGAGTACGAAGTTTGCCAAACTGGAGCAGTACTTCGATAGAATTAA
Organism: Buttiauxella sp. JUb87; assembly: GCF_004361975.1. NCBI lineage: Bacteria > Pseudomonadati > Pseudomonadota > Gammaproteobacteria > Enterobacterales > Enterobacteriaceae > Buttiauxella > Buttiauxella sp. JUb87. Next base: position 773,543 of record NZ_SNVY01000002.1, read on the forward strand.
CCAAGTCTATATTGTGTTAAAAGTGGAAAAAGTCACGCATATTGCCGATTCAACGCTTCATGTAAATGGTGGTGAAATTCATGCCAGCGCGGAAGGGCAGGATATGTATGCGGCGATTGACGGTCTGATTGATAAACTGGCTCGCCAGTTAACCAAACATAAAGATAAACTAAAACAACACTGATAATCCGGGCAACTGTATAAGCAGTTACCCAAAATAATTCGAGTTGCAGAAAGGCGGCTACACAGTGAATCCCCATGAGCTTACTCTGGTAAGTGACTGGGGTGAGCGAGGAAGCCAACGCATATGCAACTTGAAGTATGAAGGGTAAAGACGGCTCGTTGCGTGGAGTAACGAGCCGTTAGCATAACAGGGTGCTTAGGTGAACTTATGATGAACAACGATTCTGCTCTACAACTTAGTCAAGTCCTGAACAAGGAATGTACCCGTACCAACGTACATTGCCAGAGTAAAAAGCGTGCACTGGAAATCATCAGTGAACTGGCAGCAAAACAGCTAGGCCTGCCACCACAAGTGGTATTTGAGGCTGTATTGACGCGCGAACGCATGGGCAGTACCGGTATCGGAAATGGCATCGCCATTCCCCATGGGAAACTGGAAGAAGATACGACTCGTGCCGTTGGGGTGTTTATTAAACTGGAAACCCCTATCGCTTTTGACGCCATCGATAACCAACCGGTTGACCTGATGTTTGCGCTGCTTGTTCCTGCGGATCAAACAAAAACGCACTTACATACTTTGTCTCTGGTAGCAAAACGTCTGGCTGACAAAACGATTTGCCGCCGCCTGCGTTCTGCACAGAGCGATGAAGAGCTTTATCAGATCATTACCGAAACAGAACAAGGTAGTGAAAGTGAATAATCTGGCTGCGGTCACGGGTATGCCGCAGCAAGAAAAGTTGGGGGAGTGAAAACATGGTGCTGATGATTGTCAGCGGCCGCTCTGGTTCAGGGAAGTCTGTAGCCTTGCGTGCACTAGAAGATATGGGATTCTACTGTGTAGATAACCTACCAGTGGTGCTATTACCTGATCTTGCTAAAACCCTCGCAGAACGCCAAATTTCTGCGGCAGTCAGCATCGACGTGCGTAACATGCCGGAAAATCCGGAGATCTTTGAACAGGCAATGACCAGTCTGCCTGACTCATTCTCACCACAATTGTTGTTCCTTGATGCCGATCGCAACACGCTGATTCGTCGTTATAGTGACACGCGCCGCTTGCACCCGCTTTCCAGTAAAAATCTCTCGCTGGAAAGTGCGATAGATGAAGAAAGTGACTTGCTGGAGCCATTGAAATCCAGAGCCGATCTGATCATCGACACCTCTGAGATGTCGGTGCATGAGCTCGCGGAAATGCTGCGTACCCGTTTGCTTGGTAAACGTGAACGTGAGCTGACAATGGTGTTCGAGTCCTTTGGCTTTAAACATGGTATTCCGATTGATGCGGATTACGTGTTCGATGTGCGCTTCCTGCCAAACCCGCACTGGGACCCGAAGCTGCGCCCGATGACCGGTCTGGACAGACCTGTTGCTGCGTTCCTCGACCGTCATACCGAAGTCCACAATTTTATCTACCAGACGCGTAGCTATCTTGAGCTATGGTTACCTATGCTGGAAACCAATAACCGCAGCTATCTAACTGTGGCGATTGGCTGTACCGGCGGTAAACACCGTTCAGTTTATATCGCTGAACAGTTGGCAGATTATTTCCGTTCACGCGGCAAGAACGTGCAATCCCGTCACCGCACGCTGGAAAAACGTAAAACATGACCGTAAAACAGACCGTTGAGATAACCAACAAACTGGGCATGCACGCACGCCCAGCGATGAAGCTGTTCGAACTGGTACAAAGCTTTGACGCCGAAGTGATGCTGCGCAACGAGGCTGGCACGGAAGCTGAAGCCAATAGCGTCATTGCATTGCTGATGCTGGATTCTGCTAAAGGGGGTCACATTGAAATTGAAGTCACTGGCCCCGAAGAAGAACAGGCATTGAACGCCGTTATCGCGCTATTCAATGCCGGTTTTGACGAAGACTAATTAACTCACTTCAACTCATGCTGCGCCATAAACGATTCGCCACCTAGCTGGCGCATCTGGCGCAAAATCCATTGCTGACGCTGGTGTACATAACCGGAAGGAGCATTCGCTTTAAAGCGGATGGGATTAGGGAGAACGGCTGCGAGAAGTGCTGCTTCTGATGCCGTAAGGCGGCTGGCAGGTTTATGGAAATAGCGCTGCGAGGCGGCTTCCACACCAAAAACCCCATCACCAAACTCCGCGATATTCAGGTAAACCGCCAGGATGCGGCGTTTAGTCCAGACCACTTCCATGCCAAGGGTCAATCCCGCTTCCAGGCCTTTGCGCAGATAACTACGACCATCCCACAGGAATAGGTTTTTCGCCGTTTGCTGAGAGAGTGTGGATGCACCACGAACGCGATTTTCATTTCGCTCATTATGTGCAATAGCTTTTTCAATTGCCGTTACATCAAACCCCCAGTGATCAGGGAATTTCTGGTCTTCTGCCGCAATCACCGCCAGCCCCATCCACGGCGAGATCTCGTCCATGCTCACCCAATCCGAGTGCGCAACATAACTAAAATCACCGCTGAACCAGGCACTAAACTGCCGCTCGACCATCACTGCTGAAAACGGCACCGGCATAAAACTAAACAGGATTATCCCGGCCAGCCAAATTCCCGCCAGTGCCAGTAGACCACGCAACAGCCAGCGCTTGAAAAAGCTCAAGAGCGCGATACGCCCTTTCTTCATGCAGTCATATCCACGACACGGGCCACCAGCTTTTCGATACCCATTGCGGCTTCATCGATACGGGTCGCCAGCATATAAGCAGGCGTGGTCACCACTTTGTGTTCTTCATCAACCACAATATCGTCAACCGGGCACGGAACATGTTCGGCCCCCATTTCTTCAACGACTTCTGCCGTGTCGATATCTGTACCGATAGTCAAACGCACCGGCACATCAAGAATTTTTGGTAACATCACTGGGGCAATACAAATAAAGCCGAGTGGTTTACCCTGGGCATGGCAATCACGAGCCAGACGGCGTAGATCGCTATCAATCTGGCAGTCGCTCCCATGGCTTGCAAAATTACATAAGTTTTTCGCCGCGCCAAAACCGCCAGGCACAATAAGCGCATCCAGTTGACTGGCATCGGCCTGCGCTAATGGCGCTACCGCACCACGAGTAATTCGCGCCGCTTCAGCCAGCACATTACGATGCTCAATAGACTTATTATTAGTCAGGTGATTAATAACATCTGCTTGAGGTTTATCGGGTGCAAAACATACCGCTTCAGCACCTGACCGAGCGATAGCCAGCAGGGTAATCACAGCTTCCTGAATCTCACTTCCGTCGTAGACCCCACACCCACTGAGCACCACACCAATCTTCTTCATTCAGCCATTCCTTTTCATCATGCAAATTTCATCATCAGTTATGATGATTTGATCGCTATGCTTCACACATTTTACTGTTTCATGTAACAAACTATTTAAGATTTGCTATCTTAATGCCTGAGCAGCACACAAGATTATCGGCTGCGCCATTTGGATAAAGACTTATAACTCAACGGCGCAACCTGACTTTTCCCTGGTGTTGGCGCAGAATTCGCGCACCCCGGTTTATCCGGGGTCATTTTTTGGGAGCGTTTGCCACCCAGGCTTTCAGAACATCAACATCGTGTTGCCATTCTTGTTTCAACTCTTCAATCCACTCACCGACGTTTTCTGACCATGCAGGTAAGTCCGGCGATTGAATTTGCTGAGCAACTTGCTGCAAGTGACGTAGCCCAACAGACCCTGCGGCTCCTTTAATCTTATGACCTTCTTCCACGACCCCTTTCTGGTCGCGAGCAGTCATATTGGAGTCCAGTACACTCAGATAGCCCGGCATCATTTTTTCAAACATCGCCAGCCCATCAGTAATCAGTTTTGGTCCGACGAGGTCCATATACTGCTCAAGCATTGGAATATCGAGCAATGCTTGCTGCTTTTCACTATTAACTTGAGGCACTTGAGACTCCTTCTTAGACTCTGACTGTTGGTTGTCCCAGAATTTTTGGATCATCGCCATTAACGCCGGAACAGAGAGGGGTTTGCTCAGCACATCATCCATGCCAGCATCCAGGTACTCTTTTTTATCTTTCAATACGTTAGCAGTCAATGCCACCAGCGGTGGTAAATCTTCACGCGCATAATGCGTGGTCAGTTGCCGGGAAATATCCAGCCCCGTCATATCAGGTAACTGGATGTCCAACAGCACCAGGTCATATTCCCCTGGGGTGAATTTTTCTAGCGCTTCTTTACCGGTCATCGCGACATCGACGCTATTGCCGAGCTTCTCAAGCACCGAACGGGCAACAATCACGTTGAGTTCAATATCTTCAACCAATAAGACGTGCAATGCCGGCAGCGGCATTTCATCGTCTTCAAGGGTATCTTCAACTTCATCCGCAACACGCGGTGCCTGCACGGTCAGGGTAAACAACGAACCTTCACCGGGCTTGCTGCTAACGGTAATATCACCACCCATACTCTTCGCCAGACGGCGCGATACCGCCAGGCCAATTCCCGTACCGGTAGCCGGTTTGCCGCCATGACTGTCTTTCACCTGATAATACATGGCGAAGATTTTGTCCTGTTCGTCTTGAGGAATGCCAATGCCGGAATCCTGAACTTCGAAGCGCAAGGTGTTTTCTTCTTCATAACACACGCGCACAGCAACCAGTCCTCCTTTTGGCGTGAACTTAACGGCGTTACTGATCAGATTCCAAAGGATTTGGCGCAGACGTGTTCCATCGGTCACCACTTTATGCGGCAGTGGTAACGTAGAGTTCATTTCCAGCTTCAGCCCTTTTTGCTGTGCTTGCAAACCGGAAAGATTCTCTAAATCAGCCAGAAAACCAGTGAAATCAATCGGCTGGTTATCAAGCTGAACTTTGCGACGTTCAAGCTTATCCATATCAATGATATCGTTGAAAATATTACCGAGTGTTATTGCCGATACATGAATGGTTTTGAGGTAATTGGTTTGTTCAGGATTCAGATCGGTATCGAGCAAGATACGGCTCAAACCGACGATCCCATTTAGCGGTGTACGCAGTTCATGGCTGATGGTTGAAATGAAGGTGGTTTTATCGCGACTGGCGCGTTCAAGTGCATCCTGGTAACGCTTGCGCTCGGTAATATCGCGGCCAAAGCCCATCAAACCGTGACGCTTACCCACGCGGTCGTAATACGGCACTTTGCGAATTTCAAAGCAGGCTTTGCGCCCATCGGGGTAATCCAGCCACTGTTCATAGGTGAGCGAAACGTTATGGCGGAACACTTTTTCATCCGTTTCGATAACCTTTTGGGCTGCTTCTGGCGAGTAGACCTCTTCTGGCTTCAGTCTGATCAGTTGCTTCTCACTTTTGCCCGTCAACAACTCCATGGCACGGTTACAGCCTGAAAATTCTTTATCTTCATTACGATAGAAAACCAGATCCGGGGAAGCATCGAGGAATGAGCGTAAAAACGACGATTGCTGCTCAAGCTGAATTTGCGTCTCTTCACGCTCCTGCATCTCAACTTTGAGTTGCTCAAGCATAGTTTGACGCTCATCTTCTGCTTTCACGCGAACGGCAATTTCCTGATTTAATTGCGCAATATTGTCTTTAAGCTGCACATTAAGTTTCAGGTCTCTTTCGCGCATCTCTTCAAGTTTCTGCACCAGTTTTGACAGCCTTTGGCGAGACTCTTCGAGTTGTTCAACCACCACAGAAAGGAAATAGACAGCCCAGGGAGTAATTAGCAGTCCAAAAAAGATAGAGCGGACGACATCAATGCTTTCAACCTGGCCACGTAACAACATCGTCACGGCCATTTGCACCACAATAGCCAACACCACCAGGGCGGAAGCCAACAATAATGAGAAGCGCACTAATCCGAGCTTCACCATCAAATCAACGTAATATTGTGCCAGTAACCGGATTTGCTTCATGGAACGTTTCCCTCGCCTTCAATCAGCTAAATATACCGCACGCTTAGTGATTACGACAGAATTGCTGGGGTCCATGGCGAACCCAATGCCGAGCCTTGTGTTCCATGCTCCGTCAAATACTTATCGATTGCCCCCATTCCAGTCCATCGGTTCTCACACCACAGCGGTGCCAGCAGGGTCGGACGGCGGGCATTGGCAGATATGCGATGATAAACAATATCGAACGGCGTATGGCGAATCATCTCACCTGCGGTAGTCGCATACTCTTCCAGTTCGATGCCTTGCAGTCGTCCTGCCTGCCAACTTTTCGCCATCGTGCTACCGCTGACTATATGGAGTGGATGCAGTTTGATGCCATCCACGCCCGTCTCAACGACTTGCTTGAGCGTTTGCAGGCAATGTTCCTGACCTTCTCCAGGCAGGCCAACAATCAAGTGGCTGCAAACTTTCAAGCCGCGCGCACGGGCACGACGTGTCGTTTCCTGATAACAGGCAAAATCATGCCCACGATTTATTCGATGTAGCGTTTTGTCATGCGCCGTCTGCAAGCCAAGTTCTAACCAGACCTCATAACCTTTGTCATGATATTCACTTAACAAATCGAGCACGCTATCCGGCACACAATCCGGGCGCGTACCAACACATAAGCCGACAATACTGGCCTGGCTAACGGCTTGTTGGTACATCGAGCGAAGCACCTGCACTTCTGCCCACGTACTGGTGTAAGCCTGAAAATAAGCAAGATAGTGTTTTGCCCGGTTTACCAGCTGTGACTGGCGTTCGAGCTGCTCAGCGATAGAATGGTTTTGTTGGGTTTCGTCGGCGAAAGAAGCGACATTGCAGAAAGTACAGCCGCCGCGTCCAATAGTACCGTCGCGGTTTGGGCAACTAAAACCGCCATGCAGCGTGAGTTTATGGACTTTGTGACCATAACGACGCTGAAGATCCCCACCAAACATATTGACTAATTTCTGTAACTGCATAATCTGATGGGCCGCCCTGTAAAAGGGAGGTAGCCTGCCATTTTCTGCCCATTTTAGCGATGACCTGGATCAATCGCTCTGGCGCAGCTTTATCTATTGCATATAAATGCAAAATAAGTGCAATTCTAATCACAAGCAAGATGATTACTTTTCCTTATATTGACCCTCTATTTTTAAAGAATATGTGGCCTTGTGAAAAACAGTGTCATACAACACGCCACACCGCGTTGATAGCATAAGATCCTGCCAATACCATCATCTCCAGCACGCTCTGGAATTTTTCAGCCTCCAGGATAGTGAGAGAGATCACAATACCCAGGTGATCTTCTTGCCGCTTAAATCCGATAAAAATGATAATAAAATGTTTATATTCATAATGTTAAATAGCAATTAGCACATAATCGTATAAATAAGAATGCCATTTGACCTGTGTGCGCTTTCCCGATAACTTGGAAATCCGCTGGAAGCTTTCTGGGTGGGTTCTGTGCCCATCATATTTATGCAGTAATTTAGATTCCCTCTAAAGCAAGTCCTCAACACTTGTGAAACCGGATGCGTTAGACATCAAGAGGGCGACACGCGCGGTATGCGTAGATTCGCAAACCCCGTCGCCATGCCCTTGCTGCGTCTGGACGCAAACGGTATCGGGAATCACGTAGAGCCTGGGGAGGTTCACTGATATGTTGTACGATAAATCCCTTGAGAAGGATAACTGTGGTTTCGGCCTGATCGCCCACATAGAAGGCGAACCTAGCCACAAGGTAGTGCGTACTGCTATTCACGCACTGGCCCGAATGCAACACCGTGGAGCAATCCTTGCCGATGGTAAAACCGGTGATGGTTGTGGCCTGCTGTTGCAAAAGCCTGACCGTTTCTTCCGAATCGTTGCGGAAGAGCGTGGCTGGCGTTTGGCAAAAAATTATGCCGTCGGCATGATTTTCTTAAATAAAGATGATGCGCTGGCTAAAGCAAGCCGTCGTATCGTTGAAGAAGAGTTGCAAAACGAAACCCTGTCGATTGTTGGCTGGCGCGAAGTGCCAACCAATGAAGACGTACTCGGTGAAATCGCCCTCTCCTCAAAACCTCGTATCGAACAAATTTTTGTTAATGCTCCGGCTGGCTGGCGCCCACGTGATATGGAACGTCGCCTGTTTATCGCCCGTCGCCGCATCGAAAAACGTATTCAGGACAAAGACTTCTACGTTTGTAGTCTCTCAAATCTGGTCAACATCTATAAAGGTCTGTGTATGCCGGCAGATTTGCCGCGCTTCTACCTGGACCTGGCGGACTTACGCCTGGAATCAGCCATTTGCTTGTTCCACCAACGTTTCTCCACCAACACCGTACCACGCTGGCCGCTGGCTCAGCCGTTCCGCTACCTGGCGCACAACGGTGAAATCAACACTATCACTGGTAACCGCCAGTGGGCGCGCGCGCGTACTTACAAGTTCCAGACTCCACTGATCCCAGATTTGCATGACGCAGCGCCATTCGTTAACGAAACCGGCTCCGACTCAAGCTCAATGGATAACATGCTTGAGCTGCTATTAGCTGGCGGGATGGACATCGTTCGTGCCATGCGTTTGCTGGTGCCACCAGCCTGGCAGAACAACCCGAACATGGACCCGGAGCTACGTGCCTTCTTCGACTTTAACTCCATGCACATGGAACCGTGGGATGGCCCGGCCGGTATCGTAATGTCCGACGGGCGTTACGCTGCGTGTAACCTGGACCGTAACGGTCTGCGTCCGGCACGCTACGTCATTACTAAAGATAAGCTGATTACCTGTGCATCCGAAGTTGGGATCTGGGATTACCAGCCTGACGAAGTGGTCGAAAAAGGCCGCGTCGGTCCTGGCGAATTGATGGTTATCGATACGCGTATCGGGCGCATTCTGCATTCCGCTGAAACCGATGCCGATCTGAAAAGCCGCCACCCTTATAAAGAGTGGATGGAAAATAACGTTCGTCGTTTAGTGCCGTTTGAAGATTTGCCTGACGAAGAAGTCGGTACTCGTGAACTGGATGACGATACGCTGGCAAGCTTCCAGAAGCAGTTCAATTACAGTGTTGAAGAACTGGATTCTGTGATTCGCGTGCTGGGTGAAAATGGCCAGGAAGCCGTCGGCTCAATGGGTGATGATACCCCGTTTGCCGTGCTCTCCAGCCAGCCACGCATTATTTACGATTACTTCCGCCAGCAGTTTGCGCAGGTGACAAACCCGCCAATCGATCCGCTGCGTGAAGCTCACGTAATGTCTCTGGCGACCAGCATTGGCCGTGAAATGAACGTCTTCTGTGAAGCAGAAGGCCAGGCGCACCGCCTGAGCTTCAAATCACCAATTCTGCTGTGGTCTGATTTCCAGCAGCTCACTTCGCTTGAAGAGCAGCACTACCGTGCCGACACGCTGGACATCACTTACGATGCTTCCGCTCAATCGCTGCATGAAACCGTCAACGCACTGTGCGACGAAGCTGAACGCATGGTTCGCAACGGTACAGTTTTGCTGGTGCTGTCTGACCGTAACATCGCGAAAGATCGCCTGCCGGTTCCAGCGCCAATGGCAGTGGGTGCGATTCAGACTCGCCTGGTCGAGAAGAATCTGCGTTGTGATGCCAATATTATTGTTGAAACGGCAAGTGCGCGTGACCCGCACCACTTCGCTGTTCTGCTTGGCTTTGGTGCCACCGCCATCTATCCATACCTCGCCTACGAAACGCTGGCGAAACTGGTCGATAACGGCGCGATTGAAAAATCTTACCGCGCAGTAATGCAGAACTACCGCAACGGCATCAACAAGGGCCTGTACAAGATCATGTCCAAAATGGGCATCTCGACTATCGCCTCTTATCGTTGCTCGAAACTGTTTGAAGCGGTTGGCCTGCATAAAGAAGTTTCTGAACTGTGCTTCCAGGGCGTTGTTAGTCGCATTGGCGGTGCCGGGTTCAACGACTTCCAACAAGATTTGCTGAACCTGTCTAAGCGCGCATGGCTTGCTCGTAAGCCGCTGGACCAGGGTGGTCAGCTGAAATACGTCCACGGTGGCGAATATCACGCCTATAACCCAGACGTGGTTCAGACGCTGCAAAAAGCCGTAAACAGCGGTGAGTACAAAGATTATCAAGAGTACGCGAAGCTGGTGAACGAGCGCCCGGTGGCAACACTGCGCGATATGCTCGCACTGAATCCGCAAGGCGAAACAGTGAGAATCGAAGACGTTGAGCCAGCCACTGAGCTGTATAAACGCTTCGATACTGCGGCGATGTCTATCGGTGCGTTAAGCCCGGAAGCGCACGAATCACTGGCCGAGGCGATGAACAGCATCGGCGGCAATTCTAACTCCGGTGAAGGCGGTGAAGATCCTGCACGTTACGGCACCAACAAAGTGTCCCGTATCAAACAGGTCGCTTCTGGTCGCTTCGGCGTGACTCCGGCTTACCTGGTGAACGCGGATGTTATCCAGATCAAAGTCGCTCAGGGTGCAAAACCAGGTGAAGGTGGTCAGTTACCAGGTGATAAAGTCACACCGTATATCGCAAAACTGCGTTATTCCGTGCCTGGCGTTACGCTGATTTCGCCTCCGCCGCACCACGATATTTACTCTATCGAAGATTTGGCGCAGTTGATTTTCGACCTTAAGCAGGTCAACCCGAAAGCGATGATCTCCGTCAAACTGGTTTCCGAACCAGGTGTGGGCACCATCGCAACCGGTGTGGCGAAAGCCTATGCCGACCTGATTACTATCGCCGGTTACGATGGCGGTACAGGTGCAAGCCCGCTGTCTTCCGTGAAATATGCTGGTTGCCCGTGGGAACTGGGCCTGGTGGAAACACAACAGGCACTGGTTGCCAACGGTCTGCGTCACAAGATTCGCCTGCAGGTTGATGGCGGCCTGAAAACGGGCTTAGACATCATCAAAGCCGCGATTCTCGGCGCGGAAAGCTTCGGTTTTGGTACCGGGCCAATGGTCGCATTGGGTTGTAAATACCTGCGTATTTGCCACCTGAACAACTGCGCAACCGGTGTTGCAACTCAGGATGAAAAACTGCGTAAAAACCACTATCACGGCCTGCCGTTCAAAGTGACCAACTACTTTGAATTCATCGCTCGTGAAACCCGTGAGTTGATGGCGCAGTTAGGCGTGAAGCGCCTGGTTGACCTGATTGGCCGTACTGATTTGCTCAAAGAGCTGGACGGATTTACTGCCAAACAACAAAACCTGGATTTGTCGAATCTGCTGAAAACAGCCGAGCCGATGCCGGGCAAAGCGGTGTTCTGCACCGAAAATAACCCGCCATTTGATAAAGGCGACCTGAACGCGCAACTGCTTGCTCAGGCGAAACAGTATGTGGACGATAAACAGAGCAAAACGTTCTGGTTTGATATCCGCAACACTGACCGTTCTGTAGGTGCCACGTTGTCCGGTTATATCGCGCAACATAACGGTGACCAGGGTTTGGCTGCCGACCCAATTAAAGCGCATTTCAGCGGTACTGCCGGGCAGAGTTTCGGTGTGTGGAATGCCGGTGGCGTTGAATTGCACCTGACTGGTGATGCTAACGACTATGTCGGTAAAGGCATGGCAGGCGGTTTAATTTCATTGCGTCCTCCGGTGGGCTCCGCCTTCCGCAGCCACGAAGCGACCATCATCGGTAACACCTGTTTATACGGTGCTACTGGCGGCAAGCTGTATGCTGCTGGCCGTGCGGGCGAGCGTTTCGCAGTACGTAACTCTGGTGCAATCACCGTAGTTGAAGGTATTGGCGATAACGGTTGTGAATACATGACGGGTGGTATTGTCTGCGTCATCGGTAAGACAGGCGTGAACTTCGGTGCAGGTATGACCGGTGGTTTCGCTTACGTGCTGGATGAAGAGGGTGATTTCCGTAAACGCGTTAACCCTGAGCTGGTTGAGCTTATTAACGTTGAAGAGCTGGCGATTCACGAAGAACACCTGCGCGGTATGATTACCGAGCATGTGCAGCTGACGGGTTCCCAGCGCGGCGAAGAAATTCTGGCTAACTGGCCGGCATTTGCCTCGAAATTCACGTTGGTTAAACCGAAGTCCAGTGATGTCAAAGCATTGTTGGGTCACCGTAGTCGAAGCGCCGCCGAGTTGCGGGTGCAGGCGCAGTAAGAGGTCACGATGAGTCAAAACGTTTATCAATTTATCGACTTACAGCGCGTTGATCCGCCAAAGAAACCGCTCAAGATCCGTAAAATTGAATTTGTGGAAATTTACGAGCCGTTCTCAGAAGGCCAGGCCAAAGCACAGGCAGACCGCTGCCTGTCCTGCGGTAACCCGTACTGTGAATGGAAATGCCCGGTTCATAACTACATTCCAAACTGGCTTAAGCTAGCCAACGAAGGGCGCATTATTGAAGCGGCTGAATTGTCTCACCAGACAAACAGCCTGCCGGAAGTGTGCGGCCGTGTTTGCCCACAAGACCGCCTGTGTGAAGGTTCTTGTACGCTGAACGATGAGTTTGGTGCCGTCACCATCGGGAATATCGAGCGCTATATCAACGATAAAGCGATTGAGATGGGCTGGAAACCAGACCTGACCGGCGTGAAGCAAACCGGCAAACGCGTCGCTATCATCGGGGCTGGTCCTGCGGGGCTGGCGTGTGCCGACGTGCTGGCACGTAACGGTGTGAAAGCGGTGGTGTATGACCGTCATCCTGAAATCGGCGGCCTGCTGACCTTCGGTATTCCAGCGTTCAAGCTGGAAAAAGAAGTGATGACCAAACGCCGTGAAATCTTTAGCGGCATGGGTATTGAGTTCAAACTGAATACTGAAGTTGGCCGTGATGTTCAGATTGACGACTTGCTGAAAGAATTCGATTCCGTGTTCCTCGGCGTAGGGACTTATCAGTCAATGCGCGGTGGTTTAGAGAATGAAGATGCGACAGGCGTATTTGACGCGCTGCCATTCCTCATCGCTAATACCAAAAAGATCATGGGCTTCGGTGATTCACCGGAAGAGCCGTATGTGAATATGGAAGGTAAACGCGTAGTGGTGCTTGGCGGTGGTGATACCGCGATGGACTGCGTGCGTAGTTCTGTTCGCCAGGGTGCAACGCACGTTATCTGTGCTTATCGCCGCGATGAAGAAAACATGCCGGGTTCTAAACGCGAAGTGAAAAACGCGCGTGAAGAAGGTGTCGAATTCCAGTTCAACGTACAGCCTCTGGGTGTGGAAGTTAACGCTAATGGCCGCGTATCGGGTGTGAAAGTTGCCCGTACTGAACTGGGTGCACCGGATGCCAATGGCCGCCGTCGCCCGGAAATCGTTGCCGGTTCTGAGCACGTTGTACCGGCTGATGCAGTGATTATGGCGTTTGGTTTCCGTCCACATGCTATGCAGTGGCTGGAAAAACACAGCGTTGAGCTGGACAGCCAGGGCCGCATTTTGGCACCGGAAGGCAGTGATAATCCATTCCAGACCAGCAACCCGAAAATCTTCGCCGGTGGTGATGCCGTGCGTGGTTCTGACCTGGTGGTGACAGCCATTGCTGAAGGCCGTAAAGCGGCTGATGGGATCCTGAACTTCCTCGAAGTTTAACGAACCGCCGATGTTAAAAAGCCCGGTGATATTCATATCACCGGGCTTTTTTATGCTTCGAGCGCGCTGCGATGCAGTTTGACAACCACTTTCTTGATAGGCTCCGCGTGCGTAACCACACATCCAGGCTTATGGGGTTCCAGCGGCATAAATACGGCAAACTGACCGGGATGGAGTGTTAGCACCTGTTGCTTATCAATATGGTTGCAAAGCTGGTAATCCTCTTCCGCATGAAATTCCTCACACTCACGCGCACTCTCAAAATTCCCATAGAAAATCCTTTCCGTCCCTTCCAGTAACACCTGAATATCGATGTATTCCCGATGTTGTTCCGCTTTCTTCTCATCGGCATGCTGGGTGGAAAACGTCATGACGTTCATAAACAGCGCCTCGCCTTGCAGAACGTACTTCCCCGGCTCCTTAAGCTGCGGCTGTTCGGCTAACGCAACACGAAGTGCATTCAGAATGGCTGCGGGTAAACCTGCGGCTTCTGGCTGATAAATATCTCCGGCGATCATGGCATGGCTTCCTGTGCTAAACGTGCAGCCCCTAGCAGGCCTGCGTTATGTTGATAATGCGCGGCGAAAAGCTGCGGGTGATAGATATCCGGCTCCTGGGCGAGAAACTCTTTAACCAAGGGCAAATAGCCAGTAGCAAGCCCGACACTGCCGCCAATCACCACACACTGGCAGTCGGTAGCCGCTTTGGCATCAGCAATCAGGCGTGCCAGGGTCTGTGCGGAACGTTGTACCAGAGCATTCGCCTGGGGATCGCCTTGAGCTGCGAGAGCAAAAATCGTTTTCGCATCACAGCCTGCCAGCTCCCCTTGTGCCGCAGCAGCGATGCCCCGCCCGGATGCGATAGCCTCCACGCATCCTCTGCGCCCACAGCCGCAGCGCGGCCCGTTTGGATCGGCAAGCGTATGACCCAGGTGCCCTGCTAATCCTCCTGCGCCAACCAGCAGTTGGCCGTTGCTCACAATCCCACCGCCGACTCCTGTCGACACTGTCAAAAACACCATATCGCGGGCTTCTACTGTAAGTGCGTGATACTCCGCCCACGCCGCCGCCTGCGCATCATTCACGGCGATACAGGGTAAATGGGTCAAACGAGTTAGCACCTCGACCAGCGGAAAATGCGCCAGCCCGCCCAGGTTATCCGGGTTGATAGCCGTCAACATGCCATTTTCGATAATGCCGGTGGAAGCAATAGCAACGCGCTGCGCACGTAACGTCAGCGGAGCAACGAGTTCTGTAAGACAGGCCTGTAAAGCATCGGGATTTTGGCCGGCTCGCGTCATAGCCTCCCGCCTTTCGATGATATTCAGTTCGCTATCCACCAGGGCTGCGGCCAGTTTTGTGCCGCCGAGATCTATCGCAAGCGTAGTCATTTAACCGCCTTTGTCAGCGCATCCTGATACCACTGGCAAATGTGTTCCAGACGCGTAATGGCAGAGCCAACGGTCACCGCCCATGCACCATGCTTCATAGCCTGCGCCGCCCATTCTGGCGAGTTATAACGGCCTTCTGCAATGACACGACAACCTTCATCGCTTAACGCCCGCACTAACGCAAGGTCAGGCTCATTGGGCGTGTGTGCCGTTAGATAACCAGACAGCGTGGTGCCTATCAGTTCAGCCCCCTGCTGCTGGCAATAAAAACCGTCCTGAACCGAAGAACAATCTGCCATCGCCAACAAATCGTGTTGATGAATACGTGCCAACAGTTCACTGACTGGCACCGGGCGCTCCCGATCGGTGCCATCAAAAGCGATGATATTCGCCCCGGCTTGCGCCAGGGCGTCAACATCTTCGAGAAATGGCGTAATTCGCACCGGCGAATCGGGAAGATCGCGTTTGATAATGCCGATAATCGGCAGTGAAACCAGCGCCCGCGCGGCTTTCAGATTCTCAATACCTTCGATACGCAGCGCGACAGCACCCGCTTGTTCCGCCGCAAGCGCCATAGCCGCAACGATTTCAGGCTTATCAAGTGGGCTTGCAGGAACTGGCTGGCAGGAGACAATCAGGCCGCCTGCCACTTCTATCTGCCGGGCCATTTTTTCAATCAGTGACATATCAGTTCCCTATCAATTTAGTCTTGTGGCTACCCGAAACGACCGCCCCACTAAATGGTTTTCCGTCGATGGCATCGTGAGTACGCACCGCTTCTGGATGGATCCAACGCTGGATACGTGATGGCATATCCAGGCCAATCAACAGGATGACTACAAACGTCAGGCTGAACGACAGTGATGCCAGCGCCGTCCCTAAATCAAGGCGCTGAGCGATAGTCGCGCCAATCACCGGAGCCAGTGCACCACCGAGCGCGCCGACGTTATAGGTAAAGCCAAGCCCTGCGGCACGCTGTTCGGTATCGAAATAACCGCCGATAAGCTTAGGTAATATTCCCGAAATACCCTGCCCCAACATTTGTTGTAAGAACAGCAGCAGGCCCAGCACCCAAATGTTGCCGCCACCAATTGCGAATACCGGAATAATTAACAGTTGTGATGCCAGCAGGCTGCAAACATAGGCTTTGCGCGTCCCTAGCCAGTCGCCCAGGAAGCCACCCACACAACAACCGACTGCGGCACCAAATCCACTAAAGAACAGAACATGAGCCACCGTTGCAGGGTCGTAGGCCAGTTCAGTTTTCAGATAGGTGGGCAGTAAGGCCTGAATCGGCCAGGAGTAGAGGAAGGCGAAGAACACGACGATCATCAACGTGACGCCTGTCGGCCAGCGTTTGCCACTGCTTTGCACCATAAAGCTAATGAAGATGGCCGCACAAATCAGGCCGAGAACTGCAATCAGTAGCGCATTGCCAAGGTTACCGGCAAAGCAGAAGTAAAGTGCCGTTGCGACGACAATCGTCAGGCCAATATTGATAAGCCGGTGTTCGCCGCGATACAGAATATCCACCATGGTTTTGGTTGGCTTTTTATCGGCAAACTTCTCTTTCCAGTCTTCTGCTTCGGGGATGTTTTTACGCAGCCAGAGCGCGAAAATAATGGGCAAAATGCCGATGAAGAACAGTGCACGCCAGCCCCAGACAGGCACCACTACGCTATACACCTGAGCGGCGATCACCGCCCCAACAGAAAAGCCGGAGATCAGAAAACCACTCGCTTTATTCCGCATCTGTTTCGGCCAGCTTTCGATAACATAGGTAGCGCTCGAGCCGTACTCACCCGCCATTCCCATGCCAATCAGCAGTCGGGCAAAGAACATGGTGGTAAAACCTGGGGCAAAACCACAGGCCAGCGTGCCGAAAGAAAACAGTACGATACTGGTGATCATCGCCAGTTTGCGGCCATAGCGGTCGCCCATCGCCCCTAAAACCAGGCCGCCAAACCAGCGCGAGATAAATGCAGCCGAGATTAAACTCGCGGCCTGAACGGTCGTCAGGCCAAATTCACTTTGAATTTCAGTCAGTACTAACGCTATTAAGACAAAATCAAAACCATCCAGTAAGTAGCCAATCCAGGCTGCCGAAAACGCTTTCCATTGCGGTTTGGTAAGATGGCGATACCACGGGATCTGTTGGGTAGTGTTATTCATAAAGCACTCCCGGTGCGGGTTTGCGAAAACCCGCCCTTTGGTTAGATTAGGTATTAGCGATACTGGCGTTCAGCATCATTTATTATTCAGAACGTTGGACGCTCGCTCTGCAGCTGTTTTGCCAGCGCTTTCAGCTCCGGCAGATATTGCTCATCAACCGGGGCAAACGGCTTACGGCACAGCGGTACCGCTACCACATCCATATAGTGCAGCAGGGTTTTCAGTCCACGGAAAACGCCCACTTTAATCAACAGATCAATGACTTTATTACATTCGCTTTGTAGATGGCTTGCGCGCTGCATATCCCCTTCGAGCACCGCTTGTTTGATGGCGAGGTAACGCCAGCCCATCACATTGTAAGTGCTACCAATGCCGCCATCGGCACCTGCCACCAGGCCTGATGCGAAGATCTCGTCATAACCGTTATAGAGCACCAGATCCGGATGTGCACGGCGGATCTGCTCCATCTGATAAAGATCGCCGGAGGTTTGTTTTAATGCGCCCACTCCCGGCAAGTTGATAAGAGTACCAATCTGCTCAAGCGTCAGTTTCACGCCACTCAACGCAGGGATGTTGTAAACCACCATCGGCAAACCGCCGGATGAATCAATCACGGCGCGGTAATGGTCGCAATGTTCGTTAAAGCTGAATGGGTAGTAGAAAGGTGTCACTGCGGAGACGGCATCAAACCCGTAACGGTGTGCAGCACTCGCCAGCGTCTGGCTTTCATGGGTGCTGATACTGCCGACATGGGCAATTAAGGTCACTTTACCTTTAGCCTCTTCCGCGACGATTTCCAGCACCTGTTCACGTTCCTGTGAACTTTGCAGGAAGGCTTCCCCGGTTGAGCCGCCGACGTAAAGGCCATCAACCCCCTGCTCAATATTGAAACGAACCAGGCGCCGTAAGCTTTCGGTGTCTATCTGCTGTTGCTGATTAAATGGAGTAAGCAGTGCGGGCATCACACCGCGAAGATTCTGTTTCATAAATGCCTCTGTGTTGTCTGGTTTCTGATGTTAACGACATACCTTTATACCTGTTATACCAGATCAAAAACTAAACACCACAGCGCGGAGAGCTAAGAATGCGATCCTGTTCATACGAAATTATGATGGGTATGCAGACGTTACCAGCAAAGACGTGCGCGGGATCGCAGATTAATGCAGGTTATTTTTTCGCTGTGCGTTTGCGTGGTGCGGGATAGTAAGAGGCAAATACACTTTTCAGGTGCGCTTTCAGGGCGGCGTCAGCCGCATCAGGATCGCGAGCCTGGATCGCGTTATAGATGTCGATATGCTGTTGGTAGCTAACCGTATTGTGGGCGAGAAGAACATCCTGCGAAACCGCGGGACGCGCGGCAATCAGCCAATCGAGTAAGGCGACATGCACCGCCATGAAGATCGGGTTATTGGGGATCTCGGCCAGCTCGCGGTGGAATTCAATATCGGATCGAATAAACAGATCGTTGTCATCCAGCGCCTGATTGTTCATCTCCAGCGCTTTTCCAAGACGGGCGATTTGCTCATCTGTGGCAAATTCCGCTGCGTAGCGGACCAGGCTTGATTCAAAGAACATGCGCAGTTGCTCGAAGTGCGCAATGCCGCCAGGTCGTGCGAGGAAATCTTTCGCGACGCCAGATAACTCACCAATAATGGTATCTGCGGAAGGGCGCGAAACGCGGGCGCGTTCGCCATTGCTGATTTGCACCAACCCTTTGCGTTTGAGCGCCGCCAGTGCTTCGCGCACCGAAGGGCGGCCAACATTGAAAAAAGCCATCAGTTCACGTTCAGAAGGCAACTGCTCGCCTTCGGCAAACTCACGTCGGCGAATCATCTGCTCGAGCTCTTCTTCCACCATTTCTGAGAGTTTTTTACGCGCAAGCGGGCGACGGCGCATCGTATGGCCGATGGTTTCAGTCGTCTCAGGTGGCTGCTCGTCAAATGTGCTCATCGCGTCAGAATTGGCCGTTTAATGGAAGGAAGATCGCAAATAATATTGTCGAATCATAACACAGCAATTCGTGGCTTACGTAAAGATGCCGTTCGCATGTTTATTTTAGGCAAGAAAAAGCCAGTCATCAGACTGGCTTTCGATTTCCGATTAACGCTTGCGAATTACTTCACTACGCGCAGAGCTGGACGTCCACCACGTGGAGGTGGCTCGTCATCCGGACCGTTGTCATCTTCATCATGATCGGGGCGTGAGCCGTCGATCACTTGCATGACCATTTCTGAATCAGACGGCAACTGCTCAATATCATTATGACTTTCACCATCTTCGTCATAACTGGCTTCTGGCTCGAACATAGTGCCAGCACCATTTTCCCGAGCGTAGATAGCCAGAACCGCGGCCATAGGAACAAATACCTGGCGTGGAACGCCACCGAAGCGCGCGTTAAAACGCACGTCGCTGTTGGACAACTCCAGATTACCTACGGCACGTGGTGCAATATTCAGGACAATTTGCCCGTCACGTGCATATTCCATCGGGACATGTACGCCAGGCAATGTCACATCCACCACCAGATGCGGAGTGAGCTGGTTATCCAATAGCCACTCGTAAAAAGCACGAAGTAGATACGGACGACGTGGTGACAATTGTGACATATCCATCAATTAGCCCCGGGTCTGCAGACGCATTTCACGCTCAGGTTCGGTCAGAGAAGCGAGGAATGAATCACGTTCAAATACGCGAGTCATGTAGCCTTTCATCTCTTTAGAACCAGCGCCTGTCAGCTCGATACCCATCTGCGGCAAACGCCACAGCAGTGGTGCCAGGTAGCAATCTACCAGACTGAACTCATCACTCAGGAAGAAAGGTTTCTGAGTAAATACAGGTGCGATAGCCAGCAATTCTTCACGTAATTGCTTGCGAGCAGCATCAGCTTCTTGAGCCGAACCGTTCATCACGATATGCATCAGCGAATACCAGTCTTTCTGGATACGA
Organism: Buttiauxella sp. JUb87; assembly: GCF_004361975.1. Classification (NCBI taxonomy): domain Bacteria; kingdom Pseudomonadati; phylum Pseudomonadota; class Gammaproteobacteria; order Enterobacterales; family Enterobacteriaceae; genus Buttiauxella; species Buttiauxella sp. JUb87. The sequence goes on from NZ_SNVY01000002.1 coordinate 793,628, forward strand.
TGCATGTACAGGCGACTTTCACCACGTGCAACCGGGTAAACCGGCATTAATGGTGGATGCGGGAAACGCTCATCAAGATATTCCATGATGATACGGGATTCCCACAGAGTAAGTTCGCGGTCAACCAGGGTCGGTACGCTGTGATTTGGGTTGAGGTCAATCAGATCCTGAGGCAGGTTATCCGTTTCCACATGCTCAATTTCAACGCTAACACCTTTTTCCGCCAGTACGATACGTACCTGATGGCTATAGATGTCAGTAGGACCGGAAAACAGCGTCATCACCGAACGTTTGTTGGCAGCGACAGCCATGAAAACCTCCAAGTTTATTCAGAAAATTACTGCTAATAGCCGCAAGCGGCAACTAACCTGACCGTTTGATACCCATTACGCTGGAAGACCACCAGTTGCCTGAAAACGAGGCGAAAATAATCTGATGCCGACCACAGGGCAGAAAATTGGTTGATAGTTTACCAGATTTTACGGGTTTTGTGGGGAGCGGATCTGGAATTTGCCTAAAAAGTGTTTTATATCATAATGTTAGATACACTAAATATAATTTTCAGGCATAAAAAAACCCGGTACAAGACCGGGCTTTTTCGCAAATTGTACTCTGCAAAAAGCAGACGACAATTAACGCTTGGAGAACTGAGGACGACGACGTGCTTTACGCAGACCGACTTTCTTACGTTCAACTTCACGAGCATCACGAGTAACGAAGCCAGCTTTACGCAGTTCGCCACGCAGGGACTCGTCGTACTCCATCAGAGCGCGGGTGATACCGTGACGGATCGCACCAGCCTGACCAGAAGTACCACCACCTTTAACAGTGATGTACAGATCGAATTTCTCAACCATATCAACCAGTTCCAGCGGCTGACGAACTACCATGCGGGCAGTTTCACGACCGAAGTACTGTTCCAGAGAACGTTGGTTGATAACGATTTTGCCACTGCCCGGTTTGATAAAAACGCGAGCTGCGGAACTTTTGCGGCGACCAGTGCCGTAGTATTGATTTTCAGCCATTGCCATAATCCCGATTAAATGTCCAGAACTTGCGGTTGCTGTGCCGCGTGGTTGTGCTCGGTGCCCGCGTAAACTTTCAGTTTACGGAACATAGCACGGCCCAGCGGGCCCTTTGGCAGCATGCCTTTAACCGCGATTTCAATCACACGCTCAGGACGGCGGGCAATCATCTCTTCAAAGGTCGCTTGTTTGATACCACCGATGTGACCGGTGTGATGGTAATACACTTTGTCAGTACGCTTGTTGCCGGTTACAGCAACTTTTTCTGCGTTCAGAACGATGATGTAATCACCAGTATCAACGTGCGGAGTGTATTCCGCTTTGTGCTTACCGCGCAGGCGGCGAGCCAATTCAGTAGCCAGGCGACCTAAGGTCTTACCGTCAGCATCAACAACGAACCAGTCGCGCTGTACGGTTTCTGGTTTAGCTGTAAAAGTTTTCATTAAAAGCTTACCCAATAAATAGTTACACGTAGGTGTTCACCCAAACGTTTAAAATCAGTTCAAGGTTCACACGACAAAGTCCGGCAAACCTACCCCTTCGAATAGCCAATGCCAGCACGACCAAGTTTTGGGAAAAAAACTTTGGTTGTAACGTGGGGTCGCAAGATTATAGGGAAGTCGCCCCCAAAGGTCGAACCTTTTTGTAGTTTTTGTCGCAGTTTGTGGTCAGCTTGCATGCGAATTGTGGTTCACGGCATATGCGGCAATCGCAAATACTCTTCACTTTGCATTTCCTGCAGGCGAGACAGGCAGCGCTGAAACTCAAAGCGTAATCTTTCACCCTGATAAATCTCAAACAGCGGGACGTGCGCTGAAACCACCAGCTTGACGTGGCGCTCGTAAAATTCATCAACCAGCGCAATGAATCGCCGCGCTTCGTTTTCGTTTCGAATCCCCATCACCGGCACGTTAAATAGCATCACGGTATGAAAAAGACGCGACAGCGCAATGTAATCGAGTTGGCTGCGGGCATCGACGCACAAGGTATTAAAATCTACCGCCAGTGTTTGATTGGCGATTCCGAGGGTCGCTAAAGGACGATGGTTTATTTCCAGCACCGGTTCCCCTTCGCGTATCGCGCCAGCCAGTGCAGTGTAGAGTTTATCCATCTGCTGCGCGGTTTGGTCATTCAGCGGAGAAAGCCACAGGTGAGCCTGGGTCAGCGTTCTCAGGCGGTAATCAATGCCAGCATCCACGTTCATCACTTCGCAATGGCGTTTTATTGCCTCAATCGCAGGCAGAAAACGCGCACGCTGCAAGCCATTACGATACAGATCATCAGGGGGAATATTTGAAGTCGCCACAAGGGTAATCCCCCTGGCAAACAATGCCTGCATCAGTGAACCAAGCAACATTGCATCGGTGATATCTGAAACAAAAAACTCATCAAAACAGAGAATATCTGTCTCAGACTTAAACTTATCGGCTATCAATTCCAGAGGATCGGTTTGCCCTTGAAGCTCACCCAACTCTTCGTGAACCCGCAACATGAAGCGATGGAAGTGCAGCCGAAGCTTACGCTCGCCAGGTAGACTCTGAAAAAACATGTCCATTAGCCATGTTTTCCCGCGCCCTACGCCGCCCCACATATACAGCCCGCGAACCGGCTCCTGAGCCACTGAAGCACTACGTTTACCAAACAGTTTGCCAAGGAAGCTACTGCTTGCAGGGAGCGTCGGTGTTTGGCTGCTTAACGCCTGCCAGATTGCATCCAGCCGGGTTACGGCTTCATGCTGAACATCATCGGGTTGATAGCTGCCCTCAGTCAGAGCTTGTTGGTAGCGCGATGCGGGAGAGAGATTTTGCATGGTATTATGGTATTTCCTTAAAAATCGGATTGCCGTTTACTTAGTACTCAAAAAAGGACGGTTGTCGAAAAAAAGGCCGTTCTACCCTAAGCGATGCTGCGTCAGGATTCCACTTCTCTTAGGTTAACGGTTATAGTGGCTACATTACCCTACGGAAACACAAGACAACGGGAGAAGTTCATGACCTGGGAATATGCGCTAATTGGGTTAGTTGTTGGCATCATCGTTGGTGCAGTTGCTATGCGTTTTGGCAACCGCAAGCTGCGTCAGCAGCAGGCCATGCAGTACGAAATCGAGAAAAACAAAGCAGAACTTGAAGAGTATCGTGAAGAGTTAGTCAGTCATTTTGCCCGTAGCGCAGAGTTGCTGGATAACATGGCTCATGATTATCGCCAGCTTTATCAACATATGGCGAAAAGCTCCAGCAGCCTGTTGCCTGAAATGTCAGCCGAAGCGAACCCGTTCCGTAACCGCCTCGCTGAGTCAGAAGCCAGTAATGATCAAGCTCCGGTGCAGATGCCGCGTGACTATTCTGAAGGTGCGTCCGGTTTGCTGCGTACCGAGCGCGCAAAACGCGATTAATCACAAATGTAAAATTTATCCTTGGGGTGCAGCTTTCGCACCCCAATCTCTCCTCAGCGCAGCTATCATTTACTAGTATCTATTCACTCTATAACAACATTGTTACCCGGCTGATATTTCAATAATATCGGCGTGTTATCGGGTTATCCTTTTCCAGGTTCAGGTCACGAGAGCAAGCCATCAATGAAGAAACAAACACTGTTGTTGAGTGCCTTAGCGTTAAGTGTCGGACTGACGTTCGGTGTTGCATCGCAAGTGAATGCGTCGTTGCCTGCGCAGATTCCGGGTCAGCCAGCGTTGCCGAGTCTTGCGCCGATGCTGGAAAAAGTATTACCCGCAGTGGTTAGTGTTCAGGTTGAAGGAACGGCCGCTGCCCCGACTCAGAAAGTCCCTGAAGAATTTAAAAAGTTTTTTGGCGAGGATATGCCCCCTTCTGAAGCTCAACCATTTGAAGGGCTGGGTTCCGGCGTCATCATAAATGCTGAGAAAGGCTATGTGCTGACCAATAACCACGTCATTAATAACGCCGAAAAAATCAGCGTGCAGCTGAATGATGGACGTGAGTTTGATGCCAAATTGATTGGCGGCGATGATCAAAGTGATATTGCGCTGATTCAAATCCAGAAGGCGACCGGCCTGACACAAATCGCGGTAGCGGACTCAGACAAACTGCGAGTGGGTGATTTTGCAGTTGCCGTGGGTAACCCATTCGGTCTGGGGCAAACAGCAACTTCCGGGATTGTTTCAGCACTGGGGCGCAGCGGTCTAAACCTCGAAGGGCTGGAAAACTTTATCCAGACAGACGCCTCAATCAACCGTGGTAACTCCGGCGGTGCACTGCTGAATCTGAATGGCGAGCTCATTGGTATTAACACGGCAATCCTTGCGCCAAGTGGCGGTAGCGTCGGTATCGGCTTTGCTATTCCGAGTAATATGGCGCAAACCCTGGCGAAACAGTTGATGGAGTTTGGCGAAATTAAGCGCGGCATGTTGGGCATTAAAGGCACAGAAATGAGTGCTGATATTGCCAAAGCATTTAATCTGACCACCCAGCGCGGCGCGTTCGTCAGCGAAGTATTGCCTCAATCGGGTTCAGATAAAGCAGGCGTAAAAGCCGGTGATGTAATTACCAGTCTGAATGGCAAAAATATCAGTAGTTTTGCCGAGCTACGTGCCAAAATCGCCACAACGGAGCCTGGAACGGTGGTGAAACTTGGCTTGCTGCGTGACGGAAAACCACTGGAAGTGAGCGTGACACTTGATAAAAGTACTGCATCCTCTGCCAACGCGGAACTGGTCATGCCTGCGTTGCAAGGTGCAACGTTGAGCGACGGTCAGTTAAAAGATGGCACTAAAGGCATCAAACTAGATAGCGTTGAAAAAGGCACACCAGCTGCGCAAGCCGGCTTGCACAAAGATGATTTTATCATTGGCGTTAATCGCGAGAAGGTCACAAGCATTGCCGAGATGCGTAAGGTGCTGGAAAGCAAACCAGACGTTATTGCGCTGCATATCGCACGCGGTGAAGAGAGTCTCTATCTGTTAGTGCGCTAATCTGCTCAGTAATCGGACATCGCGGTACGATGTCCGATTAACTCATGCTATTCTGCTTCCGGTTTATCATTGACTAACTCAAATACATGTTTCTGAAGATATTACGCTCGGTGGTGATTGGCCTGATTGTGGCGGGATTGTTGTTGGTAACGATGCCAACGCTTCGCCAGAAAATCATTCCCTTAGCGCCCTCGAACTTTGACAGTGCCGACGAAACGCCGCTGAGCTACAACTCAGCGGTGCGTCGTGCTGCGCCTGCTGTGGTCAACGTTTACAACCGCAGTGTCGGCAGCAATGCCAGTAACCAGTTACAAATTCGCACTCTCGGCTCTGGTGTCATCATGGATGAGCGCGGCTACATCATTACCAACAAACACGTCATTAATGATGCCGAGCAAATTATCGTTGCTCTGCAAGATGGTCGCGTTTTTGAAGCGTTACTTGTGGGTTCTGATAGCCTGACCGATTTGGCCGTGCTGAAAATTAATGCCACCAGCCTCCCGGTGATTCCAATCAACAATAAGCGCGTACCGCATATTGGTGATGTCGTCATGGCGATTGGTAACCCGTATAACCTCGGGCAGACCATTACACAGGGGATCATCAGTGCTACCGGTCGTATCGGCCTTAGCCCCTCCGGCCGCCAGTCGTTCCTGCAAACTGACGCTTCAATCAACCACGGTAACTCAGGCGGCGCATTGGTTAACTCGCTGGGCGAACTGATGGGTATCAACACCCTGTCGTTTGATAAAAGTAACGATGGTGAAACCCCTGAAGGTATCGGCTTCGCCATACCAACACAGCTCTCCACCAAAATCATGGATAAGCTGATTCGCGATGGCCGCGTGATTCGTGGCTACATTGGGATTGGCGGGCGCGAGATAACGCCATTACATGGCCCCGCAACCGGCATTGATCAGATTCAGGGAATTATCGTTAACGAAGTGACACCTGACGGCCCGGCGGCTAAAGCAGGTCTGCTGGTTAACGACGTGATTATCTCTGTGAACCACAAACCCGCAATTTCAGCTTTGGGCACCATGGATCAGGTGGCGGAGATTCGTCCAGGCTCTGTCATTCCAGTTGAAGTGATGCGTGAAGATAAGAAGCTGACGCTACAAGTCACGATTCAGGAATACCCCGCGACAAACTAATAAGTCGCAGGCGAAAAAAAACCGGAATCTACATTCCGGTTTTTTTATCTCTAAAGCTCAGGGTTTATTTGTTAACAAACTCTTCGCCAAGGGTAATATCTTTCTTCAGAGTATCCAGCATCCCTTCCAACGCCTGGTGCTCGAAAGCGCTCAGTTTGCCGTAAGATTTATGCTCTGCGATACCGTTTTTACCCAGCAGCAATGGCTGAGAGAAGAAACGAGCGTGTTCGCCATTCCCTTCAACGTACGCACATTCAACCACATTGCTTTCGCCTTGCAGCGCGCGAACCATTGACAGACCAAAGCGCGCAGCTGCCTGGCCCATTGACAGGGTTGCAGATCCACCACCCGCTTTAGCTTCTACAACTTCGGTCCCAGCATTCTGGATACGCTTAGTCAGGTCAGCAACTTCTTGCTCGGTGAAGCTAACACCAGGAATCTGCGACAGCAGTGGCAGAATGGTCACACCGGAGTGGCCGCCAATGACAGGAACTTCGATATCAGTCGGCTGTTTGCCTTTCAGTTCCGCAACAAAGGTGTTGGAGCGGATGATGTCCAGCGTAGTCACGCCAAACAGTTTGTTTTTGTCGTAGACACCTGCTTTTTTCAGCACTTCCGCAGCAATCGCAACGGTGGTATTCACTGGGTTTGTGATAATACCGATACAGGCTTTCGGGCAAGTTTTAGCAATCTGTTGAACCAGATTTTTCACGATTCCCGCGTTGACGTTAAACAGGTCTGAACGATCCATACCTGGTTTACGTGCCACACCCGCAGAGATCAGCACGACATCTGCACCAACCAGTGCAGGTGTTGCGTCTTCACCGCAGAAACCTTTGATTTTCACATCAGTAGGGATATGACTCAGATCGACTGCAACACCAGGGGTTACCGGTGCAATATCATACAGGGAGAGTTCTGAACCTGAAGGCAGTTGGGTCTTGAGTAGAAGGGCAAGCGCCTGGCCAATACCGCCTGCTGCGCCGAGGACTGCAACTTTCATCCTAAACTCCTTATTATGGTTAGCAAATAGGTGCCGTAACTCCATGCGGTGGCGACCATAATCCAGGGAAGGGGTAATTACAATCTTCCCGCTTTAGGATTGCGAGGTTGAGCATTCCTGAAACGTTACTGCTGCATTTACTCGCCGGGTGGAAACGACGCCTTAGCGCCCGGTCACAACCTGATGTTGTCACATCAACGGCGGTTACATTACCCCTCCATCCGCAGCAAAACAACATCATTTTGATAACATTTAGTTTACTTGGCATCTTATTTTAGAGTCGTGACGAAGGCATGTTTCTCGATAACAAAATTTGATAATATCCGCCTCTTTCATAACATTATTTCAGGCCTTCACCCAGCCAATAATTTGCATAACAATTCATTTAAATGCATAATAATGTTATCTTCGTTGACCTGAACATGGGTGATATATGCGTATTTCCTCAAAACAAGAAGAATTAGTCAAAGCGTTCAAAGCATTATTAAAAGAAGAGAAATTCAGTTCTCAAGGTGAAATCGTTCATGCTTTGCAAAATGATGGTTTCGAAAACATCAACCAATCCAAAGTCTCTCGTATGCTGACCAAGTTTGGTGCGGTGCGTACCCGCAACGCCAAAATGGAAATGGTGTACTGCTTACCAGCCGAGCTTGGCGTGCCAACAACGTCCAGCCCGCTGAAAAACCTGGTACTGGATATTGATTACAACGATGCCGTTGTTGTTATCCACACAAGCCCAGGGGCGGCACAGTTAATTGCACGTTTGCTGGATTCGTTAGGTAAAGCTGAAGGTATTTTGGGCACGATTGCCGGTGATGACACCATCTTTACCACCCCGGCAAGGGACTTCACTGTAAAAGAATTGTATGAAGCAATTTTGGTGTTGTTCGAACAAGAGTTGTAAGCATTACTTCCGTATTCCCGCTGTCAGTACGGCGGGAATAACACCTTCATAACAATCCCCTGGCTGTCATCGTTTATACGTAAATCCCCTTATTTAGGCTTTCCCCAAATCTAAACATCTCTCTCATCAGCCGGTTATGTGATGAATCGCACAAAAAGCTAATTCATGGCATCTCATTGTTTTTACTTATACTTAACAAAAAATCAGCAATAAAAGACTCATTTTAATAACTTTACGTAATATAAAAAGCCTCTATTATTGTAAAGTTTCATAGAGAATAATTAGCGTGGTATTAATTTTGTAGGTTATTAGTGTATACTTGATTTTGTGATGAGGGTCACGAAATGAAGACCCCAATAAAAGAATACGACGAGGCGAAAATTATGAACATGAAATCAACTTTAGTTACCGCAAGCCTGCTCTCGATGCTGTCATTCGGCGCTTTTGCAGCGACATCTATTAATACCGAACAGGCACAAAACCGCCAGGCGATGGGTTCAGTGTCTGTCAGCCAGGTCGGTAGTGCTCCGATGGACATGCACCAGTTGCTGAATAAGAAAGCTGAAGAGCAAGGCGCTTCTTCTTACCGCATCATTGAAGCCCGTACTGGCGACCAATGGCATGCAACAGCAGAGCTGTACAAGTAACAGCCCGGTAGCAATAAGCAAAAGCAATACAACGATAATCCAGACAACGGCCCCAAGAACAATAAAGCAGTTTAGCCCTTCCGGTCGTTGAGAAAACCATTCAGGAGTAAAGATTATGAAAACCAAATTAACTATCGCAGCACTGAGCCTTTTCTCTGTTATCTCTTTCGGCGCTAACGCAGCCGCACATCAGGTAAACAGCGAACAAGCACAAAACATGCAATCTATGGGTAGCATTTCTGTCAGCCAGGTTGGCAGTGCACCAATGGATATGCGTCAGGAATTATCACAGAAAGCGACTAAAGAAGGTGCATCGGCATATCGTATTACCGAAGCACGTAGTGGCGATGCATGGCACGCTACCGCTGAACTGTATAAATAAACCCTCGTCGTCAAAACTGACGGCTTTGCCCCCGCTCGCGGGGGCTTTTTTATGCCCTAACATCATGGTTAACCACGTACGTTGAAACGCAATTGCCCTTCCAGTTCCTCTTCTGCTTCGTCGAAAAGCAAAATCAACGCCCCGTAGCGCCGTCTTTGCATCTCCGGCAGGTGAACAAATTCTATTTCCACCGGGAGAGGTAAGATGCCTCCAACGACGACATCCCATAAACTATCGAGATCGTGAACCTGTTTTTTCTCAAGTTGAAATACCTGGATAAAGTGACGATAGAATCCCGGCTGATCTTCTATCTGACTAAAATCAAAGGTGTATTTTTTCATTACTTGCCACCTTAACCAGAGCACTCTTATCTTTTGAGCTTCTACAGCCCGCCAATATGCAAGGTTTTGACTTCCAGAAACTCATCCAGGCCCAGTACCGAGCCTTCTCGCCCTAGTCCAGATTCTTTCACTCCGCCAAACGGCCCCAACTCAGTCGACACCGCACATTCGTTAATACCAATCATCCCACTTTCAAGTGCTTGCGAAACGCGGAATACACGCGATAGATTTTGAGTATAGAAGTATGCTGCCAAACCAAATGGCGTATTATTCGCCCGCTCAATAACTTCCCCTTCCGTTTTAAAACGGAAGCAAGCAGCGAGTGGCCCGAAGGTTTCTTCATGTGCCAGTTTCATTTCATCGCTGGCATCGACAATCACCGTGGGCTGCCAGAAGTTGCCCCCCAACGCATGGCTCTTACCTCCCACCAGCACTTTGCCACCTTGTGCGATAGCATCTTCGATATGCTCACGTACTTTATCGACTGCGGATTTTTCAATTAATGGCCCGACAACCACGCCCTCTTCCAGGCCGTTACCGACTTTCAGTGCCTTAACCGCATCGGCCAGTTTATTCACGAACTGGTCATAAACACCGTCCTGAATAAAGAAACGATTCACGCTAACGCAGACCTGGCCTGCATTACGGAATTTGTTAGCAATGGCCCCTTTCACTGCGTCGTCGATATCCGCGTCATCAAAGACGATATAAGGCGCATTACCGCCTAATTCCATCGACACTTTCTTCATGGTTTCCGCGGCGTTGCGCACTAATGTTTTGCCAACTGCCGTAGAACCGGTAAACGAAATTTTACGAACCGCGTGGCTCGCCATTATCGCGTCGCTAATTTCTTGCGTGTTCCCTGCGACGGCATTTAATACCCCATCAGGTACCCCGGCTTTTTTTGCCAGCGCCAGTAAGGCAAAGGCTGATAGTGGTGTGTTGTTAGCTGGTTTAATCACGCCAGTACAACCCGCAGCAAGCGCCGGGCCGAGTTTGCGTGTCAGCATCGCCATGGGGAAATTCCACGGAGTAATTGCCGCGACAACACCAATTGGCTCGCGGGTTGCCAGAATGCGTGATCCAGGTTTGGCTGGAGGGATAATTTCACCATTTGCCCGTTTGGCCTGTTCAGCGAACCACTGGATAAAACTTGCGGCGTACTCAACCTCACCTTCCGCCTCTTTCAGCGGCTTGCCTTGTTCGGTGGTCATTAAGCGCCCGAGCCAGGCTTTGTTCTCAATAATTAACTGGAACCAACGGTAGAGGATGGTTGAACGTTCTTTGGCGGTTTTTGCACGCCATGCAGGAAAAGCTTTAGCGGCTGCGGCAATCGCATCTTCAGCTTCCTTTTTGCCTGCTTTTGCGACTTTAGCGACAACTTCACCGGTGGCAGGATTGAGAACGTCGAAGGTTTCGTTCAGCTTGTGCCATTCACCATTGACCAGATAACCCGTGTTAAATAATTCACTATCCTGGAGTGCCTGATTTGTCATAATTTTCTCCCGTTATGAATTGCGCATCCAATAAGTATAGATACAAAAAAGCCGACGCAGGCGTCGGCTCGGGTTAGGCATTTATCAGGGCGTGCTGGTATTTATGCAACACATGCGCCAGCCGTTTCACCGGTTCGGTGACTTGTAGCGGCGCCTCCCAAACACGCAATTTCTCCTGGTAAATATCCAGCTCCTCCAATAATTGTTTGAAGTAGCGCTGTTTTTTATCATCACTTGATGCCGAAGTAAGCTTATCAGCCGTGTTTCGCAACTGGCGATGGAATGCTGAGAGATCATCATTCACCGGGATCGGTGCATCACGTAATCGCTGGTGCGCGATAATCAATGTCAGCGCCAGGCGGTAACGATCGATATCACCCGGGAACATATTGAGCAGTAAGAAAAGCTGCTGATAGAGCGCTGGCAGATGGTTTTCTTTACGGCGCGCTTTGTTGGTGGTCAGCGCAGAAACTGCCGCAGAAACAAATTGATTAAGCAGCGTGCGGCCCGTGCGCTCTTTTGAATTATCGCGGATAAGCAAGATAACCATCATCGCCAGGAAACAACCCACTATTTGCCCCAATGCGCTGTCCAAAAACGAGCTGAAATGAAACGTCATTGGGTTATCTAAAACGATAATATTGATGGTACTTGCCAATGCCCCCATCGACCCTAAGCGGCGCTTTTGTACTTCAATGCCCATAAAGAAACCCAGCAATGCAAGGCTGATGCACAGCAGCAACATACTTTGCTGAGTCGACGGAATCACCACTAAAAAATAGAACGCACCGAGCGGCAAAGCGGCAATGGTACCGTACAGAAAATCAATCGCCACCATGCGCGGATTGGGTAAACGCATCGCCAGCGACGTCACAACGGCAATCATAACCATCGCACCGCTGCCCGATGTCCAGCCCGTCCATAACCAAAATAAGCAGCCAAGAATGCAGGAAATCGTGGTACGCCAGAAGTTTATCATCGCGTGATGCCCTTCTGCAGACTGCACTTTGATGACCACTTCCTGGGTCAAAACCTCTTCTTCCACCGCGCTAATACGGGTGTTGCTGATAACGCCACGTTTTAGCAACAGATAGCGGCTGAACGCGCCTACCCAACTGCTTATTGTGGCGGGTGTATTTTTATCGCCAGTGTATGAAATGGCTCTGCGGATAACTTTCACCTGCTTATGAACATCAGCAGCGGTTTCTACAGGTAACTCAAACAACATACGGAATTCCGGAGTCATATATTCCGGACGCGTGTTTTGAATCAGAAATGTTTCGCAAGCCTGGGTGATAAGCGTTAGCGAGAGCGAGTTGATCGCTTTCAGGCGGCGATTAGCACGATTCCAGCGTGAGGATTCAATATTGAGATTCCCGCGCATCCCTTCCAGAGCGGTAGTGCGACGCACCAGGCCACTCCAGGCCTTATCAACTTCCTCTTTATCACCATGAGCAATACACAACTGCATCAGGCGATAGTGGTCCACCAGCAGGTTATCCAGCTCACGATCAATTTCTTGCTTAATGGAACGCGGGGAAAAAATTAAATCGGCAAGAATCGCGCAAACAATACCAATCACAATCTCACTACACCGCTCGACCGCAAATTGTGGGGTGACAAGCGGGTTGGCTTGAATGGTGATAACAATGATTAACGCCGTGTAGCCAGAAAGCCCCCAGGCGTAGGAATTTTCAACTTTAACCAGCGAGGAAATCCAGGTACAAAAACCAGCCCAAATACAGCATACCAACAGCATCACAACAGGTGCACGAATCATTGAAGTGATGATTAACAGCGCGGCAATACAGCCAATAAAAGTACCGATGATACGCAGCATTCCGCGATAACGAATCGCCCCTGAATAGGGTTCACCGCCAGCAGCAAACGCCGGGCCAGCCGCTACAATCGCCGCAGTTAGCACCGCCCAGCGCGGAGTTTCCAGTTGAAAATGGAAACCAACAAACACCGCCAACACGATGGCAAACGCCAACTTGAAGGCAAAGCGCAAATGTAAGTGCGAGATGAAATACATGTCAGCCTATGCTTAGCCGAACTCACGCAAACGATGCATGAATTTAATGAATACCGAATCGTGGTTGATATCTCTGTCTTTATCGCCAGTCACAACAACCGTGGCCGTGGTTCCCGCCGGGAAAAGGTTAGCTTGCTGATCATCAAGACGAATTCTCACGGGCACACGCTGTGCCAAACGCACCCATTCCAGGTTTGAATCAACCGTCGCCATCCCTTTTGCATCTTTGGTACTGCTGGCGTTAGTCACCCCGGCAGAAATGCTATCAACCGTGCCGCGTAATACGCGATTACTGCCCAGTGGCGTGATTTGTACCCGGAAACCTGGGCGAATACCGTCAAGCTTGGTCTCTTCCATGTAGGCCAGAATGTAGAAACTACCCTGTTTTACCAACGCTACCGCCGTGGAACCACGGGTAATAAACTCGCCAGAGTAGACATTCAGGTTGGTTATCCAACCATCAGCAGGCGCGCGGATAATCGTGCGTTGCAAATCCAATGCAGCCAAATCACGGGTTGCTTCGGATTTTGCTAATTGATGCAGAACGGTTTGTAGCACGTTGTTAGATTGGTCAATTTCTTCCCGTGACATCGCCTGGGTGCCCAGTGAATTACGACGCCCAGCTTCACGGCGTTTCTCCCCGGCCAAAACCTGGTAATAAGCGACATCGGCCTGGGCTTGCTCCAGGGCTTTCTGATAACGTGGCTGATCGATGGTGAAGAGAATCTGATCTTTCTTTACCAGTTGGTTGTCATGGACTTTAACGTCAGTGATTAAACCCGATACGTCCGGAGCAATCGCGACAACATCTGCGGTGAAGCGGGCATCACGCGTCCACGGGGATTCGGTATAAAACACCCAGGCACGGAAGATAGCGATGAAAGCCAGCAGCACCAAAATCAGTGTGATGGCCGTGCGGGTCATTTTTCTTGTAAGTGCTTTCACATCAACCTCAAACAAACAGGCGCGAGATTAGATAAAACAGGCAGCAATAAAGCGCTGTATTAAATAATGCCGGGTGCCAGACAAAATCATAAATTCCCGTCGGAGTCAGCAGACGGCGAACCAACCAGAACAGCGCCAGCGAAAGAATTAGCTCGAAGAATATCGGCGGAAAAGAAAGACCGAATATCACGATAACGGGAAATAGACTCATGTTAACCTTGCAGAAAATTCGGAAGACACCAACCCAGGAGCTGCCAGAAATACTGCGCTAACGACTGATACGGGTGGTGTTAGTAATAATATATTAACGTAATTGTTAGCGGGTTATCTATAATGTGTGATCTAAATCACTTTTAAGCCAGAGTGAACAATGGAAAGACTTAAACGCATGTCGGTGTTTGCCAAAGTGGTCGAGCTTGGCTCTTTTACCGCAACGGCCAGGCAGCTGGAAATGAGCGTATCGTCCATCAGCCAAACCGTTTCCAAACTTGAAGATGAGTTACAGGTAAAGCTGTTAAACCGCAGCACGCGTAGCATCGGGCTGACTGAGGCCGGTAAAATCTACTACCTCGGCTGCCGCAAGATGCTGCACGAAGCGCAAGAGGTGCATGAGCAACTCTACGCTTTTAATAACACGCCAATTGGTACGCTGCGTATCGGCAGTTCTTCAACTATGGCACAAAATGTCCTCGCGTCCATGACCGCCGAGATGCTCAAAGAGTACCCCGAGTTAACGGTTAATCTGGTGACAGGTATTCCCGCGCCCGACCTGATCGCTGATGGTCTGGACGTAGTGATTCGTGTAGGTGCTTTACAGGATTCCAGTCTGTTCTCGACGCGGCTCGGATCGATGCCTATGGTGATTTGCGCCGCCAAAAGTTATCTCCAGCAAAATGGCACGCCGGAAAAGCCGGCCGATCTTGCCAGTCACTCGTGGCTGGAATACAGCATTCGTCCGCATAATGAATTCGAGTTGATAGCACCTGAAGGGCTGACGACGCGGATGATCCCGCAAGGGCGCTTCGTGACCAATGATCCCATGACATTAAGTCGCTGGCTAAAAGTGGGGGCTGGTATCGCTTATGTCCCGTTGATGTGGGTGATCGATGAGATCAATGACGGAACGCTTGAGATCTTACTGCCGAGTTATCAATCCGACCCGCGCCCGGTATACGCGTTGTATACGGAAAAAGATAAGTTGCCGTTGAAAGTACAGGTCTGCATTAACTACCTGACTGAATATTTCGTGAAGGTTTCGCACCTCTATCAAGGGGTACGAGATAAGAAAGGACGTGCGATAGAAAACAGCCGGGAGTAAACCCGGCTGTCATTGTTTTACGCTGTGCCGCCAACCGTCAGGTTATCGACTTTGAGCGTTGGCTGGCCGACACCGACAGGCAGGCTCTGCCCCTCTTTGCCGCAGACACCGACACCGTTATCCAGCGCCAGATCGTTACCGACCATAGAAATCTGCTGCATAGTTTCAATACCGGAACCAATCAGCGTTGCGCCTTTCACTGGTTTGGTCACTTTGCCATTTTCGATGAGATACGCTTCAGAAGTTGAGAACACAAACTTGCCGGAGGTGATATCCACTTGCCCGCCGCCAAAGTTCGGAGCGTAGATCCCGTATTCAACCGATTCGATAATCTCTTGTGGAGTCGATTTTCCCGCCAGCATGTAGGTATTGGTCATGCGTGGCATCGGCAGGTGCGCGTAAGATTCACGACGGCCATTACCGGTTGGCGCAACGCCCATCAGACGAGCATTGAGTTTGTCCTGCATGTAGCCTTTCAGCACACCGTTTTCGATCAATACGTTGTATTGGCCAGGCACACCTTCATCGTCAATTGCAACAGAGCCACGGCGGTTCGCCATGGTGCCGTCATCGACAACAGTACACAATTCTGAAGCAACCAATTGGCCTATCTGGCCACTGAACACGGAAGTGCCACGACGGTTAAAATCACCTTCAAGACCGTGCCCCACCGCTTCATGCAGCAAAACACCTGGCCAGCCCGCGCCAAGCACTACCGGGAACATGCCTGCTGGTGCTGCCACCGCAGAAAGGGTCACTAAAGCCATACGCACTGCTTCTTTCGCCCAGGCATCTGCACGAACTTCACCATCAACGGTTTCGAGGAAATATTCATAACCGAAACGACCGCCGCCGCCACTTGAGCCGCGCTCGCGTTTGCCGTTATCTTCAACCTGAACGCTGACAGACAAGCGCACTAGCGGGCGAACGTCAGCCGCCAGAGTCCCGTCAGTTGCCGCGACCAGAATCAATTCATAAACGCCCGTCAGGCTGGCAGTCACTTCCTGGACGCGGGCGTCTGCCGCACGGGCAACGCTATCAACGCGTTTCAGGATGTCGAGTTTCTCTTCACGCGTCATGCTTTGCAGAGGGTCGGCACTGGTATAGAGCGCGCTATGCTGCACGGCACCTAATGTTTGAACCCGGCCATTCCCTTTTTCCTGCACGATGCTTCGTGCGGCATGAGCACTTTGTTCCAGCGCCAACAAGCTGACCTGGTCGGCATAGGCAAAACCGGTTTTCTCGCCGCTCACGGCGCGCACGCCAACACCCTGATCGATGTTGTAAGAACCATCTTTAATGATGCGATCTTCCAGCACCCAGGATTCGTGATAACTGGACTGGAAATAGAGATCTCCGTAGTCGAGTCGGCGCTCGGACAATTGTCCCAAAATGGAAAACAGATCTTGATGGGTTAAGCCATTCGCAGACAGCAACTGCTCACTTACCAGGTTCAGACTCATCGTTTCGCTACTCTTTTTACAAACAAGTTGGGTGCCCTAAAGGCATATCTATTGAGCTTGCGGCAATTAACCGCGCACGTCAAATCACTTAGCCTCTTTCAGCCTTGGCTGGCGGAGCACTTCATTGATTTGCGGTTTATCGACCGATCCTGTGATGTGGTAGCGCAGTACAGATATTTTGCTCCATAGCGGCCCTAACACTTTGCTGGCGGCGAATACCGCGGCACCGATGATTGGGTTCACCACGAATGCCGTTGCCACGCCGACGGTGGCAGAAATTTCTGGTGCAATAACAGCTTCAACATCAAGTCGACGCTGAACTAAATCGACCGAGCCTTTCATGCCAATATCGGCTTCCAGTCCGTCCACCAGCGTATCATCGCTGTTCAGAACCCCGTCTTTAATCCAGGCGGTACTACGGATGGAATCAAAGTAGAAACCTTCACCAAAGGTGTCGCTGAAGTCGAAACGCAGTTTACGCATCAACGCATCGACACTGACTAAACGCAGCAATTGTCCGGCGTGGCCTGTACCCAGATCAGCAATTTGCCCTTTGCCTAATTTGATATGAAGAATACCGTTTAATGAGGCAAGCTGCGGCTGCCACGGTTTATCACGCCAGTGTAAATCATAGTCTGCATCAAACGATGAGCCTTGAATCGGCGTTTTGACGCCAAAGAAGTTGGTCGCAGCATCAAGTTTTTTGCCGTGTAGTTTACCTTTTAAAGACGTGCGTTCTTCTGCCGGGTTATTCACCCACACACCGCTGGCGGTAAGCTTTGCAAATCCGGCATCGATTAACCCGTTTTCCAGTTGTAGCGTGTTTCCTTTGACGGCGAAATCACCGTCAATACGGCCATATTTTTGCCCCCAAAGCCAACACTCGCCACAGCGAAGTTGTAAATCAGGCCATTCACGGAAATCAATCGCTTCATTGCCTTCCAACGGTGAAGCACTGGTCGATTTGGCTTTGCTATTACCCCAGTCAGGGTTGAAATAGAGATACTTGATTGCTGCACGCCACGGTGCATTGTTTTGTATCGTCAACGAGCCATTCACTTCACGCCCCTGCGCTTCGACGCGCGTGCCATTCGTAATGGCCTGGGAAACCAGACTCAGGTTGTTCCATTGCTGGCCAGCAAACGTCAGCGAAGGCGTGCGCAGTGTGACGTTAGTTGGGAATGATGCCGAGTTCCCCACGCTTTCCACCGCTCCATGGCTAAACAACGCCAACCATTGCGCACCATCCATCGCCGGAAGATCCAGTTCTAAGCCGGAGTTATCAGGTAATGGAGGAACGGTTTGGCTATTGGTTGCCCAAATTGCCCGGTCAAGAGTGAGCTTTTTATTCAGTAGCCAACGGCTGGAGAAATGATTTTTCGCACCGGAGTTACCCGTCAGATCGAAACTATCGAGATTTCCTTTCACCGCGACATTCAACGGTAGCGCTTGCCCCGCTGATTTATCGACAGGAGCAGGTAAGTGACTGCTCACATTCTTCAAGTCTGCGGCGACGTTGATCTGGTAATTCGGTTCTCCGCGATAAGGAAGCGTAATCGCTACATCGCCTTTCCACGGGACATTGCCACTCAATTCTTTGCTGATGGGTTCAGGGATAATACCCATTTTTGTCGGCTGCCAGTCGCCCAGCAAATTGACGCCAATCTGGTAGTCTTTCACGCCCGTTTTAGTATTGAAATCAATGCCAATCGGTTGGTTAAACCAGGTGGCTTTTAACGGTTCACTTTGCAAATCACCATTCACAAAGCTGAACTTACCGCTCAGGTTACTCAACGTGCTGGAGAGCGGTTTAATCAACAAGGTATTGTTCTTGAGCTGAACATCGCCCGAAGCGGTAGTCATTTTACCGTTCAGCGGGATATCCAGATGTAAGCGAGCATTCACATCGCCGCCAATCTGGAGTTCATCCAGTGCAGCAGACAGAGAATCTTTGAGCGGAGTTTCTTTGAAATACGGCCCAACCGCACTGCCCGGGCCACTGATGTCAGAATCGACTAACAGCTTTTGCTTTTTGTAATCCGGAATATTTGCCGTCAGATTACGCCCGGTCACACCACCCAGTTTCACTTCATCCGATTTCATCCACAAACCGTTATTGATGAAATCCAGACTAATATTCAAGTTGTCTAATGCTGGCCAGTCAGGCTGGAAGGCAAATTTAGCGTTATACAGCGGGACGTAGACCTGGAACTGACCTTCGTTATGCACATAAGGGAAAAGACGCGGATTGCCGCCATACACTAGCGTCGCGTTATCGGACTCGCCACCTTGTATCGCACCGCTGAGGTAATCAACCAGCTGTTTTCCCATCAGGTTTTCAGGGAAGTAACGCCAGGCATCACCGCCATTATGCGTACTAATTCCGGCTAAAATCCCCAACCAGGGTTCATCGCCTGTCGGCTGATAGTAGCGGAAGTCACCCGCAGCCCAGACAGAACGGGCTTTCACATCCAGATTTTTGCCATCAAGCTGGAAACCCGCGGCATTCTTCTGCCATTCGAGCGTGGCAACGGCTCGTTCAACTTCCAGCGGGGCACGGAATACGCCCACGTATGGCATTTTGGCGTCAATAACCTGCGCATTAAGCTGCCCGTGCCCGACACCACCGGTGACCGACCCCGAGAAGTGTTCGACGCCGGGTAACATTTTCCATTGCTTCCAGCTAACGTCCTTCCAGCGCCCTTGCATACGAGTGTTTTCGGTCTGCTGAAGAGGAATATCCACGGCCAGCACATCAATGTGCCCGCGTGGTTGCAGCGTGTTCCAGATTTCACCGAAATCCGGTGAAATCTTCTCTGCAATCGGTAACAAACCGGTGAAGCTTTCCAGCTCCATATTAGTGGCACGTACACGTAACTCATCGCTGCGCGTACTCTCTTTTCCACCAACATTTTGCGGAGCAACCCACGCCAGTGATAAAGAACCTTTGGGCCAGGTTTTACCATCAAGGGTGATATTGGTCGATGGAATGGCAATATCCCAGCCCGCAGCAGAACGATTGACACGTGCCATCAAATTATCAACCGACATCTGATGCCCGGTGTTTTTCCCAGCCCAGCTGGCACCACCTTGCTTCAACCAGACGTTGCCACCTGAAATATCACCCGCTTTGATATCCATCCAGGCTTCGAGGGTAAACTCAGCGGTCTGCAAGTCGATATTGTCTTCCATCCAACGACCAAGCCACGGTTTCATATCAACATTTTCAGCCTGTAGCCAGACTTTACCGATGTTCAATAAGCCATTTTCGTCACGCAGATCCATGCGTACTTTCGCCACGCCGTGTTGGCCGTTAAAGCTCGATAAGCTGACCAGCCCTTCGGCGCGGTGACGGTTTTTGGAGTTAAGCCAGGTGAGTTGTGGAATGGCGAGTTCGGCGCGCTGGCCGGAAATCGTCAGGAAACTAAGGGAACTGTCGCGAAGATCAAAGTGATCGAACTGGCGTAAAAAGAGATCGCTGATTTTACCCGGCTCGAGTTTGCTATCCCCTTTGTTTCGACTTAACGGGGTATTGGTGCGCACCTGCAATTGGTAAAAAGTGAGGTCACGGAACTGCCAGCGGGCGTGCAAAATACTTTGCCAGAGATCGAGCGCCAACGTGACACGTTTCACGCTCATCTCACCACCATCTTTCAAGCCCGCTTTGATATCGCGGACATCAAGCGTTGGGCCATAGTTTTCCCAGTTGGCCTGGATCTGGCTGGCATCGACGGGGGTACCCGTCATGGCTTCAATTCTTTCGAGCAGCGCTGGACGCCAGGCATCGAGGTGCGGCAAAACCAGCCGCAAACCACTCACCAGCAGTGCGACGATAACGATCAACGTTGCGCCAGTGATCAGCAGAATGCCGGGCAGTCGCCTCACGAAAATCTCCTTGTTTGCCGCCGGAGCGGAACTCAAATCTGCACTATCCGTGCAGCGAGTTACATCATAACGACGTCGAATTGCTCTTGATTATAGAGCGGCTCGATCTGAACTTTGACTTGCTTGCCGACAAAAATTTCCACTTCTGCCAATGAATGGGACTCTTCGCTTTTCAGCGCTTCCCCCACAGCTGGTGATGCGTAAACCAGGAAACGGTCGGAATCATAAGCATGATGCACGCGCACAATTTCACGCATAATTTCATAACACACCGTTTCAACCGTTTTCACCGTACCGCGACCATGGCAAGTTGGACAATCGTTGCAAAGCACATGTTCAACACTTTCACGCGTGCGTTTGCGTGTCATCTCAACCAGCCCAAGCTGTGAGAAACCATTAATACTGGTTTTCACGCGATCTTTACTCAATGCCTGCTCGAGGGAGTGCAGCACGCGTCGGCGATGGTCTTCATTACTCATATCGATGAAATCAATAATGATTATGCCGCCGAGATTACGCAAACGTAACTGGCGAGCTATCGCCTGTGTCGCTTCAATATTGGTATTGAAAATGGTGTCATCAAGATTGCGGTGGCCAACGAAAGCCCCGGTATTGATATCCACAGTCGTCATCGCTTCAGTCTGGTCGATAACCAGGTAACCACCTGATTTCAGCTCAACTTTTCGCTCCAGCGCACGTTGGATTTCGTTCTCAACGTCGAACAAATCAAAAATAGGCTGGCGACCGCTGTAGTGTTCGATTTTGTTGTGCATTTCCGGCATGTATTCTGCGGTAAACTCCAGCAGCATGTCGTAAGTCAGACGGGAGTCGACACGAATTCGGTCAAGTGCGGCATCGGCAAAATCACGCAGTACGCGCTGCGCCAGTGCTAATTCACCGTAAAGTTGGCAGCGGGTTTTGTTACGTTTTTTGCGCTCGCTGACTTTGGTCCAGACACGCTTGAGGTAAGCCGCATCTGAAGCTAAATCGTCTTCGCATACGCCTTCAGCTGCGGTGCGAATAATAAATCCGCCTTGCTCATCGCAATACGCATTCACTACACGTTTAAGACGTTCACGCTCGGCTTCACTTTCAATGCGCTGGGATACGCCAACGTGGGAAGCTCCTGGCATAAAGACCAAATAACGAGATGGCAGCGTGATATCGGTAGTCAAACGAGCACCTTTGGTTCCCAGCGGGTCTTTCACCACTTGAACCATTAAGTCCTGGCCCTGACGCACCAACTCGGAGATATCGCGTACGGTGAAATTTTTCTGCTCTTCTCCCGCCACACATTCGGTATGCGGCATGATGTCAGAAGCGTGAAGAAACGCTGCCTTATCAAGGCCAATATCTACAAATGCCGCCTGCATCCCGGGAAGCACCCGGCTTACACGACCTTTGTAGATATTCCCTACGATCCCGCGGCGTGCTTCGCGTTCAATGTGAATCTCTTGCAGTATTCCACCATCAATGTAAGCCACCCGAGTTTCCGATGGCGTCACGTTGACTAATAATTCAGCCGTCATGTTTTCCTCGTCCATCACGCAATGCGTGAAAATTACTCAGCAATTCATAAGTTTCAACAAGCGGTAAACCGACTACTGCATGATAGCTGCCATTAATCTTCCTGACAAAACAGCCACCAAGCCCTTGAATACCGTATGCACCTGCTTTATCCATCGGTTCACCGCAGGCCACATAACCCGCGATATCCTGTTCTGATAATGCACGAAAAGTCACTTCAGTCGTTACCAGACAATCCAGCAAAGATTCACGGTCTGCCAGCGCAACAGCCGTCATTACCTGGTGCTGATTCCCGGATAACATACGCAACATCTCAGCAGCGTGTTGTTCATCTTTAGGTTTTTCCAACACCTTGCCATTGTAGATAACAATCGTATCGGCACCCAGAACAGGTAAGTCATGTTGCGCGAGCGCAACGCCCGCCCGCGCTTTATCACGCGCCAGGCGCACGACATACTGCTGTGCGCTTTCATGGCTAAGACGCTGTTCTTCTACATCAGTAATGATGCGCTCAAACGACACACCCAACTGAGTCAGTAATTCCTGACGACGCGGGGAGCCGGATGCCAGATACAAAGATGTCATGTTCAATCCTATTGCACTGCAAATTGTTGGCGAATTTTACGCATCAACAAGAATATCCATGGCCACAGTACACCATTGACCACGCTGCTCCAGAAAATTTCTGGGCGGAAAGAGACATTGATAACTAAAAATTCAGACCAGAAAACAATGACATCTGTCATCAATGACAACAGCATAACCACCAAAGCCTGTTGCCAAAGCGCGAGATTGCGGAATAGCTGGTACTTTAACGCCACCAGATAAGCAACGATGCTCAGAGATAATGCGCGCACGCCAAGGGTAGAGCCGCTGATTAAATCCAGTATGGCACCCACCACAAAACCTGTGCCTACATTTACGCGGTGTGGCAGAGCCAGAATCCAGTACAGCAGGATCAGTAATACCCAGTCAGGACGATAGATTTTTAAATCGTCAGGCCATGGCATGACTTGTAACAACAAGGCGACGAGGAAAGAAAGCCAGATGACCCAACGGCCCTGGCTACGGTAACTACCCACTACTGCCCTCCCAGGCTTGCTGGTGCAGCAGGGGCAGGAGTCGTAATACCCGTTGCCGGAGGAGGAACCGGAGCTGGTGGCCCGACAGAATCAGCCGCTGGTAAAACCTGCGGCATCATTTGCATCAAGCGCTCATTCGCCACGCGATGAACTTCATCAGGCGGCATCGGGGTTTTCCCTTCGCGATCCGCGCCCCACAACAGCAGCAAATAACGCAGACGTTGTAAGCCAGCAGTCGGACGAGCCTGAATAACCGTGTATGCGCGCTGAGTATCAAGCTTCACTGAAGAAACGACGCCCACAGGATAGCCTTCCGGGAAGCGGCCACCCAAACCAGATGTCACCAATACATCGCCTACGCGAATATCAGTATTAGCCGGTAAATGTTCCAGTTGCAGATCGTCAGTACAGCCGTTACCCGCCGCGATAATGCGGATGTCATTACGCAGTACCTGAATAGGCAGCGCATGGGTAGCATCACAAATCAGTAAAACACGGCTAGTGAGTTTCGCCACCGCGACAACCTGACCTACGACACCTTTATCACTGATGACGGGTTGACCTTCATAGACGCCGTTCACGCTGCCTTTATCAATAACCACCTGGTCACTGTAAGGATCGTTAACGGTAGAGATAACCTGAGTCACCATTTTTTGCTCGTCCTGACGCAACGGTGAGCCAAGCAGTTCGCGCAGGCGTGCGTTTTCCTGACGATATTGACCCATCATCAGTAATTCGCTGTTTTTCAGGATCAATTCCTGACGCAGTGCACGATTTTCGAGTTCTAGCTGGTCGCGTGATGCCAGTGTTTGCGAGACGCTGTCGAGCAATTCACGGGGACCATTTGAGACAAAATAGAAAGGGCTGACGGCAGTATCCATATACGTTCGAATCTGACTGAACGTACCCAGGCGACTATCGGCAATCATTACACCAATCGCCACCAGCACCGCCAAAATCAGGCGAAACTGTAACGAAGGGCCACGGCTAAAAATTGGCTTCATAGGCTATGCGTATTCCAGGGCCAGCAAGAAAGGGCAGTCTTGATGACTGCCCCTTACGTGCGGCTGATTACTCTTCGCTGAACAAGTCGCCGCCGTGCATGTCGATCATCTCCAGTGCCTTGCCACCGCCACGGGCTACGCAAGTCAATGGATCTTCTGCAACTACTACCGGAATGCCTGTTTCTTCCATCAGCAGACGGTCAAGGTTACGCAGCAATGCGCCACCACCAGTCAGAACCATACCGCGCTCAGAGATATCGGACGCCAGCTCTGGTGGGCACTGCTCCAGTGCAACCATCACCGCACTCACGATCCCCGTCAATGGCTCTTGCAGGGCTTCGAGGATTTCATTGGAATTCAGGGTAAAGCCGCGTGGAACACCCTCAGCCAGGTTACGGCCACGCACTTCGATTTCAAGCACTTCATCGCCTGGGTAAGCAGAACCGATTTCGTGTTTGATACGTTCAGCAGTGGCTTCACCAATCAGTGAACCGTAGTTACGACGCACATAATTAATGATGGCTTCGTCGAAGCGGTCACCACCGATACGTACGGAAGAGGAGTAAACCACGCCGTTCAGAGAAATAACGGCAACTTCAGTTGTACCACCACCGATATCCACAACCATTGAACCGGTTGCTTCAGAAACTGGCAGGCCAGCACCGATAGCCGCAGCCATTGGTTCTTCAATTAAGAAGACTTCACGAGCACCTGCACCTTGCGCAGATTCACGAATCGCGCGACGTTCAACTTGAGTTGCGCCAACTGGCACACAAACCAGTACGCGTGGGCTTGGGCGCATAAAGCTGTTGCTATGCACTTGTTTGATGAAGTGTTGCAGCATTTTTTCGGTCACGAAGAAATCGGCAATAACGCCATCTTTCATCGGACGGATAGCTGCGATGTTGCCGGGGGTACGACCCAGCATCTGTTTAGCATCATGGCCGACAGCCGCAACACTTTTAGGTGAACCGGCACGATCCTGGCGAATAGCCACGACAGATGGCTCATTCAGTACGATGCCTTGTCCTTTCACATAAATCAGGGTATTCGCGGTACCCAGGTCAATGGACAGGTCATTGGAAAACATGCCACGAAATTTTTTCAACATACTAAGGGATAATCCTGAAAGCTGGGGCGGAAACAAAATCCGCTTACTTTACCAACCACTCATTGCAGCGACAAGGCGCAAAAATGTTCTGCAATGGTGAAAAATTGTGCAGTTTACTACGACTAATACACTTTCGACACGTTTATCCTCGAACTGCCGAGGAAACAAACAAACGCTGTAGGTTAAACGAACAGTGCAAGGAAGCAAACCGGGTTCATTTCATGCTTCAACAATCTGGTCAGCAGGCGTATTAGCCCCCTTGAGATGCAGCGCGCGTTATTCTACGTGAAATATTCATAAACGGCAGGTTAAACCGAGTATCTTTGCGAATATTTTTTCACGTTGCTGTCTAGTGGTTGAGATGCCGCAAAAAAATCACCTTGAGCACCCGCCACGCCTTTCTCCACCAGTGTCTGCCATTCACTTCGCGTTCTGACTCCGACCGCAAAAACTTGCGTCTGAGTCCCATTACAGGCCTCAACCAGGCTCTGTACAAACAACTGATTTTCAGTTCGTTTCTCAATGTTTCGCACGAGCCCCGGATGCAGCTTTATCAACTCCACATCCAACTCCTTAATATAAGAAGCGCTCACTACGGTCAAACCCGCCTGGGAGACAGCAATACGAGTACCCAAAGCTTTAATCAAGCGAATCACAGGCTGCAAACGGCTGATGTGTTGACAGACATCTGCCTCTGCAAGTTCAAAAAGAATACGTCGTCGAAGCGATTTTTCTGACTGCATCAACGCATCACGCAACCAACGCTGGAACGGAGCGCGAATCAGTGATTCTACAGACACCTGAATAGCCAGTGTTTCTTCGGGCCAGAAACCGGCTAAAGGTAACAATCGGGCGATGGTTTGCCGGTCATATTGTTCCGCTAAACCAAACTGCTTCACCATCGGCAAATATTCTGCCGCCAGCACTTCTTGTTCGCCGTCAAAAATCCGACACATGATTTCACGATGATGTACGTAGCCATTACGCATTACCGCCGGTTTTTGATAGAAGCGTGGGCCACCGCGCTGTAACACTTGCTCAATGAGCGTACGCCATTTCACATTGCCGCGCCCTTTTTCCGGCAAACTATCGTCATAGACCGACCAACTGTTCGCCCCTTGCAACGAAGCATTACGCGTCGCGACTTCCGCGTTCTCCATCACCTGCTCTTTGGTTTGCCCGCTACGCCATGCACAAATACCGATATGCATCATGTCATTGCGGTCGAGCATTCGGGTTGGCGGCAAGGTATCAACGGCTTTCAGCAACTGGCTGGCAATACTATCGGCTTCTTTTAATGTGCGATGAGGTAACAAAACGGCAAAATCGCTGCGGAAATAACGTGCCAGTAATGCGCCGGGATAACGCATCACAAATGTCGACAACAGATTGATGAGGGTAAATAAGTACTCCTCTACCGCCGCGCGCCCCCATGTTTCATGCAGGGTGTCAAAATCGGGCAGACGGATGATCATCACTACACCATGCGCGCCCACTTGCTCTTGTTCATCCAGCAACGTCGCCAGTTGATTATCAAAAAACAGACGATTATTCAGGCCTGTTTTCGCATCCTGCGCCGCAAAAGCACGAATCAAGGTGTCCATTCTGCTGCGTTGATCGTTCGCGTTTTGCAGATCGGAAAGCAACAAGTCCAAAGCGCTACTGGCTTTCGGAGGCCATTCCAGTACCGATCCGCGCACCTCAACGCCTCTTTCACCGTTCAGAATCCGTCGCGCCCGGTTCTCCAGTAACTCTTGCCCGGCGAGCTGCTTTTTCATCCAGCGGATAGCAAAAAACAGCACGATAAGCATGAAGCCAACCGTGATAGAAAGTGGAACGGTAGTGAAAAGTGAGTTGTAGTAATTCGCGACAGGATCCCGATAGGTGAGAGAGAGGAACATCCCCGGATGCTTCATTAACTCAACAGTCACGGTACGAAAACTGTAGCTATTGCCCAGTAAACGGTAGGATTGGCTCAACTGATGTTGGTAAACCGTGTTGCCGCCTATTTTGAATTTCACCTCGGTGATATCAATGGGCACCATCACTTCGTTGAGGCGATTGATCAGTTCTTCTGGAGAGCTTGAAACCAAATCGTTATCAATGATT
Organism: Buttiauxella sp. JUb87; assembly: GCF_004361975.1. Lineage (NCBI taxonomy): Bacteria > Pseudomonadati > Pseudomonadota > Gammaproteobacteria > Enterobacterales > Enterobacteriaceae > Buttiauxella > Buttiauxella sp. JUb87. Next base: position 821,005 of record NZ_SNVY01000002.1, read on the forward strand.
GTGGCAACCGCCACCACACGCTGATGAACTTTAAAATGCATCGCATTAAAGAAGCTTAATGAACAACCCACGAGCGTCACAAAAATAGCGAGGCCAGTCAGCAACGTCATAAAAGCAGAAAGTTTCGTCGTTAATCGCATCCTTGAGTTAACTCCGTTTGGTGAAGATAAGACCAGCCTGACTTGATGCGGCATTACATAGTAAAAGAGCAATTCAGGCAAACACGGTGAACAGATTCTTATCCTTTGTTGCAAAGGATACGTAAATACACCGAAATTCAAGTATAGCCTTCATCGGCAGGTATCCCATTAACGCAACCGCAACGAAACCTATCCCTTCTTTAAGTTTCAATTTTTTGTGACATATTCGCAGGGTTCAGCGTTCTCCGTCATGCTTAGCCTATAAAGCCATGCCGGAGAACAAGATGAAAAAAGTAACCCGCTTTACGGAAGCAGATGTCACACCCGAATCGGTTTTTATGCTGAAACGCCGCCAGGTGCTGAAAGCGCTGGGCATCAGTGCCGCGGCTCTCTCGCTTCCTCAAACTGCCCATGCTGATATTCTCTCCTGGTTTAAAGGGAACGACAGGCCACCCGCGCCATCGGGAAAACCCCTGCAATTTAGCCAGCCTGAACAATGGCAGGCAAAACTCGCCATGACCCCAGAAGACAAAGTGACGGGTTACAACAATTTCTACGAATTTGGCCTTGATAAGGCCGACCCAGCAGCCAATGCCGGAAGCTTAAAGACCGATCCGTGGAAAATCACAATTAGCGGTGAGGTGGCAAAACCACAAACACTTGACCTTGACGATCTTTATAAGAAATTCCCACTGGAACAGCGTATTTATCGGATGCGTTGTGTCGAAGCCTGGTCGATGGTGGTGCCGTGGATAGGTTTCCCACTCAGTAAACTGCTCGCGCTAGTCGAGCCCACCAGCAAAGCAAAATATGTCGCCTTCGAAACGCTTTACGACCCGGAACAAATGCCCGGGCAGAAGGACCGTTTTATCGGTGGCGGGTTGAAATATCCCTACGTCGAAGGATTGCGTCTTGATGAAGCAATGCACCCTCTGACTCTACTTACGGTCGGCGTTTACGGGAAAGCGTTGCCACCGCAAAACGGTGCACCGATACGACTCACCGTGCCATGGAAATACGGCTTTAAAGGAATAAAGTCGATTGTCAGTATCAAACTGGTTAGCGAGTTACCGCCTACCACCTGGAATATGGCAGCACCTAATGAATACGGATTTTATGCCAACGTAAACCCAAATGTTGACCACCCACGCTGGTCGCAAGCCAGTGAGCGATTTATCGGATCAGGTGGGGTACTGGATGTAAAACGCCAGCCGACGCTGCTGTTTAATGGTTATGCCGACCAGGTCGGATCGCTATACCGCGGCTTGAATCTGAAGGAGAATTTCTAAAGTGCGATTAACCGCAAAACAGATAACCTGTCTTAAAGTCGTACTGCATCTCGCGGCCTTCTTACCTTTTGTCTGGTTGTTTTATGCTGCAAACCAGGGGCTTTTAAGTGCCGACCCGGCAAAGGATATCCAGCATTTTACCGGCAGAATGGCGCTTAAACTGTTGCTGGCAACGCTGCTAGTCACACCGTTGGCGCGATACGGGAAGCAGCCGCTGCTGATTCGAACCCGTCGGTTGTTAGGATTATGGTGTTTTGCGTGGGCCACACTTCATTTAGTCAGCTACGCCATGTTGGAATTGGGCATCAACAATCTGGCGCTACTTGGCCGGGAACTGGTCACGCGCCCGTATTTAACTTTAGGAATAATCAGCTGGTTGGTACTGCTATCATTGGCAGCAACATCTACGCAGTCGTTACAACGAAAATTGGGGCCACGCTGGCAAAAGCTGCATAACTTCGTCTATCTGGTCGCTATCCTTGCCCCGATTCATTATCTGTGGTCAGTAAAGGTTATCTCACCGCAACCATTGCTGTATGCTCTGGGCGCAATCATCCTTCTGGCCTTACGCTACAAGAAATTCCGTCAGTGGCGGCGTTAACGAAAGATATGTGTTGTTCCCCGCAGAAAAGTGATCAACCCGGCCCCGTTTAGGGATATGAGTTGATCATCTTCCCTGATAAGACCAGTATTTAGCTGCCAATTGCTACGAAATCGTTATAATGTGCGACTTTGGTTTTTCTGACAGGCCATTTTCTGGCTCTGAAGGTGACAACCGAGCAACTTAGGTATATTTTGTAAAATACCTACAAATTGCAGGAGATGGCAGCACGATGTCGGCTAATTTTCACATTTTGCTTTTGAACGGCCCGAATCTTAACATGCTGGGAACACGTGAGCCTGAGAAGTACGGCACGCTGACTTTAGCCCAAATTGTTAACTCGCTCGAAGAAGAAGCAAAAACGCTAAATGTCTCGTTCAGCCACCTGCAATCCAACGCGGAATATGAATTGATCGACCGAATTCATCAGGCTAAAGACACTGTCGATTTTATTCTGATTAATCCGGCCGCGTTTACTCATACGAGCGTTGCACTGCGTGATGCCTTATTAGCGGTAGATATTCCGTTTATTGAGATCCATCTGAGCAATGTGCATGCGCGCGAACCGTTCCGCCATCATTCATATCTTTCTGATAAAGCGGTTGGTGTCATCTGCGGATTAGGCGCTGACGGCTATTCATATGCACTACAGACGGCGGTAAAACGCTTGTCAAAATCCATCTAAACAAGAGTACGGAACCCACTCATGGATATTCGTAAGATTAAAAAACTGATCGAGCTGGTTGAAGAATCAGGCATTTCTGAACTGGAAATTTCTGAGGGCGAAGAATCTGTACGCATCAGTCGTGCACCGGCAAACACCGGTTACCCAATGATGCAACAGGCTTATGCTGCTCCAATGTACCAGCCACAGCCGCAACCTGGCCTGTCTAACGTTGTTGCACCTGCCGCTCCGGCAGAAGCACCAGCGGCTGCTGAAATCAGTGGTCACATCGTGCGTTCCCCAATGGTCGGTACTTTCTACCGCACCCCAAGCCCGGATGCTAAGTCATTTGTTGAAGTTGGCCAGAAGGTTAACGTTGGCGACACTCTGTGTATCGTTGAAGCAATGAAAATGATGAACCAGATCGAAGCTGACAAAGCCGGTGTGGTGAAAGCCATCCTGGTTGAGAATGGCCAACCGGTTGAATTTGACGAGCCGCTGGTCGTCATCGAGTAACGAGGCGATTATGCTGGATAAAATTGTCATCGCTAACCGTGGCGAGATTGCTCTGCGTATTCTTCGTGCCTGTAAAGAACTGGGTATCAAGACTGTCGCTGTGCACTCCACTGCGGATCGCGATTTAAAACACGTATTACTGGCGGATGAAACTGTTTGTATCGGTCCCGCTCCGTCGGTAAAAAGCTATCTGAATATCCCGGCAATCATCTCTGCAGCAGAAATTACTGGTGCAGTTGCGATTCACCCGGGTTATGGCTTCTTGTCTGAAAACGCCAACTTTGCCGAGCAAGTTGAACGTTCAGGCTTCATCTTCATTGGCCCGCGTGCTGAAACTATTCGTCTGATGGGCGATAAAGTGTCTGCAATCAACGCAATGAAGAAAGCTGGCGTACCTTGCGTACCAGGCTCTGACGGCCCTCTTGACGGCGATATGGATAAAAACCGTGCTCATGCTAAACGCATTGGCTACCCGGTTATTATCAAAGCGTCTGGCGGTGGCGGCGGTCGTGGTATGCGTGTCGTACGTAGCGATGCCGATCTGGAACAATCCATTAATATGACCCGTGCGGAAGCGAAAGCTGCTTTCAACAACGACATGGTCTATATGGAAAAATACCTGGAAAACCCACGCCATATCGAGATTCAGGTATTGGCTGACGGCCAGGGCAAAGCGGTTTACCTGGCAGAACGCGACTGCTCTATGCAGCGTCGTCACCAGAAAGTGGTTGAAGAAGCGCCAGCACCGGGCATCACGCCGGAACTGCGTAAATTCATCGGCGAACGCTGCGCTAAAGCCTGTGTTGATATCAACTATCGCGGTGCAGGTACTTTCGAGTTCCTGTTCGAAAACGGTGAGTTCTACTTCATTGAAATGAACACCCGTATTCAGGTTGAGCACCCGGTAACAGAAATGATCACCGGCGTTGACCTGATTAAAGAACAGCTGCGCATTGCTGCAGGCCAGCCACTGTCTATCAAGCAAGAAGACGTTCATGTTAAAGGCCATGCGGTAGAATGCCGTATCAACGCCGAAGACCCGAATACCTTCCTGCCAAGCCCAGGCAAAATCACTCGCTTCCATGCGCCAGGTGGTTTTGGTGTGCGTTGGGAATCACACATTTACGCCGGTTACACCGTACCGCCGTATTATGATTCCATGATTGGCAAACTGATCTGCTTCGGTGAAACGCGTGAAGTCGCGATTTCTCGCATGAAAAATGCTTTGGCTGAACTGATCATCGATGGCATCAAAACCAACGTTGATTTGCAGACTCGCATCATGAACGATGAAAACTTCCAGCACGGTGGAACTAACATCCACTATCTGGAGAAAAAACTGGGTCTTCAGGACTAAGTTTTCTCAAGAAGTAACATCGTGATAAGGCCGGTTCTCCGGCCTTTTTCTTTTTTGATCCCCATCTTCTCGCTATGCGTTACAATCGCCGCTTTCCGCCAACTCAAGGGACAATAATGGACGCGCGTTTTGTTCAGGCCCATAAAGAAGCCCGCTGGGCGCTTTGGCTAACCCTTCTCTATCTTGCCGCATGGTTAGTGGCTGCTTACTTACCTGGTAATGAAATCGGCCCAACTGGCCTACCGCACTGGTTTGAAATGGCGTGCCTGCTGGTACCTTTGCTGTTCATTTTACTGTGCTGGGCAATGGTGAAGTTTATCTTCCGTGATATTCCTCTGGAGGATGATCATGCAGCTTGAAGTCGTATTACCGCTGGTAGCCTATCTATTAGTGGTTTTTGGCATTTCCATGTACGCCATGAAACGCCGCACCACAGGTAATTTCCTCAACGAATATTTCCTGGGTAGCCGCTCGATGGGCGGGTTTGTATTAGCGATGACGCTAACCGCCACTTATATCAGTGCCAGTTCATTTATTGGCGGGCCTGGAGCTGCTTATAAATATGGGCTGGGCTGGGTTTTGCTGGCAATGATTCAATTACCGGCGGTATGGTTATCTCTGGGTATTCTGGGTAAAAAGTTTGCCATTCTGGCACGTCGCTATAACGCCGTTACCCTGAATGACATGTTGTTCGCCCGTTATCAAAGCCGTCTGCTGGTTTGGCTGGCGAGTCTTAGCCTGTTAGTGGCTTTTGTTGGCGCGATGACCGTGCAGTTCATCGGTGGTGCACGCTTACTGGAGACGGCAGCCGGTATTCCTTACGAAACGGGATTGCTGATTTTTGGTATCAGCATTGCGCTGTATACCGCGTTTGGTGGCTTCCGTGCCAGCGTTCTCAACGACGCAATGCAAGGCATGGTGATGCTGGTTGGCACGATTTTGCTGTTGGTGGGCATCGTTCACGCAGCCGGTGGTTTGCACAACGCAGTAGATACGCTGCAGCATATCGACCCTAAACTCGTTTCACCGCAGGGTGCCGATGACATCCTTTCCCCGACGTTCATGACCTCATTCTGGGTGCTGGTCTGCTTCGGCGTGATTGGTTTGCCGCACACGGCGGTACGCTGCATCTCTTATAAAGACAGCAAAGCCGTGCACCGTGGCATTATCCTCGGCACAATTGTGGTCGCGATTTTGATGTTTGGTATGCATCTGGCGGGCGCGTTAGGCCGTGCAGTGATACCGGATTTGAAAGTCCCTGATTTGGTTATCCCAACGTTGATGGTCACGGTGTTGCCACCAATAGCGGCGGGAATATTTCTTGCGGCACCCATGGCGGCAATTATGTCGACAATTAACGCCCAATTGCTGCAATCATCCGCTACGATCGTCAAAGATCTTTATCTGAATATGCGACCGGATCAGATCACTAACGAAAGGCGTCTGAAAAGAATGTCATCGGTGATCACGTTGATTCTGGGTGCGTTGCTGCTACTCGCGGCATGGCGCCCACCAGAAATGATCATCTGGCTGAATTTGCTGGCGTTTGGTGGGCTTGAAGCGGTATTCCTGTGGCCTTTAGTGCTCGGCCTTTATTGGGAGCGAGCCAATGCTGCGGGCGCGCTAAGTGCAATGATTGTCGGTGGCGGGTTGTATGCGGTGCTGGCGAGTTTCAAAATCCAGTTATTTGGCTTCCACCCCATTGTGCCATCCTTATTACTAAGTTTGCTGGCGTTCCTGGTAGGCAACCGTTTCGGTCAGCCGCTGCCTGCACCAGCACTCGTTCCAACTACTGATAAATAAAGAGTTTCGCTATGCCATGGATTCAACTGAAAATTAATACTACCGGCGCAACCGCTGAAGAACTCGGCGATGCACTGATCGAAAGCGGTGCTGTATCCGTGACCTTTCAGGATACCCATGACACACCGGTATTCGAGCCATTACCTGGCGAAACCCGTTTATGGGGCGATACCGATGTAATCGGTTTGTACGACGCTGAAACGGACATGGAAGAAGTCGTCGCGATTCTCGAAAACTGCCCACTGCTGAGCGTGGGTTTCCGTCACAAAATCGAGCAACTCGAAGATAAAGACTGGGAACGTGAATGGATGGATAACTTCCACCCGATGCGTTTTGGCCAGCGCCTGTGGATTTGCCCGAGCTGGCGTGATGTGCCAGACGTGAATGCGGTAAACGTGATGCTCGACCCAGGTCTTGCGTTCGGAACTGGCACTCACCCAACTACGTCTTTGTGCCTTGAGTGGCTTGATGGACTGGATCTGGCAGGCAAAACCGTTATCGATTTCGGCTGTGGTTCCGGCATTCTTGCGATTGCGGCGCTGAAACTGGGTGCTGCTAAAGCGATTGGTATTGATATCGACCCACAAGCCATTCAGGCCAGCCGTGATAACGCAGAACGCAACGGTGTTTCTGAACGCCTGGAGCTGTATCTGCCACAAGACCAGCCAGAAGCCATGAGCGCCGATGTCGTGGTCGCAAACATCCTTGCAGGGCCTTTACGTGAGTTAGCTCCTTTAATCAGCGTGCTGCCTGTTCAGGGCGGTTTCCTTGGGCTTTCTGGCGTGCTGGCAAGCCAGGCCGAAAGTGTTTGCGAAGCGTATCAGGACAAATTCACCCTTGATCCTGTCGCCGAAAAAGAAGAATGGTGCCGCATTACTGGTATCAAACGCTAAGTCCCCTTTCCCCCTTAAAGTGGCCAACTGGCCACTTTAAGTAAAAGTTAATACCTGATTTTATTGCCCCGCCATTTTTGCCCACTCTTTCCTGAAAACCGAGTTTTACAATGCGCCGCTTCAAACATGTCAGTTAAACGACGCTATTTAATAAAATTTATCAGGGAATGAATCAATGAAAACCACTTTACGCACGCTGGCAATTCTCACTATGGGAATGCTGCCCGCTTTAGCAATGGCCTCTCACTGGAGTTACGAAGGTGAAGGCTCGCCAGAACATTGGGCCGAAGTCAGCCCAGAAAACCAAACTTGTAAAGTGGGGATGAATCAGTCGCCAATTGACATAAAAAACACGCTAAAAGCGCATATCAACCCGCTAAAATCTAGTTATGTAGACTCCCCTATCAACATCATAAATAACGGCCATACTATCCAGGCGGGTTTCGCAGCCAGTGTGAAAGATGTGGTGACAATTGATGGCGTTCCTTTCCAGCTTCAGCAACTCCATTTCCATGCGCCAAGCGAAAACACTCTCAATGGCAAACATTTCGCCATGGAAATGCACCTGGTGCATAAAAATGCTGAGGGAGAGATTGCCGTCGTCGCAGTGATGTTTGAAACCGGGACTGCCAACAGTGAACTCGCTAAACTCTGGCAGACGATGCCAGCCAAAGCCGATGAAAAAGCAGAATTAAAACAAAAAATCGATGTGAACAAATTACTACCAGAGGATCTGTCCCATTATCGTTTCAGCGGTTCGCTAACCACTCCACCCTGCTCTGAAGGTGTACGCTGGTTAGTGATGAAGCATCCTGTGACACTCTCGGTGCAGCAATTGAAACAATTCACCACAGCAATGCATCATGGAAATAACCGCCCAACACAACCCTTGCATGGCCGTGAAATTGTTGAGTAAACCACTTATTGCGGGGGAGTAAACTCCCGCTTTCTCGTTTATTGCCCCAAGGTCTGAATAGACGAATCCCGGCACCAAAATGAGACATTCCTCGCAGAAAAATGCCAAAACTGCTGAACAAAGCAGCAGTTTATCTGGCGCTTTGCGCCTAAAATAATGTTAATTGCTTTCCAATTTCACTAAAAATGAAAAGAGCACAAAACAACCACCCCAAGCTAACACAATGAAATTAATCATTAATTTATTTATGCTATCGCACAGGATGCGGATTCATTGATCTACGACAGCTGATTGTTCAAAGTTTGGCCTTTCATCTCAGGTCAAAAATGCGTAATATACGCCGCCTTGCAGGCAAGTATGGTCATTTCTTAACTCATGCGCATTGGACAACACCAGCTCAGAAATCGACTGATTGCAGCACCTATGGCTGGCATCACTGACAGACCATTCAGGACGCTGTGTTACGAGATGGGGGCCGGACTGACTGTTTCCGAGATGATGTCCTCTAACCCTGAAGTTTGGGCGAGTGATAAATCACGTTTACGGATGGTGCACGTGAATGAACCAGGTATTCGCACCGTGCAAATTGCCGGTAGTGACCCTGATGAGATGGCAGAGGCCGCACGTATTAACGTGGCTAATGGCGCCCAGATTATTGATATCAATATGGGATGCCCGGCAAAGAAAGTGAATCGTAAGCTCGCGGGTTCAGCACTTCTGCAATACCCAAGTCTGGTGAAATCTATCCTGACAACGGTAATTAACGCAGTGGACGTGCCTGTAACGTTGAAGATTCGCACTGGCTGGGATACGGCGCACCGTAACTGTGAAGAGATTGCCCAACTGGCTGAAGACTGTGGCATTCAAGCTTTGACGATTCATGGACGCACACGCGCCTGTTTATTTCAGGGCGACGCTGAATACGACAGCATTCGGGCAGTTAAGCAGAAAGTTTCCATTCCGGTAATCGCGAATGGTGACATTACTGACCCGCTTAAAGCCAGAGCTGTGCTCGACTACACAGGGGCTGATGCTCTTATGATAGGACGCGCGGCTCAGGGAAGACCCTGGATCTTTCGGGAAATCCAGTATTATCTGGACACTGGAGAGCTGCTTCCTCCCCTGCCTCTGGCAGAGGTGAAGCGCTTACTTTGTGGGCATATTGGGGAACTACATGACTTTTATGGTCATGCTAAGGGATACCGAATTGCTCGCAAACACGTTTCCTGGTACCTACAGGAACACGCTCCAAATGACCAGTTTCGGCGCACATTCAACGCCATTGAAGATGCAAGCGAACAGCTTGAGGCGTTGGAGGCATACTTCGAAAATCTTGCGTAATTAGAAATAAAGAGCTGACAGAACTATGTTCGAACAACGCGTAAATTCTGACGTACTAACCGTTTCCACCGTTAACTCACAGGATCAGGTTACCCAAAAACCTCTTCGTGACTCCGTGAAACAAGCACTGAAGAACTATTTTGCTCAACTGAATGGTCAAGATGTTAGTGATCTGTATGAGCTGGTATTGGCTGAAGTAGAGCAGCCATTGTTGGACATGGTGATGCAATACACCCGTGGCAACCAAACCCGCGCTGCCCTGATGATGGGCATCAACCGTGGCACGCTGCGTAAAAAATTGAAAAAATACGGCATGAACTGATATTAATCAGTTAAGTTGTTGTTTAAAAAGGCGCTACTCGGCATGGGGAAGCGCCTTTTTTAATCTCTGAGAGTATCAAAATAAGCCTGGTTCTTCCGGGAAGTGGAGTAGATAAAGGAACTATGGGTTGCTGGTGGTCATGGAAGAAAGTTATTTATCAGGGAAATAGCGTTCCATGCTAAGAAATCCGGGGAATTATGACATCAATTACATTTATATGCTTAAATCTTAATTATGAAAAATGGTATTCAACAATCCTTTAGACGAAATGACATTATTGTTGATTTAAAACTCACAAAACAAATGAATACAAAACATAATATTCACCACGTGAATCAAGTTATTAATTGAAACAACTTACTTCATTTTTCAATGAGTAAATTCATTTCCTTCCAGTAACTTTTGCATTAGCCTTAACTCCTTCTTATATACATATCTTAATTGTTCTCCGAAAGGACGGGCATCATGCGAATCGAAAAAAACCAGACAAGGAAATGATTCTGGTAACGATTCTTGCAGGATAGACTCCAGTTCTTCGTCAGTGAATATTGAGGGGTTCAGAGGGCAGCTGTTAATACGCAGATAATCTTGTATAAACCATTTTTCAAACTTGGACTTATCGGTCAGGAGTTTCATTAAACCTTCTTTTAATTTGCGCGTTGAAGGCCATTATTAGGCCGTCTTCTGGACCCATACACAATAGAAGTTTTTAGAAGTCGCGCTTTAAAAAACTTTATAACACATAGTAAATATATGATTTTATAGGAAGTTAAATTGTGAGCAATAAATTCGACTACAACCTAATCAAAACGCTGGTGATGATTTTTGAAACAAAAAGTATGACTAAATCAGCTCAGGCCCTTGGGATATCGTCGCCGACACTAACATACTCATTAAATAAACTACGTGATTATTATCATGACATCCTTTTTATCAAATCAGCCAAAGGGCTAAAAGCAACTCCAATTGCTAGCCAGCTCTATCCATCCTTTAAGAAAATTGACGAAGAAATATCACATTCAATTATGATTAGTGGTAGTAAACAAACAGAAGTATCTAACATATTCATTCGAACCAATACTATGATTGAATATTATTTAATGAATAAATTGCTAAAAAACAATAAAATATCCGATCAGGTATCATTCACATTTAATAACCGTATCATGCTCGAAGATCAGCGGATTACCGCTTTGGTTTTAAGAGAAGTGGATATTGATATTGGTTCTGCAATTAAATATAACCACTCTTTCATTTCTACAAGGATTGCCCAATCTAAAATTATTGGTTTGTGTCGTATGGGGCATCCGAGAATTAAAGATAACTTAAGCCTTGAACAATGGATGAGCGAAGAACATGCCGTCCTAAGTTCAGCTGAAACCAATGCGTACCTACCCGAAAAACTGTATGCAAACTCTCACCAGAGGATTATCCGTTATCGATCAAACTCCCTACTCAACATGCTGCATTGTATTGAAAAGAGTGACTTTGTCATGTTCTTCCCTGAATTTTTACTAAAACACATTCCTGAGTACTTTAATCTTCATTGTGTCACTATCCCATGGATGGAGAAAGACACACTGGATATCTACGCCTACATTCACAGTAAGGCTAAAAATGATGAACGACTTAATCGAATCATAGAATTGTTGAAGAACTGATAAATAATCATAACATATTGATCAGTTAATATTTTTTCCAAAACATGATAGTTCCTTACCCGACATAACTGATTGTCGCGACATAAGATTTTTATTGTCTGAAAATTATCATCCTTCATTTTCTCTCCATATTTACCTGCCTGAGTTCGTTTTTCTCCACTTTGTTTACACTGCACATGAATTGCAATTATTCCCCGCTCTTCACCAGACTTAGCGTAGTGATAAAGTTGCCTCATTCACCCCAACAGGTTTTTAGATAACTCTGTAGCCCTGGTGCACAAGTCGTCCCTGGACGGGGTTTGGGTTAACGAGGTTCCATATGAAAAAGCTCATTGCCGCTGCGTTGCTTTCTACACTTCTGGCGGGTTGTGCGACTAACTCGCCTTGCGTACCGGTCTATGACGACCAGGGGCGTTTAGTGCATACCAATACCTGTATGAAAGGTACGACTCAGGATAACTGGGAAACCGCAGGCGCAATCGCCGGTGGTGCCGCTGCGATTGCAGGTTTAACGCTGGGTATCGTTGCGTTAACTAAATAAGTATTCCGTTCGAATCAGCAACAGCGCGCCTGACCAGGGCGCACTTTTTTATTGGGAAAATCCGTCTGCATCGTTTAAGTGCAAGCAAAAATAGGCCCTTCCTTTTTTAGTCATCAGCTCTGCTTTTTTAGCGTGAAACAAATCACTCAGTTTCGTACTTTTTTGTTTTGTTGCATCAACAGCCGTGATGCCTCTCACACCCCTGCATTAATAGCACCCCAGCTAATATTAACGTCAGAAACTACTTCTTTTCATATGATCAAAAACTGAAACTTTTTGTGCTGAAATGTGGCGTAGGTTTCATTTTTGCACCGTTTCAGGGCGCTGTGTGCGATTTTTCCTGTCTACACTCAGCTAACTGCGACGCGTGGTACACGCATACCGCGACTCGCAATCTTGGCACTCCCTTTGCTTTAACCAGACTGGCAGATGCCACAGACAGGAAAAACGACGCCACGCTAGCGTCAATACTTATAACGATAATTTCGCCACACAGGATGCATTATGAAAAAGACAATACTCTCCACTCTGGTCGCAGCCGGTGCATTATTCGCAATCGTCGGCCAGGCTCACGCTGGGACCACGTTTGAAGCGGTAAAAAAGAAAGGTTTTGTGCAATGTGGGATTAGCGATGGTCTGCCAGGTTTTTCCTATGCTGATGCCAATGGTAAGTTTACCGGCATTGATGTAGACGTTTGTCGCGGCGTTGCGGCTGCGGTATTTGGTGATGCATCGAAAGTGAAATACACCCCACTGACGGCGAAAGAGCGTTTTACCGCGCTGCAATCTGGTGAAGTGGACATTCTGTCACGTAATACCACCTGGACTTCCTCACGCGATGCCGGGATGGGCATGATGTTTACTGGCGTGACTTATTACGATGGCATCGGCTTCCTGACGCACAACAAAGCAGATCTGAAGAGCGCTAAAGAGCTGGATGGTGCGACTGTATGTATTCAGGCTGGTACTGATACTGAATTGAACGTGGCCGATTACTTCAAAGCAAACAATATGAAGTACACCCCAGTGACGTTCGACCGCTCCGATGAATCAGCGAAGGCGCTGGAATCAGGCCGCTGCGATACTCTGGCTTCCGACCAGTCACAACTCTATGCGCTTCGTATCAAACTCAGCACTCCAGGCGAATGGGTAGTTCTTCCTGAAGTGATTTCAAAAGAACCTTTAGGCCCAGTAGTCCGCCGTGGTGATGAAGACTGGTTCTCCATTGTACGCTGGACTTTGTTCGCCATGCTGAACGCCGAAGAAATGGGTATTGATTCTAAAAACGTTGACCAGATGGCCGCTAATCCAACAACACCAGATATGGCACACCTGTTAGGTAAAGAAGGTGACTTTGGTAAAGACCTGAAACTCGACAATAAATGGGCGTACAACATCGTCAAACAAGTGGGTAACTACGCTGAAATTTTCGAGCATAACGTAGGCTCTGAAAGCCCCCTGAAGATCAAACGTGGACAGAACAACCTGTGGAACAAAGGCGGTATTCAGTACGCACCACCGGTTCGCTAAGCGAGACGTCAGAAATGGGCACTACTGTTGTAGTGCCCAAAGTTTGAGTTTATGTAACTGAGGTTCGCTTATGCCCCATCGCCGCCCACTCGTAAAAGGGGATATCTCCTTTTCAAATCCTGCGGTTCGTGCGTGGCTGTATCAGATTATTGCGGTCGTCATCGTCGCTGGCATCGCCATTTACCTGATACACAACACCGTCACCAACCTTAGCAATCGTGGCATTACCTCCGGTTTTGCATTTTTGGATCGCAGCGCAGGCTTCGGTATCGTTCAGCATCTCATTGATTATGAACAGGGTGATACTTATGGCCGGGTATTTGTGGTCGGCCTGCTAAATACCCTGTTGGTTTCTGCGTTATGCATCGTATTCGCTTCTTTTATCGGCTTCTTTCTCGGTTTAGCCCGGCTTTCCGATAACTGGCTTCTACGCAAACTTTCTACTTTTTATATCGAGACATTCCGCAATATCCCTCCTTTATTGCAGATTTTCTTTTGGTATTTTGCGGTACTGCGCAACTTACCTGGCCCCCGTCAGGCGGTTAATGCCTTTGATCTTCTCTTTCTGAGCAACCGTGGGCTTTATATTCCTTCTCCGCAAATTGGTGAAGGAGCACTGGCCTTTATTGCTGCTATTGCGGCTGCATTGGTCCTTTCTGCAGGACTGTATCGATATAACAAAATGCACCAGATAAAAACTGGGCAATTGCGCCGTACATGGCCTTTCGCTTTGGGTTTATTGATATTGCTGCCGATTGTTGCTCAATGGATTTTCGGCGCAGCACTGCACTGGGATGTCCCAGCTTTGCGCGGTTTTAACTTCCGTGGCGGCATGGTACTTATTCCTGAGCTTGCGGCATTAACTCTCGCTTTGTCGGTTTATACCTCCGCTTTTATTGCCGAAATTATTCGTGCCGGAATCCAGTCTGTCCCTTATGGTCAGCACGAAGCGGCGCGCTCATTAGGGATACCCAACCCGGTCACATTGCGCCAGGTCATCATTCCTCAAGCCATGCGCGTGATCATTCCACCGCTCACCAGTCAGTACCTCAATATCGTGAAAAACTCCTCTCTGGCGGCCGCTATTGGCTATCCGGATATGGTTTCGTTGTTCGCAGGAACAGTACTCAACCAGACCGGTCAAGCCATTGAAACCATTGCCATAACGATGTCGGTTTACCTAATTATTAGCCTGACTATTTCGTTACTAATGAATATCTATAACCGGCGAATTGCCCTGGTTGAGCGCTAAGGAATTACGATGACAAAAGCATTAGTGTCACATCACGCGCGCCCAAAGGCTGTTCGCTCAGGTGCCGTACAGTGGGCTCGTAAGAATCTTTTTTCCAGCTGGTCTAATAGCTTACTGACTATTTTCTGCTTGTGGATGATGTGGGAACTGATTCCGCCATTGTTGAATTGGACGATTTTCCAGGCTAATTGGATTGGTGATAGCCGTGCTGACTGCACAAAAGAGGGGGCTTGCTGGGTGTTTATCCACGCACGTTTCGGGCAGTTTATGTATGGGCTCTACCCGCATGATCAACGCTGGCGAATTAACCTTGCTCTGCTCATTGGCCTGGCTTCTATCATCCCAATGTTCTGGAATGCGATGCCTCGCCGTGGCCGTTACATCGCCGCATGGGCAGTCATCTATCCTCTGGTTGTTTGGGGTTTGCTATACGGCGGCTTTTTAGGTCTGGATCGTGTCGAAACTCGCCAGTGGGGAGGGTTAACTTTAACGCTTATCATCGCGTCAGTGGGGATTGCCGGTGCGTTACCGTTGGGGATCTTACTGGCCTTAGGCCGCCGTTCGACAATGCCCGTGGTTAGAATTTTGTCGGTGGTCTTTATCGAGTTCTGGCGTGGCGTACCGTTAATCACCGTCTTGTTTATGTCATCCGTCATGCTGCCACTGTTTCTTTCTGAAGGGACAAGCATCGACAAACTTATCCGTGCATTGGTTGGCGTGATCCTTTTCCAGTCCGCTTATGTCGCAGAAGTTGTACGTGGCGGTTTGCAGGCGCTACCAAAAGGGCAGTACGAAGCCGCAGAGTCTCTGGCACTGGGATACTGGAAAACCCAGGGATTAGTGATCCTGCCGCAGGCATTAAAGATGGTCATTCCAGGCCTGGTTAACACCATCATTGCACTATTTAAAGACACCAGTCTGGTGATCATTATTGGTTTGTTTGATCTGTTTAGCAGCGTACAGCAAGCCACTGTTGATCCTGCATGGCTGGGGATGTCGACCGAAGGCTACGTCTTCGCAGCCCTCATCTACTGGATTTTCTGTTTCAGCATGTCGCGTTACAGCCAGCATCTTGAAAAACGTTTTAACACCGGACGAACACCGCACTGAGGATGAATAAATGAGTCAAATTACTATGCAACCCGCTGATGCGATGATCATGCTGGAGAATGTGAATAAATGGTACGGACAGTTTCACGTACTGAAAGATATCAATTTGAAGGTACAACAAGGCGAGCGCATCGTACTGTGCGGGCCTTCAGGTTCAGGTAAATCCACAACGATACGCTGCATTAACCATCTGGAAGAGCATCAACAAGGACGTATTGTCGTTGATGGCACCGAGCTCAACGATGATTTGCGTAATATTGAGAAAGTCAGGACTGAAGTCGGGATGGTTTTCCAACACTTTAACCTTTTCCCACACCTTACAGTGTTGCAAAACTGCACACTTGCGCCGATTTGGGTGCGTAAAATGCCCAAGAAAGAAGCTGAAGCACTCGGCATGCATTATCTGGAAAAGGTACGAATTGCTGAACATGCGCATAAATTCCCGGGGCAAATCTCCGGTGGGCAACAGCAACGCGTAGCGATTGCTCGATCACTCTGTATGAAACCGAAAATTATGCTATTTGATGAGCCTACTTCTGCACTGGACCCAGAGATGGTTAAAGAGGTGTTGGATACCATGATTGGCCTGGCAGAATCAGGCATGACAATGTTGTGTGTAACGCATGAAATGGGTTTTGCACGGACGGTTGCTGATAGAGTGATCTTCATGGACCGGGGGGAAATTGTTGAACAGGCTCCTCCAAATGAGTTCTTTGCCCATCCAAAATCAGAACGCACGCGAGCATTTTTGTCTCAGGTCATTCATTGATATTTATAGATAAAGGTCACTTTCGTGGCTTTTATCTTTTTTACAACGATCCAAAACAAAAAGGCCATCCTTGCGGATGGCCTTTTTGTTTATTTGGAGCCTGGCAGTTCCCTACTCTCGCATGGGGAGACCCCACACTACCATCGGCGCTACGGCGTTTCACTTCTGAGTTCGGCATGGGGTCAG